>CAKZQS010000041.1 GCA_937141935.1 uncultured Ectothiorhodospiraceae bacterium
ATGGCGAGCCGCCGGGCCGGCGCGGGCCGGGGGCGGGCCGCCCGCTGCGCGAGCCGCCGCCACCGGCGCCGGGCGTGCGCCTGTACCAGCTGCATGATGCGCAGCGACGCCCCCTGACCAATGGCGAGCCGGCCGCTGACCCCGTCTGGCTCGCGCTGCAGGCGCGGGGCGAGGTGGTGGGCTGGCTGTCCTGGCCGCGGCTGGGCGATGGCGCGCACCCGCTGGACATCGCCTTCGCCCGCCGCGCGCAGCAGGCGCTGTGGGCCACGGCGCTCGGCGCCCTGCTGCTATCGGCGCTGGTAGGCTGGGCGCTATCGGGGCTGCTGCTGGGCCGCATCCGCCGCCTGCAGGCCGCCACGCAGCGCATCGCCGCGGGCGCGCTGGACGTCGCCATCGACGACCCCAGCCGCGACGAACTCGGCGCGCTGGCCCGCGACTTCGGGCGCATGAGCGCGGCGCTGGCGGCCGCGCGCGGCCGCGAGCAGCAGTGGCTGGCCGATATCGCCCATGAGCTACGCACGCCGCTGGCCGTGCTGCGCGGGGAGATCGAGGCGCTGCAGGATGGCGTGCGCCGCACGGACGCCGCGGCCTTGGAGTCGCTGGCCGGCGAGGTGGCCCACCTGGGCGCGCTGGTCGAGGATCTGCACCTGCTCTCGGCCAGTGAGGCCGGAGCCCTGCCCCTGCAACGCGAAACGCTGGACCTGGGGGCCTTCGCCGCCGAGGTGCTCGAACGCCACGCGCCGCCCCTGCGCGAGCGCGGCTTTGTCATCGAAGCCGAGCTGCCCGAGGGCCCGCGGGTCGAGGCCGACGCGCGGCGGCTGCAGCAGGTGCTGGACAACCTGCTGCAGAACCTGCGCCGCTACGCCACGCCCGGGCCCGTGCGCATTCGCGTGTGGGCCGAGGGCGCCGAGGCCTGCCTGGCGCTGGCCGACAGCGGGCCCGGCGTGCCGGCCAGCGCCCTGCCCCGGCTTTTTGACCGCCTGTATCGGGTGGACGGCGCCCGCACGCGCAGCGAGGGCAGCGGGCTGGGCCTGGCCATCTGTGCCGGTATCATCCAGGCCCACGGGGGCCGAATCACGGCGCGGGCCAGCGCCGCGGGCGGCCTGGAATTCGAGTTCAGACTGCCCCGTGCGGGCATGGAAGCCGCATGAACGCACGCGTGCTGATCGCCGAAGACGAAGCCAAGATCGCCCGCCTGCTGCAGGACTACTTCGTGGCCGAGGGCATGCAGGTGGACTGGGTCGACCGCGGCGATGCGGTGCTGGCGCAGGTACAGCGGCAGCCGCCCGACCTGCTGCTGCTGGATCTGATGCTGCCCGGCATGAGCGGGCTGGATGTCTGCCGCGCCCTGGGGCCGCGCCCCGATCTGGCCATCATCATGTTGACGGCCCGCGTGGACGAGATCGACCGCCTGCTGGGCCTGGAGCTGGGCGCCGACGACTACATCTGCAAGCCTTTCTCGCCGCGAGAGGTCGTGGCGCGGGCCAAGGCTGTGCTGCGCCGCCTGCGGCCGGAGGCGACCACGGCCGCGGCCGGCGCCGCGCTGCGCCTGGGGCGGCTGACGCTGGACCCGGCCGCCCACGAGGCCCGCGTGGACGACACGCCGCTGCAGCTCACCCCGCTGGAGTTCGCGCTGCTGCGCACCTTCCTGGAGCACCCGCGCGAGGTCATCGCCCGCGAGCGCCTGCTGCAACGCGCCCGCGGCACCGACTACGCCGGCTACGCGCGCAACATCGACAGCCACATGAAGAACCTGCGCCGCAAGCTGCGCGAGCCGCTGGGCGGGGCTGATCCCTTCCGCACCGTGTACGGCTGCGGCTACGCGCTGGACCACGCGGCGCTGGAGCCCGCGAGCTAGGCCAAAAGCGCTCGATTGTTGCAGCGCAGCAGGGGGTGTTTCTGCTATCGTCGCCGGGTTATGTTGCGCTGCAACGCACTTTTGGAGTGACCAACCCATGAGCCAAGAACTCAAGCGCGTCGCCGTCGTCGGCGGCGCCCGCATCCCCTTTTGCCGTTCCAACACGGCCTACTCGAAGATTTCCAACCACCAGATGCTGACGGCCGCGATCAACGCGGTGGCCGACAAGTACGACCTGGCCGGCAAGGTGCTGGGCGAGGTGGCCGGCGGCACGGTGCTGAAGCTGAACCCGCAGGACGTGATGACCCGCGAGGCCGTGCTGGAGTCCAAGCTGGCCCCGCAAACGCCGGCCTATGACGTCGGCCAGTACTGCGGCACCAGCCTGGAAACCACGCTGCTGATCGCCAACAAGATCGCCACCGGCCAGATCGAGTGCGGCATCGCCGCCGGCACCGACACGACCTCGGATGCGCCGATCATGGTCAACGATGGCCTGCGCCGCATCTTCATGGAGGTCAACCAGGCCAAGACCGGCGCCGACCGCGCCAAGGCCCTGCTCAAGATCCGGCCCAAGCACCTAGCGCCGAAGATCCCCTCGAATGCCGAGGCGCGCACGCGCAAGAGCATGGGCCAGAGCTGTGAGGACATGGCCCAGGCCTGGGACATCCCCCGCGCCGACCAGGACCAGCTGGCCTACGCCTCGCACCAGAAGGCGGCCGCCGCCTACGAGGCCGGCTTCTATGATGACCTGGTCGTGCCCTACGCCGGCGTGACCCGCGACAACAACCTGCGCGCCGACTCGACGCTGGAGAAGCTGGCGACGCTGAAGCCGGTCTTCGACAAGCGCGGTGCCGGCACGCTGACCGCGGCCAACTCCACCCCGCTGACCGACGGCGCCGCCGCCGTGTTCCTGTGCAGCGAGGACTACGCCAAGGCGAACAAGCTGCCGGTGCAGGCCTGGCTGATCACCGGCCAGACGGCCGGCGTGGATTTCGTCAAGGCGAACAGCTCCAAGGACGCCTTCGTGCGCGGCGCCGAAGGCCTGCTGATGGCCCCGGCCTTCGCCGTGCCGGCGATGCTGGAGCGCCTGGGCCTGTCGCTGCAGGACTTCGATTACTACGAAATCCACGAGGCCTTCGCCGCGCAGGTGCTGTGCACGCTCAAGGCCTGGCAGGACGAGCGCTTCTGCAAGGAATACCTGGGTCGCGACAAGCCGCTGGGCGCCATCGACATGGACAAGCTCAACGTCAAGGGCAGCTCGCTGGCGATGGGCCACCCCTTCGCCGCCACCGGTGCGCGCATCGTGGCGACGCTGGCCAAGATTCTCGACGAGAACAAGGGCGGCCGCGGCCTGATCTCGATCTGTGCCGCCGGCGGCATGGGCGTGACGGCCGTCCTGGAAAAATAAGACGACGGCACGGCCTCGGGGCACCCTGCCCTCAGCCAAACCCTACTCTGCAAGGGCCCGCACCGCGGGCCCTTTTTTTTGCCCGCTTCAGGCCGACACATTACTCAGTTTCGATCGGGCGCTCCGGGCCCCCGACCGGCTGCGCACTCGCCGCTGCGCGGTGCCCTCCCGCCGGTATGGCTCGGTGGGGTCGCCCCGAGCAGGCGTCCTGCCTGCACGGGGCTCAAGCGGCCGTCCGGGCCGCTTGCCCCCATTCGCCACACCGGCGTCCGGCGAGCACGCTTCATGCCGGCCGGGGGCCCGCAGCGCCCTGGACGCGGGGCGAAGGCTTTCAGGCAGTCGCCATCGGACGCACACCCCGGAGCGCCCGGGTCGGCGGCGACACCCTGCCGTGGATGAGGTGGCGCCATCGCGGTCAAGGGGCAGCGCAGCAGCCTCCCGGGCTGTTAGGCCTTGCGCCGGACGGGCGGCACGCGACTGGGGTCAATCCGCCCGGACGGCGGATTGAGGCTTGCGGGGGCACGGACGCCCCCTCAAGCCGGCCCCACCAAGCGGGACGACCGGCCGGGAACCGCGCAGCGGCGCAAGTGCCCCCCGGGAGGCTGCTGCGCTGGCCCTGTGCGCCGACCCTTACGGCGCCAGGCCCACGGCCCCCGAAGCGGCGCCGCTTCCCGACGCCGCGCCCAATACGTTCCGATTCATTGCCCCCACGCCTACCGCAGGACCATCGTGGGGACGCTAAGCCGTTTCGCTGAAGCGGATGGGGAGTGCGATGGTGGCTTCGGCGCCGCTGCCGACGAATACGCCGCGTTCGCGCAGGTGCGGGTTCTCCAACGCTTCGGCGGGGGTGAGCACCGGGCTGGCGCAGCAGTCGGCCGGGCCCAGCAGCGCCATCCAGTCATCGCGGTTGCGGGTGGCCAGCAGCGCGGCGACCTCCTGCATGATCGCCTCGGATTTCGCGCCCGGGGCCAGCGGTGCGCGGGCCAGATCCTCGCGGCCGACGGCCTGACAAAAGCGCAGCCAGAACTTGTGCTCCAGGGCGCCCAGCGCCAGAAAACGGCCGTCGGCGCAGGCGTAGACCCGGTAGTTGGGCAGCCCGCCGCTGAGCATGTCGCGGCCGCGGGGCGGGTCCTCGCCACGGGCCAGCAGGCTGGCCATTTGCACCACCTGCAGGGCCGCGGTGCAGTCGGTCATCGAGATGTCGACAAAGCGGCCCTGCCCCGTGGCCCGTGCTGCCAGCACGGCGGCCAGGATGCCGATGCTGGCGCTTTGCGCACCGCCGGCGAGATCGGCGATCTGGAAGGAGATCGGCGCCGGCTCGCGATCCGGGTGGCCGGTCTGTTCCAGCAGGCCGCTGTAGCCGCAGTAGTTCAGGTCATGGCCGGCGTGGTCGCGGTAGGGGCCGTCCTGGCCATAGCCGGTGATGGCGCAATAGACGATGGCCGGGTTGGCTTCGCGGATGGCCGCGTAGCCCACGCCCAGCTTGTCCAGCACGCCGGGGCGAAAGCCCTCGACCACCACCTCGGCCTGCGGCACCAGCTCGGTCAGAAAGCGCTCGCGATCCGCCGCCTGCTTGAAGTCCAGCACGTCGCCGCGCTTGTTGGCGTTGAGCAGCCGGAACATCTGCGGGTTCAAGCTGCGGGTGTAATCGCCGAGCTTCGGGTCTTCGATCTTCAGCACATCGGCGCCCATTTCGGCGAGCTGCCAGGTGCAGTAGGGCCCCGGCAGCAGCCGGGTCAGGTCGAGGACCCGCAGTCCGTCCAGCGGGCGTGAGGCATCAATGCCCATCGTGTCTCCCAGGTGGTATTGGCAGTTGATTATTGCCAGTCGGTATCAGCACGGGGGCCGGCGTCGCGCCGGCGCCCCCCGCCGGCATCATGCCCAATCGGGCGGCGCCCTGCCGCGCGGGGGGGCCGGGCTCAGGCCCCGCGCGCTCGCGCGCCCGCCGCCAGAGCATCAAGCCCGGTCGGCTGAGCCTCGGCCACAAAAACGCCCGCCTGCCACTTGATGTTGATTTCGCCGCCCGTGCGCCCGTAGTTCGCCTTCTTTGTGCTCAGCACACGCGCGTCAGGGTCAGGCTCAAAGC
>CAKZQS010000042.1 GCA_937141935.1 uncultured Ectothiorhodospiraceae bacterium
CTCGCGCGGCGGGCGGCCCGCGCCCGGCCCGCGCCGGCCCGGCGGCTCGCCATCGCCCGCGGCCTCCGGCGCCCGAGGGCGCGGTTCACCCTCGCGGCGGGGCGCGCCATCGCGATCCGCGCGTTCGCCATAGCCGCGCGGCCCGCCGGGGCCCATGCCGCCGTGGGCTTGCTCGCCGCCCGGTGCCGGCCCGCTGCCCGGTGCCGGCCCGCCGCGCTCGCGTGGCCCGCGGGCGCGTGGCAGCGGCAGGTGCATCTGTGGCCAGCGGTAGGCCTCCCGCAGCACGCCGCGCCAGTCGCCGCCTTGCGCATAGGCCTGCTGCAGTTCGGCGCCCAGGGCGCGCGCGGCCTCGTCGCGGCTCGCCTGCTGGTAGTCGCGAAAGCTGCTTTGGGTCAGCGACTGCAACAGCAGCAGCGCCAGCAAGGCCACGCCGCCGACGGTCAGCCCGCTGATCAAAAACAGCTTGGTGCGCAGGTTCATGGCGGCAGCTTAGCGGCCGCAACTGCGATTCCACAGGCTCCACAACCAATCTCCACATTGCCTCCAGATTCGCTCCCTAAGCTGGACCCCGACACTTGAGGACAGGCCCACGACGGCCGGGAGTGAGGAATGCACCAGGAAATCTTTTTGCCGCCGCATGCGTTTGCCGCCCTGCTGGAGGCGACCGCCCAGGCCTGGGCCGAGGCCGAGCCCGAGCCGACGCTGCCCTACCTGCCGGCCATCGACGAGCACACCCCGCCGCCGCGGCCGCGGCGCCGGCCCCAGGCGCTGCGCGTCAGCGCCGCGGTGAAGGCCTGCGTGCCCAAGGAGCACCCGCTGCACGCCCACCTGATGATTGCCGAGGCGGCCTGATGAGCCGGCGCGTCGCCGCGGTGCTGGTGGCGATGGGTGGCACTCTCATTGCCGGCACCGGAATCGGCATGGGCAGCGCCATCGCCTGCCCCGGCCCCTCGGCCGGGGGCGCCGGCGCCGACTCGACGGCGCCGCAGCTGGCACGGGCGACCGCGGGCCCACCGCCGCTGGCGCTGGCGGCCTGCAGCGGCCGCGCCGTCGAGCAGGAATGCACGACCACCGGGCGGCACGGCGAGGCCTTATCGGGCTACTGCCGCGCGGTGCCGGAGCAGCTGTTGGCCTGCGTGCCCAGCGGGCGCCATGGGCGTCGGGGCGCCGGCCCGAAGGGTCACGCGGAGCGGGGCGGCGGTTAGGCACTGAGCGGCGGCGGCACGGAGCGCGCCCGTGCCAGGCCTCAGGGCCGGATGATCAGCCCGCCGCCCTCGTCCTCTTCGTCGGCCTCGGCCTCGCCCTCGGCGGCGGCCCGCACCAGCGCGCCGGATTCGTCGCGCGTTTCCAGGTGCACCGGGTAGCTCCACAGGCTTTGCAGGTGGTCGAGCACGGCGTTGACCTCCTGGCTCAGCGGGCGGCCGCGCCGCTGGTAATGGGTCAGCGTCAGGCTGCGGTCGCCGCGCAGGTCGAAGTCGGTGACCTGGATGTCCGGCACCATCGATTCGCGGGCGTACTGCCGCGCCAGCAGCGTGCGCAGCCGGCGGTAGCCCTCCTCGTTGTGGATGGCGTCGATCGACACGAACTCCGGGTCGTCGCTGTGATCGGCCACCGCGAACAGGTGCAGCTCGCGAATCAGCCGCGGCGACAGGAACTGGGCGATGAAGGATTCGTCCTTGAACTGGCGCATGGCGAAGTCCAGCACGCGCTGCCAGTCGCCACCGGCGATGTCGGGGAAGAAATGCCGGTCCTCGCGGGTGGGCTCCTCACAGATGCGCCGCAGTTCACGGAACATGCCAAAGCCCAGCGCATAGGGGTTGATGCCGGAGTAGCCGGGGTGGTCAAAGCCGGGCTGGAAGACCACGTTGGTATGGCTGGCCAGAATCTCCATCAGGCAGCCATCGGCCACCTGGCCCTCGTCGTAGAGGGCGTTGAGCAGGGTGTAGTGCCAGAAGCTGGCCCAGCCCTCGTTCATCACCTTGGTCTGGCCCTGCGGGTAGAAATACTGCGCCAGCTTGCGCACGATGCGGATCAGCTCGCGCTGCCAGGGCTCCAGCGCCGGCGCGTGCTTCTCGATGAAATACAGCAGGTTCTCCTGCGGCTCTTCGGGGACGCGACGGCCGCGGCGCGCGCGTTCGGGCACCTCGCGCTGGCGCCGCGCGGGCAGCGTGCGCCAGATGTCGTCGAAGTTTTTCCAGTCGTGCTGCGCGCGCTCGGCCAGGCGCTGGGCCTCGGCCTCGGCCGACAGCGGCCGCGGGTGGTGGTACCGGTCCACGCCGTGGTGCATCAGCGCATGCGCGGCATCCAGGATGGCCTCGACGGCCTGCGGGCCGTGGCGGTCTTCGCACTCCAGCACATAGCGCCGGGCGAAGACCATGTAGTCGATGATGGCGTCGGCCTGGGTCCACTGCCGGAAGAGGTAATTGCCCTTGAAGAAGCTGTTGTGGCCATAGGCCGCATGGGCAATAACCAGCGCCTGCATCGCCAGCGTGTTTTCCTCCATCAGGTAGCTGATGCAGGGGTTGGAGTTGATGACGATCTCGTAGGCCAGCCCGGCATGGCCGCGCTTGTAGGCCTGCTCGTGGCGGATGAAGGCCTTGCCAAAGCTCCAGTGCGGGTAGTGGATCGGCAGGCCCAGCGAGGCATAGGCGTCGAGCATCTGCTCGGAGGCGATGACCTCGATCTGGTTGGGGTACACATCCAGGCCAAAGCGGTTGCAGGCCGTTTCGCGCACGGCCAGGTCGATCTGCTCCAGGCGCGGGAAGGTCCAGTCGGAGCCGGCAATCAGCGGCTCGCCGGGGGCTTTGCGGGCACTCATGCCTGCGCCTTGCCGGTCTCGCGTGCGAACAGGGTCCGCAGCACCGGGTAGATCTCGTTGCGGTGGCAGGCCTGGGCCATCGCGAAGGCCGGGTGGCTGATGCGCGCATAGGCGCCGGCCAGCGCGCTGGTGCGGCCGGAGGCATTGCCGACCTCCAGGTAGGCGAAATAGCGCAGGCGCGGCAGCAGCGCCTCCAGCGCGGCGCGGCTTTTCTCGATGTCGGCGCCAAAGGCATCGCCATCGCTGGCCTGCGCGGCGTACAGGTTCCAGCCGTCGCTGTAGCGCTCCTCGATGACTTCGCTCAAGAGCTTGAGCGCCGAATAGACCACCGTGCCGCCGGACTTGCGGTCGTGGAAGAAGGTGTCCTCGTCGACCTCCTCGGCATCCGAGGTGTGGCGGATGAACACGATCTCGACGGCCTCGTATTTGCGACTCAGGAACAGGTAGAGCAGCGTGAAGAAACGCTTGGCCAGATCCTTGCGCTGCTCGTCCATCGAGGCCGACACGTCCATCAGGCAGAACATCACGGCCCGGGTCACCGGCTCGGGGCGCATGGCCTTGTTGACGAAGCGCAGGTCGAAATCGTCGACCCAGGGCACGGCCGCCAGGCGCCGCTCCAGCACCTCGATCTCGGCCTGCGGCGCGCCGGCCTCGCGCGCCTCGGCCAGCGCGCGCTCCAGCGGGGCCTTCAATGCGATGCGCCGCGCCAGCGCATTGCGCAGCGAGCGCAGTACGGCCAGGTTCGAGGGCGTGCCGGAGGTGGTGTAGCCGGCCCGCCGCGGGCGCAGCTCGGTAAGTTGGCCCACCTGGGTGCGGGCCAGGCGCGGCAGCTCGAGGTCGTCGAAGAAGAGCTGCATGAACTCCTCGCGCGACAGTGTGAACAGGAATTCATCCATGCTCTCGCCGCCTTCGCCGGGCTCGCCCTCGCCATCCCCCTGGCCCTGCTCGCGCGGCCGCGGCAGCTTGTCGCCGGCCTGAAACTCGCGGTTGCCGGGGTGCACGATCTCGCGATCGCCGCCCTGACCAAAGGAGAACTGCGGCTCGCCGATGTCGCGCGAGGGCAGCCGCACCTTGGCGCCGCGCTCGAAGTCGCGGATGCGCCGCTGGCTGACCACCTCGTCCAGCGAACGGCGGATCTGCGCCTTGTAGCGGCGCAGAAAGCGGGCGCGGTTGGCCGTGCTTTTGTGCCGGTCGTTCAGGCGCCGGTCGATGAAGATGCTCATGCCGCCCCCCCAATCATTCGCGACCGCGCGGGAGAGGCGGCAGGCAGAGCGAATCGGACCATTGGCGCGCGGGCGCCGGGTGCTGGGCCGGGGAACACGGTCGCGCGTGCTTCGTCCGTCCTCCGGGGCTTTTCGACGCGGCGTCCTGCCGCGACGAAAAGGGGCGGGCATCCATGCCCACCCCCCTGCGGGCCTAATCCTCCGGCCGGCCGCGCGCTCCCTACAGTTCCCCAACCCAGCACCCGGCGCGGACACCGCAGTGCGCGTTGGACGGCGCGGGCGCCCGTTGAGGGGCCTGCCTTGCGGGCCGCCAGCTCCGGGTGGGGGTCGTGCCCCTGTTGCTCATCCCTGAACATGCTGGGGCCGCCTTCAGGAGGACTTGCGAACGCGCAGGTACCACTCGCAGAGCAGGCGCACCTGCTTTTCGGTGTAGCCCTTCTCGACCATGCGGGCCACGAAGCTTTCGTGCTTGCTGGCCTCGTCGGCCGTGGCCTTGGCGTTGAAGGAGATCACCGGCAGCAGCTCCTCGGTGGAGCTGAACATCTTCTTCTCGATCACCTCGCGCAGCTTTTCGTAGCTGGTCCAGTGCGGGTTGCGGCCCTCGTTGTTGGCCCGGGCCCGCAGCACGAAGTTGACGATCTCGTTGCGGAAATCCTTGGGGTTGGCAATGCCGGCGGGCTTTTCGATCTTCTCCAGCTCCTCGTTGAGCTGCTTGCGGTCGAAGATGGCGCCGGTATCCGGGTCGCGGTAGTCCTCGTCCTGGATCCAGTAGTCGGCGAAGGTGACGTAGCGGTCGAAGATGTTCTGGCCGTACTCGGAGTAGCTCTCCAGGTAGGCGGTCTGGATCTCCTTGCCGATGAACTCGGCGTATTTATTGGCCAGGTGGCCCTTGATGTAGTCCAGCCACTGGCGCTGGGTGTCCTCGGGCAGGTGCTCACGCAGGATGCGCTGCTCGAGGATGTACATCAGGTGCACCGGGTTGGCGGCCACCTCTTCGGGGTCGTAATTGAAGGTGGCCGAGAGCACCTTGAAGGCGAAGCGGGTGGAGGAGCCGCTCATGCCCTCGTCGACCCCGGCAAAGTCGCGGTATTCCTGAATCGACTTGGCCGAGGGCTCGGTGTCCTTGAGGTTTTCGCCGTCGTAGACCCGCATCTTGGTCACGATGGCCGAGTTCTCGGGCTCCTGCAGTCGGGTCAGCACGCTCCACTGCGCCAGCATGTTCAGCGTGCCGGGGGCGCAGGGCGCCTCGGCCAGCGAGCTTTGCCGCAGCAGCTTGGCGTAGATCTTCTCCTCCTCGGAGACGCGCAGGCAGTAGGGCACCTTGACGATGTAGACGCGGTCCAGGAAAGCCTCGTTGTGGCGGTTGTTGCGAAAGCTCTGCCACTCCGATTCGTTGCTGTGCGCCAGCACCACGCCCTGGAAGGGGATGGCGCCCAGGCCCTCGGTGCCCTTGTAGTTGCCTTCCTGGGTGGCCGTCAGCAGCGGATGCAGCATCTTGATCGGCGCCTTGAACATCTCCACGAACTCGAGCAGGCCCTGGTTGGCCAGGCACAGCCCGCCGGAGTAGGCATAGGCGTCGGGGTCGTGCTGCGCATGCTGCTCCAGCTTGCGGATGTCGACCTTGCCGACCAGCGCGGAGATGTCCTGGTTGTTCTCGTCGCCGGGCTCGGTCTTGGCGATGGCCACCTGGCGCAGCACGCTGGGCTGCAGGCGCACCACCTTGAACTGCGACAGATCGCCGCCGTATTCGTCCAGCCGCTTCACCGCCCAGGGCGAGGCGATGCCGCCGAGCACCCGCGCGGGGATGCCGTATTCCTCATACAGCGCCGGCCCGTCGCGCTCGGGGTGGAACAGGCCCAGCGGCGATTCGTTGATCGGCGAGCCCTGCAGCGCATAGACCGGGTGCAGCTCCATCAGGGCCTTGAGCCGCTCGGCCAGCGAGCTTTTGCCGCCGCCCACCGGGCCCAGCAGGTACAGGATCTGCTTGCGCTCCTCCAGGCCCTGCGCGGCGTGGCGGAAGTAGGCCACGATCTGCTCGATGACATCTTCCAGCCCGTAAAACTCGGCAAAGGCCGGGTAGCGGCGGATCACGCGGTTGGAGAAGATGCGCGACAGCCGCGGCTCGTGGCGGGTGTCGACGCTTTGCGGCTCGCCGATGGCCGCCAGCATGCGTTCGGCCGGGGTGGCCCAGGCCAGCGGGTCCTCGCGGCACAGGGCGAGGTAGTCCTCCAGGGACATTTCCTCTTCCTGGCGGGACTGGAACTGTTCGCGATAGCTGGCGAGCAATGACATTGCGCGGTCTCCTTGCTTGTAGTGGCCCGGCCCGCGGCATCCCGCCGCCGGCGGTGTATGGCTATGACAGCAGCGAGCAAGGGACGTGCCGCGCTGGCGGCAAAAAATTGGCCCCGATCGCAAAAAAAATTGCCCGGCCTCTTGAAAGGTCCCCCCATGTCCCCAACCTTGGCACTCGCAACCGGGGAGTGCCAAAGCTCGCCGGCCGTACCTGTGGTCCGCGTCGCATCGCGACGGGGGCCTTGGATGCTTTCGATTCAATCATTGGGAGATCAAACAATGAGCCTGCGTCCTCTGCACGATCGCGTGATCGTCAAGCGCCTGGAAGAAGAAACGACTTCGCCCGGCGGCATCGTTATTCCGGATACCGCGGCCGAAAAGCCCTCGCGTGGCGAGATCGTCGCTGTCGGCACCGGCAAGCAGCTCGACGACGGCAAGGTCCGCGAGCTGGCCGTGAAGGCTGGTGACACCGTGCTCTTCGGCAAGTACTCCGGCACCGAGGTCAAGGTGGATGGCCAGGAACTGCTGGTGATGCGCGAAGACGACATCATGGCGGTCGTTGAATAAAGCGGGCCGCCGCTCGGGCCGGCCACGCGCCGGCGCGGGCTGAAAGCCGCCGCTTCTTCGTTGGCTCGCTGGACCATAGCGCTGCTATGGCCTGCGCTCGCCGCCTCGAATCGACGACTTTCCGCTCCGCGCCGATCACGCGTCCGACCCGACCGCCGACCCGTCGGGTCCGCATTTTTAGATTTTCAGAAGAAGGATTGAGAAATGGCTGCCAAAGAAGTCAAGTTTTCCGATAGCGCCCGGCAGAAGATGCTGACGGGCGTGAATACGCTGGCCAACGCCGTCAAGGTCACGCTGGGCCCCAAGGGTCGCAACGTGGTTCTGGACAAGAGCTTCGGCGCGCCCACCATCACCAAGGACGGCGTGTCCGTTGCCAAGGAAATCGAACTGGAAGACAAGTTCGAGAACATGGGCGCCCAGCTGGTCAAGGAAGTCGCTTCCAAGACCTCCGATGTGGCCGGTGACGGCACCACGACGGCGACCGTGCTGGCCCAGGCCATCCTGCGCGAGGGCATCAAGGCCGTCTCCGCCGGCATGAACCCGATGGACCTCAAGCGCGGCATCGACAAGGCTGTGACCAGCGTTGTCGAAGAGCTGCACGGCCTGTCCAAGCCCTGTGACGACTCCAAGGCCATTGCCCAGGTCGGCACGATCTCGGCCAACGCCGACGAGTCGATCGGCCAGAAGATCGCCGAGGCGATGGAGAAGGTCGGCAAGGAAGGCGTGATCACCGTCGAGGAAGGCTCGGGCCTGGGCGACGAGCTGGATGTCGTCGAAGGCATGCAGTTCGACCGCGGCTACCTGTCGCCGTACTTCGTGACCAACCAGCAGACCATGCAGGTCGAGCTGGAAAACCCGCTGGTGCTGCTGTTCGACAAGAAGATCGGCAACATTCGCGACCTGCTGCCGCTGCTGGAAGGCGTGGCCAAGTCCAGCCGCCCGCTGCTGATCGTGGCCGAAGACGTCGAAGGCGAGGCCCTGGCCACGCTGGTCGTCAACAACATGCGTGGCATCGTCAAGGTCTGCGCCGTCAAGGCCCCGGGCTTTGGTGACCGCCGCAAGGCCATGCTGGACGACATCGCCGTGCTGACCGGCGGCGTCGTGATCGCCGAAGAGAAGGGCATGCAGCTCGAGAAGGCGAACATCGACATGCTGGGTTCGGCCAAGAAGGTCGTGGTGACCAAGGAAAACTGCACCATCGTCGATGGCGCCGGTTCCTCCTCGGACATTCAGGCCCGCATCGAGTCGATTCGCGCCCAGGTCGAGGAAGCCACCTCCGACTACGACAAGGAAAAGCTGCAGGAGCGCGTGGCCAAGCTGGCCGGCGGTGTTGCGGTGATCAAGGTCGGCGCCGCGACCGAAGTCGAGATGAAGGAGAAGAAGGCCCGCGTCGAAGACGCGCTGCACGCCACCCGCGCCGCCGTCGAGGAAGGCGTGGTGCCGGGCGGTGGCACGGCCCTGATCCGCGCGCTGAAGGCGCTGGACAGCCTGGAAGGCGCCAATGCCGACCAGAACGCCGGCATCGCCATCCTGCGTCGCGCGATCCAGGAGCCGCTGCGCCAGATCGCCTACAACTCCGGTGACGAGCCCAGCGTGGTCGTGAACAAGGTGCTGGACGGCGAAGGCCACTACGGCTACAACGCGGCCACCAGCGAGTTCGGCGACATGCTTGAGTTCGGCATCCTGGACCCGACCAAGGTGACCCGCACCGCGCTGCAAAACGCCGCTTCGATCTCGGGCCTGCTGCTGACCACCGAAGCGATGGTCGCGGAGATTCCGAAGGACGACGCGGCCCCGGCGATGCCGGGCGGCGACATGGGCGGCATGGGCGGCATGATGTAAAGCCGCGCGTCACCGTTGCGGTGACCGCAGGGGCTGCCACGCCCCAAGCTGCCAAGGGCCCCGGTGAGGCAACTCACCGGGGCTTTTTTTGTGGCCGGCGGGCAGGGGCTGTCACCGGCGCTTTGCACCGGCCCGGTATCATCCGCGGCCAGATATCGCGCAAGGGAGCGCCATGCTCGTCCACCCGGGCTTTGACCCCGTCGCCCTGTCGCTGGGGCCGCTGCAGATTCACTGGTACGGCCTGTCCTACCTCGCCGGCTTTTACCTGGCCTGGTGGCTGGCGGTGCGCCGCACCCGGCTGGCGCATGTGGCCCGCCAGGGCTGGAACCGCGACCAGGTGGGCGATCTGGTCTTTTATACGGTGCTTGGCGTCATTGCTGGCGGCCGCATTGGCTATGTGCTCTTTTACAACTTCGAGCGCTTCGCGGCCGACCCCATCTACCTGGTGCAGGTGTGGAAGGGGGGCATGAGTTTTCACGGCGGCCTGCTGGGCGTGCTGGTGGCCATGGCCTTTTTTGCCCGCAAGCATCGCTACCACTGGTGGCAGGTCACCGACTTTCTGGCCGTCGTGGTGCCCGCGGGGCTGCTGACCGGCCGACTGGGCAACTTCATCAATGCCGAGCTCTATGGCCGCGTGACCGACATGCCCTGGGGCATGGTCTTCCCGCAGGCCGGCCCGGAGCCGCGCCACCCCTCGCAGCTGTACGAGGCGGCGCTGGAGGGCGTGGTGATGCTGCTCGTGCTGCACTGGTTCGCGGCCAAGCCGCGGCCGATGATGGCGACCTCGGGGTTGTTCCTGTTGCTGTACGGCAGCTTTCGCACATTCGTGGAGTTCTTCCGCACGCCGGACGCGCACATCGGCTTTCTGGCCTTCGACTGGCTGACGATGGGCATGCTGCTCAGCGCGCCGATGATTGTGGCCGGTGCGCTGATCATGTTGCTGGCCTACCGCCGCAACCAGCTGCCGCCCGATGCCGCGGCGGCGGTGCCGGAAAAGTCGGCCAAGTCGGCCAAGTCGGCCAAGCGCGCCCAGCGCGCGAAGGGGGCTTGAGATGCGCGCCTACCTGGACCTGATGCAGAAGGTGCTGGACGAGGGCAGCGACAAGGCCGACCGCACCGGTACCGGCACGCGCTCGATCTTCGGCGCGCAGATGCGCTTTGATCTGGGCGCCGGCTTCCCGCTCGTCACCACCAAAAAGCTGCACCTGCGCTCGATCATCCACGAGCTGCTGTGGTTTTTGTCGGGCGACACCAACATCGCGTATTTGAAGGCCAACGGCGTCTCGATCTGGGACGAGTGGGCCGACGAGAACGGCAACCTCGGCCCCGTGTACGGTAGCCAGTGGCGCAGCTGGCCCGATTACAACGGCGGCCAGATCGATCAGATCGAGGCCCTGCTGGACGGGCTGCGCCACAACCCCGACTCGCGCCGGCATATCGTTTCGGCCTGGAACGTGGGGCTGGTCGAGCAGATGGCGCTGCCGCCCTGCCACCTGCTGTTCCAGTTCTACGTGGCCGACGGGCGGCTGTCCTGCCAGCTGTACCAGCGCTCCTGCGATCTGTTTTTGGGCGTGCCCTTCAACATCGCCAGCTACGCGCTGCTGACCCACATGGTGGCGCAACAGGTCGACCTGGCGCCGGGCGACTTTGTCTGGACCGGCGGCGATGTGCACCTGTACAGCAACCACCTTGAGCAGGCGCGCACGCAGCTGGCGCGCGAGCCACGCCCCTTGCCGCGGCTGCTGCTGAACAAGGCGCCCGACCTCTACAGCTACCGCTTCGAGGACATCGCCATCGAGGGCTACGACCCGCACCCGCATATCAAGGCGCCGGTGGCGGTTTAGGGCGGACCCGCAGGCTCAGGCGCGCGGGCTCAGCTCGGCCAGGCGGGCCTCCCAGGTGGCGTTCAGGGCCGGGTCAACGCTGAGCTTGAGCGCGCGGCGCAGGTTCAGCCTCGCCGCGCGGCGCTCGCCCAGTTGCCATTGCACCTCGGCCAGCGTGGCGTAGAACATCGCTTCGCGCGGTTGCAGCCGCAGCGCCTCCAGGACCGGGTCCAGCGCCTGCCGCGCGCGGCCCGCGTGCAGGGCGCGCAGGGCGCGCTCGTGGTGGTAATAGGGGTTGCGCGCCTGCACGCGGTCCAGCTCGGCCTGCATCAGTCCCGCCTGCGCGTACTGCCGCTGTGCGCGATACAGGTTCAGCAGGTTCTGCCGCGCGGCCGTGGTGCGCGGCGCGCGTTCCAGGGCCGCCAGCCAGGCGGACTCGGCCGCGGCCGCAACGCCGGCACGCCGGTACAGCACGCCCAGGTTGACCCAGGGCGCGGCCGCCTGGGCTTCGGTCTCGATCGCCAGCCGCAGGCGGGCGAAGGCCTCGCGCATGTCGCCGCGCTGCAGCGACTCGGCCGCGAGGTTGTTGTAGTGCAGCGCGCGGGCGTGCGCATCGCTGATGATCCGCCGCGGGTAGCTGCGGTTGCCCAGGTCCGGGTTGAAATCGACCTCCAGCTTCTGCCCGCCGCGGGTCACGATCAGCGCATTCACGTGGCGGTATTGCAGCAGCAGGTCGCCCGCCTGCTCGGAGAGCACGGGCACATCCACCAGCTGGTAGCGGGCCGACAGCCCCAGGCCGCGGGTCAGCGCGATGGTCAGGTGGGTGAAGGACAGGCAGTTGCCACGGCCGCTGTGAAAGGTGTGGCTCGCGCTGTGGGTGTCGCGCGCCGCGTAGTCGATCTCCAGCCGCCCGGCGTAGCGCAGCTCGCGCAGCAGCGCCTGCAGCCGCGCGCGCTCGTCGGCATGCGGGCGCGTGATGACGCGGTGCAGGAAATCGTCCATCGCGGCGTCGCTGGCCAGCAGGTCGCGGGGCAGGTCGGCGGCGGCCGCCGGGGGGCGCGTGAACAGCAGGCGGCCCGAGACCAGCGTGGCTTCGTCCACCCCGCCCAGCGTGGCGGTCGGTGCCGGGGGCAGGGTGCTGCAGGCCGGCAGCAGCAGGGCCAGCACCAGAAGCAACAGGATGACGCCACGCCACGCCGAAGCGCTGGGGCCGCGTTTCGAGCGGCGCAGGGCGCCAGGGGCGGACAACAGAGGGAAGGCTGGCCCCCGCAGGGGGCGCCGAGGGTGGCGGTGGGCAGGGCCCGCGGTGGGCGCCTGTCGCCGCGGCGGCGTTGCAGGCATCGCACTCCTCCTCGCCGGGGCAGCCGCACCCCGGCCGGCAAGCCCAGTATGCTCCCATCCCGAGATGGCGGCGAGTCCCACACCCCCGAAGCCCCGCGGCTGCTGGCCCCGGTTCTGGTCCTGGCTCCGTCGGCGGCCCGCTCGGGCCGCCGCCGCGGCGCCGGCCGGCGCCGTGCATGCCGTGCGCCTGGAGCCCAGCGGGCGTGTCTTGCGCGTGGCCGCGGGGCAAAGCGTGCTGGAGGCCGCGCTGGCGGCCGGGCTGCCTTTCCCGCACCAGTGCAAGGCCGCCATGTGCCGCAGCTGCCGCTGCACGCTGCAGGCCGGCCGCATTGCCAGCCGCAAGCCCCAGCACCCGCCACTGAGCCT
Source organism: uncultured Ectothiorhodospiraceae bacterium (assembly GCA_937141935.1). Taxonomy (GTDB): domain Bacteria; phylum Pseudomonadota; class Gammaproteobacteria; order Nevskiales; family Oceanococcaceae; genus MS8. The sequence continues at coordinate 12,273 of CAKZQS010000042.1, forward strand.
GGACGAGCAGGCCCAGGGGCTGATCCTGGCCTGCCAGACCGAGCCGCGCAGCGACCTGGTCATTGCCGTCGAAGCGCGCGGCAACCGCCCGATACCCCCGGCCCCCTGAACCACCGACCCACGAGCCGACCATGGACAAGTTCGACCGCATCTACGAGCTGCACCGGTTGTTTTCCGGCCGCCGCGTGCCGATCTCGATGGAAGAGATCATGCAGCGCATGGAATGCTCGCGGGCCACGGCCAAGCGCGGTATCGAAACGCTGCGCGACCAGCTCAACGCCCCGCTGGTCTACGACCGCGAACGCAACGGCTACCTCTACGCGGCGGGGCAGGATGCCTGGGAGCTGCCGGGCTTGTGGCTGACCAGCCGCGAGCTGGTGGCGATGCTGGCGGCAATCAAGTTTCTGGGCGAATCGGGGCAGGGCATGGTCAGCGAGATGCTGCGGCCCTTCCGGCAAAAGCTGGAGCAGATCCTGGCGGGCAAGTACACCGGCGCCGGTGAGCTGATTCGTCGCGTGCGCATCCTGTCGATGAACGCCCGCCCGCAAGGCGACTGGTTCCACATCGTGGCCGAGGGGCTGGCCCGGCGCCGGCAGGTGGCCATGCATTACCACGACCGGGCCCGCGACCAGCACTCCGAGCGCACCGTCTCGCCGCAGCGCCTGGTGCACTACCGCGATGTCTGGTACCTGGACGCCTGGTGCCACAGCCGCCAGGGGCTGCGCACCTTCTCGCTGGATCGCATCAGCCACGCCCGGGTGGTCGAAGAGCCGGCGCGGGATGTGGGCGAGGCCCAGCTCGACGCCGAGCTGGCCGCCAGCTACGGCATCTTTTCCGGCGCCCCGCAGGCCACCGCGGATCTGGTGTTCAGCGCGCGCGCGGCACGCTGGGTGCGCAGCGAAACCTGGCATCGCGACCAGCAGGGCGAGGACCTGGACGACGGCCGCTACCGCCTGCAGGTGCCTTACGGCCAGCCCACGGAGTTGCTGCGCGACATCCTGCGCTTTGGCGCCGATGTGGAGGTGCGCGGGCCGCAGGCCCTGCGCGCGGCGCTACGCGAGGAGCTCGCGGCCACGCTGCACCAGTACGACTAGGGTTACCCACGGCGCCACCGCGCCATCACCCCCACGACATTACCCCCGCAACATCACCCCCGCGCCGTAGCCCCTCTGAGCTGTGGCAGCCGTCTGCCGCGGCCGGGACCGGGGCCGCCGTCGGCGCTCAGGCCGCCTGGGCGGCCGCGGCCGTCGCCGGCGACGCGCCCTGGTCTTCCAGAATCATCCTCGCCGCCTTCTCACCGATCACCATGCAGGGCGCGTTGGTGTTGCCGTGCGGTACCGTGGGCATGATCGAGGCATCGGCGATGCGCAGCCCGTCGATGCCGTGCACGCGCAGGCGCGCATCCACCACGGCCAGCTCGTCGCCGCCCATGCGGCAGCTGCCCACCGGGTGGTAAACGGTCTCGGCATTGCGGCGGATCGCGGCGTCGATCTCTTCGTCGCTCTGCACCTTGGGGCCGGGGAAGATCTCCTCGCCCCGGTGCGGCGCGAAGGCCGGCTGGCCGATGATCTTGCGCACCAGCTTGATGCCGGCGCGCAGCTTGGCGATGTCGTTGGGATGGCTCAGGTACATGGGGTCGATGGCCGGGTCGGCCAGCGGGTCGGCGCTGGCCAGGCTGATGCGGCCGCGGCTTTCCGGCTCCAGATCGCAAACGTGGATCGAGAAGCCATAGCCATAGCGCAGCACGCGGGCATGGTCCTCCAGCCGCGAGGGCACGAAATGGAACTGCAGGTCGGGCACGGCCTTGTCCGGCGCCGAGCGGGCGAAGCCCCCGGCCTCGGCGGCGTTGGAGGCGAACATGCCGCGGCCGGAGAGCATGTAGCGGGTCAGTTCGCTCAGCGTTTTGGGCACCGCGCTCAGCGCCAGGCCCACGGACGCGTGGGTCTTGCAGTGGTAGCTGAGGATGTAGTCCAGGTGGTCCTGCAGGTTGCGGCCGACGCCGGGCAGGGCGTGCACGACGTCGATGCCGTGCGGGGTCAGGTCCTCGGGGTCGCCAATGCCGGAGAGCTGCAGGATCTGCGGGGTGTTGATGGCGCCGGCGGCCAGCACCACCTCGCGGCTGGCACGCAGCAGCTCGCCCTCGCCGCCGCCCTTGGGCGGGCACAGCTGCACGCCCACGGCGCGGCCGTCTTCCACCACCACCCGCGCCACCTGGGCGCCGGTGCGGATCGTCAGGTTGGGCCGCGACAGCACCGGCCGCAAAAAGGCCACCGCGGCGCTGCAGCGCTTGCCCTGCTTTTGCGTGACCTGGAAGGGGCCCACGCCCTCCAGCTCGGCGCCATTGAAATCGGTGTTCAGGGGTAGGCCGGCCTGCTGCCCGGCCTCGACCCACAGGCGGCTGAGCAGGTTGGGCTCGGCCACGTCGGCCACGTTCAGCTCGCCCTGCGTGCCGTGGTAGGCATCCTTCAGGCGCTCGTTGGCCTCGTGCGCGCGAAACAGCGGCAGCAGCTCCTCGTAGCTCCAGCCCTCGTTGCCCAGCGCCGCCCAGTGGTCGTAGTCGCAGGCGTGGCCGCGCATGTAGACCATGGCGTTGATGCTGGAGGAGCCGCCCAGGGTCTTGCCGCGCGGGCAGTACATCGGCCGCTCGTCGCAGGCGGCCTGCGGCACCGTATCGAAGCCCCAGTTGCGGGCATTCTTGCGGATCAGGCCGATCACGCCAAAGGGCATGTGCACCAGCGCCGAGTTGTCGGCGGGCCCGGCTTCCAGCAGCAGCACCTTGTGGCCGGGGTCGGCGCTGAGCCGGTTGGCCAGCACGCAGCCCGCGCTGCCCGCGCCAATAATGATGGTGTCGTACATCGCAGCCGTCCTGTCTCACTCCTGCCCGGCAGGCTAGCAGAAGGCCCCGGCCCGGCATACGCCCCGCGCGCGGGCGCTCAATTAAACTGGACGGGCTCGCGCATCGCCCCGAGTTGGGGCGCCGGATGCGGGAGCGAGCCGCGAGGCGCGTGACCTTGGTCCATGGGGGTGGCCAGCACGCGCGCACTTCCCTTGAAATAGGCGAATCATGAACATCCTGCTGACCGGGCACGCCGGCTTTATCGGCTATCACACCGCCAGGGCCCTGCTGGCGCGTGGCGACAGCGTCGTGGGCGTGGACATCGTCAACGACTACTACGACCCCGCGCTCAAGCGCGCCCGGCTGGAGCGCCTGGCGCAGATGCCGCTGGCCGCCGGGCAGCACTACGCCAGCCACGAGATCGACATCGCCGACGCGCCGGCGCTGCGCGAGCTCTTCGCCGCGCAGCGCTTCGACCGGGTGATCCACCTGGCCGCACAGGCCGGCGTGCGCCATTCGCTGAGCCACCCGGAGGACTACACCCGGGCCAATGTCGACGGCACGCTGAACATTCTGGAGGGCTGCCGCCACCACGAGGTGGCGCACCTGACCTACGCCAGCACCAGCAGCGTGTACGGCGCCAACACGGCGATGCCCTTCTCGGAGCACCACGGGGTGAACCACCCGCTGGCGATTTATGCCGCCACCAAGCGCTGCTGCGAGCTGATGGCGCATTCCTATTCGCACCTGTACCGGCTGCCCACCACCGGCCTGCGCTTTTTCACCGTGTACGGCCCCTGGGGCCGCCCGGACATGGCGCTGTTCCTGTTTACCCGCAACATCCTCGCGGGCAAGCCGATCCAGGTCTTCAACCATGGGCAGCACACGCGCGATTTCACCTATGTGGATGACATCGTCGAGGGCGTGATCCGTGCCTCCGACCAGATCGCCGCGCCCAACCCCGACTGGGACCCGGCCCAGCCCGACCCGGCCAGCAGCAACGCGCCCTGGCGGCTGTTCAATATCGGCAACAACCAGCCCGTGCAGCTGATGGACTACATCGGCGCCATTGAAGAGGCGCTGGGCCGCAAGGCCGAGCTGGAGCTGCTGCCGCTGCAGCCCGGGGATGTGCCGGACACCTATGCCGATGCCAGCGAACTCGACCGCGCCGTGGGCTACAAGCCGGCCACGCCGGTGAGCGAGGGCGTGGCCCGCTTCGTGTCCTGGTACCGCGAGTATTACGACTGCTAACGCACCCTTGTAAGGAAGCCTGATGCCTGCCGCACTGCCTGCACTCGACGACATCCGCATCGCCGTCATCGGCCTGGGCTACGTGGGCCTGCCGCTGGCCGTGGAGTTCGGCAAGCGGCGCCCGGTGGTCGGCTTTGACATCAAGCCGGCGCGCATCGAGGAGCTCAAGGCCGGCCGCGACAGCACGCTGGAGGTGGAGCCCGCCGAGCTGGAGCAGGCCGAGCGCCTGCAGTTCACGACCGACCTCGAGGCGCTGCGCAGCTGCAACGTCTACATCGTCACCGTGCCCACGCCGATTGACGAGCACCGCCGCCCGGACCTGGGCCCGCTGAGCGCGGCCAGCCACAGCGTCGCGCAGGTGCTCTCGCGCGGCGACATCGTGATCTACGAGTCCACCGTGTACCCCGGCGCCACCGAGGAGGACTGCGTGCCGGTGCTGGAGCAGGGCTCCGGGCTGCGCTTCAACGAGGACTTCTACTGCGGCTACAGCCCCGAGCGCATCAACCCGGGCGACCGCCAGCACCGCATCACCAGCATCAAGAAGGTCACCGCCGGCTCCACGCCGGAGGCGGCCGAGCTGATCGACGCGCTGTACGCCAGCATCATCACCGCCGGCACGCACCTGGCGCCGAGCATCCGCGTGGCCGAGGCCGCCAAGGTCATCGAGAACACGCAGCGCGACGTGAACATCGCGCTGGTCAACGAGCTGGCGCTGATCTTCAACCGCCTGGGCATCGACACCGAGGATGTGCTGACCGCTGCCGGCACCAAGTGGAATTTTTTGCCCTTCAAGCCCGGGCTGGTCGGCGGCCACTGCATTGGCGTGGACCCCTACTACCTGACCCACAAGGCGCAGTCGATTGGCTACCACCCGGAGATCATCCTGGCTGGCCGGCGGCTGAATGACGCGATGGGCAGCTACGTGGCCAGCCGGCTGGTCAAGGCCATGCTGCAGCGCAAGATCACCGTCAACGGCGCCCGCGTGCTGGTGATGGGGCTGACCTTCAAGGAAAACTGCCCCGACCTGCGCAACACCAAGATCACCGACATCATCCGCGAGCTGGAGGACTACAACATCGCCGTGGATGTCTGCGACCCGATGGCCAATGCCGACGAGGCCGCCGAGCACCTGGGCGTGCGCCTGAGCGAGCCCGAGCCCGGCGCCTACGATGCCATCGTGCTGGCCGTGGGCCACCGCCAGTTCGCCGAATTGGGCGAGGCGGGCATTCGCCGCCTGGGGCGCGAGGGGCATGTGATCTTTGACCTCAAGCACCTGCTGCCGCGCGAGGCGGCGGAGCTGCGGCTGTGAGCGCGGCCCCCGTCCTGGTCACCGGCGGCGCCGGCTACATCGGCAGCCACACCACGCTGTGCCTGCTGCAGGCCGGTTTCGACGTGTTGGTGCTCGACAACCTCAGCAATTCCAGCCCCGAATCGCTGCGCCGCGTCGCGGAACTCGCCGGCCGCGCGCCCGTGTTCGTCGAAGCCGACCTGCGCGACCGCCAGGCGCTGGAGAACGTGTTTTCCCACTACCGGCCCGCCTCGGTGGTGCATTTCGCCGGCCTCAAGGCCGTGGGCGAGTCGGTAGAGCAGCCGCTGCGCTATTACGAGAACAACGTGCAGGGCAGCCTGGCGCTGTTCGAAGCCATGCAGGCGCATGACTGCGCGCAGCTGGTCTTCAGCTCCAGCGCCACGGTCTATGGCGACCCCGAGTCGCTGCCCATCGACGAGTCCGAGTCGATCAAGCCCACCAACCCCTACGGCCAGACCAAGGCCATGATCGAGCGCATCATCCTCGACTGGGGCCAGGCCTGGCCGGCGCTGCGCGGGCTGCTGCTGCGCTATTTCAACCCGGTGGGCGCCCACCCCAGCGGGCGCATCGGCGAGGACCCGCAGGGCATCCCCAACAACCTGGTGCCCTTCATCTCCCAGGTGGCCGTGGGCCGGCGCGAGGCGCTGCAGATTTTTGGCAGCGACTGGCCCACGCCCGACGGCACCGGCGTGCGCGACTACATCCACGTCATGGACCTGGCCGAAGGGCATTTGGCCGCCTTGCGGGCACTGGACGGGCTTAACGGCGTGCAGCCGGTGAACCTGGGCACGGGGCAGGGCACCTCGGTGCGCGAGATGGTCGACCAGTTCGCCCGCGCCAGCAGCCGCGAGATCCCCGTGGTGGAGGCGCCGCGCCGCGCCGGCGACATTGCCACCTGCTATGCCGACCCCGGCCACGCCGCACAGCTGTTGAACTGGCGTGCCCGCCGCGGGGTGGACGAGATGTGCGCCGACACCTGGCGCTGGCAGCGCGACAACCCGCAGGGCTTCAAAATCTAGGCCGAAGCCGCCACCGCCGCGGATTTTCGCGCTTTCGATAGCTTGGCAGCCAGCCTCAAAAAAAACAGGTGCGTTGCATCACGCATCGCGCTATGCTCAGGAAGGAGGTCTCATATCCGCGGCGTGGGGTCGACGAGTGGGGCGTACAGAGGTCAAGCGGAGTAACCGGCAATGAAGAAACAGTTCGTGATGGGGGCGGCTGTCGCCGTCGTAGCCGCTCTGGCGGCCTGCAGCAAGAGCGAAATCCCCCGCGAAGGCGACGGGGATGGCGGTGATTTCCGCAACATGAAGCTCTTCATGTCGCTCGGTGCCGTGTTTGGCGCCTCCTGCAACGTCATCGGTGACAGCGGTGCGGTGCTGGTCGCCGGCGTTCTCAGCAACGCGGATGGCTCCGTGGATGTTGGCAGTGTTGAGACCGACGAATTTCCGATCGTCGTGATCTGCAGTGGTGGCGCCTACTGGGATGAAGCCCTGGGCCAAAACGTGCCCTTGGATCCGGACGATACCGTCAGCTCGCTGGTTCCGGATGTGGCCACGCTGGACGGGCTGGGCGGCAACGTCGCGGTAACGCCGCTGACCGACCTGGCCGCGTCGCTTTACCAGTCGCTGCCCGTGGGCGACCGTGACGCAACCTCCGCCGCTGCGGCGCTCGATTCGATCCTCGACGCCATCGCCCCGGATCTGGCCGCCGACGGCAACGATCTGCTGACGCCGCCCGAGGTCGTTAACGAGGACGATCAGGATATCGACGGCTCGGATTTTGCGGCCGAGTACGCGGCCTACCTGGCTGGTCTGGCGGGGTCGGCGAACGAGCAAGGTCAGAACGCGATCCAGGCGCTGCGCGACTTGCGGCAGGACCTGCTGGGTGAGAACAACGACCTTGAGAACAGCAGCACGCTGCTGAGCCGCATCGTCGCGCGCGCGCGGACCTTCGTGCAGAACAATGCAGCGCTCTCGCAGCGGCTCAGCAACGACAGCTCCGGTGATGGCGTCGTGGACGATCCGGGCGGCGACACCGGGCTCGGCGGCGGCACCTGAGTTCACGGGGCGTTTGAGCCCGGATTTCTAGCACTACTAAGCGCCAGCCCCTGCGGCTGGCGCGGTTTTTTCTATGCCTTTGCAATTCGCTGCGCCCGGCCTCGTTGCAGGCGCACTGGCCCTCTCCGGGGGCGGAACAGGGCTGCTGAGCGTGCCCGACGCCGGGCTGCTGGCGCCCGATACCGTCGAGTTTCAGCACAGCAACGGCATCCTGCCGGTGGAGGGCCCCCGGGGGCCCGCGGCCAACCCGATTTTCCGCCGCGCGCAGACCTCCGATCGTGCGCTCAACGACCACATCCAGTTCGCCGTACTCCCGCGCACCGAGTTCGGGGTGCGCTTGTCGAGCTGGTATGAAGAGGGCACCGGCGAGCGGCAGCTCAATGACCTCTCCGGCCATGTCAAATGGCAGGCCTGGAACGGGGCGCGCCTGCGCGTGGCCATCGGCGCCCGCGACTTCGCCGGCGAGGCCGAAGCCTATGCCCCGGCACAGTTCGCCGTGGCCGATTTGCGTGGCGACTGGTGGCAGCTTGTGGCCGGCTTTGGCCGCAGCGATGTGAACAATACCGCCCTGGACGGGCCCTTTGGCGGGCTGCGCGTCGCGCCGCGGCGTTGGCTGGACCTGATGGTCGATCACGACGGCGTTGCCACCAACTTTGGCGCGCGCCTGCATGCGCAGGCCGGGCGCTTTGGCGCGTATGTGCAGGCGCATGGCAGCAGCTACGAAGAGCAGGACTTCGTGTGGGCCGCCGGCCTGCGTTATCGCATCGGCGACGACAGCCGCCGGGTACCGCGCGACCTGGAGCCGCGCGCCGCGCAGCCACGTGTCGTGGGCGAGCCCCTGGCGGTCGAGTTCCTCCAGTTTCGCGGCGGTGCCGACGCTCTCGCAGAGCGCGTGGGAGCACAGGCGCAGGCGGACAGCCGCTGTGTGCCCTTGCTGGCGCGGGCGCAGCAGGTGCCGCTGCTGCGCGCGCAGTGCGGCGAGCAGCCGGTGAACCTGCGCTGGCAGACCAGCTGGTCCGCACTGGCCGGTGGTGCCGAAGCCTGGCGACCGCTGCACTTGCGCATCGAGCCCAGCGCGCGCTACGCCATAGGTACCGAATATGGCCGCGCCGACTACGCCTGGGCGGTGCGCGGCTCGCTGGAGTACCACACGCCGGTGGGGCTGGGCGGTTATGCCGCCTGGGATATCCCCGCGGGCAATTCGGACGAGTACGGCGAGGGTGGGGTGTTTTTCCGCAGCCGTTACGAGTCCGGCAGCTTCGAGCAGGCCTTGCAGTTCACCTGGCATGCGCTGCCCGGCACCTTCGTGCAGGCCAGTGCAGGCCGCAGCACGCTGCAGGCGCGCGACCTGGACTTTCGTCGCGCCGAAGTGGCCAGCATGCTGTTTGGCGGCCGTCTGGCGCTGAGCTACAGCCACACCAGCCTCGATACCGAGCTGCCGCGCGTCACGGATAGCCAGTCGCTGTTCCGCGCCTTCGCCTGGCTCGCGGCCCCGGGCTACGCACTGGAGTACACCCGGGGCGAGCACCTCTTTGGCGATACCGGGCAGCGCGTGGAGCTGTTCCGCTACATCGGCCGCACGCGGCTGGGCATCTACCTCAAGGATGGCGAGGAGCAGCGTGCGCTGGGCATGACCGTGTCCGTGCCCTTGACCCCGGCGCGCGCCTGGGGCAACCGTTGGCTGCGCGCCAGCGGCACGGCGCATTTTTCGCCGAACCTGGAAACGCAGATCGACACCGGGTCGCGCGGCAACAACCTGCGGCCGAATTTCCTGCAAAGTTTCACCCCGCAGCGCAGCCTGATCGAGGATGTGCTGGACCAGTGGCGCTACAGCCCTCACTACATCAGCCGACGTTGAATCCATGAAGCAAGCTGCCCGAAACCTGGCCCCGGCCCTCAGCGCCCTGTTGCTCAGCGCCTGCGCGTTGGCACCCGGCATGTACGCCGGCGACCTTGAGCGGGGGGCTACGGTCGTCGCCCGCGACCCCGCCACCGGCCGCGGTGTACCGGTCAACGTGGTGCCGCTGAGCGCGGCGCAGTTGCAGTCGGACGTGGCCGCCACGGGCGAGATGCCGCCGCGCGCGACGCCCTCGGCCTACAAGCTGGGGCCGGGTGACGTGGTGTCGATCACGGTCTGGGAACACCCCGAGCTGACCATCCCGCAAGGTGAATTTCGGTCCGCCGACGCCGCGGGCAACCTGATCGACTCCTCCGGGGCCTTGTACTACCCCTATTGCGGGCTGATCCAGGCCGCCGGCCTGACCCGTGCGCAACTGCGGGCGGATTTGCAGAATTGCCTGACGGCGGTGATCCGCCGGCCGCAGGTGGATGTCCGCATCATCCAGTTCCGCAGCCAGCGCGTGCACGTGGGCGGCGCCGTGGCGCAGCCCGGGGCCGTGCCGCTGAACGACGTGCCCGTGTATCTGAGCGATGCCATCGCCGGGGCCGGCGGCGTGACCCCGCAGGCGAACCCGCGCTTCGTGACATTGAGCCGGGATGGGCGCAGCTACACCATGGACATGCAGCAGTACGCCCGCAGCGGCGATGAGGCGCTAAACCCGCTGCTGCGCCCAGGCGACACCGTGTATGTCAGCTATGAGGACGAGCGCCGCGTGGCGGTGCTGGGTGAGGTGCTGGTGCCGCAGGTGCTGCCGCTGGACGAGGGCCTGCACAACCTGGCCGACGCACTGGCCGCCGCGCGCGGCCTGAACCCGGCGTCCGCCGAGCCCCAGCGCATCCTGGTGTTGCGCGCCGAGCAGGCCGAAAACACCGTGTACTGGCTGCGCGCAAATAACCCGCTGGAGCTTGCGGCCGCGCAGCAGTTCCGTCTTGCGCCGGGCGACGTCATATACGTCGATCAGACCGGGCTCACGCGCTGGAACAAGGTCATCAGCCAGATGCTGCCGGGTGCCATCACCAGTATCGGGAACACCGCCGCCATCAGCAGCACGCGCTAGGATCACCGCATGAGCGCACCGCAACCGCTCGGCGGGCCGGTCGAGTACGCCCGCGACGATGTCGATCTCGGCGAGCTGCTGGATATCCTGCTGGAGGGCAAGTGGCTGATTCTGGCCGCCACGCTGCTGACCCTGCTGCTGGGGTTGGTCTACGCCGTGCTGGCCACGCCGATCTACGAGGCCGATGCGTTGGTCCAGCTGGAGGGGGAGTCCAGCAGCCTGGGCGCCGTGTTCGGCGAAATGGGCGATGTGCTCAGCGAATCCTCCGAGGCGACCGCCGAAATCGAGCTGATCAAGAGCCGGCTGGTGCTGGGGCGCACGATCGAGCAGCTCGAGCTCGATACCGTAGCCCGGCCGGTCTACTTCCCGCTGATCGGCCAGGGGGTCGCCCGGCTCGCCGCCCGCGACGTTGGCCCGGCCAAACTCCTGACGCAGTTCTTCATTGGCCCCTACGCCCAGGGTGAGGAGGACATCACGCTGGGCCGTTTCGAAGTGCCGGACGGGCGCCTGGGCGAAAGCTTTTACCTGCAGGCCGGCGAAACCGAGGGCAGCTACGCGCTGTGGCTGAACGAAGAGGAATCGGTTGTTGGCCGCGTGGGCGAAACGTTGCGCGTTGAGGGGCGCGACATCGTCATTCAGGTGCAAAGCCTGCGCTCGCCGCCCGGCCACCGGTTTGAGGTCAAGCGCCGCGACATGCTGAGCGCGATTGCCAGCCTCCGCGAGAACCTGAGCGTGGCCGAGAAGGGCAAGGACAGCGGCATTATCAGCCTGCGCCTGCAGCACCCGGATCCGGAGCGGGCGCAGCGCATCCTCAATGCCATTGCCAACAACTACCTGCGGCAGAACGTCGAGCGCAAGGGCGAGGAGGCCGAACAAACGCTGAAGTACCTGCAGCAGCAGCTGCCGGCGCTGCGCGCCCGGCTGGAGGCCTCCGAGGTGCAGCTCAACGCCTACCGCACCCGCCAGGGCAGTGCCGACCTGCTGCAGGAAACCCAGCTGTTGCTGCGCCAGAGTGCCGAGCTTGAGGCCCTGCGGCTGACCCTGGCGCAGGAGCGCGAGCAGCTGCTGCAGCGCTTTCAGCCGGGCCACCCCAGCGTGCAGGCGCTGGACGCCCAGTTGCGCGACCTCGAGCAGAACCGCACCGGGCTGGAGTCCGAGATCCGCGACCTGCCGGAAACCCAGCAGGAGCTGCTGCGGCTGACCCGCGACGTCCAGGTGAACACCGAGCTGTACACCTCCCTGCTGAACAGCGCGCAGCAGCTCGAGGTAGCGAAGGCGGGCACGGTGGGCACCGTGCGTATCGTCGATTACGCCGGTCGTCCGCGCGAGCCGGTCAAGCCCAAGCGCAAGCTGATTCTGATGCTGTCGCTGATGCTGGGGGCCTTCCTGGGCCTGGCCGCCGTGTTCGTGCGGCGGGCGCTGTTCTCCACCATCGATGATCCGCAGAGCTTCGAGGCCCATTTCGGCCTGCCCGTGTTCGCCAATATTCCGATCAGCAAGGTCCAGAAGACCATGTTCGGCAAGGTCAACCAACTGGCGCCGGGCCTGCATACCCTGCAGCGGCGTACGGCGGACGACCCGGCGCTGGAGGCGCTCAAGAGCCTGCGCACCGCCTTGCACTTCGGCATGCACGAGGCCCAGAACAACATCGTGCTGATCACCGGGCCGCGGCCCGGGCTGGGCAAGAGCTTCGTGGCCGCCAACCTGGCCTCAACGATCGCGTCGGCGGGCAAGTCGGCCGTGGTTGTGGACGGCGATATGCGGCGCGGCACCGTGCACACCTACGCCGGCATCAAGCGCAAGCCGGGTCTGAGCGATGTGCTCAGCGAGCGTGCGACGCTGGACGAGGCCCTGCGCCCCACCGAGCAGGAGGGGCTGATGGTCTTGCCCACCGGCACGCTGCCGCCCAACCCCAGCGAGTTGCTGTCGACACCCGTGTTCCACGAGCTGCTGCAGGAACTGCGCACCCGCTTTGACGTTGTCTTGATCGACAGTCCACCAAATTTGGCCGTGGCGGACGCCAATATCCTCGCGCAGATCGCTGGCACCACCTTGCTGGTACTGCGTGCGGATTTGCACCCGCCTCGCGAGGTGGCCGAGTCCATCAAGCGGCTGAAGATGGTGGGCGCGAATGTCCGCGGGGCCATCTTCAACATGGTGCGTTATCAGGCCCGCCGCTACGGCTATGGGCGCTATAACTACCACTACGGCTATGGAAAGGCGAAAAGTTGACGTAAGCTAGGGCCAGACCACGGTTTGGTGGGTCGGGACCGGGACACGTGGACCGGTACAAAATCGAATAAACGCGGCTGGGGGGCCGGCGCGCATGGATACGATCCGGAGCCTCGATACAGGCGAGGCGGTGAGTCGGACGGATGCGGGAATTCTGGCGCTGGCGCTGGAGTCCCCCGTGATGCAGCAGGCGGAGGGCCTGCATGCCGACGTTCCTACCTATGACACCGCGCCCTTCTGGCGGCCCTACGATGGACTCAAGCGCGGCTTGGACATCGTGGGTAGCGCCTTGTTGATCCTGCTGTTTCTGCCGGTTTTTATCGTCATACCGCTGGTCTTGATGACGCAGGGTGGCGCGCCGGTGTACCGGCAGTTGCGCGTGGGCCGCGGCGGGCGCATGTACACCATGTTCAAGTTCCGCACGATGGTTCGGGATGCCGACAAGGTGCTGGGCGATTATTTGCGCGACCACCCGTCCGCGGCCGAGGAATGGACCAGCTTCCAGAAGCTGCATGACGACCCGCGAATCACGCGCTTTGGCATGTTCCTGCGCCGCACCAGCCTGGACGAGCTGCCGCAGTTCTTCAACGTGCTGCTGGGCGACATGAGCCTGGTGGGCCCGCGGCCCTTGTTTATCCCGCAAAAAGCGCATTTCGGGCGGCAACTTCCGGCCATCCTGGCCTGTCGCCCGGGCATCAGCGGCCTGTGGCAGGTCAGCGGCCGCAGCGATCTGACCTTTGCCGAGCGTGTCCCGCTCGACGTCTATTACGTCAAGCGCCGGAGCCTGTGGCTGGATCTGCGCATTATCGTTTTGACGCCCCTGGCCATGTTCGTACGCCGCGACGGCGTTTGAGCCGCCGCGTCAAGGTTTATCCGATCGCCTAGTTGACCTGCGTGGGCGGGTCCGCACCGCCCCTATGAGCCAGCAGCAGCCAGACTTCGTGATCGTGGGGGCCATGAAGGCCGGGACGACCTCGCTCTATGCCGAGCTGGCACGCCACCCCGGCGTTTTTCTGCCCGCCGACAAGGAGCCGGAGACGCTGGTGAGCTGCGGCGATGACCTTGCCCGTGTTCGCGCCGATTACGCCTCCCTGTACGCGCCGGCCGCCGCGGGGCAGTTGTGTGGTGAGGCCTCGACGGCCTACACCAAACGCCCGCAACACGAAGACGTGGCCCAGCGTGCCCTCGCCTTGTGCGAGGGTCGGCTTAAGGTCATTTATCTGCGCCGCGAGCCCATAGGCCGCATGGTGAGCCAGTACTGGCACGAGCAGGGCCGCGGCGAGCAGCCCAAGGCCCTGGCCGAGGCCCTGCTGACGGACCCCCGCTACGTCGACTACAGCCGCTACGACTGGCAGATTGCCCCCTGGAAGGCGGCCTTCGGTTCGTCGCAGGTCCTGGAGCTTGAATTCGAGGCGCTGGTGGCCGAACGCGAGGCCACGCTGCGCCGGGTGGCCCGTTTTCTGGATATCGACCCGGAGCCGCTGCTCGCGGCGCCCGCGGCGCGAGCCAATGTCAGCGCCGGCAAGCCCACGCCGCGCGGTTGGCTGCGCCGTGTCATCGAATCGCGCTGGTACCGGCGCCAGGTCAAATCGCGCCTGCCTCAGGGTGTGCGCGAGCGGTTGAAGCATTGGTTGAGCCCCAAGGCGCGGGTGCGGCAGATCGAGTTGGACGACGCGACGCGGCAGACGCTGTTGCAACGGCTGGCACAGGCGCCGGCGTCCGCCACGGCGGCGCAGTCGCCATGAGGCGGCGGCTGCTCGGCGCCTTTGGCGCAGGCCTGCTGTCGCGCTTGCTGCAGTTTGCTGTTGCGGTCCTGCTGGCACGGGCAATCGGCCCCGAGGGCTTTGGCGCCTTTGTCTTTGCAACAGGGGCGGCCTTGGTCGGGGCCCAGCTGGCAGGCCTGGGCTGGCCGATGCTGTCGCAAAAGCACATCGCCGGTATGCGTGGCACCGGCGAACAGCGCGGCTTGCGCGAGCTGGCCGGGAGTGCGGAGCTGACCCTCTTGCTCAGCGCCTGCTTGCTGGCCGTGCTGCTGGCCGCGGTCAGCCTGTCCCTGGCCGACACGGCCCTGCGCAGTGGGTTGCTCGCGACCGCTGGCCTGCTGCCGCTGGTGGCCTGGCGCAAGCTGCGCCGGCAGCAGTTGCTGGGGCTGTCGCGCCCCGCGCTGGGGCTGAGTGTGGACGATGTGCTGCCGCCCACACTGGTGCTGTTGGCCGTGGCTCTGGGCCTGGCCGGCGGTGCGGGCTCGGCGCTGTTCGCCTATGGGGCAGGCAGCATGCTGGCGGTGGTGCTGGGCAGCGTCGTGCTCTTGCGCGCGATTGGACGCCCGCGGCTGGCGCCGTGGTCGCGCTGGCGGTCGTGGAGTGGCGAAGCGCTGCCCATGATGCTTGGCGGCCTCAGCAAGGTCGCGCTGGCCCGTGCCGATGTGCTGTTGCTCGCCCCGCTGGCGTCCCTGGCCGAGGTCGGGCTGTACGGCGTGGCCTACCGCCTGACCTATCTCTTTACCTTCCCGCAGGTCATTGTGGGCGCGGTGTACGGGCCCCGCATTGCCGCCGCGCACGCGCGCCGGAACTGGCGGCAGCGGCAGCGCCTGCAGGCCACGGCCTACCGCTTCGCCCTGCTCAGCGTCGTTCCGCTGGCCATCGCCTTGGTGTGGCTGCGCGAGCCTGTGCTCGGGCAGCTCTTTGGCGAGCCCTATCGGGAGGCAGCCGCCGTGCTGGCTGTTCTGTGCCTGGCGCAGACATTGGGGGCGCTCGCTGTGCCTTTGGGGAACTACCTGTTGATGACCGGCGGGGAGGTGCGATATTCGCAGCTGAACACCATTGCCGCGGTGATCAATGTCGGTCTGAACCTCGCGCTGATTCCGCGTTTCGGGGCGCTGGGCGCCGCGCTGGCCCTGACGGTATGCAACGCGGGCGTATGGTGCGCCGAGTGGCTACTGGTTCGTCATTCACACCGGCGTGCCGAATCCTCATGAGCAGCGTGCCCCCGCCTCCGAAGTGGTTGTTCGCAGGCCCGCTGCCGCCACCCGTGCACGGGCAGGCGATTGCCACCTCCCGGCTGCAACAGGCCTTGACCCCGCATCTGCGGCTTGAGGTGCTGGATACCGCCGCCGGCGGTCGCGGCGCCTGGCCGCGTATTGGGGCGCACTGGGCGTTGCTGCGCCGCTGCCTGGAGCGGCGCGGCGTTCGCCTCTACCTGTCGCTCAACGCAAACGCGGGGATGGTGCTCAGCGTGGTCATCGCGATTGCGGTGTTGCTCCGTGGTGGACGTGTGGTGCTGCACCACCACAGCTTTGCGCATATTCGCCGGGCCCGGATGATCCTGCGTCCGCTGGGCCTTGCGGCGGAGCGGGTGTTGCACCTCACGCAGTGCCCCCGGATGGGCGCGCTGCTCCAGGCCCAATACGGTGGCTGGCGCTGCGCAAGCCTGCACAACGCAGCCTTGGTCGATCCCGCCCTGCGCCAGTTGCCGCTGCGCGGCGCCGGGCCAAAGCTGGTGCTGGGCCACCTTGCGAACTTGTCCGAGGAGAAGGGCCTAACACGAGCCCTGCAGGCCTTTGTCGCCTTGCGCGACGCCGGCTATGACGCGCAGCTTTTGCTCGCAGGACCTGCGGTGGATGAACACGCACAGGGCGTCCTGCGCCAGGCCTGCTCCGCGCACCCGGAGCACGTGCGCTGGATGGGGCCGCTGAATGTCGAGGGCAAGCGAGAGTTCTTCGCGGCCATCGACGTTTTTTTGTTCCCGAGCCTGTACCGCAACGAGACGCAGGGAATCGTGAACCTTGAGGCGATGGCTGCCGGCGTGCCGGTCATCGCAATCGATCAGTGCTGCGTGGGTGCCGACATCGGTCAGGATGGTGGCGCGGCGGTCGCGAATGCGGATGAATTTGATGCCGCGCTTCTGCACTTCGCCGCGGCTTTGCGGCAAGATTCCCAGGAGGCTGCGGCGCGTGCACGCCGGCGCTTCGATGAGCTGTTGGTGCAGGCCGACGAAGATCTGCAGGCCTTGTTGCGTGTGATGGGCGCGGCCGACTTACACGAGGATTGCTGAGCCATGTTTGTCCAGAGTCGGCGACTGCGTGCCGCGGCCCTGCCGCTGCTCGCGCTGAAGTCGCGACTGACCCACCGCGATCACGGGCCGCGAATCCTGGTGGTGTCGATGCCCAAGAGCGGAACGCACCTGGTCACCGGCCTGCTGCACCAGATTCCCGGGGTCAGCCTGGGCTATAGCCACCTGACGCTGCCGCAGTGCTATGCATCGCGAGAGGGCGGGTCGGGCATTGCGCCGCGACTGGACGTCATCGCGCGTGAGTTGGCGAGGCTGCGTGGCGGGCAAGCGGCGTCGTGTCACTTCCCCTACGACACCGAACTCGACACATGGCTGCACGAGAATGAGGTCCGGGTCATATTCGTGGCCCGTGACCCACGCGAAGTCCTGATCAGCCAGGTCAATTACGTGCTGCACCTGGAGCGCCATCCGCTGCACGAAGCGATTCGCTCGCGCCTGACCACGACCGAAGAGCGTCTGCGATTTTTCCTGCATGGCCAGGACGACCTGGAGGAATGGCGTGACCCGGGCGCTGGCCCTTACCTGCAGAATCGTATGCCTTCGCTGTGCGAACGCGCGCAAGACTATAGCGGGTGGTTCACGGCTCGCAGCTCGCTATCACTCGATTTCTCGGAGCTTGTCGGTGCGCAGGGCGGTGGCGAACAGTCGCAACGCCTGGCGGCGCTGGAACGCATCGCCAATTTCGTCGATAAGCCCTTGTCGGAGCGCGCGCTGCAGAAAGTTTCGGCGGAGGCCGAGCAGGCTTTCAGTCCAACGAAATTTCGAGGTCAAACAGGTGGGTGGTCGCGGGGTATTTCAAGCGAGCTGGCTTCGGAAATCGACGCCGCCATCGCTCCGCTGAGCTGCGTTCCGGGGTGGGCCGCGGTGATTAAAGACTGACCCTGCAATGAGAATAGGCAGGTCGCTCGCAAATCTGGCTGCGCTCGGGGCACTGTCTACAGCGCCATTGGTTTGGGTGCGCCCGCCAGCCCTCGGGGGCGCATCGTTGTTGATTGTATTCCTTGGTTTGCTCCTGGTTGCAACGATACTGCGCTACTCCTCTGTACTAGCGTTGCTAAGGGAGTGGCCGCACGCCGCGCTCTCTGTTGCTGCCTTCATTCTGGCCGCGGCGATGAGTCAATTGCACTCTCCACCCGCATATACGGTTTCTGATGTATTGCGTCAGGGCTTTTACGCGTGTGCGATGCTCGCTATGGCGGTCTGGTTTGCTGGCGCCAAAGAACACGAATTGGGGCGGGCTGCGTACGTCGCCCCGGTGTCTGTGGCTCTGGTGGTGCTGTTTTTTCTCGCGGGAGGGGCTACCGGTGGGTTGAATCTTGCCGCCGTGCTGTGGAGGGGCGTGCAGGCTGCCGATCCGCAGATCATTCAGCACGGTGTTTTTAGGGCTGTATTCGCCGTCACATCCGAGGACGCTCAGACGAATTGGCGCCATCACATGGTGTCTGGTCTGCTACTCGGCGCGTTTGTGTCGCTGATGCTCCGCTCCTATCTCTTTTCGCGGATCGGTCGTTTGGTGAGCGCAATTGGCGTGCTGTGCTGCGTGTTGCTGGTCGTCCTTTCGCTAAGCCGCGCCATCATGGTTGCGGCGGCGCTAGCATTAGTAGTGGTGATGTGCGGGCTTCTGATCGCACGGAGCGGTCAGCGCGCGCGTCTATTGGCGCTGGGGGGGGCGGCACTTTGCGCGGGCGCGCTGCTGCTGACGCCCTTGGGCGATCTCGTGGCGGCACGCTTCTTCGCTCAGGATCAGAGCGCTTCCTACGAGGCGCGATTTGAAACGCTTGCCGCTGGCGCAGCGCTGATCGAGAAAAACCTTTTGGTCGGAGGTGCCGCGACCTATGAGCGTGATATGCACAACGTGGTCCTGCAGCACTGGATCGGCTTTGGCCTCATTGGGCTTTTGGCGGCGCTCAACTTTGTCTTGCTAATCATCCTGGTCGCATCTCGCTTGTTCATCCTCGCTGTGGTGAAGGCGGGCCGGGCGAATACCGCTTTGTTGTTAGCGTCCGCACTTCTGGCACTGCCATTCGTGCGGGCATTCACGGCGGGCGGTGGCCTTGGCGGAGCAGAGTGGCTCTGTATTGGCGTTAGCATTGGAGTGCTGACGCGATCCACACCCAAGAGTGGTCAACCTTTGTACCCCGGATTGGATGTGAAACCCTCGGGCGGAACGGCGCGATGAGCATGGTGTCGTTGAAACACCACCCGACGGTCTTTCGTTTATTAGCGCCGAGGCGGGAAAGGGCGCCTTACGAGAGACGAGTGATTCGTCCGCTTGACGATACCCTGATTGAGGGCTTTCCACGGTCCGCAAATACCTACGCCGTCGAAGCTTTTCGGCTGCTGCAGAACCGCCAATGTGCCATTGGCAATCACTTTCACAATCCGGCGCAGTTCGCACTTGCGGAGCGCTATGGACTGCCGGCGATGTTGCTGCTGCGCGAGCCCGAAGGTGCCGTGGTGTCGTTCGCGGCTTATCAGGCCACGGGCGTACGGCCCGCCTTGCAGGCCTACATCCGCTTCCACGCGCCCTTGCTGCGGCGTATGCGCAGCTTCGTTGTGGCCCCTTTTGAGGAGGTCACCAGCGACTTTTCCCGCAGCATTGCGCGGCTCAACGCCTGCTTTGGCTGCGACTTCGCCCATCGCCCGCTGAGCGATGCCGACGACGCGCAGATTCGCGAGGCCATCCACGCCAAGCGGGCGCGCATTGCGGCGGCCCGGGGCCAGCTGCCGGCTGCGACACTGACGCTGCCCAGCGCGGACAAGGCCGATCAGCAGGAGCGCCTGCGCACGCAGTATTCCCAGGCACCGGCGGCGCTGCGCGAGCAAGCCCAAGTGCTGCATGCGCGGCTGCATGAGTCGGCGCGTGACTGAGCTGCTGTACATCGGCGGCGTGGGGCGCAGCGGCTCGACGGTGCTCGAGATGCTGCTGCACCGCAGTGGCCATTTTCGGGCCCTGGGTGAGGTGGCGATCATCGACTCGCCGACCATTGCCGAAGACCCGCTCTGCTCCTGCGGCGAGCGATTCAGCCGCTGCCCCTACTGGAGCTGTGTTCTGGCCTCCGACCGCCTGGCACCGCAGCAGCGCGAGCAGGGCGTGGCGGCGCTGCGTCGGCACTACCGCCTGCGCCATTACCTGCCGCGGCTGCTGTGGCCGCGCATGGGCGCGAGCGCGCCGGCCGAGCTTGCGCGTGCCCGTCAGTACCTGGCCCGGCTGTATGCGGCGGCGGCGGCCTGCGCCCCGGGTGAGCGACTGCTGGACGGCAGCAAGCATCCGGCCCGCGCGCTGGCGCTGGCGCAAACGCCTGGCCTGCAACTGTGGGTGCTGCATCTGGTGCGTGACCCCCGGGCGGTGGTGCACTCCTGGGCTAATCCCAAGTACAACCCGGGCCTGGGGCGGCCCATGCGGCGCTACTCACTGCTGGTCGCCAGCGGCAAGTGGCTGCTGGAGAACCTGCTGACTGAGCTGTTGCGCTGGCGCGGCTGCGCGGTGATGCGGCTACGTTATGAAGACCTCGTGAACCAGGATGCAGCGGCACTTGCGCGCCTGGCGCACTTTGTTGGCCTGGACGAAGGTGCCTTGCGGATGGCGCTGGGCGCCGAACCGGGTGCGGCTGTGCGAAGCGGGGATTACCACAGCCTTGCCGGTAACCCCATCCGCTTCGGCGACCAAGCGCTCGCGTTGCGCCGCGACGAGCGCTTTCGCACCGCGATGCCGCCCTGGCGCCGGCTCGTGGTGTTGCTGCTGACCGCGCCGCTGGCGCTGCGCTATGGCTACCTGCGGCCGTGAGGATTCTGCTGCACAGCATCAACTACGCGCCCGAGCCTACGGGCATCGGCAAGTTCAGTGGTGAAATGGCGCGCTGGTTGCGCGGCCGCGGGCATCAGGTGCGCGTGCTCAGTACCCACCCCAACTACCCGGCGCCGCCCGCCAATTACGCGCATGCCACATGGGCCTTTCACCGGGTCTGCGAGGACGGATTGCCGGTCTGGCGCGCGCCGGTCCTTGGGGGCCGCAGGCATGGGGGCCTGGGTCGCCTGCTGCAGGCCTTCAGCTTCGCCCTGACCTCGCTGCCGGTCATGTTGCGTCTGGCTTTCTGGCGTCCGGAGATTGTCATCGCCGTGGTGCCGACGCTGGCCGGCATTCCCGCCGCCTGGCTGGCGGCCCGCCTGGGTCGCGGCAAGCTGTGGCTGCATGTGCAGGATCTGGAGGTGGACGCGGCTTTTGACCTGGGGCTGCTGCGCTCCCCGCGCCTGCGCCGGGTGGCCGAGGGGGTCGAAGCTGCCTTGCTGCGCCGTGCCGACGGTGTGTCATCGATATCCGGTGCCATGTGTGCTCGCCTGCAGGCCAAGCTGGGGCCGCAGCGATCGGTGGCCCTGATTCCCAATTGGGTGGATGCCCAGGCCGTGCAGCCCCTGCGGGCGGTCAGCGTCTACCGCGCCGAGCTGGGGCTGCCCGCCAATGCCCGGGTGCTGCAATATTCAGGGGCGCTCAGCGTCAAGCAGGGCGTGCACATGCTGGCCGAGCTGGCCCGGCATCTGGACGCGGACCCGGAGCTCTGGTGCATCTTTGCCGGCGAAGGGCCGATGCGCGACTGGCTGGCGCGGCGTTGCGCCGGCCTGCCGCGCACCCGGGTGCTGCCCCTGCAGCCGCGCGAGCGCCTGTCCGAGTGGCTGGGTCTGGCCGATATTCACCTGCTACCGCAGCAGGCCGAGGCGGCGGATCTGGTGATGCCCTCAAAGCTCACCGGCATGTTTGCCAGCGCCCGCCCGGTGCTGTGCACCGCCTTGCCCGGCACCGAACTGGCCCGCGTGATTGATGGTCGCGGTGTTCGGGTGCCGCCGGGGGATGCGGTCGCGCTTGCCGCGGCGGCGCGTGCCCTGCTGGCCGACCCGGCGCGCGGCCAGGCGCTGGGGCAGGCGGGGCGCGAATACGCCCTTGAGCAACTCAATCAGGAGACGATCCTTGCCGATCTGGAAAGCCGCTTCGCCGCGCTGTGCCGCACGAATGCCAGTGTCCCCACCTCAGGAAGCGGCGCCGGTGGGGCCTGAGGCACCGTCGTGGCCGGCGCCTGCCGGGCTCACGCGGCGGGAGCTGCTGCGTGCCGGTAGCGCCATGCTCGGGCCGGTGCTGCTGCTCCCCGTGCCCCTGCGCGCGGCCATCGACAATCATGAGCCGGAGCAATCAGCCACGGTAGGCGCGCAGTTCAATGCGGACTGGGTCCAGGTCCATACCCGACTGGACCCCAACGTCGATCCGGCCGAGCGCTTCCTGGGCTGGGGCGCCAAGATGCAGGCCCTCGGCGTGCAGACCTATGTGCGGCAAATCAAGACCGCAGGCGAGCCCTGCTGGTGGCGTAGCGCGGTGGGCGCCTCCGCTTCGGAAGGCATACACCGGTTGTTGCAGAAGGTGCTGGACGACGCGCGGGCGCGCGAGCAGAACCTGATTGGCTATTACCGCCACATGGAGGACCTGTGGGTAGTCAGCGAACACCCGGAGTGGCTGTGTCGTGATGAGAACGGGCAAAGCGTTCCCAGCGCCCGCGGCACCAATATCTGTCTCAACTCCCCTTATCGCGATTTTCTACTGACCCGCTTCGCCGAGGCCCGCAACCTCGGCGTGAGCGGCATCTACCTGGACGCGAACCACATGCCCCCCGAGGGCTGCTGGTGTCGCTGGTGCCAGGAGCGTGCCGATGGGCTGCCCAAGCCGGAGCGGCGCAGCGAGCAGGATCCGGCACGGCGGCAGGCGCGGGCCCTGGTGGCGGATACGGTGGCCGACTTTCTGACCGCGGCGGCGGAGGTTGTTGAGGGTCGCGCGGGGCAGGGCGTGCTGGTGGCCAGCGTGCACCGCTTGCCGACGCTGGCGAGCTGCAGCCTGGACGCGCGCGCACTGGCCTCCTCGCCGAGCCCGAAAACCGAGTTCTTGGCGCCGCTGCGCGTGGACAGTCGCGTGCGCAAGACCTGGTGGCCTGCGGTGCAGGATGCCGGCGTCGACGCCGATGCCCTGCAGTCACTGGGCTGGGCGCTGAGCCGTGATTTGGGCGGGGGGCGGCCGGCGCACGTCTGGTTGCCGCATTGGGGCGAGGGCCGCGAGCTGCTGAGTGCGGCCGTCGGCATCCTGGCGCACGGCTGCGTGGCCAACATCGATGTCGACGCGCGGCGCTACGGCCCGGCCACCGAAAAGGCGCTGGGCGACACCTTGCCCCAGCTGCGGCGCTACGCGAGGCTGCTGCAGGGCGCCCGCCGCCTTGACGAACACGCCCTGTTGATACCCGATGCGGTGCTCGCGCCGCATTGTGACGAGGCCACCTTGACCGCCGCGGCGGCGGTCGCGGCGCGCTACCAGGCGCTGCTGCGCGCGGGCCAGCCACTGCGCTTGTATTCCGAGTCGCAGCTCGCTGCCGGTACTCAGCCTGGGTTGCGGCTGCACACGCCGGCGGCGGCACTGCTGCAGCAGGCCAGCCGCGATCGCTTGCGTAGGCTGCAGCGGCAGGGGCTGGAGATCAGCGACCCGGCGCATGCGATTCCCGACGTGGACATCGCGGGTATCGGCGTGCGGCTGCCGACGGGCTGGCAATCGCACTGGTACGCCCACGGAAGCGGGGAGCTTCGGGAGCTGCGTCTGCTGCTGACGCCGGCTTTTCTGGCGGCGGCGATACCCGGCGCGCGGCGCCCGCCGGAGTGGTCGGCCGTGGGGCAGGCACGCGCCTGGAAGGCGGAGCGGGGCGACGCGGCCGAGGCGGGGGCCGCCGTCGTGCGTATCCAGGGGAGCGCGGGCCGGCTGCGGGAAACCATTGTTGCAGCCGGCGCGGGCGCGCCGGAATGGCGGTCGAACGGGGGCAGCCGGGAGGCGCGGATCGCGCCGGCCGAAGGCCCCGTATTGCTACGGATTGCCGCGGCCTAGGGCAAGGGGTGCTCGGTATGCTGGACGTCGCGCCAACCGGGTGGCGGCGACCGCTTGCCGGCCCGCGTCCCGCTGCGTAACCTGCCAGCGTGAGTCGGGTCGGCGGGAGCCAACAACGTGAACCAGTTTGCCTTTCTGCGCGCGGCCGCTGTCGCCGCGCTCTCGTTGGGTCTCGCGCAGCCGCTGGCGGCGCAGGAAGCCCTGTCCGTCATCGCCAATGGCAATGTCGGGGTCGGTGTCGATATGCCGCAGGCCTCCTTGCACCTGCAGCGCACCGATGGCACCGCGAATCTGCTTGTCGAGGAAGCCAGCGGCGCTGCGGCACCCCGCCAGCTGATGCGGCTCGTGAACAATGGTGACCCGAGCTTTGTCCTTCAAGATGCGAGTAGTGGCAATGAAACCGAGTTTCGGCTTCTTGGTGCAGGTGATTCCTTCTCTGTCAATCACGTCGGAACGGGCGGGGCGGAGTTCCGGCTGACGAGAGCGGGGACAATGATTGTCGGGCCCGGCGGAACTTCCAACCTTGTGCTGAATGCTGCGGGTAACCTCACGATTTCCGGCACGCTCTCGCAAAACTCCGACGTCAACGCCAAGCACGAGATCACTCCGGTGCAGCAGTCCGAGGTGCTGGACAAGGTCCTGAGCCTGCCGATTACCACCTGGGTCTATCGGGCGGATGAGGCGGGCTCCCGCCACCTGGGTCCCATGGCGCAGGATTTCCACGCGGCCTTCGGCCTGGGTGGGAACCCGACCAAGCTGGCGCCGGGTGACATGGCCGGCGTGGCCCTTGCGGCGATCCAGGCGCAGCAGCAAAAAATCGACACGCTGCAGGCTCGCAATGCCGAGCTGGAGGCGGAGTTGCAGGCGCTGCGGGAGGCCGTGACGACCTTGGGAGCCGGGCTGCAGAAGCTGCAGCACGCCTCCTGGACCGCGAGCGCCCAGTGATGCGGCGCCAGGGCGCCCTGCGGGCCCTGTGCGCGCTGCTGCTGGCCCTGGTGGCCACGGGCGCGAGCGCGCAGGACGATGCAGCCTTGACGCTGCGCATCTGGGGCGGCGGCATGCCGCCCGGCAGCGAGATGACCATTGCCTGGACGCCCGGCCAGGGCCTGCGTGTGCAGCCGCCGGCCTTCTGGCGTGACGCCGCGCCCAGCGAGCACAGCTTGAGCCTGGCGCAAGTGGCCGAGTTGCAGGCCCTCGCCCTGGCGCCTCTGCTGCAGAACCTCGACGCCCAGGCGGAGATGGATGCGCTGTCGGCGAGCCAGGCCGAGGTGGGCCCCGGCGGCACGCTCTATTACAGCTCCGACCCCCACTGGATCGAGTTGACCATTGGCCCCTCGCTGGCCGGCGGCGTGGCGCGCACCATCCGCTTGCGTGGCCTTGACGAAGCCGTGCGTCGGGCCACGGGCGGGGGCGGACTGCCCGCGCTGAAACAGCTAGTCGACCGCATCTATCTGCTGGCGCTGCAGGCGCGGGGTGTGCAGTGATCGCTGCACGGCCGCTGCGCTGGGCGCTGCCCCTGCTCGTGGGCTGCGCTGCCACGCCGCTCGCGCATGCGGGGGCCTATGTCTTTGCCGAGAACAACGGCGTCAACATCATCACCCACCCGCAGGGCTACTTTGGCAGCGGCGGGGTGGTCAACGTCGAGGTCTGCGTGAACCCCGCCTCGAGCAGCGCCACAAGCCTGGAACAGTCCACGCGCAATATCGTGGCTACCTTCAACCGCATGATTCCGGACGTGGGCAACCTGCGCACCGGCCTGATTGGCGGCGGTGAGGTGGACTGGGAATCGGTGACCTTGCACGAGGTTGGCCATTGCCTGGGCCTGGCGCACCCCAACCTGGCCTCGGAGTCGGGCCTCAGTGACCCGGACCGCAATTACACCAAGACCCGCCTCGGGGCCAACGGCAGCTACGACCTGGGTATCGGCAGCGATGGCGTGCGCGGCTCGGCGGACGACCTGCGCGGCGACGACGAGAACCTGCACTGGTTCGCGCGGGCTGATAACGACCCCTTCACCCTGCTCAACGTGCCCAGCTTCGACGCCCTGGGTTATTCCCGCCTGCTGGGCGAGCTGCCGGGCAGCGATGCCTTTCCCGCCAATGGGGATCGCAGTGTGGCGCCACTCTACGGCGCCGCGAATACCGAGGCGGTGATGCAGCAGGGCAGCTTTGGCGGCGAGCTGCAGCGCACGCTGACCGCCGATGATGTGGGCACCCTGCGCCTGGCCATGTCCGGGCTGGATGAGGTCGAGGGCACGGCCGACGATTACACCGTGGCGCTGACCTACGGCGGCGTGAAGTCAGGTTGCGATATCAACATCACGCATGACCCGACCTACGGCGGGTTCGCGGTGTGCAACCTCAACGGCAGCTTTCTCAGCGCCACCCACGTGCGCATCACGAGCGCCGAGATCAGTGTCAACCCCAACTTCAACTGGGTCTTCAGCACGACCGACAACGACCTGAACGGCCTCAGCGGGCAGGTCTGGCTCGATGCGGACGGCAACGGCATCCGCGGCGCCGAAGCCGCGGCGGCTTCCGTCACGGTGACTTTGTACCCCTCCGGGGACCCGCAGCGCAGTTTTGCCAGCACACAGACCGCGGTCGATGGCAGCTACAGCTTTGCCAACGTGCCGGACGGCACGCACA
Source organism: uncultured Ectothiorhodospiraceae bacterium (assembly GCA_937141935.1). Classification (GTDB taxonomy): domain Bacteria; phylum Pseudomonadota; class Gammaproteobacteria; order Nevskiales; family Oceanococcaceae; genus MS8. Next base: position 38,538 of record CAKZQS010000042.1, read on the forward strand.
TCCTGGAAGTCACCCCGGGCGAAAGCTGGCAGGCGCTGACGCTGGCGGACCAGGGCGCCGATGACGGCGTGGACAGTGATGTGGCCGCCGGCGACGGGCGCAATACCAGCGCCTACTACGACGGCAGCAGCATCGTGCTCGATGCCGGCCTGATCAGCCTGGCCGACTTTGGCGACGCGCCGGCCTCCTACCCGACGCTGCTTGCCGCCAATGGGGCGCTGCATGCCGGCAATGGCAGCCTGACGCTGGGCAGCAATTTCGACACCGAGTTCGATGGCCAGCCCACGGCACAGGCCGACGGCGACGAGGGCGTGGGCACGCTGGACGATGACGGCGTGAGCTTTGGCGGCAACCTCAGCGTGGGCGAGTCCCGCTCGCTGACGGTCACCGCGTCGGCGGCCGCGCTGCTCGATGCCTGGGTGGATTTCAATGCCGATGGCGACTGGGAGGATGCCGGCGAACAGGTCTTTGCCAGCCGGGCCGTCGTCGGCGGCGCGAATGCGCTGGCCTTCACGGTGCCCGCGGGCGCTACGGCCGGCAGCACCTACGGCCGTTTTCGCCTGAGCTCGGCCGGCGGCCTGGCACCGGGCGGCGCCGCCGCGGATGGCGAGGTGGAGGATTACCTGCTGACGATTGAGGCGGGGGCCGACGCCGATGGTGACAGCGTGCCCGACGACGAGGACAACTGCCCGGCCGTCAGCAATGCGGATCAGACCGATACCGATGCCGACACGCTGGGTGATGCCTGCGACCCCGATGACGACAACGACGGCATGACCGACGCTTACGAGACCGACAACGGTCTGAATCCGCTGGACGACAGCGATGCCGGCGGCGACGCCGATGGCGACGGGCTGACCAACCTGGAGGAAGCCCAGGCCGGCACCCGGGCCGACACCGTGGACTCCGATGCTGATGGGCTGCATGACGGGCTGGACAACGCCCCGGCCGTGGCCTCCAACCTGTGCAGCGGTGCGGCCGCCAGCCTCGGCGGGCAAACCGTCGCCAGCGGCAGCATCGCCCAGTGCGGCGCCAGCGCCTCGGTCCGGCTGCTCAGTACGCTGGTGGTTGAGAGTGGTGGCACGCTGGAGGTGCTGAGCCCGGTGCTACGCTTTGACCCCGGCTCGGGTCTGCCCGCCGGCGCCCTGCTGCAGGTGCGAGCCCTGGATCCCTCCCAACCCTGAGGCCGACTGGCCCGAGATCGTTGCGATGAAAGCCCAACTCAAGGCGGCACGCCGCCGCATGGCGTTGCTGTTCATGTCCCGCGAGGCCCGGCGCCACGCCCTGGTGGGCCCGCCGCAGCTGTGGGAAATGAAGCGCAAGTTCCAGATCGACTACCTGCGCGCCCAGGGCCTGCGCCCCGAGCATGTTTTGCTGGATATCGGCTGCGGCACGCTGCGGGGGGGCATCCCGCTCATCGACTACCTGCAGCCCGGTCACTACCACGGCGTGGAGACCCGCGCCGAGGTGCTCGACGAAGGGCGGCGTGAACTCCAAGAAGCGGGCCTGAGCGGCAAGGCGCCCGTGCTCTGGGTCAGCGAGGACCTGGGCGGGGAAGAGCGGGAACACCGCTACAACTGGGCCTGGGCCTTCTCGGTGCTGATCCACATGCCCGACGCCGTGGCCGAGGGCACGCTCAGTTTCCTGGGTCGCCACCTCGTGGACGATGGGCAATTCCACGCCAATGTGAACCTGGGCGAGCGCCGCGAAGGCAACTGGCAGGGCTTTCCCGTGGTCTGGCGCAGCCTCGATTTCTACCGCGACATGGCTGCGCGCCATGGTCTGCAGGTCGAGGATGTAGGCAGCCTGCACGCGCTGGGGCACCGCTCCGGCGCCGAGTCGCAGGATGAGCAACGCATGCTGCGCTTCTGGCGCGCGGGCTGAAGCGCGGGCGCAGGCCCAAAAAAAAGCCCGCCGAAGCGGGCTTTTTTATGGCGCCGGGCCGATCAGGCCGCGGCTTTCTGCAGCTCCGAAGCCGGCACCGCATCGCGGTAGAAGTCTTCCGGCTTGAAGACGTCGACCTCGATGGCCTCCATGCGCGCCGCGTGGGCGGTGCGCAGCTGGGTGGCCTCCTCGGCGGTGATGACCTGGGCGTCCAGCGCGGCGTCGATGGCGTCCTCAATGGGGCCGCGGGGCAGGGTGCGGGCCTTCATGGCGGCGACGATCTTCGCGGCGGCCGGGCGGGCCTCGACGATCAGGCGGAAGCTGTGCAGCAGCTTGCCGGCGCCGGGGGCGTGCTCGGCCGGCACGAAGGTTTCGCGGGTCACGCGGGCCTGCTGCTCGGTCAGGCTCTGCACGCTGCGCGCGCAGGCCACGGCCGTGTCGTCGGCCACGCCGCGGCCCAGCGGGTTGGCGCGCAGCAGCAGGCTGGCGGGGCCGCGCAGCCAGGCACCGACCACGGGGGCGTCGAAGTTGGCGTAGATGCCCTCGAAGGCCTGCTGGATCTGGCCCAGCGCGTGCTCCAGCGCGTACTGCACCAGCGGCAGGTCTTCGGCCTTGCGGCCCTCGGCCTCATAACGGCGCAGCGTGGACAGGCCCAGCGTCATCCAGGTCAGCACATCGGCATAGCGGCCGGTCAGGTTGCCGCGGGCCTTGAGCTTGCTGCCCATGAAGAACATGGCCAGGTTGGTCAGCACCGAGAAACGCGTGCTGGCCCAGCCCAGGCGGCGGTAATAGGTGGCGGTGGGGCCGCCCACCGGGCTGCCGGCCGTCCAGCCGCGGGTCAGGTAGCGCACGGCGCTGCGGCCGATGTTCAGCACAAAGTGCCCCATCCAGCCCAGCAGGTTGCTGCGGAAGGCGGCCACGTCGTTGTTCTCGACCGCCGCCACGGTTTTCATCGCGTAGGGGTGGCAGCGGGTGGCACCCTGGCCGAAGGTGATCAGCGTGCGGGTCATGATGTTGGCGCCCTCGACGGTGATGCCCACCGGCGAGGTGCAGTAGGCGGGGCCCACCACGTTGTTCGGGCCCTGCATCACGCCGCGGCCGGCGAAGACATCCATCGCATCGCGCACGACCTCGCGGCCCAGCTCGGTGGTGGAATACTTCAGCGCCGCCGACACCACGGGCGGGTGGATGCCGGCATCCAGCGCCGAGCAGCTGTACACCCGCGCGCCCTCCAGCATGTAGCTGATGGCGGCGATGTGGCCGACCTTGGCCTGCACGCCCTCCATCTCACCGATTTCGATGCCGAACTGCTGGCGCACCACCGAGTAGGCCCCGGTCAGCGCGGCCATGGCCTTGGCGCCGCCAATGGCGCCCGCAGGCAGCGAGATGGCCCGACCGCCGGCCAGCGCCTCCATCAGCATGCGCCAGCCTTCGCCCACGGCCTCGCGGCCGCCGATGACCTGGTCCAGCGTGGCCACCACGTTCTCGCCCACGATCGGGCCGTTGAAGAAGGGCTCGCCGATGGGCTGATGGTGGTCGCCGTTATGCAGGCCGGGCGTGCCTTTTTCCAGCAGCACCACGGTGATGCCCGGGTTCGCGCCACGGCCCAGCAGGTTCTCCGGGTCCACCACCTGGCAGGCCAGCGAGATCAGGTTGGCGACCGGCGCCAGCGTGATGTAGCGCTTGCGGAAGTTCAGCCGCAGCTTGATCTCGCCGTCCTCGTCGCGGAATACGCGGCCCTCGGCCTTGATCGAGGCGGCGTCCGAGCCCGCGGTGGGCTCGGTGAGGCCGAAGCAGGGCACATATTCGCCCGAGGCCAGCTTGGGCAGGTACTGCTGCTTTTGCTCGGGCGTGCCGTTCATTTCGATCAGCTCGGAGGCGCCAATCGAGTTGGGGATCACCACCAGTGGCGACAGCACGCCGGAGGCGGCCGAGACCTTGGCCATGACCGAGGAGCGGCCCAGCGCCGAGAAGCCCTTGCCGCCGAACTCCTTGGGCACGATCAGCCCAAAAAAGCCCTCGCGGCGCATGAAGGCCCACACCGTGTCGGGCACGCGGCGGGTCTCGCTGAGCTCGTAGGGCTTGACCATGCGCAGCAGCTCTTCCACCGGCCCATCCAGAAAGGCCTGCTCCTCGGCGGGCAACTGGTTGTAGGCCTGCTTGAGCATGCCGGCAAAGTCCGGGTTGCCGCCGAAGAACTCGCCGTCAATCCATACGTGTCCGGCATCCAGCGCCTGGCGCTCGGTGTCGGAAATCTTCGGCAGCATCCCGTTGCTGCGCATCGTCTTCATCAGGCTGGCAAACATGTGTTGCTCCGGTGGGTGCCGCCCTCGAGGCATGGTGGCCGCGGGGGTGGTGTCAGTGCGGGTTGAAACCGCAGATCGTTGGATTCAATTTTTCAGAAACCACAGATTTCGCAGATTTCGCAGATTAAGAAAAGCCTTCCACATATGCTCACAGATTTGCACAGATAAAAATTTTAATAACAAGGACTTATCGGATTTAAGTCGGTATTAAAAAATCTGTGCAATCTGCGAAATCTGTGGTTAATCCTTCTTCAAGCGCCGCTCAAAATCTGTGTTCATCTGTGCCCATCTGTGGAAACAGTCCTGTCAGAAGGTCTTACCGCTCGCGGCCATGTCCTTGAGCAGCTGGGGCGGGGTGAAGCGCTCGCCGTATTTGTCGGCCAGCTCCTGGGCGCGTTCGACGAAGCGGGCGATGCCGGTGGCGTTGATGAACTGCAGCGTGCCGCCGCTCCAGGGCGCAAAGCCCCAGCCGAAGATCGACCCCACGTTGGCGTCATTGGTTTTCACGACCACGCCTTCTTCCACGCAGCGGGCCGTTTCGATGGCCTGGGCGTACAGCAGCCGGTCCTTCATGTCCTGGGCGCTGATGTCGGTCTCGCGCTCCGGCCAGTGCTTGGCCAGGCCCTTCCACAGCGACTTCTTCTTGCCGTCGTAGTCATAAAAGCCCTTGCCGGCTTTTTTGCCCGGGCGGTCCAGCTCGTTGACCATCGTGTCGATGACCGCCAGGCCCGGGTGTACCGGCACCGGCTTGCCTTCGGCCTCCAGGTCCTTGCGGGTCTGCTCGGCCACATGCCAGCCCAGCGACAGCGAGACCTCGTCCTGCAGTGCCAGCGGCGGCATGGGCATGCCGGTGGCCTTGCCGGCCGCCTCGATGCGCGTGGGCTGCACGCCCTCGCCCAGCATCGCGATGCCTTCCATCACATAGGTGCCGAACACGCGCGAGGTGTAAAAGCCGCGCGAGTCGTTGACGACGATAGGCGTCTTGCCAATGGCCAGCACATAGTCGAAGGCGCGGGCCAGCGTTTCGTCGGAGGTCTGCTCGCCGACGATGATCTCGACCAGCGGCATCTTCTCGGCGGGCGAGAAGTAGTGCAGGCCGATGAACTTGCTGGCGTCCTTGCTGGCCTTGGCCAGCCCGGTGATCGGCAGCGTGGAGGTGTTGGAGGCGAACACGCCGCCATCGGCCATCACCGCCTCGGTTTCCTGGGTGACGCGGGCCTTTAGCTCGCGGTCCTCGAAGACGGCCTCGATGATCAGATCGCAGCCTTCCAGGTCGGCCACCTGGTCGGTGGGGTGGATGCGGCCCAGCAGCTCGGCGCCCTTGTCCTTGCCCATCTTGCCGCGGCCCACCAGCTTGGAGACCACGCCCTCGGCGTAGGCATAGCCCTTGTCGGCGGCCTCCTGGCTGACGTCCTTCATCACCGTCTCGAAGCCGGCCTTGGCCGAGACATAGGCGATGCCGGCGCCCATCATGCCCGCACCCAGCACGCCCACCTTGGTGAAGCGGCTCTGCGGTACGCCGGCGGGGCGCGAGGCGCCCTTCTTGATCTCGTTCAGGCCGTACCAGAAGGTGCCAATGGTGTTCTTGGCCACCTGGCTGACGACGAGGTTGGCGAAGTAGCGCGCCTCGATGTCCATGGCCGTGTCGATATCGACCAGGCAGCCCTCGAACACGGCCGACATGATGTTTTGCGGGGCGGGGTAGAGGCCCTGCGTCTTGTCGCGCAGCATCGAGGGGGCGATGGCCAGCATCTGCACCACGGCGGGGTGCTTGGGGTCGCCGCCGGGGATCTTGAAGCCCTTCACGTCCCAGGGGTTGGCCGCCTTGGGGTTGTTGCGCGCCCAGGCGGTGGCCTGCGCCAGCATGTCCTCGCGGCTGTCGGCCACGGCGTCGATCCAGCCCTTGGCCTTGGCCGCGTCCACGCGCAGCTCCTTGCCCTCCATCAGGAAGGGCATGGCGTTTTGCAGGCCCATCATGCGCGGCAGGCGCTGGGTGCCGCCGCCGCCGGGCAGCAGGCCGATCTTCACCTCGGGCAGGCCGAACTTGGCCTTGGGGTTGTTCAGCGCCACGCGGTGGTGGCAGGCCAGCGCCAGCTCCAGGCCACCGCCCAGCGCCGTGCCGGGCAGGGCGGCCACCACGGGCTTGCCGCAGGTCTCCAGCCGCCGGAACATCTGCTGCACCGCGCGCGAGGCCTCGTAGGCCTGAGCGGGGTCGGTGATCTGGGCGATCATGTCGATGTCGGCGCCGGCAATGAAGCTGTCCTTGCCGGAGGTGATGACCACGCCGGTGATGGCGTCGTCCGACTCGATGTCGTTGATGGCCTGGGCAAAGGGCTCGGTGAGCTGCTCGTTGAGCACGTTCATCGAGCGGCCTTCCATGTCGATGGTCAGGACCAGGATGCCGTCGTCGACGGTACGGGTAATGGCCATGGCGTTCAGACCCTCTCGATGATGGTGGCGATGCCCATGCCGCCGCCCACGCAGAGCGAGATCAGGGCCGTGTTCAGGTCGCGGCGCTCCAGCTCGTCGAGCACGGTGCCCAGGATGATGGCGCCGGTGGCCCCCAGCGGGTGGCCCATGGCAATGGCGCCGCCATTGACGTTGACCTTGTCCATGTCCAGCTCGAGGTCGCGCGCGGCACGCAGCACCACGGCGGCAAAGGCCTCGTTGATCTCGAAGAGGTCGATGTCAGCCACGTTCATGCCGGCCTTGGCCAGCGCCTTGCGGCTGGCCGGGGCGATGCCGGTGAGCATGATGGTCGGCTCGGAGCCGTCCACGGCGCAGGCGCGGATGCGGGCGCGGGGCTTGAGGCCCTGCGCCTGGCCGGCGGCCTCGCTGCCCACCAGCACCAGCGCAGCGCCGTCGACGATGCCCGAGCTGTTGCCGGCGTGGTGCACGTGGGTGATGCGGTCCAGCTGCGGGTATTTGCGCAGCGCGGTGGCATCAAAGCCCATGTCGCCAATGGTCTGGAAGGAGGGCTTGAGCTGGCCCAGCTTGTCCACGCTGGTTTCGCCGCGCACGGTCTCGTCGCGGTCCAGCACGGTGAGGCCATTAATGTCCTTCACCGGCACCAGCGACTTGGCGAAGCGGTTCTCGCTTTGCGCGAGCGCCGCCAGCTGTTGGCTGCGCACGGCGTAGCGGTCGACGGTTTCGCGGTCAAAGCCTTCCAGCGTCGCGATCAAATCGGCCGAGATGCCCTGCGGCACGAAGTCGGTGGCCGCGTTGACGGCCGGGTCCATCGCCCAGGCGCCGCCGTCGGAGCCCATCGGCCAGCGGCTCATCGATTCCACGCCGCCGCCCACGACCATGTCTTCCTGGCCGCTCATCACTTTCATGGCCGCCAGGTTCACCGACTCCAGGCCCGACGCGCAGAAGCGGCTCTGGGTCACGCCGGCCACCGACTGGTCCCAGCCGGAATAGAGCACGGCGGTGCGGGCGATGTCGGCGCCTTGCTCGCCAATCGGCGTCACGCAGCCCAGCACCACGTCGTCCACCTTGGCGGTGTCCAGATCGTTGCGCTCGCGCACGGCGTCAAACAGGTTTTTCAGCAGGTGGATCGGCGTGACCTGGTGCAGGCTGCCGTCCTTTTTGCCCTTGCCGCGCGGCGTGCGCACGGCGTCATAGATCAAGGCGTCCGTCATGTTGACCTCGGTAATGGGAATTACCCGATGGGTCGGCACGGCTCCAGCCGGCCGAAATCGAGGTCTGCAACCTAGCCCATAATTTGAGCCTATGCAATGGGGTAATCGGCTATCGCCGCCGTTGGAGAAGCTGGTAACATCGCTTACCATGACGCGCTCTCCTCGCTCCGCCGAGCCCTTTTGCCCGGCCCATCTGAACCCGGAAACCCGTGCCCGCGTCGAGCAGGCGGTGCTGGAGATCTTCTCCCGCCAGGAGTTCCACAAGGTCAGCCTGATGGACGTGGCCAAACAGGCGCGGGTCAGCCTGCAAACGCTGTACAAGTACTACGGCAGCAAGGAGTTCCTGCTGTTCGCCACGCTGGACAGCCTGTTCTCGGAGCTGGCGGCCCGGTTGATCGAGCACCTGCAGGGCATCGAGACCTTCGCCGACAAGCTGCGCAAGGTGATCTGGGTGATCTTCGACTTCTTCGAGGCCAAGCCGCGCGTGGCCCAGCTGGTGACCTCCTCGGTGTACCTGAACACCTGGGCGCGCACCGACACCTTTCGCCAGCCCGAGCTGATGGGCGTGTTCCTGAAGGTGTTGCGGGAAGGGCGCGAGACCGGCGTGCTGACCGACGAGGTCGACGAGCTGGTGCTGCTGGATGTCATCGTCGGCATCATCACGCGGCGCATCACGATGAGCCTGTTTCGTGGCTCGCGCGAGCCGCTCACGGCGCAGACCGGGCCGATCTTTCGCATGATCTGGCGGGCGATTACGCCCCCGGCCTGAGGGCGCCCGCCGGCGCCCCTTGAAAAGCCCGGGTGCGCGGCGGCATAATTGCGGGTTTCCCGGGCTCGCCCGAGCCACACAGGACTAACAGCAGTACATGGTCAAGATTCGCCTGGCGCGTGGTGGCGCCAAGAAAAAGCCCTTCTATCACATCGTTGCGGCCGACATCCGCAACCGTCGCGATGGCCGCTCCATCGAGCGCCTGGGCTTTTGGAACCCCGTGGCTCGTGGCAAGGAAGAGACGCTGCGCGTCGACCTGGAGCGCGTCGATCACTGGCTGGCCAATGGCGCCGCGATGAGCGATCGCGTGTCGGCCCTGGTGCGCAACCTGCGCAAGCAGAAGGCCGCCGAGCCGGCTGCCCCGGTGGCCGAAGAGGCTGCGCCGGCTGCCGACAAGGCCGCTGAAAAGCCTGCCCCGGACGCCGCGGAAGAGGCCTCCGCTGAGTAAAGCGGGCGGCGCGCGCGAGGTCACCCTCGGGCGCATTCGCGGGGTTTTTGGTGTGCACGGCGCCGTGCGCGTCGAGAGTTACACCGACCCCGCCACCAACTTGCTCGAATATGCACCCTGGCGCGTCGCCACGCGCGCCGGGGTGCGTTCGTTTGTGCCGCGCTCCGGGCGTTGGCAGGGCCCCGGGCTGGTGGTGGAACTGGGCACCGAGGACGGCGGGCTGATCGCCGACCGCGAGTCGGCCGCCGCGCTGATGGACGCCGATATCCGCGTGCCGCGCAGCGCCTTGCCGCCGCCGGCCCCGGGCGAGGTCTACCTGTTTGACCTGATCGGCCTGCCGGTGCGTGGCGCCGACGGCCATGACTTCGGCACCGTCGAAAAGATCCTCGACAACGGCGTGCAGCCGGTGTTGCAGTGCGCCCCCGGCGGCGTGCTGATCCCCTTTGTGCGGGGCCCCATCGTGCTGGATACCGACCTGGAGGCCGGCGAGATCCGCCTGGCCTGGACGGCCGAGCATGCGCTTTGACCTGATCACGCTGTTCCCTGGCGTGGTCGGCGAGTTTGCCCGCCTGGGCGTGACCGGCGAAGCCTGCCGCCGTGGCCGCCTGGCTTTGCGGGCGCATGACCTGCGCGACTATGCCGGCCCCGGCCGGCGCCCCGACGACAGCCCCTATGGCGGCGGTGCCGGCATGCTGCTGCAGGCCGAGCCCGTGGCCGCCGCGGTCGAGGCCGCCCAGGCGCGCCGCGACGCCACGGCGGAGCCGGCTGATGACCTGCGGCGACCGGTGCTGGCGCTGGGCCCGCAGGGCGCGCCCTTCACCCAGGCCGACGCCGAGGCGCTGTGCGAGCGGGGCGGGGCGGTCATCGTCTGCGGGCGTTACGAGGGCTTGGACGAGCGCGCCCACGAGGCGGTCGTCGACGCCGAGTACTCGCTGGGCGATTTCATCCTGTCCGGCGCCGAGCTGCCGGCACTGTGCATCGTCGATGCCTGCGCCCGCCTGCTGCCGGGTGTACTGGGTGCGCAGGACGCGCTAGACTCCGAAAGCTTTGTTGACGATTCGCTCGAATTCCCGCAATATACGCGGCCTTCGCAGTGGCGGGGCCATCCCGTACCTGCGGTGTTGTTGTCCGGCGATCACGCCGCCATAGCCCGCTGGCGACGCCAGCAGGCCCTTGGCAGGACCTTCCTGCGGCGGCCGGATTTGCTCGACGAAGTCACCCTTTCCGAAGACGATCGCGCGCTGCTGCGGGCGTTCCTAGAATCAAAGAGTTGAACATGCACGCCTTGGTCCAGGCCCTCGAAGCCGAACAGATGCAGAAGCAGGTCCCGAGCTTTGCCCCGGGCGACACCGTTGTGGTGCAGGTCAAGGTGAAGGAAGGCGAGCGCGAGCGCCTGCAGGCCTTCGAAGGCGTGGTGATCGGCAAGCGTAACCGCGGCCTGAACTCCGCCTTCACCGTGCGCAAGATCAGCCACGGCGAGGGTGTGGAGCGCACCTTCCAGACCTACAGCCCGCTGGTCGACTCGATCGAAGTCAAGCGCCGCGGCAAGGTCCGTCGCGCCAAGCTGTACTTCCTGCGCGAGCGCCGCGGCAAGTCGGCCCGCATCAAGGAAAAGCTGGGTCACAAGGCGAACAAGGCCAAGGCCAAGTAAGCCACCGACCCGCTCGGCGGGGCGCCCCGCGCTCCGCACCAAAACGCCCGCATTCGCGGGCGTTTTGCGTTGGGGGAGCGGTGGTCGCCGTCGGTGCCGGCTGCGCTGCGCAAAGGCCCCGAACCGGCGCCAGTTTGCTCAGGCAGCAGCCGGCTCAGGCAGTGGCCGGCTCAGGCAGCAGGCGACTCAGGCCAAGGCCTGCTTGGGCTCAGACCGGGTGGGTCTCAGCCCGGCGGCGGGTCGCTGTGGAGCAGCGCAATCAGGCAGCACACCGCGCCCTGCGGGTCGGCGATGAGGCACATGCGGCCGACGTCGGGGATGTCCATCGGGGCGAGATGCACCTGGCCGCCCAGTGCCGGCACCTGCGCCGCCGCGGCGTCGCAATCCTCGACCGTGAAATAGACTAGCCAGGCCGAGGGCGCGCCCGGAGCCGGCTGCGCCTGCATGCCGCCAATGCTGCGGCCGTCCAGCTGGATCGAGATGTACTCGCCACCGGGGCCGCCGGGCTCGGCCTGCAGCTCCCAGCCAAACAGGCCCTGGTAGAAGGGGCGGGCGGCGTCGAGATCGACGCTGTTCAGCTCGGTCCAGCAGAAGGCGCCCGGTACATTGACCAGCGCGGCGCCGATGTTCTCACGCGGCTGCCACAGGGCAAGCACCGAGGCATCCGGCGCCTGCACCACCGCCATGCGGCCCGCCTGCATCACCTCGAAAGGCTCGGCTACGAGCAGGCCACCGAGTTCCGCGGCCCGGGCGGCGCTGGCGTCCACATCGCCCACGGTGACGTAGCTGTTCCAGCGCGGGGGGCCGTGCTCGGGGCCGGCGCCGAAAAACATGCCGGCGACATCGTGGCCCCCGATCTGGGCCATGGCATAGGTCTGGTCCGGCCCGGCGGGCTGGTCGACGTAGTCCCAGCCCAGCAGCGCGGCATAAAAGCGTTTGGCCGCGTCAACATCGCTGGTGGACAGGTCAACCCAGCTCGGCATGCCGGCGGGGTAGCGGGTCACGGTCTGCATCGTGGGCCTCCTGGCAGGGGCTATGCGCGCTAAAGGACGAGACGCAGCATACGCCGGCCGGATGACGGCACGGTGGCAGCGGGGCGGCCCGGCCCGGCCCGGCGGCCAGACTTCTTGGCGCGCACAAATAAAAACGCCCGCGCGAGGCGGGCGTTGAGTTGCTGGGAGGGATAGGGGTCAGAGGCAGGCGCCAAATTCGCCGGAGCCGTCGAAGCTGCGACCGGTGACGGGTGCGGGCTCCTCGTTCTCGGGTCGGCGTTGGCACTGATCCAGAACCAGCTCGTTCAGGGCCTCACCGTTGCCGGGCGGCGGGTCGACGATGGGCCGGCCGTCATTGCTGTCGCAGCCGGCCAGCGCGAAGAGCGCCAGGGCCGCGGCAAGCAGGGGCGTGTGTTTAGGCATGAGCGTCTCCCTTACTGCACGGGCGCGTTGGGCAACAGGCCGTTGCCGTTGCCACCGCCATTGCTCCCCGTGCCGGCACCGGCCAGCGGGGTCACGAGATAGGGGAAGTTGTTGCTGTACAGCGCCGTGTCCGGCAATGCCCCATCGGTCACGATGGCGCCCTGGTTGACGACGGTCGGCTCGCTGCCGCTGACGTCGCAGGTCTGCAGGTTGTTCGGGTTCTGTGCCGTGATGGCGCCCTCGGCCACCGTCAGCGCGATGTCGACGACGTCGTCGATCGGCCGGCGGCCGTTGGGGAAGCCGAAGAGGTCACAGTCCAGGAAGCCCAGCGAGGCCTGGCCGTTCAGCTGCGGCGGCGTGCTGCCCGGGAAGGCCGTGTTCAGACGCAGCATTTCACCCGGCGTGCCCGTACCGTCGGTCACGGCCTGCGGCTGGGTGAAGTTCGTCGGCTGGCCATTCACGTCGGTGCGAATGCCGGTCACGAAGGCCGCCACCAGGTCATCGCGGGGCGTGGCCGGCGCAGGCACATCGAACAGCGCTTCCACCAGCGCGGGCAGCGTGGGGTAGGCAACGAAGGTCGCGAACTGATTCAGGTCGGCCTGCGGCTCGCTGGCGTTGAACAGATCCTTCTTGTCCAGGCCAATCACCACCTCGTTGACCAGCGGGCTGCCGAGGCGGGAGACCTGGGTCCAGGCACCGCCTTCGACGGCCGGGCCGGCCGAGCCGCCATCACTGCTGGGCTGCCGCGGCGCCGGGTTCAGCACCCGGGCCTGGCGCAGGCTGGCACTGGTCCAGCCGCCGATGACCGGCTCCGAACCATTGGTCAGGCACTCCACCGGCAGCTCCAGCGCCAGCGTGGTGATGTTCTTGTTGCCGATCACGTTCGTGCCGCCATCGCGGGCGCCGAGCGGGTCGATGTTGATGCGGTCGAACACGCCGCCCAGGTTGACCACAAAACCTTCGCGCCGCTGACCGGCGAATACGCGGCCCGGCGTGGCGCAGCCCGGCACCGACACGTTGAACACGTGGTTGCCGGCGTAGGCCGGGTAGTCCGGGATGGTCTTGCTGCCGATGTTGTCGACCGGCTTGCGGAACAGCGTGGTGTCGGTGGCATCCGGCAGCGCGCCGTTTTCGCTGGCCGAGCCCAGGTTGGTGGCCGCGTCCGGCGTGGCATCGCTGCGGCGGTCGCCGCGCACCACCGTCAGCCGGTAGTTTTCGATGACGTTGAGGCCGGCGTTGTCGTTGATGCCCGGGCCTACGGCCGAGGCATTGCCGGCGGGGCCGACATTGGTCAGCGGAATGGTGACCGGGGCGCCGTCGGGGCCGATGGGCAGCGAGGCGGCACGGAATTCGTTGTCGAAGCGGAACTGGAAGGTCAGGTCCTCTTCGGCGTCGCCATCGTTGTCGATATGGATCTCGTAGAGCGCCTCGGCATCCATCACGAAATAGTTCGGGCCGCCGTAGGCGTCTTGCAGCGGCTGGTAATTCGCCAGCAGGGTCACGAAGCCGTCGCGGCCCGCCTCGTAGCTACGGAACATGTAGAAATCGGTGCCGTCGACTTTCGGCTGCTCGGTGATGAAGGGGGCCTCCCGGTGACTGGAAGCCTGGGCGGCGAGACTGATCGCCCCCCCGGCCAGCATCATCGCCAGCGGTAGGGTTCGTAGGGATATCGTCATCGCGGTGTCCTTAAGGGTTGGAGATCGAATGGCACGGCCGGGGCGACGCGATTGCGCGCCGCCCGTTTTGGGCTCGCACCTCATGTACGCAGCCACGGCGCCGTGCAGATGCGTGGGCACGACAAACGTCATGGTTTGCGCCCGTGAATCGCGCGGATCGCGGCGATCGGCGCTAGCCTGTGCGCCCTCGCTGCTGGAATGCCCATGCGCCTGTTCGCCGTGCCGACCCCCTCGCCAGGCCCCTGGCCGACCCCGTTGCCGCCTCGGTTTCCGGCCCTGTTGCTGGCCCTCGTGCTGAGCCTGTCGCTCGCGCCTCCCGTGGCCGCGCACGACGTGTGGATCGAGTTGCCGGCGGTCCCCACCGGCGCCGCGCAGCCGGTGGAGCTGCGGGTGGGCGATGACCCGCCGGGCGAGTCCCTCGCGCGCAACCCGCGGCGGGTGCTGCGGTTCGAGGCGGTCACCGCCGACAGGGTCTTGCCCGTGCCGGGCCGGCCCGGGGGGCGGCCCGCCGGCCAGCTGCCGGCGGGCCTGAAGCCCTCCGATGCCGTGCTCTACGTGGCCACCCCCGCCTACTCCGAACTCGCGGCAGAGCCCTTCGAGGCCTATTTGCGTGAGGAGGGCCTGGAGCCGGTCATCCGCGCGCGGGCCGAAGCCGGGGAGAGCGGTGCGCCCGGCCGCGAGTCCTATTCGCGCTCGCTGAAGGCCTTGCGTACGGGCAGTGCGGATTTCGGCCGGGTCTATGGCCTGCCGCTGGAGCTGGTGCCATTGAACAACCCCTTCACCGGCGGCGAGCCGCTGCGCTTGCAGGCGCTGTGGCAGGGCGAACCCCTGGCCGGGCTGCTGCTGGAAGCCCGGCGCCGTGATGGCTCGGGGCCCGTGCAGCCGCAGCGTACCGACGCCCAGGGGCACGCCACCTTCGCGCTGGAGCCGGGCGCCTGGATGGTGGCTGGCGTGCACATGCAGCGCGCGGCGCAAGGGGTCCGCGGCGACTGGCACAGCGTGTGGACCACGCTGAGCTTCGACCGCCTGGCGGCAACACAGCCCTAACGCGCCCAAAAAAAAACGCCCGCGCGAGGCGGGCGTTCGTTCCGCGGGGCCGCAGGCCCCGGCAATCGCTCTTAGCCGCGGCGCCGGCGCAGGCCGAGCAGCAGCAGGGCCGGCAGCAGCAGGCCGCCCAGCGCACCGCCGCGACCGCCGCCGGCCACGCGCGGGGCGTCATTGCCGCCGCCGCTATTGTCGCCGCCAACGTTGTCATCGCGGCTGCCGGTGGCGCAGTGGGCCACGGCCACGTCGTCGACATACCAGCCCAGGTTGCCGTTACAGCCATCCTGGCCAAACTCGAAGCGCAACTGCACGGTGTCGCCGGCGGTCACGCCCAGCGCGGCTAGGTCGACGATGCTGGTGCCCCAGTTCGAAGAGGTCTCGCCCTCATCGGAGCCGGACCAGGCCGCTTCGCCGGCGATGGGGTTGGTGTTGCCGCCGCCGGTCAGGCCAACTGGGTCGGGCACGGGGGCCGCGGCGCCGGTTTCCAGCGTCATGTTGTAGCCGTTGAAGACAAAGGCCTCGGCCGGCACCAGCGTGAAGTCGCCGCCGTTGATGCTGACCTTCAGGTTGCCGCCGTCGAACTCGGCCTCGGACTGCATCAGGTGGTCAAAGACGACCTTCGCGCCGCCGTCGACCACGGTGATGACCGGCGAGTCGAGCTGGAAGCTGGCCGAGATGTCCCCACCCGGGGCGCAGGAGCCGCCAAAGGTGTTGGGCATGAAGGCCGCAAAGCCGGTGTGCGGGGCGGGCAGGTCGGTCACGGCGCTCCAGGTCAGGTCCTCGGAGCTGTCGCCGGTGATGTTTTCGGTCACCGTCCACTCGGCCGGAATGCCGCCCGACTCCCAGGTTTCCAGGTAATCGGTCACCGGGCTCTGGCCGGCCGGGCACAGCTCCGGCGTGCGAGCCTCGGGCTGCAGCAACGGCTGGTAGGCGCACTTGACGGCCGGGTTCTCGCGCATCTCGGTGGCCAGCATCGCGGCGGCCACGGCTGCGCAGGTCTGCGGCGTGATGGTGTCCGGCGAGGCATTGCCCAGCACGTCGTTCAGCGGCACGCCCTGCAGGTCCTGGCAGGACTGCTCCAGCGCGTCGGCATGCTGCGCGAAGTTGGTGCTGGGCACCTGGTAATTGACCATCGCGTGGAAATAGATGTGTGCCGCGCGGGTCATGCCGATGGCGGGGATCTCGACGCCGTTGAACTCCTTGCCGTCGACCAGCATCGCAAAGGCGTGGTTGGGCACGCCGGAGTTGGTGTGCACGCCGCCGCCGTCACCGGCCTCGCAGTAGTAGTTGGGCGAGGTGATCACGCTGCCCGGCGAGGGGGTGCGCAGCACCGGGATGCCCAGCACCGGCACATTGGCGCCGAAGTTGTCCGGGTCCCACATGTCGCGCAGCAGCAGGCCGGCGGCGGCCTCGCTCAGGTCCTCGCCCAGCACCCAGCGGCTGCCGCCGTTCTCGAAGTACTCGCCCTCGGTCAGCGTGACGCCCAGCGGGCCTTCCATGCCGTTCACCAGGTCGTACATCTCGCCGAAGATGTCCGAATAGGCCTCGTTCAGCGCGCCCGACTGGTACTGGTAGATCAGGCCGTGGGTGTACTCGGTGTAGGCATGGCTCCACTCGTGGCTGACGATGTCGTCGGCGTCAAAGCCCGGGCAGTAGTTGGTGGAGTCGCCGTTCCAATAGGCATTGGGGCAGGCGTCGTTGATCAGGTAGACGCTTTTTTGCACCTGCTGCTCGGGCGGCACCGCGCCCTCGTCATAGCCTTCGCGGCCAAACAGGTTGCGGTACAGCTCGTAGGTGCCGCCGGCAAAGATGTACAGGTTGTCGGCGGGGTTGCGCGGGGCGCGCGAGGTCGGGTCGGAGGCCTGGTCGCCCACCAGCGCCACGTCGGCCGGAGCCGTCGCGCTGCCTTCGGTATAAACCGCCGGCGTGTCCTGGTTGGGCGTGTAGATCTCGCGGTTCAGCAGCGTGTGGATCTCGTTGATGCGGTTGATAACGCCGCCGCGGCTGGCATCCAGGAACACCCGCTCGCGCACATCCCCGCGGGCGCTGCGCACCACCACCTCGCGGGCCAGGTAATCCGGGCCCGGCGTGCGCCGCAGCAGGCCGGCGCGGTAATACACGAGCTGGGCCGATTCGATGGCCAGCTCGGCCTGCGGGTAGCGCTTGGCCACGTCGCGCAGCGCGTCGGCGTCCAGCGCGGCGGTGCTTTGCGCAGGCAGGCGGGGCAGGGCCTGCAGGCCGTCCAGGAACACGCCGCTCAGGCCCCGGATGCCCTGGCCGTTCATGTGCACGACCAGGCGGCCGCCGAAGACGGGCAGCCCGCGCTGGCGCTGGTCCAGGTGCACGTGCGTGTTGCCGGCGCGGTCCACGCTGGTGCGTACCAGCGCGAGTTCGGTGCTGGCGTTGTCGACGCCGACGGCGGCGCCAAACTGATCCAGGAAGCGCAGCGCGCGGTTCAGCGGGGCGGCACCGGCGTCGTCGACGCTGAGCGGGGCGCTGCCCAGCGCGCGCAGCAGCGTGTAGGCGCTGCTGGCGTCGCTGCGGTACTGCAGCGCGTTTTCGGTGTTGCCGCGCAGCGCGTCCAGCGCGGCGGCCGGGGTCGCAAAGGCGGTGGAACTGGCGTTGGCGCCGGCAGCCAGCAGGCAGCCCGCGATCAGAGCCGGTGCACGCAGGGCGCGCAGGTCTAGGGTGGCAATCATCAATGGTTCCAGTGGTGAGCCGGGCCGGCGGCGAAGGCCGGGGGGCTCGTGGCAGGGTGGTTCTCCATGAACACGGCGCGGTGTCGGCGATGGCGAGATGTCGCCACGGGACGGCCATGCGCGCCCCCACGCAAAAATTGCGCCTGTTTTTTCCTCTCGCCGCGCACTGTACGTGGCGGCGGCGGGGGCCTCAAGCAAAAACTGTCGTAAATACGCTTGAAAAACAGCGGCCCCGCCCCGACATCGCCCCGCTGAGCCCACGCACGCAGAGACCGATGGCCGACAGCGCAACGCAGCAAACCCCCGAGACCCACGAGTTCCAGGCCGAGGTGCAGCAACTGCTGCACCTGATGATCCACTCGCTGTATTCGAACAAGGAAATCTTCCTGCGCGAGCTGATCAGCAATGCCTCCGACGCGGCCGACAAGCTGCGCTTCGAGGCGGTGCAGAACGACAGCCTGCTGGCCGACGACGCCGAGCTGAAGGTCGAGATCGACGTCGATGCCGACCAGCGCCAGCTGACCATCCGCGACAACGGCATTGGCATGAGCCGCGAGGAGCTGATCGACAACCTGGGCACCATTGCCCGCAGCGGCACGCGCAAGTACCTGGAGGCGTTGTCCGGCGACGCGGCCCGCGACTCCAACCTGATCGGCCAGTTCGGTGTGGGCTTTTACTCGGCCTTCATCGTGGCCGAGTCGGTCACCGTGCGCTCGCGCAAGGCCGGCAGCGACGAGGCCTGGGCCTGGACCAGCGAGGGCGCCGGCAGCTACACGCTGCAGCCGGTGGACAAGGCCGCCCGCGGCACCGAGGTGGTGCTGACGCTGCGCGAAGACGAGGACGAGTTCCTGCAGCGCCCGCGCCTGTCGCACATCGTCAAGACCTATTCCGACCACATCTCGCTGCCGATCCGCCTGCAGCAGGAGGGCGAGGGTGAGGACGCCGGCGGCTACGAAACCGTCAACAAGGGTACCGCGCTGTGGGCGCGCCCCAAGGGCGAGATCAGCGAGGAGGAATACAACGAGCTCTTCCACACGCTGGCCTGGGATGCCGGCGAGGCGCTGGGCTGGGCGCATAACAAGGTCGAGGGCAAGCTGGAATACACCAGCCTGCTGTTCATCCCCAGCAAGGCGCCCTTCGACCTGTATGACCGCGACAGCCGCCGGGGCCTGAAGCTCTACGTGCGCCGCGTGTTCATCATGGACGACGCCGAGAAGCTGCTGCCGAACTACCTGCGTTTCGTGCGCGGCGTGATCGATTCCAACGACCTGCCGCTGAACGTCTCGCGCGAGATCCTGCAGTCCAACCGCGTGATCGAGCAGATCAAGGCCGCCTGCGTGAAGCGCGTGCTGAGCCTGATCGAGGGCTTTGCCAAGAACGAGCCCGAGAAGTTCGAGACCGTGCTGCGCGAGTTTGGGCCGGTGCTCAAGGAGGGCGTGGTCGAGGACCCCGACAACCGCGAGCAGATCCTGAAGATACTGCGTTTCGCCAGCACCAAGCACGCCGAGGCCGGCGTGCCCCAGGTGGCCCTGGCCGATTACGTGGAGCGCATGCCCGCTGGCCAGGACGCGATTTACTACCTGACCGCCGAGACCCGCAAGGCCGCGCTGTCCAGCCCGCACCTGGAGATGTTCAAGGCCAAGGACGTCGAGGTGCTGCTGCTGACCGACCGCGTTGACGAGTGGATGGTCAATGCGATTCCGGAATTCATGGACAAGCCGCTGAAGTCCGTGGCCCGCGGCGACATCAAGCTCGACAGCATCGTGACCGACGAGGCCGCCCAGGCCGAGAAGGAGAAGGTGGCCGAAGGCTTCAAGGCCACCTGCGAGCGCCTGACCAGCGCCCTGGACGGGCGCGTGAAAGAGGTGCGCGTGTCCGAGCGCCTGACCGACTCCGCCGCCTGCCTGGTGGCGCCCGAGCACGCCATGAGCCGCCACCTCGAGCGCCTGCTGGCCCAGGCCGGCGAGAACGTGCCCGGCAGCGAGCCGATCCTGGAGGTCAACCCCCAACACGCCCTCATGCAGCGCCTGAAGGACACCCCCGCCGACGCGGACTTCGCCGAATACGCGATGCTGGTCTACGAGCAGGCCGTGCTGGCCGAAGGCGGCCAGCTCGAGGAGCCGGCGGCCTTTGTGGCGCGGGTGAACCGGCTGGCCTTCGGCGGCTAGCCGCACGCTCGGAGAGCACCTGCGGGCGCGGCCTGTCGGCGCCGCGCCCGCGCCCGTATAGCCCCAATCGAGTCGCTAATCTTGGGCTGTCGCCATTCTGCGACTTTGCTCAGCCGGCGCCCGTGCCGAGGTGTATGATCGGCATGGGGATAAGGGGAAGGACCGGCCATGATCGCGTCGCCGCTGCGATGAGCGCAGACCGTCCGGTAGCGTCTGCGACACCCGCGCAAAGTGGGGCTGGGCAAGCCAGCCGCTCCCGCGACGCCGACGCCACGGTTGACGCCGAGCGCCGCCTCTCGGCCGTCGTTTTTCTCGATATGGTCGGCTACAGCCGACTCATGCAACTTAGCGAGGAGCAGGCTGAGGCGGCCGTACTCGAACTTTGGGGCATTGCGCGGCCCGCGCTGGCCGCGCGCCAGGGCGAGGAGGTTCGCCTCTTCGGCGACGGCATGCTCGCGATTTTCGACAGCGCGCTTAACGCCGTTCGCTTTTGCCTGAAGGTGCTGCACGAGCTGGCACAGCGCAACGCACGGCCCGACGTGGGCGAAAAACTCTTCGCGCGCGCGGGCGTGCATCTGGGTGACGTTGCGCGCCGGGATGGCGAAATCTATGGCGACGGCGTCAACATCGCGGCGAGGCTGGTCGGCGTGGCACCGCCGGGAGCCGCGGTCATCAGCGCGCATGTCCACGATCAGATTCGCAACGTGCTGGAGCATCCGGTGCGCAGCCTGGGCGTCAAGCGCTTGCACAACATCGCGCTGCCGCTGGAGCTGTTCTGCCTCGCGGGCCCGGACTGCGATTCCGCTGCCATCAGCGTGGCGGCGGAAACGACCGAGGCCCAGGCACGCATCTGGCACATCGCCAATGCGCGATTCGATGAACGGCGCCGCACGCTGCGTCTGAACGGCGATGACTTCGAGCTCGAGCCTGGGGCACACGCAGTCCTCCTTGCGTTGCTGAACAATGCCGGCGAGACCGTGACCCACGAGGAGTTGCAGGAGGCCGTCGGCGATGGCGCGGGCTCGAGCGTTGCACGGCGCATCGCTCGTCTACGTGCCGCCCTGGGAGATTCGCGTCGGCAGAAAATCGTGTCCCAGCCCGGTGTGGGGTACCGCTTGGTTGAGCCTGTTCGCGTTGAGTCGGCACCCGAGCGGTTGCTGACGCGATTTGATTTCTCGCCCGGCGACCACCCACCTCTACGTCCGCTGTGGCGCCTCGAACGGCTCCTGGGTCGCGGGGGGCAGGGCGAGGTCTGGCTGGCCCGGCACGCCAAAACCGGCGAGCTTCGGGTGTACAAGTTCGCCTTGGATAGCGACCGGCTCGGGTCGCTCAAGCGCGAAATTACCCTTTCGCGCCTGCTCAGCCGGATCGCGGATGCGCACTATTTCATTCGCGTACTCGACTGGAATCTCGAGCGCCCGCCATTTTTTCTGGAATGCACCTACGGCGGCCACTCCCTGCCCGAATGGGTTCGCGCGCGCGGTGGATTGGCAGCCACGCCCCTGCGCGAACGCATTGCCATCGTGGCCCAGGCGGCCGAGGCGCTGGCGGCGGCGCACTCCATCGGTGTGCTCCACAAGGACCTGAAGCCGGACAATGTTCTGATTCGCGAGACGCCGGATCAGGCGCTTGAGGTTCGGCTTGCCGACTTTGGCAGTGGCGGGCTGGTTGATGCGCGCCGTCTTGCCGAAGCCGGCATCACGGACATGGGTTTCAGCCGTTCGGCCGTGCTGGACGAGCGCACGGCGGGTACCGCTGTCTACTGCGCCCCGGAACGCTTCGCCGGGCACCTGGCCACCGTCCAGGCCGACGTCTATGCCCTCGGCGTCATGCTGTATCAGATTGTTGTCGGCGACCTGCGCAAGCCGCTGTCTATGGGCTGGGAAGCAGAAATCGACGACGAGCTTCTGCGCGAGGACATCGCCCTTGCCGCGCATGGCGATCCCGCGATGCGGCTGGCCGACGTGGCGGATGTCGCCCGCCGCCTGCGCACTCTGCCGGAGCGCCATGCGCAGCGCCAAGAGCGGCATGCACAGCAACGACGTGCGGCGGCCGCAGCCCTCGCCGCGCAGGAGGCGAGTCGCGAACTCGCGATGTTGCGCACGCGCAGGCGCTTCAGCGTCGCATTTACCAGCGCCTTGCTACTCGGCTTGGGGCTGGCCTTGTACCAGCAGCAACGGGCGGAGCGCGCCGCCGAGCAAGCGGTAGCCTCTGCGCGCGAGGCCCAGGCCGTGGCGGACTTTCTCGCCCAGGATTTGTTCACGTCTGTCGGGCAAGCACCGCTGCGGTCGCTGTCGATCAGCGCGCTGCTGGAGCGCGGTATCGAGAAGCTGGGCCAGCGTCATGAGCAGCTTCCGGTCGTGGGCGCGCAGCTCTATTACTCGCTTGGCAATGCGGCGCTGGCCGTGGAGAACCTCGCGCTGGCTGGTCACGCCTATGAGGAGGCCCTGCGCAACTACGAAAACGCCGGCCAACTTGGAACTGCGGCCGCCGTGCGCGTCGCGGCTCAGCTATTGAGAATTCAGGAGGGCGAGGGTGCCAAGTTGCCTGGTCGGCTGCCACGTTTTCAGCAGGTCTTTGCCGAGGGTATCGCCCACCTGGGCGATGGCCAGGCCGACGTGCTGGCGCTGCAGCGTCAGTTGGCCGAGGCCCAGTGGACGCTGGGCCACTGGAAGCTTGCTGCCGAGCAGATGGAGTTGGTGTGGGCCCGCGCCGACGGCGCGCGTTCTGGCGCCGCTGACGTTTTTGATGGTGTGGAGAATCGCCTTGCTTTGTTGTGGTTGCAGCTCGGT
Source organism: uncultured Ectothiorhodospiraceae bacterium (assembly GCA_937141935.1). Taxonomy (GTDB): domain Bacteria; phylum Pseudomonadota; class Gammaproteobacteria; order Nevskiales; family Oceanococcaceae; genus MS8. The sequence continues at coordinate 61,031 of CAKZQS010000042.1, forward strand.
GAGTATCCGCGTGCGGAAGCTCTATTGCGCGGGAGATTGCGGGAGGCGCGCCAAAGTGGCCTACCGACCCTTCACGTCGCTGCCTTGCAGACAACTCTCGCGAGTCTCCTGACTGAGCTTGAGCAGTTTCTCGAAGCTGAGGCACTGCTGAGCTCGTCTTTGGAAGCGCTGCGAGACTGGGTGGCCGACGATAGCAGCTTCATGGTGCAGTCCGTCCTTGTTCATCAGGCATGGCTCCGCTTGAAGCAAGGCCGCACGTCCGAGGCCGTTAACCTGTTCCGTGGAGTATTGGAGGTTTTGAATTCAGAGCCGTTGCTAGCTCGCTCGGCGGTTGCCGGCGATATTCGCAGCCGGCTGGCACTCGCGTACTTTGCCACTGGGGAGCGAGCGGCTGCGGAGCGTGCGCTGCGGCACGCTCTCGACATCCAGGTCGAGTCCATGGGCGAAAAGTCGCCTCAGGCGCAAATAAGTCGTTGTTGGTTGGTCGACTTTCTGTTGGAACAAGGCATGACCGCAGAGGCCGAAACCACGTTGTCCAGAGTGGACCGGCGCAGTCTGGCCGCCATTGGGCCCGATCACCCCTACAGCGCTGAACTCGCCCGCGTGACCGCGCGGCTGCGGGCGGCGCAGGGACAGCGCGAGGATGCCGCCCGCTGGATGCGCGAAGCGATCCGCATTTATGCGCTGCGCTATGACAATGATCACAGCGCGCTGCGAAACGCGCACGCAACACTGCAAGCCTACGGGGACGGGGGATAGACGCCATGCAAATCGGCTTCATGCTGACGGATCGCTGCAATATCAGCTGCGACCATTGCGACGCGAGCTGTGGCCCGGATAAGACTGGCCTTTTGCCCAGTCATGCCATCCAGCGCCTGATGCGTGAAGCATCCGGCGTGCAGTCGGCCAAGCCGCTGGAGATTTGCTTCAGTGGCGGCGAGCCCTTTCTGGATTTTCCGCGGCTCGAATCGCTGGTGCGTGCGGGGCAGGAGCTCGGTGCGACCGTAACCTGTGTCAGCAACGCCTCGTGGGCGAGTAGCGACGAGAAAGGCCTACGACTCCTGGGCCGGCTGCAGCGGGCCGGGCTGAGCGCGCTCGCGGTCAGCAGCAGTGGCTTTCACCAGCAGTTCGTGCCCCGCAGCCGGGTGGAGCGTGCGCTGCGCATTGCCCACGAGTTCGGCATCCAGGCCCACCTGAAGCTGGTGTATCGCCGTTCCGAAGAGGACTCGGAGCTGGTGGACTGGGCGCGTTCGCTGCCGAACTGTCGTTTGCAGCGGATTCCGCTGATGCCCCACGTGCGCAAAGGACTGCATCTGCCGGACAGTGAGTTTCCCGCCCGCAATCAGGGGTCGGAAGGACGGTGCCCAGGAGCCTCGCTCAGCATTCGCGAAACTGGGGAGGCTTATATGTGCTGCACCCCAGGGGCATTTACCGATTTCCATTCCTTAGGCGATGCCACCGCAGTGCCTCTGGCGGAAATTCAGCGCGGCTTCGACTACGGCAGCGTGCAGCAGATACTGCGCCAACACGGGCCCAGCTATTTTCTCGATGCGATACGTGCGACCGGGCATGCCGATCGCCTGCGCGAGGATTACGCCGGGCCCTGCGACCTCTGCACCCATATCGCTGGCGACCCCTGTCTGGCCGGCATCGCGAGAGATGTGGCTCGGCAAGAGGCACGCGGGCAGCTGGCGAAAGTGTTCGATGCGTTGGCCAGTCCAGCGCCTGTTCCGACGGCTTGAGCCGCCGTCCGAGGCTAGAGAGGAGTACACCGTGAACGAGATTGATATCCAAAAACTGCGCAAGGCGGCCGAAGACGAAGACTTCATGCGCCACCTTCTTGCCGACCCAGAGCAGGCGGCCGCGGGCCTTGGCATTCAGCTGCCACAGGAGGCGGTCGAGAGCCTGCGACAAGCGGCGAAGGATGTGATTTATCAGAGCAAGCTGCCAGACGAGTTCGAACTCTTCGTCATTAAACCCGTGTGGCTGAGCCATCCTTCGTCCATGCCTGGCGGCGATGACTGAAGCCACGGTTCGCTCACTTCCTGCGGGGGTGTGCGAACTGCGCCGTGGGGCCCGACGTGGGTTGGGCGGCGCGCTGGTGGCGCTAAGCGTTGTGGCTGCATCCAACGTAGCTGCGGCGCCGCCCGTCTCCGCAAGCCCGATGGCGCACTTGACGATTCCCGGCGTGTCGCCGATACCGCTGACACCCTTGGCGCCGGCGGTCGGGACGCTCGAAGAATTCGTCACCAAGGTGATGCAAGCGCAGATCACGAAGCACGGGGTGGTCGGCGCGGTGGTGGCGGTCGTCCATGATGGGGAGCTGTTGTTTGCAACCCCCTATGGCATGGCGGACTCGGCAAAGAAGGAGCTGGTCGATGCGGAGTCCACGCTGTTTCGACTGGGTTCGGTATCCAAGCTGTTCACCGCCACCGCGGTCATGCAACTGGTGGACCAGGACCTGTTGGACCTGGATGCCGATGTGCGCCAATATCTGCCCACCGGCACGGTGCCGGTGCCGATGGAATTTGAGCCGCCGGTAACGCTCAAGAATCTGCTGACCCACACCACCGGCTTCGAAGCCAATACGCTGGGTTATCTGCAAAAAAACCCTGCTCGAACGGGTGAGCCCTTCGGCGTGGTTCTGGCTGAGAACGCGCCCGCTCAGGTGCTGCCGCCGGTCACGGATTACGACGCTGCCCTGGGCGCGGCCTATAACAACTGGGCCATCGCGCTGGCCGGCTATGTGGTGCAGCAGGTCTCCGGCGTGCCCTTCGCGCAGTACATCGACGCGAACATTTTTGCACCCTTGGGTATGCAGCACAGCAGCTTTCGCGGCCCGCTGCCCGAGCGGTTGGCGACCAACCTGGCCACCGGCTATACGATGGATGAGCCACCCCAGCCGCGACCCTTCCAAAATTTTCAGGACATGATGCCGGCCGCCAGCCTGAGCTCCACCGGAGCCGATATGGCGCGCTTCATGATCGCCCAGTTGCAGCTTGGCCGGTTCAAGGATCAACGCATCCTGAGCGAGGATGCGGCGAGGCTGATGCAAAGCCGTGTAATGAATCCCAATCCCTATGTGAACGGGGGCGGGCTGGGCTGGTTCGAGGACTACTGGAACGGCCGGCTGGTACTCAAGCACCTTGGCAAAACCCTCTTCTTCAACAGCGAACTCTATTTGCTGCCTGAAGAACACTTCGGTGTATTCCTGGCCTACAACCGGCAGGCACCGGTAACCGGCGCGCTGATGGACGCCATCATGGACGAGTACTTCCCGGCGGAACTGCCGCGGCTCGTCCCCCATGGCGGCCAGCCAGATGTGGGCCGCCACGCCGGGAGCTACACCTCGACGGTGCGCTCGCTGACGACGTGGGAGAAAGTTCTGGGCTTGCTGGACACCATCATCGTTCGCGACGTGGGGGCGGGCGAGTTGCAGATGCACAGCGTGCTCGGTGGCATGGTGGACAGTGAGACGGTGCAGAATTCCCGCGGGCTCATGGGGGTCTCGGATCAGACCTTCGCCGCGGTCATGCCGCAGGGTGACGTGTTCCGCAGCTTTGACAGCGAAACCATGACGGCCTTCGCAACGGCGGCGGACGGGCGGCACTACATGCTCGGCAGCACCGCGTTCAACCCCTACGTGCGCGTTCCCTGGTACGAGTCGCCGAAAGTCAATGTGATCTGGCTGGGATACTGCGTGCTCAGCTTCGCCGGCTGCGTGCTGTTGCTCGTCGCCGCCCGGGCTCGCGGCCGGTGGCCCGATGCGGGATCGCCGGGCCTGATGCTGGCAATCTCTTTGGCCAACATCGCGGTTTTGCTCTGTCTGCTGCGCCTGGTGACTTCGCGCATGGAGCAGCTGCTCTATTCGCTGCCCTGGAGCGCGTACCTGATGATGGGCCTGGGCATCGCGAGCCTCGCAAGTACTGCGCTGTGGTTCGCGCTGCTTTCGCGCCCATCAGCGGCGCCGTCGGTCAGCAACGTGACGCGCTTATTGCGCGCGTGCTGGGGGCTGGCCGCGATTGCGTTCCTGCTGTGGTTATACAACTGGCGTTTGCTCGGCTTTCACGTGGCCTAGTGCGGCCCCTTCCAGGGTTCGCTTACCAGCGCCAGTCCAACCGCAAGTCCGCCGTACGCGTGGGGTTGTAGGTACTGGTGATGTTCTCGGCGTCGACAACCGTGGCGCCGGTGAGCGCACGCTTGTCTGCGATGTTGGCCACGCCAATGCTTGCCCGCGGCCAAGCACCGCCACCGCGGGGCGCAAAAAACAGCCGAACGTCGGTGCTGTCGTAGTCGAGTATCGGCAGCGTGCCCAGCAGGTCGTTCCGGCCCGGGCCAAAACGGGTGTGGGAAAGGCTTAGCCCCATGTCCTGCCCGCCCCGCCGCAGCGTGTAATCGAGCGTCGCGGCAAGAGTGTGGCGAGCGGAACCGGGGAGGCGGGAGCCCGCGGCAGCAAGGCTGTCATTGGGCCCGACATAGTCCTCCGTCAGCCGCGCATCAACATAGCTAGCGGCCATACGGGCACCCAAGCCCTGCGTCTCGGGGCGCCAGGCGATTGTCAGTTCGGCGCCCTGGCTGACGGCATGAGAGACATTATCGATGGTATTCAGGGGCACCACACCGCCCGTTGTGGACTGGAGCTGCGGGTCGGTCCAGTCGTTGTAGTAGAGCGCGCCGTCCGCGGTCAGGCGGCCGTTGAACCACTCACTTCTCCAGCCCAACTCATAGGCCCAGACCTCGTCGGCCCGGTAGCTGGGCGACACGTCTGGCGTCAATGGGGAAGATCCGACGATCTGCACGCCGCCAAAGCGAAATCCGCGTGCGACCTGGGCGTGAATCTCAAGCTGCGGGATGGGGGCAAATGCGAGCGCCAGCTTGGGGTTGATGCCGGACTCCCGCAGGTCCGCCACATTGCGATTCTCCGGGCTGCCCGTCGCCAGGATGATGGGGCCGGTCGATACCGTCTCCCCGGCGGTGCGGGCCCGATAGCCCCTTAGTCCCAGGGTGACGCGCCAGCGCTGGCCAAGCGACCGGCTGATCTCCACGAACAGGGCGCGTTCCTGTGCAACGAGGTCCGAGTCGAAGTCGAGCAGGCTCAGCGGGGTGCTTAGCAGGGGGTCGTAGGCAATGATGGACTGGGCCGCGACGTCGTCGTAGTCGTAGGCGTATAGACCCATAAGCCATTGCCACGTCGCGCCGACGTCATCCGCCGAGACGAGCCTGAGCTCGTAGATCCGGCCCTGGATATCCTCGCGGAAGGGCACATCGACGGGTTGGCCCAGGTCCTCAATCGCCAGGACGCGCTCACCGAAACGCCCCGTATGATCGGCGGACTTGCGCACCTGGCTCATCACGGCGACCACCTCGCCCCAGGCGAAGCGTCGGGTGGCATCGGCCGTCGTGAATGCCGTGCGTGTGAGGTAAGGCGCGGCCCGCAATGCACGCTCCCGGGTGAGTTCGCCATTGGTGGTTTCGGCCAGCGATAAATCGGCCGCGGCCAGCTCCTGACGGAAAGACTTGAGACCCAGCGACCAATCGCCACCGGCATCGAAGCGCAACAGGGCGCGGCCCATCAGGCTGCGCCTGTCGTCGGTGTCGGCGATGCCGTTGCGCAGGTCGTCGATGCGCCCGCCCAATTGCCGCTGAACACCCGCGAAGCGCAGCGCGGCGCTGTCGCCCAGCGGGATGTTCATTGCGGCGCCGTGAATTTCGTGCGGCGCACCGTCGACAGGAATCGCCCGTTGGGTGAAAGCTGCGCCTTCGCTGAGGCCGGGCTGGGCGTCCCGAAGCCGGAACCGCAGCGCCCCCGCGAGCGCGGACCCGCCGAACAGGGTGCCCTGCGGGCCTTTGAGGATTTCGACGCTCTCCAGGTCGAAGGGAGGTAAATCCGGCCGCGCGTGCAGCGTAAAGGGGTCTGTCAGGGGGACGTCGTCGATGAAAAAGCCCGTTGCCGCGGGGGTGACTGCCGTGTTGTCGGTTTGCATGCCACGAATCGAGATCCGACTGTAGTCGCCAAAGACCTCACTGAGGTCCACACCCGGGATGGTGTCGACCACGCTGCGCAGATCAATCGCGCCCAGGTGATCCAACTGTGTGCCGCTCCGAACATCGACGCTGGGAGGCAGTTCGCGCAGATCGCGGATTCGCTTGGTGGCCGTGACCACGATGGGGTCGAGCTCGACGGCGCCGCCAGGGTGGGGCAGCGGGGCCGGGTCGGCCTGCGGCAGCGAGATCACTCCGGGCGCTTGGCTTTGCGCGGGCTCAGCGCCTCCTGCGTCGTCACCCGCGACACCGCCAGAGGCCGCAAGCATTAACAGGCCGCATAGCCACGCCCGGCTGCGGACTGGTCCTTCGCGCCGTGCGCGGTTCTGCATGTCGCCCCTCACGCCTGACGCGCATCGTTCCCCAGCGGCGATGCTAGCGGAGCCCTGCCCGCACGGCCAGCCGCGGGGAGTGTCCCCAGGGCCGACTCGGGCGCCTATTGATCGAGAGCGGATTCGAGAGTCGCGACCTCGACGCCCAGCACGCCGCTGCCCGCCTTGCGGATGATGCCCGCGCGCTGGAGGCGCGAAAACTCGCGGGACACGGTTTCCCTCTGTGCGCCTACGCGCTGCGCGATCTCGCTTTGGCTCGGCAGACCGCGAAGTACCGCCTCGCCAGAAGCCGATACTCCGGCCTCTCTCGCGGTACGCAGCAGCCATGCGCGAATTCGCATATTCGCGTTGAGCGTACTGGCGTCGTACAAGCGATCCGTCAGACCGCGAATAACGGCCGTCAGGCTGCGCAACTGCGCCCGCATCATGACTGGGTGCTCCTCCAGTAACTGCAGGAAGTGCTGGCGATCGAGGGAAGCCAGGCGGACATCGTCCAGCGCGACAACGTCTGCCGACCGTGGCAGCCCATCAAGGGCTGCGAAATCGCCGACCGCCTGGCCCGCGGGAATGTCGCGATAGGTGACCGCGCGCCCGTCCGGTGAATACGCCGTCGCCCGAACCCGGCCACTTTGGACGAAATAGACGTCGCTGCCGCCATCGTCGCGGTTCAGGATCTGGCTGCCCGCGGGATAGTTGCGCCAAACGCAAAGGCGGGCAATCGCCGCGCATTGATCGTTGCTGAGTTCATCAAACAGGGCCCCATGTATCGGGCGCAAGGCCAAGCTCTGTTCCCCCGAATCGGCCTGCCGCATTGGCTGTGTCCTCAATGCGTCATCGTTCGGGCTGGTACCTGGCCGTGACGCGGGTGTCCTCGGCGGCAAGCCTAGCGCTGGCGCTTGCAAATTGACAATCCTGGCGTGCAGGGGAGCTCAGGGCTGCGATGCGAGCGCAGAGCGCCCCGCCGGAGGCTCAGGCGCGGCTTGGCCCAAGCAGAAAAATATTCGCCCGACCGTGACCAAGGTCACAGCCTCGCGCCACGTGCAGGCCTAGCGTAGTTCGCGAAGCGGGGATTCCCCGCTGCGTTCCGAGCCCTTGGGGGGCTCGGCGGCAACGACCTGGGGTAGGGCGATGTGGAGAGGCAAGTGAAGCTTTCGACGGCGGCCGCCGCTGGCGCTCGCGCCGCGCCGTATCGCCCGCGGAGGCATGCCCGGCTGCCGGCCGGCACGGCGGCGAGTGGGCCGGCCGCTGAGCTGCTAACGCATCGTCTGGGGGGCGCGCTGGTGCTGGCCCTGGCAGCTGCTGCGATGGCGCCCACGACCACGGTGGTCCAGGCGCAGCAGCCCGAGGCTGGCGCCGCGCCCGTCGCGCAGGTGGCCACTGGCGACCTGCCGGGCGTCGACCCTTCCCTGCAGAACGCCGGGCACGACCCGCTGGTGGCCGGTTTTATCGTGCTGGAAGGGCCGATTCCGCTCGTGAGCGACCTCACCGGTCGGCAGATCACCCAGTCGCAGCTGATGCAGGACAGCCTGAGCTGGCAGTGCACGGTGTGCTCGGAGTCGATCCAGGACGGCGGGCCGGGCAGCAGCGGGGTGGCCGGCGTGCTCGACGGCGGGCCCTATGCCGGCGCCGACAACGAGATCCGCATCACGCAAATTCAGGACGCGCCGAACCCGCCGCCACTGCCCTTCGTGATCGACGCGGTCGAGGGGCTGCTGCCGGGCGATGCCAACCAGGACCTGGTGGTGACCGCCGAGCAGTACGGCGACGAGAACCTGATCGACCTGACCCAGCAGGGCTCGAACCTGCGCGCGCACATCATCCAGGACGGCGTGGGCAACCGCGCGGTGTGGACGCAGCGGCTGTACGGCTCAACGCTCTATATCCGCCAGAACGGCTTGCGCAATGACATCGAAGGCGAACTGGCCTCGGTTGGCGAGGGCAATGTGGTCGAGATCGCGCAAAGCGGTGAGGCGGGCTTGATTGACCTGGGCCAGCTGCGGCTCGACGGAAGCGACAACCGGGTGCGGCTGGCGCAGTCCGGCAATGAGGACCACGCCGGCCTGAACAACCAGATTCTGCTGGGCACCGTGGTCTTGTTGGGCGATGCCAATCAGCTGCATCTCTCGCAGGCGGGGCAGGACAACATCATCCGCCTCGACGACCTGACGCTGACCGGGCACCTGACGGTGCTGCAGGACGGCCTGGGCAACGTCGTCGACGGCGCCGGCGCGGTCGGTCAGCTGCTCATCGCTCAGGTGGGCGACTTGAACCGCGTCCTGCTGCCCGAGGGGGATACCCCCTTCATCGGCAGCATCACCCAGATCGGCGACGGGCTGAACGTGTCCGTCACCCGACTGGTGCACTGACATGGCGCGGCAAAACCCCTTTAGCGGAGTGGGCAAACAGGCCTGCACCAGAACACAGGGCGCGTGCAGCGCCCGCAGCAACGGGCACACGCCCAAATCCTTGATGGGACACAACGACTCGGGAGAGAGGACATGAACATGATGAAGAAACCACTGGTGGTGGCCATGGGCCTGCTGTGCACCGGCGCGGCCTTCGCCAACACGGCGCAGACCACGCAGGACGGCAGCAATAACGTTTCCGATACCGATCAAACCGGCTCGGGCAACACCGCCTACGTGTACCAGCTGGGCAACGGCAACCGGGCCGATGTCGACCAGACCGGCCAAGGCATCACGGCCCGGATCAACACCTCCGCCACGCTGGATGGCAATGGCGACATCCAGGTCGAAGGCGCGGCGAACACCAACGGCTCCGTGCAGATCACGCAGACCAACGGCGGCGCGGCGGTGTCGGCGGCCAAGTCGGCCATCGTGGTGCAGGACGGCGTGACGGGCACCGGCTCGACGGCGCCCTATGACGTGGTGGTCGACCAGTCCGGCGCCACGGCGAAGACGGCCCTCGTGAACCAGCTCGCGGGCTCGAACCTGGCCACGGCCTCGGTCACGCAGTCCGGTGCCGGTGAACACGATGCCCGGGTGGATCAGCGCAGCACGCAGGGCGCGGGCGCCACGGGCTACGACGTGATCGTGACCCAGTCCGGCGATGGCGCGGCGAACAGCGCGGAGGTCATCCAGGACAACACGAACCTGTCGGAGGCCAACGTGAACCAGGCCGGTGGCGGCAACCGGGCGGACACGCGCCAGTTTGGCGGCGGCACCTCCTCCATTGACGTCGATTCGGTGGGCACCAATGCCCTGGCGTTCGCGCACCAGGACGGCACCACCAACAGCGAGATCGTGATCGATCAGCGCGTCGGCGATGGCAACGATGCCAACGTCTTCCAGCAGGGGGACACGAACTTCGCGGAAGTCATCCAGATCCTCGATACGCATGACGCGGACATCGACCAGAGCGGCATGACCAACTTTGCCCGCGTCAGCCAGTACGGCGGCGTGAGCAACACGGCCGACGTGACGCAGTCGGGCATGGACAACTGGACGGGCATTGGCCAGGCCGGGGATACCACCATCGGCAACAACACGGTCACCGTGACCCAGTCGGGCAACGCCAACAACATCCTGTTCGAGCAGCGGGGCAATGCCGGCGCCGGTTCCAACGCCACGGCCACGATCACGCAGGCCGGCTCGAACAGCCAGTTCACGCTGTATCAGAACGCCAACGGTGGCACCGGCCAGACCCTGACCGTGACCGGCACCAACCTGGACACCGTAGCCACCTATGCCTACCAGGATGGCGGCACCCACACGGCGACGATTACGCAGACCAATGTCACCGGCGGCGCCGGCCTGATCGCGCCGGTCTTCGTCGAGGAGTACGGCTTTACCGGTCGCGGCGGCACCGGCGCCTTCGACGTCTCCGTTGTGCAGCGTGGTAACAGCGACCATGGCGCCACGGTGGACCAGGTGGACACCATCGACGCCGTGGCCTCGGTGGTGCAGGACGGCGACTTCGGCGCGGTGGCCACCGTCGACCAAAGCAACGCCGGCAACAACCTGGAGGCTTTCATCACCCAGGGCGGCAACAGCAACACCGGCGTGCTGACGGCCGAGATCACCCAGGAGGGCGAATACAACCGCGGCACGATCGATCAGAACGGTGGCGACCACCTGGCGACGATCACCCAGAGCGGCTTGGGCACGAGCGGGGCCTGGAACGAGGCGTTGATCACGCAGATCAACGGCACCGGCTTCAGCGCCACGATCACCCAGCAGGGCGGCGCCGGCAACAGCGCCACCATCACGCAGAGCGCGCTCTAAGACGCGCGGCGTCGGGGTGCGGGCCCAAAGCGCCATGCGGCGGGCTGCACCCCGGCACCTCTCGGAGGAAAAGATCATGAACAACATGCTCAAAGCCGCAATGGCGGCACTCATCCCGGCGCTGTGCAGCGGCGCCGCCTACGCGAACTCGGCGGCCACCTTCCAGCTCGGCGCCGACAACGATGCCGACACCACGCAGGCCGGCAGCGGTAACGATGCGACCGTCAACCAATACGGCGATCGCAACAACACCCGTGTCCAGCAAAGCGGCACGGGCAACACCGCCGCCGTCAACAACGGCTTCGCCGGCGACGAGTCGAACGACACCAGTGTCTCGGTCGACCAGTCGGGCGCCGATCACCTCGCCGAGGTGGATCAGAGCGCGGTGGCCGGCAGCGGCAGCGCGCCCTATGACGTCGACGTGACCCAGTCGGGGCAGGCGGGCCACTACGCCGATGTCGACCAGTTCGACAGCACCGGCGCGCTGGCCACGGTCAACCAGTCCGGCAGCGTGGACTTCAACGAGGCCGTCGTGCTGCAGGATCTGGTCGACGGTGACTCGGTCAGCATCACCCAAAGCGGCACGCTGGGCTACGCCGACGTGTATCAGTTCGATAACGCCGGGCTGGGGGCCTCCAACACCGCGACGGTGACGCAGAGCGGCGAGAACAACGACGCGATCATCACGCAGGTGGCCTCATCCGATGCGCAGGCCAGCGTGCAGCAAAGCGGCGTGGATGCCCTGGTTACGGATGCCAGCGAGATCTACCAGGAGGGCGTCGACGACGCCGAGGCCACGTCCATCCAGACGGGCGACGGCAACAACAGCCTGATCGACCAGGTCGGTGCGCAGATCGTGCGGACCAGCGTCACACAGAGCGGGGCCGGCAACAGCAGCACCGTCTACAACTGGGACGGCAGCACGCTGACGGTCACGGTGGTGCAGGCCGGTGACGACAACGATGTCTTCGTCGATCAGAACGGCGGCGGCGGCGACAAGACCGCAACCGTCACGCAGGACGGCAACGACAACGCTGCCGATGTCGACCAGGATGCCGGCGGCAGCTTCAAGACCGCCACCATCAGCCAGAGCGGAGCGGACAACGACGCCGACGTCGACCAGTTCAGCATGGGCGACAACCAGAGCGTGGACCTGACCCAGAGCGGCGACAACAACGACGCCGACATCGAGCAGCTGGCCGGCGCCGATCACAGCGTGCTGGCCACGCAAAGCGGCAACGGCGACCGCCTGGCCGTGTTGCAGGACAACGGCGACGACCTCAGCGCCACGGTCACGCAGGCCGGCCTGAACAGCGACGTCGACATCGACCAATCCGGCAGCTGGAACCAGGCCACCGTGGATCAGAGCGGCGAGCGTAACGACGCCTTCATCACCCAGGACGGCCTGGGGCTGATGGCCACGCCCAACGAGGCCTTCATCACGCAAGTCGGTGGCGAGACCTTCAGCGCCACCATCACCCAGACCGGCGGCGACGCGAATTATTCGTGGATTCGCCAAGCCGGCATGTGAGGGGACGACCATGAAAAAGTCATCACGCTATAGCGTAGCGAAGCCACTCGTCGTCTTTGCGACCCTTGTGGTGGGGGCCTCCCCGACCTTCGCTGCCGATGCCCCGCGCATCCTGTTGCATAACTCACCGTGTGTCGGCAGCCAAGAACACTTTCCCGGGGCTCTCAATAACCTCGGTCACGCGTTCACCGAGACGGACACGCAATCCGCGCTTGCCCAAGCACTTGCGAACGACGGGCCGTGGGATCTTGTAATCGTGGATGAGTACAGCGACTTCATTGACTCGGCAGCTGGGGCGCTGGCGGCTCATGTGGACAGTGGCGGCAAGGCCTACATGAACTATTGGAACTGGACTCCCACTCTTGCCAGCATCTTCGATGCCACCGTGAGTGCGAGCTATTCCGCTCCCGTCGCGATTAACGATTGGGACTCGGCTCACACGCTATTCAACTCCCCAGGCGCCGTCTCAACACCGCTGACGCCGGACCGAGACACCTGCTTCACCGATGGCGCGCGCTTCGGGCTTGAGTCCGGGGGAGTTGCGGTTGGTGGCTACAGCGGCAGCCCGAGTGCGAACCAGGCGGGCATCATCGTGGGCAACGACGGTCGCACGGTGCTCTTCGGCGGAATTCTGGGCCTGTTTGACGAAGGCGCAGCATTCGCGGAGAACGTGGTTGCATTTCTGGTCGGCGGTGGCACGTCGCAACTCAGCGTAGAGGACGCCCAGGCTGCGGAAACCGACACCACGGCCGCAGTCGACTTTGTCGTCCAGTTGTCCGCGTCGTCCGACTCTGGCGTCACGCTGTCCTACCACACCGAAGACGGCACCGCCGTCGACGGTGAGGACTACCAGGGCACGCAAAGCGGCAGCCTGACCATCCCCGCCGGTCAGACCAGCGGCATGATCAGCGTGCCGGTCTTCGGCGACTCGCTGCACGAGGGCGACGAGACCTTCCTGGTCATCATCGACAGCGTCAGCGGCGCCGAGCTGGCGGATGACGACGACCAGGCCGAGGGCACCATCGTCAATGACGACGCGGCGCCCACCGTCAGCATCGCGCTGTCGGCCACCCGGGTTTACGAGGATCCGGATCGCCGCCGCCCGAGCTCGACCATCACGGCCACGCTGTCGGAGGTCTCCGGCCTGGACACGGTGATCGACTTTGCGCTCTCGGGCACGGCCACGGTGGATGTCGACTACACGCTGCCAGCCCTGGTGGTGCCCGCTGGCCAGACCCAGGCCAGCGTGCACCTCACCGTAATCGAGGACGAGATCAACGAGCGGGTGGAGACGGCAACGCTGAGCTACGCGGGCAGCGACTACGAGGTGGAGATTCACTCCAAGCGGGCGCGCTCCGGTCGCCGGGGCCGATAGGGGGCAAGCAGGCGGTGAGAGAGGGTCTGCTCTGTGGGGGCAGCAGGCCCTCTCTCGGCGGCGGCTAAAGGCCTCGTGTGGACATCGAAGGGCTGCGCCTGGTGGGCGCTGAGTCCAGGAGATTCAGGTCATGACCATGATGAAAACAGCAGGGATCGGCGCGCTGGGCGTGCTGCTGGCGGGAGCCGCGGTGGCCAATACCGCGACCACCACGCAGAACGGCAGCCACAACGCGGCGACGGTGGATCAGGTGGGCAGTGAGCACACCGCCCATGTGAACACGGGCGGCGATCGCATCAACTTCAACGGCGACGTGGTGCTCAACAACAACACGAACAGCCCGAACTTCGGCAACCCGCGCGACCCGGCGGTGGCTATCGACCACAACACGGTCGAGATCACCCAGGGCGGGCACCGCCATCGGGCGCTGGTGAACCAGATCCGCACGGCGAACACGCCGGGGGCCGGTGCGCTCAACGTCGAGATCACGCAGCTCGGCGTGGCCAACGGCAATAACCGGCACACCGCGAACGTGCTGCAGGAGGACTCGGCGGACGCTCAGGCGATCGTGACGCAGCGCGTGGACGGCGGCGCGCAGTCCAATACGGCGTCGATCACGCAGAACCGCGCCATCAGCAGCACGGTCGAGATCGCGCAGGTCTCCGGGGCTTTCGACAACAACGCCTCCGGGCGGCAATCCCGCCGTTCGGGGGTGGACACGGCGAACTCCACCATCGTGATTTCGCAAGACTCCAGCAACGGCAGCGATAACGCCGCCGTGCATCAGCAGGGGGCCACCAACACCAGCGCCGACCTGAGCCAGAGCGACGGCGGCGACCACATCAGCCGCGTGGTTCAGCGCGGCGACAGCAACAGCTTGCAGCTGACGCAGAACGGCGCCCGCAACACGGCGGGCTTCAACCAGAGCGGGGCCGGCATCAGCACCTGGCTGCAGCAGGAGGGCGATTTGCTGACGGCCGAGCTGCTGCAGTTCGGCAACGACGGCGAGATCGCTTTGCGCCAGAGCGGCATCGGCAATGACGCCGAGGTCGACCAGGGCGGCGACCTGCACCTGGCGACCATCGCGCAGAGCGGTGACGGTTCCGCTGCGATCAACCGGGCGACCATCACGCAGGGCGTGGGCAGCGGCTTCACCGCCAGCATCGCGCAGCTTGGGGGTGGCGGGAACGCCGCCGCCATCGTGCAGAACGGGCTGTGAGCCGCGGCTGCGGACCCCGTTCGTGAGGATGCCCAGGATGTCTGCGCGCTGGATCCAGTCCTTGCTGCTTTGCTCCGCCGCGCTGGCCGGCCCGGGCCTGAGCGCCGCGGCCGAGCCCGCGGCCCCGGTCGGCGGGCTGGAGCTGCTGGTGGCGCGCGACGGGGATGCCTGGTCGCTGCGCCCCTACTGGCAGCCCGAGGCCACGCCGACGCCGGGCGTGTCCACGCAACCCTTGCGCTACGAGCTGCTGGTCGAGTCGGTGTCGGGGCCCAATCGCCTGCGCAGCCGGCAAAGCGGCACGATCGCGCCGGCGACGGCCGCCCCGGGCGGTGTGAAAACGCCCTTGACCACCCTGCGCATCCAGGCCCACGCCCAGACTCGCTACCGCGCCATGCTGACGCTGCGCGAGGGCGAGCGGGTCGTGGGCAGCCAGGCCGCGGATTTCTAGCCGGCGGCCCAGCAGTGCACACCATGTCAAAACACGCGCACAGCGCCGCCTCGCTCCGTCGGGCCGCGATCTCATGCGGCGCGCTCGCCGCGCTGCTGCTTGGCGCCGGGGCCGCCGTGGCGCAGGACCTGGCCGAGGACGAGGGCTCTGAGCTGGGGGTGGACGAGATCATCCTGGCCCCCGACCCCCTGCAGAGGGCGCAGATGTCGGATGCGGTGGTGCAGTCGATGCAGGCCGACGGCGCACGGCTGGCCGAGACGCTCGGCCAGCAATCGCAAACGGCCGCGGGGACGGCGGTCATCGAGCAGCGCGGCTCGTCCAGCAACCGCGCGCAGATCGATCAGTTCCGGCGATGAAAACCCTGATCGCCCTCGCCATCGTGCTGTCAGCCACCAGCCAGGCCTGGGCCGCGTACCCGTGGTCGCCACAAGAGCGGCCGGCGGACGACGCGGCCGAGCAGGACGCGCCGCTGGAATCCGCCACGGAGGCGGACATCAGCGGCTTCATCATCGACAACACGATTACCCGCGCGGGGCACGACTTCGCCCGTTACCTCGCCGACGCCCGGCGGCTCAACTTTCCCGACGCCGCCTACAACCTCACGGTGCGGGAACGGCCCTCGGCCCGCTGGGGGAATCTTGTTTGGGTGGAGAACGAGGGCAAGACGGTCTACCGGCAGTTCCTGCAGCTGCGCGCCGGCAACGTCCAGGAGGTTGCCGAGCAGGCGGCCGCATTCATTCATGAAGAAGTGCAGCGCGTGAAGCTGCGGGCCTTGCTGGCCGACGACTTCGATTTGGCCAAAGACGAGTTTTAAGGGGATAACAATGAAAACTTTGCCTGCACGTGCAGCGGGATTCGCGCTGGCCCTGGCCGGGTTCACGGCCTCCGCCTCGGAGCTGGTGTACACCCCCGTGAACCCCAGCTTTGGCGGCAATCCGCTCAACGGCTCCACGCTGCTCGGGTCGGCCCAGGCGCAAAACGACACCTCCGACCGCTCGCGCTCGTCGGGGTCCTCGCGCTTTGGCACCAGCGCCATCGACCGCTTCACCAGCTCGCTGCAGTCGCGCCTGTTGAGCCAGCTGCTATCCGACATTGGCGATGGCAACACCGGGAGCCTGGTCACCGACGACTTCATCGTGGAAATCGTCGACGCCGACGGCACGCTTTCGGTTGTCGTGACGGACCGGCTGACCGACGAGACCACCGTGATTGAGGTCAACGGCCTCAATCCCAACAACTAAGCGCGGCGGTGAATACGATGTCCATCAAGATTGCGCGCGGCGGCCTGGCCCTGGGCCTTGCGCTGGGCCTGAGCGGTTGCGCGGCGACCTTTGACCACCGCGCGGACCCCTCGATCGAGACCCTGGCCGCCTCGCTGACCCCGCGCATGTCCTCCTACCAGGACCTGTTGGCGCTGCCGGAGCCGCGCGGGCGCATCGTCGCTTCGGTGTATTCCTTCCGCGACCAGACCGGGCAGTACAAGCCCGCGCCCGCCAGCTCCTTCTCGACGGCGGTCACGCAGGGCGCGGCCTCGATGCTGGTCAGCGCCATGAACGATTCGGGCTGGTTTATCCCGCTGGAGCGAGAGGGGCTGCAGAACCTGCTGACCGAACGCAAGATCATCCGCGCGGCGCTGAACAAGCCCAATGTGCCCGACAACAACAGCGAAGACCTGCCCTCGCTGCTGGCCGCCAACATCCTGCTGGAGGGCGGGGTGGTGGCCTATGAGTCGAACGTGCGCACCGGCGGCGCCGGCGCGCGCTACCTGGGCATCGGCGGCTCCGAGCAGTACCGCGTGGACCAGGTTACGGTGAACCTGCGGGCCATCGACATTCGCTCCGGCCGCATCCTGCACGACGTGATGACGACCAAGACCATCCTGTCGAAGGAGATCACGGCCGGCGTCTACACCTTTGTCGATTTCCGCCGCCTGCTCGAACTGGAGGCGGGCACCACCGTCAATGAGCCGGCCCAACTGTGCGTGCTGTCGGCCATCGAGACGGCCCTGATCCACCTGATCGTGGACGGCCTGGACGCCCGCTCCTGGGGGCTTGCGAATCCCGCGGATGACGGCGCGCCGGTGCTGCGGCGCTACCGCGAAGCGCGCAACGGCGTGGATGGCGGCGCGACCGCCGGCTAAGACCCCCAAGCGAGAGGCAGAATCCAATGTACACATCCATGATGCGGGGACCGGTTGCCGCGCTGTGCGCCGGCGTCCTGGTCGCGACACCCGCCCTGGCCCAGAAGGTGCTGTACGCGCCGATCGAGGTGCGCAGCGGCGCCGGTACCGAGTACCCCGTCAAGGCGGTCCTGCCGGCCGGCCGCGCCGTGGACGTGGAATGGTCGATCCAGGGCTACGATCACGTGGTGTACGACGGCCAGCGCGCCGCCTTCCTGCCACGCCGCTTTGTGCGCGAGGCGGCGCCGGCGCGGTGCGCGGCGGCCGGCATCGTCGATGGCCGCTGCGTGGTGGCCACCACCGCCGTCAACATCCGCGCGGGCACCAGCACGGCCGACGAGAAGCTGGGCATGCTGGAGCGCGGGCGTGTGGCGGCCCTGGACGGTTTCGAAGGCGACT
Organism: uncultured Ectothiorhodospiraceae bacterium; assembly: GCA_937141935.1. GTDB lineage: Bacteria > Pseudomonadota > Gammaproteobacteria > Nevskiales > Oceanococcaceae > MS8. Next base: position 78,800 of record CAKZQS010000042.1, read on the forward strand.
ATGCGCGCCTGCGCCTGGCCGTTCGCGAAACCGGCTATGTGCGCAGCCCTCTGCTGCGGCAGGCCACTGCAGTCGAGGCCGCTAAGGTCGCCGGGGCCGACGGGGTGCGCGCGGCTACAGCGGGTTCCGAGCCGGAGTCTGCCCCGCGTTCCACCGCCAAAGCTGCGCCCGGCGATGCCGCCGCGTCAGTCTCGGCCGCGTCCGTCCCGGCCAGCCCAAATGCGCCTCCCGCAAGCGCGGAGGATGCGCTGCCGGCCACGGCGGCCCGCGCACCTAGCGCCGACGCACCGACGCAGCGCGAGCCCAACCGCAAGGCCGCGCCACCGGCCGCCACCAAGCCCGCGCCCCCGCCACGGTCGCCCGCACGGCCGATTGCCACGCGGGCGCGCCCCGCCTTGGCGCCCCCCCGGCTGACCTGGACGGCGGGCATCGGCGTGGGCCACTCCTTCAGCATGGAGGAGGAAGAGGACGTCGAACGCGCCTTCGCCGAGCGCGGGGTCGAGGCGCGCTTCGACAATTACCGCCGCGACGACCCCGCCTACGAGGTCTTCGCCAAGTGGCATCTGCTGCCCATGCTGGGGCTGCGCGTGTCCTACCTCGCCATGACCGACGTCGACTCCGAGGTGCAACTCAATGAGGCCGATCTCGAGGCGGCGCAAGCGATCATCGAGGACGAATACCCCGCCGGTGGGCGCGGCGCGACGGCCACCCTCGAATTCGACATCCGTGCCGGCGGCTGGCTGCTCTCCCTGGGCGGCGGCGCGTTCTTTCCCACCGAGCGCGAGCTGCGCATCCGTGCCGGCGAGACCCTCATCAAGGCCGATGGGCCGTCCTCAACCCCCTTGTATCGCCTTGCCATCGAAAAAGAACTGCGCAGCCAGTGGCATGTGGGACTCGATTTGAATGTCACCGACCGCAACGGCCTCTTCGTGGCGCCCATCGCGCTGAAGATCCAGCGCCGCTGGTATCGCTAGCGCCGCCTTGCCCGGGGGCCACGGGCTGCAACGCCCGCCGCTAGAACAATGAGTGCTGCTGCCCCGGCGCGCGGAAGGCGCCGGTGTTCAGGCCGAAGTGGCTGTGGCGCTTTTGCGCCAGTCCCAGGCGCCGGCAGGCCTTGTCGAAGCGTTGCTGGTAGAGCTGGGCGAAGACGCCGGTGCCGCGCTGGCGCTGGTGGAAGCTTGCGTCGTAATCGCGGCCGCCGCGCATTTGCTGGACCAGGCTCATCACATGCGCGGCGCGCTGCGGGTAGTGGGCCTGCAGCCAGTCGCGAAACAGCGGCGCGACCTCGTGCGGCAGGCGCAGCAGCACCCAGCTGGCGCGCTCGGCGCCGGCCTCGGCCGCGGCCTCCAGCAGGGCCTCGATCTCGTGGTCGGTAATCGCCGGGATCACCGGCGCCAGCAGCACACCGACGGGCACGCCGGCGGCGCGCAGCGCGCGGATCAGGGCCAGGCGTGACTGCGGCCCGGCGGCGCGCGGCTCCAGCGTGCGCTTGATCTGCGGGTCCAGGCTGGTCAGCGAGATCATCACGCCCACCAGCCCGTCGCGGGCCAGGTCGGCCAGCAGGTCGATATCGCGCTCCAGCAGGCGGCTCTTGGTCACGATCAGCACCGGGTGCCGGTATTCCACCATCACCTCCAGCAGCGCGCGGCTGATGCGCAGCCGCGCCTCGATGGGCTGCCAGCCATCGGTGTTGATGCCCAGCGCGATGGGCTTGGGCTCGTAACCCGGTGCGTTGAAGGCCGCCCGCAACAGCTCGGGCGCCTGGGCCTTGGCATAGAGCTGTGTTTCGAAGTCCAGGCCGGGGTTGTGATCCCAGTAGGCGTGGCTGGGGCGGGCGAAGCAATAGATGCAGCCGTGCTCGCAGCCCAGGTAGGGGTTCACCGACTGCTCGAAGCCGATGTCCGGCGAGGTGTTGCGGCTGATGATGCTGCGCGCGCTGATTTCGCGCACCACGGTCTGCAGCGGCTGCGCGTCCTCGTACAGCGCCTCCAGCGTGCCCCAGCCGTCGTCCAGCGCCTCGCTGTGGCGCTGCGCAAAGCGATGCCGGGGGGCGCTGGTGGCGCCGCGGGTCTTGTCGGCGGTGCGGGGGGTGTCGGCCATGGCCCTATTGTCCGCCGCGCGGCGCCGGGCTGCAGACCGGGCCCGATGCCGCAGGCTTGACCCTGATGGCCAGTTGAGGGTTATGGTTTCGCGATGCCGACCGCAACACGCACCGTGGCCCATGCCCTGATCGCACTTCTGCTGTGGTTGCCGGCTGCGCAGGCCTGGGCCTCGTGCTGCGCCCTCGCGCTGCCGGCATCGGTTCAGGCGCGGACCGCCCAGGCCACGCCGCACTCCGCGCCGCAAGCCCGGAAGCATTCGGCGCCCTGTCACGGCGACGCGAGCGGCACCGCGGCTCAGGGCTCGGTCGGGCCGGCGCAGCCCGCCCTCGCTGAAACGTCGGTCCCGCAGGGCGAAAATCCGCCCCCGGCGGACGGCATGCCGCACGCCGACGGGAGTGTTTGCGCCCACGGCGCCGGCTGCACACCGGCCACGGCGGTGGTCTCGCTGCGGGCGACGCCCTTCGCGACCCAGCGGCCGGCAGGCCGGCCCGCGGCGGCGCCCGCGCGCGCACTGCCCGACGCCCCCATTTTTGGCATCGACCATCCCCCAAGTCTGATCTGACTGGGCCGCACGCTCCCGCAGCGTGCGGTCAGCGCTTGGCTGGCATCCGTCCCGCACGGGCCCCTTTTCTTGCTGCGACGCCCGCACGCGTCGCCAGGTCAGAACAATGTCTCTCTTATTCGCTATCCCGCGTGTTCCCCGTCATCGGGGGGTACAACCGTGAGCAGGCTGCTGCGTATCGGTGCGCTGTCCCGCGCCGCCGGCATTTCGGTATCGGCCCTGCGCTTTTATGAATCCCAGGGCCTGCTCGTACCGGCGCAGCGGTCCGCGGGTAATTACCGCCTTTACGACGAGGCGGCCGTCGACCAGGCCCGTTTCATCCGGCAGGCCCAGCAGCTGGGCTTTGCCTTGCAGGACATCGGGGACCTGCTACGCCTGCTGGACCGGGACGGCGGCCGGGACTCCGGTAGCGGCCGCGGTCGCGACCGCGGCGGCGACTCAGGCCGTGATTCCCGCCCGAACTCCCGCGGGGATGTGCGCAGCCTCGCGGCCCGGCAGGTCGCCGCCATGGAGGCCCAGATTCGCAGCCTCAGCCGCATGCGCGATGTGCTGGCCGCGGCCGTCGCGGATTGCGATGGCCAGGGCCCGGCGCGGGGCTGCCCGGTCATCGCTTCGATATGGCAGCTGCCGGAGCAGGGCGAGGGGGTGCGGGATGTCTAGCCCCTTGAGCACGCTGCGCACTGGCATTCTCGGGCTGGGCGCTGCACTCGCCGTGGGCGCCCTGCAGGCCGCGCCACCGACTGCCGAGCTGACGGCCGACCAGCTCGTAACCCAGGTGCTGCAGGCCAACCCGGGCGTGCAGGCCCTGGAGCATGCCGTGAACGCCGCCCGCGCCCGCGCGCTGCCGGCGGGGGCGCTGGACGACCCCATGCTCAGTTACGCGGTGGCCCCGCGCTCGATTGGCGCGCCCGGCCTGGACACCGGGCACATCGTGCGGCTTGAACAGCCGCTGCCGTGGTTCGGCAAGCGCGCCACCCGGCGGGCCGCCGCACAGGCCCATACCAACGGTGTTGCCGCCGCGCTGCAGCAGCGGCAGCAGGAGGCCGCCCGCGATGCCCGGCTGTTGTACGCCGACTGGTTCGAGGTGCACGGCGCCTTGCGGATCAACACCGCCCGTCAGCGCACCCTGGCCGACCTTAGGGAGACGGCCGAGGGGCTGTACCGCGCCGGGCTGGGCAATCAGACCGGGGTGGTTGCCGCGACATTGCGGGGCGAGCAGCGTGCGCAGGAGGCGCTGGAACTGAAGGCGCGGCGCAAAGCGCTGGCGGCGCGGATCAATGCCCTGCGCAACCGGCCGGTGGCGACACCCCTCGCTGCGCCCGGCGGCTTGCCGCTGCCCGAGGCCTTGCCCGATGTGGCGACGCTGGCGGGCCCGTGGGAGCGTGGCCATCCGGCGCTGGCGCGGCTGCGGGCCCTGGAGGCGCGTGCGCAGCAGCAGGTCGCGCTGGCCCAACTTGATTACCGCCCGGATGTGCGCCTGATGGCGCAGTACCTGGGCACCCTGCCGCGGGAAGAAAATCGTGCGCAGGTAGGCATAACGCTGAACCTTCCCTTCGGCCACGGCCGCCGCGACGCGGCGCTGGATGCCGCCCGTGCCGATGCCGAAGGCCTGGCGGCCGAGTGGCGCGAGCGGCGCAACGCGCTGCGTGCCGAACTGGCGGCGGTGTACGCCGACGCCCAGTCCGCCATCGACACGCTGGCGCTGTACCGCAGTCGCATGCTGCCGCTGGCCGAGCAGGCGCAGCGGGCGGCGCAGGCCGACTTTGCCGCCGGCCGCGGGGCCGCGCGCGCGGCGATCGATGCCGAAGAGGACCTGCTGGCCACGCAGCTGGGATCGCTGCGTGCACACGCGCGGCTGTATCGACTGTCGGTACGACTGCACTGGCTGCTGGGCGCGGACCCCATGCGCCCCCTCGCGGACCCACTTGACCAGGCCCACAGCCCATGAACAAACGCACTCTCGGGCTCGCCGCCCTCCTGCTGACCATAGGGGCCGGCGTGGGCTATGGGCTCGCGACCTACGGCCCCGCCACGCATGAGCACAAGGGCGCGGCCGGCATGGCTTCGGCCGACCGCGACGCGGGCCCCTGCGTGGGCGGCCGTGCGCCCGAGTACTGGGTGGCGCCGATGGATGCCAGCTATCGCCGGGATGCGCCGGGCAAGTCGCCCATGGGCATGGACCTGGTGCCCCATTGCGGGCCGGCCGGCCCGGGGGGCGACGCGCGCGCCGACGTCCACATTGCGCCGCAGGTGGTGCAAAACCTCGGCATACGCAGCATGCCGGTCCGGCGCATGCGGTTGAGCAGCCCCGTGCGCGCCACCGGCACGGTGGGCTGGGACGAGGACAGCCTGCAGATGATCCACACCCGCGCCGAAGGCTGGCTGGAGCAATTCTCGGTTGCCGCCGCGGGCGACGACGTGGCGGCAGGGCAGCCGATGTATGCGCTGTTTTCTCCCAAGCTGAGCGCGGCCGAGGCCGAGTTCCTCGCGGCGCGCGGCAATGCCCGTCTGCGTGATGCGGCGGCCGCGCGCCTGCGGGCATTGGGGTACAGCGACGCGCAGGTCGAGGCGGTTGCGCGGCGGGGAAGCGCCGCAGAGCGCCAGGCACGGCTCGCGCCGGCGGATTTGACCGTGGTCGCGCTGGGCGCCCGGCAGGGGCAGTTCGTGCAGCCCGGCACGCATGTGCTGACCCTGGGCGACCTGTCCCGCGTGTGGCTGCGGCTGCAGCTGCCGCAGTCGCAGGCCGCCGGCATGGCGCCCGGTTTGCCCGCCGAGGTCACCGTGGCCGCCTACCCGGGCCAGACCTGGTCGGGCGAGGTGGAGCACGTTTACCCGACGCTGGATGCTGCCACCCGCACGCTGGGCCTGCGGCTGGTCTTCGACAACGCCGACCGGCGGCTGCGACCCGGCATGTTCGCCACGGCGGTCATCCACCGCCCCGTGGCCGAGGAGGCGCTGGTGGTGCCGGCCCAGGCGGTCATTCGGACGGGCGCGGGCGCGCGCGTGGTCAAGGCCGTGGGCGAGGGGGCCTTTGCCGTGGTGCCGGTACAAATCGGCCACGCCGGCGGCGAGCAGGTGCAGATCCTCGAAGGCCTGCAGCCGGGGGAGATGGTGGTGACCTCGGGGCAGTTCCTGATCGATTCGGAGGCCAACGTCGATGCCGAGACGCTGCGGCTGCGGGCGGCCCAGGTGCCGGCGGGGGAAGCCGAGGCCACGATCCGGGGCATCGACCGCGCCGCCCGCACCATCCGGCTGGAGCACGGGCCCTTCCGCCCCGCGGGCGCGGAGGGCATGTCGATGCCGGCGATGACGATGGGCTTTGGCCTGGCGGCCGACCTGGATGTCCGCAATGTCCGCGTGGGGGAGCACGTCCGGGTACGGGTCGAAAATCCCGAGCCCGGCGTGTACACCGTTACCCGCATTGCGCCGGCGCCGGAGCGGTCGGCCGCGCAGCCGCCGGTACCGACGTCCCCGACGCCGAAGCCCTCGGTGCCGAAGTCGCCGGCGGGGCCGGCGGCGATGACCCGCGCGACCGTCGTGGCCGTGGATGGGGAGCACGGCGTTCTTCGGCTGCGCCACGCGCGGATCGAATCGCTGCAGATGCCGCCCATGACCATGGGCTTTGCGGTGGCCGAGGGCATCGATTTGCAAGGCTTCGCGCCGGGCGACGCGGTGCGCTTCCACGTGGAGCGGCAGGACGACGGCACGCTGCGGATCACGCGGATCATGGCGACCCAGGCCCGCGATGATTGAGCGCTGGATCAACTGGTCGCTGGCCCACCGGCCGCTGGTGTTGCTGCTGACGGGCGTCGTGGCGGTCGCGGGCGTGCTGGCGGCGCGCTCCACGCCGGTCGATGCGATCCCGGATCTGTCCGACGTGCAGGTGATCGTGCACACGGCCTACGCGGGGCAGGCCCCCGAAGTCGTCGAGCAGCAGGTGACCTACCCGCTCTCCAGCGCCCTGCTCGCCGTCCCGCAGGCCAAGACGGTGCGCGGCTTTTCCTTCTTTGGCGATTCCTACGTCAATGTCCTCTTCGAGGACGGCACCGACCCCTATTGGGCGCGCTCCCGGGTGCTGGAGTACCTGTCGCAGGTGGCGCCCACGCTGCCCGAGTCGGCGCGCCCCGCCCTCGGGCCGGATGCCACGGGCGTGGGCTGGGTCTACCAATACGCGCTGGTCGATCGCAGCGGGCAGCACGATCTCGCCCAACTCACCAGCTTGCAGAACTGGTTCCTGAAGTATGAGCTGCAGGCGGTGGAGGGGGTGGCCGAGGTCGCCACCGTGGGCGGCATGGTGGCGCAATATCAGGTTATCGCCGACCCCGACCGCCTGCGCGGCTATGGGCTGCCGCTGCAGGCCGTGCACAGCGCCATCCAGCACGCCAACCAGGAATCCGGCGGCGCCGTCATCGAGATGGCGGAGGCCGAGTACATGGTGCGCGCCACCGGCTACCTGGACGGCCTCGAGGACCTGCGCCAGATCCCGCTGCGCCGCGGCGGCGATGGCGTCGTCGTGCGCCTCGATGATGTGGCCACGGTGCAACGCGGCCCGCAACTGCGCCGGGGCATCGCCGAACTGAACGGCGCGGGCGAGGTGGTCGGCGGCATTGTGGTCATGCGCCACGGCGGCAACGCCCAGGCCACGATCGATGCCGTGCGCGCCCGGCTTGCCGAGCTGCGCAGCGGGCTGCCCGATGGGGTTGAGATCGTGACCGTTTACGATCGCTCCAAGCTCATCGGCCGGGCGGTTGCGACGCTCAAGCGCACGCTGGTCGAAGAGCTGCTGATCGTGGCCCTGGTCTGCGCGGCCTTTCTATTCCACCTGCGCTCGGCGCTGGTGGCCGTCATCAGCCTGCCGATCGGCATCCTGGTGGCGCTGCTGGTGATGCGCGCGCAGGGGCTCAACGCCAACATCATGTCGCTCGGGGGAATTGCCATCGCGATCGGCGCCATGGTCGATGGGGCGATCGTGATGATCGAGAACCTGCACCACCACATGAGCCGCAGGGATGCGCGTGGGCACTGGCAGCGGGTGGGGGACGCGGCGCGGGAGGTGGGGCCGGCGCTGTTCTTTTCGCTCGCCATCATCACGCTCTCCTTCCTGCCGGTGTTTGCGCTGGAGGCGCAGGAGGGGCGCCTTTTCGCGCCGCTGGCCTACACCAAGACCTATGCCATGGCCGCGGCGGCGGGCCTCGCCGTGACGCTGATTCCGGTGCTGATGGGTTATTTCGTGCGTGGCCGGCTGCGCCCGGCCGCGGACAACCCCATCAACCGGGCCCTGGCAGCCGTGTATGGCCCCGTCATTCGGGCCGTGACGCGGCGGCCCTGGGGGGCGTTGCTGGCCGGCCTGTTGCTCAGCGCCACGGCGCTGTGGCCAGCCAGCCGGCTCGGCAGTGAGTTCATGCCGCCGCTGGACGAGGGCGACTGGATGTACATGCCCACCACCCAGCCGGGGCTGTCCATCGGCAAGGCGCGGCAGCTGTTGCAGCAGACCGACAAGCTGATCAAGAGCGTGCCGGAAGTCGATACCGTCTTCGGCAAGATCGGTCGCGCCGAAACGGCCACCGACCCGGCGCCGCTGACCATGATCGAGACCACGATCACCTTCAAGCCGCGCAGCGCCTGGCGCCCCGGGCTGACGCTGCAGGACATCCGCGACGAGATTCGTCAGCGCGTAGACCTGCCCGGTGTGACCAACGCCTGGGTCATGCCGATCAAAACGCGTATCGACATGCTGGCGACCGGCATCAAGACGCCGGTCGGCATCAAGGTCAACGGCCCGGATCTGGCGACGCTGCAGCGCATCGGCCGCGACATCGAAGCGCTGCTGCCGCAGTTGCCGGGTACCGCCAGCGTCTACGCGGAACGCACGGCGGGCGGGCGCTACATCACCGTCGACATCGACCGGGTGGCCGCCGGGCGCTATGGCCTGAACATCGCCGACCTGCAGGCGGTCGTGCGCACGGCCATCGGCGGCGCGACGGTTACCGAAACGGTAGAGGGTCTGGAGCGCTATCCGGTGAACCTGCGCTACCCGCAGGCCTGGCGGAACTCGCCGGAGGCCTTGCGCGCGCTGCCCATCGTGACGCAGGCCGGGCCGCAGATCCTGCTGGGCGATGTCGCTGACATCCGCATCGAGGACGGCCCGCCCATGATCAAGAGCGAGAACGCGCGCCGCAGCAGCTGGGTGTTCGTGGACGTTCAAGGCCGCGACCTGGGCTCCTATGTCGCGCAGGCACAGGCCCTGCTGGGCACGGGCCTGTCGCTGCCCGCGGGGTATTCGATCCGCTGGTCCGGCCAGTTCGAATCGATGCAGCGGGCCCGGCAGCGCCTGCAGCTGGTGGTGCCGGCGACGCTCGCGGTCATTGCCTTGCTGCTGTACCTGGCCTTCCGCTCCACCGCCCAGGTCCTCATCATTCTCGCCACCGTGCCGATGGCGCTCTCGGGCGGGGTCTGGTTGCTGTACCTGCTGGGCTTCAATCTGTCGGTGGCCGTGGCCGTCGGATTCATCGCGCTGGCCGGCGTGGCGGTGGAAATCGGCGTGGTGATGTTGACCTACCTGAACCAGGCCCTGGCCGCGCAGCATCGCTCTGGCGAGGGGGGTGTTGAGGCCCTGGTGAGCGCGGTGCGCGAAGGCGCCTTGCGGCGCTTGCGCCCCGTGGTCATGACCGCGGTGGCGACGATCGCCGGGCTGATCCCCATCATGCTCGGCAGCGGCACGGGCAGCGAGGTCATGCGGCGCATTGCCGCGCCGATGGTCGGCGGTCTGGTTACGACCCTGCTGTTGGCGCTGGTCGTGCTGCCGGCCTGCTATGTGCTGGTCTACCGCCGCGCGGCGCGCCTGGGGAGCGAGCGGCAGCCCTAGGGCGGCCGGGCCTGCGATCGGGTGGCGCCGCGGTTCTGCGCCATGGCCGGCGCCACACGCCGAGCCGCCCCTGCGCCACACCTTGCGCCGCTGCAGGGAGGGCGCGCTTCGGTACTCTAGCGCCGGGGGCGCGGCTTGCGCGTCGCGGATGGGGGCAGGGCCATGGGCCGGCGCAAGGGGTCTGAGCAGCACAGCGCGGTGGGCGTGCCCGCGGCGCCTGGCGGACCGCGCGTGCGGCTGGGGCGTTTGCTGGGGCGGTTGCTGGGGCGGCTGCTGGGACCGTTGCTGGCGCTGCTGCTGGGGCTGTTGCTGTGGGCCGGCCCGGCCGCGGCCTGGCCGGGCAGCGTGGCGCAGGATGGTTCGCTATGGCCGGAGTTGGAGGTCATCGAAGACCCGCAGGCGCTCTGGGGCCCGGAGGAGGCCGCGGCGCAAGCCGATGCGGCCTGGCAGCGCATGCCGCACCCGCATACGCACTTCGGCACCGGCTATTCGGCCTGGTGGGCGCGGGCACGGATCACCGCGCCGGCCGAGCAGGGCGGCGAGTGGTTTCTGGTGCACGCACAAAGCTTCGTGGACGAGGTCGACCTCTGGCAGCGGCGCGCCGGCGGCGAATGGCAGGCGGTGGCCGGCCTGCGCGATGGCGCGCGGCGCACCTTTTCCGGCGCGCGCAACCCGGCCTTCAAGCTGTCGCTGCAGGCCGGCGAGAGCGTGGACCTGCTGCTGCGCACGCAAACGCTGTCGCTGCGGCGCTTCCCGCTGCAGCTGCTGGAGGAGGGCAGCTATTACCACCAGGAGCGGCAGGGCTATCTGCTGATCGGCCTGATCATCGCGATCCCGCTGGTGGTCAGCGTGTTCATGCTGCTGCTGTGGCAGATCCAGCGCGACCGCGGCCTGCTGATCATCGTGGCGCTGATCCTGAGCGAGCTGGTCGGCGCCCTGTTCGTGGGCGGCATCCTGGCGGTGCTGCTGCCGCAGCTCACGCCGCGCACCCAGGGCCTGATCGGCATGGTGGGCTGGGTCATCGCCATCTCGATGGCCCATGTGCATGCGCGCTACTTCCTGAAGCTGGACGGCGACGCGCCGCGGCTGGCGCGCGTGTTCCGCGCGGCGCCCTGGGTCATTTGCGCCTGCCTGGGCATGGAGATGGCGGGCTGGCCGGCAGGTCGCAACGTGGTGATCCTGATCGCCTTCTGCTCGGCCGCCGCCTTCTTCGCCGCCTCGCTGTGGCAGGCCCAGCGGCGGCTGCCCTATGCGCTGGTCTATGCCGTGGCCTGGGGCACCTACCTGCTGTCGGCGGGGCTGATCCTGATCAACCTCGTCGGCACGATTCCGCCAAACCTGTCCAACCTGGCGATGTTCGCGCAGGGCTCGGTGGTGTCGCTGATCTTCGCCGTCGCCGTGGTCGGGCAGATGCGCGACCGCGAGCGGCGCACGCAGGGCGAGCTGGCGCTGAGCAACCAGCGCTTCGAGCTGGCCGCCGCCGGCGCCGCCGTCGGCCTGTTCGACTGGAACCGCCGCGAGGGGCGGCTGTTCCTGTCCGCGGTGGCGGCACGCCTGCTGGGCAGCAAGCCGGGGCAGACGCGGGTGCGGCGCTTCCTGCGCGGCCTGCCGCCCAGTTCGCGCGGGGCGCTGCTGCGCTGGTACCGGCGGCTGATCGCGGTGCCCGGCGAGAGCCGGCTGCTGGAGCTGAGCATCGCCGGCCGGCCGCTGCTGCTCTCCGGCGGGGCGATGACCGACGAGGCCGGCCTGGCGCGGGTGACCGGCTCGGTCTCCGACGCCTCGCGGCTGCGCGAGCTGGAGGCCTCGCGTGCGCAGAACCGCATGCTGGAGGAATTCCGCCTGCTCTTCGACAACGCCTCGGTGGGCCTGTACCGCGCCGATTCCACCGGCCAGCTGCTGCGCGCCAATGCGGCCATCGGGCGCTGGACCGCCGCCGAACAGGTGAGCTGGCATGCCGAGCCCGAGAGCCTGGCCGAACTGCACCAGCGCCTGCGCGCCGACGGCGAGGTTGTGGCCTTCGAATACGACGCGCGCGTCCATGGCGAAACCCGGCCGCGGCGCTTCTCCGAGAACGCGCGTCTGGCCTTCATCGCCGACGATGGCCGCCTGGTCTACGAGGGCGCGGTGCAGGACATCAGCGAGCGCTACGGCATGGAGCGCGCGCTGCGCGATGCCAATGCGCGGGCCCAGTCGGCGATGGAGGACCGCTCGCGCTTCTTCGCCGCCACCAACCACGACCTGCGCCAGCCGCTGCAGTCGCTGGGGCTGCTGATCGAGTTGTTGCGCGGCCAGCCGCTGAACGTGCAGCTGCGCCAGTGGGTCGACCGCATGAGCCTGTCCTATGCCAGCCTGGCCGACACGCTCGACGGGCTGATGGAGCTGTCGCGCATGGAGGCGGGCGCGCTGGATGTGCACCTGGAGGAGTTCGCGCTGCAGCCCCTGCTGGACCAGCTGGCCAACGAATACCGCCTGCTGGCCGAGCGCAAGTCGCTGGCCCTGTCGGCCGTGCCGACCAGCCTGCGCGTGCGCAGCGACCGCCGCCTGCTTGAGCGCATGTTGCGCAACCTGCTGGCCAATGCCGTGCGCTATACCCGCAGCGGGCGGCTGCTGATCGGCTGCCGCCGCCGCGGCGCCGAGGTGGGTATCCAGGTGCTGGACACCGGGCCGGGCATCGACGCGCAAACGCGGGCGCGCATGTTCGCCGCCTACGCCCGCGGCGAGAACGGCACCGACCCCACCGGCCGCAGTGACGTGGGCGAGGGCCTGGGGCTGGGCCTGGCCATCGTGCGCTCGCTTGGTGACGCGCTGGCGCACCGCATCCGGGTGCACTCCGAACCGGGCCGCGGCAGCCTGTTCGAGTTGCGCCTGCCGCGGGTCGCCGGCGGCGCCGTGCCGATCAGCGCGCCCGCCGACGCCGAGGCGGCCCTGGCCGGCCTGGCGGGGCTGGACATCGCCGTGGTCGATGATCAGGAGGAGGTGGGCGCCGCGCTGGCGGCCGTGCTGCAGGCCAGCGGTGCCCAGGTGCAGGTGGCGCAGCAGGCGCAGGCCGTCTGTGGGCCGCGCGGCCGCCCGCCGGATCTGCTGCTGCTGGACTACGACCTGGGCGGCGGCGATACCGGGTACGCGGCCTGGCAGCGCATCCAGGCGCATTACGCCCGGCCGCTGCCCGTGGTCCTCATCAGCGGCGATCCGCAGGCCATCCCCGCAGCCCATGCGCGGGCGGGGCGCGTGCTGCGCAAGCCGGTCAGCGGCAGCCGCCTGCGTGCTGCGGTGCATGCGGCGCTGCGGCAGGATGCGGACTGAGACAATGGCAGAGCCACCGGCCATGGAGCCCGCGCCGCCCGCGATGACCGCCCCGACCATCCTGCTCGTCGACGACCACCCGCTGTTCGCCTCCGCGGTTGCCGACATCGTGGCCAGCCTGTACCCGCAGCACCGCGTCGTGGTTTGCGACAGCTTTGGCACCGCCTGCGCGCAGGTGCAGCGCGAGGGGCCGCCGCAGATCGTGTTTTTGGACCTGACGCTGCCCGACAGCCCGGCCAGCCACAGCCTGCGTCGGGCCCGCGAGGCCTTTGCGCCGGCGCCGGTTGTCATCCTCAGCGCCCACGACGACCCGGCCCGGGTGCGCCAGGCCCTCGCCAGCGGCGCGGCGGGCTTTATCTCCAAATCGCTGCGCCCGGCCGAGATGACGGCGGCCATCGCCGCCGCGCTCGGCGGGCAGCCGCAGGCCTCCACCGGGGGGCTGGCGGGCGGCCCCGCGCCCGCCGGCCTGTCGCCGCGCCAGGCCGAGGTCATGGAGCTGATGGCCGCGGGCCAGACCAACAAGGAGATCGCCCGCTCGCTGGGCATGGCGCCCGGCACCGTCAAGGTGCATGTGCGCGATATTTTCAGCCGCCTCGGCGCCACCACGCGCACCGAGGCCGTGGCCTTGTACCAGGCCCGCCTGAACGGGGATTAAGCCGCCTACCCCTTTTGCCGTATTCCCGCCGCCGCCCCCGCCGCCTAGGCTTTGTGCCAAGGATCCGGAGCGGTTGACGGGGTGAACGGAACGCGAACAGCGGTTGCTGCAGGGTGCAGCAAGTGGGGAGGGGTGGGGGCGCTTTGCGCCCTCGCTCTATTGGCCGCATGTTCCGGCGATCGCGAGCCCGACACGCCGCGTGGCACGACCCCGACGCCCAGCGTCATTCCCACGGCCACCCCCGGCGCCAGCCCCGGTCCCAGCGCGAGCGCCAGCCCCATTCCCAGTCCCGGCCCCAGCATCGTGCCCAGCACCTTGCCAAGCCCGGCGCCGACGCCCGGCCCGAGCGGCACGCCTCCGGCGCCTACGCCGACGGCAACCGCGAGCACGACGCCGACAGCGCCGCCGGTGAGCTCCGCCCCGCCCAGTGCCACGCCCACGGCGACGCCCACGCCCGCCAGCGGGCCGGCGCCGGACCCGCTGCGCACGATCCGCGGCCGCGTGCAAAAGGGGCCCTTCAGCACGCTGCAGGTGCGTGCGCAGATGCTCAACCCCCGTGGCCAGGTCACGCGCAGCATCCCGGCCAGCATCCAGGGCGACCGCTACACCGTAAGCGTGCCCAACGGCGCGCTGGTGCTGCTGGAGGCCTTTGGCCGCTTTGTCGACGAGCTCAGCGGCGAGCCCATCGATCTGCAGCTGCCGCTGGCCGCCTGGAACAACGGCACGGCCACGCAAAACATCAACGTGCTGACGCAGCTGATTGCCAGCACAGCGCAGGGTCTGGTGGCGCAGGGTCTGACGGCGGCGCAGGCCTATGCCCAGGCCCGCGCGCAGGTGCTCGGGCAACTGGGCTATGCCAACCCGGACACGCTGGACCTGACGCAAATCAACGCCGGCGATGGGCTGGAGTCGCCGCAACTGCGGCTGGCCCTGCTGTCCGCCGCGGTGATGAGCCTGCCCCGCGGCGAGAACCGCATGCCCGCCAGCTGGACGGATCTGCAGCTGCGTCTGGCACAGGGCGGCGAATCCGGCGAGGCCATCGTCGGGCTCTTCGAAGGCATTTCGGCCGCCGCGCTGGAGCAGCGCCTGCGCAATGCCGGCGTCAGCGAGTTGCCGCCGCTGCAGATCAACGACGAGGTCTGGCGCTGTGACGCGCAGTGCAGCTTCGCCGCCGCGCTGCCGGGCCTGCGCCTGGTCGATGCCGACGTGCACGAGGGCCGCGGCCGTATTCCCGTCACCGTGCGCCGCAGCGGCGACCTGAGCCAGGCCGTCGAGGTCCTGGTGTTGCTGGAGGACATCGAGACCACCTTCGGCGCTGATTACGCGACGCGCTCGGTCACGCTGCGCCTGCCGGCGCAGGTGCGCGAGGCCACCGCCTACGTCGACGCCGTGATCGACCAGCAGGTCGAGGGGCCAGAACGGTTGCGTGCCCGCATCGCCTCCAGCTCGGGCGGTGCCAGCGTCGTCCGCGGCGAGGCGATTCTGACCCTGCTCGATGGTGCGCCCACCGGCGC
This sequence comes from uncultured Ectothiorhodospiraceae bacterium, assembly GCA_937141935.1. Classification (GTDB taxonomy): domain Bacteria; phylum Pseudomonadota; class Gammaproteobacteria; order Nevskiales; family Oceanococcaceae; genus MS8. The sequence continues at coordinate 93,801 of CAKZQS010000042.1, forward strand.
GGCCGGTGGCAGCAGCACGGCGCTGTCGATCGCCCGGGCCTGTCTGGTGGCCCTGGGCTCTGCGGCCGCGGCGGCCGATGCGAACTGCCTGGACCCGCTGCCGGCCGACCTGATCTACCTGGATGGGCAAGCGCAGTCCGCCCGCGTCGCGCTGGTCCTGCAAAGCACGTGCAAGAGCCGCCTGGGCTGCGCCGAGCGCCGCCGTGACTGGCAGATCCAGCTGACGCTGCAGCGCGGGGCCGGCGGTGCCGGCCGCCAGGTGACGCTGGGCGAGTTCCGTTACCCCGGCGGTGCGGTGCGCATCGACGGCCAGGCCCTCGGCGACGACAGCCCGCAAGTGGAGCTGGGCCTGGATGGGGCCGCCAGCCGGGCGCTGATCGACGCCGCCCGCGCGGCGGGTGAGGAGCTGCGCATTGTCGCCACGCTGCTCGCGCAGCCCCAGCGCAGCGTCGTGATCGCCTTGCCGGGTCTGCAGCCGCTGGCGCCGGAGCTGCGCTTTGGCGACCGCATCACCGACCTGGTGTCCCGCAACGGCGCGCTGGAAGCCGGCGGCGGCAGCTGCGGCCCCAACGAGTTCCGGTTGCGCGCCGCGATCTCCGCCATCGACCCCGCGCTGATCGGCCCGGATTCGCCGCTGAACAGTGTGCAGGGGCTGACGTTGGAGGAGCTGCCGGAGGCCCTGCGCCGCGAGGTCGACGTCTGCGTGACGCTGAGCGCGGATACGCCGCCACAGGCCACCGTCAGCGCCGGCAGTGTCGATGCCGGCTTCACCTTCTGGCGCCTGCCGCCCGGGCACGGCGTGCGCGCCGCCGAGGGCGGGGTGGGCTTCCCCTTGCTGCTGGTGCCGGGCGGGGCGGCGGCCGGCACGCTGGAGCTGTTCGCGGAAGGGCTGCCACTGGGCTTCGTGCTCGCCGGCGGCACGCTGGGCCCGCAGGGGCTCACGCTGCAATACACGCAGGCCCGGCACCTCAACGGCGCCTTTGTCAGCGATGCCGACCCGCGTCGGGGCCGTGCCGACAGCAACGACGTGCTCTTTGCCGCCGGCTCCAGCGCCGGGGGCACGCTGCGGCTGCGCGAAACCGGCCTGGACGGCAATGTGTCGGTAGCCGCGGGCTTTGGCCGCAGCGCCTACCCGCGCAGCGACGTGGTCTGGGGCCGCTTTGACCTGCCCTTGCAGAACAGCGCGCTGCCCGCCGCTATCAGCCACGACGGCAGCGGCGTGCAGATCCGCCAGGCGCGCGCCTGCCGTGCCGGAATCTGCCCGGAGGGCGGGCGGGAGACCCACGTCGGCAGCGGCAGCCTGCTGCAGGACGCGGCCGGCCGCCTGCATGGCACGCTGGCCGCCGTCGGCGCGCAGCAGCCCGGTTTTGGCGCGCGCGGTGACGGCGGCCGCGCGGTCACGCGGCCGGTGGACTTGCCCGACGGGGCGCCGCTGACCTTCGCGTTGGCCGGCTACCGCTTCGATGCCGCGCTGCCGGTGGCGGCGCAGTTGCCCGGGCATGTGCAGCGGCAGGGCGCGAGCCTGCAGTTGCATGCGGCCGGCAGCGCCGCCTTCCGTGATGGCAACCATGCCCCCGCCGGCCTGAGCCTGGGGCCGGAGATCTACCTCGGCGCCAACCGCCAGCCCGAGGTCGGCGCGGGCCAGGACCTCGCCGGCGCGGGGGTGCTGCAACTGGCCACGCTGTCGGCGCCGCTGGATGGGCTCACGGCGTCCAAGTACGTCATCCGCCCCTCGGGCCTGACGGGTGTGTTCAATGTGGACCCGCGCGGCCTGGACACGCCGCGCCTGGTCTACGACTACCCGGTGCACTTCACCCGCTTCGCCTTCCGTTTTGTCGATAACGCCGTGGACCCGCTGACCTGGATCGATGGCCAGTTGCCGCTGCAGGGTGATTACGCCGATTTCAACGCCGGCGGCACGCCGCTGAGCTTCGCCGGCATGGCGATGGACTGCGCCAGCGAGTTCGGTACGGCGCGCGCCGTCTACGAGGCCTGCGATACCCGCGACAACAACGGCGACGGCATCGTGGACGAGAACTGCCCGGCGCCGCTGGCCGCCTTCGCCATGAACAGCGAGCTGCAGGGGCTGCGCTTTGGCGGCGCCGATGGCGAGCCGCTGGCCGCCTGCAGCGTGGCCGAACGCGGCCTGCTGCTGAACCAGCTCATTGCCCCGCTGGCCATCGACAAGCCGCTGACCGCCGAGCTGGCCTGGACGCCGGCCGGCGAACTCGCAGGGCACCAGAAATTCCGCGGCCTGGATCGCTACCGCTTCGAGGCCGATGCCGATCAGCCCGGCTTCGGGCTGCAGCTGCAGAGCGTCAGCCTGCAGGTCGACGACATCACCCGGCCCGAGCCGCTGCGCTATGGCCGGCTCCGCGGGCGCGGGCAGGTGGGCTTGCCCTTCTGGCAGCCGCTGGAGGTGGACCTGCGGCTGGAGAACCGGCTGGCCTCCGCGCTGGACGGGTCGCTGGAGGCCGCGCCCTCGGTGCTGACCCCGCGCGGCGTGATCCTGCCCCGGGACCGGACATTGCCGGCCCCCGTCGACCTGCAGCAACTCAACGTGCTGCTGGAGGCCGAGCTGACGCAAAGCGCGCAGCAGGCCAGCGGGCTGAATGACTTCCGGGTCGATCCGGCACGCGGTCATGCCCCGAGCCTGGTGCATTTCGCGCGCTACGAATGGGGCAACACGGGCCTGGGCTTCCAGCTCCCGGTGTATTACCGCTCGGCGGTGCAGGGCGAACGGGCACTGCCGAGCTTCTTGGGCGTGCCGCGCGGCTTCGAGAGCCTAGTGCTGAACGTCTCGGCGGGCATCAATTTCATCGAGCCCGAACGCACCAAGTTCAGCTTTGGCGCCAGCGCCGACCTCACCGCGATCGACGGCCTGGAATTCCAGATCGACCTGCAAAGCGGCATGGGCCTGGAGAAGATCGACCAGCTGCTGATCAGCGCCCGGCTCATCGATGCGCCGGTGGTCGAGCCCACATTCGGCGGCGTGCGTGACCGCCTGCGTGACTTCAACCAGTTCGCCAACCGCGGCGTCGACAGCCTGACCCAGCAGGCTCTGCTGCGCGGCATCGAGGTGCTGGGCGCCCGCGCCGCCGAAGTGAGCCCGGCCGGCGAGGACCCGGTTGTGACGCTGGCCGGCGCCATGGGCGCCATCCGCAGCCTGCCCGAGCAATTGGTGGGCGTGCTCGAGAGCGAGGTCGAAGCCCCGATCGATCGCACGCTCGACAGCGGCGCCGAGTCGTTGCGCGGCCAGCTGCGCAGCTTCAAGGCGGCGCTGGTCAATGCCGGCCAGCAGGGCGAAAACCGCGTGCCCGCCGCCGAGCTGCAGACGTCCATCGACGAGCTGGCCCGGGTCCTCGACGCGGTCGAACAACGCCGCGCCGGCGTGCGCCAGCGCCTGGACGGCGCGCAGGCCCTGCTGGGCCAGGTTGAGGGGCGTCGGCGGCAGGTGGCCGCCGCCGTGGCGCGCATTCGCGGCATCCTGGAGCAGACCGTGGGCGTCGTTGACGGGCTGTGCCGCAGCGGCGCCGCCACCGGCGTGGAGTTGACGGGCTATCTGGACGCGCTGTTCACCGCGCTGGAAGGCGCCCGGCTCACGCTGACCATCCTGGAGGGCAGCGAGTTGCTGCTGCCGGTGATCGAGCTGGCGGCGCAGAACCCCGAGCTGAGCCAGGCGATTCGCGATGGCCAGCAGGCCATCCAGCGCACCGCGGCGCTGGTGGAAGAAAAGCTCAGCGCCGCCGACGAGGCCTTGCGCGACCGCTTGTGCACCGCCGACGTGGGCAGCCTGCTGGCCACGGTGGAGCTGCGGCTGGCGCAGATCACGGCGCAGGTGGATGATGCCGGGCTGCTGGCCCAGCGCCTGGGCGATGTGCAGGCCGCGCTGACGACGGCGCAGGACATCGATGCGCAGATCCAGACCCAGCTGCTCGACCCCGCGCGGGGCGCCATCGCCGCGCTGGAGGCCAGCCTGGCGCAGGTCGCCAACGGCCAGGCCAGTGCGCAGCTCTATGCCGACATCGAGGCGGAGCTGGTGCAGGCCATCAACGACGCGCTCAGCGACCGCACGCCGCTGCCGAACCTGCCGCCGTTGCCCACCCTCCAGCAGCTCGTGGACGAGGCCGGCACGCAGGCCAGCACCGACCTGGCGGACCTGCTGTTCCAGCCGCTGCAGGGGTTGGTCGAGGCGCGCATCGCCAACGTGCAGGCGGCCGCGGAAACGATGCTTGGCAATGCCTTGCCCGGCGCGTTGTACGAGCCCGAGGAGCTGCGCCTGTTCCTGGTGACGCAGATCATGGCGGCGCCGCCCTTCGCCCAGCTGCGTACCGAGGTCAACGACCAGCTCGCCGAGCTGCGCTACCGCCTGAACGAGCTGGTGAATCAGGTCACCGACCACGCCAACACCGCCATTCGCGGCGCGCTGGCCCAGGTCAACGACAGGATTGGCGGCGCGTTGGAGAAGGCCCAGGCCGAGGTCAAGGCCATCCCGCTCGCGGCCGGCGGCATTGATGGTTACGCCACGATCGCCGGCACCGAACTCGAACGCCTGCACATCGGCGCCGAATGGGCGATGCGGCCGGCGACGGACGGCCAGCCCGGCAACACCTTCGGCGCGGCGCTGGATGCGGTGTCCTGGAGCGCCAACGACAAGACCTCCGGCTGCAATGTCGACCCCAACGACAGCCCGCTGGACGTGACGATTTCGGCCTTCAACCTGCCGGCCGCCTTCGGCACCAGCCAGATCACGATGAAGAAGGTGTATCTGGGCTTCACGCTGGACCAGAACAGCTTCCAGGGCGAGGGCGGGCTGCGGCCGCTGGGCGTGTTTGGCGGCCTGTCGACCCAGGGTGAGATCGCCTTTACCGAATTCAAGATTTACGACCCGGCCTTTGCCGCCGGCCTGGGCAAGTACGAGGTCTACGTCGGCGCGGCGGCCGGCGCGGTGTTCAGCACCGTGTCGGCCGAGGTGGCCTTCCTGGCCGGCAAGACCTGCAACCAGGAGGTGCTGCTCGAACTCGACCCGGCGGTGGCGCAGTTCATCGAGCTGCCGCCCAGTGGCTTTGCCGGCGCCTATGTGCGCGGCGCGGCCGGGATTCCGGTGTGGACCATGGGTTGCCCGCTGACCATCGGGGTGGCCGCCGATTTCGGCGCCTGGGTGCTGGCCGGCCCGCCGGTCACGCTCGGCGGCCTGGTCGGCGGCGGGGCCTTTGGCAAGGTCGGCTGCGTGGGCGCCCTGCGCGGGCAGATCCGCGCGCTGGGCCAGGTCAACACCGACGGCGACATGGTCTTCGTCGGCGAGGGCTTCGGCGTGGCCGGCGTGGGCCTGTGCGAGCCGGCAGGTTGGACCTCGGTGCCGCGTTCGCGCGCCGACGGTTTGTGCGTGACGGCGGATGCGCTGTTCCAGGCGGGCTATGTCGGTAGCTGGCAGATCCTGGACCTGGGCATCAGCGCACCGCATTGAGGACGCCATGACACGTTTGCTCCCCGCACTGCTCCTGCTGCTCAGCCTGCCGGCCGTGGCACTGGACGCGCTGTATTTCGCCGCCAAGCCCGGCCCGGCCGGCTCGCTGACCCGGGCGGGGCAGGGCGAGACGGTGGTGTACCTGCGCTGGGACACGCTGGAATCCGAGCTGCCGCCCGACATCCTGCGCTTCGAGCTGGAGCGCGATGGCCTGCCGCTGCGCGATGGCGGTTTCCCGGCGCGCGACGTGATGTCCGCCGCGCAGATCCAGGCGCTGTATGTGGGGCCGGCGCAGCAGCGGCGCATGCTGGAGACCGTGGCCGCGCTGAAGCGCCAGGCCCTGGCCGACCCGGACTTTGGCGACTTCGCGCTGAACGACTTTGGCCGCAAGGTCCGCCAGCGCCTGCTGGACGACGACGACGCGCTGTGGCGCTACTTTGCCGCGCGCGCCGACTTCAACATCGCCCGCGCCCGCTACCGCGCCTTTCTGGATGCCCCGGGCGCGGGCGTGTTCGACTACGAGCTGCTGGCCGTCAGCGCCAGCGGCGAGCGCGCCCGGGTGGGCTTCGCGCAGGTCGACACCACGCGGCCCGTCGCGCCGCTGCCGCCGCGGGAGTTCCGCCAGGTGTTCCAGGGGGCCTGCGACTCGCCCGACGCCGGCAAGGACGACTACACCGTGGCGCTGAGCTGGCTGCCGCCGGCCGGGCAGGGCCTTGCCGATGCGCTGGCCTCGCAGCTCTTCGTCGCCGGCTATGACCTCTACCGCACACGCGACAACCTGGACCCCGCGACCCCACGCCCGGCCCCGCGCAACCTGGCCGCCGAGGCGCGCGGCCTGCAGCATGACGCGCAGGGCCGCGTGGCCTACCCCGGGCTGGAGAAGGTCAACGAGGTGCTGCTGACGGTGGATGGCGGCACCAGCGGCAACGGCGAAGAGCCGGTGTTCCTGGAAACCCATAACGAACTCGCCGCCGCGGGCCTGCTGCCGGGGGATGTGCGCGCCTATTACCTGGTGCCGCGCGACTTTGCGGGCCACTACGGGCAGACGCTGGCGGCCATCGTGCGGGTGCCCGACCGCAGCCGGCCGCCGCCGCCCTGGGACGTGCGCGTCTACAACGACTTGGCCGTGGATCCGCCGCTGACCGAGCTGATCTGGGAGGCCGTGGAGCGCGAGCATTACCTGGAGGCCTTTGGCAGCGGCATTCGCATCTGCAACGCCGGCGAGCGCAGCGCCGAGCGCTACCTGTCGGTGGTGGGCCAGGACGAGCAATGCGCGCAGGCCGTGCAGCGGCGCATCCGCATGCCGGCCGCCGACTATCTGCTCTACCGCTTCGACAACGCCAACGACGCCAATGCCTTCAAGGACTCCGACGGCGACGGCGTGCGCGACCGGGACGAGCGCCCCTTCAACATGCAGTGCGACCCCAGCGTCGCGCCGGCCAATGCGCCCAATTACCGGGTGCCGCTGGGCGGGCCGGTGCGGCTTGGCGAGCGCGTGTTGCGGCCGGATCACGGCCGCGTCGTGACCTTCCGCGACCTGGTGCCCGGTGGCGACCAGGGCACGGTCTATTGGTACCGCGTGGTCAGCCGCGCCGCCGACCAACGTCTCAGCGTTCCCTCGGCGCCGGTGCGCGTGGTCTTCCCCGAGCGCGAGCTGCCGCCGCCGCCGCAGACCAGCGCCGAGGTCGTGATCGATGGCAGCTGCACGGCCTGCCGCGCGGTGACCCGCAACCCCGACGGGCGTTGGGATCTGGTGGATGAGACCGGCCGCGCCGACAACCTCGCGGTGTCCTGCCCCTCCGGCGCGACGCTAGCGCTGCCCTTCGCAGCCTTGGAGTCGCGCGACGGCCTAGTGTGCCAGCAGCTGCGCGAGAACTGCGGCGCCGGGGAACTGCGCCTGGGCATCCTGGATGCCTCGGTGCGCCCGGCCGCGCTGCTCTGCGAGACCGTCGTGCCCGCCGACATCGGCTTTTGCGACACGGGCACGCTGGCGCTGGAGCCGGCCCAGTGCCAGACGCGGCCGATTGCCGCGGGGGAGCGCAGCGACGGCGATATTCTGGTCACGCTGGACAGCGAAGACCCGGCGCGCTGCGTCACCCTGACCCGCGCCGACGCCACCACCGGCAGCGAGCAGGTGGTGGAAAGCACCTGCGGCGGCGAGCTGAACGTGGATCGGCTGACCGTCACGCTGGCCGAGGCGGAGCAACCGGCCTGCTTGCGTGGCTACAGCCAGGACAGCGACGGCAATGTCTCGCCGGCGGCGGTGATCGGCTGCCTGGGCACGCCGCGGGGCGAGTCGGATTCGCGGCCGGCGGCGCCGCAGGCCGTGGCGCTGGAGATCGACACCAAGCGCGCCACGCTGCAGTGGCGCCTGCCGGTGGAGCCGGTGGCCGTGACGCTGATTGAGCTGCGTCGGCAAGCCGATGGCAAGACGCGCCTGGCCTCCGTGCCGCGCACGCAGCCCGCGGCGCAGGCCGCCGTGGAAACCCATGCGCTGAATGTCAGCGACGTGATGCTGGCCGCCCCGGGTGAGCTGTGGTGCGCGCGCTTCCGCACGTTGCCGCCGGGCGACGACGCGCCGCAGTCCGACTGGAGCCCGCCGCTGTGCGCCAACCGCGCGGCCGAGCTGCCGCCGCCCGATTACCTGCCCTGGCCGGAGCTGGCCACGGCGCCGCAGCTCGCGGACGTCAGCTTCCAGCTCGGCAGCGACTTTGTCGGTCGCGCCAGCCCCAACAGCGGCCTGCCGATGTGGCCGATCACGCAGTTTGTGCTGCCGGCCAAGGATGTCTGCGGCCCCTTGAACCCGCAGGCCGTCAGCGCCGACACGCCCGGGCTGTACCTCAAGCCCTTCTGCACGCCCACCGCGCCCAAGCTGATGGGTTTGGCATTGGGCGCGAGCGGCGATTTCGCCGTGTTCCGCCGCAGCCGGGACCCGGCCGGCGTGGAGAGCGATTACATCCAGGTCAGCCCGCTGCTGCGCGGGCCCTACTGGGCGCCGCGCGAGGCCTTCGACCAGCCCGACGGCGGCGGCGACCCGGTGGCCTCGCCCTACACGCGGGCGCTGGATGACCCCTGGCTGCAGCTGTACCAGGCCGGCGGTGCCGATGACTTTGGCATCGCCTTCGTCGACCGCTACCCGGTCCTGCAGGGCCATGAGTACCGTTACCAGATCGTGCATTTCTCGCGCGACAACCGCATCACCGGCTGGCGCCACAGCAACTGGCTGCGCGTAGGGGGTGGCTCATGAAGCGGCGTCTGACCAGAGGCCTTGGGCTGTTGCTGGCGCTGGCCGGCGGCGCCGCGGCCGGGCAGGACAGCGGTGTGTTCGATGGCCGCAACCCCGACGCCTGGATCATCCACCCGCTGACCGGCGAAACCACCGAGGTCGACCGCGGCGGCTGGATCGACGGCTTTGGGCAGGGTCTGGGCGACGTGCCGCGCGAGGCGCCGCGCGAGGCCTTGGTGAACACGCTGCCGCGCAGCTCCGTGCCGATGACCGCCGGGCAGCCCACGATCTCGCTGGCCGGCCTGGGTGTGGCGGGGGCGAACCCGGCCCCGGTGGACGCGCGGCTGTTCCCGCCGCCGGGCGCCTATATGCGCACCATCGAGGTGCTGATCGGTGTGCGCGAAGACCTGCTGCAGGCCGCGGGCGCCCGCCTGCAATGGCAGGTGGACGGCCAGCCGCCGCAAACGCTGAACCTGCCCGCGCGCACAAGCGGCCCAGGCTGCGCGGAGCTGCCGCGGGCCCGCGGTGGCCGCTTCGAGCCCGCCTGCGCCGCCCGCGAGGGCTATATCGGCGCAAGGCTGCACCTGGTACGCGACGGCGTGTACACGATCACGGCCACGATCACCCGTCCGGGCGGCGGGGCGCTGGCCAGCCTCACGGGCGAATACACCATCGCCGCCAGTGGGCCAGCCGAGCGCGACAGCGACGGCGATGGCATCCCCGACGCCATTGAGGCCGCCATTGGCCTGGACCCGCTGCGTGATGACCTGGGCCTGGACAGCGACAACGACGGCTGGAGCGATCTGGACGAATGGCTGCGCTGCCCCACGCCGCTCAGCGCCGAAGGGCGCTGCGCCGCCAGCGAGGACCCGGATGCCGAGCCGCTGGACACGGACCAGGACGGCTGGTCGGATGTCGATGAGGCGCTGCGCGGGACCCGCCCGGACGACCCCGACCCGGTGCTGCAACCGCGGCCGGGCGAGAGCGCCGACGACGACAATCTGGCCGCGCGCCGGCTGCGCTACAAGGAGCGCCCGGCGGCCGATCGGCTCTACGAGGTGGAGCACCTCGTCGATGCGGCCCTGCAGGCCCGCCAGGGCTTCACCGGCACCTGGGAGACCGCGCGCGCCTTCGCGCTGGATGGGCGCGAGGTCTGGTCGGTGGACAGCCGCCTGACCGATGATGCTCTGGCCGACGCCGGCCTGACGCCTGCCGACACGCCCGACTCGCTGCGGCGCAGCCTGGCCGAGGCGGCCCTGGGCAATGGGCGCCTGCCGCTGATGCGGCTGCCGGCCAGCCGTGGCAATGCGCTGGCCGCCATCTACAAGCTGCCGCCGGCCAGTTTCCCGGCGCCGCTGGATGCCCCGGTGCCGCGGCTGCTGCACAAGCGCATTCTCGCCGAGCGTGCCGACGCCGGGCCGCAGCGCTTCGTGCGCGCCGTCGCGCCCACGATGGACCCGCTGGCCTGGCGGCAGGCCGTGCTCGACTGGCTGGAGACCCACCTGGTCGCACGCGTGACTGATCCGCTGACCTGGCCGGAGACGCGCGTCGCCGCCGCCTTCGAGCGGGTGCTCGCGCTGGAGGCGCAGGCCGTCGACGCGGCGTCGCCCGTGCTCTACCGCCGCCAGGAGCCGGGCCTCGTCCTGCCCTTCCTGGGCCGGATGCAGGCGGACGTGTTGCGGCTGCAGGACCCGGCCGGCGTGCTGGAGTTGCCGCAGTCCGGCCTGGCCGGCCTGCTGCTGCCACGGCTGCGGACTGCGCTGGCCAGCAATGGCGTGCTGGCGACTATTGCCGACTTCATCGACGCGCGCACGGCCGCCACGCCCGCGGGCCGGCGCAGCGACCAATGGCTGGCGCAGGGCTTTGAGCGCACCGTCGATCCGGCGGAGCAGGGCTGCTTCGTGCTGTCCGCCTTCGAGGCCGAGGTCACGCAGCAGCCGGATTTCGCGAGCCGCTGCCCGTCCTATTACACCGAGCAGGACGTGCTCGCCTGGCAGGCCGAGGACGCCCAGCGACGCTACCTGCTGCGGCTGCTGACCGTGCTGCGGCCCGAGGATATCGCCGCGGCGCCGCCCAGCCTGCTGCAACGCGCGACCGATACCGATGGCGACCGCCTGAACAACGGCAGCGAGATCAACCTACTGCCGCTCGCGCAGCTGACCCGGCCCGACCGTGCCGACAGCGACTGGGATGCCGCGGATGACCTGGCCGACCGCTGCCCGCTCGACCCGCTGGATGCCTGCCTGGGCTTTGCCCGCGCGCCGCAACTGGTCATCGGCCCGCAGGTCACGATTGTCGAGGGCGAATCGGACACGCTGGCATTGATCAGTTTGCAGCTCGATCGATTGGCGCCGCGTGATGTCACCTTGACGGTGACCGTTGCTGCGGAAGAGGGCGATTCGGCAACACCCGGTGTGGACTTCGCGGCCTCCGAGTTTCGCGTGACCATTCCCGAGGGGGAGCAGTTTGCTGTCGTCGCGGTTCCGGTCTTCCCCGACCAGGATGACGAGGATGACGAGCGCTTCACGGTGACGCTCAGCGACATCGCGAATGCGAGCGCGCCGGTCACGACGCAGCGCGTGACGATTGGTGACGCGCCGCCGACCGCTGAGGCGCCAACGGCGGTCGCCAGTGCACCGGCGGCAGCGGATGAAAGAGCCAGCTTCGCACTTGACGGTCGCTCCAGCGCGGACCCGCAGGGCGGCGGACTGACCTACCAGTGGTCCCAGCTCTCCGGGCCTCCCGGCACACTGCAGGATGCGGATCAGCCCCAGGCCCTGTTTAGGGCGCCCGAGGTGTTGTCCGCCATGGAGGTCCGTTTCCGCCTGCAGGTGACGGCTGACGATGGGCAAAGCAGCATCGCGACGGCGACGACGACTTTGCAACCGGTGGAAGATCCGCCCGAAGTGCAGTCGACGCTGGAACTGGCTGTGACGCAGGGCCAAAGCGTGAGCGCCACGACGAGCGAGATACTCGCCAAGCTGCGCGAGCCCGATGGTCAACCGATGACGGTGGATGACCTCGTCGATCCGCCCCTAAGCGGCGGCCAAACCACACTGGATGCCAGCGGGCTCACATTCGCGGCCTTCGCCGGAGAGACGCCGATTTCTTCGCTGGCATCGCGTTTCTTGCGCCCCGCCGGGCCGGATGCCGTGGTGTTCATCGAAGCACCGCAGGGCCAGCCGCAGAAGGTGCTGCGGCACGACGCGGCGAGCAATACGACCGCGACCGTCTTTGATGAGGCCGCCAGCGGGACCCAGGTGCAGGTGTTGCTCGGAAGCGAGACCGCGGACGTGGCCTACATCCTCGGCCAGGATCAAACGCTGCGCGTGGTGCTGCCGGGGGGGACGACGCAGGTCCGCAGCGCGGCGGACCCCGCGCAGATTCTGGCCGTCGAGGGCCGGCTGGGCACGGCGGCCATCGAGCCGCAGACCGGCGATCTGTATTACTGCGCGGGCGAGTTTTCGATGGGTGAGTGGCATGTCGTCGATGCCGAGGACGCACTCGATAGCGCAACCGGCATCGAATGCGAGCCCACCTTTACATCTCGCTCCGTCAGTCGCGACGGTCGTGTCTGTCTGACCGATCAGCAGAACCGGCTGTTTTGTTCCAACGGCGCTGGCGGTATCGAGGAGTCCGCCGTGTTTACGAGTCAGGTGCAGCAGATGCTTGCGCGCGGCGACGAGTTACTGCTCTTCGTCAGCGATTTCTTTGGCGGACTGCGCGTGTACGCGGTGGCCAGCGATGACAGCGTGGTGGAGTACCCGGCCTTCGAGTCCACGACGATGGAGACGTCCAGCACCGTGACCGCGGACGGCTCGCTGGTCTTCGTGCGCCTGTCCGGCATCGGCAGTGGCAACGAGACGCTGCAGCTGATGGACTGGGATGGCGTGGCCGCGGGCCCGCCGGCCGTGCTGTCGCAGGATGTGCCGGCCGACGGGGCCCGCTTCGAGATTTCGCGCGGCGGCGGCCTGCTGGCCGAGGGCAACACCGTGTACTGGTATGCCTCCGGCAGCAGCGGCGCCTACGTGTTGCGTCAGGTCGATGCTGCGGCCGCCAAGCCGGTCGCCGCGCAGGTCATCACGCCGGTCACGACCGACAGCAACAACACGCCCAACACGCTGCACTCTCAGCGCGGCCGCCTGCTGCTGGCCCGCAGCGGCAGCGAGGAGGGCAGCTGCGACTGGCTGCTCGTCGATGTGGCCGGCAGCAGCGTCAGCCCGCTGCTGCAGGACATCAACTGCTTCCGCCGGCTGCTGCGCGCCGACACGCTGATCACGACGCGCTTCGACGGCAGCCAGACCACGGTCCGCCGCTTTGACGGTGCGCCCTTCACCGGACTGCTGCGCTTTGGCCTGGATGTCTCGGACACGCAGGGCAACAGCGTGGAGCTGCCGGTGGAAATCACGGTGACGAGCCCATGACGATGCCACGCGCCGCGCGCGCCGCACTGCCGACCCTGCTGTTCACGCTGCTCGCGGCTTGCGGCGGCGGAGGCAGTGGGGGCGGCGGGCAGGGCGATCCGAACGGCCTACCCGGGCCCGAGCCCATCGCCACTCCGGCGGGCGAGCCCGGCTTCGGCATCTTCAAGGTGGCCCTGCGCGAACCCCCGGACCGGGATGCCGACGGGATTCCCGATGTCGAGGACCCCTTCCCGGATGCCGCGCCGCAACGGCAAACCGGCGCGCCGGATTTCGTGCTGGAGGCGGCCGAGGCGGTCGATGGGGAGCAGCGCTGGCCGGATTTGCGCCATGCCGAGCTGGACATGCGCTTTCGCGTACGCGACCTCGACGCCAGCAGCGGCCCCTGGTATGCCGTGTTCGAGGGCCCCGATGTGATCGAGGCCTTGCCGCTGCAGCGCGCCCAGGACGAGCTCGGCCTGCCGGCCGCAAGCTTCGACAGCCTGCTCAATCGCGTGTACGTCATGACGCCGCAGTGGCGGACCAACGCCCTGACCATCCAGGCGCTGCGCGCCGGCGCGCCGATCTACCGCCCGCAGAGCCGCGCGGCGCAGGGCGAGAGCCTGACGCTGCTGGGCCGCAACCTGGATGGCGCGGTGGCCGAGCTGGGGCCGCGGCTGCTCGACAGCACACCCGCGGCCAATGGCCGGCAACTCAGCGTCACGCTTGCCGCGGACAGCGCCGATGGTCTGCTGCGGGTGGAGAACGCGGTCGACAGCTACGCCGCGCCCCTGCAGGTCTTGTCCACGGTGCGCATGAGCCGGGCCAATGAGCCCTATGTCGCCGGCCCGCTGGTTTGGGCCTCGCCGCTGGGGCTGAGCGAGTGGCCCAGCGCGCAGGCCGAGCTGTCGATCCTGAGCGCCAGCCGCTTCCCGCGGCTGGAGACCTTTGCCCACGCCAACAAGCTGGGCGAAACGGTGCTGCGCCGGGTGGTGATCTGGCCGGACGAAACCGACAAGGTGCTGGGCCAGGCCAGCATTCTCGAAGGCGTGGTCTACGCGCAGTACGAGCGGCTGTTCGGCAAGCGCCCGGCGCCGGATGCCTGGGCGGAGGCGCGCGCGGCGATCAGCGCGCTGCTGCTGGAGCCGGAGGCCGCGGACGCCCGCGCCCACCTCGCCGCGGGCATGGCCAGCCCGGAGGATTACTCGGTGGCCACGCTGCTGAACCTGCTCAAGCCGGCCGCCGTCCGGCTGGCCACCACCCGCAAGCGCTTTACGACACGGGGGCGCGAGATCTACGACATCAACGTCACCGCCGAGGCCAACGGGCAGATCTACGCGCAGCGGGATTTTCAGAATTACTCGCTGGATGTGGTGGAGTCGGCGACCTGCAATATCGCCATTGACCTGCTCGGCCGGCCCGCCGAGGTCACGGCCTCGGACCTATGCCTGGAGAACGATTCCAAGACCTTCGCCAGCGCCGCCGTGGATATCGCTGTGCGCGACCTGGACACGGGCGACTTGAGTTACCGGCGCGTGCGCAGCCATTTGCCGGCTGGCAGTCGCAATCTGGCTTTTCACAAGGATGTGGTGGGCGGCAACTTTGGCGGCGTGCTGCAGTTCGCCTCGGTGGCCTACCTGACCGATGACGACGGCGCTCCCGTGTGCCAGGGCGGGCCCTGCCGCGTGGAGCTGCTGACCGGCGGCTGGGGCCTGGGCCTGCCCAAGCTGCCTGCGGGCACGCCTGAAGCCGAAATCGCCGAGGCGATGTTCCAGCGCACGCTGATCGAGAGCACCTTGTTCCCCGTGGGCGAGTTGCTGACGGCCGGCTTCCTGAGCGCGCTGGACGTGGGCTGCGTCAAAAAGCGGCTGGCCCTCGAGCTCTTCGGCCAGGTGGGCAGCCAAGTGGGCAATGTCATCACGCTGAACGACTTCATCAACAAGCTCGGCGGCGACACCAGCCCCGGGAACATCGTTGCGGTGCTGTCGGATACCTATTTCAAGGCGCTGGCCGACCTGCTGGTGGACGCCGCATCGCCCGAGCGCTTCCTGGCCTGTGCCGCGGATTTCGCCAGCGCCGACGCGATGCAGAAAAAGGCGGCGGAGCAGGGCGCGCAGGCGCTGGCGCGGGGCCTGTTCGCGCTGCAGATCGTGCAGCTGATCGTCGACCAGGCCGAGATCCTGTTCACGCCGCGCAAGTTCACGCTGCACGCGCAGCCGCTGGCCGAGGTGCAGCGGGCCGACCCCGCCACGATGGATCTGACGCTGCCCTCCAGTAATAACAATCTGAATGCGCTGACGGTGGAAGGGCAGTACATCGCCGCCGACACGCCCGCGAACGAGACCTTCTACCCCAACCTTGTGATCACCGACCGGGAGGGCAACCGCTCACGCTTTTTCGCCTTCGCCGAAAACTTCACGGCGGGCGCGGAGCAGTCCAGCGACAACCCCGCCAAGACCAAGGACGGCAAGATCATCGCGCCGCTGGCCGAATTCACGCCGGCGCTGGAGACGCTGCAGCCGGGGCCGGTCACGCTGTCGCTGGAAATCGATGGCTACGACGAGTTTGCGAATTCCGTGCTGCCGCTGCCCGGCGGGGCGTTGAAGCTGCAGCGCTTTCCCTTCGCCGAGCGGGTGGACGTCGGTGCGGTGTTCGCGCAGGAGAAGAATGCGGTGCTCGGCTATCGCCTGGAAAAGGTGCAGGACCAGACGGGGCGGACGGCGCAGCAGTCGCTGGCCCTGGGCGTGAGCCTGCAAAAGGGGCAGGAGGCGCCAATTGCCGCGGAGGGCGTGGACTTCGAGTTTGGCGCCGGGGCGGATGTGATCGAGGAGTTCGCGGCGGCGGTGAATTTTGCGGCGCCCGCGGATACCCCGCCGGGCGACTACACGGTGCGTTATCTCGTTGGGGCGCCCAACGAGCAGACGGGACTCGAAGTGCCGGGAACGCTGCGGGTCCTGTCCGACAACGGCGTCAAGGTGGTGTTGCAGGACAGCGGTGCCAAGGCGGACGACGTGATGGATATGGCGCTGCGCGACGCCCAGGGTGAGGTGCTTGCGGTCCAGGGCCAGCCGGTGGTGGCGGCCGTGCCGGTCGAGGGCGTGTTCGCCACGGCGATCTGGTACGAGCCGGAAGCCATAACGCCGGCGGACATCCTGATTCGTTGCTTCAACGGTGGCGCGGATGCGACCTGCACATTCGCCCTGGAAGTCAGCTCGCGCGACAGCGGGCTGACGTTTTCGCACCGCGGCAAGCTGCCGCCGACGGGTCTGGCCTGCTTCGCCCTGCCGAGCTTCGCGCCCTGTAACTAGGCACGGCGCGGGTGGGGCTCAGGCGCGGCTGGACCCCTGCAACAGGGAATCGAGCCCACCCGCCTTGTCCAGCGCGAACAGCTCGTCGGCGCCGCCGACATGCGTCTCGCCAATGAAAATCTGCGGCACCGTGTGGCGGCCCGCGCGGCGGCGCATTTCCTGGGCGCGTTCGGCGTCGAGGTTGATCTCGTGCACGGTGAAGTCGGCGCCCTTGCGTCGCAGCAGCGTCTTCGCGGCGATGCAATAGGGGCACCAGGGCTTGCTGTACATCACGACCGGCGGGCGGCTGCTGGCGTCGCTCACAAAAACTCCTGGACTGTCGAGGGGCTCAGGCTGCCAAAGTCAGGCTGGGGCCGGCCACGGGGCATGACCGAGGCAATGCGCGGCGGCCATGGCACCGTCCCCGCCGGCGGTCATACCCGACTGCAGGGCCGGCGCGGCAGCCGGGCCGGAGTGCTATCGTGGCCCTGCGGCGCGTCAGCGCTGGCTGGAGCTGGAGACATGACCATACAAATATTACCGGGTCGCCCGCAGCGGCAGGCCCTTCGCAGCCCTGCGCATGCGCCGGGTACCGCCCTTATTGCCGCTTTGCTCGGCGCGGCCCTGCTGCTGGGCTGTGGCGGCGGGGGCCGACCGCCATCGGCCGAAGCCGGCGAGGTTCTGCGCGCCGAGAACCACCCGCTGGGCGAGGTTTTGCCGGGCGTGGTCACCGAAACGCTGCTGATCGATTCGCGCGCCGTGCAGGCGCAGCTGGACCCCGTGCCGCCGCCGCAGGACCCGACGGTGCCGGTGGCCGTGCTGAGCTACCTGCCGGGCACCGCGCCGACCAGGCTGGTGGTCTATTGCCACGGGCTGAACCAGGACGTGCGCCGTGTGTGGGTGCAGCACACCGAGGCCACCGTGCGGCCGGACACGGTGGCCATCGCCAGCAACTACCGCGACAACGAGCGCTTCCCCGTGGCGCGCGGCGCGCATGACACCATCGCCGCCACGCTGCGGGCGCTGGAGCGCTTCCCGACGGTGGAGACGGTCTACCTCTTCGGCGTATCGATGGGCGGCGCGGTGTCGGCCACGGCCATCACCGAGTCGATGGCGCTGTCGCCGGACGGTGCCTCGCTGTACCAGCACTGGATCGCGCCCGAGCCGCTGAGCAACCTGGCCGAGGCCTGGGCCGAGGCCAGCGTGGCGCTGCCGCAGGTGGCCGAGGACATCGCCGACGACGCCGGCGGCACGCCGCTGACCGCGCCGGGCGCCTACCAGCGCCGCAGCGGCGCGCTGAACACCGGCCTGATGGCCCTGGGTGGCCTGCGCACGCTGACGCTGACGCATGCCGTGAATGATGGGCTGGTGGTCTACAACCAGGGGCGGGAGCTGGCCACCGCGGCGGCCGCTGCGGGCATCCCCACGCAGCTGTGGACGCTGTTGCGGGTGGCGCCGGAGCAGGAGCCGGGCACGCAGCTCAGCGGGGCCATCACCGGTTTCTTCGGCGCGCCGGATCCGACCGGCCCGGCCGGCCTGTCCGGGCATGCCTGGGAGGGCGACCCGCATCACCCGATCATGCGCATCGCCTTCGAGCAACTCGCGGCGCTGCTGGACGGCGAATACGACGAGACGCTGCCTTACTTCGAGTACGTCGTCGACGAGGGCGAGCCGGGCTTTTAGCCGGGTTTGCCCGCGATGCGGCGAGGGCGCCAGTCGCGCCCGCCAATCGCGCTAGTCAGTCGCTCCCGCCAGTCGCCCCGCTTAGTCGCGGTAGTGGCCGATCAGGATTTCGGCCACTTCCGGGCGCGAGAACTCCGGCGGCGGGGCCTTGCCCTCGCTGAGCATCTCGCGAACCTTGGTCCCCGACAGCAGGATGAAGTCCTCTTTGCTGTGGTCCGGGGCGTCGCGCATCATCACCACGCGGTTGAGCTTTTTCGACCAGGCGGTGTGGTCGGCGCGGTAGATCTCGATGGCCAGCGCGCCGGCCGGAACCTGCTCATCGAAGATCGTCTGCGCGTCGAAGGCACCGTAGTAGTCGCCCACGCCGGCATGGTCACGGCCCACGATCAGATGCGTGCAGCCGGCGTTCTGCCGGAACACCGCATGCAGCACCGCCTCGCGCGGGCCGGCGTAGAGCATGTCGAAGCCGTAGCCCGAGATCATCACCGTGTTCTCGGGGAAATAGACCTCGACCATCTTGCGGATGCAGGCATCGCGCACGTCGGCCGGGATGTCGCCGGCCTTCAGCTTGCCCAGCAGCATGTGCACCAGGATGCCGTCGGTGCCCAGGTCCTCGTGGGCCATGCGGCACAGCTCCTCGTGGGCGCGGTGCATGGGGTTGCGGGTCTGGAAGGCCACCACCCGCTGCCAGCCGCGGCGGGCGAATTCCTCGCGGATTTCGTAGGCGGTCTGGAAGGTCTCCGGGAAGTCCTGCGGGAAGTAGCTGAAGTTCAGCACCTGGATCGGGCCGCTGAGCAGCACCTGGCCCTGGCCGCGGAAGGTGGCCACGCCGGGGTGCTCGGGGTCGTCGGTGCCAAAGACGTTGCGCACGATCAGCTCGCGCTCGTCGTCGCTGAGCTCTTCGATGGCCTCGACCGTCTGCACCGCCAGCACCGGCTGGCCCGGGACGTTGGGGTCGCACAGCGCCACTTGGCTGCCCGGCGCGATGTCCGGCGCGCTCTCGCACAGGTTCAGCACCGGCACCGGCCAGAACAGCCCGCCGGTGGTGTACATCGACTCGGCGACGCTGAGCGCATCGGCCTTGTTCATGTAGCCGGGCAGGGGGTTGAAATAGCCCGCGCCCAGCATCACGGCATTGGCCGCGGCGGCCGAATTCAGCGTGATCTTGGGCAGGTCCGCGGCGGCGGCCTGCAGCGCCTCGCGCTCGGCGGCGTCCTGAACATAACGGGCTTGCAGCGTGGCGGAACCGTGGGGGGCGATCATGGGCGTGGGTGCGCGGGCGAGTCTGGCGCGCACTCTACCCGGTTGAATGACGCGGTGCAGCGTAAAGCGGGCGCCGATGCCGTAGAATCGGGCCTTTTGCCGCGACCATGCGCCGATTTCCCGAGTTTCGACCCGCCGACTTCTCCCCCGCGAAGCTCGAGCGCGGCATCCTCGATTACTGGCAGCGTGAGCAGATCTTCGCGGCCCAGCTCGCCGACCGGGCCGAGGCGCCCCGCTTCACCTTTTATGAAGGCCCGCCTACGGCCAATGGCCGCCCCGGCGTGCACCATGTGCTGGCGCGCACCATTAAAGACAGCTTCTGCCGCTACAAGGCGATGTGCGGCTACCGGGTGGAGCGCAAGGCCGGCTGGGACACCCACGGCCTGCCGGTGGAGATCGAGGTCGAAAAAGCGCTGGGTCTGAAAAACCGCGCCGACATCGAGGCCTTCGGCATCGCCGAATACAACGCCGCCTGCCGCGAATCGGTCAACAAGTACACGGCGCTGTGGAATGAGCTGACCACCCGCATCGGCTACTGGGTGGACCTGGAGCAGCCCTACGTCACCTACGACAAGCACTACATCGAGTCGGTGTGGTGGCTGCTGAAAAAGCTCGCCGACCAGGACCTGCTCTACCGCGGGCACAAGATCCATTGGTACAGCCCGGGCACCGGCACGGTGCTGTCCTCACATGAGGTCTCGCTGGGCTACAAGGAGGTCGACGACCCCTCGGTGACTGTGCGCTTCCCGGTAGAAGGGCAGGCCGACACCTACTTCCTGGCCTGGACCACCACGCCCTGGACGCTGCCCTCGAACCTGCTGCTGGCCGTGGGCGCGGAACTCGACTACGTCACCGTCGAATGCGCCCGCGAAAACGGTGAGGACGGCGAGGCGGCCGAGGGCCGCGAAAAGCTGATTCTGGCCAAGGCGCTGCTGGGCAGCGTGCTCGGCGAGCGCGAGCACCGCATCGTGGCCGAGCACAAGGGCGCGGAGCTGGTGGGCATGCGCTACACGCCGGTCTACGACTGGTTTGCCGGCCACGAGGGGGCCTTCCGCGTGGTCGCCGCCGACTATGTCACCACCGAGGACGGCACCGGCATCGTGCATACCGCGCCGGCCTTTGGCGCCGATGACTTCGCCACCGGCCAGCGCGAGGGCGTGGAGATGGTCTGCCCGGTGCAGCGCGACGGCCACTTCGAAGCCGAGCGCCCCGTCGTCGGCGGCATGTGGTTCAAGGAGGCCGACAAGGAGCTCTGCCGCGACCTGAAGGCGCGCGGGCTGCTGTTTGCACGCACCCAGTACCGCCACAACTACCCGCACGACTGGCGCAAGGGCACGCCGCTGATGTCCTACCCGGTCGAGAGCTGGTTCGTGCGCACCACCGCCTTCAAGCAGCGCCTGGTGGAGCTGAACGCCACCATCAACTGGCAGCCCGAGCATGTGGGCCGCGGCCGCTTTGGCGAGTGGCTGGCCAACAACGTCGACTGGGCGCTGTCCAGGCACCGCTTCTGGGGCACGCCGCTGCCGATCTGGGTCAACGACGCCGACCCCGAGGACTATGTCGTCATCGGCTCGATTGCCGATCTCAAAGCCCAGGTGCCGGCCGCGCAGTGGCCCGGCGACGAGGCGCTGGACTTGCACCGGCCCTATGTCGACAACTTCAGCTGGCCGGCGCCCAATGGCGGCACCTACCGCCGCGTGCCGGAGATCATCGACGTCTGGTTCGATTCCGGCGCCATGCCCTTCGCGCAGTGGCATTACCCCTTCGAGAATAAGGACGAGTTCGAGGCCAGCTTCCCGGCCGACTTCATCGCCGAAGGCCTGGACCAGACCCGCGGCTGGTTCTACACGCTGCACGCCATCGCCACGCTGGTGATGGACTCGGTGGCCTACAAGAACGTGGTCGTCAACGGCCTGCTGCTGGATGCGCAGGGCGAGAAGATGTCCAAGTCCAAGGGCAACACGGTGGACCCCTTCGCCGCGCTCGAGGAGCACGGCGCCGACGGGCTGCGCTGGTACCTGATGGCCGCCTCGCCGCCCTGGGACAACGTCAAGTACAACGATGCCGGCGTGCTCGAGACACGGCGCAAGCTGTTCATGACGCTGGTCAACGTCTACGCCTTCTTCGCCACCTACGCCAACATCGATTCGGTGGAGCCGACTCAGGGCGCGCCGGCCGCCGCCGAGCGCCCGGAGCTGGACCGCTGGCTGCTGTCGCGCCTGCAGACCACCATCGCCACCTGCCGCGAGTCGCTGGACGGCTACAACCCCACACGCGCGGCCCGCGCCGTCGAGACCTTGGTGGACGACCTGTCCAACTGGTATGTGCGCCGCTCGCGCCCGGTCTTCTGGGCGGGCAAGAAGGACACCGGCATCGCCGAGGCGGACAAGCGCGCCGTCTACGCCACCACCTATGAGGTGCTGCTGGCCGTGTCGAAGCTGATGGCGCCCATCGCGCCCTTCTTCGCCGAATGGCTGCACCGCGCGCTGCTGCGCGACGAATCGGCCGCCGCCAGCGTGCACCGCGCGGCCTACCCCCAGGCCGACACGGCGCTGCAGGACACCGCGCTGGAGCAGCGCATCGACCTGGCTCGCCGCGTGGTGTCCACCGCCCTGCAGCTGCGCAATGCGCACCGGCTCAACGTGCGCCAGCCGCTGGCGCGCGTCATCGTCGTCACCGAGCCCGGCGTGTCGGCGCAGGACCTGGCCCGCGTGCAGGCGCAGATCTGCGACGAGGTCAATGTCGACGCGCTGGAGACGGTGGAGGCCGGCGCCGGCGTCGTGACCCGCAGCGCCAAGCCCAACTTCCGCGTGCTCGGCAAGAAGGCCGGGCCGCGAATGAAGGCCGTGGCCGCCGCCGTGGGCGGCATCGACGACGAGGCGCTGCAGCGCTACGCCGAGCAGGGCCAGCTGACCCTGACCCTGACCCTGGCCGACGGCAGCGAATACACGCTGGAAGAGGGCGACCTGCTGATCGAGTCGCATGGCCTGGAGGGCTGGGCGGTGGCCCGCGAGGCCGGCGTGACCGTTGCGCTGGACACCCAGCTCGACGACGCGCTGCGCGCCCGCGGCCTGGCCCGCGAGGTCATCAACCGCATCCAGAACGAGCGCAAGCGGCTGGACCTGGACGTGGTCGCCCGCATCGCGGTGCGTTACGCCGCAGACGGCGCGCTGGCGCAGGCCATCGCGACCCATGCCGACAGCATCCGCGCCGAGACGCTGTGCACCCGGCTGGAGGCCGCGGCGCCGGGTGCGCAGGCCCAGCAATTCGACATCAACGGCGAGCCGCTGACGCTGGAAATCCAGCTCGCCTGAGGCCCACAGAGCCGCGCATTCGACGCGGCCCGCAGCCTTGTTGACCCCCGCAAGGCGGTCGCGCCGGCAGGCCCGTCGTGGCGCGGCTGGCTGCGTTTCTGCGGCCCGCGCCAGAGGCGTCGCGGTTTGATTGCGGGCCGCCGGATCGGCAAGGATGGGGAGTTCATGTCGAGATAAGGAAGCCCCCATGAGTGAAGACAAGCAAGGCGGCTACGTCGCGCTGCTGGGCTGGAGCCTGAATGCCATTGACGCCGTCGACCGCATGGAAGGTCGACGCTACGTCGTCGTGGCCCCCGACTGGGCGCAGGACTATTGCGAACAGCACAACATCCCCTACATCCCCTGGAAGTTCGAGCGGATCAACGACCGCTCCTTCGAGATCGCCAACGTGCTCAAGGAGCGCGGCGTGGATGTGGCGATCCCGCTGTTTGAGGAGACGGTGGAATGGGCCGGCGCCATCAACGCGGTGCTGATGGGCAACCCGCGGCTGATGGGCCAGGCCATGCTGTTCCGCGACAAGGCGCTGATGAAGCGCCGCGCGCAGCTCGGTGGCATCCGGGTGGGCATCTTTGAAGAAGCCCATGACCGCGGCGACGTGGTGCGCTTTCTCAAGCGCGTCAACCAGGCGCTGCTCAAGCTTGATGGCGACCCGGACGACCCGATTCACCTGAAGGCCTTCGACAAGGCCGGCTGCCTGGGTCACCGCGTGATTCGCACGCCGGACGAGGTCGACACGATCCCGGACGAGGAATTTCCGGTCTTGATGGAGTCGCACCTGGACGGCTGGGAGTTCGCCGTGGAGGCCTGGGTGCACGACGGGAAGATCCGCTTTCTGAACATCTCCGAATATGTGCGTCTGGGCTATTCGGTCTTCGTGCCGGCCTCGCCGGAGCTGGAAAAGTGGCGGCCGCGCATCCGCGAGGAGATCGAAAAGCTGATCGAGACCTTTGACATCGAGTTCGGCTTTATCCACCCCGAATACTTCGTGACCTCCGACGGCAAGATGTACTTCGGCGAGGTGGCCTACCGCCCGCCCGGCTTCAAGGTGTTCGAGCTGCTCGAGCGCGCCTATGGCTTCAATGCCTACCAGGGCATGGTGCTGGCCTTCGACCCGCACACCACCGAGAAGGAGATCACCGATTTCTTCCCGCGCGAGGTGGTCGACGCCAAGGGCCACGCCGGCTGCTTTGGCGTGTACCCGCGCCGCCGCGTGGTCAGCGATCTGGCGATTCCGCCGGAAACCGAGAACGACGAGTATTTTGAGTTCCACGAGCTGCAGGCGCCGATGGAGAACAAGGTCACCAAGCGCAACGCCTTTGGCACGCACTGGGGCCTGGTCTATTTCTTTGGCGAGGACCCCTATCGCATGCGCGAGCTGCTGACCAAACAGGAAGACCTGGACTTCTATGTCTGAAGCCGGCAGGCCCCAGCCTGTGGAGGCCGCCGCGCCGGCGCAGCCGGAGGCGGCCACCACGGCGCTCGATACCAAGCTCGACCACGCGATCGAGCGGCTGGCCCAGGCCCGACCCTTTGCCAAGCCGGCGGCCATCGGGCCGGTGCTGTCGCTGGCGCGGCGCCGGTTGTTGCAGCCCGACGGGGTGGATGCGCTGTACGCGCGCGCCGCCAGTTTGGACCAGGCCGGCATCTTCGCCGGCACCGACTGGGATAACCCGCAGGCGCTCAGCGCCAGCTTCGTGGGGGCCGCGCTGGCCCAGGGCAGCGCGCAGCAGCTGACGCTGGAATGCATCAGCGCGCTGCGCATGCTGGCCATCGCCAATGGCGCCATGCCGCACCCGGTGGTGTCGGCCGAACACGCCCGCCACTTTCTGACCCAGGTGCTGGCCCATAACGTGCGCCGGGTCTTCGCCCAGGCCCCGGACGAGGCCGAGCGCCAGGGCGATGCCGCCCGCGCCGAACTGATCCACCGCCTGTTCGGCTTTCTGGTCGCCCACGTGGGCCATGCCGACATCCTGGCCTCGGTCTGCGAGGAGATCTGGCGCGTGCTCGGCCAGCGGCCGATCCAGGTGCAGCATGCGCGGGCAATGATTGCGCAGATCGCCGTGACCCTCACGCGCGAGGATGTGGCGGCCGGCGGCGTGCGCTTGGGCGCCGACCGGCTGATCAATGCGCTGTTCGGCCCCACCGAGCTGAGCCGCGACGACCCCGGCCTGCCGAGCTATCGCGAGCGCCTGGCCGCGCTGGACCGGCCGGGTCTGCAACGCGAGGCGGCCGGCTTTGCCCGCGCGATGCATGACGTGGGGCTGGTCTCGGACTACCACGCCGACTTTCTGCGCTGGCTGCTGGAACAGCAGCTCACCGACCTGCTGCCCGACGCCCTGGGGCTCTCCAGCACCGGCATCGACAGCCTGCGTTGTTACAGCGATCTGGTGCACGCGCTGATCGCCGAGGCGGTGACCGTCGCCACCGCGCAGGCCGTGTACGCGCTGGCCATGCTGCTGGAGCGCGGCACGCTGTACACGCCGGCCATCGCGCCGGGCTTGTGGCGGCAGATCGGCCTGGAGCTGTCGGCGCAGGCCGAGGCCACGCTGGCCGCCACCTTCGGCACGGCGGTGCCGGCGCGGGTGCACCTGCTGGCCGGCGTCATCAGCGTGCTGGGGCAGCCGCTGGGTGTGGCGCAGGGCAACAACCCCACCTGCCAGTCGGCCCGCGCGATCTCGCTGTGGGCAATCAACGACCCGGACTACCTGCTGTACCTGATCGCCCAGGCGGCCAAGTTCGATCGTTTGCGCATGGAGTTCGAGGGCCAGCCGCTCGAGTCCGACCAGCTGCCGCAGGGCCTGGCGCAGAGCGTGCCGGCCGATAACGACCCGGTGTCCACGCTGCTGGTGCCGCACCTGGACCGCATCTACAACGAGATGGGCCGGCTCTGCGCCGAGCGGCCGCAGGACCCGCATGCCTGGGTCAACCCCGAGTTCCATGGCTGGTGGGTGGGCCGTCAGTTCGCCATCGCCGTCGATGTCGAAACCGGCCAGCTCGCCGATTACGAGACCTTCCTGCGGCACTTCTTCGCCAGCTACCACCCGCTGTTCAATGGCAACCAGCCGGTGATCCACCCGCAGCCGGCCGGCCTGGCCGTGACCGACTCCAACGGCCGCTTCGTGGGCTGGCACGCCATCAGCCTGCTGCGCGTGGCCCTGGACCATGAGGGCACGATGCGCGGCTATTTCTACAACCCCAATAACGACTCCGGCCAGGACTGGGGGCAGGGGGTGATCGTCTCGACCCAGGGCCATGGCGAATGGCCGGGCGAGGCCTCGCTGCCCTTCTGGCAGCTGGCCTCGCGGGTTTACATCTTCCACGACGAGCCCTACGCCCAGCCCGACCTCGCCGGCGTGCCGCAAAAAAAGGTCGACGACGCCCGTCGCATGGCGCTGGAGAGCTGGGCGGCCGACCGCGGCGGCGACTGACGCGGCGGCCGTCGCGGCCTAGGTGTCCGCGGCTTCCTTGCGGATTGCCGCCACGATGCGCGCGCGCGCCTGGGCCCGCGCAGCGATGTAGTGGGCCTCGCCGGTCTCCTCCACCCAGTCCAGCAGCCGCTGGACGTTGTGTCGCGTCGAGGCCTCGTCGCGGCAGTTGCGCAGCAGCGCGATCGGGATCTTTTGCACCTGGTCGGCGACGAACACGCCGAAGGGCGCCTCCACAAAGGTGGCATCGGCAAAGCCCAGCTGGCGCATGGCCTGGGCCTCGGTGCAGCCCTTGTGCACGCCGATGATGTGCAGCGGGCCGGCCCACTTGGCACCGGCCGGCAGCGCCTCGTGGTCCCTCAGGAAGGGCTGGCCGACCAGCTCGCGCGCCGCGGCCACCGCCATGCCGGCGGGGATGGCATTCACCACCACGCGGATGCGGCTCCCGGCAATGCGCAGGCCGTCGGGCGCGTCGCGCTCGGCCAGTTGGCCGGCAATGCTCGCCTCGATGGCCGCCTTGCGCTCCAGGTAGCTCATCCGCGACCAGTCCAGCGCCACGCCGCTGTTGAACTGCCCCCGCTGGGCCTCGCGTTTGCCGAGGTCTACGAAGCGCAGCACGGCCTCGGCGGCCATCGCCTCGATGCGTTGCAGTGCCTGCTCGGCCGTGTCGGCGCGCTCGCGAAAGCGGTTGATCTGCGCGGCGTAGGCGGCAAAGCGCGTGTTGCGGGCCTTTTCCGCAGCGTCCGCCGCCGGCGGCACCTCCACCGCGCGGGTGAGGTCCAGCAGGAAAACCTTGCCCGGCTCGCCCGCCATTGCGGTTTGCAGTTCGGCGTGGCAGATGCCGATGTCGCCCGCCGCGCGGGCCCAGCCGGCCTCGCCGCTGAGCAACACGAACAGCAGGTGGCAGTCGCGCACCTGGCTCATGCAGACCTCCCAGGAGGACTCCAGCGCCGTCGGGGCCTCCGGGTCTTCGCTGATCCAGACTTCGAACAGCGCGCGCGGGCCAAGCTTGAGCGCCTCCAGGCGATCGCGCATCTGCCGGCGCAGCGCGGTCAGCGTCAGCGTGCTGCCATCCGCGCACCGGACCGGCGTGTTGCAGCGGCTGCTGAGCATGATGCGGATGCGGCGCTGGCTGGCCATCAGTCCAGCATCAGCGTGTAGCCCTGCGGGGCCTGGCCGTAGTGCGTGCTGTAGCCAAAGCGCGCCTGCCAGCCCCCGTCCTGCCAGTACTGGTTGTGCCGGCTTTGCATGTTGAACAGCAGCTCCGGCGGGCCCGGGCTGTGCAGCAGGATGCGGGCGATGGCGGCGTCATCGGGGTGGCCGAAGCGGTTGCCATCGGTGGAAATCAGCCACCGCCGCGTGTCCAGGCCCGCGATCAATTCGCGGGAGACGTTCTTGGCGCTGCCGTGATGCGGCAGCTTGACGGCCGCCAGCCCGGCCGCCTCGCCGGCGGGCAGCGCGGCCACCCCGTCGAGCACGTCCGCCGCGAAGGCATCGCCACACAGCAGCAGCGCATGCTGCTGGTAGCGCAGCAGCAGGCAGATGCTGCTGCCGTTGGCCTCGCTGTGGCCGCTGCCGTCGTCGGAGTCCGCCAGCCGCTCCAGGTCGGCGCGGTCGCGCAGCACCGGTGGCGCCACCGCGCCATAACTTTCCAGCCCCCCGCCGTCCGCACCCAGCGCGTCGTCCGGCAGGCGCGCGGCGGCGATGGCCTCTTCCACGGCCTCGCGCCAGTGTGGCTCGAAGTCCCGCAGTCGCTGCGGGGTGGGGCCCAGCACACAGATCTCCAGGCCGCCCGGCAGCTGCACGCGCGGCGGCGGCTGGCCGGGCGCGCGGGCCACCGCGCCGCCGTCGAAGGCGGCATTCCACGGCCGGCCCTGCAGCAGCGCCTGCAACTCGTGGCCCTGCACCGGGCCGTAGTCTTCCAGCCGGTTGGCGCGCGCCGCGCCCTGGATGTGCGGCCAGCCGTTGAACCAGATGTCGTCAAAGCGCAGGCCGTCCGGCGGCGCGTCCAGCGCGCTGAGCACGCCGGCGATGTGGTCGCGGTCGACATGGGTGATGACCAGCAGGGCGAAGCGCCGCTGCGCCTCGGGCAGTTGCGCGATATGCGCCTTGAGGGCGCGGCCCGTCGCGGCGACGCCCATGTCGATCAGTGCCTGCTGTGGTGCCGCCGCGTCGCCCCAGCGCAGCCACAGCGCATCGCCCTCGCGGGCCGGCCACATCTGGATCGAGAACACCGCGGCGCCTACAGGCCGCGCAGCAGCGGGCGAGCGGCGTCGGCCGCGGCCGGCGCCAGGGCCTGGGTGTCCAGACCGAGCAGGGCGCTGTCCCAAAGTACGCCGGGCAGGCGCAGCGAGGCTTGCTGCCGGTATTCCCGGGCCTTGGGTTCGTCATCTTTGGCGATAGGCAGACGCCGCAGCAGGGACAGGCGCAACGCCACGCAGTCGGTCAGCAGCAGCGGCCGGGAGGCGCTGTCCAGCAGGTACTCCGCCGCGCGCTCCAGATCGCCGCTGCCGCCGCTCTGGCTCAGCACGGCGGCCAGCAGCACGCCGGCATCGCCAAACCAGGGGAAGTCGCGGTGCAGGTTCTGGGCCCAGTCCCGGTGCCGTTCGAGCCGGCCGACCTTGAACAGCAGCAGCGTACCCAGCGCGGCGGCGGCGGGGTCGTTGTACTTGCCGCGCAGCATGTCACGGGCCTCGTCGGCGACGTGCGCCGCGTGCAAAATCTCGCCGCGTTCCAGCAGCCCCTGCATGGCGCGGGCGACCTGCCGTTCGCGGCCAAAGCGTACCCGCGGCGGCTGCCCCGGCGCGCCGGCCACCAGCTCGCAGTCCTCATAACCCTGGGGGTTCAGTGGCAGCGCCAGTTCCAAGTCGGCGCCCGCATGGACCCAGCGCAGCCATGGCAGCCGGGCGCTGGCGTCGTCGTGACGGCCGCGGACCCGCACCGTCCAGCGGCCGGGCGCCAGGACCTCGGCTTCCAGGCCGGCATCGCCGGGAAGCTCGAAGGGTGTGTCCGGGCGCCGTGTCGATATCTCGGGCAGCCGCGACCAGCTTGGTGCGCCCGGCGTCAGGGCGTAAGAGGTATCGCCGTCATCCGATGGGGCGACACTGGGTGCGGCTTCACTGGGGAAAAAGCCCTCCTGCATTAAGTTGAAGCCACCCCCGGGGTCGGGCTCGGCGGCGTCCGCGGCCTCGTCGGACTCCTCGCTAGAAAATCCCTCGACGGGCTGATCTTCCGCCGCGGGTTCGGCTCGAAAGCGCAGCTCCTCGCTGCCGCCCTCGGCCAGCGCGACCAGGCGGCGATCCCAGTCGCCCCCAGCGCCGAGCGCGCGGACTTCATACAGCCCTGCGTTGAGGTCCAGCGTCGTCTGGCCCTGGAGCGTATGTAGCAGTTTCAACGAGGCATCGCGGATCTCGATGGGCAGCGTCTGCGCCAGCACCCGGTGGCGGGAGTCGACCGCGATGGACAGCCGCGCCACCTCAGGCCCCCACCCGGATCGTTTTTTCGGTGCGCCGCGGCGCCACCCGAATCAGGTTGTCGCAGTCGCGGCCATCGCCCAGGCGCACACGCACCAGGTACAGCCCGCTGGTCAGGTTCTGCTGCTCTATGGGCCAGGGCGCCAGGTTGTCGGCCACCAGCTGGCTGGCATTGAACAGCAGGCTGGCGCGGGCGGTGGCGCCCTCGCTTGCCGGGTCCAGGCTTAGGCACAGCTGGGCGCGGGGGGCGTCGTCAAACTCGTGCAGCGCGGCCTGGCCGTGGCGCCCGGCGGCGTAGACATCCTGCTTGACGCCGTGGGCGTCCGCCGCGGCCTTGACGATGGCCGGCAGCGCGGTGTTCAGGCCGTTCACGGTTACCTCCCAGCGCTGCTGCGCCGGGTCCAGGCTTTCGGCCGCGGCGCCCTGTTCCAGCGCCTCGCGCAGCGCCGCGTAAAACAGGCTGACCTGGCCGGGTTTGGCGTAGGCGCGCTGATCCGGCGCCGCCGCCAGGTACAGCGGCGAGACCTCGGCGCTGCCCGGCCGCGAATCCAGGCCGATGCCGCCGGCCAGGCTGGCGTAGTGCGATTCGGCCGCCGGCGGCTGGCGGCAGCAGTCCACGAACCAGAACTGCTGGCGCGCGCAGCGATCGTCGTTGAAGCCCTCGTGCACGCTGGCCATCGCCAGGCTGGCATCCAACTCGGTCAGGCTCGCCGGGTGGCCGAAGTCCTCCAGCAGCACCGTGGCGTCGTGTTTGCTGACGGCCACGCCGTGGCCGGCGACATAGACAAAGGCGATGTTGTCGCGGTGGCCCTCACAGGCCTGGCGGAAGGCGCCCAGCGCGCTGACCACGTTGGCCTTGGTGGCCGCGGGAATGCGATTGCGGTGGGTTTGAATGGCAGCGGGCAAGGCCTCGCCGGCGGTCGGCGACAGCAGCAGGCGCAGGCTGGCCAGGGGCCGGCCCCGCAGCTTGTGCGCGTGCAGCAGCCAGGCGGCGAACTCGGCGGCCGAAGCCGCAGCCGTGCTCAACTGGCCCATGCCCGCACGGCGCCCCGCATCGGTGGGGTCCTCCCCATCGAAGAGGTGCCGGTAGCGGCTGACGCCGATGACCAGGGCGTGCACCCCGGGCACATCGCCTCTTTCGGGCACGAATGACTGCATGGCCCCTCCGCGCGATGCGTCATCTGTCGGCACCATACGCCCCTTCCCAGCGCGCGCCAAGTTTTTGACGAAGGCGCTGAAAGCGTTGCTGTTGCCGTCCCGAACATCCGGTTGTCGCCGGCGTCGAGACGGCTTTCGCCGCTGCATGCGGTGGCTTAAGCTGGCCGCCCCTGGGCTGCGGCCCGCTGCGCGCCGCTGGCCATGAATGACGCACTGATTGCCTGGGCGCAGCAAAACGCGCATTACGCGCTGCTTCTGGTGCCGCTGTTTGCCTTCATGGAAACCTGCGTGGGCATCGGCATCTTTGTCAGCAGCCTGTTCCTGGTGATTGTCTGCTCGGTGTATTACGCCGGCGACGTGGCCAGCGTGCCGACGATGGCCGTGCTGGCCCTGCTGGGCTCCTCGGCGGGCGACCACGTGGGTTATTACGTGGGCCGCGCCATTGGGCACCGCGTGCACGAGCTGCCCATCGTGCGCCGCAACCAGAACAAGTGGGACCGCACCGAGGCGCTGGTGCGCCGCTTTGGCCCCGGGGCGATACTGATCGGCCGCTTCGTGCCGGCGATCCGCAGCCTGGTGCCGGCGATGATGGGCATCAGCGAGTTCCCGCGCGCCCGCTACACGGCCTACGACCTGCTGGCCTGCAGCCTGTGGGCGACGGCGCTGGCGGGCATTGTCTGGGGCGCGCACGAGGTCTTTGTGCGCGCGACGTAGAATGGTCCGGCCATCCGGGGAGACCGACCATGAAAAAGCTGAACCCTCTCGACGCCTCCTGGCTCTATGTCGAGTCGCGCGCCACGCCGATGCAGGTGGGCAACCTGTCCATCTTCTCGCTGCCGGAGGGCGCCGGCCCCGATTTCGTGCAGGACCTGGTGGAGCGCGCCCGCGCCTCGACCACGGTGGTCTCCCCGTGGAACCTGAAGCTGCGTGGCGGCAGCCTGGGCCGCGCGGCGCCGAAGTGGGTGGAAGACCATGACATCGACATGGAATACCACTTTCGCCACTCGGCGCTGCCGCAGCCCGGCGGCGAGCGCGAGCTGGGGCGGCTGATCTCGCGGCTGCACAGCACGCAGCTCGATTTCAACCGGCCGCTGTGGGAAGCGCACCTGATCGAGGGCCTGGAAGGCAACCGGGTGGCGCTGTACAGCAAGATGCACCACTCGCTGATTGACGGCATCAGCGGCGCGCGGCTGATGGAGCGCGTGTACAGCACCGACCCCCAGCGCCAGGACATGTCGGCGCCCTGGTCGATTGGCCAGCCGCGCGGTGGCGGCCGCCGCGGGGGCGGGGCGACGACCTCCGCCAACCCCTTCGAGGCGGTGCTGGCGGGGCTGCGCCAGCAGGGCAGCTCGACGGCGGCGCTGATGCGTGGCCTCGGCGGCCTGGTACGCAAGGGCCGCGACCGCAACGACCCCTTTACCGCGCCCTTCCAGGCGCCCAAGTCGGTGCTGAACGGCCGCATCAAGGGCGGGGCGCGACGCTTCGCCACGCAGCAGTACGACCTGGACCGGCTCAAGGCCCTGGCGCGCGCCGCCGACTGCACGCTGAACGACATCGTGCTCTACCTGTGCGCCAGCTCGATCCGGCGCTTTCTGAAGGAGGGCAATGCCCTGCCGCGCAAGCCGCTGACCGCGGGCATCCCGGTCAACGTGCGCCCGGCCGATGACCAGGGCACCGGCAACGCCATCAGTTTCATCATGGCCAACCTGGGCACCGACATCGCCGACCCGCGTCAGCGGCTGGATGTGATCAAGGCCTCGACGGCGCGCGCCAAGGCGCATCTGCAAACGCTGCCCAAGGCGGCGATGCAGCAGTACACGCTGGTGGTGATGGCGCCCTACATCCTGCAGCTGCTCAGCGGTGCGGGCGGGCGCGCACGGCCGGTGTTCAATATCACCATCTCCAACGTGCCCGGGCCGCGCGAGCCGCTGTACTTCAACGGCGCCCGGCTGGAGGCGATGTACCCGGTGTCGCTGATCGCCCACGGCGGCGCGCTGAACATCACCTGCCTGTCCTATGCGGGCACGCTGAATTTTGGCTTTACCGGCTGCCGCGACACGCTGCCGCACATGCAGCGCATCGCGGTGTACACCGGCGAGGCGCTGGAGGAGCTGGGTCGCCTGCTGGGCGTGCCCGCCAGTCGCGGCGCCATGGCTGCGGCGAGTCCCCAACCCAGCCCACGAACCAGCGCCCAGCCCAGCGGCCAGCCCAGCGGCCAGCCGGGCGGCCAATCCGGCGCGGCGTCCAATGGCGCCCGGGCGCCCCAGGCCACCAATGGCGCGGCGGGTAGCGGCACGAAGGCCGCATCCCGGCCCGCAACCAGGCCCGCCGCCAAGTCGGCAAGCAAGTCCGCCGCCAAGCGCAAGCCCGCGAGCGCGCCCAAGTCCAAGGCCAAGGCCGGCACGGCAGGCCGTGCCAAAGCGCCCGCCAAGGCCAAGGCGGCGGCCCGCAAGAGCCCCGCGAAATCCGGGGCGGCGGCCGCCAAACCGGCGTCGGCCAAATAAGAGCCGTGTAGGGGTCGCACCGGGCGCGACTTCGGCGGGCCCGCTGCGGGCCTGCCGGGGGCGGCTGCGCACTCATGGCGCGTGGGCGATGCCAGCCGTGGCGCCTCGCCCGCCCCGCGCCCGGCCCCCGGCGCCCGAGGGGATTCAGGCGCGGTCGTCCTTGACCGACTCCATCACCACATGGGTGCTGATGGTGCGTACCTGCGGCAGCATGCCCAGCACATCGGTGTGAAAGACCTTGTAGGCGGCAAGGTCGGTGGTCTCGACGCGCAGCAGGTATTCATAGGCGCCGGTGACGTTGTGGCATTCGCGCACCTCCGGCGAGTCGACGATGGAGCGCTCAAAGGCGCGCTGTGACTCCGCCGTGTGCGAGGCCAGGCCCACGGCGATGTAGGCGGTAAAGCCCACGCCCAGCGCCGCCCGATCCAGCACCGCGCGGTAGCCGCGGATCACGCCGCGGCGCTCCAGCTCCTGCACCCGGCGCAAGCAGGCCGAGGCCGACAGGCCCACGCGCTCGGCCAGCGCGGCATTGCTGATGCGGCCCTCGCCCAGTAGCGTGTGCAAGATTCTGCTGTCCATTCGGTCCAGATTCGCAGAACCATGTTCCGATAAGCGCATAGCGGGCAATAAAAGCAAGCCTATGCGGCCGATTATGCCGGACAATATGCGCATGAACAGCGAGCTACTGGGCGGCCTGGCGCTCTTCGCCTTTGCCTCCTCCATCACCCCCGGCCCCAACAACCTGATGTTGCTGGCCAGCGGGGCCAATTTCGGCCTGCGCCGCACGCTGCCGCACCTGGCCGGCGTGGCCCTGGGCTTCGTGTTCCTGCTGCTGATGGTCGGCACCGGCCTGCTGCAGCTGTTCCAGGCGCTGCCGGGCAGCCAGTGGTTGCTGAAGGTCGCGGCGGTGGGCTACCTGAGCTATCTCGCGCTGCGCATTGCCACCGCGGCGCCGGCCACGCCGGAGGTGGCCGCCAGTGGCCGCCCCTTCAGCTTCTGGCAGGCGGTGGCCTTCCAGTGGGTGAACCCCAAGGCCTGGACCATGGCCCTGACCGCGGTCGCCGTGTACGCGCCGAGCCAGAGCCTGTGGGCGGTGGCCGGCGTGGCGGGCGTCTTCGGCCTGATCAACCTGCCCTGTGTCAGCGCCTGGACGCTGCTTGGCCAGCGTCTGCGCGGGCTGCTGGCCGACCCGCGCCGCATGCGGCTGTTCAACCGGGTGCTGGCGCTGCTGCTGCTGGCCTCGTTGATTCCGGTCCTCCGATCTTGAGGAAGCGCTGAATGCGTCCATCCTGGACGTCTCAGCGCACGCTCAGTGCGGCGTACCCCGCACTGAGCTTCGCCGGATCAACGGCTTAAGCCGTTGATCCGCGGCGGGCCATCCTTGGCCCGCGGGAAAGGCAAAAAACCTCAGCGTTGCCCTAACGCGGCTTCGCGGGTGTGCCCAGCGTCGCGTCGTCTGCCGTGGAGGCCGCCAGCATCTCGCGCAGCGCCGAGGTGCCCAGCGCGCGCAGCCTTTCGATGTTGCGCTCGGGTACGGCGTCCACGTCGGGGTAGGCGGCAATCGCGGCCTCCAGGCTGGCTTCGCGCAGGATGTGCAGCATGGGGTAGGGGGAGCGGTTGCTGTAGTTCTCGGCGTCCTCGGGCTGCGTGCCGGCGAACTGGTAGGCCGGGTGAAAGCTGGCGATCTGGAACTCGCCGACCATGTCCAGCGCCTCAAGCAGCGCATCGGCCACGTCTAGAAAGTCGTTATAGGCCGGGAAACTGCGCAGCAGACCCGGGTGCACGAGCAATGTGGTCTCGATCTGCGGCTCCTCGCGCAGCCGCTGCAGCTCGGCCTGCAGGTCGGCCAGCAGCGCGTCGGCATCGGCGGCCCGGCTGTGCACATAGCGCACCCGCCCGGCGTCGACTTCGCGTTGGGCGAAGGGGCACAGCTCTAGGCCGAGCACGACGGTTTCGACCCACTGGCGGGTGGCCTGGAGGGGATCGGTGGCGTGGGCGCTGGCGGACATGGGCGGGGTCATCGGGGGCATTCGCGGCGCAGTGTACGCGCCTGTGGCGCGGGCGCCGCGCGGCCCTGCGCGTGCGGCTGCGGGCGTGAGCGAAAGGAAGCGGCGCGGGCGCGGGCGTGCACCGCGGCAAGACAGCAGCCCGGCAGCCAGTAAAATACGCGGCCGCCCCCCATTGCCGCCTGCATGTCCGTCGTTACCCGTTTCCCGCCCAGCCCCACCGGTTATCTGCACCTGGGCGGCGCCCGCACGGCGCTGTACAACTGGCTGTATGCGCGCCAGCATGGCGGTAAGTTCATCCTGCGTATCGAGGACACCGACCGCGAGCGCAGCACCCCCGAGGCCGTGCAGGCCATTCTCGACGGCATGGCCTGGCTGGGGCTGGACTACGACGAGGGGCCGATCTTCCAGACCAATCGCTTCGACCGCTACCGCACGGTGGTCGATGAGTTGCTCGCGGCCGGCAAGGCCTATGCCTGCGACTGCTCGCGCGAGCGCCTGGATGCGCTGCGCGAGGCCCAGCAGGCGCGCGGCGACAAGCCCCGCTACGACGGCCACTGCCGCGGGCGCGGCCTGCAGCCGGGGCCGGGGCGCGTGGTGCGCTTTGCCACCCCGACCGAGGGGCAGGTGGCCTGGGAGGATCTGGTCAAGGGCCCGCTGGCGGTCGCCAACGCCGAGCTGGATGACCTGATCATCGCCCGCAGCGACGGCACGCCCACCTACAACCTTTGTGTCGTGGTCGACGACCTGGACATGGGCCTGACCCACGTGCTGCGCGGCGACGACCACGTCAACAACACCCCGCGCCAGCTCAACATCCTGCGGGCACTCGGCGGCGCCGAGCCGGCCTATGGCCACGTGCCGATGATTCTGGGCCCGGATGGCAAGCGGCTGTCCAAGCGGCATGGCGCGGTGTCGGTGATGCTCTACCGCGAGGCCGGCTACCTGGCGCAGGCCATGCGCAACTACCTGGCGCGGCTGGGCTGGTCCCACGGCGACCAGGAGCTGTTCAGCGACGCCGAGCTGCGCAAGCACTTCAGCCTGGGCAACATCCAGCGCTCGCCGGCGCGCTTTGACCTGGACAAGTTGGGCTGGGTCAACCAGCAATGGCTGCAGCAGGCCGATCTGGCCGAACTGGACGCCGAGCTGGCGGCGCTGGCGCCGACGCTGCAGCGCCCCTGGCAGGCCGGCCCGGCTGGCGAGGCTGCCATTGCCTTGTTGCGGCCGCGCTGCCGCACGCTCAAGGAGATCGTCGAGCAGGCCGGCTTTCTGTTCGCGGCGCCGGAGCGCTACGACGACAAGGACTACGCCAAGCACGTGCGCGCGAACACGCCGGGGGTGCTGGACAGCTATGCCCGTCGGCTGGAGGCGGTGGACGACTGGGCCGAGCCGAGCCTGAAGCAGGCCGCGCAGGAGACCGTGGCGGAATGCGAGATCGGCTTTGCCAAGCTCGGCATGCCGGCGCGGCTGGCGCTGGCCGGGCAGGCGCAGGCGCCGGCGCTGGAGGGCATCCTGCTGGCGCTGGGCCGCGAGGCCAGCCTGGCGCGCCTGCGTGCGCTGGCCACGCATATTCGGGCGCAGGCGGCCTGATGCCGCAGCGCGGGCAGGCGCCGAGCGCGCCAGCGGCGAGCACCGCGCCGGGCGGGGTGCGAGCCCCGGGTGCAGTGCCGACGCCGACGCCGACGCCGATGACGGCGCCGGCGCGCTCCGGCTCAGCCCGGCGGCCAGCTCAGCTCGCGGCCGCCGATGATGTGCAGGTGCAGGTGAAACACGCTTTGCCCGGCGCCCTCGCCGTTATTGATGACCAGCCGAAAGGCCTCGCCGCAGCCCTCCTGGGCGGCGACTTTCGGCGCGGTGCGCAGCAGATGGCCGAGCAGCGCGCTGTCCCCATCGCTGGCCTCGGCCAGCTTGGGAATCGGCTTGCGCGGCACCAGCAGCAGGTGCACCGGCGCGGCCGGCGCCACGTCGCGGAAGGCCACGCAGTGCTCGTCCTCGTAAACGATGTCGCCGGGAATGTCGCCGGCAATGATTTTTTCGAACAACGTCTGGCTCATGGGGGGGCTCCCGTTAACGGCGGCCCGCATGATAGCCAGCCGCGCGGGGGGCGGACATGAGCCGGATGCGCGCCCTGCTGCTGTGGTTCGCCCAGGACGACGAGCATAAGGCGCTGCGGCTGTGGCTGCTGGCGCTGCTGGTGCTGGGCTCGGGGCTGGGCCTGCGCGACCCCTGGCCGCCGGCCGAGCCGGCCCTGGCGCTGATGATGCGGCAGATGGCCGACAGCGGCGAATGGTTGATCCCCTACCTGGCGGGGGAGCCCTTTTCCGACCACCCGCCGCTGGTCATCTGGCTGGGCGCGGCGCTGTATTCGGTGACCGGCAGCCTGCGCCTGGGCTTTTTGCTGCCCAGCCTGCTGGCGGCGCTGGGCACGCTGTGGCTGGTCTTCGACCTGGGCCGGCGACTGTGGGGTGAGCGCGCCGGCCGGCTGGCCGCCATTGCGCTGCTGTGCGCCTTCCAGTTCTCGCTGCAAGCGCACCGCGGGCAGGTGGATGCCACCTTCACCTTCTTCACCACGCTGGCGCTCTACGGCCTGCTGCGCTACCTGCTGCTGGAGGCCAGCCCGCGCTGGCTGGTGGCGGCCGGCGCCGCCATCGGCTTTGCGATGCTGACCAAGGGCGCGGGCTACATCGCGCTGCTGGTGCTGCTGCCCTGGCTGTGGATGCGGGCGCAGCACTGGGACGAACTGCCCGAGCGGCCGGGCCTGCGTGCGCTGTGGCCGCTGGTCGCGACGGCCTTTGGCGTGGTGCTGAGCTGGGCACTGCCGGCGCTGGCCTTTGTTTCCGGCGCCGACGATTTCGCGCTGGACCAGTTCCGCCGCGAGCTGCTGTGGAACCTGCTGGGTGGCGCCGACCTGCTGCTGGGCGGGCCCGAGCAGCCGCCGTGGTACCTGACCCTGCAGGCCGTGGCGCTGTGGCTGCCGCTGACGCTGCTGCTGCCCTGGCTGCTGCCGATCTGGCGCCAGCGCCTGCGGGACCGCGACCCGCGCACCGGCTTGCTGCTGGGCTTTGTGCTGGCGGTAATCGCGCTGTTCTCGATGCTGCCGGGCCGGCACGGGGTGCAGATCCTGCCGGCGCTGCCGGCCTTCGCGCTGCTGGTGGGCGTCAACATCGGCGGCACCTGGTGGCGGCCGGGCGTGCAATGGCTCAGCCGCGGCACCTTGCTGGCCATCGGCGCGGGGCTGCTGACGCTGTCCGGGCTGGCGCTGCGCGAGCCGCTGGAGTTCGGCCTGCGCCTGCCGCCGGATACGCCCTGGGGCCTGCTGGTCTTCATGGGCGGCCTGGGCGCGCTGGCCCTGGTGCTGTCCATCGCGCTGAGCCTGCGCAGCCGGCACCAGGCCCTGGCGCTGCCGGTCTTCATCGGCGTGGCCTGGGTCCTGATCGGCTGGGCGATCTACCCCTGGCTGAACACCGTGCGCACGCCGGAGCGCCTGCTGGCCAAGGTGGAGGCCGAGCTGCCGGCCCAGGGCGAGGTCACGCTGGCCATGCTCGACTGGCGGCCGCAGTTTTCGCTGGCCACCCGCCGGCCGCTGCGCCCGCTGTATGGCGAGGACCCCGGCGCGGCCATCGAGGCCTTTTGCGGCGACGGGGCGGAATACCGAGGCGTGATCGCCCCGCAGCGCGTCTACGAAGACATGCCGCTGCCCGCATTGGGGCTGGGGCCGGCCATCACGCTGGGCGTGCGCCACCGCAGCCTGTGGCTGTACGCCCCCTGTGTGCGGGACGAGGGTTAGGCGCCGCTCGCCTGCGGCTCCCCCTGAGCCGCCGGCGGGCTCCGCCGCGCGGCGCGGCGGCGGTCGCGCCAGGCGAGCAGGGTGGGGGTGAGCAGCAGCGTGATCGGCGTGGCGAAGGCCAGGCCCCCGGCCACGGCCGCGGCGAGCTGCACCCACCACTGGCTGGACGGGGCGCCGTAGCTGATGTCGCGACTGAACAGGTCGATGTTGAGCTGCAGCACCATCGGCAGCAGGCCCAGGATCGTCGTCGCCGTCGTCATTAGCACGGGCCGTAAGCGCTGGGCGCCGGTGCGCAGCACGGCGTCCATCGGCTCCAGGCCGGCACGCCGCAGCACGTTGTAGGTGTCGATCAGCACGATGTTGTTGTTGACGACAATGCCGGCCAGCGAGATCACCCCCACGCCGGACATGACGATGCCGAAGGGCTCGCCCATCAGCATCAACCCGGCCAGCACCGCGGCTGTGGAGAACAGCACCGCCGACAGGATCAGCGCCGACTGATAGAAGCTGTTGAACTGGGTGACCAGGATCACCAGCATCACGAACAGCGCGGCCACGAAGGCCTTGATCAGAAAGTTCTGCGACTCGCGCTGATCCTCGTCCTCGCCGCGGAAGAGCAGGGCGACGCCCTGGATCTGCAGCGGCTGGGCGGCAAAGCTGTCGCGCAGCGCCTGCACCTGAGCATCGACCAGCAGGCCGTCTTCGACATCGGCGCGCACGGTGGCGGTGCGCTTGAGGTCGGTGCGGCTGATGGAGCCCACGCGCGGCGCGGCCTTGCGCTCGACGAAATGCGACAGCGGCACGCCGCCCTGGGCGGTTTCCACGGTCAGGCCGTCGAGCTGATCCAGGTGGCGGTAGCCGGGCAGGTAGCGGATGCGGATGTCCAGCTCGTCGTCGGCGTCCTCGGGCCGGTAGGTGCCCAGCTTCACGCCGCCGGTAACGAGCTGCACGGCATTGCCCACGCTGAGCACGTCGGCGCCGAAGCGGGTGGCCACGGCGCGGTCCACGCTGAGCTGCCATTCGATGCCGCTGAGCGGCAGCGTGTCGTCGATATCGACAAAGCCGCCGATGGTCTGCATGCGGGCGCGGATTTCGTCGGCCGCGGCCTGCAGCCGGGCCGTTGACGCCGCCAGGGGCTCGTCGCGCAGCACCTGCAGCTCCAGCGACACGGGCTTGCCGGAGGTGGGGCCGTTCTCTTCCTGGCGCACCTCGACCACGATACCGGGGATCTGCGCCGCGGCCGTGCGGATGTCGGCCAGGATCTCGCGCGCGGGGCGGCGCTGGTCCCAATCCTCGAATTCGATGTTGATGCGGCCAATGACGTCGGCGGGCTCGTCGCGCGAGCGGCCGCCGCCGGTGCGGGTGGTCACGTGCTTGATGCCGGGCTGGTCGAGCACCTGCGATTCGACCTCGCGCACGATCGCATCCTGCTGCGCCAGCGACAGGTCGCCGCGCGCGCGGATCTGCACCTGGGCGTTTTCCGGCTCGACCTCGGGGAAAAACTCGACGCCGGGGCCGAAGGCGCCATAGCCGATGAAGATCAGCACCACCACGCCGATGGCGCCGGCCAGCGTGTGGCCGGGCCGCACCACCAGCCGCCGTAGCAGCCGCACGTAGCGGGCGGTGAAGCCGGTCAGCTCCGACAGGTCGCCGGTTTCGGCGGCCGCCAGTTGCGACTGCACCTTGGGCGACACCGCGCCCGGGCGGCCGATCAGGCCGCCCAGCGTGGGCACGAAAATCAGCGCCATCAGCAGCGAGGCCGCCAGCACCGCGATCAGCGTGATCGGCAGGTACTTCATGAACTCGCCCATGATCCCGGGCCAGAACAGCAGCGGCAAAAAGGCCGCCAGCGTCGTCGCCGTGCTGGCCGTGATCGGCCAGGCCATGCGTTGGGCGGCGATCCGGTAGGCCTCGCGGCGGGGCAGGCCCTCGCACATCTTGCGGTCGGCCAGCTCGACCACCACGATCGCGCCGTCGACCAGCATGCCCACGGCCATGATCAGCGAGAACAGCACCATCATGTTGATGGTCAGGCCCATCATCGCGATGACCACGATGCCGATCAAAAAGGCGCCGGGGATCGATACCGCCACCAGCGAGGCCGAGCGCACGCCCAGGATGCCCACGACGACGATGACCACCAGCAGCACGGCGGTCAGCACGTTGTTCTGCAGGTCGCCGAGCATCATGCGGATGTCCTCGGAGCTGTCCTGCGAGAAGCTGACGTCGATGCCGTCAGGCCATTGCTGCTGCGCCGCCGCGACGACCGCGCGCACCTGACCCACGGTCTCGATGACGTTCTCGCCGATGCGCTTTTTGACCTCCAGCGTGATGGCGCTGTGGCCATCCGAGCGGGCCACGCTGTCGGCATCGGCGAAGGTGCGGCGGATGGTGGCCACATCCTGCAGCTGCACCTGGCGCTCGCCCACGTTGACGATGGGCAGCGCGAACAGATCCTCCGGCGACTCGATCAACCCCGGCACCTTGACCGGGAACTGCCCGTCGGCGGTGCGCAGCGTGCCGGCGGCCACCAGCTGGTTGTTGCGCGAGACCAGGTTGAACAGGTCCTGCTGCTCGATGCCGTAGGTGTCCAGCAGCAGCGGGTCCACCAGGATCTCGATGCGCTCCTCGCGCAGCCCGGCCATCTCGACCTCCAGCACGCCGGGCAGGCTTTGCAGCGCGTCGCGCAGGCTGCGCGCCACGGCCACCAGCTGCCGCTCCGGCAGCACGCCGGACAGCGTGACCAGGATCACTGGGAAGAGCGCGGTGTTGATCTCGTGCACCGAGGGCTCGTCGGTTTCCTGCGGCAGGTCGTTGCGCGCCTCGTCGACCTGCTCGCGCACGTCCAGCAGGGCCTGGTCGGGGTCGAAGCCGGCCTCGAACTCCAGCGTGACCGAGGCGCTGCCCTGGTTCGCCTTGGAGGTGATCTCCTTGACCCCCTCGATCGAGCGCAGCTTCTGCTCCATGGGCCGCACCAGCAGCCGTTCGGCGTCCTCCGGGCTGATGCCGTCGTGCGTCATCACCGTGTAGATGTACGGGATCGGCACATCCGGCTCGGATTCCTTGGGGATGCCGATGTAGGTCAGCATGCCGGCGCCCAGCACGAAGACCAGAGCCAGCACCACCGTCCGGTGGTGGTGGACCGCGGCGGCAATCAGCGCAAGCACGGGATCAGTCCGCCGCCGGCGTGGTGCGCACGCGCTGGCCGGCGCTGACAAAGCCCTGGCCGCGGGTGATCACGGCGGCGCTGGGCGGCAGGCCACTGAACCAGGCCTCGGCCGCCTCGGTGCGCACGATTTCGACCTCGTGGCGGGTCACCATGTCCTCGTCGCTGACGGTCAGCAGGCCCAGCTCGCCCTCGTCGTCGAACTGGATCAGGCCGATGGGCAGGCGGTGCGCCGAGACCGTGTCAACGACGATGTCGCCGCGTACCGATTCGCCGGCGGCGCGGCCCATCGCGTTGTCGATGGCGACCTCCAGCCGGTAGGTGCGGGTCTGGTCGTCGGCCGTGCTGGCCACGAAATGCACCTCGCCCGGCAGCTCTTCGCCAGCGGCCGTGCGCAGGCTGACGCTTTGCCCGGTGTGCACCTGGGGGCGTTGCTGCTCGGTGATGTCGGCCACCAGCTTCAGCCGGCCCAGCTGCACCACGCGGGCGGCCACGGTGCCGACCTTCAGGTAGTCGCCCACCTCGACCGGGCGCGCCTCCAGGCGGCCGTCGATGGGGCTCTTGACGAAGCTGGCCTCGTAATCGAGCTTGGCGCGCTTGGCGTCGGACTCGGCCGCCGCCAGCTGCGCCTGCGCCTGGGCAAGCTGGGTGTCGCTGAGGTGGCCTTGACGATGCAGCCGCTGTGCCGCCTGGGCCTCGGCCTGGCGCTGGGCCAGCTGCGCCCGCGCTTGGGCCAGCACCTGCTCGCGGGCACGCGGGTCAATGCGCAGCAAGACCTGGCCGGCCTCGACCCGGGCGCCGGGCTCGGCCCGTACCTCGACCACGCGGCCCTCGGTTTCGGCGGCCAGTTGTACGGCGCTCCAGGGTTCGGTGTAGCCACGCACCTCGACCGCACGGGCGATCTCGCGGGACTGCGACTGGCGCACCTGCACCAGCGGCGGCAGGGCCGGCTCGGCGGCGGCCGCGGTGTCCACCGCCGCCTGCGCATCGCTGCCGCCATCGCCAAACTGCCCGGAGGCCAGCCACAGGGCCACGGCCACGGCCAGGGCCACGGCGACGAGCCATGGTCGCTGGCGCACGGCGCCCTGCTGGCGCTTGATTCCGATTGCCTTCATGCGCATTCCGAACGGTTCCTATGTCTGGCCTGCGAGCTTCTCGCGAAGCCGGCCATTGTCGCAGATCGTTTTGACACCGCGGGTCTACCAGCGCGCGCGGACGCCACGCACGTCGATGTGCACGAAGGGCCCATGGCTGGAGGTGGAGCCATAGATGCCCAGGCCGCCGATAAAGCGCTCGCGGTAGGCGGGGGTGGCGGCCTGCCGCTCGATCCATTGCGCCAGCCACACCGCATCCTCGCGGCTCAGCCGGCCGTCGCCATTCAAATCATCCATGTGGCCGTCGCGCGGGCGGTCGTCGATGTACACATCGGCCGCGCCGCCCCATTGGTGCCGGCTCAGCGGGCGGTTGCCCAGCCGTGCGTTGTAATAGGGCGTGCGATAGCCGCTCATCACCACGAAGGGCCCCTCGGCCATGCCCTGCAGACGGGCGGCCGTGGTCAGCCACTCCAGCTTTTCCAGCAGGCGGGTGCGCAGCACCACGTATTTGGGGTAGTGCGGGCTTTGCTTGGACACGAACTGGCCCAGCCGGTATTCCGGCGAAACCCGCGTTGCCGCATTGGCCGGCGTGACCTCGACATAGCCGCGCGGCGGCCCGTACAGCGGCCCGCGGCCACCGTCGTTGCCGGGGTACTGGCCGATGCGAAAGCCCTGCAGCCGGCCATCGACCACCGCCGCGGCCGGCGTCATCACCCACAGCTGCAGGATGCGCGGCTGCTTAAGGCCCGGGCCCTCCAGGCGCAGTTGCACCAGGCCCGGCTGCGCCGGAGCCTGCCAGCTCCAGCGCTGGCCGGCGGTCTGCACCTGAACGCCGGGCCCCTGCAGGCGGTAGCCG
The DNA here is from genome assembly GCA_937141935.1 of uncultured Ectothiorhodospiraceae bacterium. Lineage (GTDB taxonomy): Bacteria > Pseudomonadota > Gammaproteobacteria > Nevskiales > Oceanococcaceae > MS8. The sequence continues at coordinate 137,910 of CAKZQS010000042.1, forward strand.
CCCGCCGGGCTGCCGGCCTGGATCTCGCAGTCCCCGCGCTCGCCCGGCAGCACGAACAGTGACCACAGCGGCAGCTGGCTGCGCTCGCCGCCGCAGACCAGCCAGGGCGGCGTGGGCGCCGGCGCCGCCAGCGTCAGCTGCTGCACAGTCGGCGCGGGGCGGATCGGCTGCGGCGGCGGCACGGCCTGTGCCTGAGTGCTCAGCGCTGCGGGCGCCACGCCAACGAACAGCCACGTGGCCAACCAGGCGACCCGTCCGCGCGCGCCGACTCCGGCTGGGCTCATCAGGGTGCGATGGCCGGCGGCGGTGCGTTCAGCGCCTCCAGCACCGGGCCGTCGCGGTTGTATACATCCGGCCGGGTGTGCAGCAGGCCTTCGGCATCGACCCAGGCCGTCCAGTACTGCAGGTGCACCGCCGGCGGGTTGCGCAGGTTGCGGCTGCGATCCAGCGGTTCGTCGTAGCGCTCGGGCCAGCCCTCCAGGCTGCCGGTCAGCCACTGGTACAGCGCGCGGGGGTCGGCCACGCGCACGCAGCCCGAGCTCATTGTGCGCACCGACTTCGCGAACAGTTCGGGGTGGGCCGTGTCATGTAGGTACACCGCGTGCGGGTTGGGAAACATGAATTTGACCCGGCCCATCGCATTTTGTGGCCCGGGGCGCTGACGCAGGCGATAGGGGAACCGGCGCTCGCCGCCATAGCGGCTCCAGTCCACCTCGGGCACCTGCTGCTGGGCGGCGCCCCAGCCCTGCAGCACCTCAAAGCCCATGCTGCGCGCTAGGCCCGGGTCCTGGCGGAACTTGGGCAGCAGGTCCTTGTGCACGATGCTCTGCGGTACCTCCCAGTAGGGGTTCAGCACCAGGTAGCTGATGCGGCCGGTGAAGACCGGTGTGCGTCGGTAGGCACGGCCCACGATCACCGGCATCTGCAGCGCCTCGCCGCCCTCGTCGAGCGCGCGGAGCGTGAACGCCGGGATGTTGACCTCGATACGCCGGCCCTCCAGCTGCTCCGGCATCCAGCGCCAGCGCTCCAGGTTCACCCGCAGCAGGTCGATGAGCGCCGACGGGCTGCGGTTCAGCGCGCGCCGGGTCTGGGCGCCCAGGACGCCATCGGCGTCCAAGCCGTGCCGCGCCTGGTAGGCGCGCAGGGCCTCGGCCAGCGCGGCATCGAATAACGCCTGCGCGCCGGGTTCGGCCGCCGGCGGGCCCAGCCTTTGCCGCAAGGCGGCCACGGCCGGGTGGCTGTCGTTCTCGCGCAGCGTGGGCGAATCCGGCAGCACGCTGCCGCCAGGCCTCGCGTCGGCCTGCGCCCGCGCCGCGGCGAGCGCGCTTTGCAGCCGCCCATAGCGCGGGTCGCGCGGCACCCAGCGCGCAAAGGCCGCGCCCAGATCCGCACCAGGATCGCGGCCCTGCAAGGCCGCGTTCAGCGGGGCAACGATTTCACCGCCGCGCCGCTCGACGAACCATTCCGCATCCACCGTCTGCGGGCTGACCCGCCCCGCCTGCAGGTGGCTGGCGTAGAGCAGAGCGGCGTCGCTGCTGCGCAGCTCCAGGTCGACCCGTGCCGGCAGCGCCAGGCGCTCCCGTTGCGCAAAGTCGGCCTTGAGTTGCGCCAGGCCGTAGTCCTCCGGCCGCAGGCCGTGCTGGCCGGCCTCGGCCAGCAGCGCGAACAGCGCGCGGGCCGCCGCGCCGTCCCCGACCACCCATGCCGGGGCGAAATTCCGCTCCAGGTAAAAGCGCTGGATGGCGGCCTGCGCATGCACCGGCAGCACCGCGCCGCGCTGATCCGCGTCGCGCCGCGCAACCTCCAGGCGATAGCGCAGCCTTTCGTCGATGTGGCCATCCATCGCGCCGGTGGTGGCGCCGACCACGGTGTCGGCCGTCGCGCTGGCGGCCAGCGGCAGCAGCGCGAGCAACGCGACCATGCGGGCCGTTCCGTGGCGATGGAGCATGAACGCTTGGGCTGTGGGAGAGTTGCCACCAGTATATGAAGTGGCGCGACGCGCGCGATATTGCCCCGCATCGGTCGATTCCGGGCCTGCCGAGCTCGAGCCTGCCGACCCGCATGCTGCGGGCGGCAACCGGGCCGGCTGGCCGCCGCAGACCAACCGCATAGACCCCTGGAGCTTTCCGGCATGACGACGCACAGCCTGATCCTGCGCACGCTGGCCAACGGCGTCCTGGCGGCCTGCCTGCTGCTGCCGGCCACCGCGAGCGCGGCCGACGCCGAGGGTGTGGCCGCCCCGCCTGCAAACCCCGCGCCCACAAGCCACGCGGGGGGCGGCCCCGCGACGGCGCTGGAAAGCGTGTCGTTGACGTTGAGCAGCGGCCGGCCGCTCACCGTCTGGCTGCGCGTACCCGAAGCGGCCGCGCAGGCGCCGATGCCGGCGGCCGTGGTGCTGGGCGGCTTCGAGACCGGCGGCGGCGTGCTGGACCTCGTGCCGCTGGAGCACCCGGCGATACTGGCCACCTTCGACTACCCCTACGAGGCGCCGCGTAAGCTGGGGCTGCTGAGCCTATTTGCCGAGCTGGACCGCTTTCGCCAGGGGGTCGATGACACCATCGAGGCGGTGGTGCGCCTGCATGATTTGCTCGCGGCGCGCGCCGACGTGGACGCCACACGGATCAGCGTCGTGGGCGCCAGTGCCGGCGCGCCCTTCGCCACCATCGGCGGCCAGGCCGCGGCTTATGCCGGCGTCGTCATCGTGCAGGGCTATGGGCAAATCGGCGCGGTGATCGGCCACCAGTTCGCGCTGCGCTGGACGCGCGACTACGGCGCCTGGGCGCGCTGGCCGGCCGCGGCGCTGGGCCACTTCGTCGTGTGGTGGCTGGAACTGCCCAGCCCGGAAGACGCCGCGCGCCAGTTTGGCCCCGGGCAGCAGGTGTACATGCTTGATTCCGCCGCCGACGCGCGCATCCCCGCGCCCACCGCGGATGCGTTGTGGGCGGCGGTTGCGGCCTCGCAGGCGGAGGGCACGCGCGAGCAGATCGCCGGGGGGCACCTGGGCGGCGACGACAATGACGAGATTCTGGCCCGGGTGCTGGAGCGCTGTACCGGCTGGTTGCGCGCCTCGGGCCTGTTATGAGCGGGCTCGCTGCTTGGCGGGGGCGCTAGGGCAGGGTGGCGGCCTGCGTCTGCGGCCGCTGGGCGCCGTCGATGATCATGCGCAGCATCACCACGCTCTGCTCGACCAGTTGCCGGCGCTGCGCCGGAGGCTGGTCCAGGGCCTGCGTGCCCATTACGAACACCAGGCGGGTGATGGCGCGGGCAGCCAGGGCGGGGTGGTCCACCACGAAGCCATGCGCCGCCGACAGCCGCAACAGGTCCTGCTGCAGCTCGTCCTCGAAGTGGCACAGCTGGGCTTCGACCGCCTGCTTGAAGGCATCCGAGCCCACATGCCCCTCGCGCAGCAGCAGCGGCAGAAAGCCGTCGTCGGCGTCGAGCTGTTCGATGAAGATTTCCATCGACATGCGCACCACGCTGTCGGGCCGCTCCAGCGAGCGGCGCGCGTCGCCGATTATGCGCCGCAGCGTGGAGCCGGCCCGCTCGATCAGGCACACGGCCAGCGCATCAATGTCCGGGAAGTGGCGGTAAAAGCTGTTCGGCGCAATGCCGGCCGCGCGGGCGACTTCGCGCAGCGTCAGCGTGGCCACGCTGCGTTGCGGGCCCAGCAGGCTCAGCGCCGCGCGGATAATGTCCTCACGGCCAATGGCAGGGGGGCGGCCCCGGCGCTTTGTCACGGCATTGTCAGGCATGGCTCTTCACATCGCCGTCACACAATGCCTGTCATGCTACCCCTGTTTTTATACGCATGTATAATTAATCTCGAGACACCGGGATGCGTCCCGCCGGGCCGAAGCCCATCATTGCAAACACGGATACGTTGATGCCAAGCACCGCCCCGGGCGCCACGAAGCCGCCGATCAACTGGCCCGCCACCCTGATGTTGAGCCTGACGGCGCTGCCGGTAGTGGCCGCGCTGCCGGTCTACCTGTGGTTCGCCGACCCCACGCCCTGGGTCTGGTTCTGGGCCGGCCTGCTGCTGGCTGCCAACGGCATGTCGATTACGGCGGGTTACCACCGCCTGTGGGCGCACCGGGCCTACAAGGCGCACCCGGCGCTGAAGTGGCTGTTCGCCTTTTTCGGCGGCATGGCGGTGCAGAACTCGATTCTGATCTGGGCCACCAACCACCGCCAGCACCACGCCCACGTCGACGATGACCACCGCGACCCCTATTCGGCCAGCCGCGGCTTTTGGTACTCGCACATCGGCTGGATGCTGCGCAACTACCCCGGCGCCGAGCCCGATTACAGCCGCGCCCGCGACCTGCTCGACGACCCCATCGTGGCCTTCCAGCACAAGCATTACCTGTGGTTCGCCTTTGGCAGCAATATCGGTGTGGTGCTGCTGCTGGGCGCACTGTTTGGTGACATGCTGGGTTTTGTGCTGATTGCCGGCTTCGCGCGGCTTTTCGTCAGCCACCACTTCACCTTCTTCATCAACTCGCTCGCGCACATTTGGGGCCGCCAGCCCTACACCCGCACCAACAGCGCGCGCGATAACGATTTCCTCGCCTTCCTGACCTGGGGCGAGGGCTATCACAACTACCACCACATCTTTCAGGCCGACTACCGCAACGGCATCCGCTGGTGGCAGTTCGACCCGACCAAGTGGCTGATCGCCACGGCCGCCCGCCTGGGGCTGGCCTCGGATCTGCGCCGCGTGCCGGAGTTCAAGATTCGCCGGCAGATCGTCTCCGAGCAGTTCGAGCGTGCCCGCGCCGCGCTGGAAACGCAGCCGGCGCACGGCCGCCTGGCCGAGCTGCGCACGCACCTAGACGAGGAGTGGCAGCAGTTCAGCCACACGCTGGCCGAATGGACGGCCCTGCGCAGCAAGGAGCTGGACAGCGCCAAGCAGCAGCTGCGTGAGCGCTGGGAAGCCAGCGAATTCAAGCGGGAGCTGCGTGCCCTGGAGCGGGCGCTGGAAGAAGCGCTGCGCGAGCAGCAATGGCGCATGCAGGCGCTGAGCCGGCAATTGGGCCGGCAGCTCGTCGCGGCCTAAGGCCCCGGCACCGCCCGTTGCCATCGGCGCGACGGGCGGCACAGCAGCTCAGAGCGCGAGCCGGTCCCCGCTGCGCTCGGGTTTCGCTTCGCGCGCATAGCGGCTGGAGGCCGGCGCTCCTGGAGTGCCACCAGCCCAGGCTCGCGGGCCCGCGCGGGCGGCGGCGCGGCGCGTCGCCTGGCTCGCGGTCGAAGCCGTGTTCTGCCACGATGACCCCCTGACGAAGGCGGGGTGATCGATGAACACAAGGCCGCTGTGCGGCGCTGGCTTGTCGCTGCTGCTCGCCGCGTGTGGCGGCTCGGGTGGCGGCTCGTCAGTGCCGACGCCGACGCCATCTGTGGCGCCAAGCCCGAGCGCGACGCTCGCGCCCAGCCCCAGCATCACGCCCACGCCGACGCCCACACCCTCGCCGCCGGCGAACCGGGCGGCCTTGCAGCGGGTGCGCTCCGATCTGCTCTTCACGCAGCCGGTGGACCTGCAGTTCGCGCCGGACGGGCAGGCCTGGGTGGTGGAGCAGGCGGGCGCGATCTGGCGCACGGATTTACTTGGCAGTGGCAGTCCCCAACTCGTCCTCGATATCCGCGACCGGGTGCTGTCCGGCGGCGAGCAGGGGCTGTTGGGCCTGGCCTTCGACCCGGACTTCAGCCGCAACGGGCACCTGTACCTGAACTACACGGCCGATGCCCCCCGGCGCACTGTCATCGCCCGCTACACCGCGAGCGCGGGCAGGGCCGCGGCCGGCAGCGAGGCCGTGGTGCTGGAGGTGGCGCAGCCCTTTGCCAACCACAACGCGGGGGCGCTGATGTTCGGGCCCAGCGATGGTTTGTTGTACATCCCGCTGGGCGACGGCGGCAGCGGCGGGGACCCCGAAGACAATGGCCAGGACCCCACCACGCTGCTCGGCAGCGTGTTGCGCATTGACGTCTCAACGACAACGCAAAACCCGACGGCCGGCGCGCCCAATTACGGCGTGCCGCCGAGCAACCCCTTCGTCGGACGGGGCGACGGCAGCCGTGAGGAAATTTACGCCTACGGCTTTCGCAACCCCTTTCGGGCCAGCTTCGACACGCCGCCGGGCGGCGCGCCGGTGCTGTGGTTGGCGGATGTCGGCCAGAACGCCGTCGAGGAAATCGACCAGGTCGAGGCCGGCCTGAATTACGGCTGGAATGTGATGGAAGGCTCGCGCTGCCACGAGCCTGCCGTGGGCTGCAGCACCGCGGGGCTGACGCTGCCGGTGGCCGAATACGGCCACGATGTCGGCCGCTCGGTCACGGGCGGCTACGTCTACCGCGGCAGCCGCAGGCCGGACCTGGCGGGCCACTACCTGTACGCGGACTTCATCACCGGCGCCGCCTTCGCGCTGCCGGCCGACCTCTCCGGCCCCGCGCAGCGTTTGGGGGACTTCAACATCTCCCCATCCAGCTTCGCGCGCGACGCGAGCGGCGAGGTGTATGTCGTGGACTACCGCGGCGGCATCTACCGCTTCGCAACGCGGTAGGCGCACGCAATGGCGACCGGGGCCGCCCCGGGGGCGCGCGATTAATCTTGCGGCGGATCAACGGGCGGGCCGTGGCCCCCGCGGCACTTAGCGCGCGACGAAGGCGCGCTCGATCACGTAGTCGCCGGGCTCGCCGATGCTGGGCGAGACCTCGAAGCCGCGTGCGTCCAGCAGCGCCTGGCAGTCGGCCAGCATGGCCGGGCTGCCGCAGAGCATCAGCCGGTCCTGTTCCGGGTCCAGCTCCGGCAAACCCAGCGGCGCGCCCAGCGTGTTCTGCGCGATGCGGGTGCTGATCCGTCCCGGGGTGGGGAAGGGCTCGCGGGTCACCAGCGGCAGGTAGTGCAACTGGGCGCGGACCTGCTCCCCCAGAAACACGTTCTCGGGCAGTTCCTCTTCGATCAGCCGGCGGTAGGCCAGGTCGGATTCGCGGCGCACGCCGTGCACCAGGCAGACCTGCTCGAAGCGCTCATAAACTTCCGGGTCGCGAATCAGACTCAAAAAGGGCGCCAGACCGGTGCCGGTGGCCAGCATCCACAGCCGCTTGCCCGGCCGCAGGTCGTCCAGCACCAGCGAGCCGGTGGGCTTGTGGCTGACCAGAATCTCGTCGCCCACGCGGATTTTCTGCAAGCGCGAGGTCAGCGGGCCGTCCGGCACCTTGATGCTGAAAAACTCCAGGTGCTCGGCGTAGTTGGCGCTGGCAATGCTGTAGGCCCGCGCGATGGGGCGCGTCGCGGCCTCCAGCCCCACCATCACGAACTGGCCATTGCGAAAGCGCAGGCCGGCACGCCGGGTGGTGCGAAAGCTGAACAGGTCGCCATTCCAGTGGTGCACGGCGGTGACGCGTTCGGTGCTGTAGGTGGCCATTGGGGCTCCGGGTCACGAAACTCAATGCGAGAATGATAACCGTTCGCAACAAAATGTGCAGCGCAGCATTCGCGCCGCGCGCCGCGGCTAGCGCGTGCGTTCGATCACGCCGCAGCCGATGCGTGCGCCGGCCGCGCCGCTGGGCTGGCTTTCATAGTCGTCGGTGCCGGCGTGCACCACAACGGCCTTGCCGCTGACCCCGTTAAGGCCGTCATTGCCATCAACGCCGTCGGCGCCATCATCCAGCGCCCAGCGGTCGGTGGTCATGCTGAGGCGTGCCATGCCCTGCGCGTCGGCCCGCACGTTACCGATATCGCCCAGGTGGTGCGGGGGCTCGCCCCAGCGCCCATGCGGTTTTTCGCCCGGGTTCCAGTGGCCGCCGGCCGAGCTGGCGTCGGGCGCCGAGCAGTCGCCGGTCTCGTGGATGTGTACGGCATGGCGGCCGGCGGGCAGGTTGCGCAGCGTCAGCTCCAGCCGAACCTCGGACAGATCGCTCTGGGTGAACACCGCCTCGCCCCTCACCTCGCTACCGCTGGCGGGGCCGATGCGGGCCTTGGCGGTGCCGGTCATCGGCGCGTCCGGCGGCGCACCATCGGCGCCCAGGGTCGGGCCGGGCGCGACCGGTTCGGGCACGACGGGGCGTTCCTCACCGCAGGCGGCCAGGCCGGCGACGAGGCCGAGCGCCAGGCCGGAGCGGAGCAGGGGGTGCTTAAGCGCTGTGCGCATATGGGAGTGTCCTGTACGCGAATCGTGCCCTGCAGCCTAGCGCTTGCCGCTGCGCAGCCAAGCGAGTCCGACCAAAGGCATGGTCGACCAAGGGCCGGGGGCAATCAAGGGCCGGGGGCCTGTGTGGGCACGGCCCGGCACGGCCCAGCACGGCACGGCCCCGGACGGTCCGGCCCAGCACGGCAGGTCCCGTGGGCTAAGGCGCGACCCGGCGGCGGTACACCTGCCGCACGTTGCTGCCCACGTGGCGCAGGTGCAGGGCCTGGTCGTCGATGGCCAGAACCTCCCAGCAGTGGTCGGGGCCGGGACCCTCAAGCGCCTGCAGCAGCAGCCGAGGGTTGGCGCCGCGGGCGGGCGGGGCGGCTGCGCCAACCGTCGTTGACCCGGATGTGGGCGCGCCCCGCCTGCCGTCATCGCGCGGGCAGGTCCGCAGCAGCGACAGGCGCTCGCGCCCGGCCGGCTGGCCGTGGTCCTCCCAATAGGCGACGTCGCCGGCAATGCGCAGCCGCAGGTGCGGGTCCGCCTGCGCCACCCATGATCCCTGCAGGGCCTGCAGCAGCGGGGACGAGGCGGCCGTTTGCTGCGCGGCCGGCCCAGCCGCCGACCCATCCGCCGGCCCATTCGCTGCCCCAGCCGCCGGTATTGGCGATGCACAGGCCTGCAGGCTCAGAGCGAGCAGCAGCCCACAGGCTCTGGCCCAGCCGTGCCGGCGCGCGGCCGGTGCTCGCGGCAGCGCGGCCAGCCCCCGCGGCAGCGGAGCCAGTGCTCGCGGCGGCGCGGGCAGCGACATCCGGGTAGCGGCCGGCGCCGGTCGGGCGTGGGGGCTTACTCGGCCTCGGATTCGGCCGCCTGCACCCGGGCCAGCGTGGCCTCGAAGGCGTCCATCAACTCGTTCATGCGACGGATCAGCGCCTCATAGGGCTCGGCGCTGGTCATGTCGATGCCGGCCTTCAGGAACAGCTCATAGGGGTAATCCGAGCCGCCGGCCTTCAAAAAGGCCAGGTAGCGCTCGCGCGGCTCGTTGGTCTCGTTCTCGCGGGTCAGTTCTTCGACGAAGAGCGCGGCGGCCGCGATGGAGGTCGAGTACTGGAAGACGTAGTAGTTGAAATAGAAGTGCGGGACGAACATCCACTCGTGGGTGTACAGGTCCGGCACCGTCATCACGCCGGCGTCGTGGCCGTGGTAGCGCCGCACGATTTCGGCATAGATGTCGGTGATGCGCTGGCCGGACAGCGCCTCGCCACGCTCCACCGCCGAATACAGCGCGCCTTCGAACTCGCTGAACATCGTTTGCCGGAAGAAGGTGGTGCGGATCGCCTCCAGCGCATAACCCAGGTAGAACAGCCGCTCGCGGTCGCTTTGCGCCTGGCGCAGCGCGTAGTCCTGCACCAGCAGTTCGTTGGCAATGGCCGCGGCCTCGGTCGTGAAGATCGAGAAGTCGGCCAGATGCCAGGGCTGGAACTCATTGGACAGCACCTGGTGGATGCCATGGCCCCATTCGTGGGCATAGGTCGACACCGAATTGAAGTCGTCCAGGTGGTTCAGCAGGATGAAGGGGTGCACGTCGTAGGCGCTGCCGGACATGTAGGCGCCGGAGCGCTTGCCCTGCTGCGGGTAGACATGCATCCAGCGCTGGTCGGTCGCCTTCTGCAACCGGGCCTGGTAGTCGGCGCCCAGCGGGGCCATCGCGGCATGCGTCAGCGCAATGGTCGACTCGATGTCGTAGCTGCGCGTGGGCTCCACCAGATCCACATAGATGTCGTGGTAGTTCAGGTCCTCCAGCGCCAGCACGCGGCCCTTGAGCGCCAGGTAGCGATGCAGCGTGTCCAGGTTTTCATTGGTCACGCGCACCAGCGTGTCGTACACGGCCGCGGGCAGCGCATCAGAGAAGAGATTGCGTGCCAGCGTGCTGTCGTAGTCGCGTTGCTGGGTCTCGAAGATCTGGGCCTGGATGTGCGCGGCCAGCGACTGGCCCACCGAGCTCTTGTAGTCCTTCCAGGTGCCCCAGTAGGCCTCGAATACGCGTTGGCGCTGCGCGCGGTCCTGGGCGCCGCGATGGCGCGAATAGCCCTGCGAGTTGATCAGCGCCGACTCGCCGGAGGCCAGCTCGATGGTGGGGAAGGGGATGTCCGAGTTGGCCAGCGTGCCGTAAACGTTGAAGGGCGCCTGCTGCAGCAAACCGGCGGCCGCCAGCACGGCCTCGACCTCGGCCGAGCGCACATGCGGGGCGTTGCGCAGCGTGTTGTCGAAGGTGTGGCGGTAGTTGGCCAGTTCGGGCTCCGCCTCGATGGCCGCGGCGACATCATCAATGCCCAGCGCGATCAGTTCGGGGGCGAACCAGGAGAAGGCGGCGCCGACCTGGGTCCACATCTGTTGCGCCAGCTGCCGGCGTTCCTGGCCGGCCGCCACGCGCAGGTCCACGTCGGCCCCGAGGCTGGCATAGGTGTACACGCGCGCCGCTTCGCGGGTCAGGTCGGAGATGGCCTGCACGGCGGTCAGCAGCGCCTGCGGGCCCTGGTCCAGGCTGCCCTCGAGCGCGGCCACCTGTTCGGCTTGCGCCAGCACCGCGGCGCGCGCGGTTTGCCAGGCCGCCAGGTCCGGGTAGAGACCGCTGAGGTCCCACACCCAGCGTTCGTCCACCGCCGCCTGCGCGGCATCGGCATCGGCATCCGCCGCCGACGTCGGCGTTGCATTGGCGCTGGTCGCCTCTTTGCTACTGGCGGCGGGAGCCGCCTCGTCCGCACCGTCGCCGCAGGCGATCAGCAGCAGGGGCGCCAGCAGGCACAGGGTTCGGGCGGCGCCTTGGCGCAGGCTCAGCTTTGGGATCATGGGGGCGTTCATGGGATGGGTAGTCGGCACTATACAAAGCCGCCGCGAGAAAGCCATCGCCTCGGCGCTCCTGCCCTTCGGCTCGCCGCGCGCGAGCTGTGTCCTTCGGCCCAAAAAAAAGCCCGGCGCGGGGCCGGGCTTTCGCGGAGCGGGGCGGGGCCTAACGGCCGCGCGCCACCACTTTCATGTTGCTGGGGTTGAAGTATTCGTCGTCGAAGTCCTGCAGCGTGGCCTCAGGGTCTTCGTTGCTCATGTCCATCGTCAGGTAGCGGTTGGCCTGCAGGTCATAGACCGCACCCAGCACCGGCAGCACGGCCGGCAGGTCGTAGGCCGGGGCCCAGTGGGCCTCCTGGAAGCGCCAGAGCTGGTCACGCTTGTCGTAGATGTCGACCAGCGCGATGGACCACGAATCTTCGTCCACGAAGAAGTTGCGCTGCTTGTAGATGTGGCTGGTGCCTTCGTTCAGCGTCGCCTCGACCACCCAGACGCGGTGGATCTCGTAACGGGTCAGGTCCTGGTTGACCGTCTCGTCGCCGAGCACGTCGTCGTAGCTGTATTCATCCGAGTGCAGCACGTAGCTGTTGTAGGGGATGATCATCTCGCGCTTGCCCTTCAGCTTGAAGGTGTAGCGGTCGGTGGCGCCGTTGTAGGCGTCGAGCTGGTCGTTGGTGCGCAGGCCGTCGGCACCCGTGCCCGGGTTGTCATAGGCCACGTTCGGCGCGCGGCGCACGCGGCGCTGGCCGGGGTTGTACAGCCAGGCCCGACGCGGCTCGGCCTTCTGGTCGATGGTTTCGTGCACCAGCAGGATGCCCCCGGCCTGGCGGGCCGGCTCCAGCGTCTTCTGCAGGAAGAAGGTGGAGACGTTGTTCAGCGACTCCAGCGTGACGTCCGGGTAGTTGTAGGCGAACTTCACGTCTTCCTTGAGCTTGTAGATCGTGAAGGCCCCGCCCTGCTGCACGGCCGCCTGGTTGTTGTAGCGGGTCAGCGCCGTGCCGCGGTAGCGCAGCTTGTGGTTCCACATCACCTGCTTGCCGTTCTCCGGCATCGGGAAGGGAATGCCCGTCACCGCGCCATGCAGCGACTCGCCATCGTTCTTGAGCTCGGCCGTGGCGGCGTTTTGCTTGGTCGCTTCGTAGATGAACTCCGGCGCGGCCGCGCTGCGGCGCGTGCGGTAGACCGGCATCTTGAAGTTGCCACGCTCCAGCATGGCCACTTGGCCCTCGGAGAGCATGTCGCGGTATTCGCCCATGTTCTCCTTGGTCACGGTGAACAGCGGCTTGTCCTCCGGCCAGGGGTTCACATAGCGCTCGCCCGAGGTGTGCGTCTTGTCGACGTAGCCACCATCCCAGGCGGGGATTTCATCGCCGTTGCCGGCTTTTTCGCCGCCCAGCGGCATCAGGTCCTTGCCCAGGCGGCTGGGGTCGCCAGCCAGGCCCTGGCTGCTCAGGGCGAGCAGGGCCGACGCCAGGCTCAAGCGGGTCAGTGTCGATCGCATGAGGGGTTCTCCTCCGGTTTGTCAAAGCACGGCTGGCGAATCTTCGCACAGCCTTGGGGCAATGGCACGCGCCAGGCCGGGGCCGGCGCGCACGCTCATGGGGGGGCGGGTCGCGTCGCGGGGTGCGCGTCGCGGTAGCGCAGCAACAGGTCTTCGTAGGCATCGATGCGGCGGTCGCGCAGGAAGGGCCAGATCCGCCGCACCTGCTCGCCGCGGGCGAGGTCAATGTCGGCGTGCAGCGTGCAGTCCTCGTTCTCCGGGGCGCGGGCCAGCCATTCGCCCTGCGGGCCACAGACGAAACTGGAGCCCCAGAACTGGGCACCGCTGCCGTCGCCGGCGCTGCTGGCTTCAAAACCCTGGCGGTTGCAGGCCAGCAGCGGCAGGCCGTTGGCCACGGCATGTCCGCGCTGCACCGTCAGCCAGGCCTCGCGCTGGCGCTGTTGTTCCTCGGCGCTGTCGTCCGGGTCCCAGCCGATGGCGGTGGGGTAGATCAGCAGCTCGGCGCCGGCCAGCGCCATCAGGCGCGCGGCTTCCGGGTACCACTGATCCCAGCACACCAGCACGCCCAGCCGGCCCACGGCGGTGTCGATGGGCGCAAAGCCCAGATCGCCGGGCGTGAAATAGAACTTCTCGTAGTAGCCCGGATCGTCCGGGATGTGCATCTTGCGGTAGCAGCCGGCAATGGAGCCGTCGGCATCCAGCACCACGGCGGTGTTGTGCGACAGCCCCGGCGCGCGGCGTTCGAACAGCGAGGCGACGATGACGGCGCCGGTGTCCCGGGCCACATCGCCCAGCGCCTGCGTGCTGGGGCCGGGAATCGGCTCGGCGCGATCATGCAGCGCCGGGTCTTCGACCTGGCAGAAATAGGGGCCATTGTGCAGCTCCTCGAGCACGATCAGCCGGGCCCCCTGGGCCGCGGCCGCACGGGCGGCCTCGACGTTGGCCGCCAGGTTGTCGGCGGCGTCGGTCGAGCAGGCGCGCTGGATCAGCGCGACGGGCAGCCGGCGGTTTTCGCTCATGGGCGTTCAGACGCCGTCGCGGCGTCAAGGTTCAAAGCCGGCTCGCCGGCGGCCGCCGGCGCGGGGATATTCATCGTCGCGCAGTGCAGGCCGCCGTACTGCTGCACCAGCCGCCGGCAGTACACGCCCTCGACCGCATCCTGCGGGCGCGCCTGCTGCCACACCTGCAGCGCGGCGGCGTCGCTGGGGTCCCCGTATTGCGGCACCAGCACGCGGCCGTTGAGCAGCAGCGCATTGGCGTAGCTGGTGGGCAGCGGCGCCTGCGCGTCGCCATGGGCCTGCTCGGTGTGGGGCAGCGCGTAGAGGGTGTAGGCCTGGCCATCCGCGCGGCGCAGTGCGCGCAGCTCCTCGGCCATGCGGCTCAGCGCCGCATGGTTGGGCAGCGCCGGGTCCTGGCAACCCTGGTAGACGATGGCCTCGGGCGAGGCAAAGCGCGCCAGCGTGTCGATGTGGCCGTCGGTGTCGTCGCCGGCCAGGCCGCCATGCTCCAGCCACAGCACGCGCTTGAGGCCCAATGCGGCGCGGAGCTTGGCGCCGAGCGTGTCGGCATCCAGATCGGGGTTGCGCGCCTCGTCGACGATGCTGCGCCGCGTCGCCAGCAGCGTGCCGGCACCGTCGCCTTCGATGGCGCCGCCTTCCAGCGTGAAGCCCGGCTCGACGGGGTCGCCCCAAGGCGCCAGCAGGCCCTGTTCGGCCAGGTGCCAGACAACGCGGTCGTCCAGCGCGGCCGGGTATTTGCCGCCCCAGCCGTCAAAGCGGAACTTGAGCAGGCGCAGGCCCGCGGGCGTCTGCACGCCGATGGGGCCGTGGTCGCGCACCCACACATCGTTGCTGGGGGCGAGGCCGAACTGCACCGGCAGCCCCTCCAGTTCGGCGGCCAGGCGCTCGCGCTGCTGCGCATCGGCCACGCTGATGATCAGCGGCGCGCCGCGCGCCAGGCTGCGCGCAATGGCGCAGAACTCGGCGTGAATCGCCGCAAAATCGGGAAAATCGCCGTTGGGGCGCGGCCAAGTCAGCAGAACGGCGGCGGTGGGCTCCCATTCGGCCGGCCAGCGCGTCGCGCCACCGGCCTGCGCCGAACTCAGCGCGTCCCCCGCAGGCCGTCCACGCGCTGCAGCCGGATCGAGTTGTTATGCGGCACGCGGTCCAGCACCAGCGAGTGCTCGAAGTAGAAGGATTCGTTGGCGTAATACCAGCGCGTGATCGGCGGCTCGCCGACCGGGCCGTAAACGCGCTCGGGCTCGCCGCGCAGGCGGCGCACGTCGTCCATCGTCATGCCGCGATACTCGGCGGCGGCAACATCCGCGGCGAGACTGGGACCGCTACCCAGCAGCAGGGCGATCACGAGCAGGCGGGAGATTGCGGACATGGCAGGTCTCGGCTCTAGCAATGGCCTGAGTATACTGCGCCGGCAATGCGACTCCCTCTGCCGGTACGCATCGGCCTGCGTTATACGCGGGCACGACGCCGAAACCACTTCATCTCCTTCATCTCGGCCACTTCGATGGGCGGCATCGCGCTTGGCGTGACCGCGCTGATCACGGTGATCTCGGTGATGAACGGCTTCGAGGAGGAGCTGCGCAAGCGCATCCTCGGCATGACCGCCCATGTGCAGGTCCAGCCCTGGCAGGGCGCGCTGGGCGACTGGCAAAGCCTGGCCGCGCAGTTGCGCGAACACCCCGAAGTGCTGGCGGCCCGGCCCTTCGTGGCCGGCGAGGGCATGGCCCGCGCCGGCGGGCAGCTCTCCGGCACGCTGATCCGCGGCATCGACCCGGACAGCGAGGCGGGGAGCGGCGGGCTGGCGCAGCATGTGATTTCCGGCGACCTGGCCGCGCTGGAGCCGGGGCGCTTCGACGTCATCATCGGTCGTCACCTGGCCGCGGTGCTGGGCATCGCCCCGGGCGACACGCTGGATCTGATGATCCCGCAGGCCAATGTCACGCCGCTGGGCCTGACGCCGCGGTTTCGCCGCATGCGCGTGGCCGGGCTGTTCGAAGTGGGCATGTACGAATTCGACCGCAGCCTGGTGCTGATGCACCGCGAGGATGCGGCCAAGCTCTACCGCCTGGGCGAGGGCGTGCACGGGCTGAGCCTGTCGCTGGCCGAGCCGATGCGGGCGCCCTGGGTGGCGCAGGATGTCCGCGCGCTGCTGCCGCAGCCGTACTCGATAACGGACTGGTCGCGACAACACCGCAACTTCTTCGCGGCCATCCGGACGGAGAAGCGCGTGATGTTCATCATCCTCAGCCTGATCATCGCCGTGGCCGCCTTCAACATCGTCTCGACGCTGGTGATGGTGGTGCAGGACAAGCAGGCCGACATCGCCATCCTGCGCACGCTGGGCGCCACGCGGGCCGACGTGCTCGGGGTTTTTGTCGTGCAGGGCAGCGTGATCGGCGTCATCGGCACCGTGCTCGGGGTCATCGGCGGCGTGGCGCTGGCGTTGAATGTCGAGACCATCGTGCCGGCCATCGAGCAGGCCCTGGGCCGCGACCTGCTGGCGGACGACGTCTATTACATCAGCGATCTGCCCTCGCGCCTGCACTGGGACGACGTGACCAAGATCGGTCTGGTGTCGCTGAGCCTGGGCCTGCTGTCGACGCTGTACCCGGCCTGGCGCGCATCGCAGGTCGAGCCAGCCGAGGCGCTGCGCTATGAGTAAGCGGCATGACTGAGGCGGTGCTGAGCTGCGCGGGCCTGGGCCGGCGCTTCGACGAGGGCGGGCAGACGCTGACCGTGCTGGATGACGTGGCGCTGAGCGTGCAGCCGGGCGAGTTCGTGGCCATCGTCGGCCAATCCGGCTCCGGCAAGAGCACGTTGCTGCACCTGCTCGGCGGCCTGGACCGGCCCAGCAGCGGGCATGTGACGCTGGCCGGTGCGCGACTGGACACGCTGGGCGACCGCCAGCGCACCCGCCTGCGCAACGAGGCGCTGGGTTTTGTCTACCAGTTTCACCACCTGTTGCCCGAGTTCAGCGCCGAGGAGAACGTGGCGCTGCCGCTGCAGATGGCCGGCATCGGCCTCCGCGAGGCACGCCGGCAGGCGCGCGAGGGGCTGGCGGCCGTGGGCCTGGAACAGCGGCTGGATCACCGCCCGGCCCAGCTCTCCGGCGGCGAGCGGCAGCGGGTGGCGGTGGCCCGCGCGCTGATCCGCGCCCCGCGCTGTGTGCTCGCCGACGAACCCACCGGCAATCTCGACGCCAGCACCGGGGAGCGCGTCTTCGACCAGCTGGCGGCGCTGCAACGTGCCCGCGGCACCGCGCTGGTGCTGGTGACCCACGACCCCGCGCTGGCCGCCCGCGCCGACCGATGCCTGGAACTGCAGCAAGGGCGTTTGCGCCCGGTCGCCACGGCCTGACCGGGCTGGCGCTGGCGGCCGCCGGCGCCTTGAGCCTGGCCAGCCTGAGCTGGCCGCCTCTGGCCCCGATTCTGGCGCTGGCGGCCTTGCTGGCCGCGCTGCCGCGCAGCGGCTGGCGTGGGCCGCTGCTGCTCGTGGCCCTGGTCGCCGGCCACGCCAGCTGGCAGGCGGCCGCCGACGCGGGCCAGCGCCTGCGGGCCCCGCTGCTGGTCGAGTCCGCGCGCATCGAAGTGCTGCAGGCCGCCCCGCCGCGCGCCGGGCGCCAGGTGCTGCTGGCGCGCCAGCCGGGTGAGGCACGGCGGCTGCGCCTGAGCGTCTACGGGGCCGCCCCGGCCGCCGCCGGCGATTGCCTGCGCGGCCGGCTGCGGCTGCGCCCGCCGCAGGGCTCGCGCAACTTCGACGGCTTCGACTACGGCCGCTGGTTGGCGGGGCAGGGCATCGGCGCCAGCGGCAGCCTGAGCCGGGTGCAGCGCTGCCCCGGGCAGGCGGCCGGGCCTGCGATTCCGGGGGGTGCCGTGCTACCGGACACGCCCGGCGCGGCACTGCTGCGCGCCTTGCTCTATGCCGACCGCAGCGGCTTTGACGCCGCAATCTGGGACACGCTGGCGCGCAGCGGCAGCAGCCACCTCTTCGCGATTTCGGGCCTGCACGTGGGCTTGCTTGCGGGGCTGGCGGGGCTGCTGGGTGGGGGCCTGTGGCGGGCGCTGCCGCCGCTGCAGTCGCGCTGCCGGCGGCGCAGCCTGGCGCTGCTGGCCGCCGCGCTGGCGGTGCTGGGCCTGTTGCTGCTGGCCTGGGAGCAGGTCTCGGCGCGGCGCGCCGGCGTGACGGCCTTGGCCGTGATTGCCGTGCTGGCCGGTGGCCGCCGCCTGCGCCCGCTGAGCCTGTGGGCGCTGGCGCTGCTGGTGGTGATCGGCCTGCAGCCCCGCGCGTTGCTGGGCCCGGCCTTGTGGCTGTCTTTCGGCGCCTGCCTGTTGCTGCTGGCGCTGCTGCCGCGCGTGTCCGGCCGCCCGCGCTGGCAGCAGCTGCTGGCGGTGCAGGCGCTGCTGGGGCTGGGGCTGGCGCCGCTGGTGCTGCACTTCTTCGGCCAATGGAGCCTGCTCGGTTTGGGGTTGAACCTGCTGCTGGTGCCCGCGCTGGCGCTGTTCCTGCCGCTGGCTCTGGCCGCGGGGCTGCTGGCCGAGCTTGGCCTGCACGCACCGCTGCGGGCGCTGGCCTCCCTGCTGAACCAGGGCTATGCCGGCCTGGAGGCGCTGGCCGGCTGGCCGGCCGCGGCCTGGAGCCTGCCGGCCCCGAGCCTGCCGCTCGCGGTCGCCCTGGTGGCCCTGCCGGCATTGGCATTGGGGGCTGCCGGAAGCCGCAATGCCGCGGCGTCGCCGCCGCGCACGCAAGCCCGGGCCGCGCGGGGGGAGCAGCGCGGGCGCACCCGCTCATGGTCCGTCTGGCGGCGGCATGGGCGCGCACTGCTGCTGAGTCTTTGGCTGCTCGGGTTGGCCGGCCTGCTGCTGCGGGCGCCGGCGGCGCCGCCCGCGGGCACGGCGCGGTTGTGGGCGCTGGACGTGGGGCAGGGCCAGTCCCTGCTGTTGCAGACCCGCCAGCACTGGGTGGTCATCGACGCCGGGCCGCGCAGCCGGGGCGGCTTCGACGCGGGGGCGATGATCGTGGCGCCGCAGCTGCGCGCGCTGGGTGCGCGGCGCATCGACCTGCTGGTGAGCAGCCATGCCGATCTCGACCACGCCGGCGGCCGCGCGGCCCTGCGTGCGCGCCTGCCGGTCGCGGCGCACTGGGGCGCCGGCGGGCAGGATTGCGAACAGGGGCTGCGCTGGCAGGCGGACGGCGTGCGCCTGCGCAGCCTGGCGCTGGGCGCGCAGCCGCACTGGAGCGAGAACGACCGCTCCTGCGTATTGCTGCTGGAGGTCGCGGGCCGGCGGCTGCTGCTGCCCGGCGACATCGAGGCGCGCGCCGAGGCGGCCCTGCTGCCGCAGCTGCGTGCGCTGGGCGGCGTGGACGCGCTGCTGGTGCCGCACCATGGCAGCGCCACCTCCTCGACCGCGGACCTGGTGGACGCGACCCGCCCGCGCCTGGCCATCGTCAGCGCCGGGGCGCACAACCGCTGGGGTTTTCCCCGCCCCGAGGTGCGCGCCCGCTGGGCGCAGGCGGGCGCCGCGGTGCTGGTCACCGGCGAGGGCGGGGCGGTGCGGCTGGAGCTGCCGGCGCTGGCCTGGACGCGGCCGCCGCAACGCCCCTGGATGATGGACCCACTATGATGCGCGGATGGGCAGCGCCAACCCCCCGATGACGAACTCCCGGCAGATCTACCTGCGCCTGCTGGGCTACGCCCGCCCGCACTGGCGCTGGTTCCTGGTCGGCGTAGCCGGCATGGTCGGTTTCGCGGTGGCCGATGTGTCCTTCGTGGCGCTGATGCGGCCGCTGCTGGACGAGTCCTTCGTCAACCGCGACAGCAGCACCATCGCCGCGATGCCCTGGCTGATCCTGATGCTGTTCCTGCTGCGCGGGGCCTCGGCCTATGCCTCGGCCTACGGCATGGCCGCGGTGGGCCGGCAGGTCATCAAGTCGCTGCGCCGGGACCTGTTCGAGCACTATCTGCACCTGCCGGTGGCCTTCTTCGACCGCTCCAGCGCGGGCAACCTGCTGACCCGGCTGACCTACCACGCCGAGCAGGTGGCCGAGAGCGCGTCGAACGTCATCACCGCGATGATCAAGGACGGCCTGACGGTGCTGGGCCTGATCGGCCTGATGCTGTACTTGGAATGGCGCCTGGCGGTGTTCGTGCTGGCGGTGGGGCCGGTGATCGCGCTGCTGGTGCGCTTCGTGGCCAAGCGCTTCCGCACGATTTCGCGGCGCATCCAGGATTCGATGGGCGATGTCTCGCACGTGGCCGAGGAGGCGATTACCGCGCAGCGGGTGGTCAAGCTCTTTGGCGGCCAGGCCTATGAGCGCACCCAGTTCGGCCATGCCAACGAGAAGAACCGCCGCCTGAACCTGCGCCTGGTGGCGACCCGCGCCGGCTCGACGGCCAGCGTGCAGTTCATCGCCGCCTGGGCGGTGTCGGCCGTGGTCTACATCGCCACCTCGCCCTCGGTGCTGGCCTCGATGACGCCGGGCACCTTCGTCGCCTTCGTCGGCGCGATGCTGAGCCTGCTCGGGCCGATCAAGAACCTGACCAACCTCAACGAAAAGCTGCAGAAGGGCATCGCCGCGGCCGCCGACATCTTCGGGCTGCTGGCCGAAACGGCCGAGCCGCGCGGCGGGCGGGTGCTGCCGGGGCCGGTGCAGGGCGCCGTGCGCCTGGAGGGCGTCAGCTTTCGCTACCCCGGCAGCGAGAAGTGGGTGTTGCAGGACATCGCGCTGGACATCGCCCCGGGCGAGACCGTGGCCTTCGTGGGCCGCTCCGGCAGCGGCAAGAGCACGCTGCTGAGCCTGCTGCCGCGCTTTTACGACCCGCAGCAGGGGCGCATCACCATCGACGGCGAGGACCTGCGCGAGCTGGACCCCCACGCGCTGCGCCGCCACATCGCGCTGGTGGACCAGAACGTCACGCTGTTTAACGACACCGTCGAGCGCAACATCGCCTATGGCGAGCTGGCCGATGCCAGCCGCGCCGACATCCAGGCGGCCGCGGAGGCCGCGCATGCCTGGGAATACATCCGCCGCTTGCCCCAGGGTCTGGATACCCAGGTCGGCCCCAATGGGGTGATGCTCTCCGGCGGCCAGCGGCAGCGGCTGGCGATTGCCCGGGCCCTGCTCAAGCCGGCGCCGCTGCTGATCCTGGACGAGGCGACATCGGCGCTGGACAGCGAATCGGAGAAGGTGGTGCAGGATGCACTGCTGACCCTGATGGAAGGGCGCACGACGCTGGTCATCGCGCACCGGCTGTCGACCATCCTGCACGCCGATCGCATCGTCGTGGTCGACGCCGGACGCATCGTGGAAATCGGCCCGCATGCCGAGTTGCTGGAGCGCGACGGCGCCTACGCCAAGCTCTACCAGATGCAGTTCGGCGAGGCCGCGGAGGCGGCCGAGTCCGCGCCGCTGGCGTGAGCGGGCCGGCGGACGCGGCCGGCCCCCAAGGCGGCCTGCAGGCCTGGGTGCTGGCGCGTTGGTACGGCGCGGGCCCCGGCCTGCTGTGGCTGCTGGCGCCGCTGGAGTGGCTGTACGCCGCCGTGGTGGCCGCGCGACGCGCCTGGTGGCGCTCGCGTTGGGCGCGCCCACAGCGTTTGCCGCGGCCGGTGGTCGTCGTGGGCAACATCGTCGCCGGCGGCGCCGGCAAGACCCCGCTGATCGCGGCACTGGCGCAGGACCTGGCCGCGCGCGGCTGGCGCCCGGGCATCGTCAGCCGGGGTTACGGGCGTAGAGAGGATGCCCCCCGGCGGGTGGACGCCGCGGGTCGCGCCGCCGACTTTGGCGACGAGCCGCTGTTGCTGGCCCGCCAGACCGGGCTGCCGGTCGCCGTCGGGCGCGACCGGCCGGCCGCCGCCAGGCTGCTGCTGGAGGCCGGTTGTGACCTGGTGCTGGCCGATGACGGCCTGCAGCACTATCGCCTGGCCCGCGACATCGAGATCGGCGTCGTGCCCGGGCGGCGCGGGCAGGGCAATGGCCACCTGCTGCCGCTGGGGCCGCTGCGCGAGCCGGCCGCGCGGCTTGCCCAGTGCGACTACCGGGTGCACACCGGCGTGGCCACGGCGCCGGCCGGCGACTACGCCGCGCCGGGCCGCAGCGGCGCATTGCACCCGCTCGATGGCGGCGCGCCACGCGCGCTCTCCACGCTTGCGGGCCAGGAGGTCGAGGCCGTTGCGGCCATCGCCGACCCCGGCCCCTTCTTCGCCACACTGGATGCGGCCGGCCTGCGCGGGCCGCGCCGCCGCTACCCCGACCACCACGCCTTTGGCCCGGCGGATTTCGCCGCGGGCCGGGTGCCCCTGCTGATGACGGCGAAGGACGCGGTCAAATGCGACTTCCTGCAGGGGCGCGAGGCGTATAGTCTCGACTACCTGCTGATCCCGCCAACCGCACTGCTGGACGCGCTCGACGCGCAGCTGCGCCGGCTGGCCGCCACCTTCAAACCAACCGAAACCCATGCTGGATAAATCGCTGCTCGATGTGCTGGTCTGCCCGGTCAGCAAGGCCCCGCTGACCTGGAACGAAGAACGCCAGGAGCTGCAATGCAAGGCCTCCGGCCTGGCCTACCCGGTGCGTGACGGCATTCCCGTCATGATCGAGTCCGAGGCGCGGCGGATGGAGGACGACGAGCTCGAATGAGCTGCCGGGTCGTGATACCGGCGCGGCTGGAATCCAGCCGCCTGCCGGGCAAGGTATTGGCCGACCTCGACGGACGCCCGGTGCTGGCGCATGTCGTTGCCGCGGCGCAGGCCAGCGGCCTGGGCGAGGTCTGGGTGGCCAGCGATGCGCCGCAGGTGCTGGATGTGGCCCGCGCCGCCGGCGCGCAGGCGGCGCTGACGCGGGCGGACCACCCCTCCGGCAGCGATCGCATCCATGAGCTGACGCAGGCGCAGGGCTGGGCGGCGGGCGACATCGTCGTCAACCTGCAGGGCGATGAGCCCTTCATGGCGCCGGCATTGCTGAGCGCGGTAGCCGAGCTGCTGCGCGGCGACGCAACCGCCGACTGGGCCACGGTGGCCTGCCCGATCCACAACGCCGAGGACTGGCTGAGCCCGGCCTGCGTGAAGGTCGTATGCGACCAGCAGGGGCGGGCGCTGTATTTCTCCCGCTCGGGCATCCCCCACCTGCGCGGCGGCGCCGCCGAGCAGCCGCCGCCTGGCGCGCTGCGCCATATCGGGCTGTATGCCTACCGCGTGGGTGCGCTGGCGCGTTATTGCCAGCATGCGCCGTCCCCGCTGGAAGAGCTGGAGAAACTCGAGCAGTTGCGGGCCCTGGAACACGGGCTGCGTATCGCCGTGCACGTGGCGCAGACGCCGCCGCCGGCCGGCATCGATACGCCGGCGG
Organism: uncultured Ectothiorhodospiraceae bacterium; assembly: GCA_937141935.1. GTDB lineage: Bacteria > Pseudomonadota > Gammaproteobacteria > Nevskiales > Oceanococcaceae > MS8. The sequence goes on from CAKZQS010000042.1 coordinate 160,739, forward strand.
ATCTGGAGCGGGCGCGCGCCCGCTGCGCCGCGGGCGGCTGAGTCGCAGCGCCTGACGCCCTTAAGGGCGTTAATCGCGAGGCGCGCCCCGCCGCCACGCAGCGGCCCTTAAGCCGCCGGCCCCTCGCCGCCGGCCCCTCGCCCCCGGAGTACGCGACCGCGCATGCCGGCCCGGCGCGGAGCCGGGCGGCATGCCCAAGCGACCCCCCTAGGGGTTCTCGCGCTTGTCGTCGTCCGCGGCGGGCTTGGCGGTTTCCACCTGCACCAGCTTGCGTTCGGGCTGCGGCGCTCGCTCGGCGGGCGCCTCGCTGGCCGCTTTTTCCCTGGCGGGCTTGTTGTCGCCCGAGGTCTCGCGCGAGGCGGCCGGGCGGGGCGCGGGCTGGGGCGCGGCTTCCACGGGCGGCACCTTCGCCGCGGGCTTGTCCTCGCCGCTCGCGGCCTGCGGGACGGGCTTGGCAGCCTCGGCCTTCGCAGGCTCCGACTTGGGCGCTTCGGGCTTGGCCTGCGTCGGTTGTTGCTGCGTCGGTTGTTGCTGCGCCGGCTGCTGCTGCGTCGGCTTGGGCTGCTCAGGCTTGCGCTGTTCCGGCTTGGGATCGGCAGCCTTGGGCGCCGGGTCCGGGGCGGCGTCCGGCTTGGGGGCCTGGGCCGCCGCAGCGTCTGCCTTGCCAGCGTCCGCCTTCTTGGCAGCGTCGGCCTGCGCTGACTGCGGCTGGGGCGCCTCCGGCTTGGGCGCCGGGGCCTGCGACTTGCCGCCGGCCTCCGGGGCCGGGGTGTCGGCGGCGCCCTCGCGCGAGGGCTGCGTCGATTTTGGCTCCGATTCCTGCCCCGATTCCTGGGCCGGCTTCGGGGTCGGCTTCGGCTCCGGCTTCGACGCCGGGGCATCCTGCGCCACGGGCTGAGCAGGCGCCGGGCTGGCCTGGCGCGCGCCGTCGGGGCTCAGGTCCTGGTCGCCGGGCTGGGCCTGGCGTTCCGCCTTCGGCCGGTTGCCGTCCTCCTGGCCCTGTTCAGCACGCGGGCCCTGCGCCGCATCGGCGCCCGACTCGTTCTGGGAGTCGCCGCGCTTGCGGCCACCGCCGCGGCCACCACGGCGGGAGCGCCGCTCGCCATCGCCGGACTTGTCGCCGTCCTGGCCCTGCTGCGGCTGCGCGCCTTCGGCGGCCTGGTCCGTGCTGGCGTCGGCGCTCTCGCGCTGGCCTTGGCCCTTCTGCTCGCTGTGGTCGTTCTGGTCCTTCTGGCGGTCTTGGCTGGTCTGGCCGCCGGCCGTGTTGTCGCCGTTGGCGCCGTCATTGCCATTGCTATTGCCATTGCCATTGCCGGCCTCGGCAGTGCTGGCGTTGTCGCCACCGCCGCCACCGCGCCGACGGCGGCCGCCACGACGGCCACGGCGACGCGACCGCGTCGGGGTCTCGCCCTCGGCGGCGTCGCCCTGCTGCGGGCCGTTGCCGCCCTGGGCATCCGCGGCCTTGTCGCTCTGGCTCTGCGTCGTGGCGGCCTGGTCGTCACGGTTCTTGTCCGCGGCGGCGTTATCGCCTTGCGCGCCGCCGCGCTCGTCCGCGGGCTTGCCGCCACCGGATTTACGCCCGCCGCGGCGGTTGCTGCTGCCGCCAGTGTTGTTGGCATTGCCGCCGTTGTCGGCGCCGGCGGCCTTGCCGCGGCCGCCGGATTTGTTCCGGCCGCCGCCATCCTTGTTGCCGCCGTCCCTGGTGCCGCCGTCCTTGTCGGCGCCGTCCTTGCCGGATTCGCCCGCGGACTTGCGGTTGGTGACGATGTCGTCGCCGCGGCGCGAGCCGCGCCGGTTGCCGCGCTGGCTGCCGCCGTTACGGCCGCCGCTGCGGCCCCCGCGGCTGCGGCTGCCATTGCCGCTGCTGCTGCTGCTGCCGCTGCCGCTGCGGCCGTTGCCACGCTTGCGCGCCGGCTTGCGTTCTTCGCTGGGCTCGCTGGCCTGCGTGCCGCTGCCGCCGCCCAGGGCGGCCATCAGCGCCTGCCACAGCCGGGCCAGCCAGTTGGCATTGCGCGGCGCGGGCGCCGGCTCGCCGCCAGGCGCGCCGCTCGGGGCGCTGTCCGCGGCGGACACCGGAGCCGGCGAGGAGGGCAGCACGCCCGAAACCGCCGGCGTCTGCGGCGCACGGCGCTGGCCGCTCGATTCGGCCTGCGTCGGGTCGGCCAGCACGGGCGGCGCGGCGCCGATCAGCGCGTGGCTGACCTTGTTGTAATCGGACTGGTCAAGCTGATCCTCGCGCACGCGGGTCAGCTCGAACTGCGGCGACTCCAGGTGCGGGTTGGCCACCAGCGTGAGCTGCACCTCGGTGCGCTTCTCGACGGCGGCCAGCGCGCCGCGCTTCTCGTTGAGCAGGTAGGTGGCGACCTCGGCCGGCAGCTGGGCGATGACCCGGCCGGTCTTTTCCTTGAGCGCCTCTTCCTCGACCAGACGCAGGACCAGCAGGCCGGTCGATTCGATGGTGCGGATCATGCCCTGCCCGTCGCAGCGCGGGCAGACCAGGTGGGTGTGCTCGCGCAGCGAGGGCCGCAGGCGTTGCCGCGACATCTCCAGCAGGCCAAAGCGCGAGATGCGCCCCAGCTGGATGCGCGCGCGATCCAGCTCGCAGGCATCGCGCAGGCGGTTTTCGACTTCGCGCTGGTTCTTCGACGCATTCATGTCGATGAAGTCGATGACCACCAGGCCGCCCAGGTCGCGCAGGCGCAGCTGGCGGGCGATTTCATCGGCCGCTTCCAGATTGGTGTGCAGCGCGGTCTCTTCGATGCTGGCGCCGCCGGTGGAGCGGGCCGAGTTGATGTCGATCGAGGTCAGCGCCTCGGTGGCATCAATGACGATCGAGCCGCCCGAGGGCAGGCGCACTTCGCGCCGGTGGGCGCTCTCGATCTGCGATTCGACTTGATAGCGCGAGAACAGCGGCGTGCCGTCGGCGTACAGCTTCAGCTTTTGTTGCTGCGCCGGCATCACCATGCGCATGAACTCGCTGGCGTGCGCGTAGATGCCGGGCTCGTCGACGACGATCTCGCCGATGTCCGGCTTCAGGTAATCGCGCAGCGCGCGGATGATGATGTTGCTTTCCTGGTAGATCAGGAAGGGCGCCTTGCGCTCGTAGGTGGCGCCGAGCAGCGTCTGCCACAGATCCAGCAGGTAGTTCAGGTCCCACTGCAGCTCCTCGGCGCTGCGGCCCACCCCGGCGGTGCGGGCGATGGCGCCCATGCCGGCCGGCAGTTCCAGCGAGCCCATCGCCTCGCGCAGATCGGCGCGGTCCTCGCCGTCAATGCGTCGCGAGACGCCCCCGGCCTTGGGGTTGTTGGGCATCAGCACCAGGTAGCGGCCGGCCAGGGAGATATAGGTGGTCATCGCGGCGCCCTTGGTGCCACGCTCCTCCTTGTCCACCTGGATGATCAGCTCCTGGCCTTCCTTGAGCACGTCGCGGATGCCGAACTTGTCGCTGCCCGGGTCCTTGTTGAAGTACTCCGGCGAGATTTCGCGCAGCGACAAAAAGCCCTGGCGCTCCTCGCCGTAGTCGACGAAGCAGGCCTCCAGCGAAGGCTCGATGCGGGTAATACGGGCCTTGTAGACGTTGCCTTTGCGCTGTTCGCGCGCCTGGGATTCGATATCCAGGTCCAGCAAACGCTGGCCGTCCACGATCGCCAGCCGCAGCTCTTCCGGCTGGGTGGCATTGATCAGAATACGCTTCATTGTTGTTTGGTCTCGGGCTCGACCGTCGAAACGGGAGCCAGTCGTAATGCGTTTGAGAACCTGCGCCGCGCGGGGTCGCAGGCGTACCATTCGTGCGGGATTACCGCTGCCTGGGGCATGGGATGTCGCCGCATCCGTCCCGTGGAAGGCCCTCTGCGTGGCGCGGCGCACAGCGCCGCCAGCCTCGTGCCTCATTAACAGGACAATGCATTGTGCCACATCAAGCTACTGCCGTAGCGCGACCCGCCCGCCGGGTGCAGGTGCCCGCCGCGGCGGACGGTCAACGGCTGGACAACTTCCTGCTGGGCGAGCTGGCCCTGCCGCGGACCCGCATCTACCGGCTGATCCGCAAGGGCGAGGTGCGCGTGAACCGCGGCCGGGCCCAGCCCAGCACCCGCCTGGCCGCCGGGGACGAGGTGCGCATCCCGCCGCTGCGTGAGGCCCCGCCGGGCGCGCCCGCGGCGGTGCCAGAGGGCCTGTGCGCCACCTTGCGCGCGGCGCAGCTGCTCGAGGCGCCGGGGCTGCGCATCATCGACAAGCCGGCCGGCTGGGCCAGCCAGCCCGGCAGCGGCGTTCAGACCAGCCTGGTCGAGATCGCCCGCGCCACCTTTGGCGAGGGCTGGCAGCCCGCCCACCGGTTGGATCGCGATACCAGCGGCTGCCTGGCGCTGGTGGAAGGGCGCCCGGCTATGCAGGCATTCACCGCCGGCGATTGGGACAAGGCCTACCTGGCACTCGCCCATGGCGCCTGGACAGGCCCGACCGAGCAGCGCTGGGAGGACCGGCTGGAGCGCCGCGCCGATGGCCAGGTCGTGGCGGCACAGGGCGACGGGGGCAAGTTCGCGGCGATGCAGGTGCGCTGTCTGGGCAGCGCCGGCGGCGCAAGTCTGCTGCGCTGCGTGCTCGAGACCGGGCGCACACACCAGATTCGCGTGCAGGCGGCGCTGCGCGGCATGCCGCTGCTCGGCGACCGCCGCTATGGGCAGCGCGATCGCGACGCGGCGCTGGGCCTGGCCCAGCGGCCGGGTCTGACCCTGCATGCCTGGGAGTTGGCCGGGCCCTGGCAGGGCGAGCGGCTGCACGCCCGCGCACCGCTGCCGGCACAATGGGCGCCCCTGCTGGATGCCCTGGAGCTCGAAGCGCCCGCATGACGCGCCCCGAACTGATCGTTTTCGACTGGGACGGCACGCTGGTCGATTCGGCCGGCGACATCGTCTCGGCCATGGTCCACGCCAGCGAGGCGCTGGCCATCCCCACGCCGGACACGCGCGTGATGCGCCGCGCCATCGGGCTGGGGCTGGTCGAGGCCTTCGCCCAGATTTTTCCCGACCGCAGCGAGGACGAACGCCAGGCGCTGATGGCGCGCTACCGCGAGCATTACCAGCGCCTGCCCGAGCGCGTGTTTGGCCAGCCCTTTCCGGCCGTCGACACGACACTGGCGCTGCTGGAGGAGCGCGGCCACACGCTGGCCGTCGCCACCGGCAAGTCGCGCGCCGGGCTGGATCGCAGCCTGGCGGCGGTGCCTTGGGGTCGGATCTTTCGCGAGTCGCGCTGCGCCGACGAGACGGCCAGCAAGCCCGACCCGCGCATGCTCGAAGAGCTGAGCCTGGTGCTGTGCGTCGAGCCCGACGCGATGCTGATGGTGGGCGACACCACCTATGACATGGAGATGGCCCGCCGTTTTGGCTGCGCCGCGGTCGGCGTCGCCTGGGGCGTGCACGAGCGCGAGGAGCTGCTGGAGGCGGGCGCGCAACAGGTCTTCGCCAGCGTCGCCGACCTGCCGCACTGGTTGTTGCAGCCGCGCTAAGGCCGTCGCCTTCGCCGGCAGGTCAGGTTCGCGACCGCTCCTGGTCGAGGCCCGGTCCTAGTCGAGCCCTGGCCCTCGTCGAGTTCCGGCCCTAGTCGAGACCCGGCCAGGCGCCGGCCTCGCGCAACAGCGTGCAGGTGGCGATCAGCGGCAGCCCCTCCAGTGCCGTCGGGTCCTGGCTTTGCACCGCCTCGAAGAGGCTGATGCCCAGGCCTTCGACCTTGAAGCCTCCGGCGCAGTCACCGGCCGGCTCGGCCTCGACATAACGCGCGATCTGGCTCGCGCTCAGCGCCCGAAAGCGCACCCGGGTGGGCACCAGCGCCTCGCCCAGCACCTGCCCGCCTCGGGCCAGGGCCACGGCGGTGTGAAAATCGACCTCGCGGCCTGCCAGTCGCGTCAGCTGCGCCGCCTGTAGTTCGCCGGGCTTGCGCAGCACCTCGGCGCCCAGGGCACAGACCTGGTCCGAGCCCAGCACCAGCGCCTCGGCCTGCTGCGCGCTGACGGCCAGCGCCTTGGCACGCGCCAGCCGGGCGGCGCGGGCCGCCGGGGGCTCGCCGGCCTGGGGTGTTTCGTCGACATCGGGCGCGACACCGTCGAAATCCAGCCCCAGGCGCGCGAGCAGCGCGCGACGGTAGGGCGAGGTGGAGGCGAGCAGCAGGCGTGGGCGCTTGGCCATCGTCAGCGTTAACCTTGGTCGGATGAGTGCCAAACAACGCATCTTGCCGCAGTTCGTGCCCGAGCCGAATCTGCATCCCGGCTGGTCCTTCGCCGGCCACTACCGCGTCAGCGAGGAGGTCCAGGGCTGGATGCCGCAGGCCCAGTGGCCCGAGGCACTGCCCGTCGCGCTGGAGGTGGAGCAGGCCGGCCGTCGCCGCCTGGAGCTGGCCATCGCCGTCGAGGCGCAGGCGCGCTTGCCCTGCCAGCGCTGCGGCGAACTGCTGGACTGGTCCGCGCAGATCGCCCAGACGCTGTTGCTGGTGGAGCAGGAAGACCCGGAGTTGCCGCAGCCGCAGTGGCTGGTGGAGGAGGGGCGTGTGCCGCTGCAGGGGCTGGTCGAGTCCGAGCTGAGCCTGGCGCTGCCGGATTTTCCCCGCCACGAGCGCTGCGCCTTGCAGGGCGAGGCAGCGACGGAATAAAATACGCAGTTTCCTACGCCCAGTGCCCGGCTCGTCGCCGGCACCTCATCGACGAGACGAGTGACCCATGGCTGTCCAGCAGAACCGCAAGACCCGCTCCAAGCGCGACCACCGCCGCTCCCACGATTCGCTGTCCGCGCCGACGCTGTCGGTGGACGCGACCACGGGTGAGACGCATCGCCGCCACCACGTGACCAAGGACGGCTTCTACCGCGGCCGCCAGGTCATCGTGCCGCCGCAGGTTGACGTCGAAGACGACGAAGCCTAAGCCGGCCTGCACGCCCGCCTTCGCGGTCGGGCGTTTTGACCATGGCAGCGCCCAGCGCAGCAATCGCCGTTGATGGCATGGGGGGCGACCACGGCCCCGATGTCGTTGTGGCGGCCTGCGCGCGGGCGCTGCGCGCCGATCCGGCGCTGAAGATCCTGCTCGTAGGCCAGCCCGAGGCGCTGGAGCGGCCGCTGCGCCGCGCCGGGCTGCACCAGGATCTGCGCTGCACCCTGCTGCCGGCCACCGAGGTCGTCGGCATGGACGAGGAGCCGGCCAAGGCCCTGCGCGGCAAGAAGGATTCGTCCATGCGCGTGGCGCTGGACTGCGTGGCCGACGGCCGCGCCGCCGCCGCCGTCAGCGCCGGCAACACCGGTGCGCTGATGGCCACCGCCCGCTTCGTGCTGAAGATGATCCCCGGCATCGACCGCCCGGCCATCATGGCCGCCGTGCCGGCCGAGCGCGGCCAGACCCAGGTGCTGGACCTGGGCGCCAATGCCGAATGCAGCCCCGAGCAACTGCTGCACTTTGGCCAGATGGGCTGCGCGGCCTGCCGCGTGCTGACCGGCAAGGCGCGGCCGACCGTGGGCCTGCTGAACATCGGCAGCGAGAGCATCAAGGGCAATACGGTGGTCAAACAGGCCGCCGATCTCTTCGCCGCCAGCTCGCTGAACTTCCACGGCTTCGTCGAGGGCAATGACATCTATGCCGGCACGGTCGATGTCGTTGTCTGCGACGGCTTTTCCGGCAATGTCGTGCTGAAGGCCAGCGAGGGCCTGGCGCGCATGCTGATGGCCGACCTCAAGGGGGCCTTCCAGCGCGGCATCTACCCGCGGCTGGCGGCGCTGCTCGCGGCGCCGGTGCTGATCGGTCTGAAACGCCACCTGGACCCCGGGCGCTACAACGGCGCCAGCCTGGTCGGGCTGCGCGGCGTGGTGGTCAAATCCCACGGCAGCGCCGATGCGGCCGCCTTCGCCAACGCCATACGCATCGCCGCGCTGGAAAGCGCGGACAACCTGCCGCAGCGCATCGCCGAAGACCTGCAGCAGGGCTGACGCCCGCCCGCGAATCACTCGCGTACTGCGCCCCGCGTCCGCTTCATACGACGGCCTTGAGTCATGCGCCGGCCCGTATTGACGGACAGCGCGGGCTAAGCAGGACAATGGCGAACGCGCCAAAAGCTCTTGTGGGTCGCGCAGGTCACGCGGGGCCAGGCTACCAAGCACAACTCGGCAGCGGGGGCGCCTGGAGCGGACATGAGCGCAGGCCCGTCCGTCGCCGGAATCGCCCGCAGGGGGCGCGCAGGGACGCGCGCCCCGACCATAGGGGCATGGAGGCCCCTTCGGTCGGCCCGGCGACGGGCGGATTAGCCGCAGCGTAGTCCGCGGAAGGCGGCGCCGTTGCCGGCACGCCAGAGCAGACCGCCAAACGGCAAGTCGTGGCCAATTCGAGCCGACCCGCTTTCGAGTATCTGCAATCAGGCACTGGGCCCGCGGTCAGGCCGACTCCAAGACAGCGCGGAGCCGCGACGGGTCTCAGCGCACCAGCTGATTCATGTCGAAGATCGGCAGCATGATCGCCAGCACGATGGTCAGCACCAGGCCGGCCATCAGCAGGATCAGCATTGGGCCCAGGATGCCCATGACGGCATTGATCAGCGTGTCGACTTCCAGCTCCTGGTTGTGCGCGGCGCGCTCCAGCATCTCGTCGAGTTCGCCGGAGGACTCGCCGTTGGCAATCAGGTTCAGCGTGATCGGCGGGAAGAGCTTGGACTCACCCAGCGAGCGGGCGATGCCGGCGCCTTCGCGCACCTTGGCCGCCGCGTTTTCGACGGCGTAGCGCATCGGCAGGTTGGACACGACGCGGGCGCAGATCTGCATGGCCTCCAGCACCGGCACGCCGGAGGAGACCAGCATCGAGAAGGTGCGGGTGAAGCGGCCGGCGTTGACGCCGCGCTCCAGCCGGCCCACCAGCGGCAAGCGCAGTTTGACCCGGTGCCAGCGCTCCTTCAGGCGCGGCTGGCGCATGGCCCAGATCCAGCCCGCTACCGCGATGGCCAGCAGCACCAGCAGAACCACCCAGTTCTCGCGCAGCCCATCACTGGCGGCAATCAGCGCCTGCGTCAGCGGCGGCAGCTCGGCGTCCATGCTGGTGAACACGCCCACCACCTGCGGCACCACGCTGGCCAGCAAGAAGGAGACGATGCCCACCGAGGCCAGCACCAGGATCACCGGGTAGGACAGCGCGGCGAAGATTTTCTTCTGCAGCTCCTGGCGGCGCTCGACGTATTCGGCCAGGCGCTCCAGCACCAGGTCCAGGCGGCCGGACTGCTCGCCGGATTCGACGGTGGCGCAGTACATCTCGTTGAAGATGTGGCCGTAGTCGCGCAGCGCGTGAGCCAGCGTATGGCCCTCGACCACGCGGGCGCGGATGCCCATCACCACGGCGCGCACGCGGCGGCCTTCCATCTGGTTGGCCGCCGTCGACAGCGATTCCTCCAGCGGCAGCCCGGAGCGCACCAGCGTGGCCAGCTGGCGGGTGAACAGGGCGACGGTCGTGGCCGGCAGGCCGCGCTCGAAGCGAAAACCCCCGCCGGCGCGCTCGGCCTGGGCCACCTCGGTGACCTCCAGCGGCGTCAGGCCGCGCTCGCGCAGCAGGCCGCGTACCACCTTGGCGGTGTCGCCCTCCTGCAAGCCGCGCTTTTTCTTGCCGCGCGCGTCGAGCGCGACGTAGCTATATGCGGCCATGGGCCTGTCCGGCTGCGCGCTTCATCGGCTTCAGTCTTCGCGGGTAACGCGCAGAACCTCTTCCAGCGAGGTCGTGCCGTCGAGCACCTTGCGCCGGCCCTCGGCGCGGATGCCGGGCGCCATCGTGCGGGCGTGGCGCTCCAGCGCGCTCTCGGCGGCGCCGTCGTGGATCATCGTGCGCATCGTGTCGTCGACGCTGATCACCTCGTGGATGCCCACGCGGCCGGTGTAGCCGGTCTGCCGGCAGTGCTCGCAACCCTGGGGCGTGTAGATCACGCCGTCAAAGTCCGGGGGCAGGTCGAGCAGCTTGCGCTCGGCCTCGTCCGGGCTGTGCGGCAGGCGGCAGTCGTGGCACAGCGTGCGCACCAGGCGCTGGGCGATCAGGCCGATCAGGCTGGAGGCCATCAGGAAGGGCTCCACGCCCATGTCGCGCAGACGCGCGACCGCGCCAACGGCGGTGTTGGTGTGCAGCGTGGACAGCACCAAGTGGCCGGTCAGCGAGGCCTGCACCGCGATTTCGGCGGTTTCCAGGTCGCGGATTTCGCCCACCATCACCACGTCCGGGTCCTGGCGCAGGATGGCGCGCAGCCCGCGGGCGAAGGTCATCTCGACCTTGGTGTTGACCTGGGTCTGGCCAATGCCGTCGAGGTAGTACTCGATGGGGTCCTCGACGGTGAGGATGTTGCGGCTGGCGTCGTTGAGGCTGGTCAGCGAGGCGTACAGCGTTGTGGTCTTGCCCGAGCCGGTGGGGCCGGTGACCAGGATGATGCCGTGCGGCTTCTTGATCAGCTCCTGCATCGTGCGCAGCTGCTGCGGGCCCATGCCCAGGTGGGCCAGGTCCAGCCGGCCGGCCTGCTTGTCCAGCAGGCGCAGCACTACGCGCTCGCCATGGCCGGAAGGGATCGTGGACACGCGCACGTCGACCGGGCGGCCGGCGATGCGAATTGAGATGCGGCCGTCCTGCGGCACCCGCTTCTCGGCGATGTCCAGCTTGGCCATGACCTTGACACGCGACACGATCAGCGGCGTCAGCGCGCGCTGCGGCGCCAGCACCTGGCGCAGCACGCCGTCGACGCGGAAGCGGATGACCAGCCGATTCTCGAAGGGCTCGATATGGATATCCGAGGCGTTTTCCTTGACCGCCTCGGAGAGCATCGCGTTGATCAGGCGGATGATCGGCGCGTCGTCATCCGACTCCAGCAGGTCCTGCGGCTCGGCCAGGGCCTCGGCGGCGCTGGACAGGTCGGCATCGTCGTCCAGGCCCTGCATGGCCTGCATCGTTTCCGAAGAGTTGTTCTCGTAGCGCTTTTGCAGCTCGCGGTCGAACTCGGCCGGGCTGACTTCCTCCAGCGGCGGCAGGTGGCCGTCAAGCAGGCGCTGCAGCTCCAGCAGGCTCTCCATATCCGGCTCGGGGCGATGCAGCAGGCGCATCGGCCGCTCCTCGGTCGGCGGCAGCACCAGCACGCCGTGGCGCTTGGAGAAGGCGAAATTCGGCAGGGCGGGGCGGGCCGGTTCCGGCGCGACGGTGTCCATCAACGCAGGTGGCCGCGGCCCATCTTCTTGCGCGCGGCCGGTTCGCCCGCCTCGTCATCCTCGGGGCCGATGATGGGCTGGGTTTCGAGCACGCGGCCGTTGAGGCGGGTGTCGAACTGCAGCGGGCGCGCATCCGCATCCCGGGCAGCAGCGGCGTCCGGCGCGGCGGGGGACGGACTGTAGGCGCCGGCGCCCGGGCTCTGGGTGGCGCCGCGGCCGGCCGGGGCCTCGTTCTGCGCGGCGGCGGGCGGCCCGGCGCGGCCGGGGGCGCCGGTGGACAGATCCAGCGGCTGGTTGGCGGCAGGCGTGGCCGGCCGAGTGGTGTTCAGCATCTGCGACAGCGGGTCGAGCATCGGCCCCTTGTCGCGCCACAGCAGGCGCGTGCCTTCCTCGTTGGCGTTGTATTGCAGCGAGCGCATGCGGTCGTACTTGCGCGCGGTGTGGAAGTTGGCCGTGCCGCGGTCGCGCAGGATCGTCGGCTTGATGAAGATCATCAGGTTCTGCTTGGACTTCTGCACGCTGGTCGAGCGGAACAGCGCGCCCAGCACCGGGATGTCGCCGAGCAGCGGGATCTTCTGCTCGGTCTGCTGCACGTTGTCGTCGATCAGGCCGCCCAGCACCAGGATGTCGCCATCGTCGACCATCACCACCGTCTGCAGCGTGCGCTTGTTGGTGACCAGGTCCACGGCCCCGGCCGCGCCGGCGCTGATCGAGGAGGACTCCTGCTTGATCTGCAGCTGAATGTTGTCGCCGGCGTTGATCTGCGGCGTGATCGTCAACGTCAGGCCCACGTCGCGGCGCTCGATGGTCTGGAAGGGGTTCACCACGCCGGTGCTGCCAGTGTTGGAGAAGGAGCCGGTCAGGAAGGGCACTTCCTGGCCCACCGAGATCTCGGCCTCCTCGTTGTCCATCGTCACCAGCGAGGGCGTGCTGAGCACGTTGGTGTCGCCGTCGCCGTAGAGCGCGTTGAGCAGGATGCCGAAGCTGGTGCCCTCGTCATCGATGCGGCCGCCGCCAACGTTCAGGCCCTGGCGGATGGCGCCTAGCGCCGCAGCGGCGCCGCCGGCCCCGGTCGCCGCGCCGGCGGCCGACAGGATCGAGGTGTCCAGGATGCTGGCCGCGGCGATGCGCTCGTCGTTCAGCACCGCCCAGTCGATGCCGAGCTGGCGGGCCTTGGACAGCGAGACCTCGGCCAGAATCGCCTCGACCAGCACCTGGGCGCGGCGGATGTCGAGCTGCGCGATGACCGATTTCAGGCCACGCATGATCTTCGGCGGCGCGGTGATGACCAGGGCGTTCACGTCCGGCTCGGCCACGATGCGGGTGTCGCCGCCGGCGGCCTGCGCACCCTGGCCCGTGCCTTCCTTGGCCTTCTGCGTCTCGACATAGCCTTCGAGCAGCGGCGCCAGCGCCTCGGCGCTGGCGTAGGAGAGGTAGATGACCTGGGTATCGCCATCCTCTTCCAGCGGCACGTCCAGGTGGGCCACCAGCGCGCGGATCGCCAGGCGCTGCGAGCGATCGCCGGAGATCAGGATGGAATTGGTGCGCTCGTCGGCCAGCACCACCGTCGGCGACTGGCCGGCGGCCTGCTTGGCGGCCTGCGTGCCCTGGTTCAGGCCGCTGACGATCTGCTGCACGTCGCTGGCGCTGGCGTATTCCAAGCGGATCACCTCGACCTCTTCATCGCTGGTCTGGTCGATGCGGCGGATGATCTCGGCCAGCCGGCTCACGTTGGCCGCGCGGTCGGAGATGATCAGCATGTTCGAGGGCGAATAGGCCGCCAGGTGGCCGTACTGCGGCACCAGCGGGCGCAGGATCGGCACCAGCTGCGCGGCCGGCACATTGCTGACCTCCACGACGCGGGTCACGACCTCGTCCTCGGCCAGGCCCTGCAGCTCGAAGTAGCTGCCGCCGTCCTGCTTGGCGCCAACCTCGGGCACGATCTTGACCACCGGCCCGGAGGGCACGGCAGCAAAGCCGTGCACCTGCAGCACCGACAGGAACACGCTGTACAGCTCTTCGGGCGACATCGGCGAGCTGGACAGCACGGTGACCTTGCCCTTCACCCGCGGATCGACAATGAAGTTGATGCCGGTCAGCTCGCTGACGGTGGTGATCAGCGAGGTGATCTCCGCATCTTTGAGGTTCAGCGTGGTGCCGCCGTCCTGGGCGCTGCCGGCGAAGGGCAGGGCCAGCAGCAGGACGAGGACGCAGGCGCGTAGTCGGGCCAGGATCATCAGTTCAGACTCACGGAAAAGTTTTGCATGTTGCCCGCGCGCTCGACCGTCAGGTCGATCGATGCGGCCTGCGACAGTTCGCCCAGCAGCTGCAGGCTGCGGGTGGGGTCGTCGAGGTTCACACCGTTGATGCGGGTGACGATGTCGCCGGGGCGCAGCCCGACGTCGCGAAAGATCTGCCGGTCGCGACCGGGGTAAATGCGGTAGCCCACCAGCTGCCCGCCGCGGCGGGCCGGCTGCACGCGCAGGTAGCGCGAGGCCTGGGTGGGGTCGTTGAGCAGCGTGTTGCGGATTTCGCTCAGCTGTTGCGCCGCCTGCGCGTCAACGATGGTCGGCGTGCTGCCGCCCCGCGGCGGCGGGGTGACCGCGACGACGGCGCCGGGGTCGGTGGGGCGGTCCTTCTCCAGCCGCAGCGTTTCCAGCCGGCCATTGCGCTTGAGCAGCACGCGGTCGGCGTGGATGGCGTGCAGCGTGGCATTGCCCGGGACCGACATGCCCACCGAATAGGGCTTGAGGTCGTTCGGGCTGGATTCGATCAGGGCGCGCGAGCCCTCCGGCGTGTTGTCGGCCACGATGCCGCGCAGCGTCAGCCGCAGGTTGGTATCCGGCGCGTCGACCGGGTCCACGGCCACCGGCGTCACCGGCTCGGGGTTGTACACGCCGAACAGTTGCGCCTGCAGCAGCGGCTCGATCGACAGCTGCTCGCGCGGCGCCGCGGCCCCCGCTTGCGCCGAGGGCTGCGGCGGTTCCCAGGCGGGGCCGTCCGGCATCAGCAGCCAGAACAGCCGCGCCAGTTCCACGCCAATCAGCAGCAGGAACAGCATGCTCAGCAGGAGCGGTGCGTGCTGCAGGGCGCGGACGACGGCAGGGGGCAGAGATCTCGGCACGGAAGCGTCGGGCAAGGCAAGCCCCTAGTTTCTCATGATTTCGACGGCCTCGCGTGCGCCTGCTATGTTTGCGCGGACAAGGGACAGGGAGAGATCGACCGATGCGGACGTGGATTCGTTCCGGCCTCGTGCTGGCCTTGTTCCTGATCTTTGTGGGCCACGCCGCCGGCTGGCTGCGCTGGGGCCTGCTGGCCCAGCTCGAGTTCTTCGCCTACGACGTGCAGGTGCGTGCGGACGCCCGCGGCAATGCCGTCGACCGCCGTGTTGTCGTGCTCGATATCGACGAGCCCAGCTTGGCCCGCGAGGGGCAGTGGCCCTGGCCGCGGGCGCGGCTGGCCGAGATCGTCGAGCGGCTGTACCGCGACTACGGCGTGTTCACCATCGGCTTCGATATCGTCTTCGCCGAGCCCGGCCGCGGCACCGGCGATGGCGTGTTCGAGGCGCTGCGCCGCAGCGAACTGGGCCAGCAGCCGCTGGCCGCCGTGCTGCTGACCGAACTGCAGAGCCAGCTCGGCGGCGATGCGCGCTTTGCCCAGGCGCTGGGGCAGGGCCGCAGCGTGATGGGCTTCGTGCTCAAGGGTGAACTCGACGACCCGCTGCAGATCGGGGCCTTGCCCGAGAGCGACCTGCCCGACACCACGCTGTGGCCGGCGACGGCCTACCGCTCCAACAGCTACACCGGCAACGTGGCCCTGCTGCAGCAGGGGCGCGGGGGGGGCTTCTTCAACAACCCCGCCCTGGACACCGACGGCGTGTTCCGCCGGGTGGCGCTGCTGCAGGCCCACGAGGGCCAGTACTACCCCTCGCTGGCGCTGGCCACGCTGCGCGCCGCGCTGGGCGACCCGGAGATCGGGCTCGACTACGACGGGGCGCCCGACCCGCTGAATATCGAGGCGCTGCGCATCGGCGAGCGCTACCGCGTGCCGGTGGACGAGACGCTGTCGGCCCTGGTGCCCTACAGCGGGGCCGGTGGCGCCTTCGCCCGGGTCGCGGCCTGGGAGGTGCTGGCCGGCCAGGCCGATGCCGAGCTGCTCAAGGACGCCATCGTGCTGGTCGGCACCACCGCCCCCGGCCTGAAAGACCTGCGCAACACGCCGGTGGATGTGGCGCTGCCCGGCGTCGAAGTCCACGCCAACCTGATCACCGGCATCCTCGACGACCGGGTCAAGACCCGCGTGCCCTACCGCCTGGGCATTGTCATCGTGCAGCTGCTGCTGATTGCGCTGGCGATGCACCTGCTGTTCCCGCGGCTGCCGCCGACCGCGGGCACGCTGCTGGCCATCGGCATGGGGCTGGCCATCGTGCTGCTGGCGCGCGTGGCCTGGAGCGTCAACAACTTCGTCATGCCGCTGGGCCTGCCGCTCGCGTTCCTGGTGGCCAACGTGCTGCTGCAGGTGACCTGGAGCTATTTCGTCGAGGCGCGGTCGCGGCGCTCGATCTCGCACGCCTTTGGCCAGTACGTGCCGCCGGAGGTGGTCGAGGAGCTGGCCGAGCAGCCCGAGCTGCTGGGGCGAGAGGCCGAGCACCGTGAGCTGACGGTGCTGTTTTCGGACGTGCGCGGCTTCACCAGCATCAGCGAAAAGCTCTCCCCCGAGGAGCTGTCCCGGCTGATGAATGCCCTGCTGACCCCGCTGACCGAGGTGATTCACGCGCACCGGGGCACCATCGACAAATACATGGGCGACGCGATCATGGCCTTCTGGGGCGCGCCGCTGCCGCAGCCGCAACACAATCGCCTGGCGCTGGAGGCGGCGCTGGCTATGCTGGCGCGCATCCGCGAGGTGGGCGACGACTTCGCCCAGCGCGGCTGGCCGCGCCTGCAGCTGGGCATCGGCCTGAACACCGGGCCCATGAGCGTGGGCAACATGGGCTCGGAGTTCCGCCGCGCCTACACGGTGCTGGGCGATGCGGTGAACCTTGGCTCGCGGCTGGAAGGGCTGACCAAGGCCTACGGCGTGGACATCATCTGCGCCGACAGCACCCGCCAGGGCATGGACGACTGGCTGTTCCGTGAGCTGGACCGGGTGCGGGTCAAGGGCAAGCAGGAGCCGGTGGCGATCTTCGAGCCGCTGGGGCCGCGCGATGCGCTGGACAAGACCCAGCGCCGCGAACTGGCCGACTACCGCAAGGCGCTGATGGCCTATCGCGAGCAGGACTGGGCCGGTGCCGAGGCCGGCTTTGCCGCCCTGGCGAGCGCGCAGCCGAACTGCCGGCTGTATGCCTTGTACGGCGAGCGCATCGCGGTCTTCCGCCAGCAACCGCCGGGGCCCGACTGGGACGGCGTGTATACCCACCAAAGCAAGTAAGGGCGCGCCCGCCGCGGCCCGCGCGCGCCGGCCGCCGCGCCCGCCCGCGGGGGAACCTTTGCCGGCCCGGCCGACTCTGTAAAGGTTCGCGGCTTCGGCCCCGTCATGCCTAAAATGGGCGCATGAGCCAGTCACAGGACAACCAGCCGGACAGCGGCACCGTCGTCGCCACCGAACGGGCCAAAGTGGCCCCGCCGCCGATGTACCAGGTGGTGCTCTTAAACGACGACTACACGCCGATGGAATTCGTCGTGCATGTGTTGCAGAAGTTTTTTCGTCTGCCCCACGAGTCCGCGGTGAAACTGATGATGGAAGTGCACACTGAGGGCCGGGCCACAGCCGGGACCTTTACCGCGGAAATCGCGGAGACGAAGGTCAGTCAGGTCAACCGCTACGCGCGGGATCATCAGCATCCGCTGATGAGCACAATGGAGCGTGCCTAATGTTGAGTCAGGAACTGCAGAAAGCCCTCGATGCCGCCTTTGTCGCGGCCCGGCGCAGCGGCCATGAGCTGCTGACGGTCGAGCACCTGCTGCTGTCGCTGCTGGATGACAAGGAGGTGGTCGACGTGCTGCGCGCCGTTGGCTGCGCCCTGGATCGGCTGCGCTCGGATCTGGAGCAGTTCCTGCTGACCAACGTGCCGACCGCCGAGAAAAACGAGCAGGGCGAGTACGAGGTGCAGCCCACGGTGGGCTTCCAGCGGGTGCTGCAGCGCGCCGTTTACCACGTGCAGGCCGCCGGCAAAAAGGATGTGCGGCCGCTGAATGTCATCGTCGCGCTGTTCGCCGAGCGCGACTCGCATGCCGTCTACCTGCTGGCCGAGCAGGGCATTGCCCGCCTGGATGTCGTCAACTACATCTCCCACGGCATCACCAAGGGCCAGGACGAGGAGCCGGCGGCCGAGCAGCCGGCCAAGGACGAGCCGGCCGCCGAGGGCGAGCCCTCCGCGCTGGCGCAGTACGCCGTCAACCTGAACAAGCGGGCCGCCGAAGGGCTGATCGACCCGCTGATCGGGCGGGACTCGGAACTGACCCGGGTCATCCAGACGCTGTGCCGCCGGCGCAAGAACAACCCGCTGCTGGTCGGCGAGGCCGGCGTGGGCAAGACGGCGATTGCCGAGGGCCTGGCGCGGCGCATCGTCGACGGCCAGGTGCCCGACGCCATGGCCGAGACCGTGGTCTACGCGCTGGACCTGGGCGGCCTGGTCGCCGGCACCAAGTACCGCGGCGATTTCGAAAAGCGCCTGAAGGGCGTGCTCAAGGAGCTGGCCGCGCAGAACTCGGCGGTGCTGTTCATCGACGAGATCCACACGATCATCGGCGCGGGCTCGGCCTCCGGCGGCGTTATGGATGCCTCCAACCTGCTCAAGCCGGCGCTGTCCGACGGCCAGCTCAAGTGCATGGGTTCGACGACCTACACCGAGTTTCGCGGCATCTTCGAAAAAGACCACGCGCTGGCGCGGCGCTTCCAGAAGATCGACGTGGCCGAGCCCACCGTGGCCGACACGGTGCAGATCCTCGAAGGGCTCAAGTCGCGCTACGAGGACCACCACCAGGTCCGCTACAGCCGGGCGGCGCTGGAGAGTGCGGCCGAGCTGTCGGCCCGGCACATCAACGACCGCCAGCTGCCGGACAAGGCCATCGACGTGATGGACGAGGTCGGCGCGGCCATGCGCCTGCGCCCCGAGAGCCGGCGGCGCAAGACGGTGCAGGCCCGCGACATCGAGGACATCGTGGCGCGCATCGCCCGCATCCCGCCGCGCAGCGTGTCCTCCGACGACAAGGCCGCCCTGCGTACGCTGGAGCGCGACCTGAAGCTGCAGATCTTTGGCCAGGATGACGCCATCGGCATGCTGTCCTCGGCCATCAAGCTCTCACGCAGCGGCCTGGGCAACCCCGAGCGGCCCATCGCCAACTTCCTCTTCGCCGGCCCCACCGGCGTGGGCAAGACCGAGGTCACGCGCCAGCTGGCCGCGCTGCTGGGCATCGAGCTGATCCGCTTTGACATGAGCGAATACATGGAGCGCCATGCCGTCTCGCGGCTGATCGGCGCGCCGCCGGGCTATGTGGGCTACGACCAGGGTGGCCTGCTGACCGAGGCCGTCAACAAGCAGCCGCATGCCGTGCTGCTGCTGGACGAGATCGAGAAGGCCCACCCGGAGATCTTCAACCTGCTGCTGCAGGTGATGGATCACGGCACGCTGACCGACAACAACGGCCGCAAGACCGATTTCCGCAACGTGATTCTGGTGATGACTACGAATGCCGGCGCCATCGACATGGACCGGCCCTCGATCGGCTTCACCACGCAGAATCACAGCAGCGACGGGCTGCAGGCCATCAAGCGCACCTTCACGCCGGAGTTCCGCAACCGGCTGGATGCGGTGGTGCCCTTCGCGCCGCTCAGCCACGAGGTCGTGCGCGCCATCGTCGACAAGCTGCTGATGCAGCTGGAGGTCACGCTGGAGGCCAAGCGCGTGCACCTGAACGTCGAGGATGCGGCGCGCGACTGGATGGCCCGCGAGGGTTATGACCCGGCGCTGGGTGCGCGGCCGATGGCGCGGCTGATCCAGGAGCGGGTCAAGCGGCCGCTGGCCGACGAACTGCTGTTCGGGCGGCTGGCGCAGGGCGGCCGGGTGCGGATCGGCGTCGGCAAGGACGACGACCTGTCGCTGGATATCGAAGAGGCCGAGCTGAGCCCGGCCTAGGCGTCTGCGGGGCGGCTTTGCGCCGCCCCCGCTGCCGGCGCGCGCCAAAGCGCGCCGCGTTGCCCTTAGCGGCCGCGGTAGGTGATCCGGCCCTTGCTCAGGTCGTAGGGCGTGAGTTGCACCGTCACCGTGTCGCCGGTGAGGATGCGGATGTAGTGCTTGCGCATCCGCCCGGAGATGTGCGCCGTCACCGTGTGGCCGTTTTCCAGCTCCACACGGAAGGTCGTGTTCGGCAGGGTGTCGACCACCTTGCCTTCCATCTCGATCAGATCTTCCTTCGGCATTCGCTCAGTTCGTGATTGAAGAACCGCGAATTATCGCCTGTGGCCGGGGTCACGGCAAACCCGTGGGCGCATGGTCCCGGTTGCCGGCCAGTTCCGCCGGCAGCGTCCAGGGGCTTGCGGGCGGCAATTGCGCGGGAATCAGCGCGCGCAGATGCGCCAGAAAATCGTCGCGCGGCGTCAACACGAAGCCCATGCGCAGCAGGTGCGGCGAGGCGACCTGGCCGTCCATCAGCGCAACGCCGCGCAGGCGCAGCAGGTCTTCCAGCAGGCACAGCGCCAGCTTGGAGCCGTTGTCGGCGCGCGAGAACATCGACTCGCCAAAGAACACCCCGCCCAGCGCCAGGCCATACAGCCCGCCAATCAGCGCGCCCTCGCGCCAGATTTCGATGCTGTGGGCGTGGCCCTGCCGGTGCAGCGAGTGATAGGCGCGCTGCATTGCGCTGCCCAGCCACACGCCCTCGCCGCTGCCGATGCGCGAACAGGCTTCCAGCACGCCGGGAAAGGCCGCATCGACACTGCAGGCAAAGTCGCCGCGCGCCCAGGCCCGGCGCAGCGAGCGGCTGCGGTGCAGCCGGCCCACCGGCAGCACCGCGCGCGGGTCGGGGCACCACCACAGGATTGGCTCGCCCGGGCTGTACCAGGGAAAGATGCCCTGGCGGTAGGCGCGCAGCAGGCGCTCGCTGCGCAGATCCCCGCCCGCCGCCAGCAGGCCATTGGGCTCGCGCAGCGCGAGCGCCGGGTCGGGGAAGGGCTGCTCGGGCCGGCTCGCGTCCAGCCAGGTAAAGCGCGGTCTGCGCGCCATCAGCGAGGCCTGCCGCTGGCACGCGCCGCCGGCATCGGCCGGGCGTGGCTCAGTGGCGCGTGGCTTCGGAGGGGAACAGGCCCTCCAGCGCCAGTTGCACGCAGGTGTCGTGCTCGAAACGGCTGATGCCGTCGCGCTCACCCATGGCCATGCCGGCTTCCTTCAGCCGGCCCTGATTGTCGAAGTGCACCAGCGCACCGGCGGTGCGCACCTGGACTTCGGACTTGCTGCCCTCGTGGTCGACAATGACCTGCAGGTAGCGCAGCTGGTTGTCGGCGAACTGCGGCATCGGCCGCTCGCCGGAGGCCACATCCGTGGCGATATCGGTGGGAACCTCGGTCAGTTCCCCCTGTGGGGTGAACAGAAAATGCGAGACGTGCAACATGATCTGCTTCCTTTGCGCCTTGAAGTAGTGCGACAGATCGCACCGTAGGGCTTTAGATGGGGTCGGACGCGTGCAAGTTCAACATTCATCGGGCAGCATGGCTGCAGGTCTATACTTCAATATCATGTGTCCATGCGCAAGTTTTTGGCCCCTCGAACACAAGATGCTGGGGTTAAGCCCGGGGAGGGTGGGGCATGACTAAAGCCGCGGCGACCAAGGTCACGGCCCCGGCCTTCGAGGGCCGCTGGTGGCAGCGCGGCATCCGCGAGGCGCTGCTGCTGCTGTGTGCCGGCGCGGCCGTGCTGCTGCTGATCTCGCTGCTCAGCTACGACCGCGCCGACCCCGGCTTTGGCGAGTCCGGCAGCTGGGGCCGCCCGGAGAACCTGGGTGGCTGGGTCGGCGCTTGGCTGGCCGACCTGGTGCTGTCGTCGCTGGGCTGGCTGGCCTATGTGCTGCCCTGGCTGCTGCTGGGCGCCGGCGTGCAGCTCTATCGGCAGGACGGCGCCGTGCTGCGCTGGCCCTGGCTGCGCTGGTGCGCCGCCGTGGTGATGCTGCTCAGCGCCTGTGCGCTGGCCAGCCTGCACATGGCGCTGAACTTCGCGGCGCTGCCTCAGGGGCCGGGTGGCATCCTGGGCGCCGCGCTGGGCGAGGCGCTGGCGCTGGCGCTGAACCCGGTCGGCGCGACGCTGGTGCTGCTGGCGCTGCTGGCCTCCAGCGCGCCGCTGGCGCTGCATTTTTCCTGGCTGCGGCTGATCGACGCGACCGGCGCGGCCACCTTGCGCGTGGCCAGTTGGCTGCAGGGCGCCTGGGCCGGACGCCAGGAACGCCGCGCCGCGCGCGCCGCCGCCCGCCCGCGCGTGGCCGACACGCCGCGCAAGAACCCCTTGACCGCGCTGCCCGCCCGCGCCGCCAAGCGCATCGCCCCGAGCCTGGAGGCCCCGGCGGCCGCGCCGGCGGCGGCGCCGGCCGCGAACAAGCGCAAGCGCCGCACCAAGGCCTCGCCGGAGAGCCAGCTCAGCCTGCCGATCCCGGAAACCCGCGGCGGGGCCGAGGTGCCGCCCTTCGAGGGCGAGCCGCTGCCGCCGCTGTCGATCCTGGACCTGGCCAGCGCGCCGGTCGAAGGCTGGAGCCGGGCCGAGCTGGAGTCGATGTCGCAGGACATCGAGCAGCACCTGGGCGACTTCGGCGTGGAGGCCAAGGTGGTCAACGTCGAGCCGGGGCCGGTCATCACCCGCTTCGAGCTGCAGCCGGCGCCCGGCGTCAAGGCCAGCCGCATCTCCAACCTGGCCTCGGACCTGGCGCGGGCGCTGTCGATGGTCAGCATCCGCGTCGTCGAGGTGATCCCCGGCAAGTCCGTGGTCGGCCTGGAGGTGCCCAACAAGCAGCGCGAGATCGTGTCGCTGCGCGCCATCCTGGAGTCCTCCAGCTACCAGAACGCCAAATCGCCGCTGACCATGGCCCTGGGCAAGGACATCGCCGGCAGCCCCACAACGGCGGACCTTGCGCGCATGCCGCACCTGCTGGTGGCCGGCACCACCGGCTCGGGCAAGTCGGTGGCGATCAACGCGATGATCCTCTCGCTGCTGTACCGGGCCACGGCGGAGGAGGTGAAGCTGCTGATGATCGACCCGAAGATGCTGGAGCTCTCCGTTTACGAGGGCATCCCGCATCTGCTGGCGCCGGTGGTCACCGACATGAAGGACGCGGCCAATGCGCTGCGCTGGTCGGTGGGCGAGATGGAGCGACGCTACAAGCTGATGTCGATGCTGGGCGTGCGCAACATCGTGGGCCTGAACAAGAAAATCCGCGAAGCCCGCGAGCGCGGCGAGCCGTTGCACGACCCGATGTACAAGCCCAGCGAGGAGTTCGACGACCAGGCGCCGCCGCCCGAGCTGGAACAGATGCCCTACATCGTGGTCATTGTGGACGAGCTGGCCGACCTGATGATGGTGGTCGGCAAGAAGGTGGAGGAACTGATCGCCCGTCTGGCCCAGAAGGCCCGGGCGGCCGGCCTGCACCTGATCCTCGCCACCCAACGCCCCTCCACCGACGTGCTGACCGGACTGATCAAGGCCAACATCCCCACCCGCATCGGCATGCGCGTGGCGTCCAAGCTGGACAGCCGCGTGATCATGGATGCCAACGGCGCCGAGGCGCTGCTGGGCCATGGCGACATGCTGATGACCTCGGGCACGCCGCTGGCCAAGCGGGTGCATGGCTGCTTTGTCGACGACCACGAGGTGCACAAGGTCGTCGAATATCTCAAGCAGGTTGCCCCGGCCGAGTACATCGACGAAATCCTCGACGGCAGCGCCCCGGCGTTGCCCGGCGAGAGTGGGGCGGCGGACGGGGGCGATAACAGCGACGCCGATCCGCTCTATGACCAGGCCGTGCTGGTCGTGACCGAGACCCGCAAGGCCTCGATTTCCTGGGTGCAGCGCAAGCTCAAGGTGGGCTACAACCGCGCCGCGCGCATGATCGAGGACATGGAAGCGGCCGGCGTCGTCAGTGCCGTTAACGACCGCGGCCAGCGTGAAGTGCTGGCACCGCCCCCGCCGGAGCTCTGATGACCCCTGTATTCCCCCTGCGCCAGGCCTGCGCCTGGCTGTTGAGCCTGTCCGCCGCGCTGGTGGCGCCGAGCCTGCTGGCGGCGAATGCCGCAACCACCACCACCACCGCCAGCGCCAGCGCGCCCCCCGCAACGAGCGCGGGCGGCGATGCCCAGGCGCGCCTGCAAGCCTTTCGCGCGGCCGGCGAGCCGGCCAGCATGCGCTTCGTGCAAATGCTGCGCAGCGCGCAGGGCGACGTGCTGGAACGCCAGGAAGGCCGGCTGGAGATTCTGCCGCCGGACCGGTTTCTGTGGCGCTACGAGAGCCCCTACGAGGCGGAGTACGGCAGCAACGGCACGCTGGTCTGGCACTGGGATCAGGAACTCGCGCAGATCACCGTGCGCGACGCGCGGCAGACGCTGGCCGGCACGCCGCTGGCGCTGCTGCTCGACGTGCAGGCCGACCTGCCGGTGGCCGCCGACCCGGATGGCTGGCTGAGCTGGGAGCCGCAGGGCGACCAGGCCCAGTTCGCGCGCCTGCGCTTGAAGATGGGCCCGAACGGGCCCGAGCAAATCGAGCTGCACGATTTCCTGGACCAGGTCACGCACATCCGCTTTGACCAGCTGCGCATGCCCGATCGTGGGGTGGACCCGCGCTTCCCGCAGGTGGGTCCAAACACCGCCGTCGTCGACGAGCGCAGCCCGTGAGCGCCGCGCGCTGGCGCCAACTGGCGCTGGCGGCGAGCCTGGTCGTTGCGCTGCTGATGTGGCTGCCGCTGGGCGAGCCGCAGGTGCTGCCGACGCTGTGGTACGAGGACAAGCTGCAGCACGTCTTCGTGTACCTGCTGTTGACGCTGCTGTGGGCCGGGGGCGTGGCCCTGCCGCGCGCCGCGTGGGGCGTGCTGCTGATCTCCGCGCTGCTGGAGGCCGGCCAGCTGGCCATACCCGAACGCGCCTTCGAGCCCGCCGACCTTGCGGCCAATGGCCTGGGGGTGCTGCTGGCCGTCGGACTGTGCCTGGCGCGGCGGCGGCAACGACGCCAGCGCCGGCGGCGGGCCTTCAGCGCTTGAACAGCTGGCTGGCGATTGCCGCCGGCGGCGCGCTGGGCAGCGTGCTGCGCGCGCTGCTGGCGCGCTGGCAGCCCTGGCCGGGGCTGCCGCTGTCGATCCTGCTCGTCAACGTGCTGGGCAGCCTGGCTATCGGCCTGCTCTGGGGCTGGCTGCACAGCCGCGGCCCCGCCGCCGATTCGCTGCTCTGGAATGCCGTGGGGATCGGGCTGCTCGGCGGCTTCACCACCTATTCCACCCATGCCCTGGATGTGCTGCGGCTGCTGGAGGCCGGGCGCATCCTGCCGGCGCTGGGCTATGCGTTCGGCACCCTGCTGCTGGCGCTGCTGGCCTGCGCCGCCGGCTTGGCGCTGGCCCGGCATCTGGCGGGCCCCGGCTAGGCCCCGCTCGCGCCGCGCACCCGCCTGCCGCGGCGTGGCCCGGGGCCGCCCGTGTCGGCCCGGCCTGAAAGCCCGCCGGGGCGGCGGCTACAATCTGCGCCCGCATTCCCGGCCCTGCTACCCATGCTCGACCCCCAACTGCTGCGGCGCGACCCGCAAGCCGTTGCCGCCGCACTCGCCCGCCGTGGCGTCACCCTGGATCTGGAAGCACTGGCCGCGCTGGAATCCCGGCGCAAGCAGGCCCAGGTGCGCGCCGAGGAGCTGCAGGCCGAGCGCAACCGGCGCAGCAAGAGCATCGGCCAGGCCAAGGCGGCCGGCGAGGACATCGCGCCGATCCTGGCCGAGGTCGGCCGGCTGGGCGAGGAGCTGGACGCCGCCAAGGCCGATGCCGAGGAGGCCGTGGCCGCGCTGGCGGCGCTAACCGAGGGCCTGCCGAACCTGCCCGACGAGAGCGTGCCGCCGGGCGAGAGCGAGGCGGACAACGTCGAGCTGCGCCGCTGGGGCACGCCGCCGGACATCGCCAACCCGCGCGACCACGTCGAGATCGGCGAGGCGCTGGGCGGCGTGGATTTCGATGCGGCCGCGACGTTGACCGGCGCGCGTTTCGTCGTGCTGCACGGCCAGGTCGCGCGGCTGCAGCGCGCACTGACCCAGTTCATGCTCGACCTGCACGGCCGCGAGCATGGTTACCAGGAGGTCTACGTCCCCTACATCCTCAACGCCGACAGCCTGCGCGGCACGGGCCAGCTGCCCAAGTTCGGCGAGGACCTGTTCAAGCTGGAGGGGCAGGAGTGGTACCTGGCGCCGACCGCCGAGGTGCCGGTGACCAACCTGGCGCGCGGGCGGATTCTCGACGATGCGGCGCTGCCGCAGCGCTACGTCTGCCACACACCCTGCTTTCGTTCCGAGGCCGGCTCGCATGGCCGCGACACCCGCGGCATGATCCGCCAGCATCAGTTCGAGAAGGTCGAGCTGGTGCAGATGGTGCGGCCGGAGGAGTCCTGGGCGGCGCTGGAGGCGCTGACCGGCCACGCCGAGGCCGTGCTGCAGGCGCTGGAGCTGCCCTACCGGGTGGTGGCGCTGTGCGGGGGCGACCTGGGTTTTGGCAGCGCCAAGACCTACGACCTGGAAGTGTGGATCCCCTCGCAGCAGACCTACCGCGAAATCTCCTCCTGCAGCAACTTCCTGGACTTCCAGGCGCGGCGCATGCAGGCGCGCTTCCGCCGTGAAGCCGGCGCCAAGCCCGAGCTCTTGCACACGCTGAACGGCTCGGGCCTGGCGGTGGGCCGCACGCTGCTGGCGCTGCTGGAGAACGGCCAGCAGCCCGATGGCTCGGTGCGCCTGCCGGCCGCACTGGCGCCCTACCTGGGCGGCAACCTGCGGCTGACGCCGCCGCAATAAGGCGCGGGCCGCGCCCCGTCCGTCGCGGTCTTCGGCCGGGCCGGGCTGGGTTGGACCGGGCTGGGCCGGACCGGGGCCGGCGTGGATTCCGGCGGGGCGGGGCTAAAGCGGCGCCGGTCTCAGGTCGCGCGAAGTCCCAGGCCGGGGCAAACCCCGGGCTGCGGGAAAGCGGCGGCGGCCTCAGGCCGGGGCGGCCCCGCGGCGGCTTTTCAGGCCCTCGTCGGCGGCGCTGGGCTGGTAGGCGGCGGCGAAGGCGGCCAGCGCCATGCGCACCGCATCGACCGATTCGCCTTCGGCCAGCGCCAGCTGGTCGAAGCCACAGCGGCGCAGCAGCAGCGCCTGGTCGACCAGCACCTCGCCACTGGCGCGCAGCGGGCCGGCATAACCCCGCTCGCGCAGCCGGCGGGCCTGGCTGTAGGCCCGGCCGTCGGTGAACTTGGGCAGCGTCAGCTCAATGCCCACGCAGCCCGGCGGCAGCGGCAGCTCGATGGCATCCGGGTCGACGGTGTTCTCCGGCGCCAGTACCCAGCGGGCGGCCTCGGCCTGTGTCAGCTCGGCGGCGCGCGGCAGGTCCGCCCAGTCATCGCTCAGGGCCGCGCCCTGGGCGTCCAGCAACTCAGCCATAGACGGCCTCCTTGAAGGGCGACAGGCCCACGCGGCGGTAGGTGTCCAGGAAGCGCTCGCCCTTGTCGCGCTGCTGCTGGTAGGCCCCCAGCAGGCGGCCGATGGCGGGCACGATGTCCTCGCGCGACAGCGCCGCGCCCAGGCGGTCGCCCAGCGCCGCGTCGTTGCGCGAGGAGCCGCCCAGCGAGATCTGGTACCACTCGGCGCCCTTCTTATCGACGCCCAGAATCCCGATGTGGCCCACGCTGTGGTGGCCGCAGCCGTTCATGCAGCCGCTCATGTTCAGGCGCAGCTCGCCCATTGCCTCGATGGCCTCGGCATCCTCAAACAGCGCCTGGATGTCGCGCGCCACGCCGATGGAGCCGGCGTTGGCCAGCGAGCAAAAATCCAGGCCCGGGCAGCAGATCATGTCGGTGACCAGGCCCGCGGTCGGCGTGTGCAGGCCCTGGGCTTCGAGCTCGGCGTAGACGGCTGGCAGGTCGGCCTCGCGGATGTCCGGCAGGATCAGATTCTGCTCGTGGCTGACGCGAATCTCGCCAAAGCCATAGCGCTCGGACAACGCGGCGACGGCCCGCATCTGCGCGGCCGAGGCATCGCCCGGCGGCTCGTCGGCCGGCTTCAGGCTGACCACGACGCTGGTCCAGCCCGCACGGCGGTGCGGGTGCAGGTTGTGCTTGAGCCAGATCGCGGGCGGGGTGGCCCCCTCGGCGGCCGCGTCGGCCTCGCGGGCGGCGTAGTCCGGCGCGGCGAAATGGGCCTTGAAGCCGGCGATCTCCTCGGCGCTGATGTGCAGCTCGCCGCCGGCCAGCTTGGCGAACTCGGCCTCGACGAGCTCGGCAAAGATCTTGGGCCCGGTCTCCTTGACCAGGATCTTGATCCGCGCCTTGTACATGTTGTCGCGGCGGCCCAGGCGGTTGTACACGCGCAGCACGGCCTCGAGGTAGCTGCGCAGGTGCTCGGGCTCCAGCGCCTCGCGCACCACCTGACCCAGCAGCGGCGTGCGCCCCAGCCCGCCGCCGACGATCACGCGAAAACGCGTCTGGTCGTCCGCATGGTGGATTTGCAGGCCGATGTCATGCACGAAGGTCGCCGCGCGGTCGGTGCGCGCCGCGCTGACGGCGATCTTGAACTTGCGCGGCAGGAAGGCGAACTCCGGGTGCAGCGTGCTCCACTGGCGCAGCAGCTCGCACCAGGGCCGCGGGTCCTCGCATTCGTCGGCGGCGACGCCGGCATAGACGTCGCTGCTGATGTTGCGGATGCAGTTGCCGCTGGTCTGGATCGCGTGCATCTGCACCTGCGCCAAGTCCATCAGGATCTGCGGCACGCGCTCCAGCTGCGGCCAGTTGAACTGGATGTTCTGCCGCGTGGTGAAGTGGCCATAGCCCTTGTCGTATTCCTCGGCGATGCGGCCCAGCTCGCGCAGTTGCGCGGCCGACAGCGTGCCGTAGGGGATGGCCACGCGCAGCATCGGCGCAAAGCGCTGGATGTACAGGCCGTTTTGCAGGCGCAGCGGGCGAAAGCGCTCTTCGGAAAGCTCGCCGGCCAGGTAGCGCCGGGTTTGCTCGGCGAACTGGCGGGCGCGGCTCTCGACCATCTCCTGGTCGAAGGCATCGTATTGATACATGCCGGGGCGGGATGCAGATGAGGGGCGCTAGTGTACTGGCCCGTATTCCGAAACGTTATTGCGAGACGGAAATTGCAGAACCAAATTGCGCAAACTTCTAGCGCCACAGGGCGCATGGGTCGCTGCTGCGGCGCCGGCGCCTAGTGCGCTGAGGCCGGTAGCGCGGCCTCGACCTGCTGCCAGAGCTGCGCGGCCTGCTCGGGCGACCAGGCGGCGTCGCCGTGGCGGCAGTCCTGCAGGTAGCGGTCCAGTTGGCGCAAGGCGGCGCTCAAATCGCGAAAGCCGTAGCTGCCCGAGGAGCCGGCGAGCTTGTGCACCTCGGTTTCCAGCTCCTGCAGCGACTCGGGGTCCGGCTGCGGTTGCTGCGGCAGGGCGGCGCGCAGCGTGGCGCAGCGCTCGGGCAGTTCGCGGGCATAGGCCGCGATGAGCTTTTGTACGGCGGGGGAGAGCGGGCGCTCGGACATCGCGGCGGGCGGTTTCGGGGGCGGGGCTGGCACTGTAACGCCTGGACCTTCGGCGGTCAGCCGCTGGCGTCGCATGCCGGCCCTGCGCCGGGGGGCTGTGGGGCCATGCGCCCGCCGCGGCCCTAGACCGGCTGGTGCGGCAGGGCCAGGTATTCGACGCTTTGCATCTCCTCGAGCCGGCTGCGCGCGCGGGCGAACTCGAAGGACAGCCGCTGCCCGGCGTAGAGCTGGTTCAGCGGCACCGCGGCGCTGAGTATCAGCTTGACGCGGCGGTCGTAGAACTCGTCGATCAGGTGCAGGAAGCGCCGCGCCTCGTTCTCGCGGCTGTAATCCATCTGCGGCACCTCGGCCAGCAGCACGGTGCCGAACTCGCGCGCCAGCTCGATGTAGTCGCTGGCGGCGCGCGGGCCGCCACAGAGCGCCTCGAAATCGAACCAGGCGACGCCCTGGGCGGCGGCGACGTAGTCGATGTCCCGACCCAGGATGCGCACCTGGCCGGCGCGGCGCGGGGCCTCGGCGGTCAGCTGTTGCCAGCGGCGCAGCAGTTGCTCGTCGGTGTGCGCGCCCAGCGGGTGGTGATAGGTCGGCGCGCGTTGCAGCTCGCGCAGCCGGTAATCGGTATCGCCGTCGACGCTGAGCACCTCGCAGTGCTGCTGCAGCGCCGCGATGGCGGGCAGAAAGCGCTCGCGCTGCAAGCCGCCGGGATAGAGGTTCTCGGGCGCGATATTGGAGGTGGCGACCAGCGTCAGCCCGTGGGCGAAGAGCCGGGTCATCAGCCGGCCCAGAATCATCGCGTCGGCGACATCGCTGACGAAGAACTCATCGAAGCACAGCACGCGGGTGTTGCGCGCCAGGGCCGCGGCGATGGGCTCCAGGGGGTCGGCGGTGTCCTTGTGTTGGCCGATGGACTCGTGGGTGTCGGCCATGAAGTGGTGAAAATGCATGCGCAGCGTGTGCCGCGCCGGCAGCGTTTCGGCCAGCAGATCCATCAGCATGGTCTTGCCGCGGCCGACGCCGCCGTGCATATACACCCCGCGCACCCGTTGCGGCTTGCGCCCGCGCAGCCAGCCGCCGCGGCGTTGCTGCGCCACCTCGTCCCAGACGCGTTGCAGGGCCTCCACGGCGCGCTGCTGCGCCGCATCCGCCTGCAGGTTGTCGGCCTCAAGCGCGCTGCGGTAGCGCTGGGCCGGCCCGATGGGCCCGCTCACAAAGCGCTGGGCAGCCGGCCGCGCGGTCGCGCCAGGATACGCAGCAGGCCCAGCAGCCACAGCAGCCCCGCGCTGCCGCCACTGCCGCCGCCGCCACCGCTGCGCGGCGGCGTGGGGCTGGGCTCGGGCAGCGTGCCCACGCGCAGTGCATGGCTGCGGTCCACGCCGGCCTCGACGGCGTCAAAGGCCCCCCGGCGCCAGACGGCGGCGCTGGCCGGGTCCGCATCCAGGGCGCGGCGGCTGATGTCGCGGGCCTCGACCTCCAGGCGCAGCGTGCGCGCCGGGTCCCAGTTCGCCGGCAGCGTGGCATCGAGCACGAAGCGGGCGCCGGCATAGCCCTGCGTGTCGGCCGCCCAGCGCCCGGCGGCACTGTCCAGCTCCCAGCGCGCCGCGCTGGTGGCCAGGGCCAGCTCCGGCGCGGCCGTCTGCGGCAGGCCGGGCATGCTGCCCAGCGTGCCGTCGGCATTGCGCCAGGGCAGCGGGCGATCAAAATCCAGCAGCAGGCGCACGGCCTCGCCGGGCTGCGGCGTGGCCGGCCGTTCGCCGGCCAGCGCGCGGCGCGCATCCGCGTCGGCGTTCGACCAGCGGCCGCGGTAGAGCAGGGCATCATCGGCCGCGCGGCGCAGCTCGACCTGGCGCAGCCAGGCCGGGCCGGCGGCCAGCGTGTAGGCCACCGCGGCCATCTGCAGCGCGTCCTGGCGCATCAGCGGCACGATGCTCTCGGGCAGGATGAAGCCGTCGTGGGAGACGCCGAAGCCCCCGTAGTCGCCGCCGCCGCCCTCGAAGCTGGGCTCCAGCTCCAGCGTGTAGGCGGGTACGTTCAGGGTGTAGCCGAAGAGCTCGTCGGTGGCGCCGATGCCGAATTCGCCGCAGCCGCGCTGGCTAATGGGGTCGCCGGTGGGCACGTTGGCATAGCTGCGACGCGCGGCCAGCCGGAAGCGTTCGACCCAGTCCTGCGCCGTGCTGTCCAGGCGCGGCCGTCCGGTGCAGTTCCAGAAGTACAGCCGGCTGAAGCTGTGCGTATCGATGTACAGGCGCAGCACATCGGCCGCGGCCGCATCGACCAGCGCCTCCAGCGGGGCCACCTCCGGCTCGCTGGCGCGGGCCGGGCCATGGTGCACGATGCTTTCGGGCTGGGCGCTGGAGCGCGTGCTGCTGGCCCAGAAGGGGCCGGCGTTGCGGTTCAGGTCCACGCCCAGCAAGGCATCCCCGGCGCTGGCGAAATCGCCATCGCTGTCGCGCAGGTTCTTGCGCCGCATGCGCCCGTCACGCGGCGTGGCCGTCTCGGCCTCGCAGTCGGCGGGCGGGTCGCCGTCCTCCGGGGCGACGCAGACCCGGGTGCGCGCGGCGTTGTCCTGGGTGTGGCCAAAGCCGTCCGGGTTGAGCACGGGCACCAGGCACAGGCTTTGCGTATCCGCGAGCCAGGCCAGCAGTGGCTGGTTGCCCGGCGCGGCCAGCGCCTCGGCGATGCCCAGCACGGCCTCCGGCGAGGCCCATTCGCGGGCGTGGATGCCGCCGGTTTGCAGCACGCGCGGCGTGGTGGCCGCCGGGCCGAAGCAGAGTTGCTCGATGGGCTGGCCGGCCCGCGAACGGCCCAGCAGGCTCAGGCGCGGGCCGTCGGGCTGGAGGGCGAGTTCGGCCATGCGCGCCTGGATGCCGGCGAGGTCGCGAAAACCGGCGAAGGGCGCGGCCTGCGCGCGTGGCTGCGGCACCGGGTAGCCCAGCGCGATGGTGTCGGGATCGCTGTCGGGCGATTCCACATATCGCACCTCGCGCGCCCCGGCCTCGAGGCTTGCGGCCCCAAGGCCGGCGGCGAGTGCCAGGCCGGCCAGTGCCGCGGCGCCATAGCGGTGGCGCATGGGCTTCGGCAGGGGTCGCATCGGCAGCGCGCAGCGCGAGTTCATGGCTGCGGCGCCGCGTACAGCGCGCTGCGCGGCAGCTGCCCGCGCTGCAGGGCAAGCGCGCGTGCCAGCGGGGTGTCGGCCTTGCGCAGCGGGGCCTCGTCCAGGCCCTGCCAGGCGCTCAGGCCGGCGACCAGGCCGGGTTGCAGCGCGCCCGCCGCCAACGCCGCGTGCAGGCGCGACGCGGCCTCGCGCGCACCGGCATCGGCGCGCCGGGCCCATTCGCGCCAGGCGATGGCCGCGGCCGCGGGGTTGTTCTGCATGGTCGCCAGCGTCCGCGGCGCCAGCGTCGGTGCCTGCGCGGCCAGCCAGCGCAGGCTGGCGGCGAGCTGCGCCCGTCCGGCCAGGGCCTCGGTCCATGCCGGGTCGGCCAGGGGGTGGGCGGCGATGGCCTGCAGCAGCGCCTCGTCATCCACGGCCTGCGGCGACGCGGCGGTTACCGCGGCCGGCAGCGTCGGCGTCGCGGCCAGCCACTGTCGCCAGGCGGCCCGCTGCGCCGGCGCCAGCGCGCCCTGGGGCAGCGCCGCCGGCGGCTGTCGTTGCCACTGCGCGAGCTGCTCGGCGATGGCCAGTTGCTGCAGCGCGGCCCGCGCGGCGGCCGCGATCGGGTAGCGGGGCAGGTCGATGTCGGTACGCGCCTCCTCGAGCGGCCGGCGCGCGCGGCTGCGATAGTCCAGCCAGCCGCGCAGCCAGTCGGCCTGCGCCGCATCGGGCTGGGCCTGCAAGGCATGGATGCGCGCCAGCACGGCGGCCTCATCGACGGCGGCGGCCTGCGCCGGGCCGGCCTGCGCCGGGCCGGCCGTCGCCAGGCCGGCGCTGCCGACGAGGCTGAGCATTGCGAGCAGCTGTGCGAATCTCATTGTTCGCAGTGTAGCCAATGCGCCCGCCGCCGCCGATGGATCTGGACCTGCTCGATCGATTTTGCGACCACCTGCTGCTGGGCGCCGGCCTGGCCGAGCGCTCGATTGCGGCCTACCGCAGCGACGTGCGTGCGCTGCTGCGCGCCTGCGCCGATGGCGGGCAGGACTGGCAGAGCCTGGACGGCGCCGCCTTGCAGACCTTGCTGGCGCAGGAGGGCCTGGCCGCCGGCAGCCGCGCGCGCCGGGTGGCGAGCTGGCGCGCCTTTTACCGCTGGGCGGCCGCGGAGTCGCTGGTCGCCGAGGGCGTGGCGGACAGCCTGCGCCGGCCGCGGGCGCAGCGGCCGCTGCCGCGGGTGCTGGGGCCGGAGCAGGTGGAGGCCCTGCTGGCCGCGCCGGATGTCGGCACGCCGCGCGGGCTGCGCGACCGCGCGATGCTGGAGCTGCTTTACGCCACCGGGCTGCGGGTCTCCGAGCTGGTCGGGCTGCAGCCGCCGCAGTTGCACCTGGACGCGGGCTATCTGCTGGCCGAGGGCAAGGGCGACAAGCAGCGCCTGGTGCCGCTGGGCGCGCCCGCGGTGCGCTGGGTCGAGCGCTACCAGCGCCAGGCCTGGCCGGCGCTGCGCGGCGGCGATGCGCGCTGGCTGTTCCCCGGTCGCGGCCGCGGGCCGATGACCCGGCAGAACTTCTGGCGGCTGATTCGCGGCTATGCGCTGCGCGCCGGCATCGCGCAGAGTCTGTCGCCGCACGGGCTGCGCCATGCCTTTGCCACGCACCTGCTGGAGAACGGCGCGGACTTGCGCACCGTGCAGATGCTGCTGGGCCACAAGGACCTGTCGACGACGCAGATTTACACCCATGTCGCGCAGGCGCGGCTGGCGCAGATGCACGCGCAGCATCATCCGCGGGCCTAAATCGGGCACCATTGGCGGCTGCCGGCGGTCAGACCGCCTGTATTCATTCGACGACAACAGCGAACATGAACAGATTCCTTGCCGGCCTCGCGCTGGCGCTTGCGCTGGCCGGCCCGGCCGCCGCCGATACCGACGCCGCCTACAAGGCGCTCAAGTCCGCCATGCCCGGCATCAGCAAGAGCGACATCTCGAAGACGCCGGTGGATGGCATCTACGAGGTGCAGCGCGGCCTGTCCTTCTTCTATGTCACGCAGGATGGACGCTATGTCTTCTCCGGCGACATGGTCGACGTGCGCAGCGGCACCTCGCTGACCGAGAACAGCCGCAAGGCGCTGCGCCTGGATGCGCTGAATGACCTGGGCGACCAGTCGATGATCACCTTCCCGGCGAAAGACGAGAAGTACGTTCTGACGGTGTTCACCGACATCGACTGCGGTTACTGCCGCAAGCTGCACCGCGAGATGGGCGATTACAACGATCGCGGCATCACCGTGCGCTACCTGTTCTACCCGCGCAGCGGGCCGGACACGCCCTCCTTCGACAAGGCCGAATCGGTCTGGTGCTCGAAGGACCAGAACGACGCGATGACCCAGGCCAAGATGGGCGCCAACGTCAGCGCCAAGGCCTGCGAGAACCCGGTGCAGGCGCATTACGAGGCCGGCCAGCGGCTGGGCGTGCGCGGCACGCCGGCGCTGATCATGCCCGACGGCTCGGTGCAGCCCGGCTACCTGCCGGCCGACCGCCTGCTGACCCTGCTGGAACGGAGCTGATAGCGGCATGAGCGCGAGCAACCTCGTCTGGCACGACCACCAGGTCACCCATGCCGAGCGCGTGGCCCGGCATGCGCAGCAGCCCGCGGTGCTGTGGTTCACCGGCCTCTCGGGCAGCGGCAAGTCCACAATTGCCAATGCGCTGGAGGTCGAGCTGCTCGCGCGCGGCCTGTACAGCTACCTGCTGGACGGCGACAACGTGCGTCATGGCCTGTGCAAGGACCTTGGCTTTTCCGATGCCGACCGGGTCGAGAACATCCGCCGCGTGGGCGAGGTGGCCAAGCTCTTCGTCGATGCCGGGCTGCTGGTGCTGACGGCCTTCATCTCGCCCTTCCGCGCCGACCGCGACATGGTGCGGGCGCTGCTGCCGGAAGGGCGTTTCATCGAGATCTTCGTCGATACGGACCTGGCCGAATGCGAGCGCCGCGACCCCAAGGGCTTGTACAAGAAGGCGCGGGCCGGCCAGATCCCCAACTTCACCGGCATCGATTCGCCCTATGAGCCGCCCGAGCAGCCCGAGCTGGTGCTGCGCACGGCGCAGGGCGCACCGGACGTGATGGCCCGCGAGGTCATCGACTACCTGCAGCAGCGCGGCCTGCTGCCCGCCTAATCGCCGCCCGCTCGGCGGCAGCGAGGGAGACAGACATGAGCGAGAACAAGCTGCTGGTCGAGCAGCGCGGGCACGTGCTGCTGATGGGCCTGAACCGGCCCGCCAAGTACAACGCCTTCGACCACGACATGTGGCATGAGCTGGCCCGCGCCTATGCGCGCCTGGACAGCGACCCGGAGCTGCGCTGCGGCCTGGTCTATGCCGAGGGCAAGCACTTCACCGCCGGGCTGGACCTGCCGCAGTGGACCGACGTTTTCGCCTCGGGTGCCTGGCCGCCGGTGGCCGGCGACGAGCGCTGTCCGGTGGGCCTGCGCGCCGAGCAGCGCTGCCGCAAGCCCATCGTGTTCGCGATCCACGGCATCTGCTACACCATCGGCATCGAGCTGGCGCTGGTCGCGGACATCCGCATCTGCAGCAGCGATGTGCGCTTCGGCCAGATCGAGGTCAAGCGCGGCATCTACGCCGTGGGCGGCGCCACCGTGCGCATGGTCGAGGAGTTCGGCTATGCCAACGCCCAGCGCTACCTGCTGACCGGCGACGAGTTCGGCGCGCAGGAGGCCTTGCGCCTGGGCATGGTGCAGGAGGTCGTGGAGCCCGGGCAGATCTTCGATGCCGGCCTGGCCATGGCCGAAAAGGTCGCCGCGCAGGCCCCGCTGGGCGTGCAGGCCAGCCTGGAGTCCTCGCGCAGCGCCGTGCGCAAGGGCGTCGACGTCGAGGCCCAGCGCCTGGTCGAAAGGCTGGCCCCGCTGATGGACAGCGAGGACGTCAAAGAGGGCGTGCAGTCTTTCCTGGAGCGCCGCGCCGCCAACTTCCAGGGCCGCTAGGCCCCGGCCGATGAGCGGCGCGCTGCTGGCGCAGCTCACCGCGCTGGCGCTGGCCGCGGCGCTGGGCGTGCAGCTGGTGCTGGGCCTGGTGCTGCTGCCGCTGGCGGCGCATGCCCGCGGCATGCTGGCCGAGGCCTTCTTCCGTGAGCTGCTGCCGCGCGTGCAGCTGTTGTCGCTGTGCAGCGCCGGCCTGGCCGCGGCCTTCCTGCTCTGGCGCGATGGCCGCGTGCACCTGTTGCTGAGCTGCATGGTTTTCGTGGCCATGGGCGCGGCGCTGGCGCGGCACACGTTGCGCCTGCGCGCGATCCTGGGCCGGGCCCATGCCGAACCCGCCGCCGTCGTGCGGCCGCTGCAATTTCTGAACACCGCCCAACTGGCGGTCACCACCGCCGTCATCATCGCGAACGCCCCATGAAAGACCGCACGATCATCATCACCGGTGCCTCCAGCGGCATCGGCCGCGCCAGCGCGCTGCGCCTGGCCGCCGCCGGGGCCCGGCTGCAGTTGCTGGCCCGCCGCGAGGAGGAGCTGGCCGCGCTGGTGGACGAGATCCGCGCCGCCGGTGGTCAGGCCGACTACAGCGTGATCGACCTGAATGAATACGCGCAGATCGACGACTGGCTGGCCGCCTGGCGCGAGTCCGGCCGGCGCTGCGATGTGCTGGTCAACAACGCCGGGCGTTCGATCCGCCGGCCGGTGCGTGAGGCGCTGACGCGCTTTCACGATTACGAGCGCTGCATGCGGCTGAATTACTTCGCGCCGGTGCGGCTCAGCCTGGGGCTGCTGCCGGAGATGATCGCGCACGGCCGCGGCCACATCGTCAACGTTTCCACCTGGGGCACGCTGATGCCGGCGCCGCGCTTCTCGGCCTATGCGGCCAGCAAGGCCGCGCTGGATGCCTTCTCCAATGCGCTGGGCGCGGAGATGCGCCACGAGGGCATTGGCGTGACCACGGTGCATTTCCCCATCGTCAAGACGCCGATGATCGCGCCGACCAAGATCTACCGCCGGCTGCCGGGTCTGACGCCGGAGCAGGCCGCGGGCTGGATCGAGAAGGCGATTCGCCAGCGCCCGGCCCGGCTGGCGCCGCCCTATGCCACGCTGTTCGGCCTGCAGCACGCGGTGCTGCCACGGCTGGCGCAGCGGATTGCGGGGATGTCCGGGCTCTAGTCAACGCTGAATACAGCCATCCTGGATTTTTCGGCCTAGGGCATGAGCGGCGCGCCCCGCGCTCGACCCCGCCGAGTTCATGGCCTGCGCCATGGGCTGGCGGCGGGCCACCCTTGGCCTGCGGGCTCACGCGGGATGGAGCGGCGTGGCCCCGGCCACGCCCGGGCCGCGCGCGACCGGGGTCAGTCGCCGGCCGCATCCTCCAGCAGCGAGCGTGTGGTGGGCTCCAGCCGGGTCAGGCCGGCGCGGCGGCCGATTTCCAGGGCCTGGTCGACGGTGGCGCCCTTGCGCTGCGCGGCCAGTGCCAGCAGCGCGCCGACGCGATTGCTGCTGGCGCAATGCAGCAGCGTGGTGCCGGGCACCGAATCCAGCAGCTCGAGCAGGCGCTGGGCATTGGCCGGGCTCAGGTCCTGCGGGCCGGAGACGGGGATGTTGTGATAGGTCATGCCCATCTGCCGCACGGCGGCGGCCTCGTCCCAGCTCATTTCCTCCGGCGGGCAGAGGTTGATGACCTGCACGACGTCCTCGGCCACGGCGTGGCGCAGCGCGTCGGCATTCAGGCTGCCGGCGCAAATCAGGTTTTCGGCGGGGCGGAATTCGTAGGGAATACCCAGGCTCATGGTTGTGGTGGCTCCCGGCGGAGTGGATAGCCCTTGCGCGTGGCGGAAGGGGTGTTGCTGCTGGCGGCATTGTCCCGCATGCCCGCCTCCAGCGTGACTTCGAGCCGGGCGGCGAAGTCGGGCAGCGTGCGGTTGCCGCTGAGCTCGAAGACCTCGATGCGGTCCAGCGTGGGGAAGGCGCCGCAGGCCTCACCGGCGTCGCAGATCTCGAAGTCGCCGTCGTGGTCGCTGCCGGCGATCAGCGCATAGGCACCGGCGGGCAGGCCGTCGAAGGCGAACTGGTAGCGCGCGCCCACGCGCTGGGCCACGGTTTCATCCAGCACCTCGCCATCGGCGTCCAGCAGCAGCACATAGATGCGCCCCAGCTCGCCGGGGGCGGTGTCGCTGACCAGGTTGATGAAGACGTCGATGCGCAGCGTCTGGCCGGTGTCGGCCTGCACGGTGATCTGCGCCTGCAGCGCGGCCGATTGCTCGGGCAGCCCGCTGCGGTCAATGCGCACGCGGTAGCGGCCCAGGCCGTTGCCATCCACCTCCAGCGCCTCGATGCGCAACCAGTCCACGCCCTCGAAGTTGGCGTCGTCGTCGATGGCCAGCACGCGGATCGCGCCATTGCCGGCATTGCGCAGCGTGAACTCGCCGGCGTTCGCGGTGCCCAGGAAGAGCTGCGTGGGGTCGCTGGCCAGGAAGGGCGCGACCTCTTCGGTCACCGCGCGCACGGCCAGCGCCGCATCCACAATGCCGTGGCCAAAGCGGTCGTCGCGGCCGGGGGCGCCGGCGTCGCGGGTCAGCGCGCCCGCGGCCAGCAGCGAGTCGAAGCGCTGCGGGCTCAGCGTGGGGTCGCGGGCCTTCATCAGGGCGGCCACGCCGGCCACGTGCGGCGCGGCCATCGAGGTGCCCTCCAGCAGGCCCAGCACCGGCTCGTTGAATTCGTCATTCCACAGCGTCGACAGCACGCCGTCCGGCACGCCGTCGCCATTGGCGTCCTGGCCGATGTCGCCGCCGGGCGCGGCCACGTCGACGAAGCGGCCGAAGTTGGAATAGAAGGCGATGCCCTCGCGGATGTTGGTGGCGGCGACGCTGACGGTGCCCGCGCAGGAGGCCGGCACCTGGTCCTCGGCCGTGGACTCGTTGCCGGCCGCCGCCACGACGATCACGCCGGCGGCGCGCGCCGCGGCGATGGCGCTGGCAAAGGCGGTGTCCGCGCAGCGCCCCGGGCCGCCCAGGCTGAGGTTGATGACATCGACCGGGGCGATGCGCCGCCCGGGCACGATGTCCTGCCCCGCGGCGTAGCGGATCGCGCGGGCGATATCGAAATCGGTGCCGCTGCCGCCACGGCCCAGCGTGCGAAGCGCCAGCAGCTGGCCGCGCCAGTTCAGCGCGGCGATGCCGACCTCGTTGTTGCTCTCCACCGCCACCGTGCCGGCGACGTGGGTGCCGTGGTAGCTGTTCTCGCCGGCCCGCTCGCCATCGCCCGCGTCGAAGGGGTCGGGGTCGGGCCCGTCGCCATCGCCGGCCGCAACGGGGTCGGAGATGAAGTCATAGCCCTCGTTGCTGAGCAGGCTGTCCAGCTCCGGGTGGTCGCTGCGCACGCCGGTGTCGACGACGGCTACGCGCACGCCGGGCGCGCCCTGGGTCAGGTCCCAGGCCTGCGGGGCGCGCAGCTGCTGCAGCGGCCATTGCAAATCGAACAGCCGGTCGTTGGGTATGCGCCAGGCCCGGCGGATGTGGTTGAGGCCGGCCCAGGCCACGGCCGGGTCCTGGCGGGCCTGCTTCAGCGCGTATTGCGTGGCCAGCGCGGCATCGGCCCGTGGCGCGGCGAAGCCGGCCGGCCAGCGCGGGGGGCGCGCGGCCTTGCGTATGCCGGCCGGCGGCAGCGCATACAGGCCCGGCCCCTGCGCCGGTTGCGCCACCGGCTGCAGCGCCTGCGTGGCGGCGCGCGCCGACTTGCGGCCGGCCGCGGCCCATTCCAGCAGCAGGTGGCCGGGCACGAAGTCGGCCTGAGCGGTGGGTGGGGCCTGCGCGGCGTGGGCCTTCAGCAGCGAGGGCGGGCCCAGCGTCAGGATGTAGGCGCTGGCGCCCTCGAAGGCAAACACGCCGACCAGGTATTCGCCCTCGGCGCCGTTGAACTCGATGCGCTCGCTGCGGCTGCCGGCGTTGATCGATTGCGCAACCAGGTCGAGCTGGCCGTCGCCGTCCGCGTCCTCGGTCGAAAACACGGCAAGGTCGAGGTCGTCGGCGGTCTCGCTGGCCACCTCCAGCGTCAGCGGCGTGCCGGGGATCAGGCCGACGCGATACAGGTCCCGGTCATCCTGGTCCGGGTCCTCGCCGCAGGCATCGCTGCGGCATTCGGCATAGCCGGCCACCAGCGCCGGCAGCGTGATGCGCTGCTCCTCGCCCAAATCGTTGTTGGATTGCCGGTTGGCGAAGGGGTCACCGGTGTCGCTGTCGACAAAGTGCGCATTGGCCGGCTGGATCCCGCCGGCCAGCGTCAGCCCGCCAGCCGGCGGCGTGGGCTGCGGCACGGCCGCACCGCCGCCGCCGCCACCGCCACA
The DNA here is from genome assembly GCA_937141935.1 of uncultured Ectothiorhodospiraceae bacterium. Classification (GTDB taxonomy): domain Bacteria; phylum Pseudomonadota; class Gammaproteobacteria; order Nevskiales; family Oceanococcaceae; genus MS8. The sequence continues at coordinate 201,065 of CAKZQS010000042.1, forward strand.
GGCGGCCACGGCGAGGCCCAGGGCGACCAGCAGGCTCTGGGGCAGCAGGGCGTCGCGCATGGGCGGGGTCCTTTCCGGCGGGCAACAGGCCAAGGCTAAAGCATGGGCCGGCTATAATCGACCAATGGGAAATCGGCGTATGTACCGGGTGCTGTTCAGCTGCGAGGGCGAGGTCTACCAACTCTGCGCCCGCAAGGTCAGCAGCAGCGAGTTGTGGGGATTTGTCGTGGTCTCCGAGCCGGTCTTCGGCGCGCGCAGCGATGTGCTGGTCGACCCCAGCGAGGAAAAGCTGCGCGCCCGCTTCGAAGGCGTCGAATCCTTCCATGTGCCCATGCACGCCGTGCAACGCATCGACGAGGTGCGCGAGTCCGGCCCCGGCGAGATCCGCAGCATCAAGGGCGACAAGGTCACGCCGCTGCCGGTGTACACCCAGCCCCCCGGCAAGGGCTGAGGCGGGTGCAGGTCCGGGTCCTGGGTAGCGGCAGCCGGGGCAATGCGCTCGTTGTCGACGGCCCCGATGGCGGGCTGCTGCTGGATTGTGGTTTTGCCCGCAAGCACCTGGATGCGCGCCTGGCCGCCAGCGGTTACGACGCGGGCCGCCTGCGCGGCATCCTGGTGACCCACGAGCATGCCGACCACGCCAGCGGCGTGGGCCGTGCCGCGCGCGCCTATGGGCTGCCGGTCTACGCCACCCACGGCACCGCGCGCCGCGCACGCTTTGGCGACGGCGTGCGCCTGCACACCATTCACCCCGGGCAGACGCTGCGGCTGGCGGGCCTGGAGGTGCAGGCCTATGCGGTGCCCCATGACGCGGCCGAGCCGGTGCAGTTCGTGCTCGGCGACGGCCAGTCGCGGCTGGGTGTGCTGTCGGATGCCGGCCATGTCACCGCGCACATGCGCAGCGTGCTCGAGGGTTGCCACACGCTGCTGCTCGAAGCCAACCACTGCCCGCAGATGCTCGCGGCCGGCCCCTATCCGCCGGCGCTGCAGCGCCGCGTTGGCGGCCGCTACGGCCATCTGGCCAATGCCCAGGCCGCGGGCCTGCTGGCGGCGCTGGACCTGGCCGGCACGCGGCGGATCGTGCTGACCCATCTCTCCGAACAGAACAACACGCCCGATCGCGCCCGCGAGGCGGTCGGCGTGGCCCTGCGCGACTGGGGCGGCCTGCTGTGCACGGCCGCCCAGGACACCCCCCTGGACGCTTTCGAGGTCTGATGCCCATTCATCTTTTTGTCGGCGGCGACGCCTACGCCCCGCACGATGCCGCGCGCCTGCGCACGGCCCTGGACGCCACCGGCGAGGGGCTGTCGCTGCGCGGCGCCCGCGAGGTTTTCTTCGTCAGCACGGCGCAGGCGCTGCCGCAGCCGCTGCTGGATGACCTGGCGGGCTTGTTGCAGGCCGAGGCCGTCGACGCGCTGCCCCCCGGGCATTGCGTGCTGCCGCGGCTGGGCACGCAGTCGCCCTGGTCCAGCCAGGCCACGGACATCGCCCGCCTGTGCGGGCACGCGGACCTTGCGCGCGTCGAGCACGGCCGCTGGCTGGAGCTGGACGGCGCGCTGGAGCGCGCACCCAAGGCGCGCGCGCTACTGCACGATGCGCTGACCGAGTCCTTGCTGCCCGCCGACAGCGACTACACCCAACTCTTTGCCGCGCCGCAGCCGCGGGCCCTGCGCCGCTTCCCCGGCGAAGGCGCCGCGCAAATCCGCGCCGCCATTGATGACGCCCAGGCCGAGCTGGGCCTGGCGCTGGCCGCGGAGGAGGCGGACTGGCTGGCCGAGCAGTTCGCCGCGCGCGGGCACGCGCCCAGCGATGCCGAGTTGATGATGTTCGCGCAGGTCAATTCCGAGCACTGCCGGCACAAGATCTTCAACGCCGCCTGGACGGTCGATGGCGTGCCCTTTGATGCCTCGCTCTTCGACATGATCCGCGAGAGCTACAAGGCCAATCCGGCCGGCATTCTTTCGGCCTACAGCGACAACGCCGCGGTCCTGGAGGGCGCCGGGCCCACCACCCGCTGGCGCATCGCCGAGGACGGTGCGTACACCGCGCTGGAAGGCCCGGCGGCGGTGGCGATCAAGGTGGAAACCCACAACCACCCCACCGCGATCGCCCCCGACCCGGGTGCGGCCACCGGCGCCGGCGGCGAGATTCGCGACGAGGCCGCCACCGGCCGTGGCGGCAAGCCCAAGGCGGGCCTGTGCGGCTTTTCGACCTGCGATCTGCGCCTGCCCGGCCTGGCCCAGCCCTGGGAGTCCACCGCGCCGATGCCCGCGCGCATGGCCAGCGCGCTGGAGATCATGCGCGACGGCCCGCTGGGCGCCGCGCGCTACAACAACGAATTCGGCCGGCCCAACCTGGCCGGCTATTTCCGCACCTTCGACCGCGAGGTCGACGGCCGCCGCTGGGGCTATGCCAAGCCGATCATGATCGCCGGCGGGCTGGGCAACCTGCGCCCGGAACACGCGGCCAAGCAGGCCTTGCGCGACGGTGACCTGGTCATCGTGCTCGGTGGGCCCGGCATGCTGATCGGCCTGGGCGGTGGCGCGGCCTCTTCGGTCCATGCCGGCGCCTCCAGCGAGGCGCTGGACTTCGCCTCGGTGCAGCGCGCCAATCCCGAGCTGGAGCGCCGCTGCCAGGAGGTCATTGATGGCTGCTGGCAACTGGGCGATGCGAACCCGATCCGCAGCATCCACGACGTCGGCGCCGGCGGGCTGTCCAATGCGATCCCCGAAATCCTCGACGACAGTGACCTCGGCGGCGAGATCGACCTCGACGCGATCCCCATTGCCGACCCGGCCCTGTCGCCGATGGAGATCTGGTGCAATGAGTCGCAGGAGCGCTATGTGCTTGGCATCGCGCCCGAAGACCACGACCGCTTCGCGGCGCTGTGCGCGCGCGAGCGCTGTCCCTGGGCCGTGGTGGGTCGCGCCACCGCCGAGCGCCACCTGCGCGTGGCCGGCCGCGCCGGCGTGGCCGTGGACATGGACATGGGCACGCTGCTGGGCAAGCTGCCGCGCATGCAGCGCGAGGCGCGCCGCTTCCGCGCGCCGCGCGAGGCCGCCAGCGTGCAGGCCGAGCTGGCTACCGTCATCGAGCGGCTGCTGCAGCTGCCCGCCGTGGCCAGCAAGAAGTTTCTGATCACCATCGGCGACCGCAGCGTTGGCGGCCTCACCGTGCGCGACCAGATGGTGGGCCCCTGGCAGGTGCCGGTGGCCGATTGCGCCCTGACGCTGGCCGGCTACAGCGGCCACGCCGGCGAGGCGATGGCCATGGGCGAGCGCACGCCGGTGGCGGTGCGCGACCCCGCCGCGGCGGCCAGGCTGGCGGTCGTCGAAAGCCTGACCAACATCCTGGCCGGCGGCGTGATGCGCCTGACCGATGTGCGCCTGTCCTGCAACTGGATGGCCGCCGCCGGGGATGCGCGCGAGGGCAGCGCGCTGCTGCAGGCCGTCGAGGCCGTGGGCCGCGAGCTGTGCCCGGCGCTGGGCCTGGCGATTCCGGTGGGCAAGGATTCGCTGTCCATGCAGACCCGCTGGGAGGCGCAGGGCGCCGAGCACGAGGTCACGGCGCCGGTGTCGCTGATCGCCTCCGCCTTCGCGCCGGTGCCCGATGTGCGCGCCCAGCGCACGCCGCAGCTGCGTGCGCAGCCAGACAGCGTGCTGCTGGCGGTGCGCCTCGGCGCGCAGCGTCGCCTCGGCGGCTCGGCTCTGGAGCAGGTGCTGGATGCCGACTGTGGCGCCGCGCCGGACATCGGCGACGCGCAGCGCTGCAAGGCCGTGCTCGAGGCGCTGATTGCAGTGCGGCCGCAGGCGCTGGCCTGGCATGACATTGGCGACGGCGGCGTGCTGGTGACGCTGCTGGAAATGAGCTTTGCCGGCCGTGTGGGCCTGGACATCGCGCTGCCCGCGGGCGATGCGGTGGCGCAGCTGTGTGCCGAGGAGGTCGGCGTGGTGCTGCAGGTGGCCGAGGCCGAGCGCGAGGATGTCAGCCGCCGGCTGCGCGAGGCCGGGGCCGATGTGGAGCTGCTGGCCCGCCCGCGCCAGGACGAGCAGCTGCGCATCGCGCAGGGCGAGCAGGCGCTGTACGAATCCGACCGCGCCACGCTGGAGGCGCTATGGAGCCGCACCAGCGAGACCATGCAGGCTTTGCGCGACGACCCCCGCTGCGCCGAGCAGGAGCACGCGCTGATCCGCGCCGACGAGGGGCTGCGGGCCAGTCTCAGCTTTCCGCTGCCGGCGCCCTGGTCGGGCGAGGCGCGGCCGCGGGTGGCGATCCTGCGCGAGCAGGGCGTTAACGGGCAGAACGAAATGGCCTGGATGTTCCACCGCGCGGGCTTTGCGCCCGTGGACGTGCACATGCAGGACATCCTCAGTGGCCGGGTTGGTCTCGAGGGCTTTATTGGCCTGGCGGCCTGCGGCGGCTTTTCCTATGGCGACGTGCTCGGTGCCGGCCGCGGCTGGGCGGCGACCATCCTGCACAACGCGCGCGCCCGCGAGCAGTTCAGCGCCTTCTTCGCCCGCCCGGACACCTTCGCGCTGGGCGTGTGCAACGGCTGCCAGATGTTCGCGCAGCTGCGCGCGATGGTGCCGGGGGCGGCGCATTGGCCGGAGTTCGTGGCCAATGCCGGCGGCCGCTTCGAGGCGCGGCTGAGCCAGGTCGAGATCCCCGAGTCGCCCTCGGTGATGCTGCGCGGCATGGCCGGCTCGACGCTGCCGGTGGCGCTGGCCCACGGCGAGGGTCGCGCCCGCTTCAGCGACGCGGCGCAGCTGCAGGCCGCCCAGCCCTATGTGGCGATGCGCTATGTGGCCGCCGATGGCGCGCCCACCGAGCACTACCCGCAAAACCCCAACGGTTCGCCGGCGGGCATTACCGGGCTATGCTCGGACGACGGCCGGGTCACGATCATGATGCCGCACCCCGAGCGGCTGACCCGGGCCGACTGCTTCTCCTGGCGCCCGGACGACTGGGCGGATGCCGAGTCGCCGTGGCTGCAGATGTTTGTTTCCGCACGCGAATGGGTGGGCTGATGACTATGCGCTGGATCGCACCGCTGCTGGTGCTGCTGCTGACCGGGACGCTGGCCGCCTGTGGCGGCGGGGGCGGCGAGGGAGCGGGCGGCACGCCGGCCCAGGCCAAGCCGACCTTTGTCTTCACCGCGATTCCGGATCAGGACACGCGCCGCCTGGAGCAGCGCTTCGGCGCGGTGGCGGCCTACCTGGCCGAGGAGCTGGGCGTCACGGTGCGCTATGTGCCGGTGAAGTCCTATGCCGCCGCGGTCACCGCCTTCGCCAACGACGAGGTGCAGCTGGCCTGGTTTGGCGGGCTGTCCGGCGTGCAGGCCCGCCTGAAGGTGCCGGGCGCCCGGGCCATCGCCCAGGGCTATGAGGACCCGCAGTACTACAGCGTGCTGATCGCCCACCACAGCACCGGCCTGGAGCCGATGGTGGAGCTCGGCCCCGAGCTGCGCGACCACAGCCTGACCTTCGGCAGCAAGGGCTCGACCTCGGGGCGGCTGATGCCGGAGTACTTCTTCCGCCAGCACTACGGCGAGGGGCCGCAGCAGATCTTTACGCGCGTCGGCTATTCCGGCGACCACACCCGCACGATCCAGCTGGTGCAGGCCGGGGCCTGGGACCTGGGCGTGCTGGGCTACACCATCTGGGAGTCCGAGCGCGCCGCCGGCCGGGTCGACCCGGAGAAGGTACGGGTGGTGTGGCAGTCGCCTTACTACGTGGATTACCAGTGGACGATCCGCGGCGATGTGGACGCGCGCTTTGGCGACGGCTTTGCCGACCGGGTGCAGCAGGCGCTGCTGGACATCGAGGATGCCGACTTGCTGGGCCGCTTTGCCCGCAGCGGCTTCATCCCGGCCGAGAACGCCGACTACGCCGCGATTCTGAACACCGCGCGCGAGGTCGGCCTGATCGAGGCCGCCGAATAGCCGGGCGGCGGCGGGCCTAGGGCCGCGCCGTCTCCAGCCTGACCGCAGCGGCGCTGCGGTCGCATTCGCCCTCACCCGCGCTGTTGCCGCCGCCGGCGCGCGCGGCAGCGGGCCCGCCGGCCGGGGCCGTGCGCGTGCACAGGGCGCCGATATCCGCCGCCGTGTGACCGCTGTCGCGCAAGGCCGCCAGCAGCGCCGGCGCACGCTCCGGCGGCGTGGCCAGCAGCAGCCCGCCGCAGGTCTGCGGGTCGTGGAGCAGGGCCGCGGCCGCCTGCTGGCCCGCGGGCACGGCACCGGCCAGCAGGCCCTGATGCGCGGCATGATTCTGCGGCCACAGGCTGCTGTGGATGCCGGCCTCAATGGCGGCGCGGGCCCCGTCCAGCCAGGGCAGGGCGGCCAGCGACAGGCGGGCGCCAAGCGCGGGGCCGAGCATTTCGCCCAGGTGGCCGAGCAGGCCAAAGCCGGTGACATCGGTGGCCGCGCGTACGCCGTGCTCGGCCGCCAGCGCGGCCGCGTGGCCATTGCTGCGGCGCATGTGCGTGAGCGCAGCACTGATGTCGGCGCCATGCGCCTGCTGCTGCATGCGCGCCGCGAACAGCACGCCGCTGCCCAGGGGCTTGGTCAGCAGCAGCCGGTCGCCCGGCCGGCCGCCACGCTTGTCGCGGGCATGCGCCGGGGCGAGCCCGCTGAGGGCAAAGCCCAGCTGCAGCTCCGGGCCTTGCAGGCTGTGGCCGCCCAGCAGCACGCAGTCCTCGGCGGCGAAGACCGATAACGCACCGGCCAGCAGCTGCTCCAGCTCGCGGGCCAGCAGGCGCGAGCGTGCGTAGGGCAAGGTGACCTGGGCCAGCGCGGCGCGCGGCTGGGCGCCCGCCGCATGCAGGTCGCTGAGCGCGTGCACGGCGGTGAGCTGGCCCATCAGGTAGGGGTCGTCCACCAGCGCGCGCAGGCTGTCCACGCTTTGCAGCCACGGCCCCTGGCCGGGCAGCGCGACGGCGTCGCGCGCACTCGCGCCATCGGGTAGGGCGTGTTCGGGGTAGTCCCGGCGCAAGGCGCGCAGGGCCTGCTGCAGGGCATCGGCGCCGACCTTGGCGCCGCAGCCGCCGCAGTAGGGCGGTGTCTCGGGGGCCGGCTGCGCCCGGCGCATGGGCCGCGGCGGCGGCAGCTGCGCGAAGCGCTGCATGAAGCGCGCGTCGATGTGGTTTTTCCAGCGCCAGACCCAGTCACCGCTGGCGTGCAGCGGGCCGCGCGCGGCCACCGCGCTGCGCCGGCCCAGCGACAGCAAGGACAGGAAGCGCTGTTGCGGCCGGTGCTCGCGCAGCCGCGCCTGCGGCGTGCCCAGCGCCTCCGGCGCCTGCAGCGCGCGATAAAGGTTGTCGGCCAGCACCGGCGCCTGGCGCACCGCATACACGCCGGCCTTGGGCCGCGGGTGGCGCAGCTGGGTGCCGATGTCCCCGGCGGCGAAGACGCGCGGGTCGTCCAGCGACTGCAGGGTGTCGCGCAGCAGCAAGAAGCCCTGCGCGTCGCAGCGCAGGCCGCTGGCTTCGACCCAGGGCGCGGCGGCGGCACCGGTGCACCAGAACACGGTATCGGCGGCGGCCGCCTGGCCATCCGCAAAGCGTAGGTGGTCGGCGTGCACGGCACTGACCGCCTGCCCGCAGTGCAGGCCGATGTCCTGCGCGCGCAGTGCCGCCTCGACGCGGCGCCGCACACCCGGGGCATAGCCTTCGAGGATGTGCGGGCCGGCGCAGTACAGCGCCAGCGCGGGGCCGGGCCGGGCGCCCGCCGCGCCGCCCGGTCCCGCGCCGCCCGGTCCCGCGCCACGAGGTCCCGCGCCGCGCAGGGCGTGGGCCATGGCCAGGACCAGTTCCACCCCGCCGGCCCCGCCGCCCACCACCGCGATGCGCCGTGGCTGGCGCTGCCGGAGTACGGCCTGCCAGCGCGCCCAGAAGCCGGCGACCGGCTTGACCGGCACGGCGTGTTCGCGCGCCCCGGGCACGGCGTCCAAGGCAGGCGTCGCGCCGATGTCCAGGCTGCACAGGTCGTAGCCGAGGGCCGGGCGACCGGCGAGCCGCAACAGCCGCGCCTGCGGATCCAGGCCGCTGACCCGGCCGCGAATAAAGCGCACGCCGGCCCAGGCGCAAAGACGATCGAGGTCGATATGCACCTGATCGGGCGCGTAGTGGCCCGCAATCAGGCCCGGCAGCATGCCGGAGTAGGGCGTGTGGCTGTCCGGCGAGACCAGCGTCACTCGCGCGCCGGCGGGCCAGCCGCGCATGCCCAGCCGGCGCAGCAGCAGCGCATGGCTGTGGCCACCGCCGACCAGCACCAGGTCGGTATGCAGCTCGGCCGGGCTGTTCAGCATCGCGGAGGTCGGGCGGCGCGGCTTAGCGCGCGCCCGCGGTGCCCTGCGCCAGCACCCAGGCGCGCACGGCCTCGGGGCGGCCGCGAACCAGGCAGGGGCCGGCGCGGCGGCCGGCCTGGTAGGCATACATGGGGTCGTAATAGTCGCGCAGCAGCAGGCCGATCCAGGCGCGATGCCCGTCCAGCTCGCCAGCGCGCGCCTGCGCGGCGAAGGCCTCGCGCAACAGCGCCGCCACCTGCTGCTCGCGCGCGCCGCCCAGGCGCTTGCGGATTCGTGACAGGTCGCCAAGCAGGCGCGCCTCGTGCTCGGCGGGGCCACGCTCGCCGTAGGCCTGGGCATAGCGCCGCCCCAGGTCCAGCACATAGTCGGCGAGCACGCCGTCGACGCGCTCGGCGAAGTCCACCTGCAGTTCGACATAGGGGGCGGGCGGGATGCGGGCATGCAGAGCCGGCGGCAAAGCCAGCCGGCCGATCAGGCGGCTCTCGTCCTCAAGGTAGACGGGGGCGTCGGCGTGCCGGGCCTGCGCGTCCAGCAGCGCCAGCGCCAGCCGGTTCTCGAAATCGATCGGTGTGGGCTGCTCTTCGAGGTAGGCGCCAAAAGCCGAGCCGCGGTGGTGCGCCAGGCCTTCCAGGTCGATGGCACGGGGGAGGCTGTTGAGAAAGTGCGTCTTGCCGCTGCCCGTGGGGCCGGTGACGACGTGAAAGCGCAGACCCTCGGCCAGGCGCTGCAACTCGCCCAGCAGAAAGCCGCGCAGCGCCTTGTAGCCGCCGATAACGCGCGGGTAAACCACGCCGGCCTCGGCCAGCCATTGCTGCACGATCTGCGAGCGCAGCCCGCCCCGGGCGCAATACAGCGCGCCCTGCGGGTGCCGGCGGGCGAAGTCTACCCAGGCCTCGATGCGCGCCTCGCGGGTGGCCCCGCCGACCAGTTCATGGCCCAGGGCGATGGCCGCCTGCTGGCCCCGCTCCTTGTAGCAGCGGCCAACCTGGGCGCGCTCGGCGTCGCTCATCAGCGGCAGGTTATGGGCGGCGGGAAAGGCACCGCGCGCAAATTCCCCCGGCGCGCGCAGGTCGATCAGCGGCCGGGCCGCGCACAGCAGCGCGCCGTAGTCGGCCGTTTGCGGCAGCGTGCCGCGGGGCGAGGGGGCCGGCGCGGCAGCGCCTTCGGGGGTCGCGGGCAGGGACATGATCCGCCTATTGTGCCTTGCCGGGCGCCGCAAACCGCGTGCGCGGGGTGGCGCGGGCCTGGGCCCTGGCTCGTGCCCTGGTGGCCGCGCCGCGGGCCGTATTGCCGCCGCGGCCGGGCTGGCTGCGCCGCCGGCACCGTGCTGGCTCCCTGCCGGCACCGTGTCAGTCCTGGCCGGCACCGTGCCGCTGGCTGGCCTGGCTGTGGCCCGGCGCTGTACCTCGGGGCTGTACCTCGGGGCCGCGCAGGCCGGACAATAGGCGCATGACTGCGGACACTAGCCCCCAGAGCCCGGCGGCCCGCCCGCCCGGCCGCCACGGCGTGCTGATCGGGCGCTTCCAGCCCTTCCATCAGGGCCATGCCTTCTTGCTTGAGCGCATCCTCGAAACCGTCGACAGCGTCGTGCTGGTCGTGGGCTCCAGCTATGCCTCGCGCAGCCTGCGCAACCCCTTCACGCTGGACGAGCGCGAGGCGATGATTCGCGCCGCGCTGCCGGCCGAGGAGGCCGGGCGCGTCCGCGTCGTGGGCGTGGCCGATGTGTATTACTCGGACACGGCCTGGGTCGACGCGGTGCGCGGCGCCGTGGAATCGGCCCTGCCCAGCGGCGCCGGCGTCTGCCTGTACGGGCACAACAAGGACGCCAGCTCCTATTACCTCGCGTTGTTTCCCGGCTGGGATTACGCCGAGCTGCCGAACTACCGCAACCTGTCGGCGACGCCGATCCGCGAGGCGCTGCTGGCCAGCGCGCCGGCGCAGCTACCGGATCTGCTCGACGGCCCGTTGCGCGATTGCCTGCCGGCCGCCGTGCGGGACTGGCTGCGCGACTTTGCCGCCGGCCCGGACTTCGCCGAAATCCAGGCCGAGGCGGCCGCGGTGCAGCGCTTCCAGCAGGCCTGGGAGGGCAGCCCCTATCCGCCGATGTTCGTCACCGTCGATGCGCTGGTGCTCTGCGGCGAGCAGGTGTTGCTGATCCGCCGTGGCCAGCGTCCGGGGCGGGGCCTGCTCGCCTTCCCGGGCGGCTTTCTGGACCCGGAGGAACGGCTGGAGGCGGCCTGCCGCCGCGAGCTGGCAGAGGAAACCGGGCTGCAGTTGCCGCCGGGGCTCAAGCCCCTGGCGCGTTTCGTCGGCGACCACCCGGACCGCAGCGACCGCGGGCGCTTCGTGACCCACGCCTTCGCCTACCGACTGCCCGATGCCGACACGCCGCCGCCGGTGGCCGGCGGCGATGACGCGGCCAGCGCCGCGTGGCATGCCCTCTCCGCCTTGCGGCGCGAGGAGTTTTTTGAGGACCACTACCTGATCCTGCAGCAGCTGCTGCCGGCCTGCGGGCTGGGCGACGCGGTCGACGGCGCCTAGAGGCACCGCACCGTCACGGCGGCCGGTCGCGCCGGCAGGATGTTGCCCTCGGGCCACCACGCCCATCACGACATGGGCCACGATACGGGCCACAACTCGGTCCACGGCTCAGGCCGCAGCTCGGGCGGCCGCGGCCGGCAAGCCGAGGCCGGGCCACGCCCGGGCCGCCGCCCGCCGCGCGGAGGCCCGCCTCAGCCCGCCAGCTTGCGGTGCTTGGCGCGGGCGTTGATGCCGGCGTCGGCGCCCTTGCGCGCCTTGTGGTCGGCCGCGTAGTCCTGCCAGTTGCCCTCGTGGTACACGATCTCGCCGTCGTCTTCGAAGGCCAGGATGTGCGTGGCGATGCGGTCCAGGAACCAGCGATCGTGCGAGATCACCAGCACGCTGCCGGCGAAGTTCAGCACGGCCTCTTCCAGCGCCCGCAGCGTTTCCACGTCGAGGTCGTTGGTGGGTTCGTCGAGCAGCAGCACGTTGCCACCGGACTGCAGCAGCTTGGCCAGGTGCACGCGGTTGCGCTCGCCGCCGGAGAGGTCCTTGACCCGCTTCTGCTGGTCGGTGCCCTTGAAGTTGAAGCGGCCCACATAGGCGCGTGAGGGGATCTCGTAGCCGCCCACGGCCAGGATGTCCTGCCCGCCGGAAATCTCTTCCCAGACCGTCTTGCCGCCATCCAGCGCGTCGCGGCTCTGGTCGACGTAGCTGATCTGCACGGTGTCGCCCAGCACCACCTCGCCCGCGTCCGGCTGTTCCTGGCCGGTCAGCATGCGGAAGAGGGTGGACTTGCCGGCACCGTTGGGGCCGACGATGCCGACCACGGCGCCACGCGGCACGCTGAAGTTCAGGCCCTCGTACAGCGTGCGCTCGCCGTAGACCTTCTTCAGGTCATGCACCTCGATGACCTTGTCGCCCAGACGCTGGCCAACGGGGATGAAGATCTCGTTGGTCTCGGAGCGCTTCTGGAATTCCTGGCTCGACAGCTCCTCGAACTGCTTCATGCGCGCCTTGCTCTTGGACTGGCGCCCCTTGGGGTTGCTGCGCACCCATTCCAGCTCGGCCGCAATGGCCTTGCGGTGTGCGGCTTCGGCCCGCTCTTCCTGCGCCAGGCGCTGGTCCTTCTGCTCCAGCCAGGAGGAATAATTGCCCTCCCAGGGAATGCCGTGGCCACGGTCCAGTTCCAGGATCCAGCCGGCCACGTTGTCCAGAAAGTAGCGGTCGTGGGTCACCGCGACCACGGTGCCGGGGAAGTCGTGCAGGAACTTCTCCAGCCACTCCACCGACTCGGCGTCCAGGTGGTTGGTGGGCTCGTCCAGCAGCAGCATGTCCGGCTTTTCCAGCAGCAGCTTGCACAGCGCGACCCGGCGGCGTTCGCCACCCGACAGCGTGGCGACGGGGGCCTCCCAGGGCGGCAGGTTCAGCGCCGCGGCGGCCTGCTCGAGCTGGCGATCCAGGTCCCACGCATCGACGGCCTCGATCTTCTCCTGCAGGTCGGCCTGCTCGGCCATCAGCTTCTCGAAGTCGGCGTCGGGGTCGGCCATCGCCTCGGAGACCTGATTGAAGCGGTCCAGCAGCGACTTGGTTTCGGCCACGCCCTGCTCGACATTGCCGCGCACGTCGGTTGCATCGTCCAGCCGCGGCTCCTGCGGCAGGTAGCCGACGCGCAGGCCGGGTTGCGGCCGCGCTTCGCCGACGATTTCGGTGTCTTCGCCGGCCATGATGCGCAGCAGCGTGGACTTGCCGGCGCCGTTGTAACCGAGCACGCCGATCTTGGCGCCAGGCAGGAAATACAGCGAGATGTCGCGCAGGATCTGCTTCTTCGGCGGGACGATCTTGCCCACCTTCTGCATCGAATAGACGTACTGGCTCATGGGCCTGGGTGCGGGGAATAGGGCGCGGATTCTAACGTGCGCGGCGGCTTGGCCGTCATCGGCGCGTCACGCGCCGCGTCGATGCTGGCCTACAGCCGATGCCACCATTGCGGCTCTTGCGCTGCGCCGCGCTCAGCGTAGACTCGGGGTGACCCAGGAGACAATCACAAGCCACGAGGAGCCAATCGCAATGGGACCCTCCGCGATTCTCGGACTGACCTATCTCACCGTCGCGATCATCGCGATCCTGACGATTTACGCGCTGGCCAGCCAGCAGCAACGCGTGGTGGCCGCGGCCCCCGCCTTGCTGACGTCGATTGGCATTTTCGGCACCTTTTTGGGCATCACGGTCGGCCTGGCCGGCTTTGATGCCGGAGCCATATCCGACAGCATCGAGACGCTGTTCGAGGGCATCAAGCTCGCCTTCTGGACCTCGGTGGCCGGCATCCTCGGCGGCATTCTGGTGCGGCTGCGGCTGCTGTTCCGCGGCCAGCCCGAGCCGCAGGCCAAGGCGGCCACGGCCGACGATGTGGTCGAGAGCCTGCAGGGCCTGCGCGAGGATCTGACCGACGCGCGCAGCTCGCCGCTGCTGGGCGCGCTGGAGCGCCTGCGCGAGAGCACCGCCGAGCAGTCCTCGGAGCAGGTCAAGCAGATGTCCGAGGCGATCAAGTCGCTGCAGGAGGCGCTGGGCACCGACTCCGAGGCGCTGCTGCAGCGCATGGACGGCCTGAGCGAGGCCTCCCGCGACATGGGCGAGACGCTGGGCGCCGCGCTGGGCGATGCGCTGGAGGCCAACCGCGACGCGCTGGCCCAGCAGATCGCCAACGCCGTGACCGACCTGCGCGACGCGCTGGTCGGCTCCGAAGGCGCGACCACCGCCATGGGCCAGAGCATCGCCGAGGCGGTGACCGACCTGCGCGATGCGCTGGTCGGCCCCGATGGCGCGGCCACGGCGCTGGGCGAAGAGCTGCGCAGCAGCCGCAAGGATCTGGCCGAAGGCCTGACGCTCGCCGTCGAAGGGCTGCGCAAGGCGCTGGCCCAGGACCTGGACAAGCTGGGCGGCACGCTGGCCGGCAAGTCCGAGGCCAGCGTCGAGCAGATGCGCGAAGTGGGCACGGCCCTGACCCAGCTGCGCGAGGCCCTGGGCGGCGACAGCGAAGCGCTGCTCGAGCGGCTGGACACGATGCGCAGCGGCACCGACGCGCTGGGCGAGCGGCTGGCCAGCGCGCTGGCCGATTCCAACCTGACCCTGCGCGAGGCGCTGCAGGCCAACCGCGACGCGATGGCGCACCAGGTCACCGAGGCGGTGACCGAGCTGCGCGATGCGCTGATCGGCCCCGAGGGCGCCGCGGCGCTGCTCGGCCGCGGCATGGATCAGAACCAGGCCGAGCTGGCCGATGCGATGCTCAAGTCCACCGAGGCGCTGCGTGCGGCGCTGTCCGGGGAGATGGGCGCGCTGGGCAGCCAGCTGGCCGCCGGCAGCAAGGACGCCAAGCAGCAGATGCGCGACCTGCGCGAGGCCATTGGCGAGCTGCGCGAGTCGCTGGGCGGCGACAGCATCGCGCTGCTGGATCAGCTCGAGGCGCTGCGCGCCGGCCTGGCCAGCGGCAGTGCCGACACCACGGCGCAGATGCGCGAGGTCAGCCAGGCCATCGGCGGGCTGCGCGACGCGCTGGGCAGCGACAGCGTGGCCACGCTGGAGAAGCTCGAAGGGCTGCGCGAGACGATGGCGGCTGGCAGCGGCGACACCGCCAAGCAGGTGCACGAGGTCAGCGAGGCGGTGGCCAGCCTGCGCGAGCGCATGGGCACCGATTCCAGCGTGCTGGCCGACAAGCTCGACGCGTTGCGCGCCGGGCTGGAGCTGGGCGGCCAGTCCACCGCCGAGCAGATGGCGGTGGTCAGCGAGGCCATCGGGGGGCTGCGCGAGTCGCTGGGCTCGGATGCCGTGGCCACGCTGGAAAAACTCGAAAGCCTGCGCGACGTGATGGCCGCCGGCGGCGCCGATGCGGCCGCCCAGGTGCGTCAGGTCGGCGAGGCCATCTCCAGCCTGCGCGAGGGCATGGGCAGCGATTCGGTGGCCATGCTGGAGCGGCTGGAGGCTCTGCACGAAAGTCTGAAGTCCGGCGACGCCGCGGCCTCCGATCAGCTCAAGCGCGTCGGCGATGCGCTGGTGCATTTCCAGGAGGCCATGGGCGGCGATTCGCGGGCGATGCTGGACAAGCTGGATACGGTGCGCGAAGGCATTGCCAAGGGCGACGCCGCGGCGGCCGAGGAGCTGCGCGAGATCGCATCGGCCATCGGCGATTTGCGCAGCGCCACCGGCACCGGCTCCGAGGCCATGCTGGAGAAGCTGGACGCGCTGCGCGAAGGCAGCGAGGCCACCGGCGAGCAGATTGGCGAGGCCATCACCCAGGGCAACCAGGCCCTGGCGGAGATGCTCGAAACCTATCGCAAGGCCATGCTGCCGATGATCACCGAGGCCGTGAGCGACATGCGCAATGCGCTGATCGGCCCGGATGGCGCCGTGACCCGCCTGGCCGAGCAGGTGCCCCAGACGATGGAGCAGCTGCTGGGGCATATGGCCCAGCTCAACGAAACCATGGGCCGCGACCTGGAGCGCGTGGGCGATGGGCTGGATGCGCTCTCCGGCGGCATGGAAGGCCTGGGCGAGCAGCTCAGCGGCGCCTTCGGCGAGGTCGGCAGTGGCCTGTCCGGCGACATCGGCGCGCTGGCCAGCGGCATTGGCGACGCCATCGACGACCTGCGCGTGGCGCTGGTGGGCCCGGATGGCGCCAGCAGCGGCATCGTCGAGGAGATCCGCCGCGCCTCCGAGAACAGCACCAAGAAGCTGGACGCGCTGTGCGACGCGCTGGTCGGCCCCGAGGGGGCCAGCGCCGGCCTGGCCGAGGAGATCCGTGCGGCCCAGGAGCGCAACACCCAGGCCCTGGCGCAGATCCAGAAGGCGCTGGAGGAGAACACCCAGCGGCAGATCGACTACAGCCCCAAACAGCTGATGGAAGTGCTGCAGGAGCTGATCAGCCAGTTCAACACGCAGTTCTCCGGCCAGTTCTGGGAGAAGTTCGAAGGCTTCAACCGCGGCGTGGCCGAGCTTACCGAGTGGATGGAGACCTACCGCAAGCAGCTCACGACGATGGTCGACCAGCAGGGCAAGACGGCCCGCAACATGGACACCGCCGCGCGCCGCTTCGACGAGGTGGCTTCGCGCTCGGAGATTTTCATCGACGTGTCGCGCAACATCTCGGCGCTGCTTGGCGGGCTGGATTCGCAGCGCGTGCAGATGGAGAGCCACCTCAAGCGCTTTGCCCACATCGTCGACGTCACCGCCGAATCGCTGCAGAACATCGAGGAGCGCATCGTCGAGGGCAACAACCAGATGAGCGAGCAGCTCAGCGAGATCTCCAAGCGCATCGAGGAGCAGATCATCCGCGTGGACGGGGCGATGGACGACGAGCTGTCCAAGGCCATGACCACCTTCGGCCAGCAGCTTGCGGCGCTGTCGGAGAAGTTCGTCGAGGATTACACCCCGCTGACCGAGCGTCTGCGCACGCTGGTCCGGGCCGTGGAAAAGGTCTAAGCCATGTTTGGCAACAACGCCAACTCCGCCGATGCGGAGGACTACTGGGTCAGCGCCGCCGACCTGATGGGCGGCGCGCTGATCATCTTCTTCCTGCTGCTGCTGTATTTCATGCTGACCGAGAGCGAGGCGCGGCTGCTGCAGGAGCAGGGTTATGCGGCCAAGACCGGCGAGCTGCAAGAGGAGCTGCGCAACGAAAAGCTGGCGGTCGATGCGCTGCGCCGCCGGCTGCAGGGGGCGCAGGTCAACGTCGACTCGGTGAAAGAAGTCGCGGTGCTTTACGACCAGAAGCGCGACGAGCTGTACAACGAGCTGGTGCAGGAGTTCGGCCAGGACCTGGATCGCTGGAACGCCGAGATCGAGGAGGACCTGACGGTGCGCTTCAACGAGCCCACCATCCTCTTCGACGTGGGCTCGGCCCAGCTCAAGCGGCGCTTTCGTGTGATCCTGGACGACTTCTTCCCGCGTTACCTGGCGCTGATCACGCGCGAGGATTTTCGCGACAACATCGACGAGCTGCGCATCGAGGGCCATACCTCCAGCTTCTGGAATCGGGAGAACCCCGAGCCGCCGCAGGAGGCCTGGCTGAAGAACATGGACCTGTCCTATGCGCGGGCGCGCAGCGTGCTGCGCTTCGTGATGAGCCTGCCCAAGGTCGAGGGCGAGCTGCCCTGGCTGCGCAAGCACCTGCACGCCAACGGCATGTCCTCCTCGCAGCTGATCTTTGGGCCGGATGGGGACGAGGACTACGCGCGCTCGCAGCGGGTCGAGTTCCGGGTGAAGGCCGACGTTGAGGAGCGCATCACCAAGATTCTTGACGTTGGCGGCTGAGGCGTAGCGCCCCATGAACCTGCCCAACTTCATCAACTTCGAGCCCTTCAACCAGCTGCGGCGCGCGATGCGCAGCAACAAGCTGGGGCACTACGAGTTTCGTGCCAGCACCGGCAAGGCGCTGACCGGCGCCGCCGCGCCGCCACCGCCGACCGGCACGCCGCCGCAGGAGCTGGCCGCCGAGGCCCGCGCCGACAGTGCGCCGGCGCAGCAGCCGGCCAAGACCAAGGCCAGGAAAGCGCCCGCCAAGCGGTCGACGGCGAAGGCATCTCCGGCCCGGAAAACCGCGGCCCGGAAGACCGCAGCCAAGACCACCGCGGCCAAGACCGCCGCAACCAAAACCAACGCGGCCAAGTCCACTCAGGCGAAGAAGGCCCCGGCCAAGAAAGCCCCGGTTAAGAAAACCCCGGTCAAGAAGGCCGCGGCCAAGCCAGCGGCCAAGGCCCAGCCGGCGACCAAGTCCAAGTCGGCCTCCGGCAAGGCCCAGGCGCAGCCGGCGGCGCCAAAGAAGGGGGCGGTCAAGCCGGCAACGGCCAAGTCGCCAGCCGCCAAGTCGACGGCCGCCAAGTCGCCGGCGGCGGCCAAGAGCGCCGCGAAGAAGGTCCCGGCGAAGCAGGCCCCGGCGAAGAAGCCCGCGGCGAAGAAGGTTGCGGCCAAGACCACGGCGGCCCGCAAGGCCGCGACCAAGACGGCCAAGGGCAAAGGCTAGGCCCTACCCCGCGGCGGGTGGGCGCCCATGGGCGCCGCGCCGCCGCCCGCGCTTGCGCCCCTTAGTCCGCTTTTTTGCCGGCCAGGTAGAGCCAGGTCGCCAGCACCGTATCCGGGTTCAGCGAGACCGACTCGATGCCCTCGTCCAGCAGCCATTGGGCCAGGTCCGGGTGGTCGGAAGGGCCCTGGCCGCAGATGCCGATGTACTTGCCGGCCTTGCGGCAGGCCGCGATCGCCATGTGCAGCAGCGCCTTCACCGCCTCGTCACGCTCGTCGAAGAGGTGCGCGATCAGGCCCGAGTCGCGGTCCAGGCCCAGGCTGAGCTGGGTCATGTCGTTGGAGCCGATGGAGAAGCCATCGAAGTGCTCCAGGAACTGGTCGGCCAGCAGGGCGTTGCTGGGCAGCTCGCACATCATGATGATTTTCAGGCCGTTCTTGCCGCGCTCCAGGCCGTGCTCGGCCAGCAGCGAGATCACGCTCTTGGCCTCGCCGACGGTGCGCACGAAGGGCACCATGATCTGCATGTTGGACAGGCCCATCTCTTCGCGCACATAGCGCACGGCCTGGCATTCCATCGCGAAGCATTCGGCGAAGCTGGCGTCGAGGTAACGCGAGGCCCCGCGGAAGCCGATCATCGGGTTTTCCTCGTGCGGCTCGTACTGCTCGCCGCCGATCAGGTTGGCGTATTCATTGGACTTGAAGTCCGACAGGCGCACGATGACCGGTTCGGGCGCAAAGGCCGCCGCGATGCAGGCCATGCCCTCGGCCAGCCGGCGCACATAGAAATCGGTGGGGCTGGCGTAGGGGGCGATCATCTCGGCAATCGGCCCCTGCACCTGCGGCGGCTGCTGCTCGTATTCCAGCAACGCCTTGGGGTGCACGCCGATCATGCGATTGATGATGAACTCCAGCCGCGCCAGGCCCACGCCGGCATTCGGGATCGAGGCGAAGTCGAAGGCCCGGTCCGGGTTGCCGACGTTCATCATGATCTTCAGCGGAATCTCGGGCATGTTGTCCAGCGGCACCTCGTCCACCGAGAAGCCCAGGTCGCCCTCGTAGATGTAGCCGGTGTCACCCTCGGCGCAGGACACGGTCACCGTGTCGCCGTCCTTGAGCGACTCGGTGGCGTCGCCACAGCCGACGACGGCCGGGATGCCCAGCTCACGCGCAATGATGGCCGCGTGGCAGGTGCGCCCGCCACGGTTGGTCACGATGGCGGCGCAGCGCTTCATGATCGGCTCCCAGTCGGGGTCGGTCATGTCGGTGACCAGCACGTCGCCGGGCTGCACGCGCTCCATCTCGTCCAGCCGCGAAAGGTTGCGCACGGCGCCGGTGCCGATCTTCTGGCCGATGGCGCGGCCCTCGGTCAGCACGCGCCCGCGCTGGCTCAGCTTGTAGCGCTGCAGCGTGCCCGAACCGGCGCGGCTCTTCACCGTTTCCGGGCGGGCCTGCAGGATGTACAGGCCGCCGTCGACGCCGTCCTTGCCCCACTCGATGTCCATCGGGCGGCCGTAATGCTTCTCGATGATCAGCGCCTGGCGGGCCAGGTTTTCGGCCTCCTCGTCGCTCAGGCTCAGCAGGCCGCGCTCGGCCTGCGGCACCTCGACAAACTCCACGGTTTTGCCCAGCGTGCGGTCCTGGGTGTAGACCATCTTGGTCGCCTTGGCGCCGACGTTGCGGCGCAGGATCGCCGGCCGGCCGGCCTCCAGGTTGGGCTTGTAAACGTAGAACTCGTCGGGGTTCACCGCGCCCTGCACCACGCCTTCGCCCAGGCCGAAGGCGCTGGTGATGAAGACCACGCGGTCAAAGCCGGACTCGGTGTCGATGGTGAACATCACGCCCGAGGAGCCCCGGTCGGAGCGCACCATGCGCTGCACGCCGGCCGACAGCGCGACCTCGGCATGGGCAAAGCCGTGGTGCACCCGGTAGCTGATGGCGCGGTCGTTGTACAGCGAGGCGAAGACCTGCTTGATGGCGTCCAGCACCGCGTCGATGCCGCGCACGTTCAGGAAGGTCTCCTGCTGGCCGGCGAAGCTGGCCTCCGGCAGGTCTTCGGCGGTGGCCGAGGAGCGCACGGCCACCGAGATCTCGCCATCCTTGGCCAGCTGCTCGAAGGCGCCACGAATGTCGGCCTCCAGCGCGGCGGGGAAGGGCTGTTGCTCGACCCAGCCGCGAATCTGCTTGCCGGTGCGTACCAGCGCCTGCACGTCGTCCGGGTCCAGCGCGTCCAGCGCGGCGTGGATGCGGTCGGCCAGCCCGTCGTGGGCCAAAAATTCGCGGTAGGCGGCGGCCGTGGTGGCAAAGCCATCGGGCACCGACACGCCGGCGCCGGCCAGGTTGGAGATCATCTCGCCCAGGGAGGCGTTCTTGCCGCCGACGACTTCGACGTCCCCCATGCCGAGTTGGGAGAACCAGATGACGGATGCTGAACTCACGGCGTACCCTCAAAAAAGCGCGTGGCGCGGAGCGTCACGGGGTATGAACGACCAGTTGTCATGACGAAGGAGCAGCATGAGCGAAAAGCGGCAGGTGTACTTTCTCTCGGATCGCACCGGCATTACCGCGGAGACACTCGGCAACAGCCTGCTGTCGCAGTTCGATGACATCGAGTTCGAACGCACGACGCTGCCCTTCATCAACACACTGGACAAGGCGCGGTCCACGGTGGCGTGGATCGGGCGCGTGGCCAATGCGACTCAGCCGCCCATTATATTCAGCACGACCGTCAACGAGGAAATCCGTGCCGTATTGCGCACCGTCGAGGGCGTGTTCATGGACCCCTTTGACACCTGGTTGCCGAACCTGGAAAAGGCCTTTGGGCTGACCTCGCTGCATGTCGAGGGGCGGGCGCACGGCATGCCCGACCGCAACCGTTACGAGTCGCGCATCGACGCGATGAACTTCTCGCTGATGCACGACGACGGCCAGACCGCCGCCGGCCTGGCCCGCGCCGACGTGGTGCTGGTGGCGCCCTCGCGCTGCGGCAAGACGCCGACCTGCCTGTACATGGCGCTGCAGCACGGGCTGTTCTGCGCCAACTACCCGCTGATCGAGGAGGACCTGGAGTCGGTCAGCCTGCCCGAGGCGCTCAAGCAGCACCGCGGCAAGCTCTACGGGCTGATCTGCGACCTCGACCGGCTGCACCAGATCCGCTCCGAGCGGCGCCCGGGTTCGCGCTATGCCTCGATACCGCAGTGCCGCTTCGAGCTGGCGCAGGCGCAGGCGCTGTTCAAGCGCCACGGCATCCCCTACATCAACACCTCGAACAGCTCGATCGAGGAGATCGCCGCGCACATCATGCAGGACAAGAACCTGCGCCGTTACACCTTTTAAGCCCGCCGCCGCCCAGGCCCGCAGTGACCCAGGCCCGCAGTGACCCAAGGTCCGTTGCGGTGCGGACTGGCACCGGCCGCACCGCCGGCGGCAGCGCCTGCGGGAACCGCGCGCCGATACGCGCAGTCCCACGGCGGCAACCCTTCAGGGACATAGGCCATGACTGAATCCGCCCTTCGTACTGTCGCCGCCGCCCACGCGAGCCCGCACCGCGGCCCCGGCCTGGCGCTGGGCCTGCTGCTCGCCGCCGCACTGCTGGCCCTGCCGTTTGGCGCGCCGGCGCATGAGGGCCCCGAGCGCCGGGGCATCAGCGTCTCCGGCCACGCCGTCGACCGGGTCGCGCCGGATCGCGCCAGCGTGATGCTGGGGGTGGAAGGTCGCGGCGAAACGGCCGACCAGGCCATGGCCCAGGCCGGCCAGCGCGTCGCCGCGCTGCTGGATGCCCTGACGCCGCTGCTCGATGCCGAGCAGGTCCGTGCGCTGGGCACCGATTTGCGCCGCGTGGTCAAGGGCACGGACCGGCACTGGATTCGCGACCGCGGAGACCCGGTCGAAATGCTGGCGCGGCGCCGCGTGCAGCTCGAGCGCATCGAGGTGGCCATGTTGCCGCGGGTGATGCAGCGCATCGCCCAGCAGCCGCTGGCCAGCATCGACCAGGTGCAGACCGAGGTCAGCAATGCCCGCGAGATCGAGGACCGCCTGCAGCTGGAAGCCATCGCCGAGGCCCGCGCGCGGGCGCAGCGGCTGGCGCAGAGCCTGGGCGTCACGCTGGGCCCGCCGATCGACGTGCAGGTGGATTCGCATTACGCGCCGCAGCCCAAGGCCATGGCCGCCGATGCGCGCATGCTGATGGCTGAATCGGCCGAGTCCGGCGCCGGCTATGAGCAGACCGGGCTGGAGACGCTGGAGGCGCGCGTGCGCCTGCGCTTCGAGCTGATTCCCTAACGACCTCGGCGGGCCGGGGCCGTCCTGGGCCCCTCGCGCGTACCTGGGGGCCGTCGGCGGAACTCACGGCACGCCCCGGCGGGCGGGCCCAAGCCCGCCGCTAGCGATCCGATTGGCAGATGCGCTCGACCTTGCCGTCGCGCAGGCTCAGGCGCACGGTGCTCGCGGCGCGGCCCTTGCGGCGCCAGACCTGGCTGCCGCGGCTGGCGCGCACCAGTGTCCAGCGTCGCTGGCTGTCGAACAGGCGGTAGACGCGGGCGGCATCGTCGCCGCGCAGCACCAGCTTGCTGCCCACGCGGATGTTGCGGGTGCATTCGGTCAGGCTGCGCGCTTGGGCGGCCTCGGCCAGGCCCACAAGCAGCAACACGGCGATCACGGCCAGCAACCGACGCCCGGTCGCGGGGCCGGGGGCGCGGCCGGCTCGGGCGGCGCGGCCTGCTCGGGCGGCGCGGAATGGGGTGCTCAGGATCGATACGGCGGGCAGGGGGCGGGCGGACATCGGGCGGCATCCGGCGGGGGTGTGGGGCGAAATACGGCGGCCGGCGCGCAAAGCGGACGCGCTTGGGCGCGCGCACGGCCTCGCCGCGGCCGCGGTGCTAGTCTTGCCCTCCGCTTTGCACCGCCACTGCCCGATGGACCAGGCCGAACTCGAACTCTTCCGTGACACCGTCGTGCGCTTTCTGCGCGAGGAGGTCGCGCCGCATTACGAGGACTGGGAGCGCGCCGGTCGCATCCCGCCCGAGTTCTATCTGAAGATGGGCGAGAACGGGCTGCTCTGCGTGGACCAGCCCGAGGACTACGGCGGCATCGGCGCGCCCTTCGCCTATTCGATGGTGGTGCTCGAGGAGGTCTCGCGCGCCGGCTACATGGCGCTGGCCTCAAACCTCACGGTGCACTCGGACATCGTGGCGCCCTACATACTGCACTTGGGCAGCGAGGAGCAAAAGCAGCACTACCTGCCGCGCATGGCCAGCGGCGAGTGCATCGGCGCCATCGGCATGACCGAGCCCGGCGCCGGCTCGGACCTGGCCAACATCCGCTCGCGGGCCGAGGCGGACGGGCAGGGCGGCTGGGTCGTCAATGGCGGCAAGACCTTCATCACCAACGGCCAGAACGCCGGCGTGGTATGCGCGGCGATCAAGACCGACCCGAGCCGCGGCTCCAAGGGCGTGTCGCTGCTGCTGCTGGACACCGACCAGGAGGGCTTCGAGCGCGGCCGCAACCTGGAGAAGATCGGCCAGCATGCGGCTGATACCTCCGAGCTCTTCTTCAAGAACCTGCGCGTGCCGGCCGGCAAGGTGCTTGGCCGCGAAGGCGGCGGCTTTGGCCACATGATGGACGAGCTGCCGCGCGAGCGGCTGGCGCTGGCGCTGACGGCCGTGGCCCATGCGCGCGGCGCGGTGGAGCGCACGCTGGTCTACGTGCAGGAGCGCCAGGCCTTTGGCCAGAACATCGGCCAGTTCCAGAACACCCGCTTCACGCTGGCGCGGGCGCAGTCCGAGGTCGAGTGCCACTGGGCCTTCATCGAGAAGGGCATCGCCAAATACGAACGCGCCGAGCTGACGCCGGTCGAGGCGGCCATGATCAAGTACACGACCACCGAGCTGGAAAACCGCATCTGCGATCAGTGCCTGCAGCTCTTTGGCGGCTACGGCTACATGGCCGAGTACCCGATCTCGCGTGACTTCGTTGACGCGCGCATCCAGCGCATCTACGGCGGCACCAGCGAAATCATGCTGGAGATCGTCGCCCGCTCGCTGCTCGGCCGTTAGCCCGCGGCGGCGCGCTTGAAAGCCCTTCTGCCGGCCCCATAAGCGCTTCGCTCCCGCGTTCACCTGGTATTACGGATGCCCCTGTACGAATACGCCTGCCGCGACTGCGGCCACGAGTTTGAAGCGCTGCAAAAGATGGCCGATGCGCCGCTGGTCGACTGCCCCGCCTGTCAGGCGCCGGCTCTGACCAAGAAGGTGTCGGCCGCCGGCTTCCGCCTGGCCGGCTCGGGCTGGTATGAGACCGACTTCAAGAACGGCAACCGGCGCAACATCGCCGGCGCGGAGAAGGGCGGCGCTAAGAGTGGCGACGCGGGCGGCGGCAAGTCCACGGATGCCGCGGCCGCCGCGCCCGCCGCCAAGAGCACCGATGCCAAGCCCAAGGCCGCGGCCAAGCCGGCCTCCGGCGGGAGCAGCGCCAGCCCATGAGGCGCGGCTGGCGCCCCCCGTTGCGGGCCTGGCTGATTGCCGGCCTGCTGGTCTGGGTGCCGCTGGTGGCCACCTGGCTGGTCATCCGCCTGCTGGTCGAAACCCTCGATCAATCGCTGCTGCTGCTGCCCGAGCCGCTGCGGCCCGACGCGCTGCTGGGGCTGGATGTGCCCGGCCTGGGCGTGGCGCTGAGCATCGTCGTCGTGCTGGGCACGGGCGCGGTGGTGGCCAACTTCGCCGGCCAGCGCCTGCTGAGCTGGGCCGAAAAGGCGCTGGGCCGCATCCCGCTGGTCAAGTCCGTCTACGGCGGGGTGAAGAGCCTCACCGAGGCGGTGATGAGCGAGGGCAGCCAGACCTTTCGCAAGGTCGTGCTGATCGAATACCCCAACGACGGCATCTGGACGGTGGCCTTCCAGACCGGCGACCCGGCGCCGCCGGTTCGTGCCGAACTCGGCGAAGTCATCACGGTCTATGTGCCGACCACGCCCAACCCCACCTCCGGCTTCGTCGTCTTTGTGACCCCGGACCGCGTGCGCCCGCTGGACATGTCGGTCGAGGACGCGCTGAAGCTGGTGATGACCCTGGGTGTGGTGCACACCGGCGGCAAGGCGGCGCCCGCGAAGCGGCCGGCGGTAGAGCGCGGGGCGCCGAAGCCTTAAACTACCCGGCTTTTTTCCGCCCCTATATTTGCCGCGCGCGCGCAGGACTGCGCGGGCGAGCTGCGAGACATCATGTATCGAACGCACCTGAGCGCCGAAGTCGGCACGCCGCTGGTCGACAGCACGATCACCCTGGCCGGCTGGGTTGCGCGCCGTCGCGACCACGGCGGCGTGATCTTCGTGGACCTGCGCGACCATCGCGGGATCACCCAGGTGGTGTTCGATCCCGACGACGCGGCGCTGTTCGCCCAGGCCGAGAAGCTGCGCAATGAATGGGTGCTGTC
The DNA here is from genome assembly GCA_937141935.1 of uncultured Ectothiorhodospiraceae bacterium. Lineage (GTDB taxonomy): Bacteria > Pseudomonadota > Gammaproteobacteria > Nevskiales > Oceanococcaceae > MS8. The sequence goes on from CAKZQS010000042.1 coordinate 226,321, forward strand.
GGTCAGCGGCCGGGTGCGGCCGCGCCCCGAGGGCACGGTGAACCCGAACCTGCCCTCGGGCGAGGTCGAGGTCTACGTCACGCAGATGCAGGTGCTGGGGCGGGCCGACGCGCTGCCTTTCCAGATCGAGGACGAGGACGTCAGCGAAGAGGTGCGCCTGCGCCACCGCTACCTGGAAATGCGCCGCCCCGAGTTCCAGCAGCGGCTCAAGTTGCGTGCGCAGATGATCAGCAGCCTGCGCCGCTTCCTCGAGGCCGAGGACTTCCTGGAGGTCGAAACGCCGATCCTGACCAAGGCCACGCCGGAGGGCGCGCGCGACTACCTGGTGCCGAGCCGCACGCAGGAGCACCGTTTCTTCGCGCTGCCGCAGTCGCCGCAGCTGTTCAAGCAGCTCCTGATGATGGGCGGTTGCAACCGCTACTACCAGATCGCGCGCTGCTTCCGCGACGAGGACCTGCGCGCCGATCGCCAGCCCGAATTCACCCAGCTCGACATCGAGACCTCCTTCATGGCGGAGGAGGAGATCAAGCAGCTGATGGAGGCCATGGTCAAGCAGATGCTGCGCGACACGCGCGGCGTCGAGCTCAGCGAGCCCTTCCCGCGGATGGGCTATGACGAGGCGCTGGCCCGCTTTGGCAGCGACAAGCCCGACCTGCGCAACCCGCTGGAGCTGGTCGAGGTCGCCGATTTGATGGACGGCGTGGAGTTCAAGGTCTTCGCCGGCCCGGCGCAGGACCCGCAGGGCCGCGTGGCGGTGCTGCGCGTGCCCGGCGGCAGCCAGCTGACGCGCAAGCAGATCGACGACTACACCGCCTTCGTCGGCCGCTATGGCGCCCGGGGCCTGGCCTACATCAAGGTCAACGACACGACGGCCGGCCGCGAGGGCCTGCAGTCGCCGATCACCAAGTTCCTGCCGGACGCGGCTCTGAGCGGCATCCTGGAGCGCACCCAGGCCGCCAACGGCGACCTGCTGTTCTTCGGTGCCGACAAGGCCGAGACCGTCAACGCCGCGCTGGGCGCGCTGCGCGACCGCGTGGCTGCCGACCTGGGGCTGCGCCGCGAGGGCTGGGCGCCGCTGTGGGTCGAAGACTGGCCGATGTTCGAGTACGACGCCGACGAAAAGCGCTGGGTCGCGCTGCACCACCCCTTCACCGCGCCGGTGGATGGCGACGTGCAGACGCTGGTCGAGAACCCGTCCCAGGCCCGCGCCCAGGCTTATGACCTGGTGCTGAACGGCTATGAGGTCGGCGGTGGCTCGGTGCGTATCCACACGCCGGAGATGCAGCAGGCCGTGTTCCGCGCGCTGGAGATCGACGAGACCGAGGCGGCCGAGAAGTTCGGCTTTTTGCTGACGGCGCTGCGCTATGGCTGCCCGCCGCATGGCGGCATGGCCTTTGGCATCGACCGGCTGGCCATGCTGCTGGCCGACGCGCCGTCGATCCGCGAAGTCATCGCCTTCCCCAAGACACAGACCGCCAGCTGCCCGCTGACCGAGGCCCCCGGCCCGGTCTCGGAGACCCAGCTGCGCGACTTGCACATCCGGCTGCGGGTCAAGCCCCAGGTCGCCGCCGCCCCTACCGAAGGAGACCCGGCATGAGGCAATGCCTCCCCAGCGCGCTGTTCGCGGCGCCCGCTCTGTTCCTGGCCGCCTGCAGCGGCATTGGCGATGGCAACGCGCCGGTGGAACTGGAGCTGCGCATCAATAACGACGCGGAAAGTGCCGAGGTCTTTCTGTGCCAGAGCCTGGTGCCGCAGGCCGTGCTGCGCTTCAGCGACGGCAGCTCGGGCGACTTCGTCCGCCGCGTGCAGTGGAGCTCCTCGGACCCGGACATCCTGACCGTCAGCGACGGCACGATTGCGGCGCCGCAGGGCTTCTTCGTCAACGGCGCGCTGCTGCCGCAGCAGCCGGGCGAAGTCACGCTGCGCGCCGAATACCTGGACGGGCAGTTCGTCGACGAGATTCCGGTCACGGTCTCGGCCAGCCGGCTGGAGGTCTCCCCGGCCTATGTGGTGCTGCCACGCAACCGCGCCGCGCAGATGATCGACACGCTGGTCTTTTTGGGCGAGGAGCGCTTCTTCAGCTCCGACTTCAACCAGGTGGGCGACTGGAGCCTGCTGGAAGTCGCGGCCGACGAGACCGACCCGCCGGCCAGCATCACGCCGGTGGGCGAGGTGCGTGCGGACGTGGCCGGGCTGTACACCGCCCAGTACGACGTCGAGTTCTGCGACGCCCGCGCCAGCAGCCCGGTCGAGGCGCTGGCCGAAGACGTGGTCGAGCTGGAACTGCGCGACCGCGACAGCGGCGAGCCGCTGTCGCGTATCGAGCTGCTGCTGGACAGTTCGAAGGACATCGACGTGATCGGCCTGCTCGAGAGCGGCCGCGAGATCACGCTGACCAACAGCGCCAGCTACCGCTTTGTCGATGGCGCTGGCGAGCCGGTCGAGGACATCGCCTTCGCCTCGCTGCGCGGCCTGGGCACGATCAGCGCCTTCGCCCGCCCCGAGAGCACGCCGGCGGGCGAGGAGCCCGTCAGCTACCCGCGGGAGGTCTTTCTGCGCGTGGCCTATGACCCCACGCCGGAGGATGCCGACGCGGCCGAAGAGGATGACGACATCTTCGCCCCCGACCTGCTGGTGCGGGTGCTGGAGGCCGAACTGCTGCCGGACACGCTGCGCATCGTCGAGGATGGGTCCACGATCCTGCCGGGCACCGGCCTGAACCTGCGCGCCGTCGGCGACTTCTCCGGCCCGGCCGGTGATTTCGCGGCGGTCGACCTGACCAAGGACGTGCAGTGGCTCAGCGGTTCGACCGCGCTGGCGACGATCAACAACACCATCGGCTCCAAGGGCTTTCTGTTCGCCCCGGCCGAGCGGCTGGAGATCGAGGACGGCAGCGCCGAGCTGGTGCTGAACACCGGCAGCTTCGAGGCCACCGCGCAGCGTTTCTCCGGCCGCGATGCCGAGGACAACCGGCCGCGCGCGCAGGCCACGATCATCATCGGCCGCCCGGACCCGGACAGCGCCGAGGACAGCCCCTTGCCGGTGGCGCAGCTGGCCTCGCTGCGGCTGTCGCTGCGCGAGCCGCAAGCACCGCGCACGCTGAATGATCGCGTCTTCGTCGAGGCCCTGGGCACGTTGGTGCGGGGCGAGGAGACGCTGAACACGCAGGATGTGTCGGGCCAGGTGGTCTGGGACCTGACCCAGGGCGCCGAGTTTGCGTCGATCAGCAATGCCAGTGGGCGCAAGGGCCTGCTGACCGTGCGCACCGACCAGACGGTCGAGGTGCGGGTGCGGGCGCGCTACAAGAACACGCTGGTGCAGCCCGAGGCGCGGGGCGCGAGCCTGAGCCTGACGCTGAACCCCACGCCGACCCCCAGCCCGACACCCAGTCCGACGCCGAGCCCGACCCCCAGCCCAACGCCGGCGCCGGCCTCCTAGGCCGCGGCTTGAAGATGCGGTCAATCGGCGCAATATTCCCTGTTAGGTACCGACCCGGCCACGGCGCCGGGGGAGAGTGGCGATGAGCGCAGCAGCCCTGCCGATCACCGACTACAACGCCTTGTCCGACGAAAGCTGCGAGGGCCGGATCCGCGCGGCCAAGGCGGCGCTGGGCTCGCGACTGACGATCCTGGGCCACCACTACCAGCGCGACGAGGTCTTTGCCCACGCGGACATCTCCGGCGATTCGCTGAAGCTGTCGCGGCTGGCCGCGGCCAGTGATGCCGAGTACATCGTGTTCTGTGGCGTGCACTTCATGGCCGAGGTGGCCGACATCCTGTCGCGCCCCGAGCAGGTCGTGGTGCTGCCCGACCTCGCCGCCGGCTGCTCGATGGCCGACATGGCCAATCTGGTCAACGTCGAGCGCTGCTGGAGCGAGCTGTCCGAGCTGCTCGGCGAGGCGGCCGACAGCCAGGTGACACCCATCACCTACATCAACTCGGCCGCCGACCTGAAGGGCTTCTGTGGCCGCCACGAGGGCATTGTCTGCACCAGCTCGAATTCCGAGGCGGTGCTGAACTGGGCCTTCGAGCGGCGCGAGAAGATTCTGTTCTTCCCCGACCAGCACCTGGGGCGCAACACCGCGCACCGCATGGGCATCCCGCTCGAGGACATGGTGGTCTGGGACTTCGACCAGCCCTATGGCGGACTGACCGCCGAACAGGTCGCCCGGGCCCGGCTGATCCTGTGGAAAGGCTTTTGCTCGGTGCACCAGATGTTCAAGCCCGAGCACATCGACGCCTTCCGCGAGCGCACGCCCGGGGGGCTGGTGATCTCGCACCCGGAGAACAGCTTCGAGGTCTGCGCCAAGTCCGATTACGTCGGCTCGACCGAAACCATCCTGAAAACCGTGCGCGCCTCCGAACCCGGCACGCATTGGCTGGTGGGCACCGAGCTGAACCTGGTCAACCGCCTGCATCACGAGATGAAGCCGCGCGGCGTGCAGGTGCAGTTCATGAGCCCGGTTATCTGCATGTGCTCGACGATGTTCCGCACCGACCCGCAGCACCTGGCCTGGACCCTGGAAAACCTGGTTGAAGGGCAGGTGGTAAACCAGATCATCGTGCCCCCCGAAATCGCCCAGCCGGCCAAGGCCGCGCTGGACCGCATGCTGGCGCTGTCGGCCTGAGGCCGGCCGCGCCCCTGCTACCCTGCGGCCGGCGCCACCCGCGCACGGCCGGCGCTTTCGCCCGCGGCGCCGCGCTCATTCTGCGGCGGCGCCTGCTGTCCGTCCCCCGTGCCCACCGTTGAGACCCGCCACGCCATGACCGATTTTCTTGCCCGCCTGGACGCCGTTGACCCCGACATCGCCGCCATCATCGGCGCGGAAGAACAGCGCCAGGAGCAGCACATCGAGCTGATTGCCTCGGAGAACTACACCAGCGCTGCCGTGATGCAGGCGCAGGGTTCGGTGCTGACCAACAAATACGCCGAGGGCCTGCCCGGCAAGCGCTATTACGGCGGCTGCGAGCATGTGGACAAGGCCGAGGAGCTGGCCCGGCAGCGGGTCTGCGAGCTCTTCGACTGCGATTTCGCCAACGTGCAGCCACATGCTGGCGCGCAGGCCAATGCCGCCGTCTTTGGCGCGCTGCTCAAGGCCGGCGACAAGTTTCTGGGCCTGTCGCTGCCGCATGGCGGCCACCTGACCCACGGCTCGCCGGTCAACTTCTCCGGCAAGCTCTACCAGCCGGTGGCCTATGGGTTGAACCCCGAGACCGGCGAGCTGGATTACGAGGCGATGCACGAGGCGGCGCTGCGCGAGCGCCCGAAGATGATCATCGGCGGCTTCTCGGCTTATTCGCGGGTAGTCGACTGGGCGCGCATGCGGGCGATTGCCGACGAGATCGGCGCGCTGTTCATGGTCGACATGGCGCACATCGCCGGCCTGGTCGCCGGCGGGGTTTACCCCAGCCCGCTGCCGCATGCGCATGTGGTCACCACGACCACGCACAAGACGCTGCGCGGCCCGCGTGGCGGCCTGATCCTGTCGGCCTGCGGCGACGCCGAGCTGTACAAGAAGCTCAACAGCGCGGTCTTCCCGGGCCAGCAGGGCGGCCCATTGATGCATGTCATCGCGGCCAAGGCCGTGGCCTTTGGCGAGGCGCTCAAGCCCGGTTTCAAGGCCTACCAGCAGGCCGTGGTCGACAACGCCCGGGCGATGGCCGAGGTCGTCATCGAGCGCGGCTACAAGGTCGTGTCCGGCGGTACCGACAACCACCTCTTCCTGCTCAGCCTGCTGGGCCTGGAGGTCACCGGCAAGGATGCCGAGGAGGCCCTGGGCCGCGCCCACATCACGCTGAACAAGAACTCGGTGCCGGGCGACACCCGCTCGCCCTTCGTCACCTCCGGGCTGCGCATCGGTACGCCGGCGCCGACCACCCGCGGCTTTGGCACGCAGGAGATGCGCGAGGTCGCGGGCTGGATCTGCGATGTGCTGGATGCCCTGCAGGCCTGCGACGCCGAGCCGGCCATTGCCCGGGTGCGCGAGCAGGCCGAGGCGCTGTGCCGCCGGCACCCGGTGTACGTCGCCCGCTAGGGCCGCGCGCGTGAAGTGCCCCTTCTGTAACGCGCCGGACACCCGCGTGGTCGACTCGCGCCTGGCCGCCGATGGCTACCAGGTGCGGCGGCGGCGCGAATGTCCGTCCTGCAGCGAGCGCTTCACCACCTTTGAGGGCGCCGAGCTGGTCATGCCGCAGGTGCGCAAGCGCGGCGGCGAGACCGAGCCCTTCGACGAGAAAAAGCTGCGCCGCGGGCTGGAGCACGCCACGTATAAAACCACCGTCAGTCCCGATGACGTCGAGATCGCGCTGAACCACGTGATGCACAAGCTGCGCACGCTGGGCGAGCGCGAGGTGGCCTCGGGCCAGATCGGCGCCTGGGTCATGCAGGAGCTGCAGGGCCTGGATCAGGTGGCCTATGTGCGCTTTGCCGCGGTGTACAAGAACTTCCAGGACGTCGACGCCTTCCGCCGCGAGCTGGACCAGCTGGAAACCCGGCCAACGCCGGAGCTGTCGCGGCGGCAGCTCAAGCTGCCGGTCAACGAGGACCCTTGAGCGCCTCACAGCCGCCGCCCGGCGCCTTCGATGCGCAGGACGCGACCGCGATGGCGCGGGCCCTGCGGCTGGCCGAGCAGGCCACGCTGCGCGCCCGCCCCAACCCGCGGGTGGGCTGCGTGCTGCTGCACGAGGGCCAGATCGTCGGCGAGGGCGCCACCCAGGCCGTCGGCGGGCCGCATGCCGAAGTCCTGGCCCTGCGTGCCGCCGGCGCCAAGGCGCGCGGCGCCACGGCCTACGTCACGCTGGAGCCCTGCGCCCACCAGGGCCGCACGGGGCCCTGCAGCCAGGCGCTGATCGAGGCGGGTATCGCGCGGGTCGTGTGCGCCGCCACCGACCCCAACCCGCAGGCGGCCGGGGGGCTGGCGCAACTGGCCCAGGCCGGCATCGCCACCGCGGCCGGGCTGTATGCCGACGCGGCGCAGGCCATCAACCCTGGCTTTCATCGCCGGCTGGCCGGTGGCCGGCCCTGGGTGCGGCTGAAGCTGGCCGGCACGCTGGACGGGCGCAGCGCGCTGCCGGACGGGCGCAGCCAGTGGATCACCGGCCCGGCGGCCCGCCGCGACGGGCACCGCTGGCGGGCGCGCTCCTGCGCGCTGGTCACGGGCTCGGGCACGGTGCTGGCCGACGACCCGGCGATGACCACGCGCGCCGTGACCGGCCCCTCGCCGCTGCGGGTGCTGGTGGACCGGCGCGGCCGCGTGCCGGCGACGGCGCAGCTGTTCGACGACGCGGCGCCTTCGCTGCATTTGCGCGGTGCGCAATGGACGCCGGCGGCCGTGCTGGCGGCGCTGGCCGAACGCGACTGCAACGAGGTGCTGGTCGAGGCCGGCCCGCAGCTCAGCGGCGCCTGGCTGGAGGCCGGGGTCGTCGACGAGCTGATCGTCTATCAAAACCCCAGCCTGCTGGGCGAGGGGCAGCCGCTGCTGGCCCTGGGGCTGCCAGCCGAGCTGGCCCAGCGCTGGCGGCTGGCGATCCACGACCGGCGTCAGTTCGGCGCGGACTTGCGTATCATGGCGCGCCCGCACCGCCAGCCGCCGCAGGCCTGATCGCGCCATGTTTACCGGAATCATCACCGCCCAGGGTCGGGTGCGCGACATCACGCCGCGCGGCGGCGATCTGCGCTTTGTGATCGAGGCCGAGGCCCTACTGGCGCAGGCCGAGGCCGGCGTCGAGGGCGAGAGCATCGCCATCAACGGCGTCTGCCTGACCGCGGTGGACTGGCAGGGCGGCGTGTTTGCCGCCGATGTGTCCACCGAGACGCTGCAGGCCACGACGCTGGGCACGCTGGCGGCCGGTGACACGGTCAACCTGGAACGCGCGCTGCGCGCGGCGGACCGGCTGGGCGGCCACCTGGTCAGCGGCCATGTCGACGGCGTCGCGCAGGTGCTGTCGCGGCGCGAGGACGCGCGCAGCTGGCGCTTCGAGCTCGGCGTGGCGCCGGAGCTCGCGCGCTACATCGCGCGCAAGGGCTCGGTCTGCCTGGACGGGGTCAGCCTGACCGTCAACGACGTCGAGGGCCCGCGCTTCGGTGTCAACATCATTCCCCATACCGCGCAGGTCACGACGATCGGCGGCTGGGTCGAGGGGCGCGCGGTCAACCTGGAGGTGGACCTCGTGGCGCGCTATCTGGAACGCCTGACGATGGAGGGCGGCAATGCACACGCCTGAGGAGATCATCGCCGACCTCGCGGCCGGCAAGATGGTCATCATGATGGACGACGAGGATCGCGAGAACGAAGGCGATCTGGTCATGCTGGCCGAGCACGTGCGGCCGGAAGACATCAACTTCATGGCCCGCTATGGGCGCGGCCTGATCTGCCTGACGCTGACCCGCGAGCGCTGCCGCCAGCTGCGCCTGCCGCTGATGGTCAGCGACAACGGCGAGGCCCACGGCACCAAGTTCACCGTGTCGATCGAGGCCGCCGAAGGCGTGACGACGGGGATCTCGGCGCATGACCGGGCGCAGACGATCCGCGCCGCCGTCAAGCCCGACGCGCGGCCCGAGGACGTGGTACAGCCGGGGCATATCTTCCCGCTGATGGCCGAGCCGGGTGGGGTGATCAACCGCGCCGGCCACACCGAGGCCGGCTGTGACTTGGCGCGCATGGCCGGGGCCGCCGAGCCGGCCGCCGTGATTGTCGAGATCCTCAACGAGGACGGCACCATGGCGCGGCGCCCGGACCTGGAGGTCTTCGCCCGCGAGCACGGCCTGAAGCTGGGCACCATTGCCGATCTGATCCGCTATCGCCTGGCCAATGAGCACACCATCGAGCGGGTGGCCCAGACCCAGGTCGAGACCGAGTTCGGCGCCTTCGACCTCTACATGTACGAGGACAGCGTCGACAAGACCGTGCACATGGCCCTCGTGCGCGGCGAGATCCGCGCCGAGGACGACACGCTGGTGCGGGTGCACCTGCGCAACACGCTGTCCGATGTGCTCGGCGTCGCCCACCCTGACTTTGGCTGGCCGGTGCGCGACGCGTTGCGCACGATTGCCGAGGCCGGCGCTGGCGTGCTGGTCGTGCTGCGCAAGTGGGAAACCCCGCAGGCGCTGGTGCAGACGGTCATGAACCTGCAGCGCAGCCAGGGCCAGTCGACCCATGGCCCGGACACACCGACCCAGCCGGGCGAAGAGCAGGACCTGCGCACCTACGGCATTGGCGCGCAGATCCTGGCTGACCTCGGCGTGCGCCGCATGCGCGTGCTGTCGGCGCCCAAGCGCATGCACGCGCTGTCCGGCTTCGGCCTCGAAGTCACCGAATACGTCCACGACTAGGGGAATACGATGGCCCAGAATTCGGCGGAGCTACACCGCAACACGCAGCTGGCGATTGTCAGTACCCAGTGGAACCCCACCATCGTCGACGCGCTGGTCGATGCCGCCTATGCCACCTGCCGTGATCGCGGCGTGGACGAGGAGAACATCGACCACTTCGTGGTGCCCGGTGCCTTCGAGATCCCCACGCTGCTGACGCACCTGCTCGAGGGCGATGACTACGACGGCGTCATCGCGCTGGGCGCGGTGATCAAGGGCGACACCGCGCACTTCGAGTACGTCGCCGGCGAATGCGCCCGTGGCCTGGCGGCGGCCAGTCGCGAGAGCGGCGTGCCGGTGGGCTTTGGCGTGCTGGCTACCTATTCCCTGGAGCAGGCGCTGGAGCGCGCCGGCCCGAATGCCGAGAACAAAGGGCACGAGGCGGCCAATGCCGTGCTCGACATGGTGGAACTGATCGCCGATCTCGACGCATGAGCGAGCCGGTTCAGGAGGCCCGGCGGCCCAAGCGCGGCGCGCCGCCCACGCGCGGCCGCCGCGGCGCCCGCTACGGCGCCTTGCAGCAGGTCTACTCGACGCTGATCAATCCCAGCTCGGCGCAGGAGATGACGCTGGCCGCGCTGGCCAGCGAGCACCTGCGCCAGGCCGACCGCAGTTACCTGCAAACGCTGATACACGGCGTGGTGGAGCAGCGCGAGGCGCTGGAGGCGCAGCTGTCCCCGCTGTGCGACCGCGGCCTGGCCCAGCTCGATGCGATGGAGCATGCGCTGCTGCTGCTCGGCGCCTACGAGCTCAATCACGAGGCCAACCTGCCGGCGCGGGTGGTGATCAACGAAGCGGTGGAGCTGGCCAAGACCTTTGGCGCCACCGATGGCCACCGCTACATCAATGGCGTGCTGGACCGCCTGGCCCGTGAGCTGCGGCCGCTGGAATACGGCGCTGGATGAATTTGCGCTGATCGCACGCTACTTCCGCTGGCCGCCACAGCGGGAGCAGACCCGGCTGGCCGGCGGCGACGATGCGGCGCTGCTGGCCCCGCCCCCGGGGCAGGTGCTGGCGATCAGCACCGACACGCTACTGGCCGGGCGCCACTACGACGCCAGCATTCGCCCCGAAGACCTGGGCTGGAAGGCGCTGGCCGTCAACCTCAGCGATCTGCTGGCCATGGCCGCCGAGCCGCTGGCCTTCACGCTGGCGCTGAGCCTGCCCGAGGCCGACGAAGCCTGGCTGCAGGGCTTTGCCGCGGGCCTGCGCGCGCATGCCCAGGCCGCGAGCGTGGACCTGATTGGCGGCGATACCACGCGCGGGCCGCAGGCCATCACGATCACCGTCTTTGGCGCGGTGCCCGCCGCGCAGGCGCTGCGCCGCGATGGCGCGCGCCCGGGGCAGGGCGTCTACGTCTCGGGCCCCCTGGGCGATGCCGCGCTGGCGCTGCGCCTCGGCGCGCAGGCGCCGGCCGCGCTGCGGCGCAAGCTGGATCGCCCCGAGCCCCCGCTCAGGGCCTGGCGCGGCCTGCGCGGCCACGCGGCCGCCGGCATCGATCTCTCGGACGGGCTCAGCGCGGATCTGGGCCATGTGCTGCGCGCCAGCGGCGTGGGCGCCACGCTGGAATGGGCGGCGCTGCCGCGCTCCGCCGCCTTCGCCGCGGCCGGCGCCACGGCGGCGCTGCAGCGCGAGAGCCTGCTGCACGGCGGCGACGACTACGAGCTGCTGGTGGCCGCCGACGCGGAGCCGCCGGCGCCGCGGCCGGGGCAGGGCTGGATGCGCATCGGCCGCATCGAGGCCGAGCCCGGCCTGCGGCTGCGCGAACAGGACGGTACAGTTGCAGACCTGACACCGGCCGCCTGGACGCATTTTTAGCCGATGGTTCCCAATCCCAGCATTGCCCAGCTGCTGCGCGACCCGGTGTTGCTGCTCGCCTTTGGTTTTGGCAGCGGCCTGGCCCGGCGCGGCCCGGGAACCTGGGGCTCGCTGCTCGGTTTGCCGCTGGCCGCGGCCTGGCTGCATGACCTGCAGGGCTTCGCGCTGACGCTGCTCGTGGTCACGCTGGTGGGCATCCCGATCTGCAGTCACGCCGCCCGCAAGATGGGCGTGCACGACCACTCCGGCATCGTCTGGGACGAGGTCGCCGGCCAGATGCTGGCCTGCCTGCCGCTGTTCTGGCGCCCCGAGGCGGTGAATCTGGTGGCGGGGCTGGGCCTGGCCTTCGTGTTCTTCCGGCTCTTCGATATCGCCAAGCCCTGGCCGATCAAAGTGATCGACCGGCACGTCGAGGGCGGCCTCGGAATCATGCTCGACGACCTGCTCGCCGGCCTGGCCGCGGCGGGCTGCGTGTTCATCGCCTTGCGGCTGATTGGGTAAACTCGCGCGCTTTTGCCGGTAGAGCGCAAGCGTGAGCGAGCAGACGATCCATAACAACCTCAGTGGCCAAAAAGAGGTCCTGAGGCCGCTGCAGCCCGGCCAGGTCGGGCTCTACGTCTGCGGCGTGACGGTCTACGACGACTGCCACCTGGGCCACGCGCGCTTCCTACTGGTGTTTGATGCGGTGGTGCGCCAGCTGCGCGCGCAGGGGCTGGACGTGCGCTACGTGCGCAACATCACCGACATCGACGACAAGATCATCAAGCGCGCGGCCGAGCTGGATATCGGCATCGACGCGCTGACGGAAAAGTACATCGGCCGCTTCCACGAGGACTGCGCGGCGCTGGGCCTGCTGCCGGCCGATGTCGAGCCGCGGGCCACCGAGCACCTGCCGCAGATCATTGCGATGATCGAGCAGCTGATCGAGCGCGGCCATGCCTACGCGGCCGACAACGGCGATGTCTATTTCGCCGTGGCCAGCTTCGCCGATTACGGCCAGCTCTCCGGCAAGCGCACCGAGGAGCTGCGCGTCGGCGCGCGCATCGCCGCCGGCGAGTCCAAGCGCGATGCGCTGGACTTTGTGCTGTGGAAGGCGGCCAAGCCGGGCGAGCCCAGCTGGGACTCGCCCTGGGGCGCCGGCCGGCCCGGCTGGCATATCGAGTGCAGCGCGATGTCGACCCACTGCCTGGGCCAGGATTTCGATATCCATGGCGGCGGCATGGACCTGAAGTTTCCGCACCACGAGAACGAGATCGCGCAAAGCCGCTGCGCCCACGGCAGCCGCTATGCCGGCGTGTGGATGCATAACGGCTTCGTGCAGGTGGGTAGCGAGAAGATGTCCAAGTCCCTGGGCAACTTCCGCACGATCCGCGCGCTGCTGGAGCACTACGAGGGTGAGGTGATCCGCTACTTCATCCTGGCCACGCACTACCGCAGCCCGCTGATCTACACCACCGAGGCCATGGACGCGGCGCGCAGTGCGCTGCGCCGGCTGTACGCGGCGCTGGAGCGGGCCGGCACGCTGCCCGCCGACACCGCGCCGCAGGCCGAGGCCCTGGGCGCCTTCGATGCGGCAATGGCCGATGACTTCAACACCGCCGAGGCCATCGCCGTGTTGCATGGCCTGGTGCGCGGCCTCAACGCCGCCGCGGACAGCGGGGATGCGGCTACGGTGGCCAGCGCCGCGCTGACGCTGCGGCAGCTGGGCGGCCGCCTGGGCCTGCTGGAACGCGAGCCGGCGGCGGTGCTGCGCGGGCAGGGTGGCGTGGATGCAGCCTGGGTCGAAGAGCAGATCGCCGCCCGCGCCGCGGCGCGCAAGGCCCGCGATTTTGCCGCGGCGGATGGCATTCGCGATGCCCTGGCCGAGCGCGGCATCCTGTTGCACGACGGCCCCGAAGGCACCACCTGGGAACAGGCCTGAGCACGCCAGTGCCGGCCGCGAATCCGCTATGATGGACACAACTGCTCACGGGCAGGGACCGCAGCCGGATTGCCGCCCTCCGGGGCCGGCAATGTTTGCCCTCCGCTATTGATCCGACCGGTTGCGAGGTTGACGGGGCGTGCGAACGCCCCGTTTTTTTATCGAGGGGATATGGCTACAACCGAGTTCAGTCGACGGCAGTTGCTGAAGGCCGCGGCCCTGGCCGCCGCGGGTGCCGCCCCCGCCGCCGGCGCGCTGCCGGCCGCTGCCGCCACCCCGCGCTGGCAGAACTGGTCGGGCTCGCAAAGCGCCAACCCGCGCTGGCAGCTGCACCCCGAGTCACTGGCCGAACTGCGCGAGGCCCTCGCGGTTGCGCCCACCCCGATCCGGCCCGTGGGCGCCGGGCATTCCTTTTCGCCGCTGTGCCCGACCGCGGGCACGCTGGTCGACATCGGCGCGCTGCGCGGCCTGGTGTCCTACAACGAGGAGCGCCTGCGCGCCCGTGTGCGCGCCGGCACGCCCATCCGCGACCTCGGCCCGATGTTCAACGAGATCGGCCAGGCCCTGCCCAACCAGGGCGATGTGGACCCGCAGACGGTGGCCGGTGCCTGCGGCACCAGCACCCATGGCACCGGGCGCACGCTGGGCTCCTTTTCCTCGCTGGTCACGGCGGCGCAGTTGCTGACGCCGCAGGGCGACATGCTCGAGATCAGCGAGAACGAGAACGCCGAATGGCTGCCAGCTGTGGCCTGCAACCTGGGCGTGCTGGGGCTGCTGACGGAGATCGAGCTGCAGAACCGCGAGCCCTACCGCCTGGAAGAGGTGCTGGGCACCGCGCCGCTGCGCGAGACGCTGGCCAACTTTGCCGCGCTCAGCCGGGACGCGCGGCACTTCGAGGTCTTCATCTTCCCCTACAGCGACACGCTGCTGACCAAAACGCTGCGCGAGACCACGGAGCGGCCGACACCCGAGCCCGAGTTCAGCGTGCCGGACAGCGAGATCTTCGCCGCGCTGACCCGCCTGGGCCATGGCGTGGCGCCGCTGGACGGGCCGCTGCAGAAGGCGCTGACGGCGCTGTACCCCTCCTCACGGCGGGTCGGCGATTCCTGGCGCATCTTCCCCAGCGATCGCGAGCAGACGCGCTTCAACGAGATGGAGTACGAGCTGCCCTTTGCGCGGGGCATCGAGTGCCTGGCCGAGCTGCTGACGGCCATCCGCAAGGCGGATTTGAACCTGATGTTCCCGCTGGAGGTGCGCAGTGTGGCGGCGGATACGGCCTGGATCAGCCCCTTCTACCGCCAGGACAGCCTGTCGATTTCGGTGCACCAGTGGGTGGGCGCGGACCACCGGCCGCTGTTCGCGCTGGCCGAACCGATCCTGCGCCGCCACGGCGGTCGCCCGCACTGGGGCAAGATGCACACGCTGCGCGCCGCGGATTTCGCCGCGCTGTACCCGCGCTGGGAGGACTTCTCCCGCCTGCGCCGCGAGCTGGACCCGGCCGGGCGCATGCTGTCGCCACCGCTGCGCGAGATGCTCGTTTAGCGCAGCCCGCGCCGGCGCCTTCGGGCGCGTTGCGGCCGGGCCCGCAGCCCGCCGGCGCGGCGAGCGCCGTGACGCGCGTCGCCCCGCCGGGCCTCAGCCGCCCCAGGTATCGCGCAGGGCGATGGCGCGGTTGAAGACCGGCGCCTCGGCACGATGCTCGTGGCGGTCGGCCACGAAATAGCCCAGCCGCTCGAACTGGAAGGCCTGCTCGGCTTGCGCCTGCGCCAGCTCGGGCTCGAGCACGCAGTCTTCCAGCACGGTCAGCGCGTCGGGGTTCAGCGCTTCGGTGAAGTCGGCCTCGCCGGCATCGGGCTGGGGCTGCGAGAACAGCCGGTCGACCAGGCGCACGGTCGCGCGAACGCCGTGGCGCGCCTCGACCCAGTGAATCACGCCCTTGGGCTTGACCCCGTCGGCCGGGTCCTGGCCCAGCGTGTCCGGCACCAAGCGGGCGCGCACCAGCGTCGTCACGCCGGCGGCGTCGGTCTCGACGTCCGTGGCCTCGATCACATAGGCATTGCGCAGGCGCACGCGCTTGCCCAGCACCAGGCGCTTGTACTTCTTGTTGGCCTCGACGCGGAAGTCATCGGCCTCGATGTAGAGCTCGCGGCCAAAGGGCAGCCGGCGCTCGCCCAGGTCCTCGCGATCGGGGTGGCGCGGCGCGCTGAGCCACTCGATGTGGTCTTCGGCCAGATCCTCGATCAGCACCCGCAGCGGGTGCAGCACGGCCATGGCGCGCGGCGCATTGCGGTTGTGCTCGTCGCGAACCGCGGCCTCCAGCATGCCCACATCGGTCAGGCTGTTGGCGCGTGCCACGCCGGCCGCCTCGCAGAAGGCGCGGATGGCCGCGGCCGGAAAGCCGCGGCGACGCAGGCCGGCCAGCGTGGGCATGCGCGGGTCGTCCCAGCCCCAGACAAAGCCTTCGTCGACCAGGCGCTTGAGCTTGCGCTTGGAGGTGATGGTGTAGTTCAGCTGCAGCCGCGCAAATTCGGTTTGCCGTGGCTGGGCGGGCACCGGCAGCTGCTCCAGGAACCACTCATACAGCGGGCGGTGGTCCTCGAACTCCAGCGTGCACAGCGAGTGGGTGATGCCCTCGATGGCATCGGACTGGCCGTGGGCGTAGTCATAGGTCGGGTAGATCGACCAGGCATCGCCCGTCTGGTGGTGCGTGGCATGGCGCACCCGGTACAGGATCGGGTCGCGCAGGTTCATGTTCGGGCTGGCCATGTCGATCTTGGCCCGCAGCACCCGGCTGCCCTCGGGGGCATCGCCACGGCGCATGCCTTCGAGCAGTTCGAGGTTCTCCTCGACGCTGCGCTCGCGGTAGGGGCTGTTCCGGCCGGCTTCGGTCAGCGTGCCGCGGTACTCGCGCGCCTGCTCGGCGCTCAGATCGCAGACATAGGCCTTGCCCTCGCGCACCAGGTGCTGGGCCCAGGCGTAGAGCTGCTCGAAATAGCCCGAGGCGTGGCGGATCGGGCCGTCCCAGGCAAAGCCCATCCAGCGAATGTCCTCGGCGATGGCGTCGAGGTAGAGCTGCTCTTCTTTTTCCGGATTGGTGTCGTCGAAGCGCAGGTGGCAGCGGCCGCCATAGCGCTGCGCGATGCCGAAGTTCAGGCAAATCGATTTCGCATGGCCGATGTGCAGAAAGCCGTTGGGCTCGGGCGGGAAGCGCGTGACCGGCGCCTGGATGCGGCCCGCCTCGAGGTCGGCGACGAGGCGGGACTCGATGAAATGGCGCGGCGCGGGCAGGCTGGATGGGGCGGACATGGCAGGCGAGGCGGGCAGGGCGGCAAAGCGACCGCGCAGTTTAGTCGCTGCCTGCGCGGATGTCCTGATAGGCGGCCAGCGCGGCCTCGCGGGAGGCCTTCAGGTCCACAATGGCCTCGTCGGGCCTGGCCGCGCCTCGCAGCCAGCGGCGGCGGTAGCGGCCGTCGGGGTCATGTCGCTCGGCCTGGGTCTCGGGGTTGAAGATGCGGAAATAGGGCGCGGCATCGGCGCCGCAGCCGGCTACCCACTGCCAGCCCAGCGTGTTGTTGGCCAGGTCGGCATCGACCAGGGTGTCCCAGAACCAGCGTGCGCCCTCGCGCCAGTGGATGCCCAGGTTCTTGGTCAGCAGGCTGCCGACCAGCATGCGCACGCGGTTGTGCATCCAGCCGCTGGCCCAGAGCTGGCGCATGCCCGCATCGATGATGTCGATGCCGGTCTGGCCCCGTTGCCAGGCTTCGAGGTCGCCCCCGGCCGCCTGCCCGGCCCGCCAGGAGAAACCGTTGAAGCGCGGGTTGAAGTTGGCCTGCGGCGTCTCCGGGAAGTGCCACAGCAGGTGGTAGCCAAACTCGCGCCAGCCCAGCTCGGCGCGAAACTTGCGCTGACCCTGGCCGGCGTGGCCGCGGGTGGCCTGCCACACCTGCCTTGGGCTCAGCTCGCCGTGATGCAGATGCGGCGACAGGCGTGAGGTGCCGTCGCGGTCCGGGCGGTCGCGACCCTCCGGGTAATCGGCCAGCGCCTCGTCGACGAAGCCCTCCAGCCGCTGCTGGGCGCCCGCCTCGCCCGGGGTCCAGTGCTCGTGCAGCTTTTCATGCCAGCGGTGCTCGTCGAGCAGCTCCAGCGCATGCAGCGGCAGCGAGTCGCCGTCGCCAAAGCGCGCCTGCGCGTCCAGCGCTTCGGGTTTGGCCGGCTCGGGCAATTCCAGGCAGGCCTTCCAGTAGGGGCTGAACACCTTGTAGGGGCCGCCGCTCTTGGTGGCGATGGTCCAGGGCTCGTGCAGCAGACTGCCGTTGCTCACGTGGACGCTGATGTCTGCGGCCTCAAGCTTTTTGCACAGCGCCTGGTCGCGCGCGACCAGTGCCGGCTCGTAGACGCGGTTGAACGCGAGCGTGTCGGCGCCGGTGTCCCGAAGCAGGTCCCGCAGAGCCTGCTCGCTGGGCCCCCGGCGCAGCAGCAGCCGGCCGCCGCGTTCGCGCAGCGCGGCGGCCAGTGCACGCAGCGATTGCTGCTGCCACCAGCGGCTGGCGGCACCCGGGGCCCAGGGCGCGGCCTCCTCCGGGGCGTGGATGTAGGCGACGTAGACCGGCCCGCGCTGGGCCACGGCCCAGTTCAGGGCCGGGTTGTCGTCCAGGCGCAAATCACGGCGTAGCCACACGAGTACGGACATGGGCGGCGCAGTCAACAGGATTTGCGGCCATACTCGCACGCCCCCCTCAAGCGCGCAGCCGCCTGTCATGAGCGCATTGCCCCGTTTGGTGCTGGTCGTTGCCAGCGCCGCCAACGACGTCATCGGCCACCAGGGCGGCATGCCCTGGCACCTGCCGGCCGATCTGGCCCACTTCAAGCGCCTGACGCTGGGCGGCAGCGTGCTGATGGGTCGGCGCACCTTCGACAGCCTCGGCGACCCACCGCGACCGCTGCCGCGGCGGCGCAACCTGGTGCTGACCCGCGACGCGAACTGGCAGGCCGAAGGGGTGGAGCGGGTGGCCGGGCTGGACGAGGCGCTGCGCCGCGTGCCCGGCACCCTGCATGTCATCGGCGGCGCGCGGGTCTACGAGCTGGTCTGGCCGCAGGCGCAGGTGCTGCACTGGACCCGCATCGCGGCCGAGCCGCCGGGCGACACCTACTTTCGCCCGGATCTGAGCGGCTGGCAGCGGGTGGCGGTGGAGGAACGCGCCGCCGATGAGAAGAACCCCCACGCGCTGCGCTTCGAGCGCTGGGAACGCGGCGCGCCCTAGCTGCGCGACCGGGAGGCGCGGCTTGGTGCTGCGTTGCGGCGGCGCCGCCCGCTCAGGGCTGCAGGCGGCTCAGCGTCCAGTCGCCCGCCGGCGTGCGGGTATAGACGATGCGGTCGTGAAAGCGGTTGTCGCGCCCCTGCCAGAACTCGATCAGCCGGGGCGTGAGGCCGAAGCCGCCCCAGTGCGGCGGGCGCGGCACCTCCTGCTCGGCGAAGCGCTCTTCCACGGCGGCGAGCTTGTCCTCCATCTGCGTGCGCGATTCGATGGGCCGGCTCTGCTCCGAAGCCCAGGCTCCCAAGCGGCTGCCGCGGCCGCGGCCGGCGAAGTAGGCATCGCTGACGGCCTCCGGCAGGGGTCGGGCCTCGCCCTCTAGCCGAATCTGCCGATCCAAGCGGTCCCACCAAAAGCACAGCGCCGCGGCGCCGTTGCCGCCCAGCTCCTCGCCTTTGCGCCCGGTGTAGTGGGTGTAGAAAGTCAGCTGCGTTTCGTAAAAACCCTTGAATAGCACCGTGCGGTTGCTCGGCCGGCCCTGCGCGTCGACGGTGGCCAGGTTCATCGCGGTGGGTTCGATCTGGCCCGCCTCCAGGGCCTGCGCCAGCCAGTCGTGCAGCCAGGCTTGCGGCGACGCGGGCGGCGTGTCGAATCGCGGTTCGGGCAGGCGCGTGACGGCGGACATGGTTCGATACCGGCGGGGAAAGGGGTATTCTATGCGGCTGACCACGCCGGGCGGCGCCCCAGGGGAGAGGTGGCAGAGTGGTTGAATGCAGCGGTCTTGAAAACCGCCAAGGGTTTATGCCCTTCGTGGGTTCGAATCCCACCCTCTCCGCCATTGCCCGCCACGCGGTGTATCGACGATTGCATGGATTACCGTTTAGACATGGAGGACTGTAAATGAACCTGGAGGAGCTGAATCGCACCGCGCGGGCCCTGGTAGATAACGCCCGGGGCATCCTGGCCGCGGACGAGAGTTCGCCGACGATCAAAAAGCGCTTCGACACCATCGGTGTGGAATCGACCGAAGAGAACCGCCGCGCCTATCGCGACATGCTGTTCACCGCCGATGGCATCGAGTCGACCATCAGCGGCGTGATCCTGTACGAGGAAACGCTGTTCCAGTCCTCGGCCGACGGCACGCCCTTCGCCAAGCTGCTGGCCGACCGCAACATCATCCCCGGCATCAAGGTGGACAAGGGCGCCAAGCCGCTGGCGCTGTGCCCGGGCGAGACGGTCACCGAGGGCCTGGACGGCCTGCGCGACCGCCTGCAGAAGTACTACGAGGCCGGCGCCCGCTTCGCCAAGTGGCGCGCGGTCATCACCATCAGCGACGAGGCCCCGACCTCCACCTGCATCGACACCAACGCCCACGCGCTGGCCCGCTACGCGGCGCTGTGCCAGGAGCAGGGCATCGTGCCGATTGTCGAGCCGGAAGTGATCATGGACGGCGCGCACGACATCGAGGTGTGCGAAGAGGTCACGCGGGCCACGCTGAGCGCGGTCTTCGCCCAGCTGGACGGGCAAGGTGTGGAGCTCGAGGGCATGTTGCTGAAGCCGAACATGGTGATCAGCGGCACGCAGTGCCCGGAGCAGGCCAGCATCGAGGAGGTGGCCGCGGCCACCGTGCGCACGCTCAAGCGCCACGTGCCGGCGGCGGTGCCGGGCATCGTCTTCCTCTCCGGCGGTCAAAGCGATGAACTGGCCACCGCCCACCTGGACGCGATGAACCGCATGGGCCCGCACCCCTGGGTGCTGTCTTTCTCCTACGGCCGCGCGCTGCAGGCCGCGGCGCTCAAGGCCTGGGGCGGCAAGACCGAGAACGTGGCCGCCGGCCAGCGGGCCTTTGCCCACCGCGCCCAGTGCAACGCCGCCGCCGTGCGCGCCGAGTACAGCGCCGAGATGGAGTCGGCGGCCTAAGCGCCGCGCCATCCCGGCCGGTCGGCGCGAGCGTCGACCGGGCACGCAAAGGGGGCTACGGCCCCCTTTTTTTATGTGCGATCTGAGCTGTCCCAACTCTATGACGCGAGGGCTCGGGGACCCCGGCGGCGCCAGCCGCGGCGGCCAGGGTCGGCGCGAGGGGCTCGGGGTCATGCCCCTGCGGCCGGGCCTGCGCCGCTGCGCGGTTCCCGGCCAGTCCCGGGCGCTTTGTGGGGCCGGCCCGACAGGACATCCGTGTCCTGGCGGGCCTCAATCCGCCGTCCGGGCGGATTGTCCCCAGTTGCGCCCGTACTGTCCGGCGCAGACCCTGACAGTCCGCCGGGGCATGACCCCGAGCCCTGATCGCGAAGTGGGCTCGTGGGCGCCCGGCGCGGGGACTGGGCAAGGATGCGCGGACGCAATGAAAGGGCGCGCGCGGCCTTACTCCAGGCCAAAAAAAAGCCGCCCGAAGGCGGCTTTTTTATTGGGGGCTTGCGCCCTTATTCTTCGATCAGGTTGATCTCGACGCGACGGTTGCGAGCGCGCTGGGCCGGGGTCTCGCCGGCATTCAGCGGACGGCTCTCGCCGAAGGCGCGAGTGCGGATCTGATTGGCGCCAACGCCCTGCGCGCGCAGGTAATCGGCCACCGAGTTCGCACGACGCTTGGACAGGTCGAGGTTGTAGGCCTCGGTGCCGGTGCGGTCGGCGTGGCCGTTGGCGATCGCCACCACGAAGTCACGCTCTTTCAGGTTGGCAGCCACCACGTTCAGCGCGTTCTTCGCCGGGCCGTTGAGCTCGGCCGAGTCGAAGGCGAAGTAGATGATGACCGTTTCCGGAGCGGGGCAGCCCTCGGCGTCGACCGGGGTGCCGGCCGGGGTGTTCGGGCAGCGGTCCTGGCTGTCCGGCACACCGTCGCCGTCGGAGTCGGCGGCACCGGCGGTGACCAGGCAACCGTAGGCATCAACGGCCGGGCGCGGCGTGTTCGGGCAGCGATCCAGCGAATCCGGCACACCGTCATGGTCGCCATCGTTGCCGGCACCGTCGCCGCTGTTGATCACGACGATCTGCGGCTCGGGCGACAGGTCGAAGCTCACACCCAGGCCGAACATCAGCTCGGTCGGGTCGGCCGTACCACGCGCCTCGTCCCACAGCAGCCAGCGGTTGCGGGCGTCCAGCGTGATGGCCATGCGATCGGTCACGCCGATATCAAAGCCCAGACCCAGTGCCGCGTAGCCGTCGTTGGTGACGGTGTAGGGCGAGGTCAGGTCGACGGTGCGGGCCGCGCCCACGCCGGCGATCAGGTAGGGATGCACGGCGCCCAGCGTCGGCAGCACATGGAATTGGTAATCCAGGCCGAGGGTATATTCGTCCTGCCAGGGGGCGGTGGCGGGGTCGTCGCCCTCGAACTCCTGGTAGCCGACCAGGCCTTCCAGCACCAGCCAGTTGGCCAGCGGGTAGGACAGGCCGACGCGCGCGCCGATGCCGTCATCGACTTCGCGAGTGTCCTCAAGCGTGTACTGGCCGAGGATCGACAGCGACCAGCCAGTTTGATTCACATCGGCGGTGGCCTGCGTGGTGGCCGCCAACAGCGATACACCGGCAGCCCAGAAAATACCCTTGTTATTGATCATTGAGGTCACTCCCGAAAGTTGTCCTGCGCATTATAGGGACGAATGTTTCAAATTGGGAAACAAATGGCTTTAGTCATTGGCAATAACTTTTAACTCGACGCGGCGATTGCGGGCACGCCCCAGCGCCGAGTCGTTTTCGGCCCGCGGCTGGCTTTCGCCATAGCCCCGGGCGGCGAGGACATTGGCGTCGACGCCCTGCGCGACCAGGTAGCGTTTCACCGCCAGCGCCCGGGCCTCGGACAGGGCCTGATTGGCCGCGGCGCCGCCCACCGAGTCGGTGTGGCCGCCAATCTCATAACGCACGCTGGGGTTGCTCGACAGGGCCGGGGCCACGTCATCGAGCCGTTGCTTGCCGGCGGCCGTCAGTTCATCCGAGGCGGTGGCGAAGTTCACGCCTTGCAGCACCAGCGCCTGGCCGGCGGCGCAGCCGCGGGCGTCGACCGCCTGGCCGGGCTGCGGCAGGCGGCAATCCTCGCGTGGCGCGCAGCCGTCGCTGAGCACGCGGGCGCCGCGCGGCGACGTGGGGCATTGATCCTTGGCATCGCTGATGCCGTCCCGGTCGCCGTCCGGCGGGCAGCCGCGCGCGTCGACGGTCGCGCCCACTGCGGTGCCGGGGCAGGCGTCCTGCGTGTCGGCCACGCCGTCGCCATCGCTGTCCGGGGCGCAGCCGCGGGCGTTGATGCGCGAACCCGGCGGCGTGTCCGGACAATCGTCCATGTCGTCGGGGATCTGGTCGCCATCGGCGTCGGGGTAGGGCACCACGATCACCTGATCCGGCTCGCGTTCCTCCAGCGGCACGCGGGTGCGCTTGGGGTCCGGGCCCAGCGGCAGGTGCAAGCCGATGCCGATCAGGTAGTCGTGAAAGCTGCGCTCTTCATCAATACCGGCGGCGGCCGCGTATTGCTCGGCCTCGCTGTTGGCATATTTGTCGAAGCGATAGCGCGCCTCCAGCCGCAGCGCCGGGCCGTCGCCGACCCAGGGCCAGGCGCCCAGCGACCACAGATAGCCCAGGCCGAGGTCGAACTGATCGGAGTCGATCTCTTCCTCATTGCCGGCGTCGTCCTCGTAAATCGTCTGGCCCTTGGCGATGCGCGCCACGATGTACCAGGGCAGTTCCTTGCGCATCGGGAACATCAGCAGGCCGATGCCGTAGGACTCCAGGCTCGGGCCGCGCTCGCCGTTCTCGGCGTCGGGCTCGACAAAGTCGGCGCTGAACTCGAGGTTGGAGCCGCGGCCGAGAATCTTGCCCAGGCTCAGGCTGTAGCCGGCGGCATCGTCGAGCGCGCGGTCGCTGTCGCCAATCAGATAACTGCCCTGCGGGCTGAAATAAAAGCGGCGGTCGGCGGCCTCTTCCTGGGCCTGGACGGCCGGTGCGGCCAGCAAGATCAGGCCGGCAACCGGTGCTAGCAGTCGCTGCATGGTGTTCGTGTGCTCCCCTGTATGTGCACGTTCCCGGCACCCCCAAAGCGGCGCGAAGTCGGGCTTTCTCCTACTATACGCGCCCCCGTGCAGGCGGTGTAGGCACGCCCTCCCGCCGCCGCCGCCCCGCCGCCAACCGCCAGGAACCTTCGATGGAAACCGGCCAGACAAAAGAAAGGATTGCAGTCCTGCAGGGTCGTCTCGACGCCTTGCGGGGCTATCTTTGACTACGAGACCCTGATCGAGCAGCTTGAAGAGCTGCAGGCCGAACAGGCCGACCCCAGCCTCTGGGACAAGCCGGAGCGCGCGCAGGACGTCGGCCGCAAGCTGGCGCAGGTCGAGGCCCAGGTCACCCCGCTGCGCCAGTCCGGCCAGCAACTGGCCGATGCCGCCGAGCTCTTTGACATGGCGCTGGCCGACGGCGACGCCGACGTGCTCGCCGACGTCGAGGCCGAGCTGGCCGCGGTGGACGAGACGCTGGGCCGGCTCGAGTTCCGGCGCATGTTCTCCGGCGAGAACGATGCCAACCCCGCCTACCTGGACATCCAGGCCGGCAGCGGCGGCACCGAGGCGCAGGACTGGGCCGAGATGCTGCTGCGCATGTACCTGCGCTGGGGCGAGGCCCAGGGCTTTGATGTCGAGCTGATCGAGGCCAGCGCCGGCGAAGTGGCCGGCATCAAGAGCGCGACCGTGCACCTGCGCGGCGAGTACGCCTACGGCTGGCTGCGCACCGAGACCGGCGTGCACCGGCTGGTGCGCAAGTCGCCCTTCGACTCCGGCGCGCGCCGGCATACCTCCTTTGCCGCGGTCTTCGTCTCGCCGGAGATCGACGACAGCTTCGAGATCGACATCGACCCCTCGGATCTGCGCGTCGACGTGTACCGCGCCTCCGGCGCCGGCGGCCAGCACGTCAACCGCACCGAATCCGCCGTGCGCATCACGCACAACCCCACCGGCATCGTCGTGCAGTGCCAGAACGACCGCTCGCAGCACAAGAATCGCGCGACGGCGATGAAACAGCTGCGTGCCAAGCTCTACGAACTGGAAATGCAAAAGCGCAACACCGCCGCGCAGGCCCAGGAGGACGCCAAGTCCGACATCGGCTGGGGCAGCCAGATCCGCAGCTACGTGCTGGACCAGTCGCGGATCAAGGATCTGCGCACCGGCGTCGAGATCGGCAATACCCAGGCCGTGCTCGACGGCGATCTGAACCCCTTTCTCGAAGCCAGCCTGAAGGAAGGCCTGTAAGTGACCGACGCCGACAACAAACTCGTTGCCCAGCGCCGCGAGAAACTGGCCGCCCTGCGCGAGCAGGGTTTTCGCTTTCCCAATACCCGCCGCCCCGATATCCGTGCCGCCGCGCTGGCCGAGCGCTATGCGCAGGAGCAGGATGCCGAGGCACTCGCGGCCGCCGGCAGTTTCGCGCTGGCCGGCCGGCTGATGCTCAAGCGGGTGATGGGGCGGCTGTCCTTTGCCCAGCTGCAGGACGACAGCGGCCGCATCCAGCTCAGCTTCGAGCGCGACAGCCTCGGCGTCGACAACTACAAGAGCTTCAAGGCGCTGGACCTGGGCGACATCCTGTGGGTGCGCGGCACGCTGTACCGCACCAAGCTCGGCGAGTTGACGCTGGCCGTGCAGGAGTGGGAGCTGGCCACCAAGGCGCTGCAGCCGCTGCCCGAGAAATGGGCCGGGTTGACCGACACCGAAACGCGCTACCGCCAGCGCCATGTCGACCTGATCATGAACCCGGAGGCGCGCGCGCTGTTTCGTGTGCGCAGCCAGGTGATCCAGGCCATGCGCAGCTATTTCGTAGCCCGCGAGTTCCTGGAGGTCGAGACGCCGATGCTGCACCCCTTGCCGGGTGGCGCCGCCGCGCGGCCCTTCGCCACGCATTACAACGCGCTCGACACCACGATGTACCTGCGCATCGCGCCCGAGCTGTATTTGAAGCGGCTGGTCGTTGGCGGTTTCGAGCGGGTCTTCGAGATCAACCGCAATTTTCGTAACGAGGGGCTGTCGACTCGGCATAACCCCGAGTTCACGATGGTCGAGTTCTACCAGGCCTGGGCCGACTATGAAGACCTGATGGACCTGACCGAGGACATGCTGCGCAGCATCTGCGCCGAGGTGCTCGGCCGCACCCAGGTCGAGTACCAGGGCGAGGCGGTCGACTTTGGCCAGCCCTTCCGGCGCATGACGCTGCACGAAGCGCTGCGGGCCTATAACGAGGACCTGGCCGAGGCCGACCTGGACGACCGCGCCGTGCTGGTGGCGGCGCTGGAGCGGCGCCAGCTGGCCGTGCCCGAGGGCGGCGTGGGCAAGCTGGCGCTGGAGCTCTTCGAGGAAACTGTCGAGAGCCGATTGCGCGAGCCGACCTTCGTCACCGGCTATCCGGCCGAGGTCTCGCCGCTGTCCCGGGCCAGCGACGATGCGCCGGGTCTGACCGACCGCTTTGAGCTGTTCATCTGCGGCCGCGAGATCGCCAACGGTTTTTCCGAGCTCAACGACGCCGAGGATCAGGCCGAGCGCTTCCGTGCGCAGGTGCAGGCCAAGGATGCCGGCGACGAAGAGGCGATGTATTACGACGCCGATTACGTGCGCGCGCTGGAGCACGGCATGCCGCCGACGGCCGGCGAGGGCATTGGCATCGACCGCCTGGTGATGCTGCTGACCGACTCGCCCTCCATTCGCGACGTGCTGTTGTTCCCGCAGCTGCGGCCGCTGGGGGCGTAGAAGTCCGCAGGGCCGCGTGCGCCCGAGCAGCCCGCGCCACGGCATGGCGGCGGACAGCGCCGTGCGGGATCAGTCGCCGCCGTGGGGGCGCAGTGCCTGCGACAGGATGAGCTCGGGCGCGCCCGGCAGCGCCTGGCGGTAAAAGGCCTCGGCCGCCGGCGCGGGCCCGACGACGCTGTGCAGGCGCCGCGGCGGCCGGCCGCGGTAGTGCACCCGGGAGATGACCTCCTGGCCGGGGTAGCAGCCCTTGCGCAGGCTCAGGCCAAAGCCCTCGCGCAGCCCCAGCGATTGCGGAATCTGCGTCTCGGCCTGGGCCGCCGGCCATTGCGGTTCGCCGCGCAGGGCGCCGAGCAACGCGAAGTGCGCCGCGCCGTCGGCGTCCGCAGGCCGGGCGTCATCCATGCCGGCGCCCGCCTCCTCATCGGCCGTGTCCAGCAGCAGCGCGCGCCAGGGGTCGATGCGCAGGAGCGCGGCGTCGGCCGGTGGCGGCGCGGGGCCCAGCCAGGCGGCGGGGGTGGGCAGGGGCTGCAGTTGCACCTGGGCCCGCAGAATGAACATGCGCAGCTTGCGCAGGGCCTCGGCGTACTCCGCCGGGTACAGCAGCAGCCAGCGCCCGGGTTCGCGCTGGCACACGTGCAGCAGTGCGCGCACCTGGCCGCGCGCATTGCACCAGGCGCTGTACACCACGCGCTGCGCGCTGGGCGCGAGGTCCGCGCTGAGCTGCGCTTGCAAAAACGCGCCCGCGTCGCGGCCCTCCACGGCGAGCGCGTGGTAGCCGGAGGCTATCGAAATCCGGCCATGGGGCAGGGAGTTGCTGGACATACGCATAAGTATGGTCATCGCCCGAAAACTGGCAGAGAGGGCCTGCAGAGGGTATTCTTAGCGGGCTATGAATGATGCCGATCATAAGCCCGGGCGTCACAACGAAGACGCCCCATCCGACATCGACACCGCCACCGCAGGTCAGCCCGGAGGCACGGAGAACCCGCCCGAGGAAATTGGGGGGCCAAAAGGTCCCGAACCCACGCGCTACGGCGATTGGGAACGCAAGGGCCGCTGCATCGACTTTTAGCCCGGCGCCGCCGCGCGCGCCGCATAACGCACAACAACCGGGAACATCGCCAGATGCCTATCGACACTCAGGGGCGACCGCTGTCGCCGCACTTGCAGGTCTACCGGCCGCAGCTCACCTCGATGCTGTCCATTGCCCACCGTGGCACCGGCGTCGTTAACGCGCTGGGCTCCATCGGCCTGGTTTGCTGGTTGCTGGCCGCCGCGCAAGGCCCCGAAGCCTATGCGCAGGTGCAGGCCTTCTGGGCCTCCCTGGTCGGGCAGCTGCTGCTGTTTGGCTGGAGCTTTTCGCTGTTCTACCACCTGTGCAACGGCATCCGGCACCTGATCTGGGACAGCGGCCGCGCGCTGGAGATCGACAGCGTTTACCGCGGTGGCGTGGTGATGCTGGCGGCGGCGGCGGCTCTGACGCTGCTGGTCTGGCTCACGGTCTGGTTTTAAGCGGGAGCACGCGATGAGTTTCAAATCCCCTCTCGGTCGCGCCCGCGGCCTGGGTTCGGCCAAGTCCGGCACCGGTCACTGGGCCGCCCAGCGGCTGTCGGCGATGGCACTGGTGCCGCTGGTGCTGTGGTTCGTCTGGTCGCTGCTGTGCCAGGCCGGCGCCGACCATGCCGGCTTCACCGCCTGGCTCAGCCAGCCGCATGTGGCCGTGCTGATGAGCGCCTTCACGCTGGCGCTGTTCTACCACGCGCAGCTCGGGCTGCAGGTGGTCATTGAGGACTATGTGCACCAGGAGTTTGCCAAGCTCGGCGCGCTGGTCGTGGTCAAGCTCGGCGCCGCGCTGGCCGCCCTGAGCTGTGTGGTCAGCGTGGTGCTGATCGCCGTAGCTCCCTAAACGCGAAGGACCCGAAACACCGATGAGTTCGAGTTACCCGATTATTGACCACGCCTACGATGTGGTCGTGGTGGGCGCCGGCGGCGCCGGCCTGCGCGCCGTTCGCGGCCTGGCCCAAGCCGGCCTGTCGACGGCCTGCGTCACCAAGGTCTTCCCGACCCGCAGCCACACCGTGGCGGCCCAGGGCGGCATCTCCGCCGCGCTGGGCAACATGGGCGAGGACGACTGGCGCTGGCATATGTACGACACGGTCAAGGGCTCCGACTGGCTCGGCGACCAGGACGCCATCGAGTACATGTGCCGCGAGGCCATCCCCTCGATTATCGAGCTGGAGCATGACGGCGTGCCCTTCTCGCGCACCGAAGACGGCCGCATTTACCAGCGGCCCTTCGGCGGCATGACCACGCGTTTTGGCGAGGGCACCGCGCAGCGCACCTGCGCCGCGGCCGACCGGACCGGCCACGCCATGCTGCATGCGCTGTACCAGCAGGCCCTCAAGCACAAGGCGCAGTTCTTCGTTGAATACTTCGCCATCGACCTGCTGATGAGCGAAGACGGCCGCTGCCTGGGCGTGCTTGCGATGGACATGGCCACCGGCGAGTTGCACCGCTTCCGCGGCCAGCAGACGATTCTGGCCACCGGCGGCTACGGCCGGGCCTTCTTCAGCTGCACCTCCGCGCACACCTGCACCGGCGACGGCAACGGCATGGCCATGCGCGCCGGCGTGCCGATGCAGGACATGGAGTTCGTCCAGTTTCACCCCACCGGCATTTACGGCGCGGGCTGTCTGATCACCGAGGGCGTGCGCGGGGAGGGCGGCATCCTGCGCAACTCCGACGGCGAGCGCTTCATGGAGCGCTACGCCCCCAACGCCAAGGACCTGGCCTCGCGCGACGTGGTGTCGCGTTCGATGTCGATGGAAATCCGCGAGGGCCGCGGCGTGGGCGCCGAGCAGGATCACATCTTCCTGCACCTGGAGCACCTTGGCCCCGAGGTTATCGAAGAGCGTCTGCCCGGCATCGCCGAGACGGCGAAGATCTTCGCCGGCGTGGACGTGGCCAAGCAGCCGATCCCGGTGATCCCCACCGTGCACTACAACATGGGTGGCACGCCGGCGAACTACCGCGGCGAGGTCATCACGCTGCGCGATGGCGACCCCGACGCGGTGGTGCCCGGCCTGATGGCCATTGGCGAGAACGCCTGTGTCTCCGTGCACGGCGCCAACCGTCTGGGCTCGAATAGCCTGCTCGACCTGGTGGTCTTCGGCCGCGCGGCGGCCAAGCATTGTGCCGACACGGTCACGCCGGGCGCCAATGTCCCCGAGGTGCCCAAGGCCGCCGAGGACAAGGTGCTGGAGCGCCTGGACCGCTTCCGCCACGCCACCGGCGGCACGCCCACGGCGAAGATCCGCCTGGACATGCAGAAGGTGATGCAGGCCCACTGCGCGGTGTTCCGCACCGGCGACAGCCTGCAGGAAGGCGTGGACAAGCTCGGCGGCGTCATCGACAGCTTTGCCGATGTCGGCATCCAGGATCGTTCGATGGTCTGGAACACCGACCTGATCGAAACGCTGGAGCTGGACAACCTGCTGGGCCAGGCCCTGGTGACGATCCGCAGCGCGCACAACCGCCAGGAGAGCCGTGGCGCCCAGGCGCGCGAGGATTTCCCGGATCGCGACGACGAGAACTGGATGAAGCACACGCTGGCCTGGCAGGAAGGCCCCAAGGACGTGCGCATCGACTACCGTCCGGTGCACATGCGCACGCTGAGCGACGATGTCGAGGTCATCCCGCCGAAGAAGCGCGTGTACTGAGTTGGTGGGCGCCGGCGACCCTTGCGGTATTCGCCGGCCTGCATGGCGCCTGACGGCGCCATCGCGGCCCCGTGGGGCCGCAAGTCGCGGGCGCGCTGGCGCGCCCTGGCACTGAGCTAAGGAATCGAGACGATGGCGAAATTCACACTGCCGGCGAATTCGAAGATCAAGTCGGGGCGGCATTTCCCGGCCCCGGATGGTGCCACCCGCACCAAGACCTTCAAGATCTACCGCTATGACCCGGACAGCGGCGACAACCCGCGCACCGACACCTACGAGGTGGATCTGGACAGCTGCGGGCCGATGGTTCTGGACGCGCTGATCAAGATCAAGAACGAGATCGACCCCACGCTGACCTTCCGCCGTTCCTGCCGCGAGGGCATCTGCGGCTCCTGCGCGATGAACATCGGCGACAAGCTGGGCGGCACCAACACGCTGGCCTGCACCAAGGCCATCGAGGACTTCGAGGGCGAGGTGCGCATCTACCCGCTGCCGCACATGCCGGTGGTCAAGGACCTGGTTCCGGACCTCACGCATTTTTATGCGCAGTACGCCTCGATCGAGCCCTGGATCAAGACCGACACGCCCGCGCCGACCCGCGAGCGCCGCCAGTCCAAGGAAGACCGGGCCAAGCTCGACGGGCTGTACGAATGCATTCTGTGCGCCTGCTGCTCGACCTCCTGCCCCAGCTACTGGTGGAATGGCGACCGCTACCTGGGCCCGGCGATCCTGCTGCAGGCCTACCGCTGGCTGGTGGATTCGCGCGATGAGGCGACGGGCGACCGCCTGGATGCGCTGGAGGACCCCTTCAAGCTGTATCGCTGCCACACCATCATGAACTGCGCGAACACCTGCCCGAAGGGTTTGAACCCGGGCCAGGCCATCGCCGAGACCAAGAAGATGATGCTGGAGCGCCAGCTCTGAGCGAGGTCGCGGCCGCCGGTGGCCCGGGCCGCATGAGCCCGGGCCAGCTGCGCTGGCGCTGCCGCCGCGGCATGCGCGAGCTCGACCGCGCCTTTCTTTATGTGCTGGGCGAGGTCTACCCCCAGCGCGATGCCGCATTCCGGGCCACCTTCGAGGCCTTCACCGCCGAGCAGGACCCGGACATCCTGGCCTGGCTCGCCGGACGGGCGCCCACGCCGCCGGAGTACGCCGAGCTTGTGAGCCTGATGCGCAACTGCGGGGCCTATCCCGGGCCACTCAGCTAGGACGGCGCCCCGTCGTCGCGGCGTTGCGCCGTGGCGGCATGTTTTTGAATGCCCCCCGCGCCGTCGACCCGCCGCTCAGCTCGCGCGCAGCGTGGGTGCCGGCCGGGCCTCGCGCGGATTCAGGATCGTGTTCTCGGCCTGCGGCAGGCGCTGTGGGTAGTCGCGGTTGTAGTGCAGCCCGCGCGATTCGCGCCGCGTGCGCGCGCTGCGCACGATCAGGTCGGCCACCAGCGCGAGGTTGCGCAGCTCGATCAAGTCCGGCGTCAAGCGGTGGTTGCCGTAGTACTCGCCGATTTCCTGCAGCAGCAGCGCGATGCGGTTGGCGGCGCGCTCCAGGCGCTTGTTCGTGCGCACGATGCCCACGTAATTCCACATCGTGCGGCGCAGCTCCTGCCAGTTGTGGCTGACCACGACGTCCTCGTCCGAATCGGTAACCCGCGATTCGTCCCAGTCGGGCAGGGCGGCGGCCGCGCCCGCTGCGCCGCCCTCGGCGGCGATGTGCCGCGCGCAGGCGCGACCGAAGACCAGGCACTCCAGCAGCGAGTTGCTGGCCATGCGGTTGGCCCCATGCAGCCCCGTCGCGGCCGTCTCGCCGATGGCATACAGGCCGGGCAGGTCGGTATGGCCATGCAGATCCGTCAGCACCCCGCCGCAGGTGTAGTGCGCGGCTGGCACCACCGGCAGCGGCTCGCGGGTCATGTTCAGGCCGATCTCCAGGCAGCGGGCGTGGATGGTCGGGAAGTGCGTGCGGATGAACTCGGGGTCGCGGTGGGTGATGTCCAGGTAGACATGGTCGATACCCAGGCGCTTCATCTCGTGGTCGATGGCCCGGGCCACCACGTCGCGCGGCGCCAGCTC
The DNA here is from genome assembly GCA_937141935.1 of uncultured Ectothiorhodospiraceae bacterium. Lineage (GTDB taxonomy): Bacteria > Pseudomonadota > Gammaproteobacteria > Nevskiales > Oceanococcaceae > MS8. The sequence continues at coordinate 258,169 of CAKZQS010000042.1, forward strand.
GGCCCGCGAGTCGAAGCGCGGCATGAAGCGCTCGCCGTCGGGCAGCCGCAGCAGCCCGCCTTCGCCGCGCACCGCTTCGGAAATCAGGAAGGATTGCGCCCGCTGGTGGTAGAGGATGGTCGGGTGGAACTGCATGAATTCCATGTTGGCCACGCGGCAACCCGCCCGCCAGGCCATGGCGATGCCGTCGCCGCTGGAGCCGGCCGGGTTGCTGGTGTACAGGTAGGCCATGTTCGCGCCGCCGGTGGCCAGCACCGTGGCCCGCGCGGCCAGCGTGCGCACCTGCCGGCTCTGCCGGTCGTAGAGCCAGGCGCCGCGAACACGGCCCTCGACCACGATCAGATCGACCGCGATGGCCTGCGGCAGCAGGCGGATCAGCGGCTGCGCGCGCGCCTGATCCAGCAGCGTGGACTCGACGGCCTGGCCGGTGGCATCGGCGGCGTGAATCACCCGCCGGGCGCTGTGGCCGCCCTCGCGGGTCAGGTGGTAGCCCTCGCCGTTCTCGGCGCGCGTGAAGGCCACGCCGATGTCGGCCAGCCATTGCACCAGCTGCGGGCCTTCCTCCACCGCAAAGCGCACCGCGCCCTCGTCGCAGAGGCCGGCGCCGGCATCCAGCGTGTCGCGCACATGCGCCTCGGTGCTGTCGCGCGCCGAAAGCACCGCCGAGATGCCGCCCTGGGCGTACCAGGTGCTGCCGTGACTCAGGGAACCTTTTGCGGTGACAACACTCTGAATGCCCAGTTCGGCGAGGTGGAGGGCGGCGGTCAGGCCGGCGGCCCCGCTGCCGAGAATCAGAACCGGATCAGAGGTATCGGTCATGAGCGCAGTGCTGGTTGGGAATCCGGCCGATTGCTACACTGGAGCAATCGGTGCAGCAGCCAAAGATAACAGGGGGATACGGCGTGTCACAGACCGTCCGGCCGAGCGCGTCGCGCCCCGCAGCCGGGCGATGAGTCGTGGAGAAGACGTCGATATCGCCCTCGTCGAGCGGGCGCAGGCGGGCGATGCCCGTGCCTTCGACGCACTGGTCCTGAAGTATCAGCACCGCATCCTGCAACTGGTGGCGCGCTTCGTCTCCGATGCCGACGCCCCCGATGTGGCCCAGGAGGCCTTTCTGCGCGCCTGGCGCGCCATCGGCAAGTTCCGCGGCCAGAGCGCCTTCTTCACCTGGCTGTATCGCATTGCGATCAACACCGCCAAGAACTGGCTGGTCAGCCGCGCCCGGCGCCCGGCCTCGCAGGACTTCGACGCCCAGGAGGCCGAGGATTACGGCATCACCGACAAACTGCGTGATGTCGACAGCCCCGAGCGCCTGGCCCTCAGCGGCGAGATCCAGGAGGCGATCCAGAATGCACTGGAATCGCTGCCGGAGGATCTGAAAACCGCGATCACCCTGCGTGAATTCGAAGGCCTGAGCTACGAGGAAATTGCCCAGGCCATGGACTGCCCGATTGGCACCGTGCGCTCGCGAATCTTCCGCGCGCGTGCCGCCATCGACGAACACATTGCCCCCCTGCTTGATTAAACTCGAAATGATGAACCCCGGGACCGAGATCAGTGAGCGCCTGTCGGCCTTTGTCGACGACGAACTCGGCGTCGACGAGATTGAGGCCCTGCTCGATTCGCTGGACAACCCGGCCTGCCGGGCGCAGCTGCATCGCTTTGGCAGCTGTCGGCCCCAGGGCGGGCGCTCGGCGGCCCCGCTGGATCTGAGCGCACGCGTCGCGGCGCAGATTCGCAGCGAGCACGGGCCGTCGCGGCCCGGGCGGCGCGCCTGGCGCCCGCTGCTGGCCTGGCAGCGTCTGCGCGACTGGCGTCCCAGCATGGCGGACCTGGTCCCCGTGGGCAGCCTGGCGGCAGCGGCCAGCGTGGCCCTGGTGGCATTCAACCTGGGCCCCGAGGCCACCGTGCCCGCCGCGGCACCGGCCGCCGACCCCGCCGCGGTGCTCGCCGCCGTTCCCGCGGGCGCGGCCGAGTCCAGCATCAGCGCGCCCGCGCAAACGGTCGCGCTGGCCGCCGCCGGCCCGGCCACGGCGGCTCCCAACCCCGCCGTTGCGGCCGAAGAGGGCAGCGAGGACCTGGTGATCCCCGCGCCCATGCCGCGCGCCGCGCTGGACCAGATGTACCTGCAGCACGCCCGCTTCCGCGGCGGCTATGCGATGTCCCCCCCTGCCACCTACGCACGCGCCGGCGTCACGCTGGTGCCGGCGGCCGAAGCCGCCTCCGACGCCGCGCGCTGACCCGATTCCGCCGGGTGCCCCTGATGCTCACACGGACGTGCGGCGCACTGGCCGGCCTGCTGCTCAGCGGTGCCGCCGCCGCGGAGTCGGTGGCCTGGGAATGGCTGGGCCGGATGAACGAGGCGGTGCGCACGCAGACCTATGTCGGCACGGCCGTGCTGCGCAGCGGCAAACGCATCGACACCCTGCTGATTCACCACGCCTTCGTCGACGGCGTCGAGCGCGAGCGTGTGGTGTCGCTGTCCGGTGCCCAGCGCGAGGTGATTCGCGCGGGCGGTGAGGTGCAGGTCATCCTGCCCGAGCAGCGCCTGGTGGTGATCGAGCGCGATCAGGGGCGTGGCCTGCTGCCGCAACTGTCCGAATCCGCGCTGGCGCGCATCGCCCAGCACTATGCGCTGGAGCTGCACGACCCCGAGGGCCGCGTGGCCAACCGCAACACCCGCGAGCTGCGCATCGACCCGCGCGACGAGTGGCGCTGGGGCTACCGCATCCAGCTCGATGAGCAAACCGCGATGCCGCTGGAGCTGCGCATCGTCGCCCCCGACCAGAGCGTGCTGGAGCAGATCCAGTTCGTGACCGTGGACTTCCCGGACGTCGTGGCCGAGGACGCGCTGAGCGCGGAGGCCGACAGCAGCGGCTATGCCGTGGTGCGCAGTCGGCCGCCGCACGTCGACGGGCAGGCGCGGGCGATGTTGTCGGGCTGGGAGGTGGCCTCGCCGCCGCCGGGCTTCCGGCTCTCCGCCCGCAACTGGACCTCGGTGCCGGGCGCCGATGGGCCGGTGGCGCACTGGGTGTTCAGCGACGGGCTGGCCTCGGTCTCGCTCTATGCCACCAGCGCCGATGGCCAGGACGACCTGCCGGAGGCGCGCATGGCCAGTGGCGCCGTGTCCACCGTGCGCCGCATGCACCAGCAGATGCAGGTCACCGTCATGGGCGAGGTGCCGGTGCGCACCGCGCGCCGCTTCGCCGCCGGGCTGCAGCGTGTCCCCGCACCCTGAGTCGGACTGGCTGGAAATGCCGGCGCTGGTGCAGTCCTGCAGCGAGAGCGAAGTCTGGCTGCAGGCCGCGCCGCGCATCGGCTGTGTGGCCTGCGCCGAGGGCCGTGGCTGCGGCGGCGGCATCCTGGGCCGGCTGGTCGAGTCGCGCCGCGAGCCCTTGCGCCTGCCGCGGCCCGACTTTCCCTGCGCGCCCGGCCAGCAGCTGTGGCTGCGGCTGGAGGGGCGCACGCTGCGCCAGATCGCGCTGTGGACCTGGGGCGCGCCGGCGCTGGGCCTGCTGCTGCTGGCCCTGGCTTTGGACACCCTGCCCACGCCCTGGAATGGCGTGCTGGCCCTGGGCATCGCGGCGGCGGCCGTGCTCGGCCCGCGGCGGGCGGCCCGCCTGCTGGGGCGGCGCGGCTTGATCGTCGCGCCGCGGCCCTTGCAGGCGGCGCCCGCGGCCTGCGCGGCGGTGCCCCGCTGAAGCCGGCGCGGTTCTACACGCGGGCGAATTGCCCGCTGTGCGAGCAGGCCTGGCAGGCGCTGCCGCAACTGGCGCCGGCCCTGCCGGTCGATAGCGTGGACATCGACACCTGCGCGGATCTGCGCGCGCGCTATGGCTGGCGCGTGCCGGTGCTGCGGCTGGCCGACGGGCGGGAGTTCGACCTGGCAATGGCCGCCGACTGCGAGCGCCTGCGACTCAGCGGCGCCGCCGGCTGAGCCGGTACAATCGCGCGTTTGCCCAGCCCACCCCCTGCATGCAGTCCCGGATCCGCAATTTTTCGATCATTGCCCACATCGACCACGGCAAATCGACGCTGGCGGACCGCTTTATCCAGATCTGCGGGGGGCTGAGCGAGCGCGAGATGGCGGCGCAGGTGCTCGACTCGATGGACATCGAGCGCGAGCGCGGCATCACCATCAAGGCGCAATCGGTGCGGCTGCACTACACCGACGGCCAGGGCGAGACCTGGCAGATGAACCTGATCGACACCCCCGGGCACGTGGATTTCTCCTATGAGGTCTCGCGCTCGCTGGCCGCCTGCGAGGGCGCGCTGCTGGTGGTCGATGCCTCGCAGGGCGTCGAGGCGCAAAGCGTGGCCAACTGCTACACCGCCATCGAGCAGGGCCTGGAAGTACTGCCGGTGCTGAACAAGATCGACCTGCCGGCCGCCGACCCCGAGCGGGTCTGCGGGCAGATTGAGGATGTCATTGGCGTCGAGGCCACCAATGCCCTGCGCTGCAGCGCCAAAACCGGCGACGGCGTGGCCGCGATCCTCGACGAGATCCTGGCCAAGATCCCCGCACCGGCGGGCGACCCCGACGCGCCGCTGCAGGCGCTGATCATGGACTCCTGGTTCGACAACTACCTGGGCGTGGTGTCGCTGGTGCGCATCGTCAACGGCCGGCTGGCCAAGGGCGAGCGCATGCTGGTGATGAGCACCGGCAAGTCGCATGAGGTGGGCGAGGTGGGCTATTTCGGCCCCAAGCGGGTGCCGACCCAGGCGCTGGAATGCGGCGAGGTGGGCTTCGTCGTGGCCGGCATCAAGACGGTCGACGGCGCGCCGGTGGGCGACACGCTGACCGCCGCGGCCAGGCCCTGTGCCGCGCGCGTGCCCGGCTTCCGCCGCGTGCAGCCGCGCGTGTTCGCCGGGCTGTATCCGATCGCCTCGGATGACTTCGAGGACTTTCGCGTCGCGCTGCAAAAGCTCACGCTGAACGACTCGGCGCTGCAGTACGAGCCCGAGACCTCGGGGGCGCTGGGCTTTGGCTTCCGCGTCGGCTTTCTGGGCATGCTGCACATGGAGATTGTGCAGGAGCGCCTGGAGCGCGAATACGACCTGGACCTGATCTCGACGGCGCCCACGGTGACCTACCAGGCGCTGATGCGTGACGGCGCACTGGCCAGCATCGAAAACCCGGCCGAACTGCCCGAGCTGGGCAGCTATGACGAGCTGCGCGAACCGCTGATCCTGGCGCGCCTGCTAATGCCGGAGGATTGCGTGGGCGCGGTGATGCAGCTGTGCATCGAAAAGCGCGGCGTGCAAAAGCGCATGACCTACCACGCCACCCAGGTGTCGATGGAGTTCGAGCTGCCGCTGGCCGAGGTGGTGCTGGACTTCTTCGATCGGCTGAAGTCGGTCAGCCGGGGCTATGCCAGCTTCGAATACGACTTCTCCCGCTTCGAGGCCGCCGACCTGGTCAAGCTGGACGTGCTGATCAATGGCGACCGCGTCGACGCGCTGGCCAGCATCGTGCACCGCAGCGCCTCCGAGCGCCGCGGCCGCGAACTGGTCGAGGCGCTCAAGGAAATCATCCCGCGGCAGATGTTCGACGTGGCCATCCAGGCGGCGCTGGGCGGCAAGATCGTTGCGCGCAGCACGGTCAAGGCGCTGCGCAAGAACGTCACCGCCAAGTGTTACGGCGGCGACGTCACGCGCAAGCGCAAGCTGCTGGAAAAGCAGAAGGCGGGCAAGAAGCGCATGAAGCAGTTCGGCAAGGTGGAAATTCCGCAGGACGCCTTCCTGGCCGTGCTGCGGCGCGACTGAGTAGCGGAGGACGGGCGTGCCCCAGGACGTGCATTTCGACTTTTCGGCGGCCCTGCTGCTGCTGACGCTGGCGACCGGCCTGGTCGCCGCGCTGGAGCGCTTCGTGCTGCGGCCGCGACGCCAGGAGGGGGGCGCGCCGCCCTTCGGCGTCGAGACCAGCGTGTCCTTCTTCCCGGTGCTGCTGTTCGTGCTGCTGCTGCGCTCCTTCATCGTCGAGCCCTTTCGCATCCCCTCGGGTTCGATGCTGCCGACGCTGGAGGTGGGGGATTTCATCCTGGTGAACAAGTTCGCCTACGGGCTGAAGATGCCGGCGCTGCATACCACGCTGCTGCCGCTGGGCGAGCCCGAGCGCGGCGACATCGCGGTGTTCCGCTTCCCGCACGACCCCAGCAAGGATTTCATCAAGCGGGTCGTCGGCCTGCCCGGCGACACCCTGCTGTACCGCGACAAGACCCTGTACATCAACGGCAAGGCCGTGCCGCAGGAGGCCATCGGGCCCTATGTGGTGGATTTCGGCGGGCGCAGCCGGGTCTTCGAGCGGCGCCTGGAGGCTTTGCCCGAACGCCCGCACGAGGTGCTGATCGGCTCGCCCCGGGCCGGCCGCAGCCTGCAGGTGCAGGTGCCCGAGGGCAGCTACTTCGTCATGGGCGACAATCGCGACGGCTCCGACGATTCGCGCCGCTGGGGCTTTGTTCCCGAGCGCGCGCTGGTGGGCCGCGCGTTCATGATCTGGATGAGCTGGAACCCGAGCCTGGGCCGGCCCGATTGGGCGCGTATCGGTCGGCAGATCCCGTGACCGCCGCGCGCGGCTTGGGCTAAGCTGCGGCCACCACGCAAGCAGGGGCGAGAGAGCATGTACCAGCGCAAGCAGCAAGGCAGCCTGTATTCCAAGGCCTTCATGGCCTTTGTCATCGGCGCCGCGGTGCTCGTCGGGCTGAAGGCCTTCCCGATCTACATGAATGAGCTGAAGGTGCAGTCGGCCATGTCCGGCGTGGCGGCCTCGCCCGAGGCGCAGGGCAAGGTGGCGGTGTCGCAGCTGCGCAAGATGCTGCAGCGGCGCTGGGATGTCGACGACATCAAGCATCTGAATGTGGGCGAGATCAAGTTCGTCAAGACCAAGGCCGGCCGCGTGATGCGCTACGAATACGAAGTGCGCACGGACCTGTTCGCCAACTGGGCGCTGGTGATCCGCTTCGAGGATGAGCAAGCGCTGGGCGGGGCCTCCTGAGCGAACTCTTCGGGCATCGTTTCGCCGATCCGGCGCTGCTGGAGCAGGCGCTCACACACCGCAGCGCGGCCGCCGAGCACAACGAGCGGCTGGAGTTTCTGGGCGATGCCGTGCTCGGCATGCTGGTGGCGGAGGCGCTCTACCAGCGCCACCCGCAGGCCGACGAGGGCGAGCTGACCCGCTGGCGTTCCCACCTGGTGCGCGAATCCACGCTGGCCGTGCTGGCCGCCGAGCAGGGCCTGCCCGAGCGGCTGCGGCTGGGCCCGGGGGAGCTGCGCAGCGCCGACTGGCGGCGCGCCTCGCTGCTGGCCGATGCGCTGGAGGCGGGGCTCGCCGCGATCTATCTGGATGCCGGCATCGATGCGGTGCGTCAGGCCCTGGAGCGGATCTACGCCCAGCGCTGGGATGCGCTGCCCTCGGCCGAATCGCTCAAGGACGCCAAGACCCGCTTGCAGGAATGGCTGCAGGCGCGCGGCTTCGCCTTGCCCGAATACGCGCTGCTGGCCGAAGGCGGCCCGGCGCACCGCAAGCATTTCGAGGTCAGCGCCAGCGTCGGCCTGCCGGAACAGGAGCCGCTGTTGACCCGCGCCGCCGGCCGCAGCCGCCGCCGGGCCGAGCAGGAGGCCGCGGCCGCCCTGCTGGTGGCGCTACGCGAACGATACCCGGGCTGAGGCCCGCGCCTGGAGAGTCATGAGCGAACAGCACTGCGCCCGCATCGCCCTCGTCGGCCGCCCCAATGTCGGCAAGTCCACGCTGCTCAATGCCTGTGTCGGTGCCGGGCTGGCGGCGGTTTCGCAGAAGGCGCAAACCACGCGCCAGCAGGTCATCGGCGTGTGGACGGAGGGCACCACGCAGCTGGTCTTCGTCGACACGCCCGGCCAGGCACCGGGGGAGCAGCAGACGCTGAACCGGCTGCTCGACCGCAATGCCGTCGCCGCGCTGAGCGAGGTGGATATCGTGCTCTGGGTGCGCGAGGCCGGCGTTGAGCGGCCCGCCGATCGCACCGTGGCGGAGCGCATTCAGCAGCGCCAGCCGGGCTGCCTGGCCATCGCGCTGAACAAGGTCGATCGCGTGCGCGACAAGGCCAAGCTGATGCCCGAGCTGCACCGGCTGCAGCAGGACTACAAGCCGGCCTTGCTCTACCCGCTGAGCGGGCGCCGGCCGCAGGATGCCGCGCGCCTGTGTGCGGAGCTGGTCAAGCTGGCCCCGGCCGGCGACTGGCATTACCCCGAGGACACGCTGACGCCACAGCGCGGCGAGTTCCTGGCCGCCGAGAAGATCCGCGAGCAGCTCTTCGCCCGGCTGCATCAGGAGCTGCCCTACCGCCTGGCGGTAACGATCGACAGCATGGACGAGGAGCCCGCCGCGCTGGTCGTGCACGCGACCGTCTGGCTCGACCGGGCCAGCCACAAGCCCATCGTGCTGGGCCGCGGCGGCGGCAACCTGAAGCAGGTGCGCGAGGCGGCCGAGGCCGGCCTGACCGCGCTGTGGCAGCGGCCGGTGCGCTGCCACCTGTGGCTGAAGCTGCGCGAGGGTTGGGCGGAGGATCAGGCGGTGATTCGCACGCTGGGCGCCAGCGACTAGACCGGCCGTGGGCCGCGACAGCCGCGAGGACACCGCCTACGTGCTGCACCGGCACGCCTGGAAGGAGTCCAGCTACATCCTGCGGGTATTCGGCCGCGCGCAAGGCAAGTTCAGCCTGGTCGCGCGCGGCGTGCGTGGCGGCCGCGGCCGCCACGCGGTGCTGCCGGGCCAGCCCTGCCTGCTGGAGTGGCAGCCGGGGCGCGAGCTGGGCCGCTTGCTGTCGCTGCAAACCCAGGGGCCGCCGTTGGCACCGCTGCAGGGGGAGGCCTGGTGGGCCGCGCAGTATCTGGCCGAACTGCTGCTGCACGCGCTGCGTGAGGACGAGCCCGCCCCCGAGCTCTTCGACCTGTATGGCCTGTGTCTGCAAGCCCTGCGCGAGGCGCAGACGGGGGTGGCCGTGCCGCTGCGGTTGTTCGAGTGGGGTTTGCTCCAGGCCCTGGGCCTGGCGGCCGACCTGGAGCGCGACAGCGGCGGTGCGCGGCTGCAGCCGGAGCACTGCTACCGGCTGGTGGCCGACGAGGGCCTGCGCCCGGATGCCGTGCAGGGCCTGCCCGGCGCGCAGTGGCAGGCGCTGGCGGCCGGACGGGTGGACGCGGCGCTGGCCCAGGCCCTGCGCCGGCCCTTGCAGGCCCAGCTGGCCGCCGTGGTGCCCTTTGAACGCCTGCACAGCCGGCGCGAATGGCAGGCGGCGCGGGCGCTGGCGCGCGCGCACGCCGGCGAGGGCGGGGCAGGGGACGTAGACTAGGCGCCCTTTCCCAGCCTGCCCGCGCCCATGTCCCAACCGCTGCCGCTACGTCTCGGAGTCAATGTCGACCACGTCGCCACGCTGCGCCAGGCACGCGGCACCGCGTACCCGAGCCCGCTGACCGCCGCGCTGATCGCGCAGGCCTCGGGTGCCGACAGCATCACCGTGCACCTGCGCGAGGACCGCCGGCATATACAGGAGGGCGACGTCGTCGACCTGCTGAACACGCTCAGCGTGCCGCTGAACCTGGAGCTGGCGGCCGAGGACGCGATCCTCACGCTGGCCGAAGAGTGGCGGCCGCAGGCCTGTTGCCTGGTGCCCGAGAAGCGCGAGGAGCTGACCACCGAGGGCGGCCTAGATGTGGCCGGAGGCGGGCCGCGCATCGTCGACGCCGTGGGCCGGCTGCGCGAGACGGGCGCGCGGGTCTCGCTCTTCGTCGAGCCCGACCTCGCCCAGCTGGAGGCCATCGTGGCCACCGGCGCCCAGGCGGTCGAGATCCACACCGGCGCCTATGCCGAGGCGCGCGAGCCCGGCCGGCGCAATGCGCTGCTGGAGGGCATCACCGACTTCGCCCACCGCGCCGCGGAGGCGGGGCTGGAAGTGCACGCCGGGCATGGCCTGACGGTGGACAACACGGCGCCGATCGCGCGCATCGCGCCGGTGCAGGAGCTCAACATCGGCCACAGCCTGATCGGTGATGCCGTGCTGATCGGCATGGCGGCCGCCGTGGCCCGCATGAAGAACCTGATGGTGCACACGCGGCTGAGCCAGCCGGCGGCCGCGCCGAGCTACTCGGCGCTGTAACGCGGCGCGCCGCCGCGCTAGTCGGCGCCCTGGGCCGAGGCCGGGGACGGGGCCGGGGCCGGTGACGGGGCGGCGGCCGGGGCGTTCAGCGCCTCCAGCAGGCCGCGCACGTTCTGCTGCACGCGGCCCATCAGTTCGGGCAGCCGGGGGTCCTCGAGGTCGCGCGCCTCGGCCAGCAGGCGCTCGAACTGCGCCAGGTCGTTCTGCAAGGGCTGCAGGTGCAGGAAGGCCGCGGTGCCGTGCAGCTGGTGCGCGGCGTCGCGCAGCGGGCGCAGGCTGCCGGCGATGAAGGCCGAGTCCAGCGCCTGCCACTGGCGTGGCAGCTCCTCGCGCAGCAGGTCGGCCATCTCCGGGTCCTGCAGCAGCGGCCCGCCCGGTGGGGCCTCGCGGCCACCCCCGGCGGCGCCACGCCGGCGGCGCAGCACCCGCAGCAGCCGTTCCATGTCGAAGGGCTTGATCATCACCTCGTCGACACCGGCCCGCAGCCAGGCCTCCTCGTCGGCCGCGTCGAGCCAGGCGCTCATGCCGATCAACACGGCACCCGGGCTGCGCCCGTCGGCGCGCATGTGCTCGGCGCACTGCCGGCCATCGGCGCCGGGCATGTGGTAATCCAGCAGCACCAGATCCAGCTCCTGCTCGGCCCATAGCGCCAGCGCCTCCTCGCCGGACTGGGCGCTAAGCACCTCGGCGCCGAGCTTGCCGAGCTGGGTTTGCAGGATGCGCAGGCCGGCACGGTTGTTGTCGGCGACCAGGGTGCGCAGGCCGGCCAGGGCCTGGGTGTGCTGGTCGCCGGCCTCGCCGCTGAGCTGCAGCAGCTTGTCGTAGATGGCGCTGCGCGGCGAGCCCTTGGCCAGCACCGCCTCGGCGCCGCGCGCGCGCCAGGTCTGGTGGGTGCTGGCGTCGATGCTCGGCGCCATCAGTAGCACCGACGGGCGCTGCGGCAGCGCGAGGCCGAGGATGTCGGCGGCGGCGCTGGCACTGGCGCCGTCGGTGTCCAGGCCCAGGATCAGCACGCGCGCCGGGCAGGGGCTGCGGCGGTCGGCCAGCGCGTCGTAGAGCTCGCCCATGTGGCTGAAGAGCTTGAGGTCGACCTCCCAGAAGGTCAGCAGATGCGACAGGGCCTTGGCCGCCGTGGGGTGGTTCTCGCAGGCCCAGACCGGCAGGCCGCGCAGCGCATCCCAGGGCAGGGCCACACGGCCGCCCGCCTCGTCGCGCACCGGAATCAGCGCGGCAAAGCGCGAGCCCCGGCCCGGCGTGCTGTGCACCTCGATGCGCCCGCCGAGCACGTCGAGCAGCTTGTGCACGATGGCCAGGCCCAGGCCGCTGCCGGCGGCGGTGCTGCCGGCCACCTCGAAGCGGCGCCAGGCCTGGAACAGCTTTTGTTGCTGCTCGCGGTCCAGGCCGCGGCCGGTGTCCTCGACCTCCAGGCGCAGCTGCAGGCTGTCGGCCTCGCGGCGCTCCTGCATCAGGCGCACCACGACCTCACCGCTGTCGGTGTACTTGATCGCGTTGGAGAGCAGGTTGGTCAGGATCTGCGCGATGCGCAGCGCATCGCCGCGCAGACGCGTGGGCACGTCGTGGTAGATCAGCGTGTTCAGCTCGAGTTTCTTGTCGAAGGCCAGCGGCGCCAGCAGGGCCACGGTGTCCTCGATCAGCTCGCTGATGTCGAAGGTCGACAGCTGCGGCTGCAGCGCGCCGGCCTCGATCCGCGCGAGGTCGAGCAGATTGTTGATCATGCCCAGCAGGTTGCGCGCCGAGCGGCCGATCACGCCGCTGTATTCGCCAACCTCGGGGCTGGGGTCGCTGCGGCCGAGCAGGTCGGCATAGCCGATGATGGCGGTCAGCGGCGTGCGCATCTCGTGGCTCATCGTGCGCAGCATCTCGCCGCGGGCATCGCCCAGCGCGTTGTGCGCCTCCTGCTCCTGCTTGCGCCGGGCCAGCTCGGCCTGCAGCTCGCGAATCTGGCCGCGGAACTGACGGTCGCTCGCGCTCTGGCGTTCGGCCAGTGCGGCACGGCTGTGGCGCAAGCGTTCGGCCAGCACCCGCAGCTCGGCGGCGGTGCCGGCCAGCGGCCAGGGCAGGCGCGGCGCGGACTGCGCGAAGCGGCCCTCATCGAGCGCGCGGGTCCACAGCCGCAGGCTGCGCACGGGGCGCTGGGCGAGCAGCGCCAACAGCAGGCCCAGCAGCAGGGCCGCCAGCGCCGGGCGCAGCAGTTGCCGGCCCTCGCGCTGCCACTGCGCCGCGCTCAGCGGCTGCAGCTCCAGTCGCAGTTCGCCGTCACTGAGCGCGACCCGCCGCTCGACCACGGGCAGCCAGGCCGGCGCGGGCTCGGGGCGGCGCAATTCGGCGGTGACCGAGCCATCGCTGTGCAGCCGCTGCAGCGCGTGGATCTGCGGCCAGGCGAGCAGGGCGGCCGGGGCCGGCTCGGTCGCCAGCACGGCGATGCGCGCCGGCGGCAAGGCCGCGTCGAAGTCCTGCAGCGCCTGGCTCCAGCGCGCCTGCACGCCGCTCAGGCCGGCTGCCAGCCCGGCCGCCAGCCCGGTCAGCAACAGCCAGCGCCCGGGGTAGCCAAACCAGGCCGTCAGCAGCCAGGCCAGCGCGCGCCTCACGCCTGGTGGGCCTCGACGAAGCGGCGGATGCGCGGCGGCGCGTCGGCGGCGAAGAAGTCGGCGGTGGGGCCGCGCCAATGGATGCGGCCGGCTTCGAGGAACAGCACCTCGTCGACGGTGTCGCGCACGAAGCCCACGGCATGGGTGACCAGCACCATCGCCATGCCGCGCCGGGCCAGCGCGCGGATGACCTGCAGCACCTCCTGCGCGGTTTCCGGGTCCAGCGCCGAGGTCGGCTCGTCAAAGAGCATGACCCCGGGTTGCAGGCACAGCGCGCGGGCGATCGCCACGCGTTGGGCCTGGCCGCCGGAGAGCGCCGCCGGACGCTTGTCGGCATGCGCCGCCAGGCCCACCTCCTCCAGCGCGGCGCCGGCGCGCTCGCGGGCCTCGGATTCGGCCAGCCCCTGCACCTTGCGCAGCGCCAGCGTGCAGTTCTGCAGCGCGGTCAGGTGGCCGAAGAGGTGGAACTGCTGGAACACGAAACCGACCCGGCACCCGGCCGCACGGCTGAGCTCGCCGGCATCCGCCGTGTCCAGGCCGGCCAGCAGGCGCAGCGCCGTAGACTTGCCCGAGCCCGAGGGCCCCAGCAGCGCGACCCGCGCATGGGCGGGCAGGGCCAGCGAGAAATCGGCCAGCACGGGCTCGCCGCCATAGCGTTTGCCCAGGCCCTGGGCCGTCAGCAGCTCAGCCACGGGCCACCCCGAAGCGCCGCTCCCAGTGCCGCACCAGCGCGCCCAGGCTCAGCGTCAGGCACAGGTAGAGCGCGGCCACCGCGAGCCAGACCTCGAAGGGCGCGAAGGTCGCGGCGATGATCTCGCGGCCGGCCTTGGTCAGGTCGGTCAGCGCGATGACCGACAGCAGCGAGGAATCCTTGATCAGCAGGATGAACTGGCCGCCCAAGGCCGGCAGCATGCGGGGCAGGGCCTGCGGCAGGATCACGTGCTGCAGGGCCTGGCGGCGATTCAGGCCGAGCACCTGGGCGGCCTCCCATTGGCCCCGCGGCACCGACTCGATGGCCGCCCGCACGATCTCGGCCACATAGGCGGCGGTGAACAGCGACAGGGCGACGATGCCCGCGGTCATGCGCTCCAGCCCGAGCAGCGTGCCGACCAGAAAATAGAACAGGAAGATCTGCACCAGCAGCGGCGTGCCGCGGATGATTTCGATCAGCGCGATCCCCAGCCTCCGCAGGGGCGCCGCACGCTGCATGCGCAGCAGCGCCAGCGCCAGGCCCGGGGGGATCGACACCAGGATCGCCAGCAGGCTGACCTGCACCGTCAGCCCCAGGCCCTGCAGCAGCAGGCCGATGTGCCAGCCACGGCGCTCGGCCACGCGATCCTCGGGCCAGACCGGCGCCCCGATCTGCAGGCCCTCCACGGCCTGGCAGTCCGCGCACTGCCAGTGGCTGCCGTCGCGCAGCTCGATCTGCAGCGGCGCCACGCTGCGCACCGTGCCTGCCTGCGGCGGGCGCAGGCTCTCGACCTGCTCACTGATCAGGTGGGGCCCCAGCGCCGACCAGCGCCAGTGGTAATCCATGCCCATCACCGCGGCCACCAGCAGGCCGAGCAGGCCCGCGGCCAGCAGCAATGGGCCCAGCGTTGCCCAGGGGCGCCAGCCTGCGCTCACTGGACGCGCTCGAGCCAGTCGCGGTCCTCGAACCAGTAGCTTTCCCAGCGATCAAAGCGGCCATCGCCGCGCACCTGGCGCAGGAAGTTGTTGACCCAGTTCAGCAGGTCATGCTCGCCGAGGCGCATGGCCAGCCCCAGTGGCTCCCAGGTGAAGGGCTCCTCGCGGTGCCACACGGCGTCGGGGTAGCGAATGGCAAACACGGTGTTATGCGGCAGGTCATAAACGAAGGCATCGGCGCGGCCCTGGATGACTTCCAGCGCGGCGTCGCTCTCGCTCTCGAACTCGCGGATGCGGGCCTGCGGGAAGTGGCGCTTGGCGGCGATGTCGCCCGTGGTGCCGAGCTTGGTCGTGAGCACGACCTTGGGGTCGTTGAGGTCCTGCAGGCGGTCCAGCTTGGGCTTGCGCGATTTCGAGACCAGCAGCGTCTGCCCGATTTCCAGGTAGGGGTCGCTGAACAGCACCCGCATATTGCGCTGCGGGGTGATGGTCATGCCGCCGAAGATCAGATCGATCTTGCCGGTCAGCAGCGCCGGTATGATGCCGTCCCAGGCGGTGTTGACCAGCTCCAGTTCCACGCCCATGGCCTGCGCCATGGCGCGCGCCAGGTCGATGTCGAAGCCGATGATCTCGCCGCGCTTGTCGCGCATCTCGAAGGGCATGTAGCCCACGTCGATGCCGACGCGCAGGCTGCCGCGGTCGGCGATGGTGTCCAGGCCCTGCGCCAGGGCCGGGGTGGCGGTGGCCGTCAGCGCCAGGCCGGCTATGCAGCCGGCGAAAAGTTTGCGGAGCACGCGATCTCCCAAGGGTGCGAAGGCGGCCCCCCAGTATACGAAGCCCCTGGCCGGCGGCGTTGGCGGCGGCTTGACGTTTTGTTGACGGGGCCGGGCGCACAGTCTCCCCACGCTCCCCGGAGCGGAAGTGTCCTCCTAGCCGCTGTCGCAAACCCCAAGTGTCCTCCCCAATGTGGCCACGCCACATTACCCAGACGCGGCTAAGCAAGACCGTAGATGCCCGCCATCTGCGGTCTTTTTTTTGCCCGCGATCCGTTGACGTTTTGTTGACGCCGGCGGCGTAAGAATTTCGACACGCACCGCAAACCGGTGCTCCGCGTTCTCCCCGCTAGCCGAGATTACTCCCCGAGTGTCCTCCCTGACGTGGCAGCCCGCCATATCGACTCGGTTAGCATTGACCGCAGGTGACCGCCTGCGGTCTTTTTTTTGGGGGACGCTCATGCGCATCGTCGCATTGTTGTTGCTGGCCATCGCGGCCTATCTGCTCTTCTGGCCCATTGCCATCACCCCACAGGCGTGGACGCCGCCACCGGCGCCGGCCGCGCAGGGCGTGCTGGCGCCGAACCAGAAGCTGGCCGCGGTCGAAACGCTCGCGGTGCAGGCCGGCGCCGGCGGCGAAGCCGTGGCCTTCGGCCCGGATGGCCGCCTGTATACCGGCTTCGTCGACGGGCGGCTGGTGGCCATCCAGCCCGACACCGGGGCCGTTGAGGAACTGGCCAACACCGGCGGCCGCCCGCTGGGGCTGGCATTCGCGCCCGATGGCAGCCTGCTGATTGCCGATGCCGTGCACGGGCTGCTGGCGCTGCGCGCCGAGGGCCTGGTGACGCTGCTGGACAGCGTCGACGGGCTCAAGCTCGGCTTTGCCGATGACCTCGCGGTCGACAGCCAGGGCGTGGTCTACCTCAGCGATGCCTCGCATCGCTTCGGCCACCATGAGGTTACTGCCGACTTCTTTGAGCACGCGCCCAATGGCCGCCTGATCGCCTATGAGCTGGGCCGCGGTCAGGCCCGCGTGCTGCTGGATGACCTGTATTTCGCCAACGGCGTCGCGCTGGGTCCGCATGAGGACTACGTGCTGGTCAATGAGACCGCCCGCTACCGCGTGCGCAAGCTGTGGCTGCGCGGGCCACGGGCCGGCGAGGACGAGATTCTGGTGGACAACCTGCCTGGCTTTCCCGACAACATCCGCCGCTCGCCGCGCGACACCTACTGGGTGGCGCTGTACGGACCGCGCAGCGAACAGCTGGACGCCCTGTTGCCGCGGCCCTTCCTGCGCAGCGTGGTCTGGCGGCTGCCGGAGGCGCTGCAGCCCGAGCCGCCGCATGTGGCCCGGGTGCTCGAGATCGACGCCGAGGGCAAGATTTTGCGCAGCCTGCAGGCGAGCGGCGAGGGCGTCTATGCGCCGGTGACCTGCGCCGTGGAACATCAAGACCAGCTCTGGCTGGGCAGTCTGTCGGCCCGCGGCATTGGCCGCTACCGCTTGCCGGGGCAGGGCGGATGAGCGCAGCGCGCGAATGGAATTTTGACGGCCTGGTCGGGCTCAGCCACAGCTATGCCGGCATGGCCCACGGCAACCTGGCGGCCGAGCAGCATGCCGGCCAGGTGGCCGACCCGCGCGCCGCCGCGTTGCAGGGCATCGCCAAGATGCGCCGCGTGCAGCAGGCGGGGCTGGCGCAGGGCTTCCTGCCGCCGCCGCTGCGGCCGGACTGGCACTTCTTGCACGCGCTGGGCTTTCGCGGCGCCCCCGGGGCCGTACTCGACGCCGCCGCCCGCGAGGCCCCGGCCCTGCTGCGTGCTGCCTGGTCGGCGGCCAGCATGTGGACGGCCAACGCCGCCACGGTCAGCCCCGCGGCCGACAGCGACGATGGCCGTCTGCACCTGAGCGTGGCCAACCTCAGCAGCCAGATCCACCGTGCGCTGGAGCCGCGCCAGCGCGAGGGCCACCTGCGCGGCGTGTTTGCCGCGGCGGCCCGCTTTGCGGTCCACGCGCCACTGCCGGGCGCGCCGGGCCTGGGCGACGAGGGGGCCGCCAACCACACCCGCCTGTGCGCGGACTATGGCGAGGCCGGGGTGCAGGTCTTCGTCTACGGCGCCCAGGGCCAGCGTTTTCGCGCCCGGCAGGCCCGCGCGGCCAGCGCGGCGCTGGCGCGCCGGCATGGCCTGGCCCCGAAGCGCTGCGTGTACCTGGAGCAATCGGCCGCGGCCATCGATGCCGGGGTCTTTCATAACGACGTCATCGCCGTGGGCGACCGCGGCCTGTACCTGGCCCACGCGCAGGCCTACAGCGAGCCCGCGCGGGCCCGGGCCGAGGTCGAGGCCGCCTGCCGCGCGGCCGGCGTGCCCTTGCGCTGGGTCGAGGCCAGCGCGCAGGACTTCCCCCTGGCCGATGCCGTGGGCAGCTACGTCTTCAACAGCCAGCTGCTCGACGACGGGGCCGGCGGCACTTGGCTGCTGGGGCCGCAGACGCTGCGCGAGTATCCGCGGGTCGTGCGTTGGCTGGAGCAGCTGGTGGAGGAGGGCGTGCTCAGCCGCTGGGAGACCATGGACCTCAAGCAGAGCATGCAAAACGGCGGCGGGCCGGCCTGCCTGCGCCTGCGGGTGGTGCTCGACGCGGCCGGCGCCGATGCGCTGCTGCCCGGCGCGGTGGCCACGCCGGCCCAGCTGGACGCCCTGGAGGCCTGGGTGCGGCGCCATTACCGCGACCGGCTGGCCCTGGAGGACCTGCGCGACCCGGCATTGGCCCAGGAGTGCGCCGAGGCCCAGCAGGCGCTGGCCGAACTGATGGGCTGGCCGGAGCTGCTGGCGTGTCACTGAGCTTTGTCTGGAGCGACTTCGACGGCCTGACGCCGCATGCGCTCTATGCCGCCCTGCGCTTGCGCCAGCAGGTGTTCGCCATCGAGCAGCACTGCCTGTTCCTGGACCCGGACGGCCAGGACCTGCAGGCGCGGCACCTGTGCGTGTGGGACGGCAGCGGCCGCGAGCCGGCCGACCTCGCCGGCTATGCCCGCTTGTTCGAGCCGCTGCCGGCCGGGGCGGAGGCGGGGCCGGCCTCCTCGGCGCGCAGCGACAGCGTGGCCAGCCTCGGCCGCATCATCACCGCCAGCGCCTGGCGGGGCAGCGGCCTGGGCCGGCGGATCGTGGCCGAGGCGCTGCTCGAAACCCGCCGCCGCTGCGGCGATGTGCCGGTGTGCATCGGCGCGCAGAGCCGTCTGCTGCCCTTCTACCGCGCCTTCGGCTTTGTCGTGGCGGGGGGCGACTATCTGGAGGACGGCATGCTGCACACGCCGATGCGGCTGGAGCCCGGGGATGCGGACTGGGCGGGCTTTGCCGAGCTGGCGGCGAACACGGTATGATTGCCGGCTCGTCGCGCACGCGGCGAGCCTGTGGTGGACGTAGCTCAGTTGGTTAGAGTCCCGGATTGTGATTCCGGTGGTCGTGGGTTCGAATCCCATCGTCCACCCCACCACTTCATGCCGCGGCGCCGGTCCCTAGGGGCCGGCGTCGTGTTTTGCGGGCCAGTAGCTCAATGGTAGAGCAGTTGACTCTTAATCAATTGGTTCGGGGTTCGAGTCCCTGCTGGCCCACCAACGGCTGTGAGCGCGAAAGTGGCGGAATTGGTAGACGCGCTGGATTTAGGTTCCAGTGGGGCAACCCGTGAGAGTTCGAGTCTCTCCTTTCGCACCAGTTTCTCCCGGCCGCATCGCCGCCTCCATATAGATTGTCCCTGCCCATGCAAGTCAGCGTAGAAGCTCTGGAGGGCCTGACGCGCAAGATGCGCGTTGCCGTTCCCTCCGACGATTTCCAGTCCGCCTATCAAAAATCGGTGCGCCAGCTGGCGCGCACGGTGCAGCTCAAGGGCTTTCGCCGCGGCAAGGTGCCGCTGCGCATCGTCGAGCAGCAGTTCGGTGCCCGCGCCCGCCAGGACGCGCTGACCGAGGTGCTTGAGTCCACCTACCCGGCGGCGCTCAAGCAGACCGACATCAAGCCCGCGGGCCAGCCGGAGATCGATTTCGAATCGATGGAGGGCGAGGAGATCGTCTACACGGCGACCTTTGATGTCTACCCGGACATCCAGCTCAGCGGCCTGGACGGCCTGAAGCTGGAGGATGCGCAGACCGAGATCGTCGACGCCGATGTCGACCGCGTCATCGAGGGCCTGCGCGAGCAGCGCAAGAGCTGGCCGGAGAAGTCCGGCCCGGCCGCCGAGGGCGACCGCGTCAAGATCGACTTCAGCGGCCGCATCGACGGCGAGGAGTTCGCGGGCGGCAGCGGCACGGACCAGCAGATCGTGCTGGGCCAGGGCCGCTTCCTGCCGGCGCTGGAAGAGGGCATCGTCGGCATGCAGGCCGGCGAGGAGAAGGTTGTCGACGTGACCTTCCCCGAGGACTATCACAACGAAGACCTGCGCGAGAAGACCGCGGCCTTCAGCGTGACGCTGCACGCGGTGGAAACCCCCGAGCTGCCGGAGATCGACGAGGCCTTCGTCGAGAGCCTGGGCGTC
This sequence comes from uncultured Ectothiorhodospiraceae bacterium, assembly GCA_937141935.1. Classification (GTDB taxonomy): domain Bacteria; phylum Pseudomonadota; class Gammaproteobacteria; order Nevskiales; family Oceanococcaceae; genus MS8. The sequence goes on from CAKZQS010000042.1 coordinate 277,826, forward strand.
AAGGAGGGCGGCGAAGAGGCGCTGCGCACGCAGATTCGCGAGAACCTGGAGCGCGAGCGGGTCAAGCTGGCCGTGCAGTGGCGCAAGCTGCAGGTGCTCGAGGGCGTGCTGCAGGCCAACCCCATTCCGGTGCCGGCGCCGGTGCTGGCCGACGAGGTGCAGCGCCTGCGTGGCGAGACCGTGCGCAACATGAACATGGGCGGCCGCGGGCTGTCCGAAGAGCAGCTGGCGCAAATGATCCCGGACGCCGCGCTGGAGCCGCAGGCCCAACGCCGCGCCGCGCTGGGCCTGCTGCTGGGCGAGATCATCAAGACCGAGAAGGTCCAGGTGGACGAGGCCAAGGTCGAAGAGCGCCTGCGCGAGATGGCGGCCGACTACGAAGAGTCGGAAGCCGCGCTGAGCTACTACCGCGGCAACCAGCAGTTCATGTCCGGTCTGCGCGCGGTGGTGCTGGAAGACCAGGTGGTCGACATGCTGGCCCAGCGTGCGACGGTGACGCCGGTTTCGCTAAGCTTTGAGGAACTCGGTCAGAAGGTGCGCGGCTAGCCATGAATTTCGTCCCCTACGTCCTTGAGCAAAGTGCGCGCGGCGAGCGCGTCTTCGACATCTATTCGCGTCTGCTCAAGGAGCGGGTGGTCTTCTGCGTGGGTCAGATCGATGACCACATGGCCAACACCATCGTCGCGCAGCTGTTGTACCTGGAGTCGGAAAACCCCGACAAGGACATCCACCTCTATATCAACTCGCCTGGGGGCGTGATTACGTCGGGCCTGTCGATCTACGACACCATGCAGTTCATCAAGCCGGACGTGGCGACGATGTGCATCGGCCAGGCGGCCAGCATGGGCGCGGTGCTGCTGGCCGCGGGCGCGGCCGGCAAGCGCTTCGCGCTGCCGCATTCGCGGGTCATGATCCACCAGCCGCTGGGCGGCTATCAGGGCCAGGCCAGCGACATCGAGATTCACGCCAAGGAAATCCTGTACATGCGGGAGCGGCTGAATCAGATCCTGGCCGACCACAGCGGCAAGTCGGTGGAGGAGATCGCCAAGGACTCCGAGCGCGACTTCTTCATGAGCGCCCCGACGGCGGCCGAGTACGGCCTGATCGACGAGGTGGTCTCGGCGCGCACGCCGCTGGATTCGCCGGCCAAGCCCTCGGCCTGAACGCTGCGGCCCCGGCGCCACGGCGCCCGGGCTGGCACGTTTCGTGCACGGACGTCTGCGCCGGCGCGTGCGCCGGGAAATGGTGTTATATAACTTTACGACGTCTGCATTTCGCCAATACATGAGTGATGACAAGCGCGGCAGTGGCGGTCAGGGTCGCACCCTGTACTGCTCGTTCTGCGGCAAAAGCGAACACGAAGTCCGCAAGCTGATCGCCGGCCCGTCGGTGTACATCTGCGACGAATGCGTCGAGCTGTGCAACGACATCATCCGCGAAGAGCTGCAGTCGCGCCCCGAGCGCACCGGGCTGCCCAAGCCGCGCGAGATCCGCGCGGTGCTGGACGAGTACGTCATTGGCCAGGAGGCGGCCAAGAAGGCGCTCTCGGTGGCCGTGTACAACCACTACAAGCGCCTCGAAAACAATGCCGCCGAGCAGCACGCCGAGGTGGAGCTGGCCAAGAGCAACATCCTGCTGATTGGCCCCACCGGCTCGGGCAAGACGCTGCTGGCCGAAACGCTGGCGCGCCTGCTCGACGTGCCCTTTGCCATTGCCGACGCCACGACGCTGACCGAGGCCGGTTACGTCGGCGAGGACGTCGAGAACATCATCCAGAAGCTGCTGCAGAAGTGCGACTACGATGTCGACAAGGCGCAGCGCGGCATCGTGTACATCGACGAGATCGACAAGATTTCGCGCAAGAGCGAGAACCCCTCGATTACCCGCGACGTGTCGGGCGAGGGCGTGCAGCAGGCGCTGCTGAAGCTGGTCGAGGGCACCACGGCCTCGGTGCCGCCGCAGGGCGGCCGTAAGCACCCGCAGCAGGAGTTCCTGCAGGTCGACACCTCCGGCATCCTGTTCATCTGCGGTGGCGCCTTCGCGGGCCTGGACAAGATCATTGCCCAGCGCTCCCACAAGGGGGGCATCGGCTTCCAGGCCGAGGTCAAAAACCCGGAAGACAACCGCAAGATCGGCGAGCTGCTGGCCCAGGTGGAGCCGGATGATCTCGTCCGCTTCGGCCTGATCCCCGAGTTCGTGGGCCGCCTGCCCGTGGTGGCGACGCTGGAGGAGCTGGACGAGGACGCGCTGGTCAACATCCTCAACGAGCCCAAGAACGCGCTGACCAAGCAGTACCGCAAGCTCTTCGAGATGGAGGACTGCCAGCTGGAATTCCGCGACGAGGCGCTCAAGGCGATTGCGGCCAAGGCCATGGCCCGCAAGACCGGCGCCCGCGGCCTGCGCACGATCCTCGAGGGCATCCTGCTCGACGTCATGTACGAGATCCCCTCGCTGGAGAACGTCGAGAAAGTCGTTGTCGACGAATCCGTGGTACTCGGCCAGTCCAAGCCCTACATGGTCTACGGCCAGGGCGAGGGCGGCACGGGCGTCGAGGCCAAGAAAGCCGGCTAGCCGGGCCGGCCACGCGCCCTGCGGCGCGGGACTGCGCCCCTCGCAGCTTGCATCGCCGGGCATCGACCCCACCTAGGGTCACTCGGGCCGCCCAGGCGGCCGTTGCAAGATGGTGATGCGATGAGCGCAAACGAAGTCATGGTTCCCGTGCTACCGCTGCGCGATGTGGTGGTCTTTCCCCACATGGCGATGCCGCTGTTCGTCGGCCGCGAAAAGTCGGTGAATGCGCTGCGCGAGGCCATGCAAAGCGACCGCAAGATTCTGCTGGTCGCACAGCGCTCCGCCGATGTCGATGAGCCCGAAGAGTCCGACCTGTACACGGTGGGCACGCTGGCCAACATCCTGCAGTTGCTCAAGCTGCCCGACGGCACCCTGAAGGTGCTGGTCGAGGGCGGCGAGCGCGCCGAGGTCGAGAACTGGAACGCCGACGAGGACATGCTCTGGGCCGGCTGCACGCCGATCGAGGAAGAGCCCGAGACCGGCGTCGCGGAACTGGACGCCATCGTGCGCACGCTGCTGGCGCAGTTCGAGCAGTATTCCAAGCTCAACAGCAAGGTGCCCTCAGAGCTGTTGCCCTCGCTGAACAGCATCGATGATCAGGGCCGGCTGGCCGACACCGTCGCCGCCCACCTGAACCTGCGCCTGGACCAGCGGCAGAAGGTGCTGGAAACGCTGGACGTCGCCACCCGCTGCGAGCTGGTGCTGGGCCTCGTCGAGGGCGAGATCGACGTCATGCAGGTGGAAAAGCGCATCCGCGGCCGGGTCAAGTCGCAGATGGAGCGCAGCCAGCGCGAGTACTACCTCAACGAGCAGATGAAGGCCATCCAAAAGGAGCTGGGCGAGTCCGAGGACAACCCCAATGAGCTCGAGGAACTGGCCCAGCGCATCGTGCGGGCCGGCATGCCCAAGCCGGTGCAGGCCAAGGCCGAGACCGAGCTGAACAAGCTCAAGATGATGGCTCCGATGTCGGCCGAGGCGACGGTGGTGCGCAACTACCTCGACTGGATGCTGCAGGTGCCGTGGAAAAAGCGCAGCCGCAGCAAGATCGACCTGCAGGCCGCCCAGGAGCGGCTGGACGCCGACCACTACGGGCTGGAGAAGGTCAAGGAGCGCATCGTCGAGTATCTCGCCGTGCAAAAGCGCGTGCGCAAGATGCGCGGGCCGATTCTGTGCCTGGTGGGCCCGCCCGGCGTCGGCAAGACCTCGCTGGGGCGCTCGATCGCGCATGCGCTGAACCGCAAGTTCACCCGCATGAGCCTGGGTGGCGTGCGTGACGAGGCCGAGATTCGCGGCCACCGGCGCACCTACATCGGCTCGCTGCCGGGCAAGATCGTGCAGAACCTGTCCAAGGTGGGGGTCAAGAACCCGCTGTTCTTGCTCGACGAGATCGACAAGATGGCCTCCGACTTTCGCGGCGACCCCGCCTCGGCGCTGCTGGAGGTGCTCGACCCCGAGCAGAACCACACCTTTAATGACCACTACCTCGAGGTGGACCTGGACCTGTCCGACATCATGTTCGTGGCCACGGCGAACACGCTGGACCTGCCCGGGCCGCTGCTGGACCGGATGGAGATCATTCGCCTCGCCGGTTACACCGAGGACGAGAAGCTCGCCATCGCGCGCCGCTACCTGCTGCCCAAGCAGATGGAGTTCAACGGCCTGCGCGAGTCCGAGCTGACCGTGGACGATGCGGCCATCCTGCAGATCGTGCGCCGGTATACGCGCGAGGCCGGCGTGCGCAACCTGGAACGCATGCTGGGCAAGATCTGCCGCAAGGTGGTCAAGGAGATCATCGAGGACGGCGAACTCAAGCAGCTCAACGTCGACGAGCCCGGCGTCGAGCACTACCTGGGCGTGCCGCCCTACCGCTACGGCCGCGCCGACGAAGAGGACAAGGTCGGCCAGGTGACCGGCCTGGCCTGGACCGAGGTCGGCGGCGAACTGTTGCGCATTGAGGCGGCGGTCATTCCGGGCAAGGGCCGGTTGAACTACACCGGCAGCCTGGGCGACGTGATGCAGGAGTCGATCCAGGCCGCCGCCACCGTGGTCCGGGCGCGGGCGCGGGCCTGCGGCATCGACGTCAAGGCCTTCGAGGACAACGATATCCACGTGCACGTGCCCGAGGGCGCCACGCCCAAGGACGGGCCCAGCGCCGGTATCGCGATGTGCACCGCGCTGGTGTCGGCCTTCACCGGCGTGCCCGTGCGCAAGGATGTGGCGATGACCGGCGAGATCACGCTGCGAGGCGAGGTGCTGCCGATCGGCGGGCTCAAGGAGAAGCTGCTGGCGGCCAGCCGCGGTGGCATCAAGACCGTGCTGATCCCCGAGGAGAACGCCAAGGATCTGGAAGAAATTCCCGCCAACATCAAGGACGCGCTGGAGATTCTGCCGATCCGCTGGTTCGAGCAGGTGCTCGAGCATGCGCTGGCCGGCAGCCTGAAGCCGCTGCCGCCGCAGAGCAAGGCGGCGAGCCCGGCGGAAGACTCGGAACAGCGCGCCCATTGAATCGCGCTTGCGGGCTGGACCACGCCGGGCTTTTGCTGCAAAGTACGGGGGTCGCCGCAATCTGCGACTGGGGAGGAGCTACGGTTGCCACCGGGTCCGGCCCCGTTACGAAGCTAGAAACCTACAAATCTCGCTCAGAGGGGATACTTTTTTATGAATAAGTCTGAACTCGTTGACGACGTCGCAGAAGCGGCTGGCCTGAGCAAGGCGGATGCCGCCCGTGCCGTGGACGCCGTGATCGAGAGCATTTCCGGCGCGCTCGCCAAGGGGGACAAGGTGTCGCTGATTGGCTTTGGCACTTTCATGGTTCGCGAGCGTGCAGCCCGTGAGGGTCGGAATCCGAAGTCGGGCGAGACGATCAAGATCGCTGCGGGCAAAACGCCGGCATTCAAGGCTGGCAAAGCCCTGAAGGATGCTGTAAGCTAGCGGACTTCGCCGGGGCGCTTTAATCCCTGGCTGAGCTTGGGTGCTTAGCTCAGCTGGTAGAGCGTCGCCCTTACAAGGCGAATGTCGGCGGTTCGATCCCGTCAGCACCCACCATTCGCGGAGCGGTAGTTCAGTTGGTTAGAATACCGGCCTGTCACGCCGGGGGTCGCGGGTTCGAGTCCCGTCCGCTCCGCCACTCGGATTAGAAGAAGGCACCCCTGAGGTGCCTTTTTCATTTCTACCGCCGGCATGACGCCGGCACTGCAGGACACTCGAGACAATGCTGCAATCGATTCGCGATAAGGCCACCGGGCCGCTGGCCTGGGTGATCGTCGGGATCATTTCGGTCCCCTTCGCTTTCTTTGGTATCGAGGCCTTCCGCAGCGGCGGCCCCAGCGATGCCGTCGCCCACGTCAACGGCGACCCCATCCAGCGCTTCGAGCTGGAGAACCAGGTCGATTCGCGCTACGCCCGCTTCCAGCAAATGCTGGGCGAGAACTTCGACCCAGCCATGTTCAACCGCGCGCAGCTGCGCAGCGGTGTGCTGGAGGAGCTGATCGACCAGGAGGTGCTGCGCCAGTACCTAGCGCAAAGCGGGCACCGCATCAGCAACGCCCAGGTCGCGGACTTCATTGCCGGGCAGTCGTCCTTCCAGGATGCCGATGGCAACTTCGATGCCGGCATCTATCGCGATGTGCTGGCCCGTCAGGGCCGCAACGCCGCGCAGTACGAAGAGCAGGTGCGCACACTGCTGGCGCTGCGCCAGTTCGAGAACCTGGTGCAGGCGACGAGCCTGATCGCGCCGCAGGAACTGGCGGCGCGCTGGGCCGAACAACGGCAGACGCGCAGCTTCCACTGGCGCCACTACCCGCTGGCCGCCTTCCAAAGCGACATCGAAATCAGCGAGGAGGCCCTGCAGCAGGCCTACGAGGCGCGCAAGGACTCGCTGATGACGCCGGAGCGACTGCGGGTCGATTACCTGGTGCTGGACCCCCAGGCCATCGCCCAGACGCTGGAAGTCAGCGAAGAGGAGCTGCAGGCCGCCTATGAATCCGACATCGCGCGCTACCGCAGCGCCGAGTCCCGCAGCACGCGCCACATCCTGCTGGAGGACCGCAAGGCCGCGGCCGGCCTGCGCGAGCGCATCCAGTCCGGCGAGATCGATTTCGCCGCCGCGGCGCGCGAGTACAGCCAGGATCCCGGCTCGAAAGAGCAGGGCGGCGACCTGGGTCCGGTCAGCCGCGGCGTCATGGTGCCGCCCTTCGAAGAGGCCGTATTCAGCGCGGAGGTCGGCGAGCTGAGCGAGCCGGTCGAAACCGATTTCGGCTGGCACCTGATCGAGGTCACCGCGATCAGCGGCGGCGAGACCAAGCCCTTCGCCGAGGTGCGCGACGAGATCGAGTCCCGTCTGCGGGACCAGCGCGCCCGTGAGCGCGTGCGCAGCCAGCGCGAGGAGCTCGACCAGCTGGTCTTCGAAAACCCGGCCAGCCTGATGCCTGCGGCCCGGGCGCTGGATCTGGAGCTGCAGACCAGCGAGTGGTTCACCCGTTCCGGCGGTGCCGGCATCACGGCCGACCCGGCGGTCATCGAGGCCGCCTTCTCCGAGCCGGTGCTCGAGGGCGGTGAGAACAGCCCGCTGCTGAACGTGGGCGACCGCGTCGTGGCCGTCCGTGTCACCCAGCGCCAGATCCCGCGCGCGCAGGAACTGGACGAGGTCCGCGACATGCTGCTGGCGCAACTGCGCGAGAAGCGCGCGCTCGCCGCGCAGCAGGAGGCGATCGAGGCCGACCGCGAGGCGCTGGAGGCGGGCACCGAATTCGCCGCGCTGTCGGAGCGTGCCGGCGTGCCGGCCTACGTCGATGTCAGCCACACCCGCGGCGACGGGGGCCTGGACCGCAACCTGGTCTCGGCCGTGTTCGCCACGGCGGAGGAGCAGACGCTCGGCGAGGCGACGCTGACCACCGGCCAGGGTCGGGCGCTGTTCGCGCTGCAGTCGATCGAGGATGGCGACTGGAGCCAGGCCAGCGAGACCGAGCGCGAGCAGCTGCGTCAGCAGGTGCAGCGCCAAGTGGCGAACGCCGAACTGCAGGCGCTGATTGCGGCGCTGCGCGACGACGCCGATGTGTCGATTCGCCAGCGTGACCCGGCCGAGGACGAAGAGCTGCCGCTGTAGGCGCCCGCTCGGGTTCACGCGCTCAGGATTGCGCAAAGAGCGGCGGGCCCAGGCCCGCCGTTTTTTTTTGGCTCGGGTCCGCCGACAGTCACGTGCGGGCGCCAGTCCCGCGCCCCCTTCGGCGCCGGCCCGGCTCGACCCGAGCGCCCCAGGCTCAGTCGGCCTTGGTGGTTTCGCCGATCAGGCCCAGGATGTGATAGCCGGCGTCCACATACAGGATCTGCCCGGTGATGCCGGAGGCCAGCGGCGAGCACAGAAAGCTGGCGGCGTTGCCGACCTCGGCCGTACTGACGTTGCGGCCCAGCGGGCTGGCCTGCTCGGCACTGCTCAGCATGCCGCGAAAGCCCTTGATGCCGGCGGCGGCCAGCGTCTTGATGGGCCCGGCGGAGATGGCATTGACGCGGATGTCTTCGGCGCCCAGTTCGGCCGCCATGTAGCGCACGTTGGCCTCCAGGCTGGCCTTGGCCGGCCCCATCACGTTGTACATGGGGACGGCGCGCTCGGCGCCCAGGTAGCTCAGCGTCAGCAGGGCCCCGCCGGCGCGCAGCTGGCCGCGCAGGGCCTTGGCCAGTGCGGCAAAGCTGTAGGCGCTGATGTCGTGGGCGATCGCATAGCCTTCGCGGGTCACGGACTCCAGGTAGCCGCCGGCCAGCAGCTCGCGCGGCGCATAACCGATGGAGTGCACAACGATGTCCAGCCCCTCGGGCCAGCAGTCCGCCAGCGACTGCGCCAGGGCCGCAATGGAGGCGTCGTCGGCGACGTCGCAGGGGATGATGCGATCCGCGCCGTTGCTGCGCTCCGCCACGGCCTGCACCCGGCTCTTGAGCTTGTCGCCCTGGTAGCTGAAGGCCAGCTCGGCGCCCTGGGCGGCCATCGCCTCGGCGATGCCGGTGGCAATCGAGCGGTCGGAAGCAATACCGGTGATCAGCGCGCGTTTGCCGGCGAGTAGGCCCATCGGGTGGTCCAGGCTTGGAAGCGGGCGGCCAGTGTAGCGTCCGCGTCGGCGGCGGGTCAGTCCTCGCCGCCGTCCTCGTCCTTGCGGCCCAGGCGCAGCTTCTTGCGCGGCGCGTTCTGACCCAGGCCGGCATCGGCCAGCTTGCGCGCCATCAGCGTTTCTTCCTCAACGCGGGGCACGCGGCGGCTCTTCTTGGAGATGATCTTGGCGCTGCGCTGGTTGCGCTGCTTGATCGCCTCTTCCTTCAGGGTCTCGGCGCTGTCGCTGACTTTGGGCCCGCGCTTTTGCAGGCCCAAGAAGCCGGCGCGCTTGGGCTTGCCGCCAGGCTTGCCGCCGCCGGCCTTGCCCTTGGGCGGGCCGCCGGCGCCGGGCTTGCGCGCCGGCCCGCGCTTGGGCGCATCGCCACGGGCGGCGCGCTTTTCCTGGATCTTGTCGATCTCGGCCCGCGCGTCGCGAACCATGTCCTCGGTGATCTCTTCGCCGGTGGGGCTGCCGTCCAGCGCCACGCGCGGGCGGCGGTCGGCGATCGCGTGCAGGTAGCCCAGGGAATGCGCGTAGTTGGCCAAGAAGCGCTGGATTTCCAGCTTGTGGAAATCGTCACCCACGGCTTCGTTCAGCGCCACATGAATGCCGACCGCAAGCGGCTTGCGCTCGCGCGATTCACGGATCAGGGCCTCGGGGAAGCGCTCGAACAGCAGCTCGGCAACCTCCTCGGCCGGGCGCATGCGCGCCATGCGTCGCGCCCGCTTGCGCGCGGCTGCCGCTTTCTGCGCGGCAGTCTTTTCGCGCTTCTGCGGGGCCTGCGTCGCGGTCCCTTCGCTGGAGCCCTCGGGGGCCTCCGGCGGCGGCGTTGTGCTAGAGGAATCGGTCATCACTTATCCGCCGCAATGTTGCGGCATGGATCGGGGGACGGGTCAGCGGCCGCTGCGGCCGCTGCCGTATCGAAATGGTCGGGGTGAGAGGATTTGAACCTCCGACCACCTGCACCCCATGCAGGTGCGCTACCAGGCTGCGCTACACCCCGAACCGGAAATTATACCGGGATTTCCGCGATCAGGGCTTCCAAATCGCGGCGAATCTCGGCCAGGCGCTGCGCGGTGCTCAGTTCGGCGCCGCTGCGTTCGGCGGCGGGCTTGGCCTGCTCCTTGAGCTGCTTGCGCGCGCCACCGATCGTGAAGCCTTCTTCATAGAGCAGGCTGCGAATCTGCCGCACGACCTGCACGTCCTGATATTTGTAATAGCGCCGGTTGCCGCGCCGCTTGACCGGGCGCAGTTGCGGAAACTCCTGCTCCCAGTAGCGCAGCACGTGCGGCTTCACATGGCAGAGGTCGCTGACCTCGCCGATCGCGAAATAACGCTTCTCCGGTATGGCCGGCAGGGCCTGCTCGGCACCGTCGCGATCACGATTCGTTACTGGGTCCATTGGCGTCCACCTGGGCTCGGAGTTTCTGTCCGGGGCGGAAGGTGACGACCCGGCGTGCGGAGATCGGGATTTCTTCTCCGGTCTTCGGGTTGCGCCCGGGGCGCTCGCCCTTGTCCCGCAGTTCGAAGTTGCCAAAGCCCGAAAGCTTGACGGCATTACCCGACTCCAGGGCGACGCGGATTTCCTCGAAGAAGCGGTCGACAAATTCCTTGGCTTCGCGCTTATTCAGGCCCAGCGTTTCGAAGAGTTGCTCGGCGAGATCCAGCTTGGTTACGGCCATCAGTGCCTCAATCCCTCAACCGCGCCTGGAACCGGCTTTCCAATCCCTCGACCAGCGACGCCACGGCGTCGTCGATCACCCCGTCGGTCAGGGTGCGCGAAAAATCTTGAAAAATCAACCCGAAAGCGACGCTCTTGAATCCTTCATCCAAGCTGTCGTCGCTAAAGACGTCAAACACCAGCAACTCGCGCAGCGGCACGGGGGTGCTCGATGTCATGTGTTTTAGCATGTCCCCGACGTAAGTCTCTGTCGGAACGAGAAAAGACAGGTCGCGGCGGCTGGCCGGGTAGGGCGCTGGCGCGGCCACCGGGCGGCGCTGTGGCGCCAGCAGCGCCTCGCGCTCCAGCTCGAACAGCAGCGGGCCTTTCTCGCCCAGGTCCAGCGTCCGGGCGATGCGCGGGTGCATGCGCCCGACCCAGCCCAGGGGCTGGCCGTCGCGTTCGACGCGCGCGCTCTGGCCGGGCTGCAGTGCGGGGTGGTCGGCGGCCACGAAATCCAGCGGGCCGGCGCTGCCGGCCAGCGCGCCGAGCGCCTCGATCAGCCCGCGCATATCGGCGAAATCCAGTTCGGCGCCGCCGCGGGCCCAGGACTCGGGGTGGCGGCGGCCGCTGGCCATGCCGGCCAGCATTTCGATCTCCCGGATGTCGCCGTCCGCGGCGTCGTCACGGAAGACGCGCGCGGCCTCGAACAGCCGCAGGTCGCGGTTGCCATGACGCAGGTTGTGCGCATAGACCGGCAGCAGGCTGGCCCACAGCGTCGGGCGCATGTCGGTCAGTTGCTCGCTGATCGGGTTGGCCAGACGCAGCGCGGTGGCCGGCTCGGCGCCGCTGAGCGCGCGCACGGCGTCGGCGCTGGCAAAGGCGAAGGTCTGCGCCTCGGCCCAGCCGCGGCCCTGCAGCAGCGCGCGGGCGCGCGCGAGCTGGCGCGGCGCCGCGGGCGGGATCAGGAACTGCGGGCGCACCCGGCTGGGCTCGCCGCCCAGCTGGTCATAACCGGCGATGCGCGCGAGTTCTTCCATCAGGTCTTCGGGGATCGCGAGGTCGCGCCGCCAGCTCGGCGGCTGGACCGTCAGCGTGCCGTCGGCCGCCGCGACCACGCAGCCCAGGCCGGCCAGGATGCCTTGGGCCTGCTCCGGGCTCATCGCAGTGCCCAGGATCGCGTTGCTGCGGGCCAGGTCCAGCGTGATGGCGGGTGCCGGGCCCGGCGCGCTGCCGGCCTGCGTGATCGGGCCGGCGCGGCCGCCGCAGATCTCCAGCAGCAAGGCGGTGGCGCGCTCCAGGGCGCGCTGCGGCAGCGCCGGGTCGGTGCCGCGCTCGAAGCGATGCAGCGCGTCGCTGTGCAGCTTGTGCCGCCGGCCCAGGCCGGCCACGGCCAGGGGGCTGAAGCAGGCGCTCTCCAGGAAGACCCGCGTCGTGGCGTCGCCCACGGCGCTGTCGGCCCCGCCCATGGCGCCGGCCAGCGCCTGCGCGCCGCGCGCGTCGGCGATAACCAGGTCCGCGGGGCTCAGCGTCACGGCGCTGCCATCGAGCAGCGTCAGCGCTTCGCCGGCCTGGGCGCGACGCACGCGGATCTCGCCGTCCAGGCACGTGTCGTCGAAGGCGTGCAGGGGCTGGCCCAGCTCGAGCAGCACATAGTTGGTCACATCGACCAGCGGGTTGCGCGGGCGCAGGCCGCTGCGGCGCAGGCGCTCGGCCATCCACAGCGGGGTGCGTGCCTGCGGGTCCAGGTCCTCGATGACCCGGCCGCAGTACCAGCTACAGTCCGGCGGGTCGGCGATGACGATCATGCGCTGCGCGGTGCTGGCCGTCTCGGTGGGTGTGCAGGCGGGGGCCTGCAGCGTCGTCAGTTCCAGCGCCGCCAGCTCGCGGGCCACGCCCAGTACCGACAGGCAATCGCCGCGGTTGGGGGTCAGCGCGATGTCGAGCACCGTGTCATCCAGGCCCAGCGCCTCGCTGAAGGGCGTGCCGGGCGTCAGCGTGTCGGGCAGCTCCAGGATGCCCTCGCCGGGCAGCTCCAGGCCCAGCTCCTCGGCGGCGCAGAGCATGCCCAGCGACACTTCGCCGCGGATCTTGCTCTTTTTGATCTTGAAGTCGCCGGGCAGGCGGGTGTTCACGGTGGCCAGGGCGACCGTCAGGCCGGAGCGGGCATTGGGCGCGCCGCAGACGATCTGCAGCGGCTCCTCGGTGCCGGCATCCACGCGGCATACGCGCAGGCGATCGGCATTGGGGTGCTGCGTGGCTTCGAGGATGCGGGCGACGACGACGCCCTCCAGCGGCGGGGCGGCCGGCAGTTGCTCCTCGACCTCCAGGCCCGCCAGCGTCAGGCGCTCGGCCAGCGTGTTCGCGTCGAGCTGCTGCGGCGCGAGCGCCCGCAGCCATTCCAGGGACAATTTCATCGGGGGTCTTCGCGGTGGCGCTAGTGGGCGAACTGGCGCAGGAAGCGCAGGTCGTTATCGAAGAACAGGCGCAAATCGTCGATGCCGTAATACAGCATCGCCAGGCGGTCGATGCCCAGGCCAAAGGCATAGCCGCGCCAGGCCTGCGGGTCGACACCGGTGGCGCGCAGCACATTGGGGTGCACCATGCCGCAGCCGCCGACCTCCATCCATTCGCCGGTGCCCTCGAAGGCGATGTCGAACTCGGCCGAGGGCTCGGTGAAGGGGAAGTAGGACGGCCGCAGGCGCAACGCGACCTCGCGCTCGAAGAAGGCCGACAGGAAGGCGATCAGGTCGTGCCTCAGGTCGGCAAAGCTGACCTCGCGGTCGATGTACAGGCCTTCGATCTGGTTGAACATCGGGCTGTGCGTGCGATCCGAGTCGCAGCGGTAGACCCGCCCCGGCGCGATGATCCGCACCGGCGGCTCGGCCTGGCGCAGCACGCGGATCTGCACCGGCGAGGTGTGCGTGCGCAGCAGGCGCTGGCCGTCGGCCATCCAGAAGGTGTCGTGCATGGCCCGCGCCGGGTGCTCCGGCGGGAAGTTCAGCGCCTCGAAGTTGTGAAAATCGTCCTCGATCTCCGGGCCCTCGGCGACGCCGAAGCCGGCGCCGGCGAAAATCGTTTCGATGCGCTCGCGGACCAGCGTCAGCGGGTGCAGGCTGCCAGCGAATTCGGCGCGGCCGGGCAGGGTGACGTCGACGGCCTGGGCGGCCAGGGCGGCATCCAGCGCGGCATCCTGCAGCGTGCGCTTGCGGGCCTCCAGGGCCTCGCCGATGGCGCCCTTGGCCTGGTTAAGGGCCGCGCCAACGCTCTTGCGTTCGCTGGGGTCGAGGTCGCGCAGCCCCATCAGCTGGCGCGTGATCTCGCCCTTGCGGCCGAGGTATTTGAGGCGGATGGCCTCGAGTTCGTCCAGCGTGCGCGCCTGGCCGATCTCGGCCTGGGCCTGGCTGGAAAGCTCGGTCTGGGTCATGGGTGCGGCGCCGTGCGGGGGCTGGTGGGGCTGAAGCGAAGCGGGCTTCAGCAAAAAAAAGGCGCAGTCAGCGGTGCGAACTGCGCCTGGATCTGGCACCCCGCCGCCCTGGGCGACGGGGTGATAGGGCTTAGGCCAGGGCCTGGCGCGCCTGCTCGACCAGGCCGCCGAAGGCGGCATCGTCGTTGACGGCGATATCGGCCAGCACCTTGCGGTCCAGCTCGATGCCGGCCTTCTTCAGACCATTGATGAAGCGGCTGTAGGACAGGCCATGCGCCTTGGAGGCGGCATTGATGCGCACGATCCACAGCGCGCGAAAATCGCGCTTCTTGACCCGACGGTCGCGGTAGGCGTACTGGCCGGCCTTGAAGACGGCCTGGCGGGCGGTCTTGTAGCTGCGGCTGCGGGCGCCGTAATAGCCTTTGGCGGCCTTGAGAACTTTCTTGTGACGGGCCTTTGCGGTGACCCCACGTTTCACGCGTGCCATTTTTTACTCCTGTATTGAGTGTGATTGAGACGGCCGGGCAAATGGCTGTGGCGCCGGCGCGTCAGGGTGTTGGCCGCACTGCGGCCGGGCATTGCGGCAAGGCCGCAAGCCTTTAGGCGTAGGGCATCATCCGGGCGACGCTTTCGACGTCACACTTGGCCACCATCGCATTCTTGTTCAGGTCGCGAACGCGCTTGCGCGGCTTCTTGGTCAGGATGTGACGCTTGTGGCTTTGCGAGCGCTTGAAGCCGCCGCTGGCGGTGCGCTTGAAGCGCTTGGCGGCGCCCCGGTTGGTCTTGATCTTCGGCATGTCGAACTCTGTTTAAAACGTTGGCGAGGACCGCGCTCGGTCAGGTCTTCTTCTTCGGGGCCATCACCATGATCATCTGGCGGCCTTCCATCTTGGGCATCTGCTCGACCGAGGCCAGCTCGACCAGGTCATCACGGACGCGCATCAGCAATTCCATACCGCGCTGCTGGTGGGCCATTTCACGGCCCCGGAAGCGCAGGGTGACCTTGATCTTGTCGCCTTCCTCGAGGAACTCCACGAGGTGGCGCATCTTGGTGTCGTAGTCGCCCTTTTCGGTATTGGGCCGGAACTTTATCTCTTTGATCTGCGTCTGCTTTTGCTTGCGCCGCGCGGCTTGCTGCGCCTTGTTCTTCTGGAATACGAACTTGCCGTAATCCATCATCTTGCAGACCGGCGGGCGGGAGTTCGGCGCAACCTCAACGAGGTCCATGCCTTTTTCCCGGGCGATTTCGACGGCCTTGTAGGTCGGCATCACGCCCAGCTGCTCGCCCTGATCGTCGACCACGCGCACTTCGCGCACGCTGATCTCGTCGTTCCGGCGGGTTTCCTTGTCCTTGCTAATCCTATCGCTTCCTTCAGCCCAAATTAGGAAAGGCCGCTACCTGCACACTCGGCTTGCAACATGGCGATGAAGTCCGCCAACGGCATTACGCCCTTGTTGCTGCCGTCGCGTGCACGTACGGCCACGGTGTTGTCATCCGCTTCGCGATCGCCAATGACGGCCACATAGGGCACTTTGGCTATCGCAAGCTCGCGGATTTTAAGGTTAATTTTCTCGTTCCTCAAGTCCAGATCGGCGCGCAGGCCCGCGGCACGCAGTTTTTCGGCCGCGGCGGCTGCCGCCTCGTCGGCCCGATTGGTGATCGTGGCCACGGTGACCTGGGTCGGGGCCAGCCACAGCGGCAGGGCGCCGGCATGCTGTTCGATGAGGATGCCGATGAAGCGCTCCATCGAACCGAGGATGGCGCGGTGGATCATCACCGGGGTCTTGCGCTCGCCGTCGGCGTCGACGAATTGCGCGCCCAGGCGCTCGGGCATCGAGAAGTCGAGCTGGATGGTGCCGCACTGCCACTGCCGCTCCAGGCAGTCGCGCAGCGTGAACTCGATCTTGGGGCCATAGAAGGCGCCTTCGCCGGGCTGCAGCACATAGTCCAGGCCGCGGTCCTGCAGGCACTGCTCCAGCGCGGCTTCGGCCTCGTCCCACAGCGCCTCCTCGCCCACCCGCTCCGCAGGGCGGGTCGACAGCGCCAGAGTGACGTTGTCAAAGCCAAAGACCTTGTACACGTCGAAGGTCAGCGCAATCAGCGCGGCGACCTCGCCGGCGATCTGCTCGCGGGTGCAGAAGATGTGCGCGTCGTCCTGGGTAAAGCCGCGCACGCGCATCAGGCCGTGCAGCGCACCGGAGAACTCGTTGCGGTGGCAGCAGCCGAACTCGGCCATGCGCAGCGGCAGGTCGCGGTAGCTCTTCAGGCCCTGGTTGAAGATCTGCACGTGGGCCGGGCAGTTCATCGGCTTGATCGCGTAGGTGCGATCTTCCGAATGGGTCAGGAACATGTTGTCGGCGAACTTGGCCATGTGGCCCGAGCGTTCCCACAGGCTGGCGTCGATCACCTGCGGCGTGCGCACTTCGTCATAGCCGGCGGCATCCAGGCGCTCGCGGATCAACTCCTCGATGACGCGGTAGACGGTCCAGCCCGGCTGGTGCCAGAACACCATGCCCGGGGCCTCTTCCTGAAAGTGGAACAGGCCGAGCTTCTTGCCCAGCACGCGGTGGTCGCGCTTGGCGGCCTCCTCGATGCGTCGCAGGTAGGCCTTGAGCTGCTTCTTGTCGCCCCAGGCGGTGCCGTAGACGCGCTGCAGCTGCTGGTTGCTGGTGTCACCGCGCCAGTAGGCGCCGGCCAGCTTGGTCAGCTTGAAGGCGCCGAGCTTGCCGGTGGAGGGCACATGCGGGCCGCGGCACAGGTCCACGAAGTCCGCCTGGCGGTAGAGGCTGATGTCCTCGTTGGCCGGGATGTCGGCGATGATCTGCGCCTTGTACTCCTCGCCCATGTCGCGGAAGTAGCGCACGGCCTCGTCGCGCGGCATGGTCTCGCGCGCGACTGGGTGGTCGGCCTGGGCCAGCTCCTGCATGCGCGCCTCGATGGCGGCCAGGTCTTCGGGCGTGAAGGGGGTCGGCGTGGCGAAGTCGTAATAGAAGCCGTCGTCGATCACCGGGCCGATCGTCACCTGCGCCTGCGGGTACAGCTGTTTGACGGCATGGGCCAGCAGGTGCGCGGTGGAGTGGCGCAGGATCTCCAGGCCTTCCTCGTCGCGGCCGGTCACGATGGCCAGTTCGCAGTCCTGCTCCAGCAGGTGGCTGGTGTCGACCAGGCGGCCGTCGACGCGGCCGGCCAGCGCGGCCTTGGCCAGGCCGGGCCCGATGTCGGCGGCGACCTCCGCGATGCTCAGCGGCTGGTCGAATTCACGGACGGAACCATCGGGCAGGGAAATTCGGGGCATAGGAACAGTGGCGGTCGCTACCAATGACCGCGTGTGTGGGGAAGGGCGCGCATGGTAGGGGGCGCGCGCCGCCGCATCAAGCGCTGCTGTCGGCGCCGGGCAGCCCGCCCACCTGTTGCTGCAGTTCGGCCGCGGCCTGCTGGCGCTGCTCGGGGGCGCGCAGCGCCGCAATGCGGTCGACCACCTCGGGCGTCAGGTGCGGCGCGAAACGGACGATGAAGTCGTAGTGGAAGCGGCGCAGCAGCGCCCCGAAACGAAAGCCGATGTGCGTGGTGCTGGGCGCGAAGAGGTGGCTGGCGTCCAGGCGCACCAGGTCGGTGTCCTGCTCGGGGTCGTAGGCCATGGCGGCCACGATGCCGACGCCCAGCCCCAGGCGCACATAGGTCTTGATGACGTCGGCATCGACCGCGGTCAGCACCACCTCCGGGGTCAGCCCGCGCGCGGCGAAGGCCTGGTCGAGCATCGAGCGGCCGGTGAAGCCAAATGTGTAGGTGATCAGTGGTTCGGCCGCCAGCTGGCGCAGCTCCAGCTTGCCCGCGCGCGCCAGCGGGTGGCCGCGGCGCACCAGCACGCAGCGGTTCCAGTGGTAGCAGGGCAGCATCACCAGCTCGTCGAAATGCTGCAGCGCCTCGGTGGCGATCGCGAAGTCGGCATCACCGCTGGCCGCCTGGCGCGCGATCTGCGGCGGCGAGCCCTGGTGCAGGTGCAGGCTGACCTTGGGCCAGCGCGCGCGGAAGCGCTCGATGACCGGCGGCAGCGCATAGCGCGCCTGGGTGTGGGTGGTGGCAATGGACAGCTGGCCGCGGTCGGCGCTGCGGTAGTCGTCGGCAACGCGCGCGATGTTGCGCATGTCGTTCACCACTCGCTCGGCGATGCCCAGGATCTCCTGGCCCGCCGCCGTCAGCCCGGTCAGGTGCTTGCCGTTGCGGTGGAAGACCGGGATTCCCAGTTCGTCCTCGAGGTTGCGGATCTGCTTGGACACCCCCGGTTGCGCGGTGTACAGCGCCTCGGCGGCCTTGGAGATGTTGAAGTCGTGCTGCACGATCGCGCGCAGCAGTTCGAGTTGGCGCAGTTTCATCAGGCCTCGGCCCCACAGGTCCTGCGGCGATAATAGAGCCTGTGCACCGACAGGGCCGGAGGGCTCTTGGACTACTTCCCCTTTTTCCTGGCGCTACGCGGGCGCCGCGTGCTGGTCGTCGGCGGCGGCGAGATCGCCGCGCGCAAGGTGCGCCTGCTGCGCCGCGCCGGCGCGCGGATCCGCGTGCTGGCGCCGCGGCTCTGCGCCGAACTCGACGCGCTGGCCACGCAGGGCGCGCTGGACTGGCAGGCGGCGCCTTACAGCGCGGCGGCCATCGACGCCGACACCTGGTTCGTGCTGGCCGCCACCGACGACGAGGCGGTCAACGCCCAGGTTGCCGCCGATGCGGAGCGGGCCCGGCTGTGGGTCAACGTCGTGGACGACCCGCGCCGCAGCAGCGCGATCACGCCGGCCATCGTTGACCGCAACCCGCTGCTGGTGGCGCTGTCCAGCGGCGGCCGGGCGCCGGTGTACATCCGCCAGCTGCGCGCGCGGCTGGAGCGCGAGCTGCCGCCGCGCCTGGGCGAGCTGCTGGAGTGGCTGGGCACGCAGCGCGCGCGCATCGCCCAGGCCATCCCCGATATGGTGCAGCGCCTGCGCGTGTGGGAGCGCATCGTCGACGGCCCGGTGGCCAGCCGCAAGCTGGCCGGGGACACCGCCGCGGCCGATGCGGCGCTGGGCCGCTTGCTCGAGGCCGAGCAGGGCGCGCCGCAGGGCGAGGTCTGGCTGGTGGGCGCCGGCCCGGGCGACCCGGACCTGCTGACGCTGAAGGCGCTGCGCCGGATGCAGCAGGCCGATGTGGTCGTGCACGACCGCCTGCTGGGCCCGCAGATCCTGGACCTGGTGCGCCGCGATGCCGAGCGCATCGACGCCGGCAAGCGACGCAGCCGGCACACGCTGCCGCAGGAGGACATCAACGCGCTGCTGGTGCGCCTGGCGCGCGAGGGCAAGCGGGTGCTGCGGCTCAAGGGCGGCGACCCCTTCGTGTTTGGCCGCGGCGGCGAGGAGATCGCCGAGCTGCTGGCCGCGGGCGTGCCCTTTGAAGTGATCCCCGGCATCACCGCCGCCAATGGCGCCGCGGCCTATGCCGGCATGCCGCTGACCCACCGCGACCATGCCCAGTCCTGCGTCTTCGTCACCGGCCACCCGCGCGCCGACGGCGCGCTGAGCCTGCCCTGGGCGACGCTGGTGCCGCCGGGGCAGACGGTGGTGATCTACATGGGTCTGACCCGGCTGGAGGACATCTGCGCGCAGTTGATCGCCTACGGCGCGCCGGCCCAGCGGCCGGCGGCGATGGTCGAGAATGCCTCGCGCGCCGAGCAGCGGGTCATCGTCGGCGATCTGGCGACGCTGCCGCAGAAGGTCGCGCAGGCCCAGCCGGAGGGGCCGGGGCTGGTCATCATTGGCGAGGTGGTGCGCCTGCGCGCGCAGCTCAGCTGGTGGCGCTAGCGCCGTCCGCGCCGATGCGGTGCGTCTCGATGTCGTAGCCGCGCTCGCGGTAGTGCTTGTAGCGCGCCCGCGCCGGCGCCTTGGCCGACTCCTCGCCGGCCACCACTTCCAGGCAGCGCTCGAAGCTGGAAAAGCACTCCGGCGGGGTGGGCTCCGGCCAGCCCCAGAGCAGCAGCGTGGGGCGCTCCTGCGCCAGCGGCGGCTGCGTCGACAGCACGATGGGCGCCTCGGGCGCGGCCGCGCCCTGCCGCTCATGCGGCGTGAAGCTGCCCTGCGAGAAGGTCCACAGGCGGCGGTCGAGCGCGTCCAGGGCCGCCTCGTCGGCGCCCATCACGAAGCAGTGCTGGCCGCTGCGCGCGATCTTGTCGAGCAGGCGGCAGACCCACAGCTCGGGGTCGCCGTCCTGCTCATGGACATAGAAGGTCAGCCGGGTCACGCCGGCCTCAGCCGGCCTGGTTCAGCAGCCACTGCGTCAGCAGGCGCACGGGGCGGCCGCTGGCGAGCTTTTTCGAGTTCCAGGCCACACCGGCGATGTCCAGGTGGGCCCAGCGCGCCTTGCGGGTAAAGCGGTGCAGGAAGCAGGCGGCGGTGACCGAGCCGGCGCCGGGGCCGCCGACGTTCTGCATGTCGGCCACCGGGCTGTCCAGCTGCTTTTGGTATTCCTCCCACAGCGGCATCTGCCAGGCGCGGTCGCCGGCCTGCTGGCCGGCGGCCAGCAGCTCCTGCGCCAGCCCCTCGTCGTTGGCATACAGGCCACAGGCCTTGTCGCCCAGGGCCACCACGCAGGCGCCGGTCAGCGTCGCCAGGTCGACGATGGTGCGCGGGCTGTATTCGCCCTGCACCCAGGTCAGCGCGTCACACAGGATCAGCCGGCCCTCGGCGTCCGTGTTGATGACCTCGATGGTCTGGCCGGACATGCTGGTGACGATGTCGCCCGGCTTGTTGGCGGCGCCGTCGGGCAGGTTCTCGGAGGCCGGCACGACGGCGACGATGTTCATCGGCAGGTTCATCGCCGCGATCGCGCGCATCGTGCCCAGCACGGTGCCGCCGCCCATCATGTCGAACTTCATTTCCTCCATGCGCGCGGCAGGCTTCAGGCTGATGCCGCCGGCGTCGAAGGTCAGGCCCTTGCCGACCAGCGCGATGGGCTTGTCGCCCTTCTTGCCGCCGCTCCACTCCAGCACGATCAGCTGGGCTTCCTCACGGCTGCCTCGCGAGACCGAGAGCAGGGCGCCCATGCCCAGCTCGGCCATCTCGGCCTCGCCGAGCACGCGGCTCTTCAGGTTCTTGAACTCGCCGGCCATGTCCTGGGCCACGCGGGCCAGGTCGGTCGGCGTGCACAGGTTGCCCGGGCGGTTGCCCAGGTCGCAGGCCAGTGCCAGGCCCTCGGCCAGCGCCTCGCCCTGGCGCAGCGCGGCCCGCGCCGGGGCGGCCGCCAGGCCAGCCGGGGTCAGCAGCGCGATGGTCTTCAGCGCGCGGGCCTCCGGCTTCTTGCTGCGGCATTCCTCAAAGCGGTAGGTGGCCTGGCCGGCGGAGGCGATGGCCCGGCGCACGGCGGTGGCCGGTTCGCCATCGCACAGCCCGGCGTGCAGGCTGATGACCAGCCGCTTGTTGCCCAGCTTCAGCGCGGCACGCGTGCCCGCCTCGATGGCGCGGTCGACGCCGTCCGCATCGAGCTTGGCGGCCTTGTCGCCACAACCCACGACGATCAGCCGGCCGGGGCCGGCCTTTTTGCCTTCGGCGTGCGGCAGCACCAGGGTGGCGCCGCGCTTGGCGCTGGCGTCGCCACGCTTGAGCGCCTTGTCGACCGCCTCGCTGACGCCTTCGGGCAGGGCCTCGGCGCCGAGCAGCGTCTTGCCACACAGGCCGACGAGCAGCGAATCGGTGGCATCCAGGGCATCGAGTTGGCTGAGCAGGGCATACTTCATGGCAGTCGTTCTTTGACCTCTTGCGGCGTGGTACGCGAATGATTCTGAGCAGGATACTCGACTTGCCCGGGCCGGCGACGGCTGCGCTGCGCGTCGCGTGAGCCTGCGCTACGCGACCCTCGGCCGCTATCTGTTCCGCGAGGCCTGGCAGAGCTGGGCGGCGGTCACCGTGGTGCTGCTGGCCATCATGCTGGCCACCCGCCTGGCGCGCTTTCTGGCCGAGGCGGCCAAGGGCAACATCGACCCCTCGCTGCTGCTGGTGCTGGTGGGGCTGTCCAGCGTGCGCTACCTGACCATTTTGATTCCGGTGTCGCTGCTGATCGGCGTGATGCTGACGCTGGGGCGCCTGTACCGCGACAGCGAAATCGACGGCATGCATGCCGGCGGCCTGGGCCTGGGCGGGCTGTACCGGCCCTTCCTGCTGCTCGGCACGGTGCTGGCACTGCTGGGCGCGCTGTTGTCGCTGTGGCTGAGCCCGCTGGCCGGGCGCACGGCCGACTTCCTGATCAAGGAGGCGGCCAACCGCATGACCTTCGCGGTATTCGAGGCGGGCCGCTTTCGCGAGCTGCCGGACGACCGCGGCACGCTGTACATGGAACGCTACGAGGCCGACAGCGGCGAGATGCGCCGCGTGTTCGCCGAGGTGGCCGGCAGCGAGGAGCGCAGCGTGATCCTGGCGCGCGAGGGCGAGTTCACGGTGGACGAGAACGGCCGCCACCGCCTGCTGCTGCGCGACGGCAGCCGCTGGGACCGCGACACCGCCGAGGGCAGCACCCGGCTGACCCGCTTCGAGGAGCACGGCCTGGCGGTGACGCCGCCGGCCTTCGTGTACCGCCTGTCCAAGACCTCGCTCAAGCCGAGTGCGGCGCTGTGGGGCAGCCCGGACCCGGAGGACATCGCCGAGCTGCACTGGCGCGTGGCCACGCCGCTGTCGACGCTGCTGCTGGTGCTGCTGGCCGTGCCGCTGTCGCGCACCTCGGCGCGCAAGGGCCGCTACGGGCGGCTCGGCTGGGGCGTGCTGGCCTTCGTGCTGTATTTCAACATGCTGGGCATGGGCCAGGCCTGGCTGGAATCGGGCCAGCTGCCGGGCTGGATGGGGCTGTGGTGGGTGCACATCGTCGTCGCCGCCATCGGCGCCACGCTGTGGCTGCGCGCCGGCCGCTACCGCCAGCGTTACCGCCAGGGCCTGCTATGAACCAGGGGCGTCGATGCCGGGGCTGAAGATCCTTGACCGCCACCTCGCGCAGGCGCTGATCGGCGCCGCGCTGCTGACGGCGCTGGTGCTGCTCGGCCTGTCCGGATTCGTCAGCTTTGTCGAGGACCTGGACTCGGCCGGGCGCTACGGGCTGAGCGCGGCGCAGGTGGCGCAGCTGACGCTGCTCAAGCTGCCGGAGCTGCTCTTCGACATGTTCCCGCTGATCGTGCTGCTCGGCGCCATTCTGGGCCTGGGCGGGCTGGCCGCCAGCGGCGAGCTGGTGGTGATGCAGGCGGCCGGCATGCCGGTCTGGCGCATCGCCGCCTCGGCCGCCACCGTGGGCCTGCTGCTGGGCTTGCTGGCGCTGGTTGTCGGGGATCGCCTGGTGCCCTGGGCCAATGCCGCGGCCAGCGACCTGCGCAGCGGCGAAACCCGCAGCGATGCCGCCGGCCCCAGCCTGTGGGTGCGCAATGGCCGGCTTTATGTGCATGTCGGCGCGGTGGTCGGCCGCCACCAGCTGGAGTCGCTGCGCGTGTTCGAGCTGGACGAGCCCGGCAGCACGCTGGTGGCCGTGGAGTCGGCCGCGCGCGCGGAGTACCGCGACGGTCGCTGGCAGGCCTACGAATGGCAGCGCGTGGAGCCCACGGCGCAGGCCCTGCTGCGCGAGCGCGCGGCCCAGGAGCCGCTGCGCGTGTCCTTTGAGCCCGAACTGCTCGAGCTGTTCCTGCTGCGCGCCGGCAGCCTGTCCTTGCCCGGCCTGCAGCGCTACATCGCCTACCTGGAAAGCAACAAGCTCGATTCGCACCGCCCGCGGCTGGCCTTCTGGCAAAAGCTGGCCACGCCGCTGAGCGTCGTGGCGATGGTCTTCATCGCCGTGCCCTTCGTGCTGGGCCCGCTGCGCGACACCGGCGCCGGGCAGCGGCTGTTCGTGGGCGTGCTGATGGGCATCGGCTTCTATGTGCTCAACGAGACCGTGGTCAACCTCGGCGCGATCTATCGCTGGTCGCCGCCAGCGGCGGCCTTAAGCCCGGCAATCCTGCTGGGGCTGGTGGCCTTGTGGCGGCTGGTGCAGTACCGGGCGCGCTGAGGCCAGCCGGGCCACGCGCGACGCGGTGGCCGGTGTAAAGTGACGGCCTGATCCCGTGTCGCCCCAGCGCACACGGGCCCTGTTGGAGGAGATGGGGAGACCCCGATGCATGCGATGGACCCCAAGGCCACGCCCTTGGATTGCTTTTACTACTGGGAAAAGGCCCAGCCGGACAAGCGCTACTTCACCCAGCCGCTCGGCGATGGGCGGGTGCGCGAATACAGTTGGCGCGAGGTGGGCGACGAGGCCCGGCGCATGGCGGCGCACCTGCAGAGCATGGACCTGCCGCCGCGCAGCCAGATCGCGCTGGTGTCGAAGAACTGCGCCCACTGGATCATTGCCGACCTGGCGATCTGGATGGCCGGCCACGTCAGCGTGCCGCTGTACCCCACGCTGAACGCCGACACGGTGCAGTACATCCTGGAGCACAGCGAATCCAAGTTGCTGTTCGTGGGCAAGCTCGACGACTGGGACACGATGAAGCCCGGCGTGCCGGCCGACCTGCCCTGCATCGCGCTGCCGCTGGCGCCGCCGACCGACTACCTGCAGTGGGACGACGCGATCTCCGCCGTGGAGCCGCTCAGCGGCGAGACCACGCGCAGCCCCGAGGAGATGGCGACCATCGTCTACACCTCCGGCTCGACCGGTCGGCCCAAGGGCGTGATGCAAAGCTTTGGCGCCATGGCGGCCGCCTCGATCGGCTTTGCCGACATCATGACCCTGGACAACAACGAGCGCATGCTCAGCTACCTGCCGCTGGCGCACGTGCTCGAGCGCTGGGTGGTCGAGGCCAACTCGCTGCGCTATGGCTTTGAGGTCTTCTTTGCCGAGTCGCTGGACACCTTTGTGCAGGACCTGCGCCGCGCCCAGCCGACGATTTTCGCCTCGGTGCCACGGCTGTGGAGCAAGTTCCAGGCGGGTGTATACGACAAGCTGCCGGAGAAGAAGCAAAAGCTGCTGTTCCGCATCCCGATCGTCTCCCGGCTGATCAAGCGCAAGATCCTCAAGCAGCTGGGCCTGGAGCACGTGCGCTATGCCGCCACCGGCTCGGCGCCGCTGTCGGCCGAAACGCTCTCCTGGTACCGCTCGCTGGGCCTGGAGCTGCTCGAGGGCTATGGCATGAGCGAGAACTTCGGTTACTCGCATGGCACCCGCCCGGGCGAGGCCCGCGTGGGCTACGTCGGTCATTCCAACCCCGGCGTGGAGACCAAGATCGGCGACAACGGCGAGATCCTGGTGCGCAGCCCGGCGATGATGATGGGCTACTTCAAGCAGCCCGACAAAACCGCCGAGGACCTCACCGACGACGGCTTCCTGAAGACCGGCGACATGGGCGAGATCGATGACCAGGGCCGGCTGAAGATCACCGGCCGGGTCAAGGAGCTGTTCAAGACCAGCAAGGGCAAGTACGTCGCCCCGGTGCCGCTGGAGAACAAGCTGGTCAACCACGAGGCCATCGAGGTGGTGTGCGTGGCCGGCGCCGACCAGACCTCGCCCTTCGCGATGTTCATGCTCTGCGAGGAGGCGCGTGCGCACCTGGACAAGGGCGAGCGCGACCAGAGCGGGCTGGAGGCCGAGTTCAGCGCGCTGCTGGACAAGGTCAACGCCACCGTCGACCCGCATGAGCAGGTCAAGTTCGCGGTGGTCGTGAAGGACACCTGGGGCATCGAGAACGGCTTTCTGACGCCGACGATGAAGATCAAGCGCAACGTCATCGAGTCGCACTACGCCCCGCGCGTCGAGACCTGGTACGCCGCGCGCAAACGGGTGATCTGGGACGCCGCCTGAGTCCCGCCGCCGCACCGGGCCGGCGCCGCACGGCGCGGCCCGGATGCGGGCCCTCTGACATGGACCGTTAAGGAGCGAGGATGACCCCTGCGCACCCGGCGCTGGGCGCCGAGCACGAGACCTTCCGCAGCCAGATCCGGCGCTTCGTGCGCGAGGAGATCGAGCCGCACCTCGATGATTGGGAGGCCGCCGGCGAGATCCCGCGCGCGATGTACCCGCGGGCGGCCGAGGTCGGCTTGCTGGGGCTGGGCTTTCCCGAGCAGTACGATGGCGTGGAGGCGCCGGATACCTTCTACCGCATGATCGCGGTGGAGGAACTGGCGCGCTCGGGCAGCGGCGGCATCGTGGCCGCCTTCGGCAGCCTGGGCATCGCGCTCCCGCCGATCGTGGCGCTGGGCAGCGAGGCGTTGAAGGCCGAGGTGCTGCCGCCGGTACTGCGGGGCGAGCGGATTGCCGCGCTGGCGATCACCGAGCCCGGCGGCGGCTCGGACGTGGCCAACCTGCGCACCGTGGCCGAACGCGACGGCGAGGATTTTCTCGTCAGCGGACAAAAGACCTTTATCACCTCCGGCCTGCGCGCCGACCTGCTGACGGTGGCCGTGCGCACCGGCGGGCCCGGCATGGGCGGCATCTCGCTGCTGGCCGTGGATGCGGACACGCCCGGCCTGGCGCGCACCGGCCTGGACAAGATGGGCTGGCTCTGCTCGGACACCGCCACGCTGTATTTCGACCGCTGCCGGGTGCCGGCCTCCCGGCTGATCGGCGCTGAGAACCAGGGCTTTCTCGGCATCATGCGCAACTTCAACATGGAGCGCCTGGCGCTGGCGACCCAGGCCTATGGCCACGCGCTGCGCTGCTATGAGGACAGCCTGGCCTACGCCCGCGAGCGGCAGACCTTTGGCAAGCCGCTCGTCCGCCACCAGGTGATCCGCCACAAGCTGGTGGAAATGGCCAGCCGCATCCAGGCGCTGGGCGCCACGCTCTATGGGCTGATCTGGCAGGTGGACCAGGGCGGCGTGCCCGTGGCGCAGCTGTGCATGCTGAAAACCCTGGCCACCGACACGCTGGAGTGGGTGGCGGGCGAGGCCGTGCAGATCCACGGCGGCGCCGGCTACATGCGCGGCTGCGCGGTCGAGCGCATCTTTCGCGAGACCAAGGTGCTGTCCATCGGCGGCGGCGCCAGCGAGGTCATGCGCGAGCTGGCGGCGAAGCAGCTCGGTTACTAGCCCGGCTCGGCCAGGGGCCCGGCCCGGCCAAGGGCCCGGTTGGCCAAGGGCCCGGCGCGGCCGGCGGCCCATCCCGGCGAACAGGCCATCCCGGCCAATGGCCCGCTTTGGCGAACAGCCGATCTTGTCTAACAGTCCATCTGGGCCAACAGCCTCGAGCGGCACGGACCCTGGCGCCGGCCCTTGTCGGGGTTGCCGGCGGCAGGGTGCGGCGAGGCTGGAGCGCCGCTTTTGCGCGTTGCGGCGCAATAATGCGGCGCCCGGGCCACCCATGACTGCTGCGCTGCGCAATGCGGCAAATGCTCGCGAATGCAGGGAACTCCGGGCTTCGCGGGCAGTCTGAGGCTGCGGGGAGAGGGGCTGGACGGCCCTAGCACACTCGCCACGACATTACAGCGTTGCTAAGATTCGCGGATGGCCAAGACAACCACGCTCAAACCCTGGGAGCGGGTAACAGACCCGAACAGCTTCTCGGCCCTCGTGGCGCTTTGGGAATCCAATTATGCGCTGCTCGAGCGCCTGATTCCCGACCTGCGCAAGGTGCCGAGCGGGGCCGTGTCCCGCGGCGACGCCAACTGCCCGCTGCATTTGCACAGCGTGCACCATGAGCGCTACACCGCCACCTTCATCCTGACGCACCGCTTTCCCGACAAGGGCGAGGTGCCGCGGCTCAAGGTGCGCGTGTTCTTTGACGCCAAGGCCGCCCAGGCCCTGGATGTCGAAAAGGGCGACTTTGGCGAAAACCTTTACCTGCAAATCCAGCGCAACGCCATGCTGAACAAATGGCTGGACTGGTGCCTGGAGCAGGGCCACGGTTTCTGGATCCGCAAGGACGCCGCCTAGCAGCTGCGACTCAAGGCCCGGCCTCGCTGGGGCCCAGCCCCGCTGAGGCCAGGCCGCGCACGCGGCCCGTGCAGGCCCCGACCCGACGACTAGCTGGCGCCCCGGCGCCTGCCTGCCTGCGGACGCGATCCCGCGCCCGGCCGTGGGCGCTGCCCGTGGGGTCGCGGCGCTAGTTCGCGCCCTCGATCAGGGCCAGCAGTTCACGGGTTTTGGCCTGCATCAACGCGCGGTCGCCGCGGGATTCCACGTTGAGCCGGGTCACCGGCTCGGTGTTGCTCTTGCGCAGGTTGAAGCGCCACTGCGGGAACTCCAGCGTCAGCCCGTCCAGGCGGTTCTCGGCCACCGCCTCCTCGCCGTAACGCGCGTACACGCGGGCAATGGCCGCCTCGGGGTCGGCCACACGGCGGTTGATCTCGCCGCTGGCCGGGTAGGCCGCGATGCGCTCGGCCACCAGCGACGACAGCGGCTTGCCGGTCTTCGACAGAAGAGCGGCGACCAGCAGCCAGGGGATATTGCCGTTGTCGCAATAGGCGAAGCGGCGAAAGTAGTGGTGCGCGCTCATCTCGCCGCCGTACAGGCCGTCGTTCTCGCGCATGATCTGCTTGATGTAGGCGTGCCCGGTCTTGCTTTGCACCGCCTCGCCGCCGCCGGCGGCCACGATGTCGATGGTGTTCCAGGTCATGCGCACGTCGTGCACGATGGTCGAACCGGGGTTCTCGCGCAGCAGCGCCTCGGCCAGCAGGCCCACGACGTAATAGCCCTCGATGAACTCGCCGCGCTCGTCAAAAAAGAAGCAGCGGTCGAAATCCCCATCCCAGGCCACGCCGAAATCGGCGCCGGCCGCGCGCACGGCCTGCGCGGTCACCGGCTGGTTCTCCAGCAGGATCGGGTTGGGGATGCCGTTGGGGAAGCGGCCATCGGGTTCGTGGTGCAGCCGCTCAAAGCGAAAGGGCAGCTCCGGCTCCAGCGCGTCGACCACCAGCCCCGCCGGGCCATTGCCCGCATTGACCAGGATCGTCAGCGGCTTGAGGTCGGCCAGGTCCACATAGCCCAGCAGGTGGCGCACATAGTCCTCGCGATGCGCCAGCGGGGTCAGTGCGGCCTGCTCCTCGGGGCAGACCTCGGTGTCCTCGGCCACCAGCGCCTCGATGTCCGCCAGCCCCGTGTCGGCGCCGATGGGGCGCGAGCCTTCGCGCACCAGCTTCATGCCGTTGTAGTCCATCGGATTGTGGCTGGCGGTGACCATGATGCCGCCGTCGAAGTCGTATTCGAAGGTGGCGAAATACACCTCTTCGGTGCCGCACAGGCCGATGTCGTGGACCTCCACGCCCTGGTCGATCAGCCCCAGCGCCAGCGCGTTTTGCAGCTCGGCGCTGGACAGGCGCACATCCCGGCCCGTGACCACGCGCTGCGGGCGCACGACGCGCGCGTAGGCGCGGCCGATGCGGTAGGCGATGTCGACGTTCAGCTCGTCGGGCAGGCGCCCACGGATGTCGTAGGCCTTGAAACAGGGCAGTTCGCTCATGGCGGCGCGGTCGGTGCTGCAGGGGGAAGCGCCGCAGGCTAGCACAGGGTTGTGGCGTCGCCGGCGACGGCCGCGGTGCGCCAGCGCGCGGCTCGCCGGTCAAGCCGGAGCGCGGCTCAGGCGGCGCCGTCCTCGGCGCGGCCGTCGTCGTGCTTGCGCAGCAGGTGCCGGAGCTGGTCATAGCTCAGGCCCAAGGCGCGGGCGGTGCGCTTCTGGTGGTGGCCGTGCTGGCGCAGCGCCTGGCGCA
>CAKZQS010000043.1 GCA_937141935.1 uncultured Ectothiorhodospiraceae bacterium
CGCCGGGGCCCGCCAGCATCTGGGGGAGGACGGCGGCCGGAGTGGGGGAGGGTTGCGCGTAGCCAACGGCGTCGAGGGCAGCGCGGACCTCGGGGCGTGGGCGGAGGTCGGCAAAGGCGGGGGGCGTGGGGGCGGCCATGGGGGAATACCGGGGAAGCAAGGGGCCACGCGGGGCGTGGCGGCAGCGCGCTCCCGCAGGGGGCAGGGGCGCCGGGTGGGGCGCCGCGAGCCGCGGCGCCGCCGCGGGCACGGGGCCACGCGGGCGCGTAGCATGCCGGCTTTGCGGCGGTTTGTCAGCCCCCGGCCGCTGGCCGCCGGCGCTTTGCGGCGGCCGAGGGGGCGGCCGGGACGGGGGCCGGGAGTGCGGCCCCGCTACGTGGGCGCGCGGTCCACGGCCCAGCCGGCCCAGGCCTGGCAGGTGGGCATGATCTCGACGCTGTTGATGTTGACGTGGGCCGGCTGGCTGGCGATCCAGTGCACCGTTTGCGCGATGTCCTCGGCGCGCAGCGGCTCGGTGCCGGCGTACACGGCATCGGCCTGCGCCGCATCGCCCTTGAAGCGGGTCTTGGAGAAGTTGGTATTGGCCAGCCCCGGTTCGATGTTGCTGACGCGCAGCGCGGTGCCGACAAGATCGGCCTTCAGGTTGCGCGTGAACTGGGCCACGAAGGCCTTGCTGCCGCCATAGGCATTGCCGCCCGGGTAGGGCCAGCTGGCCGCGGTGGAGCCGATGTTGATGATGTGGCCGCGGTTGCGCGCCACCATGCCCGGCAGCAGCGCTCGCGTCAGCCGGATCAGGCCGAGAATGTTGGTCTCGACCATCTGCTCCCAGTCTTCCAGGTCGGCCTCGTGCGCCGGGGCCACGCCCAGCGCCAGCCCGGCGTTGTTGACCAGGATGTCGATGTCGCGCCACTCGGGCGGCAGGTCCTCGCGCAGGCCCAGCACGGCGGCGCGGTCGCGCATGTCCAGCACCCGCACCAGCACGGCCTCGGCCTGGCCGGCCAGTTCGTCGGCGAGCGCCTGCAAGGGGCGCTGCGAGCGCGCCAGCAGGATCAGGCGGGCGCCATCGCGGGCGAAGCGCCGCGCGCAGGCCGCGCCAAAGCCCGAGGAGGCGCCGGTGATCAGGATGGTGGGCGTGTGCGTTTTCATGCGCGCAGTCTGCCGCAAAGCCTGCGCGGCGCGCCGCCGCCGGGGGCCACTACAATGGCCCCAGACACGCAGTACCGGATCCATGAGCACGAAATTCGAAGGCACCGAGAAGTACGTCGCCACCGACGACCTGAAGCTCGCCGTCAACGCCGCGGTGACGCTGCAACGGCCGCTGCTGATCAAGGGCGAGCCCGGCACCGGCAAAACGATGCTCGCCGAGGAGGTGGCGCGGGGCCTGGGCAAGCCGCTGTACGAGTGGCATATCAAGTCCACCACCAAGGCGCAGCAGGGCCTGTACGAATACGACGCCGTGTCGCGCCTGCGCGATTCGCAGCTGGGCGATGACCGGGTGCACGACATCCGCAACTACATCGTGCACGGCGCGCTGTGGAAGTGCTTCAACGAGGACGAGCAGCCGGTGCTGCTGATCGACGAGATCGACAAGGCCGACATCGAGTTCCCGAACGACCTGCTGCGCGAGCTGGACCGCATGGAGTTCTTCGTCTACGAGACGCAGGAGACCGTGCGCGCCAAGAACCGGCCGATCATCATCATCACCTCGAACAACGAAAAGGAGCTGCCGGACGCCTTTTTGCGCCGCTGCTTCTTCCACTACATCGCCTTCCCCGACAAGGACACGATGCAGGCCATCGTGGATGTGCACTTCCCGGACATCAAAAAGCAGCTGCTCAAGCAGGCCATGGATGTGTTCTTCGGCCTGCGCGAGATCAACGGGTTGAAGAAAAAGCCCTCAACCTCCGAGCTGCTGGACTGGCTGAAGCTGCTGCTGGCCGAGGACATCGGCCCCGAGGCGCTGCAGGAGTCCTCGGCGAAGAAGGCCCTGCCGCCGCTATATGGCGCCCTGCTGAAAAACGAGCAGGACATCCACATGTTCGAGCGGCTGATGTTCATGGCGCGGCGCAACAGCTAGTCGCCCAGCGCCGCGGCCTCGCGTGAAGGGCGGGCCGGCCTGGCGGGCTCGTTGCTAAGGCGGGACTGGCCGGCCTAACGGGCGCGTTGGCAAGGCGGGCCGGCTTAGCGTCCGGCGGCCTGCCACCAGTCGCAGAACTCCTCGAAGTCGATGCGGCCGTTGCCGTCCTCGTCGGTTTCCTCGAAGCCGATGCGCAGCTCCGCCTGGCCGGCGCGGCCGGACATCACCCGCACCAGCTCGACGAACTCGGCAAAGTCGATCTGCCCGTCGCCGTTGCGGTCGAAGTGCTCAAAGCTCTCGCGCAGTTCCGCGCGCTGATCCTCATCCATGGCGGCTCGGTCGTGGTGGCTGTGTTGCGGCCAGCATAAGCGGGTGCAGCGTGGCGGCCAAGGTGGCCAGCAGCGGCCGGGCGGCTCTCTGCTTCGCCCGTCCGCGGGTTGGCTAGCCGCCACCCCGCTCTGGTACACATGGACGGCCACACGCCGCACGACGGAGGCCGCATGGCCGCACTGGGACGCAAAACCTGGGTGATTCCCGAAGGCTGGATTCCACCGCAGGGCGCCAGCGCGCAGGAGGACCCCACGCTGGTGCCGCACGAGACCGCCTGCCTGCTCAACACGGGCCCGCGCGACGCCCAGGTGCGCATCACGATCTACTTCGCCGACCGCGAGCCGGCGGGGCCCTACACGCTGACGGTGCCGGCCCGGCGCACCCGCCATCTGCGTTTTGACCTGCTGCGCGAGCCCGAGCCGGTGCCGCTGGGCACGGACTTTTCCAGCGTCATCGAAGCCGATGAGCCCATCGTGGTGCAGCACACGCGGCTGGACAGCCGGCGCGACTCGCTGGCGCTGCTGTCGACGATGGCCTGGCCGGCCGACTGAATCGCGCGCGGCCCGCCGCGTCGCGGGGGGGCGGGCGCGGGCTTGCATTAGACTGAGGCCATGCTGCTCGATTTCTTTTACGCCCTGCGCAAGGCGGACCTGAAGCCCTCGATCACCGAGTACCTGACGCTGATCGAGGCGCTGAGCCTGGATGTCGCCTTTTGCTCGATCGACGAGTTCTACTACCTGGCCCGCGCCAGCCTGGTGAAGGACGAGACCAAGTTCGACCGCTTCGACAAGGTTTTCGGCCAGTACTTCCAGGGCATCGAGGATGCGATGGAGGCCTTCGAAGGCCAGATCCCGCCGGAGTGGGTCGAGGCTATGAAGCAGATGCAGCTCACCGCCGAGGAGATGCAAAAGCTGCAGGCCATGGGCGGCTGGGACGAGCTGATGGAGACGCTGAAAAAGCGCCTCGAAGAGCAGAAGAAGCGCCACGAAGGCGGCAACAAGTGGATCGGCACCGGGGGCACCTCGCCCTATGGCAACTCGGGCTACAACCCCATGGGCGTGCGCATCGGCGGCCGGGGCGGCAACCGCTCGGCGGTGAAGGTCTGGGAGAAGCGCGAGTACGCCAACCTCGACGACACCATCGAGCTGGGCACGCGCAACATCAAGCTGGCGCTGCGCCGCCTGCGCAAGTTCGCGCGCGAGGGCGCCGAGGAGATTCTGGACCTCGACGACACCATCCGCTCCACGGCGCGCAATGCCGGCTACCTGGACATCAAGATGGTGCCGGAGCGGCACAACGCCGTGAAGGTGCTGCTGTGCTTTGACGTCGGCGGCTCGATGGACCCGCACGTCAAG
The DNA here is from genome assembly GCA_937141935.1 of uncultured Ectothiorhodospiraceae bacterium. Classification (GTDB taxonomy): domain Bacteria; phylum Pseudomonadota; class Gammaproteobacteria; order Nevskiales; family Oceanococcaceae; genus MS8. The sequence continues at coordinate 3,763 of CAKZQS010000043.1, forward strand.
GTCTGCGAGGAGCTGTTCTCGGCCGCCCGCGCCGAGTTCAAGCACATGGAATATTTCTACTTCCACAACTTCGTTTACGAGTCGATGTGGAAGGACAACGCCCGCCGGCAAACGGAAAAGACCCCGACCTGGGATCTGATCCACACCTACGGCGAGGACTACAAGCTGATCTTCATCGGCGACGCGACGATGAGCCCCTACGAGATCACCTATGCCGGGGGCAGCGTTGAGCACTGGAACGAAGAATCCGGCCAGGCCTGGGCCGAGCGGCTGCTGCGCCACTTCCGCAAGGCGATCTGGCTGAACCCCGAACCCGAGGACTACTGGGAATACAACCCCAGCGTGCAGATCACCCGCGAGATCATGGACAACCGCATGTACCCGCTGACGCTTGCGGGGCTCGATGCGGGGGTGAAGAAGCTGCTGGCCTAGGGCGGGCTGCCTCCGGGATCGGGCAAGAGCTGACGAATACGCCGCTGGATATTCGCAGCGGTTGGAGGGGGTGCCGCAGGCTGCTCCGCGGCCTACGCTGCCGCTGATCCGCGCGCCGGCGGGGCCGGCCGAGGGAGCGTTCCTGCCCCTGCGGCCGCTGCGTGCATCCGTGCACGCACCCTGCGGGCCTTTCCCACCGGCACACGGGCCTGCGCTCATGCCCGCTCCGCGGCCTCCGGGCCCTCAACGCGGGGCGGGTCGTCATGTCGGCCAACCTTGGCCATCGCGGCGCATCGCTTGGCAGCCGAGCCGCGACTGCCCTGCCTTAGGGGCGCTACGCGGGTGGATGCGCCCGCCGGCCAGGGTTTGAAGCGATGGGTTTTGGCGCGTGCAAACCCTGGAATGCGACCCGGGGCCACCATAGCGGGCATGAGCGCAGGCCCGCCCGGGGCCGGAACAGCCCGCCAGGGGGCGCGCAGGGACGCGCGCCTCGGCCGCAGGGGCAGGAGCCCCTTCGGCCGACCCGGTTCCGGGCGGATCAGCCGCAGCGTAGTCCGCGGAGGCGGCGCCGGGGCGCAGGCGCCCGACGGTGATTTCGCCGGCCAAACACCACTCCTATCAGTCCGCCGACTTCACTCAGCCCCCAAGGCCTCGGCGACCGGCTGCCAGGCCAAGGCCAGCGCCGCCAAATCCATGCGCGCATTGGCCGGGCTGGTGGAGGGCAGGGCGATGGCGGGGGGCGCCTGGGTCGGGAGCCGCGGCGCCAGTTCGCGGCGAAAAACCTGCGCGGCCATGCCGCCATTCAGCGCAATCAGCCGCAGCGTCGGCTGGGCTTGAATGAGTTCGGGGATGGGGTTGGTTTCGCGGTCCTGCGGGTCGATGGCGCTGTCCAGGCTGCCGCGGCGCCGGCAGCGGGCCAGTACATCCCAGATGGCCACGCCGGCATCGCGGGCCAGCGCCTCGCGCTGCGCGTAGTCGGCGGGCAGTTCGCGGCCGAGCAAGCGCGCGAGCAGCGGCCAGAATCGGTTGCGCGGGTGGGCGTAATAGCCCTGCGCGGCCAGAGAGGCGACGCTGGGCATGGAGCCCAGCACCAGCACGCGCGGCCGCGCGCCCAGTATCGGCGCGAAGCCTTCCAGCAAGGGGGCGGAGTCGGCCTTCGCGGGCTTGGGGGCGGGCATCGGCATGGGCGCACCCTAGCACCGCAGCGGGCCGCCGCATCGTCGACCGGTTGCGGAGCCACGGCTGCCCCATCGCCCTGAGGGCGGTGGCTGGTTAGACTGCGGGTCTGCCGGTTCAGGGACGGGCCGGCGCATCATTCACCAGACTTGCGAGACGATGAGACGCGTCCGTTTGTTGCTGCGTGTGGCGCTGGCGGGCCTGGGCCTGCTGGTGCTGGGCGTGGCCTTGCTCAACCTGCTGATGCTGTCCGGGCACCGGGGGCAGATGCACGCCCAGCCGGAGGCGCTGCGCGCCGTGCCGCATGCGCTGGTGCTGGGCACCAGCAGCTATTCGCTGGGCGGCGAGCCCTCGGTGCATTTCAACCAGCGCATGCTGGCGGCGGCCACGCTGTACCGGCAGGGGCTGGTGCGCACGCTGCTGCTGAGCGGCGCCAACCCCTCGATCAACTACAACGAGCCGGAGCGCATGCGCCGCGCGCTGCTGGAACTGGGCGTGCCGGAGGAGGCGCTGCGGCTGGACTACGGCGGCCGGCGCACGCTGGACTCGGTGCGCCGCGCGCGCGACGTGTTTGGCGTGGAGCGGGTGATCATCGTGAGCCAGCGCTACCACCTGCCACGGGCCCTGTTCCTGGCCGGCCATGACGGGCTGGAGGCGCAGGGCTTTATCGCCGCCGGGCCGCCGCTGAGCCGCCGCTGGCGCACCGAACTGCGCGAGGTGCTGGCCCGCGTGCTGGCGGTGCTGGATGTCTACGTGCTGCGCACCGAGCCGCACTTTCCGGCGCAGCCGGAGGAGGCCGAGGCCTTGCAGCAAAACCCCACCGCGGCGGGCTAAAGCAGCAGCAGCGTCCCTAGGCCGAGGAAGGCGAAAAAGCCAACGACGTCGGTGACGGTGGTCAGCACCACCGATCCGGCCAGTGCGGGGTCGACCTTGAGCTTTTGCAGCAGCATCGGCAGGCCCACGCCGGCGAAGGCGGCGCCGATCTGGTTGACCAGCATGGCCATAGCGATGACCAGCCCGAGCATCAGGCTGTTGAACCACAAGGTGGTTACCACGCCGACCACCAGCGCCCAGAACACGCCGTTCAGGCCGGCCACGGCGACCTCCTTGCGCAGCAGCGCGCCGGCGTTGGCGGCCGAGATATGCCCCAGCGCCATGCCGCGGATCATCAGCGTCAGCGTCTGGCTGCCGCCAATGCCGCCCATGCTGGCCACCACCGGCATCAGCACCGCCAGCGCCACCACCTGATCCAGCGTGCCCTCGAACAGGCCGACCACGCCGGCGGCGATGAAGGCCGTGAGCAGGTTGATGCCCAGCCACACCGCGCGGCGGGCGGCGCTGCGCCGCACCGGGGCGAAGACGTCGTCCTCCTCGTCCAGGCCCACCTGCGAAAGCAGGCTGTGCTCGGCCTCGTCGCGGATGACGTCGACGACGTCGTCGATAGTGATGCGGCCCAGCAGAACGTTTTGCTCGTCGACCACCGGCGCCGAGACCAGGTCGCGGTTCTCGAAGCGCTGTGCCACCTGCGAGGCCGACAGGCTGACCGGGATCGGCAAAAACTCCCGGTCCATCACGTCGGAGACGCTGGCATCCGGCGCCTCGGTGACCAGCTTGGTCAGCGTGACCTGGCCCAGGAAGTGGCCGTAGCGGTCCACGACGAACAGCGCATCGGTGTGGTCGGGCAGATCGCCGCGCATGCGCATGTAGCGCAGCACCACATCGATGGTCACGTTGGGCCGGATGCTGACCGCATCCGTGTTCATCAGGCCGCCGGCGCTGTCGTAGTCGTAGCTGAGCACCTGCTGCAGCCGCGCGCGGTGGCTCTCGTCCATCGAGGCCAGCACCTGCCGGGTCAGCGTTTCCGGCAGGTCGTCGATGAAGTCGGCCAGGTCGTCGACATCCAGGCTCTCCGCCGCGGCCACGACCGCGTCGGTTTCCATCGTGTCGATCAGTTGCGCGCGCAGCTCCTCGCCCAGGTGCAGCAGCACCTCGCCGACATCGTCCGGGTCGACCAGCGCCCAGATGATCTCGCGCTCGCCATGCGGCAGCGATTCGATCAGGCCGGCGATTTCCGCCGGGTTCAGCGAGGCCAGGATGCGCCGCACCGGCGATTGCCGGCCGGACTCGATCGCTTCGCGAAGATTCTCGATCTGGCGGCTCATGCGGGCGAAGGACTCTGGCTCGGGCGCGGCGCGATTATCTCAGGGGCGGTGGGGCCGCGCCATGCTGCTATGCTGCGCTGCAAACACGGGGAGACACGCCAACCATGAGCACCGCCATCACGGTCTTGCTGGCCTTTACCGCGCTGACCATCGCGCTGGCCGTCATCTATGTGGGCTATCGCACCGCGCTGGTGCTGAGCCGCCGCGCGCCGGCCAACTCCTGGACCCGGGGCGCCCCCAGCCATGAGGACCCGGCCTGGGTCACCCGCTTCCAGAACGCGCACCTGAACTGCCTGGAAAACCTGCCGCTGTACGCGGCGGTGGTGCTGGGGGCCTATGTCTCCGGCCAGCTGTCGCTGCTGGAAGGGCTGGCCTGGATCTACTTTGGCGCCCGCGTGGCGCAGGTGCTGATCCACGTGATTTCCACCTCGCCGACCTTCGTGTTCCTGCGCGCCAATGTCTGGTTCGTGCAGCTGGCCATCCTGGCCTACTGGATTTACGCGCTGCTGGCGGCCTGAACGCCGCCGCCGACGCCGGCACCCGCGCGCGGCTTGCCGTGACGCTGGCGGGGCGGGGCGGCTAAGATCGCCGCAACCCCGTCCCCCGCGCCGCCCATGAATCCTGACGCCAGGCGCGTCGCCGGCCTGGCCCTGGCCGCCGGCCTGCTGCTCGCCGCGCTGCTGTACCTGCTGCTGGGGGTGCAGTTTCGCTTCGACGGCTATGGCGAGGGCCTGTACGACCTGCACTACATGGCCGGCGGCTGGCTGGGCCAGGGCTGGCCGGTGCCCGAGCTGTGGAACCCGGGCGAGACCGTCCGCCACTATTACAACCTGGGCCTGTCCGGCTGGGGCTGGCTGCTCGGGCGGCTGGGCCTGAGCCTGGGCAGCAGCTACGTGCTGGCGCTGATCCTGCTGCCGGCCCTGGTGTTCGCGGCCTATACGGCAGCGATGGGCGGGCCGGCGCCGCTGCGCATGACGGCGGCCTTCGTCGCCACGTTCCCCGCGACCGGCATCTCGCTCTTCGTGGGCACCGGGCTGGTTCCGCTGCCCGATCACTTGCGCACCATGGGCCATGTGCGCCTGACCGAGTGGGCCGACCGCGACCCGGGTGGCTGGCTGACCGGCCAGCTGATCAGCGGCGAGGCCTACCCCGTCGAGAGCCTGGCGCACCTGGTGCTGGACCTGCAGGATGTGCACCCGCCGGTGCTGGGCTATGTGCTGCTGGCCGGCCTGCTGCTGTGGGCCTTTGGTCCGCGCCTGCGCCGGGCGCCGGGCGCCGCGGCCGCCAGCACCGAGGCCCCCGGCGAAATCGTGCCCAACCACCACCGCCTGGCCGGCTGGGCGCAGGGCCTGCTGCCCGGCCTGCTGCTGCCGCTGGCCTATGCCGTCAACGCCTGGATGCTGCCCTTCATGCTGGGCGCCAGCGTGGGGCTGCTGGCGCTGCGCCGGGTCTGGCCGGCCTACCTGGGCCTGCTGGCCGGGGCGGCGCTGGGCGCCGCGCTGCTGTGGTGGCCCTTTTTGCGCCATTTCGATGCGCCCGGCGCCGTGTCGCTGACGCTGCTCGAGGGGCAATACCGCAGCGCGCCGCTGTCCTGGCTGCTGATCTGGGGGCCCTGCCTGCTGGCCTCGCTGTGGTGGAGCATCGGCCAGTGGCGCTGGGGCGCCGGCCCACGTGGCTGGCTGGGCCTGGCGCCCTGGCTGTTTGCGCTGGCCGTGCTGTCGCTGGAGGTGATTCACCTGGACGATGCCTACAGCGGCACGCACGAACGCTTCAACAGCGTGCTGAAGACGGGCAGCCTGGCGCTGGCCGCGTGGACGGCCAGCCTGCTGATCCTGGCCACGCGCAGCCGCGACCTGCGCCTGTGGCTGCCGGTGCTGCTGCTGCTGGCGGCGCCCGCGCTGGCGCAGCTCAAGGACCTGGGCGCCAAGCTCGGGGGCGGCGCCGGCGCGGCGCCGAACTGGGCGCTGGATGGCGCCACCATGATCGCCGAGGAGGACATGCGCGCGCTGTACGAGGGCCTGCAGGCCCTGCCGCCCGGCGTGACGCTGGAATTCACCGGCCGTGGCGCCTACACCATCGTGCCGGTGGCCTCGACGCTGGCGGCCTACCCCACCTGGGGCGGCTGGATCAGCCACCTGGACCAGATTGGCGCCGTCGCGCCGCAGCGGCGGGCGCTGCGTGATGAGCTGCAGTCCTGGTATCGCGTGTTCCCGCCGGACAACGCGGTGCTGGACCGCGGCGGCGTGGATTACATCCTGGTCAGCACCGCGCTGAACTGGCACCCCGCGCAGATCGGCGAGCGCGTGGGTCACCTGGGCCCGGCCTGGCAGTGGCAGCCGCTGTGGCGCTCGCCGCAGGGCGCCTACGCCGGCATCTTCCGCCGCCGCGAGCCAGGGACTTAGCCGCGCCCGCGTTTGGGCTTGGCCGCGCGCCGCTACAATTGCGCCACGCCCGCACCGCCCCATTGCGATGAGCACGATTCGCCAGGAGGACTTCATCGCGTCGATCGCCGACGCGCTGCAGTTCATCAGCTACTACCACCCCAAGGATTTCATCACCGCCGTGCACGAGGCCTGGCAGCGCGAGGAGAACCCCGCCGCCAAGGACGCCATGGCGCAGATCCTGATCAACTCGCGCATGTGCGCCGAAGGGCGCCGGCCGATCTGCCAGGACACCGGCATCGTCACCGTGTTCCTGAAAATCGGCATGGACGTGCGCTTCGACGCCGACCAAAGCGTCGCCGACATGGTCAACGAGGGCGTGCGCCGCGCCTACCAGCACCCCGATAACGTGCTGCGCGCCTCGATCCTGGCCGACCCGGCCGGCAAGCGGCAGAACACGAAGGACAACACCCCGGCCGTCATCCACATGGAGCTGGTGCCCGGCAACACCGTGGACGTGAAGGTCGCGGCCAAGGGCGGCGGCAGCGAGGCCAAGTCCAAGTTCGTGATGCTGAACCCCTCCGACTCCATAGTGGACTGGGTGGTGAAGACGGTGCCGACGATGGGCGCCGGCTGGTGCCCGCCGGGCATGCTGGGCTTAGGCATTGGCGGCACGGCGGAGAAGGCGATGCTGCTGGCCAAGGAATCGCTGATGGACCCCATCGACATCCACGAGCTGCGCGCCCGCGGGCCGCAAAACCGGGTGGAAGAGCTGCGCCTGGAGATCATGGACGCCGTCAACGCGCTCGGTATCGGCGCGCAGGGCCTGGGCGGGCTGACCACGGTACTGGACATCAAGATCCTGGACTACCCCACGCACGCGGCGAACCTGCCCGTGGCCATGATCCCGAACTGCGCCGCCACCCGGCATGCGCACTTCACGCTGGACGGCTCCGGCCCCGCGGTGCTGACGCCGCCGAGCCTGGATGACTGGCCGCAGATCGCCCGCGAGGGCGGCGCCGCCAAGCGCGTGGACCTGGACACCGTGACCCGCGAGGAGACCGCGAGCTGGAAGCCGGGCGACACGCTGCTGCTGAACGGCAAGATGTACACCGGGCGCGACGCCGCGCACAAGAAGATGGTGGACATGTTCTCGCGCGGTGAGGAGCTGCCCGTCGACCTGGCCGGCAAGTTCATCTACTACGTCGGCCCGGTGGACCCGGTGCGTGATGAGGTCGTGGGCCCGGCCGGCCCCACCACCGCCACGCGCATGGACAAGTTCACCGACACCGTGCTCGAAAAGACCGGCCTGATCGGCATGGTGGGCAAGGCCGAGCGCGGCCCGGCGGCGCGCGAGGCCATTGCCAAGCACAAGGCCGTGTACCTGATGGCCGTGGGCGGTGCCGCCTACCTCGTCAGCAAGGCCATCGTCGGCTCCAAGGTCGTGGCCTTCCCCGAGCTGGGCATGGAGGCCATCTACGAGTTTGAGGTGCGCGACATGCCGGTGACGGTGGCCGTGGATGCCAATGGTGAATCCGTGCACGAGAGCGGGCCGAAAATCTGGAAGCTCAAGATCGAGAGCGCGGCCTGAGCATGGCCGGGCTGCGCGTCTTCGTTGCCGGCCACCGCGGCATGGTCGGTGCGGCGCTGTGCCGGCGGCTTCAGGCCGAGGGCCTGGGCGGCACGCCGGTGGAGCTGCTGACGGCCGACCGCGACGCGCTGGATCTGCGCCAGCAGGGTGCGGTGGCCGCCTGGATGGCGGCAAAGCGCCCGCAGGTGGTGTTGCTGGCGGCGGCCAAGGTGGGCGGAATCCACGCCAACAACACCTACCCGGCCGACTTCATTGCCGACAACCTGGCCATTCAGTCCAACATCGTTGGTGCGGCGCACGCCGCGGGTGTGCAGAGCCTGCTGTTTCTGGGCAGCTCCTGCATCTACCCCAAGCACGCCGAGCAGCCCATGCGCGAAGAGGCCCTGTTGACCGGCGCGCTGGAGCCGACCAATGAGCCCTATGCGGTGGCCAAGATCGCCGGCATCAAGCTCTGCGAGTCCTACAACCGCCAGCACGGCACCGACTATCGCAGCCTGATGCCCACCAACCTCTACGGGCCGGGCGACAATTTTCACCCGCAAAACTCGCATGTGCTGCCCGCGCTGATCCGGCGCTTTGACGAGGCGGCGCGCGCGGGGGCGCCGGAGGTGGTGGTGTGGGGCTCGGGCACGCCACGGCGCGAGTTCCTGCACGTGGACGATCTGGCCGCCGCCGCCTGCCACCTGCTGGCGCTGCCCCGCGAGCGCTATGCGGCGCATACGTCCCCCATGTGCTCGCACGTCAACGTGGGCACCGGCGAGGATTTGCCGATTGCCGAGCTGGCGCAGCTGGTGGCCGAGGCCACCGGCTACGAGGGGCGCATCGTGTTCGACCGCAGCAAGCCTGATGGCACCCCGCGCAAGCTGCTGGACGTGGGCCGCGCCCGCGAGCTCGGCTGGCAGGCGCAGATCCCGCTGCGCGAGGGCCTGGCCCAGACCGTGGCCTGGTTCCGCGAGCACGCGGCCGACATCCGCGGCGGCTAAAGCGCGTACACTCGAGAGCAGGCGCCGGCGGGGGAGTTGGCGCTGTTACTAGCGCGCGGACATGAGCAAGACGGCACTGATCACGGGGATCACCGGCCAGGACGGCAGTTATCTCGCCGAGCTGTTGCTGGACAAGGGTTACCAGGTACACGGCATCAAGCGGCGGGCCTCGCTGTTCAATACCGACCGTATCGATCACATCTACGAGGATCCGCACGACGATCCGCGCCTGCGCCTGCACTATGGCGACCTGTCCGACAGCTCCAACCTGACCCGCATCCTGGCCGAAACCCGGCCGGACGAGGTGTACAACCTGGCCGCGCAGTCGCATGTAGCCGTGAGCTTCGAGGCCCCCGAATACACCGCCGATGTCGATGCGCTGGGTACGCTGCGGCTGCTCGAGGCGATCCGCTTTCTGGGCATGGAAAAAAGCTGCCGCTTCTACCAGGCCTCGACCTCCGAGCTCTACGGGCTGGTGCAGCAGATCCCGCAGACCGAGCGCACGCCCTTTTACCCGCGCAGCCCCTATGCGGTGGCCAAGCTCTATGCCTACTGGATCACGGTGAACTACCGCGAGGCCTACGGCATGTATGCCTGCAACGGCATCCTGTTCAACCACGAATCGCCGCGCCGCGGCGAGACCTTCGTGACCCGCAAGATCACCCGCGGCCTGGCCAACATCGCCCAGGGCCTGGACGACTGCCTGTTTCTGGGCAACCTCGACGCCCAGCGCGACTGGGGCCACGCCCGCGACTACGTGCGCATGCAGTGGCTGATGCTGCAGCAGGAACAGGCGCGCGACTTCGTGATTGCCACCGGCAAGCAATACGCCGTGCGCGAGTTCGTGCGCTGGGCCGCCGAGGACCTGGGGCTTGCGCTCGAGTTTCGCGGTCAGGGCGTGGACGAGCAGGCGGTGGTGACGGCCGTGAACGGCGACCGCGCCCCCGGCGTGCAGCCGGGCCAGGTCATCGTGCGCGTCGACCCCGAGTATTTCCGCCCGGCCGAGGTCGAGACCCTGCTCGGCGATGCCAGCCTGGCGCGCGAGCAGCTGGGCTGGGAGCCCGAGATCACGGCGCGCGAGATGTGCCGCGAGATGGTGGCGGCGGACCTGGAAGAGGCGCAACGTACGGCGCTGCTGCGCGACCACGGCTATGCCGCCGTGTACGCGCGCGAATGAGGACCAAGGCGTGAAGAAGATCCTGGTGACGGGCGGTGCGGGTTTCATCGGCTCGCACCTGTGCGAAAGGCTGCTGGCGCAGGGCCACGAGGTGCTCTGCGTCGACAACTTTTTCACCGGCAGCAAGCGCAACGTCGTGCACCTGCTCGCCAATCCCTATTTCGAGCTGATGCGCCACGACGTCTGCTTCCCGCTGTACGTCGAGGTCGACGAGATATACAACCTCGCCTGCCCGGCCAGCCCGGTGCACTACCAGCACGACCCGGTGCAAACGACCAAGACCAGCGTGCACGGCGCCATCAATATGCTCGGCCTGGCCAAGCGCGTGCGCGCCAAGATCCTGCAGGCCTCCACCAGCGAGGTCTACGGCGACCCGGCCGTGCACCCGCAGCCGGAAAGCTACTGGGGGCATGTGAACCCCATCGGCCCGCGCTCCTGCTATGACGAGGGCAAGCGTTGCGCCGAAACGCTGTTCTTCGACTACCACCGCCAGCACCGCCTGCGCATCAAGGTGGCGCGCATCTTCAACACCTACGGGCCGCGCATGCAGCCGGACGACGGCCGGGTGGTTTCCAATTTCATTGTCCAGGCCCTGCGCGGCGACCCCATCACGATCTACGGCGATGGCCAGCAGACCCGCTCCTTTTGTTACGTCGACGACCTGGTCGAGGGGCTGATCCGGTTGATGGAATCCGGCGACGAGGTCACCGGCCCGGTGAACCTGGGCAACCCCGGTGAGTTCACGATGCTGGAGCTGGCGCAGATGGTGCTGGAGATCACCGGCAGCACCTCCAAGATCGAGCACCGGCCGCTGCCGCAGGATGACCCCAAGCAGCGACGGCCAGATATTGCGGTGGCGACAGCGAGCTTGGATTGGGGCCCCACGGTGGCCCTGCAGGTGGGTCTGCGCGATACGGTGAGCTACTTCGCCAGCGGCGATGCGCCGCGCTAAAGCCCTGCTGCGTCGCTCCCGTCGGGTCACGCGGCGATTGTGGTGGGCGGTCGGGGGGGCGGGCTACCGCCTGCTGCACCGCTGGCGGCTGCGCTTCGAGTCGCCTGAGCAGACCTTCAGCCGCTACGCCCGTGAAAACACTTGGCGTGACGGCGAAAGTCTGTCCGGTCCGGGTTCCACGCTGCGCTACACCGAGAACCTGCGAGCGCGGCTGCCGGACCTCGTGCGGCGCCGTGGTGTTGAAACCTTCTTCGACGCGCCCTGCGGCGATTTTCACTGGATGAAGGAGGTGCCCTTCCCCGAGTCAATGCACTACATCGGGGCGGACATCGTCGACAGCCTGGTGCGTGACAACCAGCGCCAGTATGGCAGCGCCCGGCGCCGCTTCGCGAAGATGGATATCACCCGCGACGCCCTGCCGGCCGGGGTGGACCTGTGGTTCTGCCGGGATGCGCTGTTTCACCTCTCTGACCGCGATATCCGTCGGGCCCTGCAACGTTTCCTGGAATCGGATGCCCGCTTCCTGATGACCAGCGTGCACACGGCCTGCACGAAGAACACGGACATTCTCACCGGCGACTTTCGGCTGCTGAACCTGTTGCGGCCGCCGTGGAACTTACCGGAGCCCGAGGAGTGGGTGCGGGACTGTGTGCCGGGCTTTCCAGAGCGCTCGATGGGCTTGTGGCCGCGCGCCGCCCTGGAGGCGCAACTGCGCGACGACCACGCGCTCGCGGACGCGCCGAAGCAGCCGGCGTGAGCAGCAGCCCCATTGCCGACCAGAACATGCCGCCGCCAGCCGTCGTGGCGGCGCCGGGGCAGGGCACGGCCGCATCCAGCGTCAGCTACATCTCGGGGCTGGATACCATCCGCGGGATCTCGATGGTGCTGGTGCTGCTGACGCATCTGCATCTGGTCGGCGCCGGCTGGGTCACGATCCAGACCTTTTTCGTGATGTCGGGCTTTCTGATCACCCGCATCCTGCTGCAACTGCGTGACAAGCATGGCTTCGGCAACTACCTGAAGCTGTTCTATGCGCGGCGCACGCTGCGCATCTTTCCGATCTTTTATGCCTGCCTGCTGGCCTGCTACATCGCCGGTTTTTTCTGGACCGACCTTGCGGCCGACCGCGACCAGCTGGGCTGGGCCGCGCTGTACCTGTGGAACTGGTATGCGATCTTCGAGGAGGGCGCCAAGGCGCACTACCTGGAGCATTTCTGGTCGCTGGCGGTCGAGGAGCAGTTCTACCTGCTGTGGCCCTTCGCCGTGTACTTCCTGCGCGGCCGGCGCTTCTGGATTGCCTGCGTGGCGATGGTGCTGGCGGGCCCCTTGCTGCGCTTTGTCTCGGTCGAGCTCTGGGTCGCCCTCGCGCCCGGCATCGATGACCCCTACAAGGCGCTGTATCAGATGTCGACGACACACCTCGACGCTTTCGCCCTGGGCGCGCTGATGTGCGTGGTGGTGCAGCAGCCCTGGTCGCGGGCGATCCGCGTCTGGCACTGGTTTGCCTTCGTGCTCGTCGCCTACCTGGCGGGAGCGGCGGTCAACGGCTGGGGGCTGCGCCCCGGCGGTCCCTATTACCTGCCGCTGTTTCTGGGCTATCCGATTCACCTGCCCAATGGCTACCAGTACCTCTGGGGCTACAGCGTGCTGAACCTGGCCAGCGCCGGGCTGTTGCTGCTGGTGGTCCAGGGGCGCTTCTGGACGGCCTTTTTCAACCACGGCCTGCTGTCACGGCTGGGTGTGATCACCTACGGCGCCTATGTTCTGCACCTGCCGATCCTGCATGTCTCGGTGCCCGCGGTGCAGTGGCTGCGGGAGGCGGTGGCCTCCGACTATGTGGCGCTGTGGCTAGCAGCGCCGGTGCTGCTGCTGCTGACCTTTGTGCTGGCCGAGCTGTCCTTTCGCTATTTCGAAGGTCCCCTGCTGCGCCTGAAGGGGCGCCTGTTTCCCACATGAATACAAACGCCTTGCACGCTCGCCTGAAGCGGGGCCTGGCCCCGCTGCGCCGGCTATTGCCGGGTGCGGCGGCCCCGGATATGCCCCTGCCCAGCAAGGTGCGCTGGCAGGGCACGGCCAATGACTGGGAGGCGGCCGTGGCCCTGGTGAAGTGGGCACGGGCCGCCCTGCGTGCGGGGCCCGCCGGTGCTGCGGTGCTGCTGGTCGGCGAGCCGGATGCCTTGCAGGCCGACGTGTGGCGACGGCTGCAGGCTGTGTCCGCGCCCTGCCTGCGCAGCCGTCCCGCCGACTTGGGCGCAGCGCTGGATGCCGCGGGCCCGCCGCTGGCCGTGGTGCTGTGCACCGAGCGGTCGCCGGCGCGCATCCACGCGCTGGCCCAGCAGCTCCTGCAGCACCCGCGCAGCGCCCAGGTGCCCTTCGAGTACGTGCCGGGCCGCAGCGAGGAGCAGCAGACCTTCGCGCGCCTGGACGAATATGGCGAGACCTGGTTCGTGTCGCCGGTCTTGCTGGCGCAGCCGTCCCCCTACGAGATCTACCAGGAGTCGCTGGCGCACTTCGAGCAGAAGTGCGGCCTGCGCGATTTTTTGGACCTGTATCAGCTGCTGCAGCAGATCGAGCGCCAGGGCCTGGACGGGGCGGTCTGCGAGTTCGGCTCCTTCCAGGGCCACAGCGGCTGGCTGATCGCGCGCAGCCTGGAGGCCATGGGCAGCACCCGCGCGGTGCACCTCTTCGACATGTTCGAGGGCTTTCCGGCCGAGGCCGCCGGCGTCGACCACTTCTGGAACGACAGCCACCACGTCGACTTCGCGCAAGTGCGTGCCAAGTTTTCCGACCGGCCGCAGGTGCGCCTGGTGCAGGGCGACTTCACGCAGACCTTCGCCGAGCAGGGGCCACGGCAGGTGGCGCTGGCCTATATCGATTGCGATTCCTACCGCGCGACCCGCGAGATGATCGACCAAGTCTGGGATCATGCGCTGCTCCCCGGCGGCCTGCTGGTCTGCGAGGACTACGGCCACCCGGCCCTGCTCGGCAACCGCATCGCCGTTGAAGAGCAACTGGCCGGCCGCCCGGATGCCTTCTGCTTCTATTCGCAATTCAGCGGCCTGTATATCGCCCGCAAGGATGCCCGCCCATGAGTGTGCGCACGGACATAGTTGTCACCACGATCTTCGAGCCCGCCTGGCTGGAGGGTTACCTGCGCAACCTGCGCGCTCATGGGCGCATGGACAGCACCACGCTGCGCATCATCTGCGACCGCAAGACTCCGGACAGCGTCTACGCGGCCGCGCGCGATGCGGCGGCGCAGGGTTTTGCCATCGATTGTCCGACGCTGGAGGAACAGCAGGCCTATCTGGAGCGGCTGGCGGCCCCGGCGGAGCTGGTGCCCTGGAATACCGACAACCGGCGCAACATCGGCTTTCTGCGCGCATTGGAATCCGGCGCGGATGTGCTGATTTCGATCGACGATGACAACTATTGCCCGGAGGACGTGGACTTCGTGGGCGAGCATGGTGTCGTGGGCGCCGCCGCCGCGCCGGAGACGGTGAGCCGGGTCGCCAGCGGCGCGCCCTGGTTCAACATCTGCGAGCTGATTGATTTTGGCGGTGCCGCGCCGGTGTATGCCCGCGGCTTTCCCTACCGCGCCCGCGTGGCCGAGGCCACCGCGGCGCTGTCGACGCTCGAGGCGCCGCCGGCGCGGGGGGGGGCGCGTATCGCCGTCAATGCCGGCCTGTGGCTGGACGACCCCGATGTCGACGCGCTGACCCGCCTGACCCTGGCGCCGCAGGGCCGCGCCGCGCGGCCGGAGTCGGTGCTGCTGGGGCCGCAGACCTGGAGCCCGATCAATACCCAGAACACGGCTATGCTGCGCGAGGCGATCCCCGCCTATTACTACGTGCGCATGGGCTTTCCGCTGCAGGGCATGCGCATCGACCGCTTTGGCGACATCCTCAGCGGCTACTTTTTGCAGGCGGTGGCCAAGCACCTGGGCGACGGCATCCGCATCGGCAGCCCGGTTGCTGCGCACCGGCGCTCGCCGCATGACCTGTTCAAGGACCTCTACCACGAGCTCGCCGGCGTGGTGCTGATCGAGGAGCTGGTGCCCTGGCTGCGCGAGCTCACGCTGGAGGGCGACGACTACGCCACGACCTACGCCAGCCTGGCGCAGGCGCTGGAGGACGGCGCCGAGCGCTTTCGCGGCTTTGTCTGGGACGAGGGCGGCCGCGATTTTCTGCGCGAGACCGCGGGCTGCATGCGCGACTGGCTGGCGCTGGTCGCGCGGATTCGCGGGGCCTGAATGCGAGCCGCCTGGGCGCACCCCTGGGTGGAGGGTGTCATCACCGAGGAGCCCGTGCTGCTGATCGTCGGCAGCTACCGCTGTGGCACGACCTCGCTGTTCGACTACCTCGCCGCCCACCCGGCGCTGCGCCCCAGCATCATCAAGGAACCGGGGTTCTTCTTCTCCGAGCGCTGGGCGGCCCAGCCCTCCTTCTACCCTCCGGGCGAGGAGGCCCGCGCCTATCTGCGCATGTTCCGCGGCGGCAAGGGGGGGCTGCGCATGGAGGCCACATCCAACTATCTGCATGACCCGGGCTGCGCCGAGCGCATCCGGGCGGCGCTTCCGAACGCACGCATCGTTGTCACACTGCGCGCGCCGGCCGAGCGGCTGCTGTCCTGGTACAACTTCCTGCGCTTCCAGGGCTGGTTGCCGGCCAAGGTCGATTTCGCACGCTATGTCGCGCGCCAACTCGAGGACCCCCGGCCCGAAGGGGAGCGACCTTATCTCGACCGCGCCGTGGCCCATGGCCATTACGGCCGGTATCTCGAGGACTACGTGAGCGTCTTCCCCGCCGCGCAGCGACGCGTGCTGTGGCAGGAGGACCTGGCCGCCGACCCCCGCGGCACGATGGTCGCGCTGGCCGAGTTTCTCGACATCGACCCCGCGCCCTTCGCCCGCCGCGCCTACCCGGTCAGCAACCCGGCGCGGCGCATTGCCCGCCGCCGGTTGTTTCGCGCCTACCGGCGTCTCAATCAGGCGCTGCTGCGGCCTTTTGACCTGCGCCCATGGTGGCGCTTTCACGCGCGCAACTGGTTCTTTGGCGTGATCGAACCCTGGCTGCTGCCATTGTTTACGGCGCCGGCCACGCCGGTTGCGGCGCCGCCGGAACTGCTGGATACGCTGCGCCGCGACTACGCCACGGACCTGGATCGCCTGGGTCGGCTGGTCGGCGCACCGCCCCCCTGGCGCGACCGCTACCTCGCCGCATGAACAACGCATCGCCCGCCCAGGCCTATGCGCCGGACTTCTTCATCATCGGCGCGATGAAGTCAGGCACCAGCACGTTGCACGCCATGCTGGATTGCCACCCGGGTGCTTTTCTGCCGCGTGGCGAAGCCTTCTACTTCGACCTGGACGACTTCGCCCAGCACCCGGACTTCTACCCCTACGACGGGGGGCGCTGGCAGCCGATGGATTTCGCCGGCCAGCAGGCCCGCTACGCGGCCTGGTACCGCGCGCTGTTTGCGCAGGCGCAGCCAGGGCAGCTGTGCGGCGAGGATTCCACGACCTACCTGCCTTCGCGCCGCGCAGCGCCGCGCATCGCGGCGCTGCGACCCGACGCCAAGATTCTGGTGATGTTGCGTGAGCCGGTGGCGCGGACCTATTCGCAGTACTGGCACCTGCTGCGCCACGGCCAGGCGCATCACGACTTCGAGACCATGCTGCGGCTCTACCCCCAGCAGCTGCTGCAGCGCAGCCAGTACCTGGCGCAGCTGGAATATTGGGCGCAGCACTTCCCGCGCGAGCAGATCCGCGTGCTGCTGCTGGAGCAGCTGCGCGCCGACCCGCAGCGCGAACTGGCCGGCGTCCTCGAATTTCTGGGTCTGCCCGGTCCGGTGCCAGCCGCGGCGCCGCAGGTGCATGCCAACCGCGGCGTCGTGCCGCGCTGGCCGACGCTGCAGCGCTGGCGCAATCGCCTGCTGTGGCGCCGCGACATGCGCATGTTCATGGCGCGATTGCCGTGGATCGCCCGGCCGCCGCGGCACTGGAGCGAGGGCCCGGTCGGTGCGGTGCTGGATACCTGGCATCGGCGCTACAACCGGCCCCGCCGGCGCCCCCCGCCGCTGCGCGACAGCACCCGTGCGCTGCTGCGCGAAGCCCTGCACCAGGACAATGCCGCGCTGGATGCCCACTGGCAGCTGGATACCGCGCGCTGGTGGGCGCCACCCGATTCCCCCTCACCCAACCCGAGTCCGCGATGAAGTTGCAAAGACTCCGCCGCCTGTTGCGCGGCCGCCCGAACCGCCCGCAGGCCGCCGACCCGGCGCAGCGCCACATGATTCTGGCCTCCGAGACCGACCAGCGTATCGTGCAGGCCGTGCGCGGCCTGACGATGACCAACCCGCTGCGCATCCACGCGCTGCTGGATGCGGTGGACTACGCCATTGCCCGCGACCTGCCCGGGGCCTTCGTCGAGTGCGGCGTGTGGCGCGGTGGCTCGGTGCTGGCCATGCTGCTCAAGCTTGTGGAGCTCGGCGTGACCGACCGCGATGTCTATCTGTACGACACCTTCGAGGGCATGACCGAGCCCACCGACAAGGACACCTCCCAGTTCGAGTCGCCGGCGCTGGACACCTGGCGCAGCGCACGGGCCGAGGGCGGGCGCGGATGGGATGAATTCTTCTCCGCCGAGGTCTACGACCTGGACGGCGTCAAGGCCAACCTGCGCCGCTCGGGCTACCCGGAGGAGCGCCTGCACTTCATCCAGGGCCCGGTGGAGGAGACGTTGCCCGACCGTGCCCCGGAGGAGATCGCCTTGCTGCGGCTGGACACCGACTGGTACGAGTCCACCCGGCACGAACTCGAGCAGCTCTACCCGCGGCTGTGCCCGGCCGGCGTACTGCTGATCGACGACTACGGCCACTGGGAAGGCTGCAAGCGGGCCGTGGACGAATACTTCGCCGCCCACGAACCGATTCTGCTCAACCGCATCGACTACACCGCGCGCATCGGCCTGAAGGCCTGAGGTCGCGGGGCGCGCGCGCATGGACCCTCACGCACCACTCGACCCCTTCGGCGCGCCGGGGGAGGCCAAGGCGATCCGTGCCGGGGTCACGCGCAACGTCCTCGCGGCGGGCAGCAGCGGCCTGCTGATTCAAGCGCTGCAGATCGTCACCTTCCTGATTCTGGTGCGCCTGCTCGCGCCGGAAGATTACGGCGTGCTGGCGATGGTGACGGCGGGCATCGGGCTGGCCGAGCTGTTTCGCGACATGGGCCTGTCCGCCGCGACGGTGCGGCTGCCGAGCATCACCCGCGCGCAGGTCAACGCGCTGTTCTGGATCAATGCCGCGCTCGGCGCGCTGATGGCCGGCGCCGTCATCGCCGTAGCCCCGTGGCTGGCCGCGCTGATGCGTGAGCCCCGGGTCGAGGACGTGGCTGGCGTGATGGCGGTCAATTTCCTGATCGGCGGTGTCAGCGCGCAGTACCTGGCCCTGATGCGGCGCAGCCTGCGCTTCGTCGAGCTGTCGACGATGCGCGTCTGGGCCTCCGGCCTGGGCAGCCTGCTGGCGCTGGCCATGGCCTGGGCGGGGGCCGGGTACTGGGCGCTGGTGGCCGCCGCCGTGCTGAACAAGCTGCTGATGATGCTGCTCGCAATGGCGCGCAGCGGCTGGCACCCGCAGCGCCCCCGCTACGAGCCTAGCGTCGCGCCGATGCTGACCTTCGGCGGGCACCTGATCGGCTTTGGCCTGCTCAGCTATTGCGCCACCAACCTGCAGACCATCCTGCTGGCCCGTTACTGGGGCGGGGCGGAAGTCGGCTATTTCAACCGGGCCAACAGCCTGATCGGTATCAGCGTCGGGCAACTGATGCGACCGGTGCGCCGCGTGGCCCCACCGACGATGGCCCGCCTGCATGTCGAACCGGAGTCGATGGCCGACTTTTATCGCAGTATCGTCGCGCTGCTGATGCTCGCGCTGGTGCCGGCGGCGCTGTGGATGGCCTACCTGGCCGAGGACATCGTGCGCGTGGTACTGGGCGGGCAATGGGACGCGGCGGTGCCGGTGTTGCAGGCCCTGGCGCTGGGGCTGCCGGCGAGCAGTCTGGCGGCCAGTTCAGGCTGGCTGTTCCTGGCCCGGGGCGACTCCCGCGCCATGCTGCGCTGGGGTCTGGTCGGCTGGCCGGTCGTCATCGTGTTCAAGGTGGCCGGCCTTGGCTGGGGCGCCGCCGGCGTGGCGCTGATGGGCTCGCTGGCCTCCTACGTCATTCTCTGGCCCTGCATGCGCCGGGCGATGGCCGGCACGCCGCTGCGCCCGGTCGAACTGCTGGTCGCGATGCGCAAGCCTTTGCTCGGCGGGGTGTGCGCGCTGCTGCTGATGGTCCTGCTGGATCGGGCCTACATCGACCCTTGGCCGCCACTGCCGCGCGTGGCCCTGCTGAGTCTGGTCTTTGCCGCCGTCTACGCCGGCCTGCTGCTCACGGTGCTGGGGGAGCGCCAGCGCCTGCTGGGTTTGCTACGCCGCTTCCGGCGGGCCGCGGCGCGTACGCCGCGCCAGACATGACGCCGGGCACGACCCTGCCGGCGCTCACCGGGCTGCGTGCCTACGCGGCGGTCTGGGTCATGCTGCTGCACCTGCAATACAGCCTGGGCGTGCGCCCGCATGTCGATCTGGGGGCATTCGTGGCCCATGGCTTCTGGGCGGTGGACATCTTCTTCGTGCTCAGTGGTTTCATCCTGTGCCTGACCTACGCCGGGCGCCTTGAGGCCCGCTGGCCTGTCTACGTGGATTATCTGCTGGCGCGGTTCGCGCGGATCTACCCGCTGCACCTGCTCACGCTGTTGCTGCTGGGGGCGGTGTACTTCGGCGGTCATCTGCTCGGCCACTTCCAGCCGCTGCCCGCGGGTTTCCGGCCGGATCAGTTCCTGGCCAACCTGGGCCTTCTGCATGCCTGGAGCACGGTGGATCGGCTGAACTGGAACTACCCCTCCTGGTCCATCAGCGCCGAGTGGTTCGCCTATCTGCTGCTGCTGCCAGCGGCGGTTTGGCTGCTGCGACGCAGCGCCAGTTGGGCCTTGGTGGCGTTGGCACTGGGCGCCTGGTTTGCGCTGGCCTTCGCCTTGCTGAGGCAGGGCCAGGCGATCGGCGAGCAGCATGTGAGCTGGGCGCTGCCGCGCATCACGGCGGGCTTCCTGCTCGGTTGCGCGACATTCCGGCTGGCCCGGCATTACCCCCTGACGCCGCGCGTGGCGGACGCGATGCTGCTCGCAAGCATTGGGCTGATCGTGGTCGCGGCCTACGCCGCGGCCGAGCTGGAGGTGCTGATCGGCCCGGCCTCGATGGCCTTGGTCTGGGCGCTCGCAAACCCGGGCCGATGGGGGCGGCGCGTCTTCGCGGACCGTGGCGCCGTGTACTGGGGCGAGCGCTCCTATGCGATCTACATGCTGCATGCGCCGGTGCAGATCCTGATCAACCTGTTGCTGCTGCGGGCGGGGCTGGTGGACCTGAGCCGGGCCGCTGGCTGGTTGCTGTTCGGCGGCCAGGTGCTGCTGGTGCTGGGCTTGTCGGCCTGGGTGTACTACGCCGTTGAGGCGCCGGCCCGCCGGGCCATCCGCCGGCTGTCGCCACTGGCACCGGACGGGGGCACGCGCTGATGTTCGGGGCCTATCGCATCCTGCTGGCGCTGGCCGTAGTCGCGCAGCACCTGGGCGGCCTGCCGCTGAGCGGCGTTTACGCCGTGTTCGGTTTTTACCTCCTCAGCGGCTATCTGATGACGCACATCGTGCAACGCACCTACGGCTATGACCGCCGGGGTTTTATGCGTTATGCGGCCAACCGCGCGCTGCGAATCTTCCCGGCCTACTGGGCTGCCTGCCTGGTCGCGTTGCTGTTGCTGGTGCTGGTGGGTGAGCCCGCGGCCCGCAGCTTTGTGCCGAGCCTGTACCTGCCGGACTCCGTGGGCGGGTGGTTGCGCAATATCCTGCTTTGGTTTCCGGCGCTCGAGGCCCCGCGGCTGAGTCCGCCGTCCTGGGCGCTGACGGTGGAGCTGATTTTCTACCTGGCCATCGGGCTGGGCGCGACGCGCAGCTTCGCCAGTGCCGGGTTGCTCGCTGCCCTGGGTGCTGGCGCGCACGCGCTGGCGTTGCTGCAGGGGCTGCCCTGGGAGTTTCGCTACTACCCGGCGCTGGCGGCGGCGTTGCCCTTTGGGCTCGGCGGGCTGCTGTTCCACAGCCGGGCCTGGTGGCAGCCACGGCTGCGCCACGCCGCCCTGCCGGCACTGGCCTTGGGCCTGCTCGCCGCAAACTGGGGGCTGGCCCACCTGCGGCGCGACTATTTCGACCTGCATTTCTATCTGAACCTCGTCCTCTGCGCGCTCGCGGTTGCGACGCTGCTGGCCGCAGGGCAGCGAGCTGGGCCACGGCTGCGGCGCTGGGATGCGGAACTGGGCGCGCTGAGCTATCCGGTCTACCTGCTGCATTACCCGCTGGCCCTGGTGGCGATTGCCGCCGGCCTGACACAGCGGGGGGCGGCCATGTTCCTGGCGCTGCTGCCACTGGTGCTGCTGGCCAGCTGGCTCTGCGTGCGCTGGGTCGAGCGGCCTGTCGAGCGTTGGCGCGCGCGCCTGCGGCCCGGAAACAACGCCGGTTCCGGGGCGGCTTAAGCCCCACGACGGCGGCCGGCTTGCGGCGGCCGGCGAAACCGGGTGTACTTGCCGGCTGAGGACTCTTGTGAGTGAGGATAGCGCCCGAACGGGCGTGGGGTTTACGGTGGAAATTCGGCGACAGGCCGAGGCGTGCGGTTGGCCGCGGCGCCCGGTCGACGCATGCGGGTCAGGGATCGACCGCGTCTCATGAGCGCGCAAGCGACCCCGGCCGAGATCGTGTTCATCAATCGGGTCTACCAGCCCGATCTGGCCGCGACGAGTCGGCTCCTGAGTGATCTGGTCACGGCGCTCGCCTGCGAGCGCGGTTTTCGCCTGCGTGTCATTTGCGCCCGGACCGCGGGGGAATCCGCGGCGATCGCGGGCGTCAGCGTGCATCGAGTACCGGTGGCGCGCATCGCACGCCTGGGCGTGCTGGGGCGATTGCTGGCCGATGCCGCCTTCTTGCTCTATGTCGGTTGCTACTTGCTGCTGTCGCGCCAGCGACCCGGGCTGATCGTGGCGAAGACCGACCCGCCCATGCTGCAGGTGATTGTCGGCACGACTTGCCGGCTGCGTGGGCGGCGCTATATCTGCTGGCACCAGGACCTCTACCCCGAGGTGGCCGAGCGCCTGGGCTTTCTGTCGGCGACCAGCCCGCTGGCGCGGCTGTTGCGACGTTGGCGCGACTGGGCGGTGGCCGGCGCCTGGCAGAACGTCGTCATCGGCGAGGCCATGCGTGACTACCTGGGCCGGGCCGGGCGGACGCGGCTGATTTCGAACTGGGCGCTGAACGACGAGCGGCCGGAGGCCGCGGCGGAGGAGGTGGCCCACTTCCGCGCGCTGGCCGGTGCCGGGCTGCGCGACACCGGGGCCATGGTGCTGGGGCACTGCGGCAACCTGGGCCGCGCGCACCCCGTGGAGCCCCTGTTGGGTCTGGCCGCGCATTACGGCGAAAGCGGGCCGCGGGTGCTGATCACCGGCGGCGGCGTGCACTACATGCGGCTGCGGCGTTTTGTCGCCGGCAACCGCCACTGGAGTTTTCTTCCCTTCCAGCCCGAGGAGCGGCTGCCGGCCCTGCTGGCCGCGGTCGATGTGCATCTGGTGGTGCTGGACCCGACACTGGGCGCGATGATTGTTCCCAGCAAGTACATCGCGGTGCTGGCCGCCGGCCGGCCGTCGATTTTCATCGGCGACCCGGAGGATCGACTGGCGCGCCGGATCGTTGCGGCCGGCGCCGGCTTTGCCGTCGCGGCCGATGACGCGCCGGAGCTGATTCGGGTGGTCGAGAGCCTGCGGGACCCCGCGCGCCGGGCCGACGTCGGCGCGGCCGCCCGACGCTTGTACGAGACGCAGTTCTCCCGCCGCGTGGCCCACGCCGCCTGGAGCGACACGCTGCGCGAGGGCCTGGCGGCATGATCCCGAACAGCGCGTGGCTGTCGCTGGGCGGCAGTGTTTTCGTTTCCGCCGCCCTCGCGGCGCTGTTGATCTGGGGGCTGCGCCTGCGCGACCCGGTGCGCACAGACGACCCGCAGCACGTGCATGCCGAGCCCGTGCCCCGAACCGGGGGCATCGCGATTTTCTTCGGCTGCCTGCTCGGCGTGTGGTTCACCCGCGGATTGCCGGTCGACAATCTCGTGCTGGTCACCGCGATGCTCGCGGGCTCCGTACCGATCTTCGCGGCCGGCATCAGCGAAGATCTGTCCGGGCGCGTGCCGCCGCGCTGGCGCTACTACGCCTCACTGCTGGCCGCGCTGATCGTCATCCTGGTCGCCGACACGCGCCTGGAACGCTTCGATCTGCCCTACCTGGACGACTGGCTGCAATGGGGCCCGGCCTCGGTCGTGGTCACGCTGTTCTGCGTGGCCGGCGTGACCCAGGCCTACAACATCATCGATGGCAAGAATGGGCTGGCGGCCGGCAGTGCCATCATCGCGCTGCTCGCGATCGCCTTTGTGGCCCATGGTCTGGACGACAGCGTGCTGCGCAGCATCGCCCTGGCCAGCGCCGGCAGCCTGATCGGCTTCATGCTCTTCAACTTCCCGCGCGGCCTGATTTTTCTGGGCGACGGTGGCGCCTACCTGGTGGGCTTCTACACCGCGGTGCTGTCGGTCATGCTGGTGTCCGGGCACCCGGAGATTTCGGCCTGGTTTCCCTGCCTGCTATCGGCCTACGCCATTATCGAAACGCTGACCTCGGTTTTGCGGCGCCTGCTGATTGATCGCAACCGCTTCGACGAGCCGGACAACCTGCACATGCATTCCCTGATCTACCGGTTGCTCAGCGTGCACCCGCTGCTGCGCGCCCGCCCGCCTTGGGTGGCCAATGCGTTGACCGCGGTGCCCTTTTTGCTGATGGCCGTGCTGATCGCGCTCGGCGCGAGCCAGGATCCGGGGGATACCCAGACCCTGCGCGGGCTGGGCTTCGCGCTGGTCTTCGCCTACTTCCTGGTGTACATCCTGCTGCGGCTGCGCTTGCGCGCCACGGCGCACTGAGGCGGCGATGGCTGCCGCGCCCATGCCGCCCCTGCTGCGTCGTTCGCGGTCGCTGCTGCGCAGCGCGGCCACCGTTGTGCGCCGGCGGCCCAAGGTCTTTTGCATTGGCTACAACAAGAGCGGAACGACCTCGCTGCATGAGCTGTTCCAGACTCTGGGTTGCCACTCCCTGCACAGCACGATTTGGGGCGACACCGCGCGGCGCCTGATTCACCACCGCTACGAGTGCTTCAGCGATGCTGTGCCGGACGATTTTCGCGTGCTGGACCGGCGTTTCCCCAACAGCCGCTTCATCCTGCAGGTCCGCGAGCTGGACCGCTGGGTGGTCAGCCGGCTGGCCCACATACAGCGCGGCGTGGCCAAGGGCCGGGACTACGACCTGCCGGGCTGGGTGGATGCGGACGAGTCCATCGGCTACTGGCTCGGCCAGCGTCAGGCGCACCACCGCGCCGTGCTCGACCACTTCGCCACGCAGCCCGAGCGACTGCTGGTCGTGAACGTCTGCTCCGACTCGGACTGGGAGCCGCGGGTTGCCGCCTTTGTCGGCGCGAGCGCGCCCCCTCCGCGCAGCCGTGTGGCCAACCGCCGGCCGGCAAGCCAGTCGGTCGACGCGCTGCGCGCGCGGGTCGCGCGCGTGCTTGAGCAGCTGGGCGTACCGCCGGAGGAGCAGGGCAATGACCTGCTGTGCCCGGCGCTGCTCGAAGTCGGCGCCCGCTACCCCGCCCGCAGTGCCGACTTGCCACCAAGCCTGCGCGGGGCCAGCGTGTGAGCGCGGCGCTCGAACTGGCCTGCGCCGCCGATGCCGCCTATGTGCCGCATTGCGCCGTGATGCTGCGCTCGGTGATGGAGCAGCATGCCGGCGAGCCGGTACGCCTGCATTTCCTGCACGCCCCGGACCTGGCGCAAGACAGCCTGCAGGCCCTGGCCGCCGAGGTGCAGGCGGCCGGCGCGCGTTTCGAGGCCCATGTCATCGCGCCGGAGCGCATCGCGGGCCTGGGCGTGTTGCCGCGCATTCCGGCGGTGATGTGGTACCGGGTTCTGACCCCGGAACTGTTGCCCGAGGTGGACCGGCTGCTGTATCTGGACTGCGACACGCTGGTCTGCGAGCGGCTGGACGAGCTCTGGCAGCGGGAGCTGGGCGACGACCTCGCGGCCGCCTGCGAGAACGCCTTTGATCAGGGGCGCCCGGCGCACCTGTCGCGCCTGGGATTGGCGGACACGCAGCCCTATTTCAACAGCGGCGTGCTGCTGCTGAACCTGGACCAGTGGCGTGCCGAGGGCACCAGCGCCCGCATCGTCGAGCTGGCACGGGCACGCGCGGCGCAGCTGTGCTGGCCGGATCAGGATGCGCTGAACCTGGCGCTGGTCGGGCGCTGGCAGGCGCTGCACCCGCGCTGGAACACGCAGAACGCGCTGTATGTATCCGGGGCCGCGCGACGTCAGATCGGCGCGGCCCGCGCGCGCGCGGCCACCCGCCGGCCGGGCATCGTGCACTTTGAGGGTCCGGGCTTTTGCAAGCCCTGGCACCCGCTGTGCAAACACCCGCGCCGCGCACACTACCTGCGGCTGCGCGCGCAGACCCGTTGGGGGCCCTTCGACCCGCTGGCCGGAGCCGGCCCGGGGGTGCGCCTGCTGCGCCTGCTGTCCATGGGTGGTATCACCCGCGTGCTGCTGTGGCAGGCGTGGCTGCGCGACCCGCGCTGGCGGCGGCGGCTGCGCCGCGTGCTCGCCGGCCTGTGGCGGCGGCGGCCGCTGCGCAACCGCGGTGGGTCGGCATGAGCGCCGCGCCGCTGCTCTCGGTCATCGTGCCCAGCTACAACCAGGGCCAGTATCTGGGCGCCACGCTGGACTCGATCTTCGCGCAGGACTACCGGCCGCTGGAGGTGCTGGTGGTCGACGGGGCCTCCAGCGACAACAGCGTGGACCTGCTTCGCGACTACGCTGGCCGGCATCCGGAGCTGCGCTGGTGGTCGGAGCCGGACTCCGGCGTGGTCGAGGCGGTGAATAAGGGCCTGGACCGGGCTCGCGGCGAGTTTGCCGCGATCCAGAGCAGCGACGACATCTACCACCCGGGCGCGCTGCGCGAGGCGGTCGAGCTGTTGCGCGCCGACCCGACGCTGGGCGTCGTGTGCGCGGACGTCGACATCATGGACGGCGAAGGGCGCATCCTGCACGCCGCGCCCGTGGGCGCGCCCTACACGCAGGAAAACTTCCTGCTGCGCGCGACCGTCGTGCACCAGAGCAGCACCGTGTTCCGGCTGGCGGTGGTGCGCGAGGCCGGTGGCTGGCGCGAGCGTTATTTTTGCGCCGACTCCGAGCTGTGGCTGCGGCTGAGCTTTCGCACCCGCTTCCTGAAGGTCGACCGCCGCTGGTCGGCCTGGCGCAAGCACGAGGCGCAGCGCGACCGCGAGGCCCTGCGCATGTGGCAGGACTGGGGCGCGATGATGCACGAGTCGCCGGAGCTGCAGGCGGCGCCGGCGCGGCTGCGCCGGGCGGCGCGGGCCGGTCACCACACGATGGCGGTGGACTACAACCCCAGCGGTCGGGAGAGTTTTCGCCTGCTGCATCTGTGGTGGGCCCTGCTAATCGCGCCGCGCAGCCTGCGCGCGATTCGCGATTCGGACTTTCTCTTCCCGCGCCGGCTGTGGCCGATCTGGCGCCGGATCAAGCGGCGTTGGCCCTGGGGGCAGGCGACATGCTGAAAACCTGGCTGCGCAAGGCCCTGCGGGCCGCGGGCTATGACCTGGTGCGCCGCCGCCGCGCGGATGCCCGCTACCGGCAGGCCAGCCACAGCGCCGCGATGCCGCTGCCGGAGGGCGCCGAGCAGGACCTGCGCGCCGACCATCCGCGCCTGCTGGAGCTTAGGCGGATCTATGCGCAGAGCCCGCTGCCGATGGCGGCGCGGGGTATGTGGGGCGAGGATTACCTGGCCCGCGAACTCGACCTGCGCTACTTCCGCGGCGACAACGCCTATGTCTGGCAGTTTCGCAACGTGGGTGCGCAAGCGCGCCTGAAGTACTACCTGCTGCTGCGCGACATCGCCGCGCGCGACCCTCACGGCTGGCTGCAGCTGGCCGAGGAAGACGGCGCCTTCGGCTGCTGGAGCTTTGACTACCCGGGCTGGCCGCGGGTCAGCCGCGACCTGCTCGATTCGATCAACGAATTGCTGTACCTGGATGCGCGCATGGGCCTGGCCGGCATCGAGGCGCTGCGCATCGTGGACATCGGCGCCGGCTATGGGCGCCTGGCGCATCGCGCGCACGCGCTGCTGCCGGGGCTGGTCGAATACGTCTGCGTCGACGGCGTGCCGGAATCGACCTTCCTGGCCGAGTATTACCTGCGCCACCGTGGCTGCGAGCAGGCGCGCGTGCTCGACATTGGCCAGCTGCCGGACTACGCCCCGGCCGCGGCCCCGCAGCTGGCGGTCAACATCCACAGCTTTTCCGAGATGCGCCTTGAGAGCATCCGCGGCTGGCTGGCCTGGCTGGCGGCGCTGGGCACACAGCACCTGCTGGTCGTGCCCAACGACGCGCAGCAGATGCTGAGCATGGAGCCCGATGGCACGCGCCAGGACTTCGCGCCGCTGTTCGCGGAGGCGGGCTTCACCCTGGCGGATACGCGCCCCGTGCACGAGGACCCCACGCTGCGCGAGCTGGTCAATGTCAGCGACCACTATTTCTTCTACCGGCGCGGCGCCGCGGCGGCATGACGCTGCACCTGGCCTGCATCGCCGAGGGGGATTTCCTGCGCCACACCGGCGCGATGCTGCATTCGGCACTGCAGCACACGACCCAGCGCCCGCTCACAGTGCACCTGTTGCATGGTCAGCCCTATCCAGCCGCCGACAGCGCACACATCCGCAGCGTGGTGGAAGAGGCCGGCGCCGAGCTGCACCTGCTGCCGGTCACGGCCGAGCGCGCCGCGACCTTCCGCGACAGCCATTTCCCGCGGGCCATCTGGTATCGCATCCTGCTGCCGGAGTTGCTGCCCGCCGTCGAGCGGGTGCTGTACCTGGACTCGGACATCATCGTCGGCGACGACCTGGCGCCGCTGTGGCACACGCCGCTCGAGGGGAACTGGCTGGGCGCCGTGTGCAACCCCTTCTATCCCTTCATGCCCGATTACCCGGTCGAAGCGCTGGGCTTCGGCTCGGGTCGCGAATACTTCAACTCCGGCGTGCTGCTGCTCGATCTTGCGGCCTTGCGCGCGGCCGGGGCGGTAGCGCCCCTCGTGGACTACGCGCGCCAGCACCCGCAGTGCGCCTACCCCGACCAGGACGCGCTGAATGTGGTCTGCCGGGGGCGCTGGAAACCCCTGCACCCGCGCTGGAATGCGCAGTCCACGATCTTTGAACTGCCGGCACAAACGCTGCCCTTCACGGCGGAGCAGGTTGCGCAGGCCCGCAGCGCGCCAGCCGTCGTGCACTACATCGGGCCCTTCAAGCCCTGGTCGCATCTGTGCCGGCACCCGCTGCGGGCGCGCTACTTCGCGCACGCGGCGCAAACGCCCTGGGGCGTTCCGGCCATCGCCGATGCCACGCTGCGCAACCGCATCCTGCGCCTGTTGCCGCTGCGCTGGATCGATCGCTGGATGCGCCTGGAGCGGCTGCTGCGCCGCCCCCCGCGGCTGCGCGCGCGTCTGCGGCGCATCGGGGCGCGGCGATGAGCCCGCCCATGGTCAGCGTGATCCTGCCGGTGCACAACCGTGCCGAGACCATCCTGCGTGCGGTCGACAGCGTGCTTGCGCAGAGCCATGCGCAGCTGGAACTGCTGGTCGTCGACGATGCCTCGACCGACGGCACGCGCGCCGCGCTGGCCACCGTCGCCGACCCCCGTCTGCGGGTGCTGACGCTGGCGCAGAACGGTGGCCCGGCGGTTGCGCGTAACCAGGGCATCAAGCAGGCGCGCGGCGAATGGCTGGCCTTCCAGGACAGCGATGACGAGTGGCTGCCGCACAAGCTGCAGGCCCAACTCGCTGTGGCGGGCGACGCCAGCCTGGTGCTGTGCCCCTACGCGCTGCCCGGGCCGGCTGGCCCGCGGCGTATCGAGGCCCGCATGGCGCGCGCCGGCGGCGATATCCGCCACGACCTGTTGGATGGCTGGCCGATCATCACCCCCACCTGGCTGCTGCGGCGGGACCTGCCCGAGGGCTTGCCGCAATTCGATGAGTCGCTGCGCTGCCTGGAGGACTGGGACCTGATCCTGCGCCTGGGCCGCCAGCGGCGGATCGTCGCCGGCCCGGCGGAGGTCTGCCTGCACAAGCACGCCAGCGCCGACTCGGTCTGCGGCGACCCCGCGCGGATGCGCCACGCCCTGGCCGAGATTCTTCGTCGGCATGGCGCGTTGTGGGCCGACAGCCCCACCCGTCGGGCGCGGCGCCTGGGCCACCTGGTCGTGCTGGACCTGGCCTGCGGGGATCGGCGCGCCGCGCGGCGGCATGCGCTACGGGCCCTGCGCGCCGCGCCCTGGCACCCGGCGCCCTGGGCCCTGCTCGCCGCCACCTGGGGGCGGGCCCGCTGGCTGCGCGCCTGCCAGCAGCGCTGGCCCCTGTTTACCGGCATGGCGCTGCCCGCGCCGGCCCCCTAGTGCAAGGAAGACTGCCATGACGACGACGCGCCCCCTGGTGAGCGTGATCATCCCCACCCACAATCGTGAGGACCTGCTGGGTCGGGCGATCCGCAGCGTCCTGGCGCAGTCCTACCGGGAGCTGGAGCTGATCGTCGTCGACGACGCCTCCACCGACGGTACCCGCGAGGTTGTGGCCGCCTTCGACGACCCGCGGCTGCATTACCTGCGCCGCGAGCAGGGCGGCAGTGCCGCGGCCGCACGCAATGCGGGCCTTGCCATCGCGAAGGGCGAGCTGATCGCCTTCCAGGACGACGACGACATCTGGTTGCTGGAAAAACTGGAGAAGCAGGTGCCGCATCTGCTCGCGCAGGGCGAGGAGGTCGGGCTGAGCGTGTGCAGCATGATCTGGCTGACCGGCAAGCGCGAGGCGCAGTTCGTCGGGGGCGAGGCCGCCTTCCGCACGCTGGACTACCGCAAGGGCAAGACCGGCGACGAAGGCCTGATCGCCACGCCGGGTTGGCTGGTGCGGCGCGCGGCGCTGGAGGCCGCCGGGAATTTTGACCCGGAGATGCGCTCTTGGGACGATTGGGAGCTGGGCTTGCGCCTGTGGCAGGTGTGCAAGTTCACCCACCTCGACGAGCCTCTGGTGGTACAGGACCGCACGCGCGGCAGCCTGATGATCCGCAACGTGCAGGCCTTTGCCGGCGACATGCAGACCATCATGCGCAAGCACGGCCAGATGTGGGCCGGGCAGCCCGTGGTGCTGTCGCGGCATTACTACTTCATCGGCAACTGCTACTGCCGCTTTGGTGATCGGGCCGATGGCATCCCCTGGCTGCGCAAGGCCGTGCAGGCCCGGCCGGGCAATTGGCAGGCGCGTCTGGGCCTGTGGGCCGCGCGGCTGAATTGCTACCCGCTGGCCGTGTCGCTGCTGACCGCTCTGCGTCGCCTGGCCCGGAAGCTGCGCTGAACATGCGGCGCGGCACGCTGGTGGCGCTGGCGGGCCGGGTTCCCGGCCTGGTCGCGCTGCTGCGGCGCCTGCGCGACCGCAGGGCGGAGGCCGCGCTGGCCGGCATCGATTACCGCCCGGGCCTGTGCATCAACAGCATGCCCAAAGCCGGTACGCACTTGCTGGCGGGCGCGCTCGCGGCGCTCGAGGTGCCGCACTACCGGCGCCACCTCAACGGTGTGGATGCGGCGACGCTGGCGCGGCTCGATGGCGCCGTGTTCTTTACCCATCTGGCCTACAGCCCCGAGGCGGCGCAGCGGTTGCAGCAGGCCGGTTACCACCAGTGGCTGCTGCTCCGGGCGCCCACCGCGGTCGCGTTGTCGACGCTGGTCTATGTGCTGACCCGGCGGGATCACCCACAGCACGCGGCCTATGCGCAGGCCTGGCAACAGGGCGGCGCGCAGGCTCTGGTGGCGCTGCGCGTGCACGGTGACGCCGCGCGGGGCCTGGGCTCGATCGCGGCGCTGTACCGGCGCTATTTCGACTGGGCCGGCCAGCCGGGGGTTGCGCCCCTGTACTACGAGGACCTGACTGGCCCGCAGGGGCTGAGCATGCTGCTGTCGCGGCTCGCCGAGGAAGGCGCGCCGCTGCGCAGGCCGGCCGTCAGCGACCTCGGCGCATTGGCTCCGCCACAGGCCAGCGCGACGGTCCTGCCGGACTGGGTGGACCGCCGGGCGCTGCAGGACTTGCTGACCGGCGAACATGCGGCGATTCTGCAACCGCTGGAACGGGCCTATCAGCGCCTGCGGGAGTCGGGGAGCGCATGACATTCAGCGTCATCATCAGTTGCTACAACTACGCGGACTACGTGGAAGCCGCCATCGAATCGGTGCTGGCGCAGACCCGGCCGCCGCTCGAGGTGCTGGTCGTCGACGATGGCTCGCGCGACGACAGCGCGGCGCGTATCGCCGCCTGTGCCCGGCGCGCGCCGACGGTGCGCCTGCTGCGGCAGGCCAACCGCGGCCAGCTGGCGGCCTTCGTCCACGCGCTCGGCCAGGCTCGCGGCGACTACTGTGCGTTCCTGGATGCCGACGACTGGTGGGAGCCGGGTTACCTCGCTGGCCTGGCCGCCATTCTGGAGCACGATGCCGCTATTGATTCCGTCAGCGCCAACCTGCGCTATGCCGGCGCGCGGGAGGGCCTGTACTGGCCCGCGGCCGCCGATCGCCGCGCGGGTCTGTCGGTGTTGCGCGCGCATGCCCGGCATGCCGTGCTGGGGGCGCCGACCTCCGGCGTCACGCTGCGCACCCGCCTGGCCCGGCGCATCGCTGCGATACCCCGCGCGCTGCATGCCGATTGGGTCACCGAGGCCGACAGCCTGCTGCACCTGTGCGCCAGCCTGTTCGGGGCCTTGCGCTACGAATGGGGCGGCTGCCGTGCCGTGCATTACCGGGTCCATGCGGCCAATCGCTTTGCCGGAGCGACCCGCGATGCGGCCTTCGTGCCGCGGCGCCAGTTGCGCCTGGCCCGAGCCGCCGCCTGGGTCGCGGCCGAGCAGGGGCTGGGCGCCGCGCTGTGCCGCCACGCGCATGCCGAGTTCGCCACGATCGAGACGCCGAGCGCGCGTGAGCTCGGCGCCTACCTGGGCCTGCAGTGGATGGCGCCGGAGCCGGCGCCGCTGCGGCTGGCCAAGATGGGGCGCATCCTGCGCCAGGCGCTGCGCGCGCGCTAAGCCACCGCCGCGCCGCGACTGAGTTCCCCGGGTGCTGTTCAACAGCTACGTCTTCTGGCTCTTCCTGGGCCTGGTGCTGCTGGTCTATTGGCGACTGTCGCACCGCCAGCAGAATGGGTTCCTGCTGCTCGCCAGCTATGTTTTCTACAGCGCCTGGGACTGGCGCTTTCTGTCGCTGATCCTGCTGTCGACCGCGGTCGACTACCTGGCCTCGCATCGCATCCACCGCAGCACCGGCCCGCGCCAGCGCCGCGCCTGGCTGGCGCTGTCGCTGGGCACAAACCTCGGGCTGCTGGGCCTGTTCAAGTACTTCGACTTCTTCGTCGCCGAACTGGCGGCGCTGGCCGCCACGGCCGGGCTGCAATGGAACCTGCAGACGCTGGGCATCGTGCTGCCGGTCGGCATCTCCTTCTACACCTTCCAGACACTGGGCTACACGGTCGATGTCTACCGCCGGCAGGTGGCCCCCGCCCGCTCGCCGCTGGACTTCGCGCTCTACGTCGCCTTCTTCCCGCAGCTGGTTGCCGGGCCGATCGAACGCTCGGCGCGCCTGCTGCCGCAGATGCAGGCGCCGCGGCGCTGGCGGCGCGGCGACTTTGCCGCCGGCCTCGACGACGTGCTGATGGGCTTGTTCAAGAAGGTCGCGGTGGCCGACAACCTCGCGCCAATCGTCAACCACATCTTCGCGGCGCCGCCGGGCTCGCTCAGTGCCGCCGAAGTCATGCTGGGCGTGTACGCCTTCGCCATCCAGATCTATTGCGATTTCTCCGGCTATTCCTCCATCGCCCGCGGCGTTGCGCGATGGATGGGCTTTGACCTGATGCGCAATTTCGCCTGCCCCTACCGCGCCCGCTCGCCACAGGAGTTCTGGCGCCGCTGGCACATCAGCCTGTCGACCTGGTTGCGCGACTACCTTTACGTGCCGCTGGGCGGCAACCGCGGTGGCCGCCTGGCGACCTACCGCAACCTGCTGCTGACCATGTTGCTCGGCGGGCTCTGGCATGGCGCCGCCTGGACCTTCATCGTCTGGGGGGCCCTGCACGGAGGCTGGCTCGGGGTGCACCGGGCGCTGTCCGCGCGGCCGGCCTGGGTGGGGTTGCGCCAGGCCGCGCGTCGGCTGTGGCCGCTGCTTTCCGTACTGGCCACCTTCCACCTCGTCTGCCTGGGCTGGCTGTACTTTCGCGCCGAGTCCACGGCACAGGCGGCCACGATGCTCGGCCGGCTCGGCAGCCTGGCGGCGGGCGAGGGCAGCTTCGCCATGTCGGCGGGCGTGATGCTGGCCTTCTTTGCGCTTCCTCTGCTCGTGTACGAGGCCTGGCAGTTCCACGGCGGCCGCATGGTGCCGCGCTTGCCACGCCACGGCCTGGCTTACGGCAGCGTCCTGGCCTATGCGCTGGGCATGCTGCTGCTGTTCCCCGCACCACGTCAGAATGAATTCATCTACTTCCAGTTCTGATCCGGTCGCGCCTGCGGTGTCCGGCGCGGCGGGCGGGTCAGGCGACCCTGGCCTGCCCACGGCGCGGCTGCTGCGCGTGCTGTTGCTGGCGCTGCTGTGCCTGTTGCTGCTGGCCGAGCTCGGACTGCGCCACTACGAGGCGCGCTTGTCGGCCGACGTGGCCCAGCGCGCCGAGTTGCGCGCGCGCCTGGCCGCGCTGCCGGAACAGGGGCCGCCGCTGCTGCTGTTTCTGGGCAATTCGCTGACCCGCGCGGGGGTGGACGCCGCCCAGGTGGCCGCAGGCCTGGCGGCCCAGGGGCGGGTGGTCGATGTGGAAGTCGCCCACCGCAATGACACGACGCTGGCCGAGTGGCGGGCCATGTATGCCGCGTTGGCGCAAGAGGCGGGACGCACGCCGCGCTGGGTCGTCGTCGGCTATGCCGACCGGCATTTGGTGGACGTGTCGCCCGCCGACCCGACGCTGCTCGGCGCGGACTACGCGAGCCTGGCGGACCTGCGCTGGCTGGTCGGTGCCGAGCTGCGCTCGGTCTCGGCCGTGGTCGAATTCGCGCTGGCCGACCGGCTGCGGCTGTTCGCCCATCGCTACCGGCTGCGGCGGCGCCTGCTGCATGCGCTGATTCCCGCCTTCCCGGCGCTGGCCGAGCGCCTGTATGTGCGGGCACCCGGTCCGACAGCGCCCGCGGACGCGGCGGGGGATGGCCGGCTCGCCCCCCTGGCGCGGGAACGGCTGCAAGCGCTGGCGGCACGTACTCGCGCCGACGGTGCGCAGCCTCTGGTCGTCGCCATGCCGACCCGCGCCGGCTACGTGCTGCCGCGTGCCTTGGTCACGGAGCTCGATGCGCTGGGCGTCACGCTGCTCGACGCCCGCGCCCTGCCGCTGGGCGCCGCCGACTTCAATGATGCGCATCACCTGAGCGCCTCTGGCAGGGCAAGCTACGGCGCGTGGCTGGCCGCACGCCTGCCGACCGTCCTGCAAGACTAAAAAAAACGGCCACCCGAAGGTGGCCGTGGAACTCTTGTTTTGGCCGTGGCCTAGGGCAGGTGGTGGCTGTATTCCAGCGTCCAGTCCTGCAGGCGCTCGCCGAGCATGACACCGTTGATATTCTGGTTATCCAGCCAGAAATCGGCATCGTCGAACTCGTTCATGCGCACGACGAAGATCGTGTAGTCCGCGAAGCCCGGCGTAGCCAGCAAAGCCTGATGCACATCGTCCAGCGATGCGGAACCGGCAATACCCAGCGCGGCGGAGGACCAGGTGGTTTTGCCGGCCATGTAGTCGCGCTTGACCCACTGGTCCTTCTTGCAGCTCGGCGTGTCCAGGGTGCCGGACACGTAGATGTAGTCGCCAGCGGTCTCACCCTCCGCCAGGATCGTTAGCAGCGGCGCACCCGACAGGCCCAGTCGGGCGCAGGACTTGCCGGAATAGTTCACGTCAACCGACAGCTCTTCGATATCGCTGAACTGCATGTCCGGCGTCGGGAAGAAGCTGGTGGACATGTACTCGGCTTCGGGCATCCAGCGGGTGTCCGGCGAGTAGTGCAGCGCCTCGCCGTGCTGCAGCATGCGGCCAAAGCCGCCAGGGCCCGCGCCCCAGGCGAGGTTCAGCGTCTCGTAGAAGCCGCCCTGCGGCAGCAGCGACTCGACGGCAAATGCCGGAACAACCGGTTGTTGCGATGCCGGGTTGTAATCCTGCACCCGCTCGCGCATCACGCTGTCGTTGACGTAGAAGTCATCAAACCAGGCGCCGGCGCCGGTGTAGCCATCAAAATTGATGCGCACGCGGCTGATGCGATAGTTGCGGCCCAGGGCGCTGCGCACGGCGGCATGCGCCTGGACTTTCGTCAGGTTGTTACCCCCGCCGACGGCGCTGGCTTGCCAGTAGGTGGCATTGCCCTTCAGGAAGTCCATCGTCTCCCAGCCCTGGCTCGGGCATTGGGTGGGCGAGTTCAGGTGCACGCGAATCTGCGTCTCTTCCGCCGGTGAGGCGGCCGGCTCACCCGGGCGCTCGACGACGACGGTCATACGCAGGCCGCCACCGGTGCAGGTGCCGCCCTCGGCCATCAGCATGTCGAACTGCATGCGATTCAGGTCGCGGATCTGCATGTTGCCGCTCGGGAAGAACACCGCCGACATGGCGCTGTTGCCCGCGCCGGCGGCGAACTGCATGGCTTCGCCACGCGCGAGCCGGGTTTCCAGAATCGTCGGCGGAAGCGTCCATGCGGTGCCGTAACTCTGGAAGTAGCCGTTCACGGGCGTGTCGCCAAGCTGCGCCGTGGCCGGCACGCTTGCTGCAATTAGGGCCGCAGCGGCCCAGAACTGTTTCATGTGGTCCCTCAAGTTTTCTTATCCCCACGTAGGAAAACTCCTACACAGCCGTAGCCTAGGCACGTATTTCTACGGGTCAACCCGTAGAGCAATATTTGCTCTGTTTGCCAGACTTCGGCTGTGATGGGCGTCACATGCCATGCTAAGAGCCTGAAAAGGCTGGCGAAACCGCTCCGGATCTCGCCAGCCTTCCTTCGCTCAGGCTAGGGGATCACGCTGCCGCAATAGAGGAAGGGATCGTCGGCCGGCGTGTCGTAGCTGTTGAAGAACCAGCCCGGGCCCGGGGCATCCCAGTAGGTCTTGCGACGGCGGATATTGGCCGTCTGGAAATCGCAAAACTCGGCAGCCTTGGTGCGGCTGCCGCTACCGAAGCCGAGCTGGGCCAGCGTTTCCGCGACCACGGCCTTGTCCGGCAGTGCCGACAGGTTGCCCCAGCCCAGGGTCGCCCAGGGCGCAGCGTCAATCGGCGGCTGCGCGCCCAGGTCGAAGACCGCGGTGACGGGGTTGTAGTCCTCGAGGCGGTCGACATAGGCGCCAACTTCCAGCGCACGGCGCAACTGCCAGGTGGTGATGCTTTGGCCCAGCCCGGCGGCCAGCACCGGTTGCCCACCCACGTTGCGGATGCCGCCGACGTGGCCGAGCGAGCGCCGGGCCTCGAGCAGGACCTTCGAGGCCACGCCGGCCGAACGCGGCGTGGCGAAGCTGGTGCCGCTCACGCGATCGTCCAGGCCGGACTCACACTCGAAGCAATAGGGCAGCTGCTGCGTGAAATCGGACACGAAGTCGATGAAGTAGCCGGACACCGTGGTGCGGCCCTCCGAGCTGCCTTCCTCGATGCCCGCGATGGCTACGGTCCACCAGGGTCCCGCGCCGCCCGCTTCGGGCGTGAAGGGGTCGGCGGAGTTGGCGGCCGAGGAGAAGTGCACCTTGCCCTGGTCGATCACCGCCTCGGCGGCCGGGCCGGTGAACGGAAGCGGCAGGCCGGTGCCCAGGACGGGGTCCTGGAAGCCGTAGCTGGTCGACACGATATCCACGGACGGGTGCAAAAAGCCCAGGCTTTCGGCTTGCGCATCGCCGATCGACGCGCCGAACTCGACGAAGAGCACGATGGCTTCCGGGTTGGCCTGCAATACCGCGGCGGCCGTGCCCACGCCGTGCTCGCCGGAGGTGTCGCCCGGATCCGGGAGGATCGGGCGACGGCCCGGTGCGCTGTCGTAGGACACGGCGATCAGGTTGGTGCCCTTGAACCAGTACAACTCGCCAGGCTGGATATTCGCCCAGATCGCCGCGTCGGC
This sequence comes from uncultured Ectothiorhodospiraceae bacterium, assembly GCA_937141935.1. Taxonomy (GTDB): domain Bacteria; phylum Pseudomonadota; class Gammaproteobacteria; order Nevskiales; family Oceanococcaceae; genus MS8. Next base: position 41,027 of record CAKZQS010000043.1, read on the forward strand.
GGCGTAGTCGGCGGCGAAGTTGCCGGTGCGGGTCAGCTCGATCTGGTGCGAGGGCCCGATGCCCAGTTCGGCCAGCACGGCCGGTGTGACCGCCGACGGCGCGGCATTGGCATAGATCGGGCTGCCGGCATGGAAGTAGTCGTGGTAGGGCAGGGTGCCGGTGTCGAGCACCGACACGATGACCCGCGCGGCATTGTTCGGCGGCGTGCCGCCCGCGGCGATCGTGACGCGGACCTCACCTTCGAAAGGCGTGTCGGCGCTGACGAAGCCCTGGGTGCGGATCACGTAGTCGCCGTTGATCTCGGGCGCGGCGAAGCTGACGCGTTCGGCGGCTTCGCCGGCGGCAAGCTGCGTACGCGCCGCGGTCTCGGTGCGGCCATGGGCGTCGACTTCCAAGTCCAGATCCTCGGCCACCAGGTCCCAGCGAATCTCGACGGTGACCGCGGTCGCGGTGCAGCCGGCCGGCAGGGCCACCTGCACGTTCTCGGTCACCGTGTTGCCACCCAGCGGTGCCGCGTACAGTGCGGCCGTGCCCACCATGCCGCTGAAGCTGTGCAGCACCTGCTCGCCCGCGGGCAGCGTGCAGCTCGGCGGCGGGGCACCACCCTCGGAGGTGTCGCGCCCGTCGGCACAGCCGCTGTCGGCCGCATCGATGGCACCATCGCCGTCGTCGTCGAGGCCGTTCGAGCACTGCGTGGTGCCGGCGTCGGTCTCGTCGTTGTCGGCGCTGGCGGAGCAGCCCGCGTCCTGCATGTCGGTCCAGCCGTCGCCATCGTCGTCCAGGCCGTTACTGCAGGCCGAGGGCGGCGGCGGGTCGGTTTCGTCATCGTCGATCGACGACGAGCAGCCCGGGTCCGCCAGGTCGGTCAGGCCGTCACCGTCGTTGTCGACGCCGTCGGCGCATTGCGCCGGTTGCTGCGAAGCTCGCTGAAACTCCGTAGAGCGCAGCGTGCGCGTCGGCGCCGCGTCGGCGCGGACAACGTCGACCTCCACGGTGAAGGCGGCGCCAAGGTTGAGCAGCGTCTCGGAGACCTCAATCCGGTAGCGGCCGGTGGCCACAGCATTGGCCGGCGCCTGCGGGGTCAGCACCACTTCCTGCATGCCGCTGGCCAGCGTGTAGGAGGAGCCGCGCAGCGCGCTGTCGTTGTCCGGGCCATAAACGTCCAGACCCAGCTGATCCACTGCCGATTGCCAGCGCACGACGAAGCGCAACTGCTCGACGTCATTGAGGCTGGCCGGCAGCACGAAGTCGAAGGCGTGCGGCACGATGGTGCCGCCTTCGGCGGGGCAGCCGGTGCAGAGCACACCGAGGTAGGTCCCGGCCGTGGCGCTGCGCTCATAGACCCGCGTCGCGCCGCCGCCGACGTCGACGTCATAGCCATCCTGCGGCTTGTTGCGCTGCAGGGCCGCGGCCACGGCGCCCAGGGCATCGACATAGCCGGCGCCCACCTCGTGCGGCTGGTAGCCGGGCATCGCCCGCGCCGTGCTCTGCAGGATGTCGTAGACGCCCTCGAAGTCCAGCGCCGGGTTGGCTTCCAGCATCAGCGCGATGACGCCGACCACGTGCGGGGCGGCCATCGATGTGCCGGAAATCGTGGCGTAGCGCGGGTTCGAGGTGTTGGCCAGCGGCGTCGAGGTCGCGCCGTTCAACGCGCGCGAGGCGGTGATGCGCGTGCCCGGCGCGGTGATGTCCGGGCCCGGCGCCGTGGTGTTATCCGGCGTACCGCGCGAGGAGCTGTCGGCCAACTCGTAGTTGCGGTCGCCATTGGCCACGGAGATCACGCAGGGGTGCTGCGCATCGGGGCCGATGGTGTCGTTGGCCGGGCCCAGGTTGCCCGCCGCGAACACCGGGATCACGCCGGCGTCGTAGAGCTGCTTGATGGCAAGCGAGCTGGCGCTGGTCGGGTCGAAGCGGAAGCCCGAACCCAGGCCGGGGCCGTAGGAGTGGTTGCTGACGCGGATGTTGAAGCGCTCGCGCTGGGTCAGCACATAGTCGATGCCCTCCAGCGAGAACAGATAGGGCGCGCCCACGTCGACCGCGATGCCGACCACATCGGAGGCCGGTGCCACGCCACGGTACTGGCCGCCGGAGGCGCTGCCGTCGCCGACGATGGTGCCGGCGATATGCGTGCCGTGGCCTTCGTTGGTTTCGGTGTTGATCGCCTCGACGGCCTGCGTCTGCAGCATGCGCACGTTGTGCACCACGCCGGCCAGGTCGCCCTGCGTCTTGTCGACGCCGGTATCGATGATCGCGACACCCACGCCGGCGCCTTGCAGCCCCAGCTCGGGGGTGGCGAAGTGGGCGCGGGCGTCGTCAACGCCGATCAGCGGCACCGAGCTGTTCAGCAGCGGCACGTCGGCTGGCGGCGCCCAGAAGGAAATCAGCGGCAGCCCGTCGAGCGTGCTGCGCAGCGACTCGATCCAGGCCGGCGTCAGCACTTCGGCGTGCACGCGCAGCGCATGCAGCTCGCGGTAGGCGAAGGCACGCTGCCGTTCGGCGGCGCTCAGCGGGCCCAGCGGCTGCAGCAGGCGCTCCAGCGCCGCATCGCGGCCGGTGGCCGAGGCGAAGCTGAGCACAACATCGCCGGGCAGGTCCCAATCCAGCGTCGGGTCGACGCTGGCGACGCCGGCGCCGACCGGCAGGTCATGGAAGCTCACCTCGCAGGCGCTCGGCGGGCCGATGTCCACGGTCACGGTGCCGCGGAAGGTCGTGTTACGGCTGACGTAACCATAGGCCTCGACGGCGTAGTCGCCGCTGGCCGGGTCGAGCAGGCGGATGCGTTCGACGCCGCGGCCACCGGTGTTGCCGCTCTCGGCCACGCTGCTGGCGCCGCCGGGCTGGTCCAGGCGCATGTCCAGGTCGTCGCTGACGCCGTCCCACTGGATGGCCACTTCCATCTCGGCAATGTCGCAGCCGCTGGGCAGCTGCAAGGTATGCGTGGCCGGGGCCGGCGTGCCGGCACCCAGCGCCGTCGTGCCGACCTGGTCCGTCCATTGCTCAATGACGTGCCGGCCCGGGGCCAGCGCGCAGTTGCCGGCGCCCAGGTCGAGCGAGTAATCGGCATCGTCGTCGAGGATCACCGCGTTATGGCTGCGGCGGCTGCCGAGCCCGGCATTGACGGGGTTGAACAGGCCCAGACGGATGTTCTCGCGGCCTTCGGTCTCGTAGTCATCGGTGACGGCCAGCTCGATGATTTTGACCCCGGTCTCGCCGTTGGCCCAGTTCAGCAGGCCACCCTGCTGCGGGAAGTCCACACGGGCGGTCGCACTGCCCCCGGTCGGGGCCCAGCGCACGCTGGCCTCGCCCGTCGAACCGCTGACGCGCTCCACGGCGATGCGGGTGCCGCGGGTGCCTTCCGCGAAGCGGGTGGAGCGCTCGACGAACTGCAGCACGCCTGCGCCGCTGTCGTTGTCGTCGAGCAGAATCTTCAGGTCGCGGTACTTGCCAAAGCCAGCGCCGACGGGGTTGTAGAGCCGCAGGAAGATGGTCTCGCGCCCTTCGCTGCTGTCATCGTCGGTCAGCGCGAAGGCCACCTGCTTGATGCCGGCCTCGCCGTCATCCCAGCTCAGGACCTCGGCCTGCGCCGGGTAGTCCTGGCCCTGCGTGGCCGTGCCGCCACTGACGCCAAGCCGGATCGCGGCGACGCCGCTGGCGCCGCCCACCCGCTCGACTTGCAGGGTGACCGAAGCATCCCCTTCGCTGGCCCGGAGCGTGCCGGGAACGAACTGAATGGAACCGGCATCGCTCTGAGCGTGCAGGGGCAAACAAAAAACGGCCAGCATGGCCAGCAGGCAAACGCGAAGCGGCGTTAACATTGGTCAGGAACTCCCAGGCAGCACACGGCGCATGCGCGCCGAATTAGTCGGTCGTCAAACCAGACAGCTGCACGTAGGGAAGCCCGCGCGGCGGCAAGGCCACAGCGCGTACGCGGCATCCATGCCACGCCAATCCCAGATTCTCCAGTACCCGCAGGCCGAGTTCGACAGGGTCGTAATCTCGCCTTGACGGCAATCTATAGTTGTGTTTCGAGTCTAAGCGAGGCGTCGGAGGCACGCAAATCGCCCCCGTGGACAGGGGTTTGCAGCTGTGTGCGGGGCGTGATTCGCGCCGAGTGTTGCGCCCGGCGCACCCCCTCAGGCCTGCGGGCGACGCAGCCTGGCGAAATAGTCCTGCAGCTGGGGGATTACGGCGCCGGCGCTGTGCTTCTCCACCACCAGGGTGCGGGCCGCCGCGCCGATGGCGCGGGTCTGCTCCGGGTTGTCCAGTGCCGTGATGATCGCCTGGGCGAGGACCTCGGCATCGGCATCCTCGGGCGCAAGCAGCGCCGTCTGTCCGTCGCGCACCAGCTCGCCGCTGATCCAGCTGGCCGCTGTCAGCAGCACGGGCAATGCGCAGGCCATCGCCTCCAGCAGCGCGGAGGGCACCCCTTCCTGGCGCGAGGGCAGCACCATCAGGTCCGCGGCGCGGTAGTAGCGTTCGACATCACGCACTTCGCCCACAAACTCGCAAGCCGAACCCAGAGCCAGCTCCTGCGCCAGGGCGCGCAGCCGCTGCGGGTAGTCCCGATTGTGATCGCCGGTGGCGCCATCCCACTTGGCGCCGGGGCCCACCAGCAGCAGTCGGACATTGGGGTGGGCACGGCGCACGGCCGGCAGGGCGCGGATCAGCAGGTCCGGCCGCTTGCGCGCGTTGAGCACGCCGGTGAACAACAGTACCGGCTGGTGATTGTCCAGCCCCAATTCGGCGCGGAGCTGGCGCCGCTCTGTTTCGGGCAGTGGCGAGTAGTGTTCGCAGTCCATCAGCTTGGGCAGGACGCGCATCTGTGTCGTGGGCCGCACATAGGGCCGGGACAGGCGCGCGAATTCCTCGCTGATCAGCAGGTAGCCGCGCACCGTGGCGAAGCTGCGCAGTCGTGCGGGGCCCAGCTTCGCCTGCAGGGAGGCCAGGTCATCCAGCCCCACGGCCGTCATGCGCAGGCTGACGGGGATGCGATACAGGGCGGCGATCCAGCGCAGCGGCCGCCAGCGCAGCGGCATGTTGGCGAACTGGATCACGCTCACACCCCGGCCGTGCCACAGCAACCACCAGGCGCATTGCAGGTGAAAGAGCGGCGCCGGGTGGCGGCGCCAGCGGACGGTGTAGCGGCGGATGCGGACACCGTCGATGTCCTCGCGCGCGGGAACCGCATCGCCCCGGCGCCGAGTCGACAACAACGTGCACGGCACCCCTGCGCTGCTGAGTGCGCGCGCGGTCAGCAGCAGCGACTGGCCGGCGCCGCTGTAATAGGGCGGCGCCAGGCGCGCGATGATCAGAACCTGCTTCATCCGCGCGGGGTCGCCGCCATTAGGAAGCGCGTGCGCCGGCAACGCCGGTGGCTGGCCACGATGAGAATCGCGCGCACGCCGCTCATTCCCACTCCGAGTAGCGCCGGCCCAGTGCCGCGAACAGCAGGCTCACCTCGGGCGCGAAATGCTCGCGCACCTCGGCAGGGATGCGCGGCGCGCTGGCTGCGCGCGGCGCGCGGTTGAAGCGCTTGGCCAACCCGCGACCCCAGCGCTGCAGGCCGAGCGCCGCCCGCAGCCCGCGTAGCCGCAGCAGCGTGCGATGCAGGGCCACGGAGCGCAGCCGCTGGCCGGCGTTGTGAGTCGGGAAGTCGCTGCGGCCGTCGTCGTCCAGGCCCAGGAAGTGCTGCAGCTGCTGCCATTGGCCGCGCGGGTCGCGACGCACATCGTCGAGCACGACCAGGTGCAGCTGCGAGGCCGGCACCTGCTGCTGCAGGCGGGCGAGCTGGCTGCCGATGCGGCAGGAGTCGGGGTAGCGCAGGTAGGCCGGCTCGCTGACCCAGGGGCCGAGCTGCCGGCCCTGGGCGCGGGCCGGCGCGGCCTGCCAGGCCTGCAGGAAGTCGGCGATGTGTTCCCGGCCGCTGAGCAGAAAGTGCGCATGCAGCGAGGCCGCCATCTCGGCCGGGTCGCGCAGGCAGACAATGAATCGCGCCCGCGGCCAGCGGCGCAGTATCGTCGGCACGGCCTGCTCGGAATGCAGATACCAGGTCGAGGCCTCGGCAATCACGCGCGCGCTGCCGGCCTGCGCGAACAGGGCCTGGTAGTCCGCTTCGCTGTGCACGTTGCGGAAGGCGTGGTCGGTGTTGAAGTAGTGCGGCTCCTTGAGGGGCGACACGTAGGCCTGCGGGTGCTCGGCCAGCCAGCGCGCCAGGCTGGTGGTGCCGCATTTCGGGGCCCCGACGATGAAGGTGTTGGGTTCAGGCATGGTGGCGCGAATGCAACGCTCGCACGCCGGCGGGCTCCGCGGAATCGGCGGGCCCTGCGGGCTCTGGCGCGCTGCCATCCTCTGCCGCGGCGGGGTACGCGCTGGCGGCCGCGGCACGCGGGACCCAGCCCAGGCCGAACATCAGAGCCAGCAGGCAATAGGTCAGCTGCGAATGTCCGTGGCCGGTGCCCAGCGCGCTGATGCACAGCGTGAAGAAGGCGATGCGCGCGCCCGGGTTGCCCAGATGCGCGAGCAGCGTGACCCGGCGGTACAGGGCGGCGAAGGCCAGCAGGAACAGCGTCAGCCCTATCAGCCCCGTCTCGGTCGCGATGTCCAGATAGGTGTTGTGGGCCGCCTTGGCCTCGCCAAACAGCGGCGCCAGCGCGAGGTTGAAATTGGATAAGCCCACGCCGAGCAGCGGGTTGTCCAGAAGGACCTGCAGGCCACCTTCCCAGATCGGTTTGCGGCTGCTCCAGGTGCCCTCGGTCAGCTCCTGGCCCAGCGTGCCAAGCCGCTCCAGGGCGGCGGTCGAAATCGGCAGCAGCCCCGAGGCCGCGAGCAGGCCCACCGCGACCACGCCCGCCAGCACGAAGCCCCGCAGCCGGTTATCGCGTTCCAGCAGGAACATCGCGCCCAGCGCGAAGACCATGCAGACCAGGCCGCCCCGGGAACCCGAGCCCAGGACCGCGACGATGCCCAGCGCCAGGAACAGCCCGTGGCAAAGTCGCACTCGCGGGTCCGTGCTGCTGCGCAGGCGCACAATCGACAGCGGCAGCGTGATCGCGATCATCTGCGCGTAGACGTTGGGGTTCGCCAGGCTGCCCGAAAAGCGCATCGCGCCCGGCGTGGCTCGGTTAAAGATCTCGGCGACCGGGCCCGGGAGGGTCAGCAGCAGCGACACGATGAAGCCGGCGACGAACAGGTCCAGGTAGCGGTCGTAGTCGCGGGGCTGGTGCGAGATTTGCCAGACGGCCAGCAGCAGCAACAGGCCCTTGAGCATGATCCAGAAGCCGAAGGCGGCCAGCCCGGGGTTGATGGCCCAGGCCGTGGTCCAGAAGGCCCAGGCATAAAACAGCAGCAGCCGCCGGTGAAACTGCGCCAAAACGACCGTGCGTCGCAGCAGCAGGGCGAGGCCGGCCATCAGCAGCACCAGCATGCCCAGCAGGCGTGAGGAGCGCATTCCGCCGACCACGAACAGCTCGCTCCACGGGGCGACGAAGAAATACAGGCCGGCCGCCGCGACCAGCAGGCGGCCAAGGCTGTTATCCCTACGGGGTGGGTTATCGGTGGGCGGCGTGGCGAAGAGCATCCAGCTGCGCCTCGTAGCGTTGAACCATGGCGGCTTCGGTGTAGCGTTGCTGCAACAGGGTGGCAGCGTACGCCACAGCGGGCGCCTCGGCCGCAAGCGTCGCCGCATCCACGCCCTGCAGAGCCTGCTGCATCTGCATGACGGACGTAAACAGCCGCCCCGCGTCGCCCTCCTCCAGCAGGTAGGGCACGCCGCCCACGGCCATGGACCACACGGGTATGCGCAGCGCGAAGGCCTCCAGCACCACATGCGGGCAGGCCTCGGTGCGGGAGGGCAGCAGCAGCAGGTCGCACCCCGCCAGCAGGCCCATGGGTTCGTCCAGCCAACCGTGAAAGACGACCCGGCCCGCGGCGATTTCCTCGGCCAATTCGGCGCGCAGACCGGCCGCCAGGTCGCCGTCGCCGGCCAGGTGGAACTGCAGCTGGGGCGCGGCCCGGACCAGATCCGGCAGGCGGTCGGCCCCCTTCTCGATCGTCAGACGGCCGATTACCGCGACCCGCAGCGGCGCCTTGCCCGAGCCTGCCGTGCGCTCCGGCAGGCTGGCTGGCAAGTCGATGCCGTTGGGGATCAGCTCGATGGGATAGCGGCCGAAGGGCGAGTCTCGCAGGTAGTCCCGCGCGTTCGGCGCTACCGCCGCGAGTCGGTCGCGGTCGTCCAGGGCGGCCGCCGCCAGCCGCATCGCCAGGCGCATCCGCCACTGCGACACATGCGGGAATTCGGACAGCACGCCCCTCTGCACCATCAACAGCGGGACGTGCGGGTGCAAACGCAGCCGCCGGATCAGCAGGAAGGGCAGCAGCGTCGTGAAGCCGCTGGCCAGGATCACCTCCGGGCGGTGCTGGCGCAGCATGCGCAACACCGGCAGCACGCCGAAGGCCTGGCGTGCCGAGATCAGCGGCGCCAGGGCCGGCAGGCGCCCCGCCACCAGTGGCGGCGGCTCGTCGCCCAGCGGCGCCCGCAGCAGCAGCGCAGTATCATGGCTGGCGCATAAATGTGGGTAGATCGTGCGCACCCAGCGCAGCGTGCCGCCGGGGCCGCTGTCCGCCGTTATCAACAGCAGCCGCGGTTTGCCCTCGCGGCCGGATTGCAGTTCTTGAGCCACCTCGCTGCCCCTCTCCACGCTCAGCCCCCGCCGCGACCCGAGGATCGGGCCGTGCCGGCCGTCGTCATTGACGGCATCGTGTTTTCCTTGCAAAGCCATGGGGGCATTTCGGAAAGTGTCGTCCGGCAGCTGTTCCACCTGGCCGAGGCGCCGCTGCGCCTGCGTCTCCTATTGTATCCCCAGCATCAGGCGAACCGGCCGCTGCAGACCATCCTGGAGCACCTGCGAGCCGCGCCGACGGTCGAGATTCAGGAGCTCGGTGGCCGGCCGCAGTGGGAGCGTTGGCGCCCTTGCGGCGCCGACCTGGACGGCGCCGATGTGTTCCACTCGACCTACTACCGGCTGCCGCGGGACCCCGGGCCCGCGGTGCTGACCACCGTGCATGATCTGCTGCACCTGCGCTACCGCCGTGGGTTGCGGCGCGCGGCGCTGACGACACTGATCGAGCGCGCGATCCATCGGGCCAGCCGCCTGGTGTGCGTTTCCGAGCAGACCTGCCGGCGAGTTGCGGCGCGCTACCCGGCGGCACCGCCGGCTGTCGTGTTGCCGCATGCGGCGGCCGCCGAGTTTCGCCCCCAGCCTGGTCGGCCGGCGGCGCCGCGCCAGTGCCTGTTTGTTGGCGAGCGCGGCGGATACAAGAACTTCGCCCTGGCCGTCGAGGCCGTGGCTCGCGTGCCGCAGGCGCACCTGGGCATCGTCGGCGGCGGTGCGCTCAGTCCGGCCGAGCAGCGCCGGCTGCAGCAGCGCTTGCCCGGCCGCTATCAGGTGCATGGCTGGGTCGACGCCGCGCGGCTGAATACTCTGTACAACGAGGCTCTGGCGCTGCTCTACCTGTCCCGCGAGGAGGGTTTTGGCATGCCGGTGCTGGAGGCCGCGAACGCGGGCTGCCCCGCCATCACCCTGCATGGCGCGGTGGCGGCGGAAGCGGGCGCGCGTGAGCAATGGATGTGCGCGGAGGACCCCGCGGCCGTCGCCGACTGCCTGCGGGATCTGCTGGCGGCGCCTGCGGCACCGCGGCCACTGCACGGCACGCGAGCGTGGGCCGACGTGGCCCGGGAACTGGCGGCGATCTACGCCGACCTGGCGGCCGGCCCCGAGCAGGAGGCGGCGCGGTGAGCGCCGGGACGCTGCTGGGCTTCGCCCATGCCGACCCCTTCGACGCCGCGACCTGGTCGGGGTCCAGCGCCTATCTGTTTCGCGCGCTGCAGGCCGAGGGGCGGCTGGAAGACGCCGTCTCGGCCGCCTTGCCGCCCTGGGCCGAAAGCCTGCGCAAGGCCTGGAGTTTCCACCCGAGTCTGGACCGCTGGAAGGCGCGCTACGCCTCGGATTGGTACGCGGCGCCATGGATGCGCAGCCTCGGGCGGCGGCGCGCCGGCCCCGCCATCGGCCGTGCGGGTGTCAGCCTGCAGGTCGGCGCCTGGTATGACTTCAGCGGGCTGGCCCCGCTGGCCACCTCTTACCACGACGGCAATTTCGCGGCCCGGCTGCACAGCCCCTGGGGGCGGACGGCGCTCAGCGCCTCGGCGGTGCGTCGCAAGCTGGAATTCGAACGTCGCATCTACGCCCGGCTGGACCTCATTTTCACGATGAGCGAGTGGCTGGCCGAGCGCTTCGTCGAGCACTACGCCGTGCCGCGGGAAAAACTGCGCCCCGTCTATGCCGGCATCAACATGCCGGACACCGCGCAGTGTCTGTCGCGCGATGAGGCCCGTCAGCGCCTGCTGTTCGTGGGCATCGATTTCCCGCGCAAGGGGGGCGAGGTGCTGCTGGAGGCCTTCCGGATGCTGCGCCAGCGGCTGCCCCGGGCGGAGCTGACCATCATCGGCCCGGCGCGGCCGCTGGCCGACGTGCCCGGCGTGCGCTGGCGCGGGCACATATCCAAACATGACCCGCAGGGCCTGGCCGCACTGCGCGAGGAATACGACCGCGCCGACGTCTTCGTGCTGCCCACGCTCTACGAACCCTTTGGCATCGCCTATTGCGAAGCGATGGCGCGCGGGCTGCCCTGCGTCGGCACGCGGGTCTGTGCGGTTCCGGAGATCATCGCCGAAGGGGTCAGCGGAGAGCTGGTTCCGCCGGGGCAGGCCGAGCCGCTGGCCGCCGCCCTCCACGCGCTGCTCAGCCAGCCGCGGCAGGCGCGGGCGCTGGGCGCGGCCGGCTTCGCCCGCTATCGGCAGAACTTTCGCTGGCAGGCGGTGGCGCAACGGATGCTGGCGGCCTGCGACGAACTTGCAGCGTCCCGCCAGACAGCCGCGGCAGCATCGCCAGCAGCCCCAGCAGCACGCTGACGTAACCCAGAATCTGCAGGTTAAACTCGGTCAGCGCGTGCACCGCCGCGGCGCTGACGCCGGCCAGGGCCGCGGCCGCGCAGGCGCGGTGCAGCGGGTCGCGGCCGCCCAGGCTGCGCAGCGCCAGCAGCAGGTGGTAGCCGACCATCAGGCCGAGCAGGGCGAGGCCAATGCCGCCGACCTCGATGCCGAACTCGACATAGTCGTTGTGGGCATGGTCGTAGTAGGGGAAGTCGCTGTCGGGCTTATGCCGCTCTTGCAACGCGGCGTAGCTGCCCAGACCCGCTCCGGTCCAGCGGTACTGGTGAAAGATGTCCACGCCCAGGCGCAGCGCCTCGGGGCGGGTCTCACGATTCAGGTCGGTTTCTTCGATGCGTTCGAGCACCTGCTCCAGGCCGTAGCGCTCGCTGATCAGGGCGACGTCGACGGCCGCGATCAGAGCGAAGAACAGCCCGGCGCGCAGCAGGCTGGTGATGCGCCGCGTGCTCAGGGCCCAGGCCGTGGCGTAGACGCTCAGCGCGATCGCCAGCGTGATGTTGCCCATGCGCGAGCGGCTCAGCACGACGCCGACGACAATGGCCAGCAGCAGCACCCGCAGCAAGAGGTAGGGGCTGACCAGGAAGTCACCCAGGCGTCGTGAGCGCGAGGCCCAGGCGGGCGTCGATTGCGACTGACCCAGCATGGCGGCGATGGCCAGGCAGGCCCCCAGCACCAGATAGGCGGCGAAGTGGTTGCGGTTGATGAAGCCGCCGCTCGCGATGCCTTGCTCGCTGACGTTCCAGCCCGGCACCGGCAGGGCCAGGCCGCCAAGGCTGTTTGCCGCCGCGACCACTGCGTGGCCGCCGATCGTGGCTGTGGCCAGCAGCAGCAGCGCCCGCAGCCGGGCACGGCTGTCCAGGGCCAGGGCCAGCCCCAGGTAAAGGCCAAAGTAGAACAGGCTGCGCACCAGGCCCTCGATGCTGGCGCCCGGCATCACCGACAGCGAATACCAGGCCGGCGCGCCCAGCGAGTCGGCGGCGGCATGGTCCGCCAGCGCCGCCGGCGACCAGCGTGCCAGCAGGGCGGGGGACAGCGGCAGGCATTGCAGCAGCAGCCAGGCCAACCAGGCCAGCCACAGGGCCACGGCCACGCGCAGGGCCGCCGGCATCCGCCGGCGCAGGCCCAGCGCCAGCGCGGTGAAGCCCAGCGCGGTGATCAGTTGAAACAGCGCCAGTGCCAGCGGGCTGTTGCCGCCGCGAAACCAGGCCGGCCCCAGCATGGCCAGCAGCAGCAGCGCGAAGCCCACGCGGTTCGCGAGCCTAGCCAAGAAAGCCCGCGGCAAAGCAGCGGTAGACCAGTTCCGGGCCCAGCCGCTCCTGTGGCTGCGAACAGCGCGCGCGGAAGTCCGGCGCAACCTCGCACCAACGCCGCAGCGTGTGTTCGCCGGACAGCGCCTGACACAAGCCGGATTCGACGCGGGCCTGGGCCGCGGCCAGGGCCAGGGCGTCGCGATCGCGCAGGGCGAGTTCCAGCCAAGGGCGCCACGCCGCGCGCAGGGAGGCGCCCGCGGCGGGCCAGTGATAGGCGGCCAGCAGCGCCTGCTGGTGGGCGATTTCCCGCGAGTGGGGGGCCAGCTCCCAGGCCCGACGCACGGCCAGCTCCAGGCCAGCGCCGCGGTCTTGCGCGTAGCTGCGGCGCATGGCGTACCAGCCCCAGCTATAGGGGTCGGCCGGCGCCAGGGCCAGGGCCCGCGCGCCCTCGCTCAGGCCCTCTTCAGGCGGCAGGGCGGTGGCCAGCAGCTGGGCCTGGCCGCTGGACCAGGGGCGCAATTGCTGCGCCTGCGATGCGGCCACACGCGCCAGGTCGGCGTCATGCGCTTGCCAGCGCAGCGCGCTGTCGGCAAACGACATGGCCAGCAGTCCCTGGGCCGCGAGCCACAGCAGCACTCCCCCCAGGAGCAGCAGCGGAATGTGCGCGCGGGCCTGCGGCATCGCGCGCGATCAGTAGCGGTAGGCGTAGTAGCCGTAGTTGCCCTTGCGCTCCGCCACGGCACCGTTGAGCACCATGCCCAATAGCGGGGCCTGGATCTGCCGCAGGCGCTTGAGCGCCGCCAGCAGCGCATGCTTGCTGGTGCTTTCGGCGCGGGCCACGACCAGAATGCCGTCGATGTGCGGAACCAGATGCAGCGCATCGCTGGTCGGGCCAATCGGCGGGGTGTCGAACAGGATGCGTTCGTAGCGCGTGCGCAGCTCCTCAAGGAACTCGCCAAAGTGCGGCGAATCCAGCAGTACGGCCGGGTTCGCCGGCGTCCCGCCCGCGGGGATGTAATGCACGCCGCTGATCTCGTCCTTCTGAATCACGTCGTCGAGCGCGGCTTGCCCGGCGAGGTGTTCACTGAGGCCTGGGTCGCCGCTGCGGCGGCGGCCCAGCATGCGCGCCAGCTGCGGGCGGCGCATGTCGGTATCGACCAGCACCACGGTCTCCCGCGTCGCGAAGGTCGCGGCGAGACCGGTGGAGAGCGTGGTCTTGCCTTCACCGGACTCGGGTGAGCAAATCGCCAGCGCGCGGATCTTCTTGTCCCGGTCGCTGAGCAGCACGGCGGTGCGCACGGCGCGCAGGCAATCGGCGAAGGCGGACTTGGGGTCCTGGGCGACCAGCGCGGCCGGCCGCGAAATCTTGCGGCGCATGCGCGGCACGAAGCCGATGACCGCTGCACCGCTGAGTTGCTCCAGGTCCTGCGCCGTTTCGATGCGGGTGCGCAGGGCTTCGCGCAGGATCATCAGCGCCCCGGCCAGAAACAGCCCGAAGAGCACCGCCAGGGTGACACGCCGCCGGGTGTCCGGCAGGTACTTGGAGGCCGGCGGGATGGCCGGGTCGGCGATCCGCGCGTTGACGTCGACGTTGGCCGTGCTGGTTTCGGTTTCCTTGAAGCGGGCCAGGAACAGGTCGTACAGGTTGCGGTTGCTGACCACATCCCGCTCCAGCACGTTCAGCTCGAACTGCTTGCGGTCGACGGCCTTCAGGCGGCTCTCGGCCTGGCGCAGCTGGGCTTCGAGTTCCCGCTGGTTGCTGGCAGCGATCTGGTATTCCGAATCGACTGCCGAGGCCTTGATTTCAAGTTGGCCCAAGTAGGCCTCGCGGGTGCTCTGCAATCGCTGCCGGGCCGTGGCCATCTGCGGGTGACGCGAGCCATAGCGTTTTTCCAGCGTGGCCACCTGCTCGAGGGCCTGCAGGTAGTCATTGGCCGCCTTGTTGACGACCGGATCGACGAGCAGCGCGCGTACGGTCGCCAGCGAGTCGGGGTTGTTGCCGGCGCGACGGATTTCGGCGCTGCTGTTTTGCAGCTCATTGGTACGGCGGCGGGCGTCTCGCAGCTTGGCCGACAGCGAGCGGACCTCTTCCTCCAGCAGCCCGCGGCTGCCGCCGACATTGACGATGTTTTCGGACTCGCGAAACTGCTGCAGGCGATCCTGGGAGGCGTCCAACGTGGAGGTCACCTCGCTGAGCTTGTCGGTCAGCCAGGACGTTGCCTTCTGGTAAACATCCAGGCGCGCCTGCAGCAGCTCCTCGATATAGAGGTCGGCCAGGGCATTGGCGGCATCGGCCGCAAGTTGCTTGTCACGCGACATGAAGCTGACGCGGAACAGGCTGGTGTTCATGACCAGCCGTGCCTCAATGGCCGCCTGCGTGCGCCGGATCGCGCGCTCGCGAACCTGCTCGGCGCTCTCCTCCCGTGGCGGCGGTTCCGCCGGCGTGAAGGGCAGGTCGTAGTACAGCCCCTTCAGTGCGCCCAGCCGTGATTCCCCGGGGGCGGCGAACTCGTCCACCTGGGTCAGCTGCAGCCTTTCCACCAGGCGCTCGGCCAGCTTGCGCGATTCCAGCAGCAACTGCTGCGTGTTGTAGTACTGGCTGGTGCCGTAGCCCGGGTCGTAGACGTCGTCGATCTCCTGCACCGGTTTGATCGGGGCTGGATCCAACTGCAGCAGGGCCGTCGCCCGATAGATCGGCTCCTCGGCCAGCGAAAGGTAATAGGCCGCAATCGCGCAGGCGATGGGCAGGCAGATCAGCGCCAGCACGTAGCGCCGCAGCAGGTCCACCAGATCGGCTACGCCGAAGGTCGTGTTGGTGTCGTGACCTTGGTACATGCCGGTGGGCGGTGAAGTGCTCAAAAGATCCGCTCGTCCACGGTGAGGACGTCACCGGGGTACAGCGGCGTATCAGCCGTGGCACGAAAGCGCTGCTCCGGTGACTCGCCGAAGCGCTGAATGTAGTACTTCTCGGCCGCGAAGCGGTTCAACCCGCCCGCCAGTGTCACGGCCTGCTGCACGGTCAGGCCGAGCTTGTAGGGGTACTCGCCGGTTTTCGACACCGCGCCGCCGACATAGACCGGTTTGAACTCGGCCACGGAGAGCTGCACGTCGGGATCGACCAGGTAACCCTGCGAGAGCCGCTTTTCCAGCATGCGCTCGGTCCAGTCGGCACTCTGGCCGGCAACAGCCAGCCGGCCGAGCAGCGGGAAGTTCAGCGTGCCGTCGGGGTCGATGCGATAGCGACCGGAGAGGTCCTCCTCACGGTAGACCTTGATGGCCAGCACGTCGCCCGGCGCGAGCCGATAGAGATCCAGCGTCATGACCGGCGCCTGCGCGGGCGGCGGGGGAGGCGCTTGCGGGCTGCCGGCGCAGCCTGCGACTGCCACTAGCAGCAGGAGGAGACATCGTTGCATTGTCGAAATTCTTGGGTCAGCGCGGCGGCCGCAGGGCCCGGCCGCGCGGCACTCAGTTCAGCTTGGCGGACAAGCCCACGGTGACCGCATAGCGCTCGAAGTCATCGGCATCGAGCACGGCCTCGCGCTCGACATAACGGTTGCTCAGGTACACCGACAGACCCCGGTCCAGCAGCCACGTTCCACGCAGCGCCAGTGCGAAGACATCCTGCTGATTGCCGGAGCCCACGAAGTCCCTGTCCGTGAATTGTAGGGAAAGGCTGGAATTGAAGCGGGCGGTCCAGGATTGGCGCCAGCGCAGCGTGGTCGAGCGCTCGTCGATGAACTGAGAATTGAAGCGATAGGTCGGGCGGTAGTTGCGCCCGGACTCCAGGCGAAGACGGGTCCGCAGCGAGGGGTTCCAGTTCAGCCCGGCCTCCCAGTAGAAGCTGTCTCGCTCGGGTTGCGCATCGTCCTCAGGCGTCCACTCGGTGGTGCCTGCGCGCAAATCACCGCTGGTTTTCGCGGTGGCCTCCCAGGCCACGCCCGCTGCATAGACCTGCGCGGTACCGGAACGATCCGGCGTGCCCGCGGCCGTTTCGTCGTAGTCGGTGTCGCTTTGGCTGACGTAGAGCAGCAGCGCCGTTTTTGGCGACAGCGTCAGGCTCGCGGTCAGCGACGGCGTATGCGTCTGCCGGTCCAGGAAGCGGGTGACGTCCTCGTTGGTGGTATAGCGCCGGTCGAGGTAGTCATAGGCCAGCCGCAAGGCCATGCGCGTGGCAAAGCGCTCGCCGATGACATAGCTGGCGCCAAGCTGGGTTTGCTGCCACTCGTCCAGGGATCGGTCCGGCTCGACGCCGGAGCCTTCCGTGCGCACCGTGCCGAAGGGGTCGTGGTCGGTGCGAAAGCGCCCGTCGACCTGCAGCACCTGCTCGCCGGGCATCAGCAGGGCCAGCCGGGCCGAGGTGTCGCTATCGACGTAGTTGTCTTCGTTGCTGAAGCTGAAGGCACCAGCCTCGATGGCGGCCCGCGTATTGAAGACGAAGCGGCGCGCGTCGCGGCGCAAGGCCACGCTCGGCGCGAGCACGGCGCCGACAACGGGCTGGGTCTCGTTGCGCTCGAAATAGAAGTTGTCGAAGTAGCGCAGCGAGGAGTCCAGCTCCACGTCGACGACATTGGCGCCTTGGCCCTGCGCGCCCAAGGGCGCCAGCGCAGCCAGCACGGCGGTGGCCAGACCCCGGGCGCGAAGGCCCGGTTGGGAGAGGCTCATCGGCATATACGTACTCTCGGCAGCTGCGGGCTCAGGAGGGGCTGGGCACCGACGTCGGCGTCGGCGTCGGCGTCGGCGGGGGCAAGGACGGCGTGGGCGTCGGCGTCACCGTCGCGGTCGGCGTCGGGCTCGGTGTTGCCGACGCCGTCGGCGTAGGCGTCGCGCTCGGGGCCAGCGTCGGCGTGGGCGTCAGGCTCGGCGGCGGTGGCGTCGGTGTGGGCGACGCACTGGGCCCGGGTGTCGGGCTGGTCGTCGGCGACGGGCTGGGCAGCGGCGTCGGCGTGACCCGTGGCGAGGGGCTGGGCTGTTCGATGCGAACCTCGCCGTCGACCGTCGGGTCACCCTGGGGGTCAATCCCCAGTGACGCCTCGACCCGCAGCACGCTGGGGGGCGGGTCGATCAGCACGATCACCGGGCCGTTGGGCTGGCTGACCTGCACGGTCTGGCGCTCGCGCAGTTCGCGGGTGTCGCCCCCCGAACCCACGATGACGACGCCGCCTGCGCCGAGGTCATGGACGAGCATCCCCGCCCCATTGACGGCCGGTTCGACGATCACGATAAAGGCGGACTGGCTGCCGGTCACGAAGCCGTAGGGCGTGTTGACCATGAACAGGTTGGGCGCCGAGTCGGCGATCGCCCCGAGCTGCACCTCCATGGCCCCGGAAACGAGCCGCAGCGCGGCGTGGCCGGCGCCGGTGGCCGGATTCCATTCGAAACTCTCAAGCACCAGGGTGCTGGCACCGACGAGGCGCAGCCGGGTTCCGTCCACCAGCGCGAGCTCAAGCATCGAGCCGCTCGTGCTGCGGATGACGTCACCGAGCCGCAAGTCGGAAGGGGGGGCGAGTGCAAACGCGCTCGCGCCACGCGTGAGCGTGCCGGCACCGTCCACGGCCGTCACCCGTCCCAACACGCCATCATCCTGTGCACTCGCCTGCCAGCTCAGCAGGCCCAGTAGCAGCGCGCTGAGGAAGTGTTTCACCCCTTGCATCGCGGCGCCCTCTCCATTAGCAACCGACGCCATTTTGCGCTGCCACGGGGCGCTGCGCAAACGCCTGCCCCCTTTCGGGGCATGCGGGCTTATTCCTCGAGGTTGTAACGCACCTGCACGGGGCTGTTGCGCACGTCCTCTTCGCGGTAGCGCAGGCGCACCCATTCCTTGCGCCCATAGGCCTCGGTCAGGTCGCGGTAATAGGGCGAGGCCGGGTCGGTGGACTGGCTGTAGGTGACGAAGGCCTCGGCGCGCGGCTCGCCGGTGACCGGGTCCCAGGTCACGGCCTGGATGTAGCTGTTGCCGTAGGTCACGTTGTAGCCCTCGTCGCTCAGGCCCCCCTGCACGCCAGGAAAGCTTTCGGACGGCGTGATGCTGCGCGCGTTGGCGATGGTGAAGCTGCCGGTAAAGCTTTCGCCACCGAAGATCGGGATGCGTGGGCCATCGAGATGGATGCCGCTGCGTTGAATCTCCCCCATCGGCGTGTCAAAGCCGAAGGGCGAGTTCGCGACGGTGGTGATGGCGTCGGCGAAGGCCTGCTCGATGTTCGGCGCCAGCAGGTTCAGGCCGCTGGGCGTGTTGACCGGGTCATTGGTCGAAAACGGCGTCAGCCATTGGGTGCTGACGGGCCCGGCGGGCAGCAGGTTGCCGACGTTGCGCCAGAATTCGCGCCAGATGTGGCCGCCCGCCGAATCCAGGTTGTTGCGCCCGTCCCAGTTCGTGAGCACCGCGCAGGCCTCGGTCGCATCCACCGGCCCGGCGCTGCCCAGCAGGGTCGGCAGCGCGCAATAGCCGCTGAGCACGTCGGCCAGCGCCAGCTCGGCCGAATAGACCCGCGAGCTGAGCACGATGTCCTTGAGCTGCTCATAGCTGAACTTGTCGCCTTCCAGGCCGTCGCTGCCATCCAGACGCTGCTGCACCTGGCGGATGCACAGGCGCGTGCGCAGCGTGCGCTCGGCCTCCTCGTCACCAATGATGCCCGCGAAGCCGGTGATCGGCTCCTCGGGGTTGGTCAGCCAGTAGCTGTCATTGCAGTTGTGCACCCAGTCGGCGCGCTCCAGCGTGGGCAGGTTGCCGGGGCCGAAGATGCCGGGCGCCGGCGCGTCGGGGTCGGTGTCCCACTCGCAGGCGGCGCGCGAGCCATCCAGCAGCGGCAGCCCGGGCACCAGCTGGCCAAAGGCGGCCGCCAGCGGCTGCGCCGAGCAGGTGGTGACCTTGCTGTCCGGCACATTGGGCACCACGGTCACGTCGCCGTAGTACACCGGCTGGCCGGGGCCTGCCGCGACGGTGTTGACCCAGGGCACGCCCAGCACGCTGGCGTGCAGGTCCTTGAACTCCTGCAGCGACTTGGCCCGGTTCCAGCGGAAGAACTGGTTCATCAGGCGGTTGTTCTCGGCGTTGGCATCGCGCAGCGTGTAGGCCTTGGCCGGGCTCCATTCCAGCACCGGCACGCCGGAGACCTGCAGCTCCAGCATCGGCCCGAACTGGCTGGTGTACAGCGTGCGGGTTTCGGTGCTGACCGAGCCATCATCCTCAAGGATCTCCACACTGATCTCGCGCGCGTCCATGTCGCGGATCTCGCCCTCGTAGATGTACTGCGTGGGGTCGAGCGGGTTCAGCGTGAGCTCATAAAAGGTGAAGCGGTAGGCGGTGGACACCGTGTGACTCCAGGCGAACTGGTCGGTAAAGCCGATCAGTGCCGCCGGTACGCCGTACAGGCCCACGCCCATGATGTTGGTGTCCGGCAGGATGCCGTGCGCCAGGTACAGCCGCTCTGTGCCCGTCCACGGGAAGTGCGGGTTGCCGAAGAGCATCGAGGAGCCGTCGACGGTGGCCTCCGGCCCCAGGCCGTACATGTTCGAGGCGATGGGCAGGCCGTTGGCCAGCGGGAATTCCTCGGCCGGCAGCGCGGCGATGTCCGCCGGGTTGACCGGCAAGGGCAGGTTGTCGGGGCCGGGCGGCTGGGCCCCCGCGATCTCGTTGACGAAGACGCTGGAGGAGGCCAGCACCACCAGCCGGAAATAGCGGCGGTAGATGTCCATCGGTTCGATGGGGCCGATGTACTCGGCGGCCGCGCAGTCGGCATGCCGGCCCGGGTGCTCGCCGGCGCGCAACTCGCGCACATAGCGGTTGTAGCCCGCCACGAAGCCCTCGGTGGCGGCGATGGCCTCGGGGTCCGAGCCTGCGACGATCGGGGCGATGGCCTCGGGCGTCGCCACATGCTTCCAGAAGAAGTCCGACTCGACGTTGCTGGCCGTCGCGCCGTTGGCCACGATCGTGTAGCTGCCGTCGCGGCCCAGGAACTTGCTGCGCTCGCCGCGGATGGTGATCAGGTCCTCGGCCAGCACGCAGAGGTTATCTTCGGCGTGCACGTAGCCATAGCCGTAGCCAAAGCCGCGAAAGTCATCGGCAAAGATGTGCGGGATGCCGAACTCGGTGCGGATGACCTCGGCCTTCAGCGGGGCGTCGGCGCCATCGCCGATGCCGCCATCGGGCTCGACGGGCAGCGGCGGCTGGCCGCCGCCTTCTGTGGCCGGGCGGCCCCCCTCGCCGCAGGCGGCAAACAGCAGGGCGGGGGCAAGCAGCAACAGCGTGCGCGGCAGTCGGGCCATGACGGCGTCCTTGTGTCTCCTGGTACGGATGACACTTTAATGAAGGCGGGCCCGCTTGCGCAGCCCCGTGCGCCGCGAAGCCCGGGCGCTGGCGCCTAACGCTGCCAGCGGGCGGGCGCGGGGCCGCCACGGCCGCGCAGCCCCGCCCAGCTTCCCGCCAGCATCGCCGCCAGCTTGCGCAGCCGGCCGGGTTCGAAGGCCAGTACCTTCGCCGCCAGCTTCAGCCCGCCCAGCGTTTCATAAGCCGCCCAAAAGGGGTGGCGCCAGGCGTGCCGGCGGTACAGGCGGATGCGATTGCGTGCCAGCGTGTAATGGCGGGCCGCGCCGTGGTGGGTGGGGTACATCGGCAGCCCGCGCGGGCCGCGCCGGGCGGGCCGGCCGATGGCATGGGGCATCCAGGCGCCGGGCACGGCATAGAGCTGCCAGCCCCGCGTCCGCGCGCGCAGGCAGAGGTCGGTATCGACGAGGTCGATGTACAGGCTGTCGTCGAAATCGCCCAGGGCCTGCATCCGGTCCAGCCGAAGCAGCATCCCCGAACTGATGGCCACGTGCACCGGCGTCAGCTCGCGCAGGTCCTGCGCATGCACGAAGCGAAAGCGCCAGGCCCGGGGCCCACCGCCCACGGCCTGCGGCCAGCGGCAGCGCATCTCGGGCAGCGGGTGGCGCAGCCCCGGCACCACGCCCAGCGCATCGGCCGGCGCCTGCGCCGCCGCCGCGCGCAGCTGGGCGATGCAGTCGGCATCGATGTCGCTGTCCTGATCCAGCAGCAGGGCGTGGCTGCAGCCGGCCGCGCGCAGCGCCTGCAGGCCCTGATTGCTGGCGGTGGCAATGCCGGCATTGCGCGCGTTGCGCAGCAGGGTGGCCGGGCCGGCCGGGGGCGGCTGCGCCGAGGCGTTGTCGACCACCACCAGGCGCGCCAGCCCGGCCTGCGCCAAGCCTTGCAGCCGCGCCGGCAGGTCCGCGGGGGGGTTGTAGCTGATCAGCACGGCGCCAATGCGCGGCGGCCGCGGCGCGTCCGCCCCGTCCGGGGACGCAGCCGGTGCACTAAAATGCACGGATGAAAATTCTGGTGACCGGGGGCGCGGGGTTCATCGGCTCCGCCGTGGTGCGGGAGGTGTTGGCCAACAGCGCGCATGATATTTGCAATGTCGATGCGCTGACATATGCGGCCTGCCCGGAGGCCTGCGCGGCCGCGGCACAGGCTGCGGGCCCGCGTTATCGCTTTGTCGAGGCCGACATCTGCGATGCCGCCGCCATGGCGCGCGTCTTTGCCGAGTTCGCGCCGGATGCGGTGATGCACCTGGCCGCCGAATCCCATGTGGATCGCTCGATCGACGGCCCGGCCGACTTCGTGCGCACCAATGTGCTGGGCACCTTTACGCTGCTGCAGGCGGCGCTGACACATTACGAGGGCCTGTCCGGTGCGGCGCGCGAGCGCTTTCGCTTCCACCACGTCAGCACCGACGAGGTCTACGGCAGCCTCGGTCCCACCGGGCTGTTCCGCGAAGACACCCCTTACGCGCCCAACTCGCCCTATTCGGCCTCGAAGGCGGGTTCGGACCACCTGGTGCGCGCCTGGCACCACACCTACGGGCTGCCGGTGCTGCTGAGCAACTGCTCCAACAACTACGGGCCCTGGCAGTTCCCGGAGAAGCTGATTCCGGTGGTGATCCTGAAGGCGCTGGCCGGCGAGCCGATCCCGGTCTATGGCCAGGGGCTCAACGTGCGCGACTGGCTCTATGTCGAGGACCACGCGCGGGCGCTGCTGCGCGTGCTGGAGGCCGGTGCGCCCGGCGCCGCCTACAACATCGGCGGGCATAACGAATGGACCAACATCGATGTCGTGCGCACGATCTGCGCCCTGCTCGATGAGCTCGCGCCCGGCGCCGCGCCCTACGCGGAGCAGATCCAATTTGTGACCGACCGGCCCGGGCATGACGCCCGCTATGCCATCGACGCCGGCAAGATCGCCCGCGAACTGGATTGGACGCCGGCCGAGTCCTTCACCAGCGGCCTGCGCAAGACCGTGCAGTGGTACCTGGAGCAGCGGGCGTGGTGCGCGCGCGTGCAGCAGCGTGGCCAGGCCACCGGCCGCCTCGGGCTGCGTGCGGCCCCGGCCTCGCCCGGCGCGCCGGCGCAGGAGGGCGCCGCATGAAGGGCATCATCCTCGCCGGCGGCTCCGGCACGCGGCTGTACCCGGCCACGCAGGCGGTCTCCAAGCAGCTGCTGCCGGTCTACGACAAGCCGATGATCTATTACCCGCTGACCACGCTGATGCTGGCGGGGATCCGCGAAATCCTGATCATCTCGACGCCGCAGGACACGCCGCGCTTCGAAGCCCTGCTGGGCGACGGCGCGCAGTGGGGGCTGCAACTCTCCTACTGCGTGCAGCCCTCGCCGGACGGGCTGGCCCAGGCCTTTTTGCTGGGCGAGCGCTTCATCGACGGCGAGCCCTGTGCGCTGATTCTGGGCGACAACATCTTCTTCGGCCACGACATGGTGCCCGGCCTGCGCCGCGCCGCCCGCCAGGAAGAGGGGGCCACGGTCTTCGCCTATGCGGTGACCGACCCCGAGCGCTATGGCGTGGTGCATTTCGACCGCGACGGCCGCGCGCTGGACATCGAGGAAAAGCCGGCCGAGCCCAAGTCCCGCTATGCGGTCACGGGGCTGTATTTCTATGACGCCGCCGTCGTCGAGCACGCCCGGGCGATTCGCCCCAGCCGCCGCGGCGAGCTGGAGATCACCGACCTGAACCGGCGCTATCTCGAGTCCGGCCGGCTGCGGGTGGAGCGCCTGGGCCGCGGCACCGCCTGGCTGGACACCGGTACGCATGACTCCCTGCTCGACGCCGGCCTGTTCATCCACACGCTGGAAAAACGCCAGGGCCTGAAGATCGCCAGCCCCGAGGAGGTGGCCTTCCGCAGCGGCTTCATCTCGGCTACGCAGCTGCGCGACCTGGCCGCGCCGCTGGTCAAGAGCGGCTATGGCGACTACCTGCTGCGCATTGCCCAGGAGGAGGGCGCATGAAGGTCGAAGCGACCAAACTGGAGGGCGTGCTGAAACTGCAGCCCACCGTGCATGGCGATGCGCGGGGCTGGTTCATGGAAGCCTTCAACGCCCGCCGCTTCGCCGAGGCCACCGGGCACGGTGCCCCGCTGGTGCAGGACAACCAGTCGCTGTCCGCGCGGGGCGTGCTGCGCGGCCTGCATTATCAGGTCGGGCCCAATGCCCAGGCCAAGCTGGTCCGGGTTCTGGCCGGAGAAATCTTTGACGTGGCCGTCGACCTGCGTCGCGGTTCGCCGACCTTCGGCCGCTGGACCGGCGCCTGGCTGTCGGCGCAGAACCGCACCCAGCTCTGGGTGCCGGTGGGCTTCGCGCACGGCTTCATGGTGACCTCGGAGCAGGCCGAAGTCCTGTACAAGGTGTCCGCCCCCTACGACCGGGCCGCCGAGCGCGCCGTGCGCTGGGACGACCCGGGCATCGGCATTGAATGGCCCCTCAATGGCGCGCCCACGCTGTCGGACAAAGACGCGGTGGCGCCGCGGCTGGAACAGGCCGAGGTCTTCGAGGCCGCGGCATGAAGCTGCTTCTAACCGGCGCCGGCGGGCAACTGGGCCAGGCGCTGCTGGCGGCCGTTCCCGCCGGCTGGGCCGTACAGGCGCTGCCGCGCGCGGAATGCGACATCGGCGACGCCGCGGCGGTGCAGGCGGCCATGGCCCGCCACGCGCCGCAGGCGGTGGTGAACGCCGCCGCCTACACCGCCGTCGACCGGGCCGAGTCCGAGCCCGAGGCGGCTTACCGCTGCAACGCCGCGGGGCCGGCCCATCTCGCCCGCGCTTGCCGCGACGCCGGCGTGCGGCTGGTGCATATCAGTACGGATTTCGTCTTCGATGGCCGCCAGTCCACGCCCTATGCGCCGCAAGACCCGGTTGCACCGCTGGGCGTGTACGGGCAAAGCAAATGGGAGGGCGAGCAGGCGGTGCGGGCGCAGGCCGGTGACGCGGCCACCATCCTGCGCACGGCCTGGGTCTATGGGCCCAGCGGCCACAATTTTGTGCGCACGATGCTGCGCCTGCTGGGCGAGCGCGAGGAGTTGGGCGTCGTCAGCGACCAGATCGGCAGCCCGACCAGCACCGCCAGCCTGGCGCAGGCGATCTACGCGCTGCTGGCCGGCGACGCCGGGCGCGGCGAAACCATGCACTGGACGGATGCCGGGGTGGCCAGCTGGTACGACTTCGCGCACGCCATCCGCGAGTACGCGCGCGAGGCCCGGCCCGCGCAGCGCTGGGCCGCGCTGCGGCCGATCCGCACGGCCGAGTACCCCACGCCGGCCCGGCGTCCGGCCTACAGCGTGCTCGACTGCACGCTGCCGGTGGCCGTGCCGCGAGCGCATTGGCGCGAAGCGCTGCACCCCGTCGTGGCGGCGCTGCTGCGCACCGGGCCATGAGCCGCGCGGCGCTGCCCCGCCGCATCCTGCAGTTCTGGCATGCGGCCACAATCCCGGCGGACGTGGCGGCGCTGATGCGCGGCTGGCGCCATGCCCACCCGGGCCATGCGCACCTGTGCCTGAACGATGCGGCCGCCAGGGCCTTTGTCCGGCGGGTGCACGCACCGCGGGTGGCACAGGCGCTGCACGACTGCGCCCACCCGGTCCTGCGTGCGGACCTGATTCGCTACGCCTGGCTGGCCGTACACGGTGGGGTGTACATCGACGCCGATGAGCGTTGCATCGCGCCGCTAGGGCCCTTGCTGCAGCGCGTACGGCAGGCGCCGGGCGTCGAGCTGATGGCCGTGCGCAAGCACAACGGCTGCGTGTCCAACAGCCTGCTCGCGGCCCCGCCGGGCAGCCCCCTGCTCTGGGCGATCCTCGAGCGCACCGTCGACAACATCCTGCAGCGGCGCTCACCGAACATCTGGGAGGTCAGCGGCCCCGGTGTGGTGGATGCGCTGGTGCGGGCGGCGCCGCCGGAGCGGGTGCGCGTGGTCCCGCTGTCCCGCTGGCGCCGGCATGCGCGTGTCGAGCCGCAGCTGGCCTACAAGTCGCGGCCGCACTGGTCGCAGGCGCAGAAGCGGCGCTCGATTTTTCGCGTTGCACCGGCGGCCGCGCATGCGGACAGCGTGCGTGGCCGGGTCATGGCGCTTCCGCGCCCCGCGCAGCCCGGCTTCCTGCTCGAGGGCGCGGCGCAATTTGCGGCGGTGAAGGCCGCATTGCGGGCGGCGCGGGTGCCCCTGGTGGCCTGCCGGGAGGTGCGCGTTCTGAGTGACCCGCAGGCGCGTCTGGCGCGCTGGTGGCTGCCCCTGGCGCAGACCGTGCGCCTGCGGCTCGATCCCGCCCCGCCACCACCGCTGGCCCGGAGCCTGCCCTGGGTGCGCGGCGCGGGCGGCTGCGACGAGGCGAGCCCGGCGCCGGCGGCCCAGCTGCGGGTCGACGTCGAAGCGGCGCCGGCGGGCGCGAATCTGGCGGTCAATGTGGAAGTGACGCCGCAGCTCTACCGCGGGCCGACGCTCCGCGGCCGCCTGCATACCCCGGCCGGCGCGGTGGCGTGGACCTGCCGGCCACGGCGCACGCCGGCGGAGTCCGCGGTGGGAGCCGCCCGGCGGCGGCGGCGCTGAGGGCTGCGACTGCGCGGGCTCAGGCCTTGCTCAGGCCTTGCTCAGGCCTCGCTCAGGGCCGGCTCGTGGATGCGCTGGGCCGAGGGCAGGGCTTGCAGCCAGTGCCGGGCGCGTTGCGCCTGCCGGGTCAGCAGGAAATACATCTCCGCACAGCCGGTCGCGGGGTCCGTGCCGACCGCATTGAGGATATGCATCTCCGGCAGCGCCTCGCGGAGCAGCGCGTAGACATCCCGGCCGTAATGCCGGTAGTGGCCGTGGCGGCTCTCGTCGGCATAGCCCCAATCCACCGTGGTTTCGCGGCGTAAGGGGTCGGGGAAAGACAGAAAGACCAGGCCCTCGGCGGCGGTGATGCGACCGAGTTCCTGCAAGGCGCTGCGGTCGTCCGGAACGTGCTCAAGCACGTGGTTGCAGATCACCAGCTGATAGGCGCCGTCGGCGCGGTCGATCTGCATCAGGTCCAGCGAGTTGTCGCCGCCGTACTGTGACACCTCCAGCCCCGCGAACCACTCTCGCGGCACCGCCGGGTCGGCGGAAAACTGCAGCGCCGGATTGCGGCCCGCCAGTTCGGCCTCACCAATGTCCAAGAAGGCCTGGCGGAAGGCGCGGTGGCGCTCCAGCGACTGGCAGCGCGTGCAGCGCGGCCAGGCCTCGCCGCCGACCGCGCGGCGCCCGCCCGGCCCGGGACCGAACTCGCGGTGGCCACAGATGTTGCAGGCCGACGCCGCCGTTGCCGTGTCTGCGGCGGCGTCCGGCTGCGGTGTGCCCGGATTCGATGCGGCGTTCTCGCCCGCTTCCGCCCCCCGGGGCGCGGACCCGGCGCCGGCGACCGGCTCCGGGGCGGCGGCGGGCCGCAGCAGGTGCGGGGGCAGGCCCAGCACCCGCGAGGGCGCGCCGCGCAACTGCGCCTCGGCCCGCACATCGGCCGCGGCTCCGTCCGCAACCAGCGCAAACATGCGTTCGCCCAGCACCGCCCGCGCGCGGGCGCCCAGTCCCCGCGGGTCCAGGCGCAGCCCGCGGTGATGCAGCGCCGAGGTGGCCAGCTGCCGGTACACGGCCCGGTCGAAGGGCCGGCTGCCGCAGTCCGGGCAGTCGAAGCTGATGCGATCGGCGGCGCGGGCGATCTCGCCCGTCCAGCCGCAGAGGTTGCAGCGGGCTGCGTTGTCACCCTGGCAGTGGGCGAGCAGGGGCAGCGTCTCCTCGAACACCGGGTGCGCGGCCAGCGTGCCCTCGTCCACAAAGCTGTCGAGGCCCGGCCGGGTCTTGTTGGACAAAGCCGCCAGGCCCGGCAGCTCACCCAGGCGCAGGCTCTGGCTCTCCAGGTAGTAGCTGTACTCGACGTCCATCAGCGCCTGCGGGCGCTGCGGGCTGAAGCCGCCGTGCTCCTCGTAAACGCTGCGGCGCAGCACGAACAGACCGCCCTGCACATGCCGGAACTCGCGCTCCGGGTGGGCGCGGGCGAAGTCCTGCGCGCGAAAATCCGCAAACCAGCTCTGCTCGCTGTAGGCGCGGCCATCCGGCCAGGCCGGTGAGGCGACCAGTTGCCCGCCGAGCGCGATGTCCGGCTCGCGGCGCATGTGGTGCAGCAGCTTGCGCTCCCAGCCCGCGTGCAGGATCAGGCCCTCGTTGCTGCACACATAAATGATGAACTCCGAGCGCGCGCGCTCCAGCGCCAGGTTCGAGGCCGGCCCGCAGTAGCGGTTCTCCGGCAGGGCCAGGAGGCGGATGCGGTCATCAGCGGCGATGTGCGCTTCCAGCCGCTCCAGGAAGTCGGCATCGCTGGCGTTATCGACAATGGTCAGCCGGAAGGGCGTTTGCGTATGCGCACGGACGCTGTCGATCGCACGCTCGGTGGCCTCCCAGTTCCCATAGCCCTCGCGGTGGAAGGTCACCATGAAGATGTCGAGCGGCGGCGCCAGCGCGAGGTCGAGCAAGGTGTCGACCGGCCGGGCGCTGCCGAACTCGCGCTGGCACCAGGCCTGTCCCTGGGCGCTGATCGCCTGCCGCTGCGCCGCCGGCAACTGGAGCACGTCGCGCAGGCCCGCGGCGAGCGCCGCCGGCTCCGCCGCGCTGACAAAGGCCTGGATGCCGTCGCTCAGGTAGTCGGGGATGGCGGAGACCGCGGTCGTCAGCACCGGTACGCCGGCCGCCATGGCTTCAAGCAGCACCGTCGGCAGGCCGTCGCGATCCCCGTTTTCGGCTTCGATACAGGGCAGGCAGAAGACATCGGCCTGCGCCAGCAGCGCCTGCAACTCGGCCGCGCCCTCGTAGCCACCGCTGAAATGCACGCGCTCGGCCACGCCGAGTTCGTGGCTGCGCGCACGCAGCTTCGCCTCCAGCGGCCCGTAACCGGCGATCTGCAGTTCGGCGGCCTCGGCGGGCAACTGGGCCAAGGCCTCCAGCAACAGCTGCACGCCCTTCTTCTCCACCAGCCGCGTCGCGCAGAGGATGCGCCGGGGGCCGTCGCCATCCTTGCGCGCCGCCGTGGGGGGCGTGGGCGCGAGGGACACCGCTTGCGGCGTGTAGATGCAACGCTCCGCCGGCACGCCCTGGGACTGCAGGAAGTCGCGATGGTGCGGGCCGTGGACCAGGATGCCGGCGCAATAGGGGCTGGCGGCGATCTCGGCGATGCGGTTCCGCTGCCGGTTGGCGTGATGGAAGATGTCGACCGCGTGCGGCATCAGGCTGAAGGGCAGCCCGCAGGCCTCGGCCGCCGGCCACAGCAGCAACGTGCCGCCGGGGTAGGCGAAGTGCCCGTGCACCCAGGTGCGCTCGTCGGCCCGCAGCCGCGCGGCCAGGTCCTCGGCGTCGGCAACGCGGGTGGCCACGACGGCCGGCAGGTCCTGCGCGGCCCGGTCCGGGGGCTGGCTGTAATACACCCGCACGTCGATGCCGCGCCGCAGCAGCTCGCGCAGCTCCTCCATCACGAAGGTTTGCGACAGCGCGGGCCAATCCCAGATGACATAGGCCAGGCGCAGCGCCGCGGGGTCCTCAACGCTGATCCGGGCAAACTTGCGGCGCACCGCGGCCTCGTTGCGGCCCAGGTCTTCGGTCAGCGTGATGTTTTCCAGCGCCGGCGCGATGCGGTAATCGGCGAGCAGCAGCGGCAGGTAGCGCGGCTCGTAGAGGCGCGTGTAGCGCAGGATCAGGTCCCAGTCGACCAGCCGGCGCAGCCCGGTGTCGAAGCCGCCCAGCTGGGCATGCACGCGACGCCGGTGGCTGAAGATGTTCAGGTCGATGTAGTTCTGCGCGCGCAGGTCCTGCCAGTCGAAGTCGCGGCCGCGCTCGAAGCGCCGCCCGCGCGCCTGGTCATCGACCCGCAGCGCCGCATAACAGGTCTGCAGCAGCGGGTCTTCGATGTAGGCGGCGGCGACATGCAGCAGGTAGTCGGGGTGCCAGCGGTTGTCGGAGTCCAGGTAGGCGATGCAATCGCCTGTGGCGGCCTCCAGCCCGCTGTTGCGGGCGGCGCTGACGCCGGCATGTGGCAGCGCCAGCAGGCGCAGCTGCCCGCTCTGGACTAGCTCGGGGTAGCGCGCGCGGACCCGCGCCAGCGTGTCGTCTTCGCTGCCGTCATCGCAAAGCAGCAGCTCCCAGTGCGGGTAGCTCTGCGCCTGGACCGAGGCGATGGCCTCCAGCACCGGTTCCGCGCGGTTCCAGGTGGGCATCACCACCGAGAAGCGCGGCGCGGAGGCCCCGCTCACCGCGGCCAGCGCGGCCTGGCGCTCCGCCGCGCTGGGCACTTGTGGAGGTGCCGAATCAACCCGTGGCCGGCGCGGCGGCCTGCGGCCGGCTGCGCTGGCCAATGCCGGCGGGCCCGCCTCCGCGCCCAATGGCGGGCGGCGATCCGCCGGCCGGCTAAGCCAATGCCGCAGCGCGGCGGTGGGCTCCGTGGGCAGCTCCGGCTGCCGCTGCGCGTAGGCGCGGGCGTCGAAGTGCGGGTGCGGCGCCAGCCCGGCCGCGGCGCCCTGCGTCAGCCAATGGGCGAAGGCGTCGGCCTGGGGGTCCAGCCCCGGGCAGCGCTCCCGATACCAGCCCGCATCGAAGCCCGGGTTGGGCGCGCGACCCTCCGCCGCGCCGTGGCAGAGGTAATGCCACAGCGGGTCCAGGCCGCCGGCCTCGACGTCCGGGTAGCGCTGCAGGTACCAGGCCGCATCGAACCACGGGCTCGGCGCCTTCGCGGCCAGCGGTGCGACGCGCCGGTAGTCCGCCAGGGCCTGCGCGGGAGCCAGCTCGTCGCTGCCGGCGAGGTAGAACTCGGGCTCGAAATAGGGATTCGGTCTCCGACCCTCCGCCGCGCCGTAGGCGCAGTAGTGGGCCCAGGCGCCGAGCCCTGCCGCGGCGACATCGGGGTGCGCGTGGAGGTACCAGGCGGGCTGAAAATAGGGGCTGGGCTGCCGGCCCTCGGCCTCGCCATGCTCCAGGTAGTGCCACAGCGGCTGCACCCCGGCCTGGGCGACGTCGGGGTAGGCCCGCAGGTACCAGTCCAGCGCGAAGCCCGGATGCGGCGCCTGGCCTTGGCGCCAGCCCTGCGCCAGCCAGTGCAGGGCCAACGCCAGCGGGCGACCCCGCAGCTTGTATTCGGTCGCGTACCAAGAGGCATCAAACAGGCGCTCGCGCAGCAGCCTGCGCGCCTGGCGCAGATGCGCCGCATGGCGGCCCAGCCGCACCGGGCGTGCGCCGTTGACATTCGGGATCGTAGCGGCGCGCAGCTGCCGCGCCGCCTGCGCCCGCGCGAGCCGCAGCTGCGTCTCGCGACGCTGCAGCTGCGCCGCCACCTGCGCGTGCTCCTGGCGGCTCTGCGCATGCGCGGCCTGCTCCGCGTCGAGCTGCGTCTGCAACTGGCGCTCGCGCGCCTGCAGCGCCTGGACCTGGGCGCGGTCCCGCGCCAGATCCTGTTCCAGGGCCTGCTGCCGCGCGTGCGCCTGCTGCGCCTCGCTGCGCGCCTGCGTGCGCTCCGCGTCCGCCTGCGCCCGGCGCTCGTCGAGCAGCGGTACCCACAGCTCGGCGGCTCGGGCCACCTCGCCGGCGATGCGCTCCAGGGCGGCCTGGGCGTCGGCCGCCGCGGCCGGATCCTCGGCGGCGCACAGCCGCGCCAGCGCCGTGTCCGTGTCCTGCACCCAGCCGCGGGTCAGCGCCTGCCGGGTGAGGCTCTCCGCTTCCGTCTGGTGATGGCGCTCGTCGGCGCGCAGGAAGGCCTCGATGTCCGCCGCAGCCACTTCCGCCGTGCGCGGCCACTGCAGCCCTGTTCGGCTGCCGATGCGCGCGACGGCCGACTGCCAGTCGTCCAGCAGGGCGGTATAGGGGAGCAAGACGCGCGGCAGCTCGCGGCTGTCGTGTTCGGCGTCCAGCACATAGCGCAACCACAGCAGCAGCGACTGCGCCGCGCTGAAGCCGTCGCGCGCCTGCAGCGAGGCGGCGACCTCCAGCGGGTTGCGGGTGATCAGCACGCCGCGCAGGTCGATGTCCAGCGTGGCGAAAATCGGCTGCCAGAAGGGCAGCAGGCGGCTGAGCCGGGGCTCCTTGAGCACGCCCAGCGGCGCCTCGCCGAAATCCGCCTGCAGCTGCTCGCGCGCCCGGGCGCCGAGCTCGCCCTCGGCCAGCTCCCGGAGGGCCGTCGGATCGAGCGGGCGCCAGTCATCCCAGCGGCTGCCCATCGCCTGCAGAACGGCATCGTTGAGCCGGTACAGGCTCTGCGGCTCCCAGAAGCCCAGCGCGTTGTTGCCTTCGACCGGGGGCATCAATTGCGCGGGGAGCTGCGCGCCGAGCAGGTTCAGCACCCGGGTCAGGGCCGAGGTGCCGCTGCGGTGCATGCCGAGGACCAGCAGAAGAGTCTGTCGCGTCTGCGCCATCTCAGCCTCCCGCGGGCAACGCCATCAGGCGTCGCGCGGCGGCAGGCAGGCGGCCCAGGTAAACGGGGTCGCGCCACATCACCCGGTGCTCCTCACCGCGCAGTTCCCGGTACTCGTCGCGAAAGTCCTGCATCGGCCGCTCCTCGGCCGGGACGTTGGTCGAGACCCCGCCATGGAACTGGTGGAAGGTGGCCTCGCCGAGCAGCATCACGGGTGTGAGTTCGGGGTGCATGACCAGGCGGTTGTGGATGTCGAGGTTGACGAAGCCGCCGCCGATGGTGCGAAAGCCGGGGTCGAAGCCGCCCAGCGCGTCGAGCAGGCCGCGCGGGGCGGCGAAGCAGTTGCTTTCGGCCAGGCTGCCCAGGAAACCATCCCGCGAGGAGCCGGCCAGGCTGCTGATGGCAAAGAGTTTGTAACCGTCCTCGCGCCAGCCGCTGCGCTTGAGCAGCCCGTCCTCGACCTCCTGGCAGTAGCCCTCGAGCATCGACAGGTTCTGGCGCTTGGGGCCGAGGTGCATGCCCAGCGTCATCACGTAGGCGGGCGCGAAGGCGGACAGCGCCTTCAGCAGGTAATGCAGCATCCCCGGCGAGGGAATGCGCGCGCCGTCGATCACGCAGGCCACGTGCTCGCCACGCGCGGCCGCGATGCCGGCATTCATGGCCGCGACGGGCGTCGGGTCCGCAGAGGGCACGAACTGGTAGCGAAACCCGGGCTGCAGCGCCTCGATGGCGGCCCCATCGAGCGGCTCGCGCGAGTTGCTGTCCATCGCCAGAACTTCATAGTCCTGCGCGCTGACGCCTTGCTGGAAGGCGGTGCTGAAGGCCCACAGCGTGCGCCGCGCTTCGCGGCGCATGTTGTGAAAGACCACGACGACCGACAGCTTCGGTCGCGGCGCGCGTTTAAGACCCCAGGGCATGCCCGTGCTCCTCCAGTGCCGCGAAAACGCGCATGCTGGCTGCGTCGACGGCGATCGGTTCGGCATCGTCGTGGTTGCGCAGCTCCGGTTGAAAGAAGTCCGCGGCCGCGGGTTCCAGGCCCAGGTGTTGCAGCAAGCCGACCAGATCCGCGCGGTAGGCCTCGGGTGCCTGATCAAAGCGGATCAGCGGCACCGCATATCGCCGCGCGAGCGTGAGCAGGCGCTGGTTGTACTCGCGCCACAGCGCCAGTCCGCGCGCGTGACTGAAGCGGTTGCGGTGCGCGAGCGAGCGGGCCACCGCCGCCGGGTGCCGGTAGGTGCCGGCGAATTTCCAGGCGGGAACGGCCTCCTGCCAGAAGGGCAGGGTGAACACGGTGCGTGGGTCCTTGAAGCCCCAGGGGCCCTGCGCGGGCACCAATTCCTCCAGCACGGCCGCGCGCTCGGCGCGCAGCGCCGGGCCCCAGTGCAGCGCCAGCGCGGGGTTATCCCAGCGGCCGCCATTGGCCGCCAGCACGGCGTCATTGAGGGCCATGACGCGCGGGTGCTCGCGGTTGCCGCGGCGGTTGAAGGGGTTGGCGGTATGCACATCACCCAGGTGCAGGCCCGCCTGTTGCAGGCTGCCGGCAAGACAACTGGTGCCGCTGCGATGCATGCCCAAAACGCAGATGCAGCTCACGTTATTAATAAGGCGTCCCTGGACCCGAATTAGCTGGCGCAAATGCAATTGTCGCTCAGCCGGAGGCCCGGCGGGGGTTCACAGCTTTGTAAAGCCCGTGCAATATGCTGCCCCGGCGCTGCGCACAGCAGACGGCGTGGGGCTAAAATGCCATGGCCAGACAATGACGGGAGGACGCGATCTTTTGTGGCAGGAGCAGATTCTGTTGTGTAAAGTTTGCGTTGATGCGTGGTAGAGAGGGTGTTAGCATTCTTTCGACTTTCCTTTCGCTGCGGCATCTCCCTGGTCCACGGGGTGGGGTCGTCAGGGAAGTGGTT
This sequence comes from uncultured Ectothiorhodospiraceae bacterium, assembly GCA_937141935.1. GTDB lineage: Bacteria > Pseudomonadota > Gammaproteobacteria > Nevskiales > Oceanococcaceae > MS8. The sequence goes on from CAKZQS010000043.1 coordinate 74,913, forward strand.
TGGCTTGGGTAAACTTTCTTTCTAGAGGTTGCGTTTATGAAAATGTTTCGTGGTGCCGCGGTTGCCACAGCCATCGCAGGGTCGATGCTGTCGGTCAACGCTCACGCGGTTAACCTGGCTACGGACGGGGTTGGCGAAGTCGCCATCGCGCCGTACTACACCGTTCGTGACGGTTGGTCGACGCTGATCAACCTGACCAACACTCAGAATGTTCCGGTCATCGTGCAGGTTCGCTTCCACGAAGCGCTCAACAGCCGCGACGTTCTTGACTTCCGCGTGGCCCTGTCGGCCTTCGACGTCTTCACCGGTGTTGTCCGTGAAGCCGAAGATGGTTCCGGCCCGGTCTTCGTGCCGACCGATGCGCCGAATGATGACGGCGACTACACCTGCACGATCCCCAGCGTGGTTGCCACGCCGGGTCGTGAGCAGCCGCTGAGCATCGGTGGCTTCCAGGGTCCGACCAACGGCGACGACGACGAAGGCCCGCTGGGCGTGGATCGTCTGCGTGAGGGCTACATCGAGTTCATCGTCGGCGGTTACGCCGAAGATAACGGTGGTGCCGTTCGCGCTGCCGGTACGGACATCGTCAACGTTGGCGCCGCCATCGAAGACCATGACTGTGCCGCTCTGGACATCGCGTTCAACGACATCAACAACCCGAACACCGGCGACCAGCGCATTCTGGAAACCGCTCGTCAGGTTGGTGAGCCGATCAACGCGCTGAAGTTCAACTTCCGCCTGCTCAACCCTGAGCGTGGTGTCGAGGCCGGTAACGCCGCCACGACGTGGGCGAACTTCTTCAACCCGGGCGAAGTCATCGCTGCGATCCAGGACGCGGGTCCGGATGGCGTGGCCGGCACGGCTGACGACAACGTCGTTGAGCCCGCCGACAACGCGACCTGCGACATCACCCGTGGTGTTGAGCGTATCGATTCGGCTGATGCCGGCCTGACGCCGCGTGGCACGCAGGACTGGGTGCCGGGCGACGCGACGCTGACCAGCTGCCAGAACCTGATCACCGCCCAGCGCGAGTATCAGTTCCTGGAGCCCAGCCTGAACGACGCCTTCCCGGTTGTTGCCAACTGGTGGGATGACGCCTACAACTCGGCCGTGACCGCGGTTCCGACCTACGTCAACCCGACCACGGGTGACACGGTTGAGACCCTGGGCGTGCTGGCCTTCGATCCGACCCCGGCTGCCCGTGGTGTGGATGCGATGTCCGCCACGATCCAGCGTTCGGTGGTGTTCAACGAGTGGTCGAACAACGACGCCTTCGGCGTTTCGACCGACTGGGTTGTCACGCAGCCGACCAAGGGCTTCTACGTCGACATCGACCTGACCGGCACCAACATCACGACCAACGGCCTGCAGTCCGCTCTGAACTCCGAGCGCCTGGAAGCCCTGGTGGACTTCGACGGTGACGGCACCTTCGAAGAAGCTGATGTGCCCTACGCTCCGTACCAGAGCGCCTGGGAAGAGTCGGCCGCTGGTGCCCAGGACGCCCGTTCCTGCAACGAGGTTTCCTTCACCTTCTACGACCGCGCCGAGCAGACGGGCCAAGCCCCGACCGGTGGTGTCATCGTGTCGCCGGCGCCGCCGGTCACGGTTGAGACCGACGAGCTGTGCTACGAGGCCAACGTTGTGACCTTCAACGGCATGACGACCTTCTCGGATGCCGGTGGTATTGCCGCTCTGAACCGTCTGAACATCGTCACCAACGACGCTGGCTCGGGTCTGCCCGATGCCGTCGCCGGCTGGATGCTGATGTCGCTGGACGACTTCGACGACGACAATGCCGGTACCGCTGGTGTTGAAACGGCCAGCCTGCCGGTTGACCTGACGGGTTCGGCTGACGCTCGCGTCCAGGCCTTCACGGGTATCCGTGGCCTGCCGGTGATCGGCTTCACGCTGAAGGTCCGTAACTTCCAGGGCCCGCAGACGAGCTTTGCGAGCACGCTGGATCACGGCTACTTCCGCGAGTTCGACTAAGGTCTGACTCCACCCCCTCCTCGCGAGGGCGGTTAAAATACGGCGCCGGCGGTGATACACCGCCGGCGCTTTTTTTTTGGGGTTGAGGAACCACGACCGCATGCGAACGACCACTTTGATCACCACGCTGCTCGCGCTGCTGCTGGCCGCCTGCGGTAGCGATGAGACCGCCCCGCGCGCGCAGGATGCGCGCACGCAGGACGCCGAGGCCATCTCCCACAGCGACCCGATGAGCGGGCGCCAGCTGAGCGCCGAGGATTACCGCAGCTATCTGGACGCGCGCGGCGTCGCCGAGCTGGCCTTTCTGGCCAAGCGCCCGGAGAACCAGATGGACCTGGTGCTGGACTACCACTCCAATGTGGTGCTGGCCGAGCACGCCCGCGAACTCAAGCTGTATGAGGACCCGCGCGTGCGTGAGCTAATGGCCCAGGCCGAGCGCAAGGTGCTGCTGGCGGCCCTGGCCGAGCATGTTCGCCAGCAGGTGCAGATGCCGGACGCGGAGCAGATCGACATGCTGGCCCGCGACCAGTACGACCGGGGCTCCGAAAAATATGTGCGCCCGGAGCGGCGAATCGTTGCCCACATCCTGCTGAACAAAAACTCCTGCACGCTGGAGGGCCAGACCCCGCAGGAGCTGGCCAAACAACTCAAGGCCGAGCTGGACGCCGGAGCCGATTTCGAGGCGCTGGTCCGTGAGCACAGCGCTGATGTCCAGACGCGCGAGAAGGGCGGCGTGATCGCCGCCCCCATTCAGGAAGACGGCAAGACCGTGCGCGCCTTCGAGGAGGCGGTGTTTTCGATGGAAGTCGGGGACATCAGCGCGCCCGTGGGCACGCCATTTGGCATCCACTTGATCAAGCTGGTTGAAGTGATTCCCTCGGAGCCCATTCCCTATACCGAGCTGGAAGAGACCCTGGTGCAACAGGAACGCCAGCGCGTGGTCAACAGCGCGCTGGAAGAAATGCGTGCCCAGGCCTACCCGGACCCCGAGGCCATTGATCTGGCCGCGCTGACGGCGGTAATCGAAGGGTTGGTGGAGCGCAAGCGTGCCGACCTCAGTGCCGAATCGGGACAGAGCGCGCAGCCGGAAGGGGCGGAGACGGACACGGGTACGGATATGGCGCCGGCCGAGGACAACTCGCCGGAAACGGAGCAATAAGGCATGAAGAAGCTGGCTTTTGTTCTGGGCCTGGTGGCCGTCGCCTTCGGGGCCTGGTATGTCTTTGGGCCCGGGGCCATTGCGCCGCAGCCGGGCGCCGAAAGCACGGGCGTCGACCTCGCCGCGTTGCGGGCCCCGGAGGGCGCGACCGATGAGGAGGCCCTGGAGTTTCGTGCGCGCAAGCGCTGGGATGCGATGATCGAGCTCGATCTCGACACGACCTACGAGTTCGCCACGCCGACCTATCGCGCCAACTACAACCTGGCCCACTACCGTCGCCAGTACGCCGCGCAGGTGAAGCGGACTGGCTTCGAGGTCTACAGCGTCGATATCGACGAGACCGACCCGCGCAAGGCCAAGGTTGTGATCCTGTTGAACTACGAGACGGCGGGCTATGAGCCCGAACAGGTGCTGAAGCTGCAAAGCCGGCTCGTCAACACCTGGGTCAAGCGCAACGGAGAGTGGTGGTTCGTCGAGCCGCGCTAGGCCGGTTCGGGTGTTGATCCGGTGCTGAGCTTCGTCTGCATCGGCGCCCAGAAGGCCGGCACCTCCTGGGTGCACGCCCAGCTGGCGCGCTCCCCGGAGATCGGCTTTCCCCGCGGCAAGGAAGTGCACTATTGGGATTGGGTTCAGCGTGGCAAGCGCCCGCTGAACCTGATCCGTTATGTGGAGCCTTTCGCGCGGGATGCGGACAGTCCTCGCCTGCTGGGCGACATGACGCCGGCCTATGCCACCGTCCGCCCCGAGTACGTGCACCTGCACGCGCAAATGTATCCCGAGGCGCCGCTGTTCATGCTGCTCCGGGACCCTGTCGAGCGGGCCTGGTCGGCGGCGCGCATGGATTGGGCCGCCGAACACCCGCAGGCGTCGATGTCTCCCGATCCGGCCTGGTTGGCGGCCTACCTGCGAGACCCGGAGGTTTTGGCCAAGGGCGACTACGCCCGCAGCCTGCGCACCTGGGGCGCCTACTTTCCCGCCGGCCGGCTGCGCGCCTTCATGTATGCGGACATCGCCCGCCGCCCGCGGCCGCTGCTGCGGGATATCTGCGCGCATATCGGTGCCGATGATGCCTTTGTCGATGACATCACCGATGCGGCGCTGATGGAACGCGTGCGCCCCGGTCCCCGTTCCGCGCCCTGTCCGCCAGCAATGGCAGCCGAACTGCGCGCCTGGTACCTGCCGCGCATGCGTGCGCTGGAAGACCTGCTCGGCCAGGCCCTGCCGGACTGGCAGGCTGCCACGTGAGCCGCCCCCGGACATCGGCGCCGCCGCCGGCGCCATGGCTGTTTTGCCACCTGCCCAAGACCGCGGGGACGTCCTTTCGCGCCGCGTTGGGCGAGGTGCTGCCGGCGCAGGAACTGCTGCTCGATTATGGACGCGACAAGGCCTTCACCAGCGCGGACCTGGAGGCGCGCCTGAAGCTGCCTGAAGAAAAGCGGGACTGGCGGGTGTTGGCGGGCCATGTGTCACTGCGGCGCTATGCGAGCCTGTTCGACCCCCGCCAGGTCATCGCCTTCCTGCGCGACCCGCTGCAGCAGTTGTATTCCCACCACCAGCACCACCAGCGGCGCTTCGATGACCCGCGCAGCCTCGCCGAGTTTGCACTCTCGCCTGCGGGCGCCGGCCTGCAGCGGCGCATGCTGGGCGAAGTGCCCGTGCAGTTGCTGGGCTTTGTCGGCCTGACCGAGCAATACGCGGACAGCCTGAAGCTGCTGGCGCGGTCCCATGGCCTGCTGCTGCCGGCGCGCCACGCCAACAGCAACCCGAACAAGTCGGATCCCCGCTACCCGCTGCGCACCAGCGACCTGCCGGGGGAATGTCGCAAGGCCATTCACGCCGACCAGCGTTATTACATCCAGGCGACGCGGGTGCTGCGCGAGCGGCTGCGCTTCGGGAGCGAACAGCCCTGGGTCCATGGGGCCGTCACGGGTCTCAGCGCCGAGCGCGTCGACGGACTGGCCTTGGCCCCCATCGGCGAGACCCGCCCGCTGGCGCTGGAGGTGCGCGTCGACGGCGAGCACGTGGGGCTGGCCTGCACCGGCTATGCGCGCGACCTGCCTCTGGGCATGCGGCTCGCCGACGACAGCCGGCCCGGTTTCGTTTTTCACTTCCCGCGCCCACTTCCGCTGGGGGCCCGCGTTGATCTGTATGCCTGGGAAAGCGGGCAATGGCTGGATGCGCAGGAGCTGCGTGCCAGGGGCCCGGTCACGCCGCCCATGCGGCGGCGGCCGCGCGCGATGCGGGCTTCGGCATGACTGCCCGCCTGCAGCTGCTGCGCCTGGCGCGGCGGCTCTGGCGCCCGCTGCCCTTGCCGCTGCGGCTGGCCCTGTCGAGTCCGGCGGGCTGGCTGCGTGAGCGGCTGTTGCGGCACAGCCACTGGCACTATCGCGACTGGATTGCCGCCGTCGAGCCGCGCCCCGAGCATCGGGCCGCGATGCGTACGCATCTCGAATCCCTGGGGGTGGCCGAGCTGCCCTTGCGGGCCGTACTCGACGCACGGCAGGCCGCCCCTGAGGCTGTTCAAGCGTCGCTGGACAGCCTGGCGGCGCAGTGGTTGCCCTGGGCGGCGCCCATCGTGTGGCGCGAGGGCCCGCTGAGCGCCTGCCTGTCCGGCCAGCAGGCCGGCGGGCTCATCACGGTGCTGCGTGCCGGCGATCGGCTGGCGCCCAGTGCGGGCTATTTTTTGCGCTTGGCCGTCCAGCGCCGCCCCGCGACCCGGCTGTGGCTCAGCGACGAGGACCGCATGGTCGATGGGCACCGCGCCGAGCCGCTGTTTCATGGGCAGTTCGACCCGCTGCAATACTGGGCGGGCGCGCAGCTGCCGGGCGTCGTCAGCCTGCGCTGGGACGAGTCGACCGCCGGCCCCGTGGCCCAGGCCAGCGAATGGCCGCCGCTGCTGGCCGCCGTAATCGCGCAATGCGAGCCAGAGCAGATCGGCCACGTCGACAGCGTGCTGCTGCATCGCGCGCAGCCGGCGCCACCGCCGCACCTGCCGCCCTTGCCGGCCGGCCTGGAGCGCGAGGCGGGGCCCGCGGCTCCGGTGCTGCGGGCCACGTTGCCGGGCGCCGCGCCGCTGGTTTCGATCCTGATCCCCACACGCAACGGCGAGCACCTGGTGCGCCAATGCCTGGCCAGCATCGCCGAACGCGCGCCGCACAATCGTTGTCGCGTCGAGATTCTGCTGATCGACAACGGCAGCGACTGCGAGCGGGCGCGTGCGTATTTTTCCACCTGCGAGGCGGCCGGCGAGCTGCGCTGCATCCGTGTGGATGCGCCCTTCAATTATTCGGCGCTGAACAACATCGCGGCGGAGCAGGCCCGCGGCGAGTTGCTGTTGCTGCTGAACAACGACATCGAGGTGCGCACGCTGGACTGGCTGGATCGCATGGCCGGTTTCGCGCTGCGGCCGGAGGTCGGTTGCGTCGGCGCCAAGCTCTATTACCCGGACGGGCGCATCCAGCACGCCGGGGTGATCACCGGCCTGGGGCGCCTCGCCGGGCACGCCCACCGCTTTGCCGCGGCGGACAGCGCCGGCTACGGCGGGCGGCTGTTGCGGCCGCAGCAGCTGTCGGCGGTCACCGCGGCCTGCCTGATGGTGCGGCGTGAAACCTACGCCGCCGTTGGCGGGCTGGATGCCGAGCACCTGGCCGTGGCCTTTAACGACGTGGACTTTTGCCTGCGCGTGCGCGAGCAGGGCCTGCGCAATGTCTGGTTGCCCGACGTGGAGCTGGTGCACCACGAGTCCGTGTCGCGCGGGGCCGACGACAACCCGGAGAAGGCCGAGCGCTTTGCCCGCGAGGCGGCCTATCTGCAGCGCCGCTGGCGCACGGACGAGCGCACCGACCCCGCCTACAGCGTGCACCTGTGCCACGAGGGTGAGGACTTCGGCCTGAACCGTTGGCCGCGGCCGCAGCGGCCCTGGCTGGGGCAGCCGGCGCCGCCGCGGGCCCTGTAATACACTGCGCGCTTGCCTGGTCGAGTGGAAACGGTGCCCGAAGCGGAGTCTGCGGCGCAGCCCCTGATCCCCGCACTGCCGCCGCGGGTCCAGGGTCGGAGCCACCTGCGGGTCTTCCTGACGGCCTTGCATGCCTTTCTGCTGCGCGAGCTCAAGCAGCAGTTCGGCCGCTCGCGGCTGGGCTATTTCTGGGCGGTGGCCGAGCCGGCCGCCACGGTGGCCGTACTGACGCTGATCCACGCCGGCATCCGCGGCGGCGAGGCCCAGATCTACGGGGCACACCCGATCGTCTTCTTCGTATTCGGGGCGGTGCCTTTCTTCACCTATTTCCACTGCGTGAATCGCTGCCAAAACGTCTGCGGCAGCCACAAGGGGCTGTTCAACTACCGGCAGATCAAGCCGGTGGACATCATGCTGGCGCGGGCGATCATTGAGGCCCTGTCGATGCTCACCGTGGGCGTGCTGTTCGTGATCGGGTGGTTGTGGCTGGGCCACGATTTCAGCCTGCCCGACCCGCTGGTGCTGCTGGCGGCGATGCTGGCGCTCTTTGCGCTGGGTCTGGCCGTGGGTCTGATATTCGAGGTGTTCGGCACGGTCTACCCGGATCTGCGCCGCGTCTTCACGATTGCGATGCGGCCGATGATTTTCATCTCGGGGCTGTTCTTCACCATCGAGATGATCCCGCCCCAGCACCGCCACCTGTTGACCTGGAACCCGGTGCTGCACGCGGTCGACTTCGCGCGCGAGGGCGTGCTGGCGGGCTATGACTCGCCGGCCAGCGGCAGCTACCTGCTGCTGTGCATTCTCGGCCTGCTGCTGGTCGCCTTCTCGGCCTACCGCCGCTTCATGTACCGGCTGATCTGAGCGCGATGATCCGCCTGACCCGCGTCACCAAGACCTATCCGTTGCTCGGCATGGCCCGGCACACGGTGTTCCGCAACCTGTCGCTGGAGCTGCCCTCGCGGACCCATATCGGCATCCTGGGCCGCAACGGGGCGGGAAAGTCCACGCTGCTGCGCCTGATCGGGGGCGCCGAGCTGCCGGATCGCGGGCGGGTGGAATCCGATGGCAGCATCTCGCCGCCGCTGGGGCTGGCGAACGGCTTCGCCGTCAAGATCTCCGGGCGCGACAATGCGCGTTTCGTGGCGCGGATCTGCGGCGACGACGACGACGCGGCGCAGGAGCGAATTCGTTTCGTGCGCGAGTTTTCCGAGCTGGGCGTATTCTTCGACCGGCCGGTCGAGACCTACTCCTCCGGCATGCGCGCCCGCCTGGCCTTCTCGATCAGCATGTCCTTCGACTACGACTACTACCTGATCGATGAACTGACGGCCGTTGGCGACAAGCGCTTCCGCGACAAGGCCGAGCGCACCTTCAAGGAAATGAAGGGGCGGGCCAGCATCATCATGGCCAGTCACAATCTCGCGCAGCTGCGCCGCGACTGCGAGATCGGCGTTTATTTGAAGGGGAATGCGGTGCATTACTACGACGACATCGGGGCGGCTGTGGCCGCCTATGAGCACGACCAGCGGCAGGCCGCATGAGCGCACGCTGGCAACAGTTGATGGCGCAAAGCCGCCTGCGTCGCTACGCCGTGGCGGTGGCGTTGCCGACGCTGATCGTCTGGGCCTACCTGGGCCTGGTGGCCACGGAAGGCTACGTCGCCCGCGCCGAGATCCTGATCGAGCACGACGACAGCGCCACCGTCCCCAGCGTGGACCTGGGCCTGCTGTCGATCGGCAGCGAGAGCGACAAGCTCGACGCGCTGGTCGTGCAGACCTACATGCGCTCGCGCGCGATGCTGGCCGAGCTGGATGCGGAACTCGACCTGCGCGGCCATTTCGCGAGCACCGATATCGACCCCTGGCAGCGACTGGGCGCCGGGGAAACGGCCGAAGGCTTCCTGGATTATTACCGCGGTCTGCTCGAGACCGAGGTGGATCCTGAGTCCTTTGTCATCAGCGTGGCCTACACCGCCTATGACGCCGCCTTCGCCCAGGCTGTCGTTGCCGCGCTGCTGCGCCACGCCGAGCAGTTCGTCAACGCGATCAGCCGGCAGATGGCGGACGAGAAACTGCGCTTCATTCGCCAGGAGGTCGATGCGGCCCAGGTCCGGTTGAAAGCAGCCACGCGGGAGCTGATCGCGCTGCAGCGGCAGACCGATGTGCTGAGCCCCGAGCAGGAAACCACCGCCGCCGGTCAGATCCTCGGCGGCCTGCTGGCCGAGCTGGCGCGGCAGCGCACCGAGCTGCGCGCGCTGCAGAACTTCCTGAACCCGGACGCCCCGGAAGTCGCGTTGACGCGGCAGAAGGTGCGTGCGCTGGAGGAGCAGATCGAGGATGAGCGCGAGCGCCTGGTGGGCGCTGATGGCGCCGGCGGGCTGAACGACCTGTGGCTGCGCTACCAGGACGCCGAGGTCAATCTGACGCTGACTCAGGAGGTCTACAAGAACGCGCTGGCGAGCCTGGAGACCACCCGCCTGGATGCCGCGCGCAAGGCCAAGTTCCTGGTGGCGCTGTCGCCGCCGCTGCAGCCGGAAGAGGCGGAGCGGCCGCGCACCGCCTACTGGACGCTGACCGTCTTTGTTTTTCTGAATCTTGTTTATCTGGTCGCGGGCCTGCTACTGGCCACGATTCGCGACCACCGGGAGTAAGCATGCACCCGCGCACCGCCCCCATTCTCGGCGCCCTGATGCTGCTCGGCAGTGCCACGGCTGGCGCCCAGCCCCCCTTCTTTTCCGGCCAGCTCGACCCGCAGCTGTCCACCCCGCAGCCGCAGGCCGCCTATCCGGGCCAGCCGCCCGGCGCGCTGCCGCCGCAGTCCACCACGCAAACCCCGGCGCCGCCGCCGGTGGAGCGCGAGCTGGATGATTCGGTCTTCGGCGGCACGCTGTTCCAGGGCCACTTCGCCCAGGAGTCCTTCCGCGGCTTCAACCCGGATTACGTTGTCAGCGTCGGCGACTACATCGACCTGCGCCTGTGGGGCGCGGTCGACATGGCGCTGCGGCTGGAGGTCGACTCGCAGGGCAACATCTTCATCCCGCGGGTCGGGCCGGTGCGCGTGGCCAATGTGCGCAATGCCGAGCTGGATGCGGTGGTCGAACGGCGCATCAAGCGCATTTACCGCGAGAACGTAGGCGTTTACGCCTCGCTGGCCGCGGCCGAGCCGGTCAAGGTCTTCGTGACCGGCGGCGTGCAGGCGCCCGGGCTGTACGGCGCCTACGCCGCCGATTCGCTGCTGCACTTTCTCGACCGCGCCGGCGGCATCGACCTGGACACCGGCAGCTTCCTCGACGTGCGCGTGCTGCGCAGCGGGCGTACGGCGCAGCGCTTCAACATCTATGACTTCCTGGTCGACGGCCAGCTGCCGTTGTTCCAGTTCCGCGATGGCGACACGATCATCGTCGGGCCGCGGCAGGAGACCGCCGAGGTCGGCGGCATGGTCTACCGGCCGGCGCAGTACGAGTTCGAGGACAGCATTGCCCTGGGCCGGCTGCTGGAGCTGGCCGGCGTCGACCCGCAGGCCACCCACGTCGAACTGGCGCGCAACGCCAGCGCCGCGCGCGAGGTGCGCTACCTGACGCTGGCCGACCCGGCCACGGCGGCGCTGCCGGTGCGCGGCGGCGACGAGGTGCACGTCACCGCCGACCGCGAGACCGCCAGCATCGTGGCGCAGGTCGAGGGCGAGATCGCCGGGCTGTCGCGCTACGTGCTGCCCTACACCAGTTCGCTGGCCGATCTGCTGGTCATGCTGGAGCCGACGACGCGTTCCGATCTCGACGGCGTGCAGCTCTTCCGCCGCAGCCTGGCCGAGCGGCAAAAGGAAGTGCTGGAGCAGATGCTGCAGAAGCTGGAGCAGTCCGTGCTGTCGGCGCGCTCCAGCACGCGCGAGGAGGCCCAGCTGCGCGCCCAGGAGGCCGAGTTGGTGCTGCGCTTTGTCGAACGCGCCCGCGACATCGAGCCCACTGGCCAGCTGGTGCTGCACAGCGGTTACGACCCCGAGCGCATCGCTTTGGAGGATCGCGACCGGCTGCTGGTGCCGCGACTGTCACAAACGGTGGCGGTGCAGGGCGAGGTCTATTTCCCCAGCGCCTTCATCCACCGCGAGGGCAAGGGCCTGGAGTACTACCTGCAGATGGCCGGGGGCCTGAGCCAGAACGGCAGCAAGGATCATGTCTTCATCCGCCGGCCCAACGGCGTGATGATCGAGGCCCGCCGCGGCTGGCTCAGCGCCGAGGAGATCCGCCCCGGCGACGAGATTCTGGTGCTGCCGAAGGTGGACGCGAAGACCTTCCAGTTCTCCAAGGACCTGGTGCAGATCCTGTATCAGATCGCGCTGTCGGCCGGTGTTGTGCTGCGCATCTAGGCGCTGATGGCGACTCGGTGATGACTACTCGGTGGCGGCGCGCGTGCGGTAGGCCGGCGAGGCCCACAGCCGCAACAGGCTGCGCAGGTGCCATAGCAGATGGCGCAGGCTGCGGAAGGTGCGCCGCCGGGCCGGGTGCACGATGGTCAGGTCGGTATCCAGCCAGACCTTGAGGCCGCGCGCGCGGGCACGCAGGCAGAGGTCGACGTCCTCGCAATACATGTAATAGCCGGCGTCGAAGCCACCGAGGTCGTGAAAGACATCGGCGCGCATCGCCATGAACAGGCCGGCGACCCAGCTGACGCCCACGGTGCCCTGGCGCGGCCCGTACTGCGCGCGTCCGCGACGCAGGCGCAGGATGTTCCGCCACAGCAGGCGCGTCGGCGTGGGGGTATCGCGGCCGTTGTCGTCCGGAATGCCCTCGGCGTCCAGGGCCAGTGGTGCCACCACGCCGCATTCGCTCTGCTCCAGCCAGCGCTCGAGCTGCGCAAACAGCGGCTGCGTCAGCACCAGGTCCGGGTCCGCAACCATGACGTGGCCGTGCCGTTGGCCCGCCAGCGCGGCATTGTGATTGGCGGCAAAGCCGACCGGCGTGGTGTTTTGGCGGAGCTCGAACTGTGCACCCGCACCGCAGCGGTCCAGCCGTAGCTGAGGCGGCGCCTCCGGCAGGTTCAGGGTCAGGATCAGCCGGTGCGGCACGTCGCCAAGCTGGCGCGACAGGGCCGCCAGGGTTTCCGCGGCGGCCTGCCCATGGCGGTGGCTGACGACCGAAATCGTCCAGCGCGGCGGCGCCATATCCGGGGCCGACGCGGCCGCGGGCGCGACGTTGATGCCGGGCGCGCCAAAGGGCATGCTGGCAGGCGAGGGGGCGAGCGAGGGTCCGTCATGGGGACGGGGGTTCGCGCCACGGCTCGTGGCTGTCGTCATCGGGTTAAAACCGGTAAATTGGCGGAGTGGCCTTGGCCACGGGCGCAATGCGCCGTATAGACATCGGGGTATTTTAGAGTGCGTATGCGGGAATTGCCTGTCAGTGCATTATTTGTGCTGCTGTCATTCAGTGGCTGGGCATTGCCGTCGGCGGCGGCGGATGATGCCGCGCGCAATTCCTTGCGCGCCTACGGCATAACAACGCCAGCCGAACAGGACGCGGTGGCGCAGCACCTGGGCTCGCGCTATGGCGCGCGGATTCCGCGGGGTGAACCCCAAGGGCTGTCCGCGGCGGTGCCGACCTTGCTGCACCTGTTCAACGGCGGGCGCGGCGCGAACGAGGATTTGGTTCGCCGGCGCGATGCCGCGCCCCAGGATGGGGCAGAGGATTGATGCAGCGCGATAGCGTGCACATCGCGATTCGCGTATTCTTTAGGGTAAATTCGCCTTTTAGACACTTCTCGAATTCGGGTTTAGGGAGATGGACACAATGCTTAAGAAGACTCTGCCCCTGGCCGTAGTTGCCGCGCTGGGCCTGGCCCCCGCGCTGCAAGTTGCGCATGCGCAGGCCGGTGGCGCCGTCGAATCCTCGGGGTCGCTGTCCCAGCAGGGCGCCAGCAGCGTCGCCGCGGTGCTGGGCATGTCCCTGTCCGAGGCCATTGCGCAGGGCATGATTGCCCCCGCGGGCCCGGGCACCTACGCCGTGACGCGCAAGGGCGCCAAGGCCGTGCTCGCCGCCAAGGGCGTTGGCACGGGGGCCACCGGTGGTTCGATGATCGCGGGCCTGGGGCCGGCCGAGCTGACCGCGATGGTCGTCGGCGTGCTGGGCCTGGGTTGGGCGATTGCCGAAGAGGACGACCTCGAACTGGGTGGTCCTGCGCCGACCACGACGCCGACCGCCCCGCCGACGCCGTCGCCGTCGCCCAGCGACGCGCCGCCGACCACCGGCTCCTCGAGCAGCGGTAGCGCCTCGAACACCGGCACCACGGGTTCGGGCACCTAAGAACGGCCAGCCGGCGCTGCGCGCCGGCCTGTTCTGCAAGGGGCTGGTTTGCCAGCCCCTTTTTTATGCCCGCGGTGTTTCGCCGCCCGTTCGATCGTCGCCGATGGCTCTCATTCCGTGCCCCTGCTGACCCGCCGCTCGCTCCGTGCGCTCACGGCGGTGCTCGCGCTGTGCTGGGTCACGGCGGCCCCGGCACGGGTCGCGCTGGAGGGCTTTCCGGGGGCGCTGCTGACGCCCACGGCGCGTATGGCGCCCAGCGGCCAGTTCGCGCTGAACATGGCCCGGCACCAGCCCTATTCCACGCTGACCCTCAGCGCGCAGGTCTTCCCCTGGTTGCACGGGGCGATCCGCTATGTGTCGATCGATGATCGGCCCTATGGCCCGGGGATCGACCAGAGCTACAAGGACAAGGGCTTTGATTTCGCCCTGCGCCTGTGGCCGGAGCTGGGCTACCGGCCGGCCGCGGTCGTCGGCCTGGTCGATGTCGGCGGCACCGGGCTATTCGGCTCCGAATACTTCGCTCTGAGCAAGCGACTGGGCGCATTCGACGTCGCGCTGGGGCTGGGCTGGGGGCGCCTGGGTGCCGCCGGGGACTTCAGCAACCCCCTGGCGGAGCTGGACGAGCGCTTCGCCGAGCGTGCCGATTTCGACGAGGTCGAAGGCGGCGAGTTCAACGTCGACGAATGGTTCTCCGGCGATCAGGTGGCCGTGTTCGGCAGCCTGCGCTGGCAGCCGCCCGGCAGCCGCTGGTCGCTGCTGCTGGAGTGGGACGGCAACGACTACGACGAGCGGGGCCTGGACCCGCAGCGGCCGGATGCCGAGCCCGCCGCGGGCCCGGTCGCGGCCCCTTCGCGTCTGAACGCGGGCGTGGCCTGGCAGCCTACCCCCTGGCTGGACCTGAAGCTCGCGTACATCCGCGGCGACACGCTGGCCGGGCAGGTGCTGCTGCATTCGCTGTGGGGGCGCGAGACCGTTCGCGACCGCGAGCATCAGCTGCCGGTCTGGGAGCCCTTGCTGCCGGCCGCCTATCGCAGCACCCCGCCGCAGGCCACCGCTGCCGCGCGCAAGCAGGCCATCGTCGACGAGCTCTGGCATTGGCGGATCTTCCCGCATGCCATCAGCCTGGACGACGACCAGGTCACGCTGCGCGTCTCCAGCCGCTGGAGCATCGACGCGCAGGAGAACGCGCTGGCGACGGCCCGAATCGCCCTGTCGCGGCTGCCGGAGGCCGTGCAGTACGCGCGGGTGATCGAGGTGCGCGGCGGGCTGCCGGCCGCCGAGTCCACCTGGGATCGCACGCAGGTCGATGCCCACGCCCGCCGCGAGGCGCCGATCGAGGCGCTGGCGCTGGCGCCCCCGGCGCGGCAGCCGGCGGCGGCGCCCTTGCTGGCCTTCCCGGTCTACTCCTGGCGCATCAACCCGGCCCTGCGCTCGAACATCGGCGGCGCCGGCGGCTTCTTCCTGACCGATTTGCAGGTCAAGCCCGCGGCCACCGTGCAGTTCAGTCCGCGGCTGGCACTGACGGGCGGCCTGGCGCTGCGCGTGTTCGGCAACCTTGACGAGACCATCCAGCTCAGCAGCGGCACGCTGCCGCGGGTGCGCAGCGACATCGAGCGCTATCAGCGCGAAGGCTCCGATCTGTACCTGGAGCGCCTGGAGCTGAACTGGAACACGCAGCTCGCCCGCGCCTGGTACGGGCGCCTGTCGGGCGGCATCTTCGAGGGCATGTACGGCGGCGTGGCGGCCGAGGTGCTCTGGTACCGGCCCGAGCGCAGCTGGGCGCTGGGCCTGAACATCAACCGCGTGCGCCAGCGCGAATTCGAGCAGGGCTTCGGCTTTCGCGACTACGAGGTCACGACCGGCCACCTGACCGCCTACTGGGATACGCCCTGGAGCGGCGTGCATGTCGAGGCCAGTGCCGGGCGATATCTCGCCGGCGATGTGGGGGCCACCCTGCGCCTGGGCCGGCGGTTCGCCAACGGCTTTGAGGTGGGGGGCTTTGTGACCAAGACCGACGTCTCGGCCGAGGAATTCGGCGAGGGCAGCTTTGACAAGGGCATCTTCTTCCGCGTGCCGTTGACGGTCTTTGACGACTGGGGCCGCCCGGAGAGCGTCGGTATCGACTACCGCTTCCTGAGCCGCGATGGGGGCCAGAAGGTGGACGACGGCCGCCCGCTCTACCCCACGCTGCGCCGCCGGGGCTGGCAATGAGGGCCGTCCGGCACGCCCTGCGGGTGGGCGCGGCGGCGCTGCTGGCGGGCTGCGGCACGCTCGGCGGGGGCGGCGGCGCCGGCCTCGACCGCGAGGCGCTGCCCAGCGGCATCGGCCTGGATGCCTGGATGCACGGCGTGGTTACGCGCAGTGCCGAGCTGCCCATCGCGCAGGCCCTGGTGGTGGAAGAGGGTGGCCCGGTGCACCTGTCCTTTCTTGGCGAAGTCGACCCCGCCCACGGCGATGCCTGGCGTGGCGCCAGCGGCACCACGCTGCACCTGCGCCATGGGCGCGTGCAGCGCAGCGAGCACTTCGCCGCGCAGCTGCGCGAGGCGGTGGCCATCGCCGACCCGGTGGCCGACTGGATTGCCGGGCGGGCCGCCCTGCCGCAGCCGGGGGCGCACAGCGTGCGCCTGCTGCGCTATGCCGACAGCCCGGTGCACGTGATGGAGCGGCGCACGCTGCGCGATGTCCAGCTGGGCCCGGTGGCGGTGCGCGGCGGCGTGTATTCGGCGGTGCGGCTGCGCGAGGAGCTGCGCTACGACGGCCTGCGTGGCGCGCAGATGGCGGAGCTGTGGGTCGATGCCGCCAGTCGCGAAGTGCTCTATGTGGCCACCCCGGTGCAGCCGCGGCAGCCGCCGCTGCGCTACGAAAGCGTGGTGCCCGTGCAGCGCGCCGAGGCCGACCGCCCGGCCGCGCGGGAGCTACCGCCGCTCGTCGACTAGGGCCGCGGCCTTGACGATATACAGCGGCCGGCCCTTGGCCTCGTTGTAGATGCGCCCGATGTACTCGCCGAGCACGCCGATCGCCAGCAGCTGCACGCCGGAGAAGAACAGCACCACGACGACCAGCGTTGGATAACCCGGCACCGGGTCGCCGAAGAGCAGCGTCTTGGCGATGATGTAGGCCCCGAACAAGAAGGCCACGAAGGCGGTGCCGACGCCGGCCAGCGTGGCCAGCTTCAGCGGTGCGGTGGAGAAGGCGGCGATGCCGTCGGCCGCCAGGTGCAGCAGCTTGAAGAAGTTGAACTTGGTCGCGCCACGAGCCCGGGGTTCGCGTTCGTAGTCCAGCAGCACGCGCGGGTAGCCCACCCACTCGAAGATGCCCTTCATGAAGCGGTTCTTCTCGCGCAGCTCGCGGATGGCCTCGACGGTGCGCCGCGACATCAGCCGGAAGTCGCCGGTGCCGGGGGTCAGGTCCACCGCGGCGTGAATGCGCCGCATCGTCCAGTAAAAGGCCGCCGAGAAGAAGACCTTGCTGTGCGTCTCGCCCGGCCGCGCGGTGCGCCGCGGCACAACCACGTCATAGCCCTCGTCGGCCAGCTCCCACATGCGCGGCAGCAGCTCGGGCGGGTCCTGCAGGTCGGCGTCGATGATCAGAACGCGCTCGCCGCGGCAATGGTCCAGCCCGGCGGTCATGGCCGCCTCCTTGCCGAAGTTGCGCGACAGCTCCAGCAGGCGGATGCGCGCATCCTGCCGGGCCATCGTGCGCACGCGGCCGGCGCTGCCGTCGCGCGAGCCGTCGTCAACGAACAGCACCTCGGCGGGCACGTCCAGTTGCTCCAGCACCGCGCTCATGCGCTGCCAAAAAGGCGCCAGGCTGCTCAGCTCATTGAACATCGGCACGATGACGCTGAGTACGGGCTCAGGCGCGGAGTTGGCCTGCTGCGGGGGCGCGGTGGGGCTCACGGCGGCGAGTGTCCGGGGCGAAAAACCCAGAACTTTGCCAGCAAATAATTGCTGGCGAAAGCGCCGCCCGTGGCCAGCAGTTGCGCGGCCAGCCAGTGCCAGCCCAGGGCCAGGCCGGCTGCCATCAGCAAGGCATTGACCACGAAGCCCAGCCCGGCACTGGCGGCGAAGCGCACAAAGGCCGGCCAGTCGCTGCGGCTGCCGGCGAAGGTCCAGCGGGCGTGGAGCAGGAAGTTGACCGCCATGCCGGCCGTCGCGCCCAGCACCGAGCCCACCCAGGCGCCGCGCTCCAGGCCCTCGACCCAGCCCCACAGCAACAGGTAGTGCACCGCGGTGCCCCCCAGGCTGAGCAGCCCGAAGAGCAGCAGCTGGCGCAGCGTGGCCAGCAGCGGCCGGCGGGCCTTCAGCGGCTCAGGGGCTGCCACACGCCCACCGGGCAGTCGCCCCAGAAGTCGGTGCGGCGAAACTCATAGCCCGACTCCAGCGTGCTGTTGACCGTTTGAAAGCCGGCCAGCCCGCCGCTCTCGCGGCATTCGCGCGCCGACCAGACGATGAACGCGATGTCGCGAGCCCGCGCCCAGCGCGCCGGGTCCGGCAGCGTGCCGGCATAGAGCGCGTTGATCGCCTCGCGCCGCGCCGCCACCTCGCCAAAACCGCCGCGCCAGGTGTACTGGTGGTCCGGCCAGCCCAGGTACACCGGTTTGTGGCCCATCAGCGCGATCGCGCCGGAGTCGTCATAGGCACTGGCCTTGACGTTCTCGACCACGATGCCCTGCGGCTGCTCGCGCAGGTACAGGATGACCGACTTCGCCGCATGGTCACGCAGGTAGATGTGGTCGCCGTGGATGCGGCCGACATCGTCGCCGTGGTGCCGCAGCAACTGGTCAAAGAGCGGCACGGCGGGCACCAACAGCAGCAGGCTGATGGCCATGGCCGGCCAGCGGCTGCCGCGCGCCGGCGCGGCGAGCAGCGCGGCCAGCGTGCCGATGCTGCCAAAGGCCCAGGTCCAGCTCCACCACTTCAGCGCCGAGTTGGTGCGCTCGTACTCGTTCACCGACAGGTCGTTGACGTAGAGCAGGCCGTTGAAGCCCAGCAGCAGCAGCGTCAGCAGCGCGATGTAGCCCCCGGTGCCGTGCAGGCGCTCGCGCGCCAGCGCCAGTGCGCACAGCGCGAACAGCGGCCAGAACTGCAGCACATAGGGCCAGGGTGTGCCGCGGTAGTCCATCGGCACCAGCTGCATGCCGATGTTAAAGCTGCGGGCCGACAGCCCCTGCAGCTGCGGCAGGAACAGCAACAGGCTGGCCAGGGCACCGCCCGCCATCCAGCCCAGCCGCTGCAGCGCGGCCGCCGTGTCGCGCTCGACCCACCAGCGCCAGGGCAGCCACAGGCCGGCGACCAGCACCACATGCGGGAACAGCCAGGAGTTGCTGGCCAGCATCAGCATCGGCAGCGCGCCTAGCAGCAACAAAGGCCCGCGGTCGGCGGCCAGCGGCGCGCGGCTCAGGTGGTAGAGCAGGGCCAGCAACAGCAGGCACAGGAAAAAGCCGGACAGCGTCGGGTGGTAGTCGCCCAGAAAGATCTGGTAGGCGAAATACTCCAGCGGCTGCTCCTGCAGGCTGGCGCCGCCCTCGTTGCCAAAGATCTTGTAGAACACGCCGCCGTTGAAGCGGGCCTCGGCCGTCAGGCCGATAAAGGCCGGGTTCTCGTCCGGGCCATCCATGGTCTGGTAATGCCAGGGGATGCTGATCAGGGCGGCGCCGGTGCCGCCCAGGCCCAGCACCAGCGTCAGCAGCGCGGCGCGCGCCGGCCGGCCCAGCAGGCGCAGCCCCAGCCGCCAGCAGGCAAAGAGCGTGGCGGCCACGAAGAGCACGAAACCGCTCTGGTACAGGATGCCGGGCGGCAGGC
This sequence comes from uncultured Ectothiorhodospiraceae bacterium, assembly GCA_937141935.1. GTDB lineage: Bacteria > Pseudomonadota > Gammaproteobacteria > Nevskiales > Oceanococcaceae > MS8. The sequence continues at coordinate 94,115 of CAKZQS010000043.1, forward strand.
CGAGCATCCGCCCCGGCAGGCTCATCAGGTAGTACTGCAGCGGGTAATAGAAGTCGAACTTGTAGGGCGGCAGCCAGCGGTCGACGGCCGGCAGCCCCTCCGCATAGAGGAAGTTCTGCAAGAAGAGCAGGTTGGTCAGCTTCTCGGAGGAGGCGTAGAGGCTGGGGAACAGGTAGCGCCACAGCAGCGGGTACACCACCGCCAGGGCCAGCGCCAGCAGCGTGGCCGGTCCGCCCACGCGGGCCAGCCAGGCCTGCGGGCTGCTGCGCAGCAGGTCCTGGTTGCAGGCCAGCGCCGCGCCGGCCAGGCCCAGCCAGCCCAGCCACAGCAAGGTCGGCGACAGCCACAGCTGGTGCTCCAGGAAATACAGCAGGCTGGCGGCGGCCAGCAGCAGCGCCAGCATGCCGCCGGGCAGCTCCGGCAGCAGGCGGCGGGCCAGCAGGGCAAAAGGGGCCAGCAACAGGGCGGCCGCGGTCAGCAGGGCCAGGACGTACAGCGCGGACATGCGAGCTCTCGTTGAGGTGATTGCCGCCCTTGGCCCGGGGCCCTCCCGACGGCTTCTCGATTCTAGCAATGGCTTGCTATAATTAGTGGTTGCCCCTAATGCGTTGGCTCAAACATGGCCCGAGTGACCGTCGAGGATTGCCTCGAGAGTATTGATAACCAGTTCGACCTGACCCTGGCCGCCGCCCGCCGCGCCCGGGCGTTGGCTCGTGGCGCCAATGCCCACGTCAACTGGGAGGCCGACAAGTCGACCGTGGTCGCGCTGCGCGAGATCGCCGACAAGCACGTCGGCATTGAAGTGCTGGAAGAAGAAGAGCTGCCGCCGCTGCCGACCATCCGCGTCGACACCAGCAACATCGAGATCGGCACCGACTGATCCGGCTGCGCCGCCGGGGCCTGGTCGGGCCCCGCGCTGCGGGTGACTAACGATGCCGGTGGCCGGGTCTTGCCCGCGCCGCCGCTGCGGCTACACTCAAAGCCGTGGAAATCCCCGTCTTCACCCGCCTCAACGCCAAGATCCGCACCCATCGGATCGATCGCGCCTTCGGCATCGACACGCTCTGCGAGCTGCTCGAGAACTACCTGCCGGATGACGAGATCGACCTGGTGCGGCGCGCGCACGATTACGGCGCGCAGATGCACCAGGGCCAGTACCGCAAGAGCGGCGAGGCCTACATCTACCACCCGCTGGCCGTCGCCCGCATCCTGGCGGACATGCGCCTGGATGCGGTGACCATCGCCGCAGCGATCCTGCACGACGTCATCGAGGACACCGAAGCCGCCGCCAGCGAGCTGGAGCAGCGCTTTGGCGCCGATGTGGCGCACATCGTCGAAGGCGTCAGCAAGCTGGATCGCGCCTCGGACCAGAGCCGCGAGCTGGCCCAGGCCCGCAGCCTGCGCAAGTTGCTGCTGGCGATGACCGACGACATCCGCGTGATCCTGGTCAAGCTGGCCGACCGGCTGCACAACATGCGCACGCTGGGGGCGATGCCGGCCGCCAAGCGGCGCCGCATCGCCCGCGAAACGCTGGAGATCTACGCCCCCATCGCCCAGCGCCTGGGCATCCAGTCGATCCGCACCGAGCTGGAGGACACCGGCTTCTCCAACCTCTACCCGGTGCGCTACCGCGTACTGCGCCAGTCGGTCGAGAAGATCTCCAGCAAGCGCAAGGATCTGATCCGCGAGGTCGAGAGCCGGCTGGAGAAGGCGCTGGCGCGCGAGGGCATTGGCGCCGCCGTATTCGGCCGGCGCAAAAACCTGTACAGCACCTACCGCAAGATGCGCAGCAAGCATCTGCACTTCATGGACGTGATGGACCTTTATGGCTTTCGCGTCATCGTGGAGAGCGACGATGCCTGCTACCGCGCGCTGGGCGTGGTGCACAGCGTCTACCGGCCGCTGCCGCAGGTCTTCGACGATTACATCGCCAACCCCAAGATCAACGGCTACCAGAGCCTGCACACGACGCTGGTCGGGCCCAAGGGGGTCAAGATCGAGGTGCAGATCCGCACCCGCGAGATGAATCAGGTCGCCGAGGCCGGGGTGGCGGCGCATTGGCTGTACAAGCTCGATTCCAAGTCCACGCGCCTGATCGCGCCGCAGGCGCGCGCCCGCGACTGGCTCGACAACGTGATGGCGCTCAGCGCGCAGTCCGACGGCGCCGAGGACTTCGTCGAGCAGGTGCGCGTGGACCTGTTCCCGGACGAGATCTACGTTTTCACGCCCAAGGGGCAGATCGTGCGCCTGCCCAAGCGCGCCACCCCGGTGGACTTCGCTTATGCGATCCACACCGAGCTTGGCAACCACTGCGTGGCCGCGCGCGTCGACAACCGCCTGGCCTCGCTGGCGACGCCGCTGCAAAGCGGGCAAACGGTGGAAATCGTGCGCGCCCGCACGCAGCAGCCCAATGCCGTGTGGCTGAATTCGGTGCGCACGGCCAAGGCGCGCAGCGCGATCCTGCACAAGCTGCGCGACCAGCGCGACGACGAAGCGCGCAAGCTGGGCCAGCGCCTGCTGCAGATGGCGCTGCGCAAGCTGGACGAGGACCTGGCCAACATCGGCGAGGCGCGCCTGCGCGCGGCGCTGCAGGAGCTGCAGGTGCCCGACATGAACGCGCTCTACGAGGAGATCGGCCGCGGCAAGCGCTTGGCGCAGATCGTGTCCCGGCAACTGGTGGCCGACGGGGGCAGCACGCCGGAGGGCGGTGGCGAGCGCAGCGCGCCGCTGGCCGTCACCGGCACCGAAGGCATGGTGCTGGAGTTCGGTCGCTGCTGCCGGCCCATTCCCGGCGACCCCATCCGCGGCAAGCTGTCCAGCGGCCGCGGCATCGTGATTCACCGCAGCCGCTGCAACCGCAGCGTGGCGCGCGGCGATGACATGCGCAACGTGGTCGATGTCGTCTGGGCCGAGGAGGTCAGCGGCGAGTACCCGGTCGAGGTGGTCATCAGCTGCTCGAATCGGCGCGGCATGCTGGCGGCGGTGGCCACGGCGGCGGCCGAGGCCGAGTCCAGCGTCGAGCGGGTCAACATCTACGACCGCAGTGGCGAGGTCACCGACTTCCAGGTGCTGTGTTCGGTGCGCAGCCGGGTGCATCTGGCGCGGCTGCTGCGGGCCATGCGCCGCATCCCGGACGTGATCCGGGTCGAGCGCGGCCCGGTGGAGACGGGTCGACGGCCGGGCGAGGACCCGGCATGATCGCCGCCTGACGCGCCCCTCGCGGCGCCCGCCAATCGAGGACACCGCCATGAGCGATGCACGCATCGTGCAAACGGACGCGGCCCCTGCCGCCATCGGCCCCTATTCGCAGGCCGTCTGGGCCGGCGACACGTTGTATTGCTCGGGCCAGATCCCGCTGGTGCCCGGCACGCCGCGGCTGGTCGAAAGCGGGGATTTTGCCGAGCACGCGCGCCAGGTCTTTCGCAACCTGCAAGCGGTGCTCGAAGCCGCCGGGCTGCAACTGGCCGACGTGGTCAAGCTGCAGATCTACCTGCCCGACCTGGGGCAGTTCGCCGCCGTCAATGCGGTGATGGAGGAGTTTTTCCAGCCGCCCTATCCGGCGCGCGCCGCCGTGGGCGTGGCCCGCCTGCCAAAGGATGCCCAGGTCGAGGTCGACGCCATCGCCGTGCGCCCGGCCGCCGCCCACGGATGAAGCTGGACGCGTTGCGCGGCATTGGCCCGCGCACGCGTGAGGCGCTGGGCCGGTTGGGCATCGACAGCGTCGAGTCGCTGCTGCTGCACCTGCCGATGCGTTATGAGGACCGCACGCGGGTGCGCCCGCTTGGCGACATCGCACCCGGCGACAGCGCCCGCTTCTGCGTGCGTATCGACGACAGCCGGGTCGGCTTTGGCGGCCGTCGCAGCCTGCTGCTGCGCGCCTCGGACGCCAGCGGCAGCGTCGGCCTGCGCCTGTTCCACTTCCGCCGCGAGCAGCAGGAACGCCTGCGGGTCGGCAGCTGGTGGTTGTGCTGGGGGGAAGTGCGCGAAAGCCGCTGGGGGCTGGAATGCGTGCACCCGCAGATGCAGGCGGTGGCCGGCCCCGAAACCCTGCCGCCGCTGGGCGACACGCTGACGCCGGTCTATCCCAGCACCGCGGGCCTGCCGCAAAGCCGCTGGCAGAAGCTGCTCGACGCGGCCCTGCCGCGCGCCGCCGAGCTGTTCCCGGAGCTGCTACCCGCCGCGGTGGCGCCGCCGCTGGCCGCCGCCGCCGCGCTGGCGCAGGTCCACCGCCCGCCCGCCAGCGCGCCCGAGGTGCTGGAGCACGCCCGCGACCGCCTGGCCTTTGAGGAGTTGCTGGCCCAGCGCCTGGCCGTACGCCGCAGCCGCGCCAAGCTGCAAACGCGCTCGGCCCCACGCTGCCCGGAGGATGCGGCGAGCGCGGCGGCGCTGGAGGCGGCCTTCGGCTTCGCGCTGACCGGCGCCCAGCGCCGGGTCATCGGCGAGATCCGCGCCGACCTGGCGCGCCCGCAGCCAATGCTGCGCCTCGTGCAGGGCGATGTCGGCTGCGGCAAGACCGCCGTCGCCGCCGCGGCCGCCGCCCAGGTCACGGCCGCCGGCCTGCAGGTGGCCCTGATGGCGCCGACCGAGATCCTCGCCCGCCAACACGCCGCCACGCTGGCGCAATGGTTCGCGCCGCTCGGGGTGTCGGTGGCGCTGCTGGTCGGTGGCGACGGCGCGGCGGCGCGGCGGGCGGCGCTGCAGGCGGCGGCCAGCGGCGAGGCCGCGGTGGTCGTGGGCACGCAGGCGCTGTTTCAGGAGCAGGTCGAGTTTGCCGCGCTGGGGCTGGTCATCGTCGACGAGCAGCACCGCTTCGGCGTGGGCCAGCGCCTGGCGCTGCGCGACAAGCGCAGCGGCGCCGACGGGGCGGCGCACCAGTTGATCATGACGGCCACGCCGATCCCGCGCACGCTGGCGCAAACGCTGTATACGGACCTGGATATCTCGCCCATCGACGAGCTGCCGCCCGGGCGCTCGCCGGTCGAAACGGTCGCGCTGCCCCAGTCGCGCCGGGCCAAGGTCATCGAGCGCCTGCACGTGGTCTGCGCGCAGGGGCGGCAGGCCTACTGGGTCTGCCCGGCGCTGGCCGAGTCCGAGCACGCGACCGCGGCCGAGGACATCGCCGCGCTGTTGCGCGAGCAGCTGCCCGAGCTGCCGAGCGCGCTGTTGCACGGCCAGTTGCCGGCCGCGGACAAGCGCGCGCTGATCGATGACTTTCGTGGCGGTGCGCTGTCGATCCTGGTGGCCACCACCGTCATCGAGGTCGGCCTGGATGTGCCGGCCGCCAGCATCATCATCATCGACGAGGCCGAGCGGCTGGGCCTGGCGCAGCTGCACCAGCTGCGCGGCCGCGTGGGCCGCGGGCGCGAGCAGAGCTATTGCGTGCTGCTGTACAAGCCGCCGCTCAGCGCCACCGCGCAATCCCGGTTGGATGCGCTGTGCACGCTGCACGACGGCTTCGCGCTGGCCGAAAAGGATCTGGAGCTGCGTGGGCCGGGCGAGCTGCTGGGCACCGCCCAGAGCGGCGAGCAGCGCCTGCGTTTTGAAAGCGCGCTGCTGGACGGCCGCCTGCTGGGGGCGGTCGAACAGGCCGCCGACGTGATGCTGGCCGAGCCGGCGGCGCCGGTGCCGGCGCTGATCCGCCGCTGGCTGGGCGAGCGGGCCGAATACGCCAGCGTCTGAGTCCGCCAGCCCGCGCCACGGCCGGCGGCCCCGGCGCCACGGCACCGCGTGGCCCACAATACGGCGCCGGCGCGTGGGCCGGGGCCTGTGCAATGCTTCGCCCATGCAGGACCGACTTCGCGCCTATATCGCGCTGACCCGCCTCGACCGCCCTATCGGCATCTACCTGGTGCTGTGGCCCACGCTGTGGGCGCTGTGGTTTGCCGCCGGCGGGCTGCCGCCCTGGGATGTGCTGCTGGTCTTTGTGCTGGGCACGGTGCTGATGCGCTCGGCCGGCTGCGCCATCAACGACTATGCCGACCGCGGCTGGGACGGCGACGTGGAGCGCACCCGCGAGCGGCCGCTGGCCACCGGGCGCATCCAGCCCTGGGAGGCGGTGGCCGTTTTCGTTGCGCTCAGCCTGCTCGCGCTGCTGCTGGTGCTGCAGCTCAACACGCTGACGATTCTGCTGGCGATCCCCGCCGCGGCGCTGGCGGCCAGCTATCCCTACGCCAAGCGCTACACCTACCTGCCGCAGGCGCATCTGGGGCTGGCCTTCGCCTGGGGCACGCCCATGGCCTTCGCCGCGGTCAGCGGCGGCGTGCCGCCGCTGGCCTGGCTGCTGCTGCTGGTCACGACGCTGTGGGCGATTGCCTACGACACCTTCTACGCGATGGTCGACCGCGAGGACGACCTGAAGGTGGGCATCAAGTCCGCCGCCATCCTGTTCGGGCGCCACGACCGTCTGGTCACGGCGCTGCTGCAGCTCGCGGTGCTGGCGCTGCTGGCGCTGGCCGGGCTGTGGGCCGGCCGCGGCTGGCCTTATGCGCTGGGGTTGTTGCTGGCGGCGGGGCTGGCCGGCTGGCAGCAGTGGCTGATTCGCGCGCGCGGCCGGGCGGAGTGCTTTCGCGCTTTTCTGAACAACCACTGGTTTGGCGCCGCCGTTTTCGCCGGCCTTGCCGCCGACTACGCACTGCGCGGCTAGCACGGCCGCCGCCTGCGCCGGTCTGACCCCAAGCCCGACCCCAAATCCGGCCTCAAGCTCGATTCAGTCGCCGGGCGCCGGGGTGCGCAGCAGCACGGCGACATCGACCTGGGCGGCGCCGGCCGCCAGCAGCCGCCGGCTGGCGGCGCGCAGCGTGGCGCCGGTGGTCATCACGTCATCCACCAGCAGCAGCCGGCGCCCGACGACCGCGGGCTCGGCCACGAAGCGGCGCGGGTCGATGCGCTGGCGGGCGGCCCGGTCGCGGCCCCGCTGCGGCGGCGGCAGCCCCTGGCAGTGCAGCCCGGGGGTGCAGGGCCGGTCCAGGCTGCGGCCCAGCGCGCGCGCCAGCGCCGCCGCCGGGTTCAGGCCGCGCTGGCGCAGGCGTTGCGCGGGCATCGGCAGCGGCAGCAGCAGCTCCGCCTCGGCCAGCCAGGGCGCGCTGTGGGGCAGCTGGGCCATCAGCAGGCTCAGGCCGTGCAGTGCGACGGGGTCTTCGGCGAACTTGGCCGCGCGCAGCCATCCGGCCAGGGGCGGGCGGTAGGCGAGCAGGGCGGCGGCCCGGCGCCAGGGCGGCGGGCGGCGCAGGCACTCGGCGCACAGCGGCCCCGCGACTTCGGGCAGCGGCAGGCGACATCCCCGACAGCTGTGGCGCAACCAGGGCAGGCCGTCCCAACAGCCGGGGCAGCACAGCACCTCCCGGCAGCAGTCGCCGCACACCGCGCAATCGGCCAGCCCCCAGGCCGCCAGCCACTTGTCAACCCAGCGCTGCGCTTGTGGTTGACGACTCGGGGCCGCTGGGCGAGCATCGCCGCCATTGTTCCGCGGATGTCCCGTCACCATGACCGACCTGTTGCCCTCAAGCACGCCCCGCCACGACTGGACGCGTGACGAGGTCGCGGCGCTCTACGCGCAGCCCTTCGCCGACCTGCTGTGGCAGGCGCAGAGCGTGCACCGCGCCTGCCACAAGCCGAACACGGTGCAGCTCTCGACGCTGATGAACATCAAGACCGGCGGCTGCCCCGAGGACTGCAAGTACTGCTCGCAAAGCGTGCGTTACGACACGGGGCTGGAGCGCGAGTCCCTGGCCACGGTGGAGGAGGTGCGGCATGCCGCGCGTGTGGCCCGGGATGCCGGCGCCACCCGCTTCTGCATGGGCGCGGCCTGGCGCGGGCCTAAGCCGCGCGACATGGCGGTGGTCAAGGAGATGATCGGCGCCGTGCGCGAGCTGGGCATGGAGAGCTGCGTCACGCTGGGCCTGCTGGACGAGGCGCAGGCGCGCGAGCTGGCGGCGGCGGGGCTGGACTACTACAACCACAACATCGATACCTCGCCGGAGTATTACGACAAGGTCATCACCACGCGGACCTTCCAGTCGCGGCTGGACACCTTGGAGCACGTGCGCGAGGCCGGCATCAAGGTCTGCTGCGGCGGCATCCTGGGCCTGGGCGAGAGCCGCGAGGACCGCGGCGAGATGCTGCGTACGCTGGCCAACCTGCCGCAGCACCCCGAGTCGGTGCCGATCAATCAGCTGGTGGCGGTGCCCGGCACCCCCATGGGTGAGCAGACCGGCGTCGACGAGCTCGAATTCGTGCGCACCGTGGCCGTGGCCCGGGTGCTGATGCCGCGGGCGGTGGTGCGCCTGTCCGCCGGGCGCGGCGCGATGAGCGACAGCCTGCAGGCCTTGTGCTTCGTGGCCGGCGCTAACTCCATGTTCTATGGCGACAAGCTGCTGACCACGGGCAACCCGGCCGTGGCCGCCGACCATGCGCTGCTCGATGCGCTGGGCATGCGCGCCGAGGCGCCCAAGCGGCAGGCCCGCAACGCGCTGGAGGCCGTCGCCGGCGATGCCCTGGCTGGCTGAGCGCGCCCGCGCCGAGCTGGCGGACATCGCCGCGGCCGAGCGCACGCGCCTGCGGCAAACGGTCGGCGCCAGCCGCGCCGATGGTCAGGTGCGCTGCGCCGACGGCCAATGGCGGCGCGTGTTCTGCAGCAATGACTACCTGGGCTTGGCCGGTGATCCGCGGCTGGCCGCGGCCGCCGCCGGGGCCGACGCCAGCGGCGCGCGGGCCTCGCAGCACGTCTGTGGCTACCACGCCGAGCAGGCGGCGCTGGAGGCCGAACTGGCCGCGGTGCTGGGCGTGCCGCGCGTGCTGGTGGGCGGCAGCGGCTATGCGCTGAACAGCGGCGCCATTGCGGTGCTGGCCGGCGCGCAGGACCAGATCTATTCCGACGCGCTCAACCATGCCTCGCTGATCGATGGCTGTCGCCTGAGCCGCGCCCGCGTGCAGCGCTATGCGCACGCCGACCTCGCCGATCTGCAAGCGCACATGGATTCCGCAGCCCGGCCGGCCGCAGGCCAACTGATCGTCACCGATGCGCTGTTCAGCATGGATGGCGACGTGGCCCCGCTGGCCGGCTTGCTCGATCTCGCCCGGCGCCGTGATGCGGCGCTGTATGTGGACGACGCGCATGGCTTTGGCTGGGCCGGCCCCGGCGGCAGCGGCCACCTGGCGGCCGCGGGCCTGGCCGACGCGCGGGTGGTGCAGCTGGTGACCTTTGGCAAGGCGCTGGGCGGCTACGGCGCGGCGCTGGCCGGCGAGGCGGACATCATCGAATGGCTGCTGCAGCGCTGCCGCACCACGATGTTTGCCACGGCGCTGCCGCCGGCGGTATGCGCGGCGGCCCGCGCCGCGCTGCGCATCTGCGCGGGCGAGCCCGAACACGCGGCCCGCCTGCGCGCGCGCATCGCGCTGTTCCGGCGTGAGGCCGCGGCGGCCGGCCTGCGCCTGCTGCCCTCGCAATCACCGATTCAGGCGCTGCTGCTGGGCGCGGAGTCGCGCGCGCTGGCCTGGCAGCAGGGCCTGTGGCAGCGCGGCTACTGGGTCAATGCGATCCGCCCGCCCACCGTGCCCGCCGGTACCGCGCGCCTGCGCATCACCCTCAGCGCCGCCCAGGCCGAGGCCGATGTGCGTGGGCTGGTGGCGGCGCTGGCCGAGCTGCAGGCCGCCGAAACCGCGCTGAGCGCCTGAGCATGCCCACGCTGTTCATCGGCGGCACCGACACCGGCGTCGGCAAGACCTGGGTCACCGCGGGCCTGCTGCGCCAGCTGCGCGGCGCCGGCCTGCGCGCGGCGGGTTACAAGCCGGTGGCCGCGGGCTGCGAGCACGACGCCGAGGGCTGGCGCAACGAGGACGCGCTGGCGCTGCAGGCGGCCGGCGAGCCCGGTCTGGCCTACGCGCAGATCAACCCCTGCGCGCTGCCCGAGCCGCTGGCGCCGCATATCGCGGCGGCGCGCGCCGGCATGGCGATCGACCTGCCGGCGCTGGCCAAGGGCGCGCGGGCGCTGGCGGCGCAGCATGACTGGCTGCTGGTCGAGGGCGCCGGCGGCCTGCGCGTGCCGCTGGCGGCGGGCGTCGACGCGCTGGACTGGGTGGCGGAGCAGGGCTGGCCGGTGCTGCTGGTCGTGGGCATGCGCCTGGGCTGCCTGAACCATGCGCTGCTGTCGGCCGAGGTTCTGAGCGCGCGCGGGCTTCGCTGGACCTGGCTCGCAAACCCCCTGCCGCCACGCCAGCCGGCGCTGGAAGAGAACCTGCAAACTTTGCAAGAATGGATGCCAGGGTCGTGTCTGCGGCTCGACCAGCAGGACTGGCTGGCGCAGTTGCAGGCCTTCGCCGGGGAATGATTCTGGCCCGAGGGACGTATTCGGGCTAAAATTGTCGGGCTTCGCTGGTGGCTTGGGGGACTGTGGTGGCAACACCGCGCCGAGTACTGCCTGCGTCCCGAACCCGGAGTTGATCGACGACATGGAAAAAGCAAAGTTCCAGGCCGCCGCGGCCGCCCTGTTGGCTGCAATGGCCGGTGTGGCGCAGGCCTCGCCCTATAACCTCCCCAAAGGTGTCACCGAGCTGACGCAGGAGGTCTACGGCCTGCACATGCTGATCTTCTGGATCGTGTGTGGCATCGGCGTGGTGGTCTTCGGCGCGATGATCTATTCGATCTTCGCCCATCGCAAAAGCCGCCACCCCAAGCCGGCGGACTTCCACGAGAGCATCCCGGTCGAGATCGCCTGGACGGTTATCCCCTTCATCATCCTGATCGGCATGGCCATCCCGGCCGCCGGCACGCTGATCAAGATGGAGGACACCGAGAACTCGGAGTTCACCATCAAGGTGACCGGCTACCAGTGGAAGTGGCAATACGAGTACATCGATCAGGACATCGATTTCTTCTCGACGCTGTCCACCGACTCCAACGAGGCCCGGCAGCTGGGCTCGGGCGTCGACGTGTACAAGGTCGACAACTACCTGCTCGACGTGGACAAGCCGCTGGTGCTGCCGGTGGGCGCCAAGGTGCGCCTGCTGCTGACCTCGAACGACGTCATCCACGCCTGGTGGGTGCCCGAGGTGACCGGCAAGAAGGACGCGATCCCCGGCTACATCAACAAGATGTGGATCCAGATCGAGGAGCCGGGCGTGTACCGCGGCCAGTGCGCCGAGCTCTGCGGCCGCGACCACGGCTTCATGCCGATCGTCGTCGAGGCCCTGCCGCGTGAGGAATTCGAGGCCTGGGTGGCCGAACAGGGCGGGCGCATGCCGGGCGAGGACGCCGGCCCGCCGCAAATGGCCAGCGCGGCCCGCGTGGCCGCCGCCGATATCGGTGTGGCCAGCGAGGCCGGCATGTCGGATGCGGGTGCCGGGGCCTCCGAGCCCGTCGGCGACGCGCCGGCCGCGGACCAGGCCAGCCTGATGGAGCAGGGCGAGACGGTTTACGGCAACTACTGCAGCGCCTGCCACCAGGCCAATGGGCAGGGCATGGCCGCGGCCAACTTCCCGGCGCTGGTGGATTCGCCGATCGTTACCGGCCCCGCCGACGCGCAGATCCAGCAGATCCTCCAGGGCAAGGGCGCCATGCCGGCCTTTGGCTACCTGAGCGATATGGATATCGCCTCGGTGATCACCTACACGCGTAATTCCTGGGGCAACGACGCCGGCGTGGTGACGCCGGCCGACGTCGCCGCCCAACGCTAAGTCGCCGATTCCATCGGATCGGAAGCAGGAGAATATTGATGAGCCACGCTGCCACCCACGACGAGCACCACGATCACGGCCCCGAGGCCGGGATCATGCGCTGGATCAAGACGACCAACCACAAGGACCTGGGCACGCTGTACCTGTGGTTCTCGATGATCATGTTCTTCATTGGCGGCCTGATGTCGCTGGTGATCCGCGCCGAGCTCTTCGAGCCGGGCCTGCAGTTCGTGCAGCCCGAGTTCTTCAACCAGATGACCACGATGCATGCGCTGGTCATGATTTTTGGCGGCGTGATGCCGGCCTTCGTCGGCCTGGCCAACTGGATGATCCCGATGATGGTCGGCTGCTCCGACCTGGCGCTGCCACGGGTGAACAACTGGGGTTTCTGGATCCTGCCCTTCGCCTTTGGCCTGCTGCTGTCCACGCTGTTCATGGACGGCGGCGCGCCGGCCGCGGGCTGGACGATGTACCCGCCGCTGGTGCTGCAGACGGGCGATGCCTTTCCCTTCCTGATCTTCGCGATCCACCTGATGGGCATCAGCTCGATCACCGGCGCCATCAACGTCATCGTGACGATTCTGAACATGCGCGCGCCGCAGATGACGCTGCTGAAGATGCCGCTCTTCGTCTGGTCCTGGCTGATCACCGCCTACCTGCTGCTGGCCGTGATGCCGGTGCTGGCCGGTGCCGTGACCATGCTGCTGACCGACAAGTACTTCGGCACCAGCTTCTTCACCGCGGCCGGCGGCGGCGACCCGGTGATGTTCCAGCACATCTTCTGGTTCTTCGGCCACCCCGAGGTGTACATCCTGATCCTGCCGGCCTTCGGCATCGTGTCCACGATCATCCCGACCTTCGCCCGCAAGCGGCTGTTCGGCTATGACTCGATGGTCTACGCGATGGCCTCGATCGCCTTTTTGTCCTTCATCGTCTGGGCCCACCACATGTTCACCGTGGGCATGCCGCTGGCTGCCGAGCTGTTCTTCATGTTCGCGACGATGCTGATCGCGGTGCCCACCGGGGTGAAGGTGTTCAACTGGATCGCGACGATGTGGCGCGGCTCGATGACCTTCGAGACGCCGATGCTGTTCGCGCTGGGCTTCGTGTTCCTGTTCACGATCGGCGGCTTTTCCGGCCTGATGCTGGCCATCGCCCCGGTCGACTTCCAGTACCACGACAGCTACTTCGTCGTGGCGCACTTCCACTATGTGCTGGTGCCGGGCGCGGTGTTCTCGATCATCGCCGCCATCTACTACTGGATTCCGAAGTGGACCGGGCACATGTACAACGAGCGCCTGGGTCAGATCCACTTCTGGCTGTCGGCGATCTTCATCAACGTCACCTTCTTCCCGCAGCACTTCGCGGGCCTGGCCGGCATGCCGCGCCGGATCCCCGACTACGCGACGCAGTTCACCGACTGGAACGTGATCTCCTCGGTTGGCGCCTTCGTCTACTTCGTGGTGCAGTTCGTCTGGGCCTACAACATGATCGTCAACTGCATCATGAAGAAGGGCGAGCCGGCGACCTCGCGCGTCTGGGAAGGCGCCCACGGCCTGGAGTGGACCGTGCCCTCGCCGGCGCCGTACCACACCTTTGAAGAGCCGCCGGTGCTGGACGAGTCCGAGGTGCAGGGCGCCCACGCCGATGAGCACCAGCACGAAGTGCAGGGCAAGCCGGCCTGAGCATGAGCGAGCAGCCCGGCAAGGTTTCGCCCCACGACCCGCAGGTCGCCCGGCGCAATGTGCGCCTGGCCCTGCTGCTCGGCGGCGTGGCGCTGGCCTTTTTTGTCGCCTTTTTCGTGGCCATGGCATGAGCGAGCCGCGCACGCAATCGGCCCCGGCTGAGGCGCCTGCTGGGGCGCCGGCCAAGCCGCGCCGGCTGGTGCGCGGCGGCCAGCTGCTGCTGGTGGCCGTGGCGATGTTCGGCTTTGGTTATGCGCTGGTGCCGCTGTACGGCTTTATCTGCGACATCACCGGGCTCAACGGCACCAACCGGGGCCTGAAGCTTGAGGCCCAGGTGGACGAGGCGGTCGACAGCACGCGCACGGTGCGGGTGGAGTTTCTGACCACGGTCAACAACAACCTGCCCTGGGAGTTTTCGGCCAGCCAGTCCAGCCTCGAGGTGCACCCCGGCCAGTTCCACACGGTGACCTTCGAGGCCCGCAACCTGGCCGAGCGCGATTATCTGGCCCAGGCCACGCCCAGCGTGGTGCCCTGGAACGCCGCCCAATACGTGCGCAAGACCGAATGCTTCTGCTTCTCGCCGCAGGACTTCGCCAGCGGCGAGCACAAGATCATGCCCGTGCGTTTTCTGATCGACCCGGCGCTGCCGCCGGAGGTCGAGACGATCACGCTCTCCTATACCTTTTTCGATGCGACCGGCCTGGCCCGGTCGGACATCTAGCCGCGCGACTTTCGGAGAAACCCTGATGGCTTCCCAATCCGGTTCCTATTTCGTCCCCGCCCCCACGGCCTGGCCCTTCTACCTGACCGTGGGCCTGGCGGTGATGCTCTATGGCGTGGCCGAGTACCTCAACGGCAATGGCGTCGGCAGCGCGCCGATCGTCATTGGCGCCGCCATCGCGATCTATTTCATCTTCGTCTGGTATCGCGGCATCATCCAGGAGAGCGAGTCCGGCAAGTACTCGGCGCAGGTGGATCGCACCTACCGCTGGGGCATGAGTTGGTTCATTTTCTCCGAGGTGATGTTCTTCGCTGCCTTCTTCGGCGCGCTGTTCTATGCCCGCGCGCTGAGCCTGGAATGGCTGAGCGGCTCCGGCGACGGCGTGCTCACCAATGCCTACCTCTGGGCCGGCTTCGAGAAGGAATGGCCGAGCAACGGCCCGGCGGCCATGGGCGGCGATTTCGAAATCATCCCGCCCTGGGGTGTGCCCTTCCTGAACACGCTGATCCTGCTGACCTCCGGCGTGACGCTGACCTTCGCCCACCACGGCCTGCGCGAGGGCGCGCCGCGGGGCCGCGTGGTGGCCTGGATGTGGGCGACCGTGGCGCTGGGCTGCATCTTCCTGTTCTTCCAGGCCGAGGAATACGTGCTGGCCTACCAGGAGCTGAACCTGACGCTGGAATCGGGCATCTATGGCTCGACCTTCTTCATGCTCACCGGCTTCCACGGCATGCACGTGACGCTGGGCACGCTGATGCTGCTGATCATCACGCTGCGGCTGATGAAGGGCCACTTCAAGCCCGACTCGCACTTCGGTTTTGAGGGCGTGGCCTGGTACTGGCACTTCGTCGACGTGGTCTGGCTGGGCCTGTTCGTCTTCGTTTACATCCTGTAGACGCGACGGCCAAAAACACGAAGGGGGGCGATGGCGCCCCCCTTTTTTTGTGTGCCCCTCGCGCCCCGCTAGGGCACGACGCCGTGCGGTTCGATCCAGCCGAAGCGATAGGCCACAACGAGAAACACGATGATGCTGATGGACAGCCCCACCCGAACGGCGAGCGCATTGACCGTGCGCTTCTTCGGGCCGTTGTCCTGCATCAGAAAGTACATGGCGAAGCCCATGGCGGTAATGACGCCAAACAGGGCGATGACGATGATGGTTTTGGCGAGCATATGCGGCAAGGCTGGCTGAAGAACTGGCGACCCCACCCGGCCGTCGTCCTTTTGGCGCTGGCGGGCATGGGCGTTTGTACCATGCTCAGCGCCTGGCAGTACCAGCGCGGGCAGGCCAAGGCTGCCATTGAGGACGCGCGCGTGGCCGCTGGCGCGCAGCCGGCCCGCGCCGTCGCCGCGCTGGGAACCGCGCTGCCCCTGGGCGAGCGGCTGCGGCTGCAAGGGCGCTGGGAGCCGCGCACGCTGCTGCTGGACAACCAGACGGCGCAGGGCCGCCCGGGCGCGCATGTGTGGACGCTGTTCCGCCTGGAGTCGGGGCAGGCCCTGCTGGTCGACCGGGGCTGGACGCCGCTGCCGGGAGACCGTCAGGCGCCGGTCCGCCTGGAGCCGCCGCGGGCCGCGGCGCCGGTGGGCCTGCTGCGCGATTTGCCCACCGCCGCGCTGGCGCCGCCGCCGCAGTGCCCGCAGGCCCCGCTGCCGCGGCTGAACTACCCCAGCATTGACGATCTGCGCTGCACGCTGGGCGAGGCCACGCTGCTGCCGGCGCTGCTGCTGCTCGACGCGCAGGCGCCCGGCGCCTACCGCCGCGCCTGGCAGCGCTTCGAAATTCCGCCCTCGCGCCACTATGGCTACGCCGTGCAGTGGGCCGCGCTGGCACTGACGATTGCCTTTCTGTTCCTGCGGTTCAACCGCCGTCCTGCCGAGACCGCCGATGACTGATACCGACGCCCGCCGCCGCGGCCGCCGCCGGCTGCTGCTGATTGCCGCGATCTTCTTTACCCCGATGCTGCTGGCCTGGCTGGTGTACTTCGGCCCGCAGGACCTGCGCCCGGAGGGGCGCACGAACTATGGCGAGCTGCAGCAGCCGGTCGCGCCGCTGGAGCTGGCGCTGCGCGACGTGCAGGATGCGGCGCTGGCCGAGCCCTGGGATGGCAAGTGGACGCTGCTGCAGGTGCTGCCGGCCGATTGCGACGCCGCCTGCGCGGCGCGCGTGGTCGAGATGCGCCAGCTGCGCAAGTCGCTGCATCGCCGCCGTACCCGGGTGCAGCGCCTGGTGGTGCTGCCGGATGCCGCCACGGCCCAGGAGCTTGCGGCGCAATGGGGCGCCGAGCAGCCCTTCCTGCGCTATGCGGTGCTGCCGGCCAGCGACCATGCCGCGCTGGCCGCGCGCATCAATCAGGGTGACGCCGGCGCCGTGGCCCTGATCGACCCCTTGGGCAACTACGTGCTGCGCTATGCGGGCGAGGCCGACCTGCGCGGCATGTACAAGGACATCAAGCGCCTGCTCAAGCTCTCCAACATTGGTTGAACGCATGACCAAGACCGAAAGCTTTTTTGCCTTCACCGCCCGTGCCACCTGGCTGCTCTGCGCCGGCGTGGTGGTGTTGGGGGCCTATGTCCGGCTGACCGATGCCGGCCTGGGCTGCCCGGACTGGCCCGGCTGTTATGGCGAGATCCTGGTGCCGACCGACCACGCGGCCGCCAACGCCGCCTACCCGGAGCGGCCGCTGGAGACGGGCAAGGCCTGGCGCGAGATGATCCACCGCTATTTCGCCAGCGGCGTGGGCCTGGGCATCCTGCTGCTGCTGGTCAGCGGCTGGCGCCAGCGGCTGGCGCCACGCGGCTTTCTGCTCGGGCTGTTTGCGCTGGTGTGTTTTCAGGGCCTGCTGGGGGCCTGGACGGTGACCTGGCAACTCAAGCCGCTGGCGGTCAGTGCGCACCTGCTGGGCGGGATGGCCACGCTGGGCCTGCTGAGCTGGTTGAATCTAGGCTACCTGGCGCGCAAGCCCGCGCCGCCGGCGCCTGCGCGCATGCCCGCCTTCGCCGCGGTCGCGCTGCTGGTGCTGTTCGGCCAGATCTTTTTGGGCGGCTGGACCAGCAGCAACTATGCGGCGCTGGCCTGCCCGGACTTCCCCACCTGCCATGCGCAGTGGTGGCCCGAGGCCGATTTCGCCGAGGCCTTCGTGCTCTGGCGCGGGCTGGAGCAGAACTACGAATACGGCGTGCTCGACTCGCCGGCCCGCATCGCCATCCACCTGACCCACCGCCTCGGCGCCATCGTGGCCACCCTGGTGCTGGGCGCGCTGGCCTGGGCGCTGTGGCGGGCCGCCGGCTGGCGCCGTTGGGGCGCGGCCCTGGGGGCCGCCCTGCTGGCCCAGGTGCTGATCGGCATCAGCACCGTGGAGCTGGGCCTGCCGCTGGCCGTGGCCACGGCGCATAACGCCGGGGCCGCCGTACTCATCGTTCTGCTCTTTGGGCTGAACGCGCGGCTGCGCGGTGCCAGCGCCGCTGCGAGTCCGGGCGCGCGCTTGCGCGGAGGCGCCGATGGCTGACACTCTCGCCGCCATGAATGCCCGCTCCACCCTGCGCGAATACTGGGAACTGACCAAGCCGCGCGTCGTGATGCTGCTGGTGTTCACGGCCCTGATCGGCATGTTCCTGGCCACGCCGGAGCTGGTGCCGCTGCCGCTGCTGCTGGCGGCCAGCGCGGGCATCTGGCTCTGCGCGGCGGCCGCCGCCGTCATCAACCAGTGGGCCGACCGCGAGATCGATGCGCGCATGGCCCGCACGCGCAATCGGCCGCTGCCGACCGGTAGCGTCGGCACACCACAGGCGCTGGGTTTCGCCGCCCTGCTGTGCCTGCTGGGCGCCGCGCTGCTGGCGGTCTACGTGAACTGGCTGACGATGTGGCTGACGCTGGCCTCGCTGGTGGGTTATGCGCTGATTTACACGGTGTTCCTGAAGCGGGCGACGCCGCAGAACATCGTGATCGGCGGTGCCGCCGGCGCCGCCCCGCCGCTGCTGGGCTGGGTCGCCGTAACCGGCCAGGTCGAGGCCGAGGCGCTGATCCTGTTCCTGATCATCTTCGCCTGGACGCCGCCGCACTTCTGGGCGCTGGCGCTGGACCGCGAGAAGGAATACGCCCAGGCCGGCATCCCCATGCTGCCGGTCACCCACGGCGCGCAGTTCACCCGGCTGCACATCCTGCTGTACACGGCGATTCTCTTCGCCGTCAGTCTGCTGCCGCTGGGCATCGGCATGAGCGGCTGGATCTACGGCCTGATCGCCCTGCCGCTGGGCCTGCTGTACTTCGTCAAGACCTGGCAGCTGTACCGCCGACCCTCGCGCGAACTACCCGGCTGGTTATTCACCTACAGCATCGTGTACCTGATGGTGATTTTCGCCGCGCTGCTGCTGGATCATTATCTGTAGCCAGCCTTCGCGCCGTGCCTAATCCTTTGGCGGGCGCGGTATCAGCACGGGCGTGCGGGCCTTGTAGGCCTCGTAGTCCTCCTGGCCGCCCCATTTTTCGTCGGCGCGCTCTTCCAGCATCGGAATGCCGCTGACGCGGATCAGCAGGAAGGCGACGAACAGCGGTGACAGCCAGCCCAGCCATTGCCAGCCGGCGAAGGTGGGCGTGGCGATCAGCGCGATGCCGGTCCACAGCGTGATCTCGCCAAAGTAGTTGGGGTGGCGCGACCAGCGCCACAGCCCGACGTCCACGAAGCGGTTCTTGTTCTCCGGCGTCGCGTTGAAGGCCGACTTCTGGCCGTCGGCGACCGCCTCGATGACAAAGCCGGCAATCCACACCGCCAGGCCCAGCGCGGCGAGGGCGCCAAAGGGCTCGCTGCCGGCCTGGCTGATGGCGATCAGCGCGGCGTACAGCGTCAGCACCACCCACAGCCCCTGCAGCGTCCAGGTCATGGCGAAGCGCAGTGGTTTGGTCTTGATCTCGTCGAAGCGGCCGTCCTTGCCGCTGGCGCGAATGCGGCGGAACAGGAACTGCCCCAAGCGCCCGGCCCAGGCGCTGACCAGCACGGCCA
Organism: uncultured Ectothiorhodospiraceae bacterium; assembly: GCA_937141935.1. Taxonomy (GTDB): domain Bacteria; phylum Pseudomonadota; class Gammaproteobacteria; order Nevskiales; family Oceanococcaceae; genus MS8. The sequence continues at coordinate 113,188 of CAKZQS010000043.1, forward strand.
GCAGCAGCGTGCGCGTGTCCATGCCCTCGGCCAGACGGGTACCGGCGGCGATCCAGATCACCGTCAGGTAGGTCAGGCTGCCGGTCAGGTCGAAATAGTGCTCGCTCTGGCTCAGGTAGGAGGGCACGAAAACGGCCCACTGCACGCCCAGCGCCAGCAGGGCCAGTGCCGGCAGCAGCGGCAGACCGGCCAGCGTGCGGCTGCCGTCGTCGGCCAGCCAGGCCAGCCCCAGCGCGATGGCGGTGGCGATCAGGATGATGGCGAGGTGCTTGAGCGCGTCGGGCATGGAGCGTCCGCAGGGCAAATCCGGACTTGCAGCCTACGTCATTGGCCCGGTGCTGCCGAGCGCTGTGGGCGCAACGTCATCGCGCGGGGCCACCCTGAAGGCGCCGTATCGGTGGCGCCCTATCCCTAGTGCCATATCGGTGGTGCCATATCGCTGGCCCGGCCCGGTGGCCTAATGAACAACGCCCGCGCGGGGCGGGCGTTGTTGGGTTTGCTTGGTGCTGGCCTGCCGGCGGCCGGCGGCGACCGGCTTAGGCGGCTTCCAGCGCCTTGCGGATCTTCTTCATCGCGGCCGCTTCGATCTGGCGGATGCGCTCGGCCGAGACGCCATATTCGTTGGCCAGTTCCTGCAGGCCGGTCTTGGTGTCGCGGTACATCCAGCGGCGGCGGATGATGTCCTGCGAGCGCTCATCCAGGGCGGATACGGCCTGCTGCATCGTCTGCATCTGCCGCTCTTCCCATTCGGCCTCCTCGACGGCGCCGGCCGGGTCCTGGCCCTCGGCCGCGAGGTATTCCTCGGGGGCGTAGGGGGCATCCTCGGAGTCGCCACTGCCGCCCAGGCTGGTGAAGTCGATGTCTTGGCCGGACAGCCGGCGCTCCATCTGCAGCACGGTTTCCGGCTTGACGTCGAGGTCGCGGGCCACGGCCTCCACCTCGGCCAGGTTCATCCAGCCCAGGCGCTTTTTCTTGCTGCGCAGGTTAAAGAACAGCTTGCGTTGCGCCTTGGTGGTCGCGATCTTGACGATGCGCCAGTTGCGCAGGATGAACTCGTGGATTTCGGCCTTGATCCAGTGCACCGCAAAGCTGATCAGGCGCACGCCCACCTCGGGGTCGAAGCGCTTGACCGCCTTCATCAGGCCGATGTTGCCTTCCTGCACCAGGTCGGCCAGCGGCAGGCCGTAGCCCATGTAGCCGCGGGCGATGTGCACCACATGGCGCAAATTGGCCAGGATCAGCGATTGCGCCGCCTGCAGGTCTTCCTGCTCATGCAGCTCGCGCGCCAGGCGTTGCTCGTCCTCGCTCGTCAGAACCGGCACGCGGTTCACGTAGGCGATATAAGCATCCAGGCTGCCCGCCAGCGGGGCCGGCATCTGGGCGTTGTGCAAGGTGATGGCGGTATTCATCGCAGAATCTCCCATGCGGCTAATTTAGCACTCTCACACCGAGAGTGCCAACTGCGCGTCTGACACCCGCCTTTGGGGGAAGTTCCGCCCTTTTCAAGCCCGGCCGTCGCCGCGGCGCATCTGCTCCAGTTGCCAGCCCACGACCAGCGCCGTGGTGCCGCCGGCGAGCAGCGGCGCGGCAAAAAAGAGCGCCAGCAGGGCCCCGGCACCGACCTGCGGCGCCGCCACCGCCACCCCCAGGGCCTGCTGGATGGCCGCCAGCGGCGTGGCCAGTGCCTGCGCACCCAGCGTCAGCAACAGCGCCGCCAGCGCGGCCGCCAGCACGCCCAGCAGCACACTGTGGACCAGGTGCGGGCGCAGGATGAAGCCGTCGTTGGCGCCCAGCAGCGTCAGCACCGTAATCGTGGGTCGTTCCTGGGCCATGCGCCCGGCCACGCTGCCGGCGACGATGGCCAGGCCGGCCGCGACCAGCACCAGCGTCAGGCCCAGGCCGATGCGCCGCAGGCTGCGGTACAGCGCCTGGCTACGCTCCAGCTCGGCGCGGTCCCACCACAGGCTGGCCACGCCGGGCAGTCGCTCCCAGCCCTCGACCCGCGCGGCGCTGGCCGCGGCCTCCAGGCCGGCCGGCAGCTGCACCGTCAGCGTGGGCGGCAGCTCCAGGCCTTGCAGGCCCGGCGCATCGGGTTCCAGACCCAGAAATTCGGCGAAGGCCTGCCGCGCGGCCGCGGCGTCGAGGAACTCGCTGGCCTGCAGCGGGCCATCGGCGCGCAGCCGGCGCTCGATGGCGGCGGCGTCCTCGCCCGGCTCCAGGAACAGCACCACGCTGCCACTGCCGCGGGCGTCCAGCGCGCTGCCCAGCGCGTCGTGCAGCAGCCACAGCCAGGCCGGCAGCGCCAGCGCGCTGGCGACCACCAGCACGCTGACCACGTCGCCCAGCACCCGCGTGCGGCGCCGGCTCCAGCGCGCCATCATGGCGGCCCCACCGCTCCGGGTTGCTCGGGCGCGCCGGGCCGCTCCACGACGATGCGCCGCTCGCGGATGACCCAGCGCCGCGCCGGGTGGGTCGCAATCAGCGACTCGTCATGGCTGGCCACGATCAGGCTGACGCCACGGGCATTGATCTGCCGGAACAGGTCCAGGATGTCGCGGGCCAGCGCGGGGTCGAGGTTGCCGGTGGGCTCGTCGGCCAGCACCAGGCGCGGGCCGGCCACCAGCGCGCGGGCAATCGCCACGCGGGCCGCTTCGCCGCCGGAGAGGTGGGCCGGGTGGCTCTCACCGCGCCCCTCCAGGCCGACCCGGCGCAGCGCCGAGGCCACGCGGCGGGCCTTGTCGGCCGGGTTCAGGCCGCCACGGATGTCCAGGCTGAGCTGCACGTTGGCGGCCACGCTGCGATCCATCAGCAGCATCGGGTCCTGGAAGATCAGGCCCAGGTGGCGGCGGTAGAAGGGCATGTCCTGCGGCGGCAGCGCGGTGATGTCGCGGCCGTTGACATGCAGCTGACCATGCGAGGGCCGCTCGATGCCGGCGATCAGCCGCAGCAGCGTGCTTTTGCCGGAGCCCGAGGGGCCGGTGAGCCAGACAAACTCGCCCTCGTCCAGCTGGGCGCAAACCTGGTCCAGCACGCGCTCGCCCGGGGGGTAGCGCTTGCTGACCGCGGTCAGCTGGACCAGCTCGGGCATGCTTAGCTCGGCGCCGTGCCGAGCAGCGCATCCACGAAGGCCTCGGCCTCGAACACGCCCAGATCCTCGAGCTGCTCGCCGACGCCGATGTAGCGGATCGGCAGCGCCAGGCGTTCGGCGATGGCGAACACGGTGCCGCCGCGCGCGGTGCCATCGAGCTTGGTGATGGCCAGGCCCGTCAGGCCCACGGCCTCGTGGAACTGCACCGCCTGGTGCAGCGCGTTGTGCCCGGCGGTGGCATCGACCACCAGCAACACCTCGTGCGGGGCGTAGGCCTCCTGCTTTTGCAGCACGCGCTTGATCTTGCGCAGCTCGTCCATCAGGCCGGCCTGCGTGTGCAGGCGGCCGGCCGTGTCGGCCAGCAGCACGTCGGCGCCACGGGCGCGCGCGGCCGAGAAGGCATCGAAGACCACCGAGGCGGCATCGGCGTTCTGGCCCTGCTCGATGATCTGCACGCCCCCGCGCTCGGCCCACTGGGCGAGCTGGCGCACGGCGCCGGCGCGGTAGGTGTCGCCGGCGGCCACGTAGACCTGGCGCCCCTCGGCGCCCAGCTTGGCGGCGATCTTGCCCAGCGTGGTCGTCTTGCCCACGCCGTTGACGCCGACGCCCATCAGCACGAAGGGCTTGATGAACTCCGGGAACTCCAGCGGCGCCTCGCAGGGCTTGAGCATGTCGATCAGCGTGCGCCGCAGCAGCGCGCGCAGCTGGTCGGCGCGCTTGATGCGGCCCGCGTTGACCTCGCGCCGCAGCGTGTCGGTGATCTTGCTGGCCGCGGCGACGCCGAGGTCGGCGGTCAGCAGCAGGTCCTCGAAATCGTCCAGCGCGGCGGCGTCGATCTGCTGGCCGGGCAGCAGGTTGCCCAGGTCGTAGGTCAGCCAGGAGTCGCCGCGGTTGATCTTGGCGCGCATGCGCCCGATGAAGCCGGGCGCGGATTCAGCCGTCATGGCAGCGGGTGGGGAAAGCGTGGGCCGATTCTAGCCACCGGCGGCGGCCGCGTCAGAGCCGTTGATCAGCCGCACATGGCTCTGCGGGGTCTCGCGCCGTGCCAGCCCCGCCAGGCCATGGCCCTCGGGCAGCTGCTCCCAGTCGGCCAGCGCGGTCGCCGGCAGGCGCAGCAGCCCCAGCAGGGTCATGCGCCGCAGGCGCCCGTAGTGCCCCAGGCGGAGCCCGGATTCGGTCTCCAGCGGGGGCTCCCACAGCCGCAGGATCTCGTAGCCGCGGCGCCAGACCTGCGCCGGCGGCTCGCCGTTCAGCATCACCGGCGCGGGGGGCAGGCGGTCCAGCGCCGTCTCCGCCAGCCAGGGGCGGATGTCGGCCGGGGACCAGGGCGGCAGCCGCTGCCAGCCGCGCGCCTGTAGCGCCGGCGCCACCGGGCCCACCCAGATCAGATTCAGCCGGTCCGGGCGCTCGTCCAGCAGCAGCTGCGGTGGCGGGGGCGCCGGGGCCGGACGATCGACGGGCACGAACACCAGGCAGAGCAGGCCGATGACGATATGCGGCCACAGCGGCACCGGCGGCGCGCGCCGCGCCAGGTGGCGGCGGTAGCCCAGCGTGACCAGGCTGGCCCAGGCGCCGGCCAGCGCCAGCACCAGCATGCCGCGGTCGGGCAGCACATCCCCGCGCAGCAACAAGGCCCCGGCCACCAGCGCGGCCACCGTGGCCAGCACCCAATACAGCCACAGGCGCATGCGCCGACGGCGGCGGGTGGCGTAGAGGCCGGCCAGCAGGAAGGCCAGCCCGGCCGCGCTGCCCACCTCGACCAGGCTGACGGCGTCCGGGGCGTAGCCGCTAAGCTGCGCGGGGGCGGCGAGGGCGACGGCACCCAGGCCGGCAAACAGGGCCGCGCCGCCGAGCAAGCCCGCCAGCAGGTGGGCGGCCTCGCGCACGCGGTTCTGCAGCAGGAAGGTCAGGCCCAGGCCCACCGTCAGCGCGCAGATCATCGCCGTGTCGGTCAGCCGCAGCAGGTTGTGCGCCGCGCGCTCGAGCAGCGGGCTGCGCAGGCTGGCGAGCTGGTCCAGCAGCGTCAGGTTCCAGCCGGCCGGCATCGGCCCCACGCTGGTGATGCGCAGCAGCCCCTCGAGCAGCAGCGCCAGCAGCAACAGCAGCAGCAGCACGGCCAGCAGCACCGGCGTTTCCGGCTGATCGCGGTCGGCCAGCGCCGGGCCCAGCCGGCCCAGCCGGCGGTGCCGGTGCGACCAGTCGATGATGCGCAGCAGCGTGGGTTCGGCGTAGACCTGGCCCAGCGACAGCAAGGTGGCAAACAGCCGCCAGACCAGATAGCCCAGGCCGAGCAGCACGGCCAGCAGCAAGGCCAGGCGGCCGAGCACCTCGGCCAGCAGCTGGAAGGTGGCGCCGAGCAGCATGCCGGGCAGCGCATAGGCCACCGCCCAGATCAGGCCGGCGATCAAGGCCATTGGCACATAGCGGCGCCAGGGGTAGCCGGCCGCCCCGGCGACCGCCGGCACGAAGGGCCGCAGCGGGCCGATCAGCCGGCCCAGCACAATGCCCAGCGCGCCGCGGCGGGCGAAGAACTGCTCGGCATGCGGCAGCAACTGCCAGCGCCCGGTCAGCCGCGGCAAGCCGCCGGCCCAGCGGCGGCCGATGGCATAGCTGCAGATGTCCCCGGCGGCGGCGCCCAGGGCGGCACTGATAATGACGGCCCAGGGATCCAGCAGGCCATTGGCGGCCAGCACACCGGCGGCGAACATCAGCACCGAGCCCGGGATCACCAGGCCGACCAGCAGCAAACCTTCGATGCCGGCGGCCAGCGCCAGCACCAGCAGGGCCAGGCCCGGGTTCTGGCCGATCCAGTCCAGCCAGCCGTTCAGCCAGGCCGGAACCCCGTTCACGCAGTCAGTTCAGCCAGCGTCTCGCGGGCGGCGGCCAGCGTCTGCGCGATCTCGGCCGGCCCGTGGCGGACCGACAGAAAGCCGGCCTCGTAGGCACTGGGCGCCAGGTACACGCCGCGCTCCAGCATGCCGTGGAAGATCCGCGGGAACAGCGCGGCATCGGCCTGCTGTACCTCGGCGAGGTTGCGCGGCAGGGACTCCAGCCCGAAATACAGGCCGAACATCGAGCCATGCGCGCAGCCGGCGAAGGGCAGGCCGGCGTCGGCGGCCGCCTGCCGCCAGCCCTCGACCAGCTCGTGGGTCCTGGCCGCCAGCTGCGCCCAGGGGTCGGTCTCGTGCAGCGTGCGCAGCGTGGCCAGGCCGGCGGCCATGGCCAGCGGGTTCCCGGACAGCGTGCCGGCCTGGTACACCGGCCCCTCGGGCGCGAGCCGGGCCATGATCTCGGCGCGGCCGCCAAAGGCGCCGACGGGCAGGCCGCCGCCAACGATCTTGCCCAGCGTCGTCAGGTCGGGCTGGATGTCGTACAGCCCCTGCGCGCCCTGCGGGCCGACGCGAAAGCCGCTCATGACCTCGTCGAAGATCAGCACCGCGCCGCTGCGGTCGCAGAGCTGGCGCAGCGTGGCCAGAAACTCGCGCTCCGGTGCGATGCAGTTCATGTTGCCGGCAATCGGCTCGACGATGACGGCGGCCAGCGCGTCGCCATGTTCGGCGAACACCGCCTCGACGGCGGCGCTGTCGTTGTAGGGGGCGGTCAGCGTGTGCTGCGTGGCGCTGGCCGGAACACCCGGCGAGGTCGGCACGCCGAAGGTCAGCGCCCCGCTGCCGGCCTTGACCAGGAAGGCGTCGCCGTGGCCGTGGTAGCAGCCCTCGAACTTGAGCACGGCATCCCGGCCCGTGTAGCCGCGCGCCAGGCGCAGCGCACTCATCGTCGCCTCGGTGCCGGAGTTGACCATGCGCACCCGCTCCAGCGAGGGCAGCAGCATGCACAGCAGCTCGGCCATCTCGGCCTCCAGCGCCGTCGGCGCGCCGTAGCTGATGCCGCGCTCCAGCTGCGCCCGCAGCGCTTCCAGCACCGTCGGGTGCTGATGGCCCAGGATCATCGGCCCCCAGGAGCCGATGTAATCGATGTAGGCATGGCCGTCGGCGTCGCGAATCCAGGCGCCGTCGGCCGATTCGATGAAGCGCGGCGTGCCGCCCACGGCGCCGAAGGCGCGGACCGGGCTGTTGACGCCGCCGGGGATGCGTTCGCCGGCGCGGGCGAACAGGGCTTCAGAGCGGGGGATCGGCTGAGTCATGCGCCCATGATCGCACAAGCGCCGCCAGCGCCCGGGCCGGGTCGGGGGCCTGCCAGACGGCCCCGCTGACCGCCGCGAGGCGGGCGCCGGCGGCCTGGACCTGCGCCAGATGCCTGGCCTGAATGCCGCCGATGGCGCAGATCGGCAGCGTGCCGGTGGCGCAGGCGGCACGCAATGTCGGCAGCGAGGCCCGTGGTGCCGCGGGCTTGGTGGCCGAGGGGTAGAGCGCGCCCATCGAGGCGTAATCGGCCCCCTCGCGCGCCGCCTGCCGCAGCAGGGCCAGCGCGGCATGGCAGGTGCGCCCGATCAGCGCGTCGGGGCCCAGAGCCGCGCGGGCGCGTGCCGGGGCGCCGTCGCCCTGACCCAGGTGCACGCCGGCGGCGCCGACCCGGGCGGCCAGCGCGATGTCGTCGTTGATGATCAGCGGCACCCCGGCCTGCGCGCACAGCGGCAACAGCCGCTCGGCCTGGCGCCGGCGGGCGGCCGCGTCGGCCTTGCTGCGCAGCTGCAGCAGCGCCGGGCCGGCCGCCAGCAGCGCGGGCAGGCGCGCCTCCCACTGCGCCTCCGGCAGGTCCTGGGGCCCGAGCAGCAGGTAGAGCCCCCGCGGTACGGCCGCTGTGGGCACGGTGGCGGCGCTCACGGCGCGGTGGGCGCGGAGGGCGGCGCGGAGGGCGGCGCTGGAGGGCGCCGCAGGATCAGCGGCGGGGTGGAGGCCGCCAGCCAGGCCTGCAGCTGGGCCAGGGCGAGCGCACAGGCCCGGGGCAGCGGGGCGCCGCCGGCCAGGGCCGCGGCGACCAGCGTGGCCAGCGTGCAGCCGCTGCCGCGAAACTCGCCCGCCCGCCGGCTGTAGCGGTAGCGCACATCCAGCCCCGGGCCCTCGAGCCAGGCCCCCGGGGGCGCATCGGTGTGCAGGCGCGGTGCCGGCGCCCCGGCGCACAGCGCGGCCAGCTCGCGCCATTCCGCGCCATTGGGCAGCAGGACCGTGGCCAGCGGCGCCAGCGCGGCATAGTCGGCCGCCCGCCCCAGCGCGCCGCCGGAGCTGCTGCGCAGCACCGGGTCGACGACGATGGGCAGGGTCGGGTCCGCCGCACGCAGCGTCTGCAGCAGGTCCAGGACTACGGGGCACGCCGGCCCCGGGCCCAGCGCGCCGATCTTCACCGCGGCCGGCCGGCTGTGCGCCAGCAGCTCGGCCTGCTCGGCCAGCAGGCGCGCGTCCACGGCCTCGGCCCGCCGCCATTGCCCGCTGGCCTGTGCGGTCAGCACGGTGGCCAGCAGACGCGGCTGCCAGCCCAGAGCCCCCAGCGTTGCCAGGTCGGCGCCCAGCCCGGCCTCGCCCGAGGGGTCCAGGCCGCCGATCAGCAGCAGCGCGCGACCGTCTGCGCGGCTGAGATCCGTGCTGCTTTGCAACAAATCCTGTGAAATCCGCACTTTGCTGTTATGCACAATGACCAGGCTGCGAGGACGAAGGCCGCACGCGCTGTCAAGCCCCGCCGGGGACCCGCGGGGGCAGCGCTAAGTGCTTGAAAAACCGTGCTAATGACAAAACGGTGACATCCTGTTCAGTTGCCGTCAAGGCTTGTGTTTCCGGGCTTTGTCGGGCCTTTCCGGGCGATCTCCACAGAGTTATCCACAGCCCCTGTGCAGAACCCGTATTTTCCCCTAAAGCGCAATCACTTGGCGCCACTTCTTGGCTTTGTTTCTGCGTTGCGGGGCCGGGCAAATACCCTGTAAGACGGCGCTGACAACGGGGCGGCCGTTGGCGGCGAAGCGGCGGTGGCCGGGCCGTATCGGGGCAGGGGCTGGGCGGGTTCATGGGATACGCCGGACGGTTACGCGAGCCTGGGGCCGCGGGCAAAAAAAACCCCCGCCGAGGCGGGGGTTCTTGCCAAAGCATAGCGCTTACTCGGCTGCGGGCTCATCCGGCGGCGGCGCCGAGGCGTCGGCGCAGGCGTCGTAGACGCGCAGCGTTTCGGTCTCGCCGACGAAGCCGCCGATATTGGCGTCCAGTACCGTGGCACTGGTGCCAATGCGCACGGCATTGAAGGGCTGGCTGGCCACAAAGCCGACAGCCGCCCGGCCACTGTTGCCAGTGAGGCCCAGGACATCAAGCATTGCCCCGACATCGGTGGACTCCACAACGGTGTTGTCGAGCAGCGTCGTGACCGTCACCGATTCCAGCAGCGCAAGGTTGATGTCGCCACCGACGAATTCGACATCGAAGGCCGCCAGGTCCCCGGCACCAAGATTGCCGATGTTCTCGATGGTGATATCGACGTCCGCTTCGGCGGCTGCGCCCAGCAGGGGATCCAGCGCCGCCAATGCTGTGGTCAGGCTGGCGAAGGTATCCGGATTGCCGTCTGCCGCGTTGTCCGGGTCCTCGACGTTGCAGGTCGTGGTGCCGAAGGTATTGGTCAGAATCGGGTCCAGAATCAGACCCAGGCCGCAGAGGTTGCCGCTGGCCGCGCCCGGCACCGCGGTGCCGCTGCGCTGCTGTGTGCAGACGAAGCCATCCGGGATGTCGCTGGGCAGCTGGTCGAGGCTGCAGCCGTTGGCATCCACCGGCGTCCCCTCCGGTGTGCCCGGGCACAGATCGTTGCCGTCCAGCACGCCATCGCCATCGGTATCGATGGGTTCGACGGGACCGCCGCCGCCCCCACCGCCGCCGCCGCCGGGGAAGCCCCCGTTGGCTTCACAGCCGGCGAAGAGGGCGATCGCGGAAGCCGCGATCGCCATTTTCCAAGTTGTCTCAGTCACGGTTCGTTCTCCTTGTGGTGTGGCGCAGCCTTAGTTCTGGATGCGCAGTTCCACGCGGCGGTTGAGTTCGCGACCCTCTTCGGTGTCGTTGGTGGCACGCGGCTCGGACTCGCCGTAGCCGACGGCCGTCAGGCGCTCGGCCGACACGCCCTGGTCAATCAGGTACTGGCGCACGGACTCGGCCCGCTTCTGCGACAGCTGCTGGTTGTAGGCATCGCTGCCCAGCGAGTCGGTATGGCCGGCCACTTCGACCAGCATCTCCGGGTAGCGCATCAGCACTTCGGCCGCGTCGTCGAGGATGGTCTCGGCGTTGGGCTGCAGGCGGGCGCTGTCGAACTCGAAGGTCACGCCGTCCAGGGCGACCACATCACCCAGCGGGCAGCCTTCGCCGTCGACACGGGTGCCGGCCGGGGTGTTCGGGCAGTTGTCCTTCTCGTCGACGATGCCGTCGCCGTCGCTGTCACGCAGGCCGGAGTCCTTCTCGACTTCGACCACCTTGACCTTCTCGACCACCTTCTCGACGACCTTGGCCTCGCCAAACAGCGGGAACTCGACGCCGATGTTGCCCTTGTACTCCTCGTCGTAGGCCGACTCGAAGTTGTCGTACACATAGCGCAGGTCCAGGCGCAGCTTCATGCCGTATTCGTTCAGCGGCCCGGTCACCATGCCGATGCCGGCGTTGGCGTAGAAGTCGTAGTCGTCGCGGTCATCCGGGAAGACGTCGTTGTAGGCGCCACCGGCCCCCAGCAGCACGTAGGGGGTGAAGCTCTGCCGATCGCCGAAGGCGTAGATCAGGTCCAGGCCCAGGCCGTAACGGTAGAAATCGGTGCCGTTGTCCTCACCGGTCTCGTAGAGGTCGTTGAACAGCGACAGCTCGAAACCCAGGCCGTGCGGCTTCATCTGGCCGACGGCGAACTGAAAGCCATAGCCGTCGTCGATGTCGGTGACGATGCCCTCATCGGCATTGTCCGCATCGCGGGCGTCGTCGGCGATGATGTAGCTGCCCATGACGCTGAAGTAGACGGCCTTGTCCTCGTCCTGAGCCAGGGCCGGCGTCGAGCAGGCGAGGGCCAGAGCCGCCGCCGAGGTGAGTTTCCAGTGCTGCATTGTGTACTCCCTTAAGTCCTTAAAGAGAAAAGCGCGGATAGGCCGCGTCAAGGTTTTGTTAATACCATTGTGCGGCGTCGAATGAGTGACAGCAAGCGCACCCATGGGCGCTCGCGGCCCAGCCAGCGCGGTTTTTACCAGATGGTGACGCGCTCGGCGGGCGAGCGGTACATGGGATCATCTTTTTCGATCTCAAACGCTTCGTAAAAACCCGGGATGTGCACAACCACGCCATTGACGCGGAATTCGCTGGGCGAGTGCGGGTCGGCCTTCAGGCGCTTGACCAGTTCGGGTTCGCGGTACAGCCGGCGCCATACCTGCGCCCAGCCGGCAAAGAAGCGCTGCGGGCCGGTCAGGCCCTCGATCACCGGTGCCGGCTCGCCGCCGAGTGATTGCTTCCAGGCCTTGTAAGCGATTGATAAACCACCGATATCGCCGATGTTCTCGCCGATGGTCAGCTCGCCGTTGACGTGTTGGCCCGGCAGCGCCTCAAAGCCGCTGTACTGCTCGATCAGCACGCGCGTTTGTTCGTCAAAACGGCGCCGGTCTTCGTCCGTCCACCAATTTCGCAGGTTGCCATCGCCGTCGTAGCGGCTGCCCTGGTCGTCGAAACCATGACCAATTTCATGGCCTATGACGGCGCCAATTGCCCCGTAATTGGCGGCATCGTCCGCATTCACATTAAAAAAGGGCGGCTGCAGGATGGCGGCGGGAAACACGATCTCATTGGCCGGCGGGTTGTAATAGGCGTTCACCGTCTGCGGGCTCATGAACCACTCGTCCGGGTCCGCCGGCTGGCCGATTTTGCCCACCTGCCAGGCATGCTCGTAGAGCGCGGCCCGGCGCATGTTGCCGTAGAGGTCGCCCGGGCGAACCTCCAGCGCGCTGTAGTCGCGGAAGGTCTCGGGGTGGCCGATCTTGGGCCGGAACTTGGACAGCTTGTCCAGGGCCTGCGCTTTGGTCTGCTCGCCCATCCAGTCCAGCTGGCGGATCGAATCGCCATAGGCGGCGACCAGGTTGTCGATCATGGTCTCCATGCGCCGGGCCGCCTCGGCCGGGTAGTGGCGCGCCACGTATTCCTCGCCGAGCAGCTCGCCCGCGGCCGTTTCCACCGCGCCAATGCCCCGCTTCCAGCGCGGCTCTTTTTCATCGGTGCCGGACAGCGTACGGCCGTAGAAGTCGAAGTGCGTGTCGACGAAGTTCGGGCCGAGGTAGGCCGCATAGGCCTCGGTGGTGCGCAGGCGCAGGTATTCGCGCAGCGTGTCCAGCTCGGCGCCGCCGAGGATGTCGCCCAGCGCGGCGAAGAAGCTGGGCTGGCGCACGACCACGTCGTTTTCCGGCACGCCGGCCGCGGCCAGCGCCGCCCACAGGTCCAGCTGCGGCGCCGCCAGCGCCGAGACCTCTTCCGGCGCGTGTTTGTTATAGGCCTTGACGGCATCGCGCGTGGCCACCTTGGTCCATTGCGCCTGGGCCAGCTGGGTCTCCAGCGCAATGATGGCGGCGGCCGCCTGGCGCGGCTCGGGCGTGCCGATCAGCGTCAGCATGCGCGTGATGTAGTCGCGGTAGGCGCGGCGCACCTGGGTGAACTGCGCCGAATCCTCCAGGTAATAGTCGCGATCCGGCAGGCCCAGGCCGGCCTGGCTCAGGTACAGGATGTTGTTGTCCGGGTCCTTGGCATCGCGGGTCACGAAGCCGCCGAGCGGCGTTTCCACCCCCAGCTTGGTCAGCCGGCCCAGCACGCGGGGCAGGTCGGCGATGTCACCCAGCGCCGCGTCGATGTAGCGCAGGTCGGCATCCAGCGGCCGGCCGCCGAGGCGCTCGACCGTCTGCGTGTCCATGAAGCTGGCGTAAAGGTCACCCAGCTGCTGCGCGCGGCTGCCCGGCGCGGCCCGCTCGGCGGCGGCCTCCTGCAGGATCGTGCGCAGCTGCGCCAGCGCCCGGTCCTGCAGCTCGGAGAAGGCGCCGTAGTTGCTGCGGTCCGCCGGGATCTGCGTGCGCGCCAGCCAAGCGCCGTTGATATGGCGGTAGAAGTCGGCGCCCGGCGCGACGCTGCGATCAAAGTTGTCGATGGCGATGCCGCTGGGGCCCACCGGGGCCTGGGCGGCCGCGGGCGTGAGCATTGGCGCGGCCAGCAAGGCCGCGCTCAGCAGGGCCGGGCTCAGCAGAGCAGGCATTCGCGGCGTGTGCGAACGAGAGCGGGAAGGGGACATGGCGTACTCCATACAGGCAGGGGGACCGCGGCGGGCGCCCGCGGCACCAGGGGAGCCGCAGGCGCCCGCCACGCAATCAGGCGCCGCGGACGGGCTCGGCCGAGGGCAGTGGGGGGTCGGCCGGCGGCAGCGTCGCCTCAGGCGCGGTTTCGGCCGGCCGGCGCAAGAAGAGGTAGAGCAGCGGCGGGATGATGGCCAGCGTCAGCAACGCCGACAGCGACAGCCCGCCCAGCACCACGCTGCCCAGGCCGCGGTAGAGCTCCGAGCCGGCCCCGGGGAACAGCACCAGCGGCGCCATGCCGAAGAGCGAGGTCAGCGTGGACATGAAGATCGGCCGGATGCGGTTGCGCACCGACTCCAGGATGGCCTCGCGCGGCTCCAGGTTTTCCTGGCGCAGGTGGTGCAGCGCCTGGTGCACCAGCAGGATCGCGTTGTTGACCACGATGCCAATCAGGATTACGAAGCCCAGCAGCGTCAGCATGTCGAACTTCTGCGCCTCCTCCGTCACGCTGATCGTCAGGTTGATGCCCAGCATCGCGCCGGCGGTGGCCAGCGGCACCGACAGCAGGATGATCAGCGGGTAGAAGAAGCTCTCGAAGAGCACGGCCATCACCAGGTAGACGATGACCAGGGCTACCAGCAGCTGCCACTGCATGGCCTCCCAGGTCTGGTTCAGCTTGTCGGCCGTGCCGGACAGCCGCAGGCGCACGCCCGGCGGCAGGCCGGCCTCACGCATCGGCGCCATGACCTCGCTTTGCAGCTTGTCCATCGCCTCTTCCAGCGGGTACTCGGCCGCCGGGCGCACCTGCAGCGTGATCGTGCGCAGGCGCTCGCGGTGGCGGATCTCGGTGGGGCCCTGGGTCAGCTCGACGGCGGCCAGGTCGCCCACCGTGGTCAGCGCGCCCTCGGCGGTCAGCACCGGCAGGCTGCTGATGTCCTGCGTGCGGGCCAGGCCCAGCGGGTCGCCCATCAGGGTCAGGTCCACGCGATCCGAGCCGACGGTGATCTCGGCCACGCGCACGCCGTCATTCCAGGTGTCCACGGTCAGCGCCAGCTCGCGCGCGCTGATGCCGGCGTCGGCCAGCTGCTGCCGGTCCGGGTACAGGCGCAGCTCCGGGGCGCCCAGCTCCAGGCCGGGCTGCGGGCTGATCTGGTTGCCGGCGTCCATCGGGAAGGCGCCCATCATGCGCCCCATCGTTTGCTGCGCGACGCGCAGCAGCGTCTCCAGGTCGGGGCCGGAGATATCCAGGTCGATGGCGCGGCCGCCGCCGATGCCGCGGCCAAAGATCGAGGGCTGCAGCATGAAGCCGAAGGTGCCCGGCTCCTTGAACACCGGCCCCTGCATCGGACCCAGCAGGTCCTGGGCGCGATCGCCCTCGACCGCCGAGGCGCCCAGAAAGGTGCGGTTGCGGGTGGCCACGAAGAAGAACTGGTCGATCTTGGGCGGCTCGTCCGCGGCCGCCTCGGGGCCGGTCTCGCTGGCCCACAGCGGCTTCAAGTCGCCCTCGACCTGCTCGGCAATCGAGGTCGTGGTGTCCAGGTTGTAGCCCGGCGGCGGCATGATGATGCCGAAGATCAGGTTGCGATTGCCCTCGGGCAGGTATTCCAGCTTGGGCAGCATCGCCACGGTGATGGTGGCGCAGATGCCGCAGACCACCAGCACCACGATGCCGGCCCGCGCCCGGCCGCTGGTGGCCCAGGCGGCGTAGTTGTTCAGACCGCGGTACACGGCCCGGGCGCAGGGGTCGATGAGCGGGATGCGGCGCTGGGCGTGCCGCTCCAGGTCGCCGCGCAGCCACTTCAGGCTCAGCGCCGGGATCACCGTCACGGCCACCAGCAGCGACAGCACCACCGCCACCGAGATGGCCACGGCGATATCACGGAAGAGCTGGCCGACCTCGAGATCCAGCACCAGGATCGGGATGAAGACCATCACCGTGGTCAGCGCCGAGACCAGCACGGCGCCCCAGACCTGCGAGGCGCCCTCGTAGGCCGCACGCGCCAGCGGCAGGCCCTGCTGGCGCAGGCGATAGATGTTCTCCAGCACGACGATCGCGGCATCGACCACCATGCCCACGGCGAAGGCCAGGCCGGCCAGCGAGATCACATTGATCGAGCGGCCCAGCGCCGCCATCGCCACGAAGGCGCCGATGACCGACACCGGGATGGCCACGCTGACGATGCCGGTGGCGCCGAAGGAGCGCAGGAACAGCATCAGGATCATCGCCGCCAGCGCGCCGCCCACCCAGATGTTCTGCTGCACCAGCGCAATGGCCGAGTCGATGTAGATGGTCTCGTCGTAGACCTGCTTGAGCTGCAGGCCCTCGCGCGGCAGCGCGCCGGCGTTGAGCTCCGCGACGGCCTCGCGCAGGCCGCGCATGGTTTCGATGACATTGGCGCCGGTCTCGCGCACGGCGTTGATGGCGATCGAGGGGTTGGCCAGGTTGCGGATGCGGGCGCCCGGCTCGGTGTAGGCGAAGCGCAGCTCGGCCACATCGCCGACGGTGACCCGCGTGCGCCGGCCGCTGACCGGGTCCACATAGGATTTGAGCAGCACGGCGCGCACGGACTCGGGGTCGGCCAGCTCGCCCTCGGTGCGCACCACGTAGCGGCGCTTGCCCTCGTCCAGGTCGCCGGCCGAGGCCGAAACATTGGCCGCGCGCAGCGCCGCCAGCGTTTCGCCGATGCCCAGGCCGAAGCTGGCCATGCGGTAGGGGTCCAGGATGACCTGCAGCTCGCGCTCGGTGCCGCCGTAGACGTTGACCAGGCCCACGCCGGCCACGCGTTCGAAGCGCTCGGCGATCACATCCTCGGCGAACTCGCCGTAGGTGTGGATGGGCTTGGTGTTGCCCGGCTTGCGCGTCAGGATGAACCAGGCGATGGGGTTGTCATCGGCCCCGGCCGTCTGCAGCGCCGGCTCCAGGGCCTCGTCGGGGTAGTCGCTCACGCGGTCCAGGCGGTTGGCCACCAGCAGCAGCGCCTTGTCCATGTCGGTGCCAACGGCGAACTCCAGGCGCACGTTGCCGGAGCTGTCGGTGGAGGAGGAGGACAGCTCTTCCAGCCCTTCCAGGCCGGCCAGCACCTCCTCCTGGCGATTGACGATCTCGCGCTCGATCTCGGCCGGCGCGGCGCCCGGCCAGAAGGTGGAGACATTGATCACCGGCCGGTCCACGTCCGGCGCCAGCTGCACCGGGATCGCGCGCAGCGCGATGACGCCGAAGAGCACGATCATCAGGGTCATCGCCACCACGGCGATGGGGCGCTCGATGGCCAGGCGGATCAGATTCATGGGGTGGCCCTCAGCCGGCGCCGGGGTAGCGGATCGGTTGCCCGGGGCGCAGGCGCTCGTTGCCGCGCACGACGACCAGTTCGCCGGCCTCGAGCCCGTCAATTACCACCAGGCGGCTGCCCACGGCGGCGCCCAGCGACACCGGGCGGCGCTGCGCGCTGCCGTTGTCGGCCACGAAGACCACGGGGCCGTCCAGCGTGCGCACAACGGCATCCTTGTGCACGCTGAGCCGCGTGTCCTCGTTGGCGGCGCGCACCAGCACCTCGACCGGCGCATAAGGCAGCAGCGTCGGGCCGTCGCCATTCGGGCGCAGGCGCAGCGTGCGGCTGCGCGCATTGGGGTTTTCGGTGGGCAGCAGCGCGTAGACCTGCGCCTCGCCCTGCTCGCCGGAGTCACCGAACCAGCTCAGGCTCTCCGGCAGGCCGTCGACCGCCACGGCCGAGGGCACGGCCACCTCGATCCACAGCGACTGGGCGCCCACCATTTCGACCACCGGCTCGCCGCGGTTGACGTAGGCCCCGAGGTTGGTGCGCTGCGCGGTGATGACGCCGGCAAAGGGCGCCTGGACGCTGACAAAGCCGTTGTCGGTGCGGGCCCGTTCCAGGTCCACGCGAGCCTTCATGCGCCGGGCGCGGGCGGCCTCGGCCTCCTGCTCACGCTGCTCGATGGTGGCCTCGTCGATGGCGCGGGTCTGCCGCAGCTTGCGGGCGCGGTCGCGCTGGGCCAGCGCCAGGGCCAGCTCGGCGTCGGCCTGGGCCAGCAGCGCCTCGGCCTCGGCCAGGTTCGCGCGCTGGGTCAGGCCATCCAGCCGCAGCAGCACATCGCCGGTTTCGACCCGGGTGCCGACCGGCAGCGGCCCCTCGACCACGGTGCCCAGCGTGCGCGCGGCGATTGGCCCGGCCTGCTCGGGCACCACCTGGCCCACGGCGCGCAGCTCGCGCTGGCCGGGTTCGGTGCGTACGGCGTCCACCTGCACCAGTGCCGCGGGGGGCTGGGCAAGGCCGGGTGTGGCCACGAGGCCACAGAGCAGCGCAAGCGCCGCGTAGCGAGATCTGGCAGTCAAGATGTGTCCCTTTCCCCGTTGTGCGCCCAAACTCACGCGCCGGCTTGGACCGCGGCGCGCGGCTTTTTGTTCGCCTGACCGATGCCGGCCATCAGCTCCAGCTCGGTCAGCGCGTCCTCCAGGTAATCCAGCAGCCGCTGCACGCTGGGCAGCGTCTTGCGGCAGGCCGTGATGCCGAACTCCATCGAGTCGGTATAGCTGAGCACCGTGATGTTCAGCGCCTGGCCGTCGAGCAGCAGCGAGATCGGGTACATGCCGCCGATGTGCAGCCCGTTCCAGTACAGCGGCTTGCGCGGACCCGGCACGTTGGAGATAACCACGTTATAAGGCGGCCGACGCTCGCCCTTCAGGCCCAGCAGCTGGCCGAGCACCATGGGCGAGGTCAGCGCCAGCGAGTAGTTGGTGATCTCCTCGCGGCTCATCTGCCGCAGCCGCTCCTTGCCGGCCTTCATCGAGTCCTGGATGACCTCGAAGCGCCGGCCCGGGTCGCCGATATTGGTGGCCAGGCTGCACAGCATGAAGCCGATGGCATTGCCGCCGGAGTCGTCATCGGCCGGGCGGATCGACACCGGCACGTTGGCAATCAGCGGCTCGCTGGGCAGCGCATGGTTGCTGATCAGGTAGGCCCGCAGCGCGGCGGCGGACATCGCCATCACCACGTCGTTGACGGTGCCGTCCAGCGCCTGCGCGATCTTTTTGATGCGCGGCAGCGAATAGCTTTGCAGGGCCACGCGGCGCGAGCCGGTAATGGCGCGGTTGAGCATCGAGCGCGGCGCCTGGTAGGGCATGATTTCGTGCTCGGAACGGCGCGAGGCGCGGTACTGGCTGCGAAAGGCCTTGAGCACCGCCGGCACCGTGGCCGCCTGCTGGCGCAGCAGGCTGACGCCCGGCGCGATGGTGCCACCGCCGCGGCGCAAACGGTGCGCCGTCAGGTGTTCGCGGTGTTCGGCCCAGGGCGGCGGCATGTCGGTCAGCGTGGCGTCCTCGCTGAAGGCGCTCATCGCCAGCTTCATCGCCGCCACGCCATCAACCACCGAGTGGTGAATCTTGGTGTACACGGCAAAGCGGTTGCCCTCGACGCCCTCGATCAGGTGCGCCTCCCACAGCGGCCGGTGCCGATCCAGCAGCGTGCTGTGCAGCCGCGACACCAGGGCCAGCAGCTCGCGGATGCGGCCCGGCGCCGGCAGCGCCGAGTGGCGGAAGTGGTAGTCCAGGTCGAAGTCGGTGTCTTCGATCCAGCTGAAGTTGCCGGTGCTGGAATAGGGCTGCTTGAGCCGCTGATTGAAGGGGCGTTTGACCAGGGTGCCGCGGCGGAACTGCTCGGCCAGCTCGTGCAGCAGGTGCGGGTCGGCGCCCTCCGGCAGTTCGAAGAGCTGCAGCCCGCCCACGTGCATCGGGCGCTCGCGGTTTTCCAGCATCAGCCAGGCGGCGTCGGTAATCGGTAGTTTTTTGGGCATTGCTCCCCCTCGAGATCGGACCGGCCCGGTCGTTCGCGACGATCTCGCATTATCGCCGGATTGCGCAAACAGGGGAGGGGGGCGGGCGGCGCAGGCCTGCAGCCCAAAGGCCATGGATCAGCGAGACGTCACGCCGAAGCGCCCCTTGGCACAGGGATGTGCCAACGCTGCGCCGCAGGCGCAGGCGGAGCCTTCCGCGGAGATGTGCCGCGGAAGGCGTGCAGCCCAAAGGCCAGGGACGGCCTTTGGGCTGCCATCGAACTCAGTAATACATCCCAGTCTGCAGCCGCGCCGCCTCACTCATCATCGACTGATTCCACGGCGGGTCGAAGACCAGCTCGACCGAGGTGTCGGTGACGGTGGGGATCTGTTCGAGCTTGTGCCTGACGTCGGCCACCAGCACATCGCCCATGCCGCAGCCCGGTGCGGTTAGCGTCATCTCCACGCTGACGCGGCGCTGGTCGTGACCCAGCGGCTCGACTAGGCAGCGATAGACCAGCCCCAGCTCGACGATGTCGATGGGGATTTCGGGGTCGTAACAGGTCTTCAGCTGCGCCCAGACCAGGCGCTCGACTTCATCCTCGTCGGCGCCCTCCGGCAGCGTGATCGGCGGCGGCGTGGGCTTGCCCAGGGCATCGGCGTCCTCGCCGTTGACCCGGAACAGCCGGCCCTCGATGTAGATCGTGAAGCTGCCGCCCAGGGCCTGGGTGATGCCACATTGGGTCTCGGCCGGAATGCGGACCTTCTGCCCGTCCGGGACCAGGACCGCGATGATCTCGCGGTTCAGCTTGACGATTTCGGTATCGGCGTTGAGCATTGCGCTCCAGTATGCGAATTCTGCGCCGCCCTATTGTATTCGCGATGCTGCTGGTGGCGGCGACCGCGCTTGCGCAGGCCGCGGCGGCGACGTCCTCCGCGGCCCCAGAGGCTTCCGGCCCGGGCGCGCCGGCACCGCCGCCCACCCAGGTCCTGGCCCCCTTGCCCAGTGCGGCGGCCCAGGCGCTGCTGGGGCCCGGCGAGGCGGCCTGCGACTTTGACGCGCTGGCCGGCCTGGAGTTCGCTTTCCCGCAACTCGACGCAACGCTGCGCGGCGGCGGCTATGTGCTGTGGCGGCTGGAGCCCAGCCTGCTGGCCGACCCCCTGCCGCCCAGCTACGCCGGCCGACGCGGCAAGCTGGAGGGCGGCTGGTTCTGGGCCCAGGGCGAGCGCTGGCTGGTGGGCGTGCTGGATGACTGCGGCGCCGTCTACGCGATGGACACCAGCGAGGCCTCGGCCGAGGGGCCGTTGCTGAACCTGGCCTCAGTGGGGCGCATCTATTACCTGCGCCACCTGCGCTTCGCCCGCGGCCTGGTCGGCTCGCAGCTGCGTGTGGCGCCGCAGCTGGAGCCCAATCACCGCCTGTACGCGCCCGCCGGCGGCAGCGTGGACCGCCTGGCGCCGGGCGAGTTGCTGGAGGTGCTGGGCGTGCACACGCCGCGCTATGGCCACACCAAGGGCCTGGGTGGCTTCTACCTGGAGGTGCGCAACGCGCGCGGCCAGCAGGGGTTGGTGAAGTTTCACCATGACTACCTGCAGGGGCCGCAGGGCGAGCCGCTGTGGTCCCTGGCCCTGCGACCCGCCAGCGTATTGCCCGGCCCCGCGCCCCTGCCGGCGGCCGCGCCCCTGCCGGCCCGCGCCGCTCAGCTCGCCGAGTAGGCGCAGACCTCGGGGCCAAAGCCCTTCAGCGCCAGCTGGCGCTCGGTCAGCTGTTCCCCGGCGCGCGGGGCATCGACCAGAATTTCGCCGGAGCCGGCCGACTCGCACAGGCGGGCGGCCAGGTTCACGGTGGCGCCGACGGCCACATACTCCAGCCGCAGCGCGCCGATCACGCCCAGCGTCACCGGGCCGGTGGCCACGCCCACGGCCAGGCCGATCGGCGCCTCCTCCTCGCTCCAGGCCCGCAGCAGCGGCGCGCACTCCTGCTGCAGGTCGCGCGCCAGCAGCAGCGCGCAGGCGGCCGTGTCGACCACCGGCAGCGGCGCGCCGACCAGCATCATCACCCCATCGCCGGCGTAGTCCTTGATCGTGGCGCCGTGGCGCTCGCAGCAGCGGCCGACCACCGCGTAGAACTGCCGCAGCAGGTCCAGGATCTGGTCCGAGCGCAGCGTGCGGCAGCGCCGGGTAAAGCCGCGGATGTCGCACAGCACCACGGTGATCTCGCGGGTTTCGCGGCCCACGGCGTCCAGGCCCTGGGCGCGCACCATGCCGGCCACCGCCGGCGACAGGAAGCGGCCCAGAAACTCGCTGCGGCGGCCCTGTTCGACGTGATATTGCACCGCGCCCACCAGCAGGATCATCGCCCCGAGCACGGTGACGAAGGGCGCCCAGTCGATCGGCAGCATCAGCCCGGCCAGCATCACCGGCAGTGCGATGATCACGGCGATCAGCCGCTTGCGCTCGGCGGCGTCGGGCTTGCGGTTCAGCAGCAGCAGCATCGCCGCGCCGCCGCAGAGCATCGAAAAATCCAGCGGCAGGCTGAACAGGTAGAACCAGCCCGGGCTGACCACGGCATCAAGGCTGATGCCGCCCACGAAGTACTGCGCGCGTTCGGCCGGGAACAGCAGGGACAACAGCAGGTACACGCCGACGCAGAGCTGGGCCACGCGCACCAGCCGGTCCCCAAAACGGGTGTTCAGCTCGGCGCGGCCGGGGATGGTGCGGCGCAGTCGCGCCACCCACTCATAGGCCAGGCCCAGCGCCAGCGCATCGGCCAGCGGTACCAGCCAGCCGCCCGCGCCGATGGCGGCATCGGGGCTCAGGAAGAAGAAGGTATTGCCGGCGATCGACAGGCCGGTGGCCAGCAAGGCGAAGGACAGCGCGCGGCTGGTCGGCGTTTTCGGGTCGGCGAGGATGAAAGCCACGCCCATCGCGGCCGTCACCAACGCGGCCAGGTAGGCATGGTGCATCGGCATCCCCCGCGAAATTACGCCCCCATTCTGCCAAAGCCGCGGCCGGGGTCCATAGCGGGCCGGCGCGCCAGGGCGCGCCGCGCCGCCACGGCTCGTTAACCAGGCCGGCCTGGGCTCGGCTGGGCCTCGGTCTCGGTAGGGCCCGGGGCTCTGCTGAGCCTGGACCTGGGCCTGGGGCCTGGACCTGGACCTGGGCCTCGGCTGGGTCTGGGCTTCAGTCCGGTGGCGGCTGCAGCGGTCGCGGGCGCAGTTCGCCGCCGAAGTACCAGGCGGCCAGCACCACCAGGCCGCAGGCCATGCCGCCCAGGTGGGCGAAGTGGGCGATGCCGGTGCTGGCGCCGCTCCAGCCCAGGCTCAGCTCGATCAGCGCATAGAGCAGCACGAAGACCGGCGCCGGCAGCGGGATCGGCGGGATCAGCAGCGTGATCCGGGCCTTGGGGAAGAGAATGGCGAAGGCCGGCAGCAGGGCCATCACGCCGCCGGAGATGCCGATGGTCGGGCGGTGCTCGCCCTCCAGCGACATCGCCACCAGCTGCGACAGCCCGGCGCCGACGATGCACAGCAACAGGTAAAAGGCCATGCGTCGCGAACCGATGGCCCACTCGACCGGGCGGCCGAACATCCACAGCCCGAACAGGTTCAGGAACAGGTGCAGCCCGCCGCCATGCAGCAGCGCATAACTCAGCAGCTGCCAGGGCGCGAACTCCGGCCAGCCGGCGGCGCGGCGCGGGTCGCCCGGGTCCAGTCCGGGCCACAGGGCCAGGTGGCGGATCAGGGTCTCCTGGCCGCCGCCGAACTGCTGCAGCACGAACATCAGCAGCACCAGGCCGATGGCGCCATGGGTCACAGGGGCCGGGGGCAGGCGCGTGCTCATGCCGGCAACTCGCGCACCGGCTGCAGGCCCAGCACCTGCGCCCGCTGCGGTGCCAGCGGCTGCCGGGCGTCCAGCGCCAGCCGGGCGAGCATGCAGGTGGGGTAGAGCTTGGGTTCGGGCAGCGCCAGCGGCGGCTGCGCGAGATGGCGCAGCAGCTGCAGCATGCCGGGGTTATGGCCGATCAGCAGCAGGCGGCCTTCGCGCTGCAGCCGCGGCGCCAGCGCGGCCAGCAGGTCCGGTAGCGCGGCCTCGTAAACCTGTGGCTCGTAGTCCACCGGCGGCGCCACGGGCCAGGTGCCCAGCAGGCCCTCCAGGGTTTCGCGGGTGCGCCGCGCCGGCGAGCACAGCACGCGGTCCGGCAGCCAGCCCTGGGCCGCCATGTGCCGGCCCATGCGGGGGGCGGATTCGCGGCCGCGGGCGTTCAGCGGCCGCTCCAGGTCGCTGCGCACGTCGGCCGGCCAGTCGCTCTTGGCGTGGCGCAGCAGCCACAGTTCGGTGGGCACGCGCGCCTCAGGCCGTCCCGGCTTCCAGGCGCGCCGCCCAGGGCTCGACGCCGCGGTGGAAATCGCGCTCCAGCTGGCGCGCGATCAGCCCGCCCAGCAGCGGAATCCGGCACTCGAAGCGGATCACATAGTGCATCTGCGTGCCCTCGCCCTGGGGGCTCAGCGCGATACGCCCGTGGTGGTTGCGCAGGGGGCTGCCGCGGGTGATCGTGTATTCGATCAGGCTGTCCGGCTCGTGGGTGATCGTGGTCTCTTCCAGGCTGATCGGCCCCACGCTGATGCGGCGTACCGAGCCCACGCCATTGGGCGCGTCCTCGCCCTCGCGGATGCGCTGCGTGCGCCCCGGCCAGATCTGGCCAAAGGTTTCGTGATCGGCCATCGCGGCGAAAACGGCGGCCGGCGGCGCACGAAAGTGCCGCTCCAGCGTGATCTGGTGCTGGGACATGGGGTGCTCGGGACAAGGATGGCCCCCGAGTGTACTGCCCCCGGCGGCTCGGGCCGCGGCGGCGCTATGCTTGCCCGCTGTTTGTGCCCCGGATGCGCCCATGACCAACCCGGTTCTTGCCGACCTCGTCAGCCTGCTCGATATCGAGCGCATCGATGACAACCTGTTTCGCGGCCAGTCGCGCGACCTGGGCGGCAAGAGCGTCTTTGGCGGCCAGGTGCTGGGCCAGGCGCTGGTCGCGGCGCAGCGCACGGTGGCCAACGGCGCGGCGCACTCGCTGCATGCCTATTTTGTGCGCGCCGGCCGCATGGACGCGCCGATCGTCTATGAGGTCGAGCGCATCCGCGACGGCCGCAGCTTTGCCGTGCGCCGGGTGCACGCCATCCAGTTCGGCCGGCCAATCTTTTCGATGATCACCTCCTTCCAGGGCCCCGAGCCCGGCCTGGAGCACGCGGCCACGATGCCCGACGTGCCGCCACCGGAAGAGCTGCGCAGCCAGTCGGAATGGCGCGCGCAATGGGCGGCCGACTGCGCGCCGGAGATCCGCGAGCGCTTCATGCGCCAGCTGGCCATCGACTTCCGCCCGGTGGCGCCGATGAACCCCTTCCACCCGGAGGCGCGCGAGCCGCAGCAATACATCTGGTTTCGCGCCGACGGCCGGCTCGGCGACGACCCGCTGCAGCACCAGGCGGTGCTGACCTATGCCTCGGACTTCAATCTGCTGGCCACCGCGATGCGCCCGCATGCGGTCAGCTTCATGCAGCGGCACATGGTGGTGGCCAGCCTGGACCACGCGCTGTGGCTGCACCGCCCCTTCCGGGCCGATGAATGGCTGCTCTATGCGATGGATGCGCCCACGGCGCAGGGCGCGCGTGGCCTGTCGCGCGGGCAGATTTTCCGTACCGACGGCACGCTGGTGGCCAGCACGGCGCAGGAAAGCCTGATGCGGGACACCCGGCTGGCGGCCGACTAGGCGGCGCGCTCGTATAATCCGCGCCTGCGCCGCCACCCCCGCGGCGCTTTTTTCGGACCTGACTATGTTGCAACGCACGAAATCCCTGCGGCTGCTGCGCGATACCGTGACCAGCAGCCTGCGCCTGGGCCAGACGGCCGGCGTCGTTGGCCGCACCGGCGTGGCCTGGCTGCTCGGCGAGCGCCCGCCGACCCCGGAGCTGCTGCGGCAGACCTTCGAGCGGCTGGGCAGCACCTACATCAAGCTCGGCCAGTTCGTCGCCAGCGCGCCCTCGCTGTTCCCGCGCGAGTACGTCGACGCCTTCCAGGGCTGCCTGGACGCGGCGCCGCCGATCCCCTACGCGACGGTCGAGGCGATCCTGCGCGAGGAGTTCGACCGCCCGCTGGAGCATATCTACCGCCACATCGACCCCGAGCCGATGGCCACCGCCTCCATCGCCCAGGTGCACGCGGCCACGCTGACGGGTGGCGAGGACGTGGTGATCAAGGTGCAAAAGCCGGGCGTGCGCACGGTGCTGGCCACCGACTTCAACGTGCTCTACCTGGCGATGCGGGTGCTGGAGAAGCTGGTGCCGGCGGTGACCCGCGCCTCGGCCTCGGAGATCGTCGGCGACGTGCAGGCCACGATGCTCAAGGAATGCGACTTTCTGGCCGAGGCGGCCAACATCGAGGCCTTTCGCCAGTTTCTGGCCGACACCGGCAACGATTTCGCGCGCGCGCCCAAGGTCTACCACGAGGCCACGACCCGCCGCGTGCTGACGATGGAGCGCTTCTACGGCGTGCCCTTCACCGACCTCGACAGCATCCGCCGCTACTCGCCGCAGCCCGAGTGGACGCTGATCAACGCGCTGAACACCTGGATGGACTCGCTGCTGCGCTGCCAGTTCTTCCACGCCGACGTGCACGCCGGCAACCTGATGGTGCTGGAAGACGGCCGCGTGGGCTTCATCGACTTCGGCATTGTCGGCCGCATCCGCAAGCAGACCTGGCAGGCCATCATCGACTTCATGGCCGCCCGGGCCGCCGATGATTACCAGACGATGGCGCAGTGCCTGGTAACGATTGGCGTGACCTCGCACGATGTCTCGGTCGAGGATCTGGCCCGCGACATCCGCCGCCTGGTGCGCACCGCGCAGGGCGTGCTCGACGGCGCGATGCCGGCCGAAGTCGAGTTCGATGACGCCGAGCAATTCATGCTGGCCATCGTCGACCTGGGCCGCAAGCACGGCATCCGCTTCCCCAAGGAGTTCGCGCTGCTGCTCAAGCAGCTGCTGTACTTCGACCGCTACATCCAGCTGCTGGCGCCGGACCTCTCGCCCTTCGACGACCACCGCATCCAGCTGATTCACTGACGCGGCCGCGCCGCGGCCCGGCCGGCGGGCCGGCGGCGCCGCTCAGAGGCAGCTGTCCTCGCCGCTGGCGTCCTGCAGCACCAGGCTGCGGTCTTCGCTGAGGTCGAAATCGGCGCTGCAGAAGAAGACCAGCGTCTCGTCCAGCGCCGGGTCGTCGTCGCCGCAGCTCAGCGCCACCCGGTAGCCGCCGCCGGGCACCCGCGACAGCGCCCATTCGCGGTCGCTGGTGGTGCTGGTCAGCTCGCGGGCGTGCACCACCCGCAGCGGGTCGTTGCTGCCGCCGTCCACATCGTCCAGCAGCGCGTTGCGCCCGGCGTAGAGGTACAGCCGCGGCAGGCGGTCGGAGAGCCCGCTGCACTGGTCGGAAAGGATTTCCGGTGCGGTCAGCGTCAGCGTCAGCCCGTAACTGTCGCTGGTGCGGCCCGCGCGCAGCCGGCCGGTGAAGAGCTGGGTGCTGGGCGCATCCTCGGCCGGTGCCGGCAGGCTGGCGAAACTGGCCAGGTGCAGCGTGACCTGCGCCGTGTCGTCCTCGCGCACGGCCACGCTCAGGTTGGTGGCGGCCGGCGTGGTGTTGGTGCTGCGTAGGGCCACGCCCTCGCCATCGCCATCGGCGTCGTACAGGCTGGCCGCCGGGTCGATGCGCAGCGCCAGCGCGGTGTAGTCGCCATCGCGCAGCTCGGTGCCATCCAGCAGGCGCGTCGGGGCCAGGCCGTCGGCGTCGATGCGCAGCTCGCGGTCCAGGCTCACGCGCTCGACGTTGCCATCGCTGTGCGTCAGCTCCACGCCATCGAGCTTCAGCGTCAGCACGCCATCCGGGCCCGGGGCGTCGGCCTGCAGGTCGAGCGTCATCTGGCCTTCGCAGGCGGCGAGCAGCAGGCAGGCGGTCAGTGTCGGCAGGGCGGTTGCGCCGATGGAGCGAAAGCGCATGGCAGGCGGGTCTCGATTGCTAGAATCCGCAGTCTATTGCAGCAGGGGTGGCGCCGTTGGCACAGGCCGCATTGGCCGCACAACTCATCGAGGCCGGTCGGCGGCTGGATGCCCGCAACTGGGTGCCCGGCGGCGGCGGCAATTTCTCCGCGCGCGTCGACGCCGAGCAGGCCCTGTTGACCGCGTCCGGCTGCCACAAGGGGCGCCTGTCCGAGGGCGATTTCCTGCTGGTGGATCTGCAGGGCCAGCCGCGCAGCCCGGGCCGCGCCGCGTCGGCGGAGACGCTGCTGCATTGCGAGCGCCTGCGCGCGCTGCCCGAGGCCGGCTGCGTGCTGCACACGCACTCGCCGGCCTGCACCGTGCTCGGCCGCCGCACCATCGGCGACACGCTGTGGCTGGCCGGTTACGAAATGCTCAAGGGCCTGAGCGCCGGGCCGGCCGACCACGCTGGCCAGGTGGCGATCCCGATATTCGAGAACGACCAGGACATCACGCGTCTGGCCGCGCAGGTGGCCGAGCGCCACGCGCGCGAGCCCATCGCCCATGGCTACCTGATCCGCGGCCACGGCCTGTATGCCTGGGGCCGTGATGTCGAGGCCGCGGTGCGCCACGTCGAGGCGCTGGAATTTTTGCTGCACTGTCATTTGCTGGAAGAGATGCTGCCATGAGCCTGTTGACCGTCTACGCCGATGGCGACCCACCCGCCGCGCTGCGCGAGCTGCGTGACCCCGAGGCCATTGCGGCCGAGCTGGCCAAGATCGATGTCGATTACCGCGTCTGGCCGGTCGACGCGGGCATTCAGGCCGGCGCCGCGCCCGAGGCCGTGCTGGAGGCTTATGCCGAGCCCATCGCGCGGCTGCGCGAGGAATACGGCTTTGGTTCCGTGGACGTGGTCAGCCTGGACCCGGACAACCCGGCGCGCGAGCAGGCGCGGCAGAAGTTTTTGCAGGAGCACACCCACGCCGATTTCGAGATGCGCTTCTTTGTCGCCGGGGGCGGGCAGTTCTATATCCGCTCCGGCGGCCAGGTCTATGTGCTGCTGTGCATGGCCGGCGACCTGATCAGCGTGCCGGCCGGCACCACGCATTGGTTCGACATGAGCGAGCGGCCCTCCTTCGTGGCCCTGCGCTTCTTCACCCGCGAGGACGGCTGGGTGGCCGAGTTCACCGGCGACCGCATCGCCGAGCGTTACCCGGCGATGCAGCCACTGGGCGAGGCGCGCGGATGAGCCAGCGCACGGTGCTGACCGACATCGAGGGCACGACCTCCAGCATCGCCTTCGTGCACGAGGTGTTGTTCCCCTATGCGCGCCGGGCCCTGCCGGATTTCTTGCGTGAGCAGGCCGACCGCCCCGAGGTGCGCGCCGAGCTGAATGCCACGGCCATCGAGGCCGGCTGCGACCCATCCAACCTGCCGCTGCTGCAGGCGACGCTGCTGTCGTGGATGGAGGCCGACCGCAAGGTCACGCCGCTCAAGGCCCTGCAGGGCATGATCTGGCGCGAGGGTTATGCCCGCGGCGCGCTGCAAAGCCATGTTTACCCGGATGCGGTGGCCGGGCTGCGCCGCTGGCATGCGCAGGGCCACCCGCTGGCGGTGTATTCCTCGGGCTCGGTCGAGGCGCAAAAGCAGCTCTTTGGGCATACCCAGGAGGGCGACCTGCGCGCGCTGTTCGGCCACTGGTTCGACACCCGGGTCGGCGGCAAGCGCGAGGCCGGCAGCTACGCGGCCATCGCCGAAAAGCTCGCGCAGGACCCCGCCGACATCCTGTTTTTGTCCGATGTGGCCGAGGAGCTGGACGCCGCGGCCGACGCCGGCCTGGGCACGACCCAGCTGCTGCGGCCGGAGGATGGCACCCAGCCGGCGCCCGGCCACCCGCAGGTGGCCCGCTTCGACGAGGTTCGGCCCTAGTTCGCGCGCACGCCCTGCCAGCCGCGCGCGGCGGTCCGGGCCATGAGCGGCTTGTGCGTGCCGAGCTAGTCCGGCGGCGGCGAGGCGGCCCGAGCGGGCGCGCTGCTGGCGCCGGGCGTCGCGGATGACGCGGGCGGCTGGCCGGCCCAGTCTCGCGCGCTGACCTCCAGCGCCGCCTGCGGCGCCAGGCCCAGCAGCGCGCGGGCGCGCGTGGCGAACAGCGTCACATCGCCGCTGGTCGACAGCCGCGGCGCGCAGGGCGCGGCCTCGGCCAGGGCCGCGCGTTGCGTGGCCGGCAGCACGCGCAGCACCTGCGCAGCCACGGCGGGGGCCGGGTCGATGACCTCGACCCGCGGCCCGGCCAGTGCGCGGATCGTGTCCAGTGCGAAGGGGTAATGGGTGCAGCCCAGCACCAGCACGTCGGCGCCCGCCCGCACCATCGGCGGCACGATGCCGGCCAGCAGCGCGGCCACCGCCGCCTCGTCGCGGGCCTCGATGGCATCGACCAGCCCGGTGCAGGGATCGGAGAGGATTTGCAGCTCGGGCGCGTAGCGGGCGCGGGTCTGCGCCAGCAGCTCGCCGGCCAGCGTCGCCGGCGTGGCCAGCAGGCCGACGATGCCGCTGCGGCTGCGCTGCGCCGCCGGCTTGATGGCCGGTTCCATGCCCACGAAAGGCGTACCGGGCTGCTGGGCGCGCAGCCAGTGCAGCGCCGCCGCCGAGGCGGTGTTGCAGGCCAGCACCAGCGTGCCGCAGCCCTGGGCCTGCAGGGCCGCACTGATGGCGGCGCAATAGCCCCGCAGCTCGATGACCGGGCGCGGGCCCCAGGGCACGCGGGCCTGGTCGGCGTGGTAGTGCACGGGCAGGCCCGGCGCCAGCGCGCGCAAGGCCCGCAGGACCGACAAGCCGCCCAGCCCCGAGTCGAACAGGCCGACGGCGGGCCCTGTCGCGGACCCCGTGCCCGCCCGGGGCCGATCCCCGGCGGCAGGCGCGGGCTCAGGCGGCGAGTGCGGCCCAGTCATGTTCGGCGACGCCGGCGGCAATGAACCAGGGGTTCAGGATGTCCGCCTTGGCGTTGTAGCGCAGCGGGCTGCCATCGGTGCGCAGCACCACGCCGCCCGCGGCCTCCAGCACGCATTGGCCGGCGGCGGTGTCCCACTCGCTGGTTGGGCCCAGACGCGGGTAGACATCGGCCGCGCCCTCGGCGATGCGGCAGAACTTCAGGCTGGAGCCTGCAGCGATGGGTTCGTGTGCCGGGCAGCGGGCCAGGAAGGTTTCGACCTCCGGGCTGCGGTGGCTGCGGCTGACCAGGATGCGCCAGACCGGCGGCAGCGCCGCCGTCTGGATCGCTTCGCGGTGGCCGTCCACCTCGCGCCAGGCGCCTTCGCCGACGCGGCCGGCCCAGCTGGCGCCGCCCAGCGCTGGCGCGTGCACCACGGCCGCGGTGGCGCGGCCGTTTTCGATCAGCGCGATGTTCACGGTGAACTCGCCGTTGCGCTTCAAGAACTCCTTGGTGCCGTCCAGCGGGTCGACCAGGAAGTAGCGCGACCAGCCGCCGCGGGTGGCGTAATCCGGCATGCCGCCTTCCTCGGACAGCAGCGGCAGCTCCGGCGCCAGCGCGGCCAGGCCGTCGCGAATGACCCGATGCGCGGCCAGGTCGGCAGCCGTCAGCGGCGAGTCGTCGGCCTTGGTCTGCACCGTTTCCGGGCGGTCGTAATGCTCGAGGATCGCCGCGCCGGCACGGCGGGCGATGGCGAGCAGGTCGTCGAGGTCAATCATCGGGCGAGAGCCTGGCGGGCGAAGCAGCGGCGCAAGCTACCATAGCCGCATGAGCGAGCGCCCGACCCCCGACGGCCTGGACTGGGACCGTATCGATGCCGTGCTCTGCGACATGGACGGCACGCTGCTGGACCTGCGTTTCGACCAGCACTTCTGGGTCGAGGCGGTGCCGGCCGCCTGGGGCGCGCATCGCGGCATGGCCCTGGCCGAGGCGCAACAGGAGCTGCGGCCGCTGTTTGCACGCCACAGCGGCACGCTGAACTGGTACTGCCTGGATTTCTGGACCCGCACGCTGGGCCTGGACGTGCGCGCGCTGAAACGCGACCTGGCCCACGGCATTGGCTACCTGCCGGGTATCGAGGCCGTGCTGGCCCGCCTGGCGCGCAGCGGCCGGGCCCGGCTGCTGGTGACCAATGCCCACCCGGATGTGCTGGCCATCAAGAACGAGCGCACCGGCCTGCTGGCGCATTTCGACAGCGCCTGGAGCACGCATGACTTCGGTGCGCCCAAGGAAGACCCGGAGTTTTGGCAGCGCTTTGCCCGGCGCAGCGGCGTGAACCTGGAACGCGCGCTGCTGCTGGATGATTCGGTGCCCGTGCTCGACGGCGCGCTGGGCGGCGGTGTGGGGCAGGTGGTGGGCATCTTGCGCCCCTCGACCGAACACCCGCCGCGCCCGGCCAGCGGCCGTTACCACGAGGTCCACAGCCTCGCCGAGCTGGACTGGGGCGACCTGGACTAGAGGGACGCGGACCGGGGGGCTGAAGCCCCCGCCAGTCCGGCGCGGCCCGCAGGCTGTGAACCGCGGGCCGCCGGCGGCTTAATCCTGAGATTCGCCCGGGTTGGCGCCCTCGGGCTGGCCGCCCTGCGCGAAGGCCGCCAGCGCGGCGCGCGCCTCATCGGCGTCGGCCGCCGCGACGGCCAGGCGTTCGGCGAAATGCGAGCGGCCCACGCCGGCCGTGTGCGCGACGTTGGCGAGCGATACGCCGGGGGTCGACAGCTCACGGGCGAAGGCGCCGGCCAGTTCGCGCAACGCGGCGTC
>CAKZQS010000044.1 GCA_937141935.1 uncultured Ectothiorhodospiraceae bacterium
TCCATGCCAGCGCTGCGCCAATGAGCGCCGCTCGTGTCATCGTCATGATTAGGTTCTCCAGTTCTCTTCCAGGCTTTAGTTATCGCACCCGTTCCTGCGGATGCTTTATCAGCTCTTTAACGATAAAGCAGCGGCGCCGCGGAAGGCAAGCGTGCGCGCGGCGGCGTCAGACCGCCGCCGGGCTGGGCGTGGGCCCGCTCTCGGGGCGCAGCTGGCGCGAGATGTACTGCTCATAAAGCGACAGCAGCGTCGGCACCAGTACCAGCACCAGCAAGGTGGCAAAAGCCAGGCCGAAGACGATGGAAGCCGCCATCGGAATCAGGAACTGGGCCTGCAGGCTGGTCTCGAACATCAGCGGCGTCAGGCCGCCGATGGTGGTCAGCGAGGTCAGCAGCACCGCGCGCAGGCGCAGGCAGGCGGCGTCCTCCAGCGCCTGGCGCACCTCCACGCCGCGGGCGCGCAGCTCCTTGTAGAACACGACCAGGATGATCGAGTCGTTGACCACGATGCCGGACAGGCCGAAAAAGCCGAACAGCGACAATATGGTGAGGTCCAGGCCCATGAGCCAGTGGCCGGCAATGGCGCCGACCAGGCCGAAGGGGATGATGGCCATGACCAGCAGCGGCCAGCCCCAGGAGGCGAAGACCCAGGCCAGCACGATGTAGATCAGCGCCAGCGCGTAGACCAGCCCGCGGCGCATGTCGCCGAAGGTTTCGGCCTGGTTTTCCGCCTGGCCGGTCTGGCCGATCTCCACGGCGTAGCGCTGCTCGATGTCCGGCAACACCTCGCGCTGGAGCCGGGCGCGCAGCTCGGTGGCGTTGACCTGGGCTTCGATGACATCGGCGCTGACGCTGATGGCGCGGCGCCCGTCGGCATGGCGGATGCGGTCGAAACCGCGCTGGGTGCGAAAGTCCACCACATTGCCCAGCGGGATGATCTGCCCCTGCGGCGTGCGCACGGGCAGATCCTGCAGCGCCACCAGGCTGTCGGTATTGGCCTCGTCCAGGCGTGCGCGGATCTCGATTTCGGCGCCATCCTGCTGAAAGATCTGCACCAACTCGCCATCCAGCGCCGCACGCAGCTGGGCGCCTAGCGAGGCGGTGTCCAGCCCCAGCGATTCGCCCTCGGCATTCAGCCGGTAGATGATCTGCTCACGGCCATAGGGCGTGTTGTCGTCGATGCCGGTCACGCCCGGCGTCGTGGCCAGCACCTCGCGCAGCGCCAGCGCGGCCTCCTTGATGGTGTTCATGTCCTCGCCGCGAATCTGCAGGTCGATGTCGCGCCCCGGCGGCCCGATCGAGGGCTCAAAGACGCCAAAGGTATCCAGGCCCGGCGGCAGCGCCACCCGCGACTTCCATAGCGCGATGAACTCGGCATTGCGCACCTCGCGCTGATCCGAGGGGCGGATCTCGACCTGCATGTGGGCGTATTGCCGGCCGCTGCGGGTGAAATTGGTGCCCGGCTGGATGCTGATGCCCAGCCGCGTGACCGCGGTTTCGACAAAGTCGCCGCCCAGTTCGGCGTCCACGTCCGCCAGCGAGCGCTCCAGCTCCTGCATGAAGTCGGCGACCTGCTCCTCGGGCACGCCGGCGGCGAAGCCGACGTTGGCGATCAGCACGTCGAGCTCCGGCGTGGGGAAGAAGACGAACTTGACCCGCCCGCCAAACACCAGGCTCATGGCCAGCACCAGCGCGGCCAGGCTGGTGGCCAGCACCACGCGGCGGTGGTCCAGCGCGGCACCCACCAGGCGCCGGAAGGGCCCCTCGCGGAAGCGCTCGAAGGCGCCATCGATGCGCCGCCGCAGCGGGTGGGGCTCGCGGTCGCGCAGGCCGCGCAGCGCGTGGCGCAGGTGGCCGGGCAGGATCAGAAAGCTTTCGATCAGCGAGGCGATGATCACGCAGATCACGACCCAGGGAATGGCCTTGAGGATCGCGCCGATGTAGTCGCCAATCAGCATCAGCGGCAAGAAGGCGGCGATGGTGGTGGCCGAGCTGCTCATCACGGGCCAGAACATGCGCCGGGCGCCGCCCTCGGCGGCCCGCAGCGCGTCTTCGCCGGCATCAAAATGCGCGGCGGCATCCTCGCCGACCACGATGGCGTCATCGACGATGATGCCCAGCGCCATGATCATCGCGAACAGCGAAATCATGTTGATGCTGCCGCCGGTGGCGTAGAGCACGCACAGCGTGGCCAGGAAGGACACCGGGATGCCCACGGTGACCCAGAAGGCGACGCGGCCGTTCAGGAACAGGAACAGCACGGCCACGATCAGCAACAGGCCGGAGAGCCCGTTCTTCAGCAGCAGCGCAATGCGCTCCTGCAGCGGCTTGTATTGCTCGTCGTAGACGGTGAGGCTCAGCGTGGGCGGCAGCTCCTGGCGCGTGCGCTCCAACCAGGCATTGACGAAGTCGGCGGTCGCCAGCGCGTCCTGGTTCTTGGCCCGGTACAGCGCCAGCTCCACGGCCGGCTGCCCCTCCAGCCGCAGCGTCAGCGCGTCGGGCTTGGCCTGGCGGTCGATGTTGGCGATGTCGCCGAGGCGCAGGCTGCGCTCGCCGCTGCGGTCCGGCAGCAGCAGCTGGCCCAGCGCATATTCGCTGCGGCGCTTCTCCACCGCGCGCAGTTCGCGCGAGGCCGAGCCCTCGGCCAGTACCCCGGCGGGCAGGTCGCGCGAGCGGGCGCGCACGGCGGCGGCCAGTTCGGGCAGCGTCAGCCCCAGCTCCGCCAGCACGGCCGGGTCCACGCTGATCGAAACCTCCTCCTCGGGCAGGCCCAGCACGCGGATTTCCTCGACGCCCTCGTCGAGCAGCGCCCGCTCCAGCCGCCGCGCCACCGGGCGCAGCTCGGCCAGGTCGGGCAGGCCCGACAGCACCACGCGCGAGATCAGCTCGCGGTTCTCCAGGATGCTGATGCGCGGCTCTTCGGCCGACTCGGGCAGGTTGCGGATGCTGGCCAGGCGCTCCTCGATTTCGTCCGAGGCGGCATTGAGGTCGGTGCCGTCGGCAAAGCGCAGCCACAGCAGCGCCACGCCCTGCATCGAGATCGAGCTCATCTCGTTGACGCCGGCGATGCTGCGCATGCGGTCCTCAACGATGTCGGTGATGCCGCTTTCGATGTCCTCGGCGCTGGCGCCCTCCCAGGCGATGCTGACCCGCACATAGTCGATGTCGAAGCTGGGGAAGAACTGCGTGTTGAGCTTGAACAGCCCCCACAGCCCGGCCAGGATCATGATGACCATCAACAGGTTGCAGGCCACCGGGTGGCGCACGAAGGTGCTGATCAGGCCGCGGCCGCCCGCCGGGGGGTTGTGGATCAGTTCGCTCACGCGCGCCGCGGGCTCAGGGGGTGAGTTCGCGCACGGCCAGGCCGGTCACGGCATTGGCCAGGTGCGTCACCAGCAGCTCGTCGCCGGCGGCCAGGTCGGGGTGGCTGATGACCACCGCGTCCTCGCGGCCCAGCTGCTGCCGGCCGTGCACGGTCACGACCAGGCTCTGCAGCCGGCCATCAACCACGCGAAAGACCTTGGACAGGTCATACAGGCCCGACTCGGGCAGCACCACGCCCTGGGGCACGGCGGGCAGCTCCAGCGCCAGCGGCACCCGAATGCCCACGGGCAGCGCGCCGGGCTCGGCCAACCCCAGCCACACGGGCACCGCGCCGCCCTGGGCCGACTGGCCCAGGCGCAGCAGCTCCACCCGCAGGCTCTGGCCGGCGAACTCCACGCTGCCGCCAACGGCCTGGCCGCGGTTGCGGGCCTGTTGCAGGGCGCTGAGCTGGCGGGTGGGCAGCTCGGCGCGCAGTTCCAGCCGGCGGGCGTCGTACAGGCTCAGCAGTGGGCTGCCGGGGCTGACGCGGGCGCCGGTCTCCACGGCCACGCTGGTGATGACGGCATCGAAGGGCGCACGGATCGTCGTGCGCTCCTGCTGCAACTCGGCCGACTGCACCGCGGCCTCGGCCGCCAGCAGCCGCGCCTGGGCCTGGTCCACCTGCGCCGGCGCGCGCGCCACGGCCTGTTCGCGGGCGGCGAGGTTCAGCAAGGCGCGTTGATGGGACTGTTTGGCCTGGTCCACCTGGGTCTGCGCGACCAGCCCACGCTCGCGCAGGCGCACGATGCGCGCCAGCTCGGACTCGCTTAGCCGCGCCAGTTCGCGCTCGCGCTCCAGGTTGGCGCGGTCGGCGGCCGCCTGTTCGCGGCTCAGGCGCAGGTTGGCCTCGGCCTGCGCCAGGTCGGCGCGCGCCTGGCTCAGCGCCACCTCGGCATCGCGCGGGTCCAGCTCCACCAGGATTTCGCCGGCCGCCACGCGCTGGCCTTCGGCTACCGGCACGGCCTGCACTTCGGCCGCGAGCGCGGCGGTCAAGGTGGGCTGGGCGGCGCTGCCCACCTCGGCGATCAGCGGCAGTTGCGGGTGCACCGGGCCCGGCTCGATGGTTTGCGTGCGCACCGAGAAGCGACTCTCGTCGACCGGCTCGACCTCGGCCTCGGGGGCGGTGCGCACGATGCTGACGGCCAGCAGCACCGCGCCGGCGACGATCAGCAGCGCGAGCAAGGTTTTCTTGCGGGGGCGAGGAATTGGCGTGGCACTCATGCGGTGTCTCGCTCAGG
Source organism: uncultured Ectothiorhodospiraceae bacterium (assembly GCA_937141935.1). Lineage (GTDB taxonomy): Bacteria > Pseudomonadota > Gammaproteobacteria > Nevskiales > Oceanococcaceae > MS8. Next base: position 4,601 of record CAKZQS010000044.1, read on the forward strand.
CGGCCAGGGCGGGCAGGCTGCCGCGCAGCAGGGCCAGGCCGGAGTCACGGTCTTCGGCGCGCAGGATCGCGGTGCGTTGCGCCTTGTCGAGTTCAAAGTGCGCCAGCCAGCCGGCCAGGTGCTTGCGAAAGACCTTCAGGCCCAGGCGCGGGCCGTAGTGCGCGTCGACCTCGCGGGCGTGGCGCTCGATCCACGGCGCCAGCGCCGCCAGCGTCGGCGCCGCCGGTTGCGGCCGGCCGTCCAGATAAGCCCGCAGCTCGGCAAAAATCCACGGCCTGCCCACGGCGGCACGGCCGATCATCAGCGCATCGGCGCCACTGCGCTCCAGCGCACGCTCGGCGCTGGGGCCGTCGACGATGTCGCCATTGGCAATGACGGGCAGCGTGATGGCCTGCTTGACGGCGCGGATGGTCGCGTATTCGGCCTCGCCCTTGTACATGTCGGCCCGGGTGCGCCCGTGCACGGCGATGGCATCCAGGCCGCAGCGCTCGGCCAGCTCGGCGATCTCGACCGCGTTGCGGGCCTGCCGGTGCAGGCCGGTGCGGATCTTGACGCTCAGCGGTACCGTGCAGGCCTCGCGCGTGGCCTCGAAGATCGCGCGCACCAGGCCGGGGTCGCCCATCAGCGCGGAGCCGCACGCCTTCTTGCGCACTTTCTTCGCCGGGCAGCCCATGTTGATGTCGATGACATCCGCGCCGAGCTGCTGGTGGCGCTGCGCAGCCTGCGCCAGCACCTCGGGTTCGGCGCCGGCCAGCTGCACGATCCAGGGCCGCGGCTCATCGCGCTGGTGCAGACGGCGCTCGAACTTGGCCCGGCGTGCGTCGTCCGCGTCCGCGGCCGTCATCTCGCCGTAGCAAAAGTCGGCGCCGAAATCGCGGCACAGGCGGCGCATGGGCGCGTCCGTCACCCCGGCCATGGGCGCCAGGATCAGCGGCAGGGTGCGGCCGTACAGGGCGGGCATGGCGGCGGCGGGGCAGGGTGGCCGGCAATTCTAGCAAGCCGGTCGCCCCCACCAGCCGGAACAGCGCGTATAATTGCGCGGGTCACGGGGCCCCGCCCCGTTTTTTTGTGTCTGCAAGGAACGAAATGGTGACACCGGCCATCCTGGCTTTTGCCGACGGCACGCATTTCATCGGTGAGGGCTTCGGCGCTGAAGGCCTGACCTCTGGTGAGATCGTTTTCAACACGGCGATGACCGGCTATCAGGAGATCCTCTCCGACCCCTCCTATAACAGCCAGATCGTGACGTTGACCTACCCGCATGTGGGCAACGTGGGCTGCAACCCGGAGGACATGGAGTCGGACCGATTCCACGCCGCCGGCCTGGTGATCCGCCAGAAGCCGCGCACCCCGTCCAATTTCCGCGCCAGCGCCAGCCTCGACGAGGCCATGCGCGAGCAGGGCCGCGGCGGCATCTGCAACATCGACACCCGCCAGCTCACCCGCATGCTGCGCGACCGCGGCTCGCAAAATGGTGCGCTGCTGGTTGGCGAGGGCAGCGTCGAGCAGGCGGTGGCGGCCGCGCGCGACTTTGGCGGGCTGTCCGGCGCCAACCTGGCCGATGCGGTGAGCGTGCAGCAAAGCTACGGCTGGACCGAGGGCCTGTGGCGGCTGACGCCGGCGCCGGCGACGCGGCATGTCGTGGTTTACGACTTTGGCGTCAAGCGCAACATCCTGCGCTCGCTGGTGCATGTGGGCTGCCGCATCACGGTCGTGCCCTCATCGACCAGCGTCGAGCAGGCGCTGGAGCTCAAGCCCGACGGGATCATGCTGGCCAACGGCCCGGGTGACCCCCAGCCGGTGGCCAACGGCATTGCCGTGGCCCGCGAGTTCCTGCGCCGTGAGACGCCGATGATGGGCATCTGCCTGGGTCACCAGATTCTGGGCCTGGCCGCCGGCGCGAAGACGCTGAAGATGAAGTTTGGCCACCACGGCGCCAACCACCCGGTGCAGGACCTGCGCAACAACCGGGTGCTGATCACCAGCCAGAACCACGGCTTTGCGGTGGACGAGGACAGCCTGCCGGAGAGCGTGGAGGTCACGCACCGCTCGCTGTTCGACGGCAGCGTGCAGGGCATTGCCCACCGCAGCGCGCCGGCCTTCTCCTTCCAGGGCCACCCCGAAGCCAGCCCCGGGCCGCATGACCTGCTGCCGCTGTTCGAGCAATTCATGGAACTGATGCGCTAAGCCGCGCATGGGTTTCGCCCCGCAAGGGGCCGTTTTTTCGCGCGCGTGTCTTTCCTGCCCCCGGGCCGCGCGCCTACAACTGGGATGTTGAGACCGCGATGGCCAAACGTAGCGATATTGAATCGATCCTGATCATCGGTGCCGGCCCGATCATCATCGGCCAGGCCTGCGAGTTCGACTATTCCGGCACGCAGGCCTGTAAGGCTCTGCGCGAAGAGGGTTACCGGGTCATTCTGGTCAACTCGAACCCGGCCACGATCATGACCGACCCCGAGGTGGCCGACGCCGTCTATGTGGAGCCGGTCGAGTGGCGCGTCGTCGAGCGCATCATCGCCAAGGAGCGCCCCGATGCGCTGCTGCCGACGATGGGCGGCCAGACCGGCCTGAACTGCGCGCTGGATCTGGCCCGCGAGGGTGTGCTGGAGCGCTACGGCGTGGAGATGATCGGCGCCTCGCGCGACGCCATCGACACGGCCGAGGACCGGCAGAAGTTTCGCCAGGCCATGGACGAGATCGGCCTGGAATCCGCGCGCAGCGGCATTGCCCACACGATGGAGCAGGCCTGGGCCGTGCAGGAGACGGTGGGCTTCCCGGTCATCATCCGGCCCTCTTTCACGCTGGGCGGCACCGGCGGCGGCATCGCCTACAACCGCGACGAGTTCGAGGAGATCGTGGGCCGCGGGCTGGATCTGTCGCCCACCAACGAGGTGCTGCTCGAAGAGTCCCTGCTGGGCTGGAAGGAATTCGAGATGGAGGTGGTGCGCGACCGGCGCGACAACGCCATCATCGTCTGCGCCATCGAGAACCTGGATCCGATGGGCGTGCACACCGGCGACTCGATCACGGTGGCCCCCGCGCAGACCCTGACGGACAAGGAATACCAGATCATGCGCGACGCCTCGCTGGAGGTGCTGCGCAAGATCGGCGTGGAAACCGGCGGCTCCAACGTGCAGTTCGCGGTGAACCCGGCCGATGGCCGGCTGATCGTCATCGAGATGAACCCGCGCGTCTCCCGCTCCTCGGCGCTGGCCTCCAAGGCCACGGGTTTCCCCATCGCCAAGGTCGCGGCCAAGCTGGCGGTGGGCTACACGCTGGACGAGCTGGCCAACGAGATCACCGGCGGGCGCACGCCGGCCTCCTTCGAGCCCTCGATCGACTACGTCGTTACCAAGATCCCGCGCTTCGCCTTCGAGAAATTCCCGACCGTAGATGACCGCCTGACGACGCAGATGAAGTCGGTGGGCGAGGTCATGGCCATCGGCCGCAGCTTCCCCGAGAGCCTGCAGAAAGCCATGCGCGGCCTGGAGATCGGCAGCGCCGGTTTCGAGCCGCAGCTGACCGGCGAGGAAGAGGACGTGCCGACCCTGGTGCGCGAGCAGATCGCCGTGCCGCGTGCCCGCCGCCTGTGGTGGGTGGCCGACGCGATGCGCCAGGGCCTGAGCCTGGCCGAGATCCACGACATCACCAAGATCGACCCCTGGTTCCTGGAACAGATCGCCGACATCGTCAATGCCGAGGCCGGCCTGGCCGGGCGCCAGGCCGCCGAGCTGGACGCGCAGCAATGGCGTGCGCTGAAGCAACTGGGCTTTTCCGACAAGCGCCTGGCCGCGCTGCTGGGCAGCAAGGAGGCCGAGGTGCGGCGCTTGCGCCAGGACTGCGGCGTGCGCCCGATCTTCAAGCGGGTCGACACCTGCGCCGCCGAATTCCCCACCGACACCGCCTATCTGTATTCGAGCTATGACGTCGAGTGCGAATCGGCGCCCAGCGACAAGCGCAAGATCATGGTGCTGGGCGGTGGCCCGAACCGCATCGGCCAGGGCATCGAGTTCGACTATTGCTGCGTGCACGCCGCGCTGGCGCTGCGCGAGGATGGTTATGAAACCATCATGGTCAACTGCAACCCGGAGACCGTGTCCACCGACTACGACACCTCCGACCGCCTGTATTTCGAGCCGCTGACGCTCGAGGACGTGCTGGCCATCGTGGATGTCGAGCAGCCCGCCGGCGTCATCGTGCAGTTCGGCGGCCAGACGCCGCTGAAGCTGGCCCGCGACCTGGAGGCCGCCGGCGTGCCGATTATCGGCACCACGCCGGATTCGATCGACCTCGCCGAGGATCGCGAGCGCTTCCAGAAGCTGGTGAACGAGCTGGAGCTGAAGCAGCCGCGCAACCGGATCGCGATGAGCACCGAGCAGGCGCTGAGCCTGGCCGAGGAGGTGGGCTTCCCGCTGGTTGTGCGCCCCTCCTATGTGCTGGGCGGCCGCGCGATGGAGGTCGTTTACGACATCAGCGACCTCGAGCGTTACATGAAAGAGGCCGTGCATGCCTCTGAAGATTCACCGGTTTTGCTGGATCGCTTCCTGGAAGCGGCGATCGAGGTCGACGTCGATGCCGTGTCCGATGGCCAGCAGGCCGTGGTCGCCGGCGTGATGGAACACATCGAGCAGGCGGGCGTGCACTCGGGCGATTCGGCCTGCTCGCTGCCCGCCTATTCGATCTCGCCCGAGGTCGAGGCCCGGCTGGTCGAGCAGGTGCAGGCGCTGGCCGCCAAGCTGCAGGTCAACGGCCTGATGAACACCCAGTTCGCGGTGCAGGGCGAGGAGATCTACCTGCTCGAGGTCAACCCGCGCGCCGCGCGCACCGTGCCCTTCGTGTCCAAGGCCATCGGTGCGCCGCTGGCCAAGATCGCGGCCCGCTGCATGGTGGGCCAGACGCTGGCCGAGCAGGGCTTTACCAGCGCCGTGCGTCCCGAGTACTACTCGGTCAAGGAATCGGTCTTTCCCTTCGGCAAGTTCCACGGCGTGGACCCGATTCTGGGGCCGGAGATGAAGTCCACCGGCGAGGTCATGGGCATCGGCCGCGACTTTGGCAGCGCCTTTGGCAAGGCCATGCTGGCCACCGGCGTGCGCATGCCGGCCTCCGGTGGCGCCTTGCTGTCGATCCGCGATGCCGACAAGGCCGAGGTGCTGCGTATCGCCCAGCACCTGCGCGAGCAGGGCTTTCCGCTGCACGCCACCACCGGCACCGCGCGCTTCTTGCAGGAGGCCGGGATCCCGTGCGAGCCTGTAAACAAGGTCAAGGAAGGGCGCCCGCACTGCGTTGACCTGATCAAGAACGGCGAAGTCGCGCTGGTCGTCAACACGGCGTCCGGCAAGAAGTCGATTGCCGAATCCCATTCCATCCGCGCGGCGGCCATCGCCCACAAGGTGGTCTACTTCACGACCGTGGCCGGCGCCTGGGCGGCCTGCCTGGCCATGGAGCACGCCGACAACCCCGATGTGGCGGCGCTGCGCGAACTGCACGAGGAACACACGCAATGAGCAAGATTCCGCTGACCGAACGCGGCGCCGAACTGCTCAGGACCGAGCTGGCCAAGCTCAAGAGCGAGGACCGGCCGCGGGTCATCGCCGCGATTGCCGAGGCGCGCGAGCATGGGGACCTGAAGGAGAACGCCGAATACCACGCGGCGCGCGAGCAGCAGGGCTTCATCGAAGGCCGCATTCAGGACATCGAGTCCAAGCTCGGCAATGCGCAGATTATCGACGTACGCACGCTGCCCAAGAACGGCAAGATCGTTTTCGGCACGACCGTGGATCTGGTCGATATCGACAGCGACGAGGAGCTGAGCTACCGCATCGTGGGCGAGGACGAGGCCGACGTGAAGGCCGGTCTGATCGCGTTCTCGACGCCGATTGCGCGCGGCCTGCTGGGCCGTGTGGAAGGCGACGAGGTCAGCGTCGACGTGCCCGGCGGCACGCGCACCTTCGAGGTGCTGGCAGTCCGCTACGAATAAGCGGCCTGGGCGGCCGCCGCCCGCCCGCTAGCGCGCGGCCAGCACCTGCCGCGCGATCAGCTCGCGCTGTATCTGCGCGGTGCCGCCAGCGTAGAAGGCCAGCATGGTCTCGATAAGCCGCCGCGGCGCCGGGTGTTCGGCCAGGTAGGCCAGCCCGCCGTGCAGTTTCATGATCTCCAGCAGGATGGCGCCGGCCTCCTCGGTGGCCTGCAGCTTGGCCATCGATACGGCCCCGGCCGCCGCCGGGCCACTGCGCTGGGCCAGCCAGGCCGCGCGGTAGCACAGCCAGCGCATGGCCTCGTGTCGCGTCGCCAGATCCGCCAGCGTGTGGCGTATGGCCTGAAAGTCGGCGATGGGCTGGCCGAACTGCTCGCGCTGCTGCAAAAAGGCCACCACGTCGCGCAGCGCGGCGCTGACCGCGCCGATGCAGGTGGCGGCCACGCAGATGCGCTCGACGCCGGCGCCCACCAGCAGCAGCGGCCAGGCGCCGTTCTCGGCGCCAATGCGCAACCCGGCCTCGACCTGCACCTGCGCGTAGCGAAGGTGGCAGCTGGCGTGGTCGCGACCACCGATCTTGTTCAGCCGCGACAGCGTCAGGCCCGTGGCCTCGCGCGGCACCATGATCAGGCTGCTGCCGCGGCTGGCCTTGCCCTCGGCCGTGGTGCGCGCCGCGGTGATGATGTAGTCGGCATCCCAGCAGCCGGTCGCGTAGAGCTTTTCGCCACTCAGGCGGTAGTGCCCGCCCTCCGGCGTGGCCTGCAGCGCGATGGCGGCCGCATCCGAGCCGGCCTGGGGCTCGGTCAGGGCGAAGGCCATCGTCAGGCTGCCAGCGGCCAGCTGGGGCAGCAGCTCCTCTTTCTGCGCCTTGTTGCCGCCAACGGCGAGCAAGGCGCCGCAGACCTGGTTCACGAAGCAGGGGCTGACGGCATGCGGCGCGTGCTCGGCCAGCGTTTCGTTGATGAGCACCAGATCCAGCAGCCCGCCACCCGCGCCGTAGGGCGCCGGCAGGCCATAGCCCAGCACGCCGGCCGCGCCCAGCGCGCGATGCAGCGCGGCGGGGAAGGCGGGCTCGGCATCCGGCTCCGGGGCGGGGTGCGCGGCGCAGGTGTCGATGATGGTCTGGCGCAACGCGCGCTGCGCCGGGCTCCAGTCGAAATCCATGGCGGGGTCTCCTCGGTGTGGGCCGGCTCTGCCGCCGGCGGGCCCGGGCCCCCGGGCGCAGCGCCAGGCCCGGCTAGTCTAGGCAAAGGGGGTGCGGGGCTGTTGTGGGGGGCACCGAGCCCGGGCCGCGGCAGTCCGGGCGCTGGCCCCGTCTGCGGCTGGCGTGGCTGGCGTGGCTGGCAGGCCGGGCCGATCGGGCAGGGCGGGCGGCGGTCTGCAAGAATGGCCGGCCGCTTGCCCCCACCCGCGCCCATGTCCCCGAGCCTGGCCGAACGCGACCTTGCATGCGTCTGGCACCCCTGCACGCAGATGAAGGATCACGAGTCGATCCCGCTGGTCGAAACCGTGCGCGGCGAGGGGCCCTGGCTGTATGACACCCAGGGGCGGCGCTACCTGGACGCGGTCAGCTCCTGGTGGGTAAACCTCTTCGGCCACGCCCAGCCCGACATCGCCCGCGCCATCGCCGAGCAGGCCGCCCAACTCGAGCACGTGATCTTTGCCGGGCACACGCACGAGCCGGCGGTGCGCCTGGCCGAGCGCCTGCTCAAGCTGGCGCCGCCGGGGCTGGGCAAGGTCTTCTTTGCCGACAACGGCTCCAGCGCCGTCGAAGTGGCGTTGAAGATGAGCTACCACCGCTGGATCAACCGCGGCGAGCGCCGGCCCTATTTTGTGCACCTGGATGCCGCCTATCACGGCGAGACGCTGGGGGCGCTGGCTGTCAGCGATGTCGGCCTGTACAAGGACACCTACCGGCCGCTGCTGCTCGAGGCCCTGCAGACGCCGGCGCCGGACGTGCGCCGCCCGGACCGGGCCGCCGACATCGCCGGCTGTCTGGAGGCGCTGGACCGGCTGCTGCAGGAGCGCGGCACGCAAATCGGCGCGCTGATCCTGGAGCCTTTGCTGCAATGCGCCGCCGGCATGCGCATGCACGAGGCCGAGTTCGTGCGTGGCGTGGCGCAGCGCTGCGCGGCGCATGGCGTGCACCTGATTGCCGACGAGATCGCCGTGGGCTTTGGCCGCACCGGCACGCTGTTTGCCTGCGAGCAGGCCGGCATCACGCCGGATTTTCTGTGCCTGTCCAAGGGCATCACCGGCGGCTTTCTGCCGCTGGCGGTGGTGCTGACGCGCGATGAGGTCTATGCCGACTTCTACGCCGACTGGGCCGAGCAGAAGGCCTTTCTGCATTCGCATTCCTACACCGGCAACCCGCTGGCCTGCGCCGCCGCCAATGCCACGCTGGACCTGTTCGAGGCCCGCGATGTGCTGGGCCGCAACCGCGCGCTGGGCGCCCGCATGGAGGCGCGGCTGCGCGCGGCGGTCGAGGACCACCCGCATGTCACCGGCATCCGCCGCCATGGTCTGGTGCTGGCCTGCGACCTGGTGGCGCAGCGCGAGCCGCGGGTGGACTTTCCCGCCGCCCAGCGCCGTGGGCTGCGTGCCTACCGCTACGGCCTGGAGCACGAAGCGCTGCTGCGCCCGCTGGGGCACACCATGTACCTGATGCCGCCCTATGTGCTCAGCGATGCGCAGGCGGACACGCTGATCGACACGCTGGTCGGCGGCATCGAGGCCGCGGTGTCCGGGCCGGCGTGAGCAAGCGCAAGTCCTCCTCCGGCCGCTGGCTGCAGCGGCAGCGCCGCGACCCCTTCGTCAAACAGGCGCAGCAGTCGGGCTGGCGCTCGCGGGCGGTATTCAAGCTGGAGCAGATCGACCAGCGCGACCAGCTGATCAAGCCCGGCCAGTACATCGCCGACCTGGGTTGCGCACCGGGCGGTTGGAGCCAGTACGCGCTGAAGAAACTGCGCGGGCAGGGGCGGGTGATCGGCCTGGACCTGCTGCCGGTGGCCGATATTGCGGGATTGCACTATCGCCAAGGCGATTTTCTGGCCGAAGAATCTATCGACTGGATAGCCAGCCTTTGTGCCGATAACCAGGGCCTGGACCTTGTACTGAGCGATATGGCCCCCAACTTGTCGGGGAATCGATTGCTCGACCAGGCCCGCAGCCTGGAGCTGCTGGACGCCGCGGCGGCCTTCTGCCGGCGTTGGCTCAAGCCCGGCGGCGCGTTTCTGGCCAAGGCCTTCCAGGGCGAAGACCTGCCGGAGTACGCCGCGGGCCTCAAGGCGGACTACGCCACGGTCGCCTGGCGCAAGCCGGCGGCCTCGCGGGATGAGAGCCGGGAAGTGTTCTTGCTGGCACGCGGGCGTCGGATCGCCGACAATCCATGAACCGGGGCGGGACAGTGAGGTCCATTGTGGGCGCGCGCCCTAAGGAGTAAAGGTGAACGATCTGGCCAAGAACATGCTGCTGTGGGTGGTCATCGCCGTCGTGCTGATGAGCGTCTTCTCCAGCTTCTCGCAGACCCGCGGTGGCAGCGAGTCCATTGCCTATTCGCAGTTCCTTGAGCAGGTCAAGAACGGCGGCATTCGCAGCGTGGCGATCGAAGGGCAGCAGATCCTCGGCGAGACCGAGGGCGGCATGCGCTTCACGACCTACAGCCCCGAGTCGAACAACACGCCGATGATCGGCACGCTGCTCGACAATAACGTGCAGATCGTCGGCCGCCCGCCCAAGGGCCAGCCGCTGCTGCTGCAAATCCTGATTTCCTCCTTCCCGATTCTGCTCCTGATCGGCGTCTGGGTGTACTTCATGCGCCAGATGCAGGGCGGCGGCAACGGCCGCGGCGCGCTGTCCTTTGGCAAGTCCAAGGCGCGCATGCTGGCGCCGGACCAGGTCAAGATCACCTTCTCCGACGTCGCCGGCGTGGAGGAGGCCAAGGAAGAGGTGGTCGAACTGGTCGACTTCCTCAAGGACCCCTCCAAGTTCCAGCGCCTGGGCGGCCGCATCCCCCGCGGCGTGCTGATGGTGGGCTCGCCGGGTACCGGCAAGACGCTGCTGGCCAAGGCCATCGCCGGCGAGGCGGGCGTGCCCTTCTTCACGATCTCCGGCTCGGACTTCGTGGAGATGTTCGTGGGCGTGGGCGCCTCGCGTGTGCGCGACATGTTCGAGCAGGCCAAGAAGCACTCGCCCTGCATCATCTTCATCGACGAGATCGACGCCGTCGGTCGCCATCGCGGCGCCGGCCTGGGTGGCGGGCATGACGAGCGCGAGCAGACGCTGAACCAGCTGCTGGTCGAAATGGACGGCTTCGAGGGCAACGAGGGCATCATCGTCATCGCGGCCACCAACCGCCCGGACGTGCTCGATCCGGCGCTGCTGCGCCCGGGCCGCTTCGACCGTCAGGTCGTGGTGCCGCTGCCGGACGTGCGCGGCCGCGAGCAGATCCTCAAGGTGCACATGCGCCAGGTGCCGCTGGCCGGCAACGTGCGCGCCGACATGCTGGCGCGGGCCACGCCGGGTTTCTCCGGCGCCGATCTGGCCAACCTGGTCAACGAGGCGGCGCTGTTCGCCGCGCGCGCCGACAAGAAGCTCGTCGACATGGACGACTTCGAGCGGGCCAAGGACAAGATCATGATGGGCGCCGAGCGCAAATCGATGGTGATGTCCGAGAAGGAGAAAAAGCTCACGGCCTACCACGAGGCCGGCCACGCCATCGTCGGCCTGACGGTGCCCGAGCACGACCCCGTGTACAAGGTGACGATCATCCCGCGCGGCCGCGCCCTGGGCGTCACGATGTTCCTGCCCGAAGAGGACCGCCACAGCTACACCAAGCAGCGGCTGATGAGCCAGATCGACTCGCTCTTCGGTGGCCGCATCGCCGAGGAGAAGATCTTTGGCGCCAACGCGGTGACCACCGGCGCCAGCAACGACATCGAGCGGGCCACCGACATCGCCCGCAAGATGGTCACCAAGTTCGGCATGAGCGAGAAGCTGGGCCCGCTGACTTATGCCGAGGACGATGGCGAGGTCTTCCTGGGCCGCAGCGTCACGCAGAACAAGCATGTCTCGGACGGCACGGCGAACATGATCGATCTCGAAGTGCGCCGCCTGATCGATGAAAGCTACGCGCGCGCCGAGAAGATTCTCGGGGAGCACGAGGACAAGCTGCACCTGATGGCCGAGGCGCTGCTCAAGTACGAGACCATCGACGCCGAGCAGCTCAAGACCATCATGGAAGGCAAGCCGCCGGGCCCGCCGGAGAGCTGGCAGGGTGGCGACGACGGCGACGGCGGCGCGCCCGCGGCGAACCGGCCCGAGGCCGATGATGAAGACGATCTGCCCTCGGGTGCCCGGCCGGCCGGCCAGCACTAGGGTGGACCGCCGGCAACCGGGCGGCCGTCGCGGCGCCCGGTCGCGGTCCCGGCGCGGCCCGCGGCGCTGATGGGACGCAAGGATTCGGCGCCGGCCCCTGAGCCGGCGCCGTTGCGTCTGGACAAGTGGTTGTGGGCAGCGCGCTTCTACCGCATGCGCTCGCTGGCCACCGAGGCCATCAAAAAGGGCCAGGTAGCCGTGAACGGGCAGCGGCCCAAACCGGCGCGCGGCGTGCGCATCGGCGATGTCATCGACATTGACAAGGCGGGACAGAACTGGACCGTGACCGTGCTGGCCCTGTCCGAGCGGCGTGGCGGCGCCGCGCAGGCCCAGCAGCTGTATCGCGAGGACGAGACGAGCCAGGCACGCCGCGCCGAGCAGGCCGCGCAGAACAAGGCGGAGTGGCTGTCCCGCCCGCAGCCGCCAGGGCATCGCCCGGACAAGCGTGAGCGGGCGCGCCTGCGGCGGTTGCTGCAGAAGGGCTGAGGCGCCGGGCTCGATTCGCCGGGCTCGATTCGCGGGGCTCGATTCGCCGGGGCTGATTCACGGGCCGGGATACGTCGGTCGAGATTTGCCGGCAGGGGGTCGCGGGCCGAAAGTCGCGGGCCCAAAGTCGCAGGCCCAAAGTCGCAGGCCCAAAGTCGCAGGCCCAAAGTCGCAGGCCCGAACGCGCCGGCCCTGAAGCGACCCTCGGCGCGGGTGGGATCCGCGCGCTATGGGGATGCGGCGCCGGCAGCCACGGGCACGACCGCCGGCGCCAAGGCGCCGGCGCCTATTGGCCGATGATGCCGTTCAGCGTCTCGCTGGGTCGCATCACTTTGGCCACCTTGTCGAGATCGGGGTGGAAATAGCCGCCGATGTCGACCTCGCGGCCCTGGATCTGGGTCAGCTCCTTGAGAATCTGCTCCTCGTTCTCGGCCAGCTTGCGCGCCATCGGCTCGAAGTGCGCCTTGAGCTCGGCGTCCTTGTCCTGGGCGGCCAGGGCCTCGGCCCAGTAGCGCGCCAGGTAGTACTGGCTGCCACGGGTGTCCAGCTCGCCGGTGCGCCGCGAGGGGCTTTTTTCCTCGTCCAGCAGGCGCTCGGTGGCCGTGTCCAGCGCATCGGCCAGCACGCGGATCGCCGGCTGGTCGGTCTTGTCGCCCAGGTCGTCCAGGCTGGCGGCCAGGGCCAGGAATTCACCCAGCGAATCCCAGCGCAGGTGGTTTTCCTCGACCAGCTGCTGCACATGCTTGGGCGCCGAGCCGCCGGCGCCGGTCTCGTACAGGCCGCCGCCCTTCATCAGCGGCACGATGGACAGCATCTTGGCGCTGGTGCCCAGCTCCAGGATCGGGAAGAGGTCGGTCAGGTAATCGCGCAGGATGTTGCCGGTGGCGGCGATGGTGTCCAGCCCGCGCATCGCCCGCTCCAGCGTGTAGCGCATGGCCCGCAGCTGCGACATGATCTGGATGTCCAGCCCCTGCGTGTCGTGGTCCTTGAGGTAGTGCTTCACCCGGCCGATGAGCTCGTTCTCGTGCGGGCGGTAGGGGTCCAGCCAGAAGACCACCGGCATGCCCGAGGCCCGCGCGCGGTTGACGGCCAGCTTGACCCAGTCCTGGATCGGCTCGTCCTTGACCTGGCACATGCGCCAGATGTCGCCGCGCTCGACCTCGTGCGCCATCAGCACCTCGTTGCTGTGGTTGTCGACCACGCGCACCTCGCCGTCCTCCTCCATTTCGAAGGTCTTGTCGTGCGAGCCGTATTCCTCGGCCTTCTGGGCCATCAGGCCGACGTTGGGCACGGTGCCCATCGTGCGGGGGTCGAAGGCGCCATTGGTCTTGCAGAAGTTGATGACCTCCTGGTAGATCCGCGCGAAGGTGCTCTCGGGGATCACCGCCTTGGTGTCGTGTTGCTTGCCATCGGCGCCCCACATCTTGCCGCCGGCGCGGATCATCGCCGGCATCGAGGCGTCGACGATCACGTCGTTGGGCGCGTGCAGGTTGGTGATGCCGCGGGCCGAGTCCACCATCGCCAGCGCCGGCCGGTGCTGGTGGCAGGCGTGCATGTCCTCGATGATCTCCTCGCGCAGCGAGCGCGGGAGCATCTCGATCTTGTTGTACAGGTCGACCAGGCCGTTGTTGACGTTGACGCCCAGCGTGTCGAACCAGAAGCGGTGCTTTTCCAGCGCCTCGCGGTAATAGACCTTGACCGCGTGGCCGAAGACGATGGGGTGGGAGACCTTCATCATCGTGGCCTTCACGTGCAGCGAGAACAGCAGGCCGGTGTTGTAGGCATCCGCCATCTGCTCTTCGTAGAAGGCCACCAGCGCCTTCTTGCTCATGAACATGCTGTCGATCACTTCGCCATCGAGCAGTTCGACCTTGGGCTTGAGCACCACGGTCTCGCCACTCTTCGTCACCAGCTCCATGCGCACGCTGGTGGCCTTGTCGATCGTCATCGACTTTTCGCCGTGGTAGAAGTCTCCATGGCGCATGTGCGCCACGTGGGTGCGCGAGGCCATGCTCCAGTCCGCCATCGAATGCGGGTGCTTGCGCGCGTATTGCTTGACGGCGCGCGGCGCGCGGCGGTCCGAGTTGCCCTCACGCAGCACCGGGTTCACCGCGCTGCCCAGCACCTTGGCGTAGCGGGCGCGGATGTCCTGCTCCTCCTCGTCGCTGGCCTCGAGCGGGTAGTCGGGGACCTTGTAGCCCTGCTCCTGCAGCTCCTTGATGGCCGAGCGCAGCTGGCCGATGGCGGCGCTGATGTTGGGCAGCTTGATGATGTTGGCCTCGGGGTCCTGGGTCATCTCCCCCAGCCGGGACAGCTCGTCGCTGACGCGCTGCTCTTCGCTCAGCTTCTCCGGGAAGGCCGCCAGGATGCGCGCGGCCAGCGAGATGTCGCTGGCCTCGACTTCCACGCCGGCGGGGCTGACGAATGCGCGGATGATCGGCAGGAAGGACACCGTCGCCAGCATCGGCGCTTCGTCGGTGATGGTGTAGGTAATGGTCGGTTTGGATGCGCCCATGAGTCGTCTTTCCGCAGTAGTGGGTGTGCCGGGTCTCCGTGTCGTCCTCACGCCAGAGCGCGGGCTTCCGATGCCGCCGGACACCAGGCTTCGGCTTGCAGCACGCAGCTTAACGCGGGCGGCGGTCGCGTGGTGCCACGGGCCCTGCCGCGGCCTTCAGCCTTGCGCCTGCACCCGCCGTCGGGCGCGGCCGGGCGACTCCTCAAACCAGCGCCGGTAGGCGGCGTTGAAGGTGCTCTGGTCGCTGTAGCCCAGCAAAAAGGCGACCTCGACCAGCGGCAGGCGGGCATCGGCAATCAGCGGGCCCACCGCCGCCGCGCGCACCTCGTCCAGCAGGCCCTGGTGGCTGTGGCCCTGTTCGCGCAGGCGCCGCTGCAGCGTGCGTGGCGACAGTTCCAGCGACTGCGCGGTGTCGTCCAGGTGCACGCGGCCGGTGGCCAGCCGGCGCAGCAGGATCTGCCGGACCTCGGCACTCAGGGCATCGGTGTCGTCGCCCAGGCGGTCCAGTTGCTGCTGCGCCCGCTGCTCGGCCAGGCGGCCGTAGTCGGGGTCGGCGGTGACCACCGGCAGGGCGAGCAGGTCGGCGGCGAAGCGCAGTTCGCTGGCGCCGGCCTCGAAATGCGGCGCCGCGCCAAAGATCTGCCGCAGCTCGGCGTGCCCGCCGGGGTCGGGGCCATGGAAATAGGGCTGCACGACCAGTTCCGGGTGGTCGCTGAGCCAGCGCATGAAGCGCACCCGCGCCGCCAGCATGAACATCGCCACCGACTGCGGCGGCGGGGTGGGGTAGGGCCAACGCCAGATCAGCCGGGCCTGGCTGCCGTCGCTGCGCAGCTCGGGCTGGCCGATCTGCCCGAGCAGGCGGATGTAGCGGGCGAGCTGGGCATAGGCCTCGCGCAGACTGGCGCAGCTCATCAGTACGCCGCCCAGCGCGCCCAGGTGCCGGGGCTGCAGCGCGGCGCCGGCCTGCGCCGGCAGCGCCGGCTCGCCGAGCTTGCGCGTGGCGGTGTCGAGGAGGTCGATCCACTGCGCCAGCGAGGTCTCGGCGGGGTTGTGGGGGTCGGCGGCGCGGCAGAGCTCCGGCGCCGCGCCGAGCGCCTCGGGGTCTACGCCGCGGGCGCGCAGGTAGTCCACCAGCCCCTGCGCATACAGCGCCGCGATGCGCGGCGCTGCATAGCTGGGCCGCTCGTCCGCGCCGGGCGCGGGCGCTTCCTGCGGGGGCGGGTCGGCGGGAGACACCTGGCGCGAATTCCTAAAAGCGTGTCGTTATCGCCCAAGATAGCGCAAAAAGCGCCCGGCACACTGCGCAGCGAGGAGACAGGGCTCCGGGCCGCGCCCATGGCGTGGCGGCTAGCGGCCATGAGGGCCGCGGCGGGCCCGTGCACGAGGAGAACCGCATGTCCAGCCGCAGGCTTATGCCCACGTTTGTGTTCGGGGGGCGCCGCGCGCCGTCATATCAACGCGCGCTGGGGCCGCTGCTGCTGGCGCTGACGGCGCTGCTGCCGGTGATGCTGCCGGCAAGCGCGCAGGCCGCCGACTTCCGTGTTGGCGCGGCCAAGGTGGACTCGACACCGGAGCTGCCGGTGTGCACCGGCGGCTACGGCATCTTCTGCAACCGCGAGCCGGCCAGCGTGCGCATCAACAGCCGCGGCGGGCAGGATCGGCTGTTCACGCGGGCGATGGTCGTCGAGTCGGGCGGCGAGAAGATTGCCATCGTGACGACCAGCGCCATCGGCCTGTTCGCCGCGTACAAGAACCAGACCAATGCGCAGGGCCTGCTGGATCGCCCGGGGCTGTACGAGACTCGGCGCCGTATCGGCCTGGCGCTGGGCATGCCCCTGGAGCATGTGTTCATCCAGCCGGATCACTCGCACTACGCCGCCGACACCATCGGCATCTGGGGCGGGGCGACCGATGCGGCGCAGTTCACCCGCAACCTGCAGCGGCTGGCGTCGGACATGGTTCGCGCCGCGCAGCAGGCCGCGCAGCGCCTGGAAGCGGCCGAGCTGCATGTGGCCAGCGTGCATGGCGACCGGCTGAGCTGCCCGGAAGCGCGCACGCCGAAGTGCGTGGTGTCCTCGCTGTACAACTACGACCCCAACCTGTGGGTCGATAACGAGTTTCGCGTGCTCGAGGCGCGCCGCGCGGATGGCTCGCGCATTCTCACGCTGGCCAACTATTCCACCCACGCCACGGTGCTCAACGGCATCGGCGAGGACGTGACGATCTCGCCGGACTGGACGGGCTGGTTCGCGGCCACCGAGGACGAGCCGGCGGCGCCCGGTGTCTGCGGCATCGGCGAGGCGCGGCCCTGCGCCGTGGGCATGGCCACGCTGGGCACGCTGGGCCGCACCGACTTCAACGATTCCACCGCGCACTGGGAGCAGTTCCAGCAGGAAGGCCGCCCGGATGCGCTGGCGCGCAACCTCGCCCGCGAGGAGAACGCGCGCCGCCGGCTGGAATACTTCATGGATCTGGCCCGCGGACAGGCGCAGGACCCCTGCCAGGCGGGCGGCGCCGATTGCGTCAGCCCCTTCGTGCCCGTGCGCGGCAGCGGCGTCGACGCGGCCGAGCGCTTCATCCACGAGCTGGTGACGCTGCCGGTTTTCTATGCCAACCACGCTCCCTTCGTGGGGCTGCCGGCCGAGGTCAGCGGGGCCTTCGGCGGCACGGGCAGCGAGCTCACCGACAGCTACGCCAGCATCGAGCGGGCCACCACGCCCCCCTGGCTCGACGGCAATGTCATCGGCACGCCGGTGTCGAGCTTTCGCATCGGCGATCTGCTCTTCGTCACGGCGCCGGGCGAGGAGTTTCCCAACTCGATGCGTGACCTGCGCGAGGAGGGCGGGGTCCGCGGCTACCAGACCCTGTTCTACCTGGGCGTGACCAATGACTTCATCGGCTACATGGGTCCGCTGGAGGGCTATGACCATGTGACGGCCAGCGGCGCGCTGTTCCTGGGCGGCTGCCCGGAAGACTTCGCCAACGACCCGCTGCGGGAGGCCACCCAGCCGCTCAGCGAGGCCGCGATCTACAACACCGGCCGGCTCTTCGACAACACCTGCCCGGACCACTTCGTGCTGATGGCCTCGCCCACGGTGGGCGACCACGTGACCTGCAGCATCCAGGACGCGGCGGCCGAAATCGGCTTCGCCACCAGCGATGCGCACCCCTATTGCGCCGCGCTGACCGCGACCGACAACGTCGGCGCGCCGGTGCAGGCCGCCTCCGGGGTGCCCGAAGCCAGCGGCCAGGACGGCCTGGCCGGCCTGGTCACGCGCGCCGCCGCCGACACCCAGGCCATTGCGGCGGCTATCGCCTCCGGCGACCCCGAAGCGATCGCCGCCGCCGTCAACAGTGCCGCGAACAACCTGCTCGACAACGCCGAGGGCACGGCGCTGAGCGACGACGAGGCCAGCGTGGCCACGACCGTGGACAACGCGCTCGACAACCTGAGCCAGGCCGATCCCGGCGGGCTCGCGGCCGACCTGCAGCGCGATGCCGTGCGTGTGGCGCTGGGCTACGAGACCGATTCGGCCGTGCGCGCCGGCGTGGGCGTCGTCGACATGACGCCGGACGTGGGCTATTGCGCCGGCCAGTACTGCGACACAACCAACCTCTTCGACGGCTTGGCCGGGGGCGACATCGACCCCTACCTGACGCATACGGCCAAGCACGCCAGCTACGGCGTGCAGTCGCGGCTGACGGCGCGCGCCATCGTGGTCGAGGGCAGCAACGGCAAGCGCGTTGCGTTGTTGAAAACCGATAACTACCTGGCGCAGGACACGCTGATTCGCCGCGTCGCGCAGATCCTGGCCCAGGCCGGCTCCAGCATCAGCTACGAGCAGATCCTGCACAGCGCCAGCCACAACCATTCCTCGGCCTATTCCTCGACGCCCTCCTGGGGCGTGTGGATCTTCGAGGATGTCTTTGACCCGCGCTTTTTCGAGAAGCAGGCGCGCAAGATGGCCGAGGCCATCCTGACCGCCGAGGCCGACCTGGCCCCGGCGCGCATGGGCGCGACGACCGTGCCCCACCACATCTACAAGGGCAATGTCGTGCGTCTGGCCACGGCGACCGACGGCACGCCGGCGGGCTACCCGCTGGAGTACGGCGATCTGGGCCTGGTGGTGATGCGCTTTGAGGAACTGACCGAAACCGGTCCCGAGCCGCTGGCGGTGTGGGTCAACTTTGGCCAGCACCCGGAGAGCCTGGAGCCGCACAACCTGCACACCGCGGACTTCCTGTCGGCGCTGGAGCGCTACGTCGACCGCGAGCTGGGCGCGCCGCTGGTCTTCACCCAGGGCGACGTCGGCAGTGCCGAGAACTCGGGCAACAAGAGCCAGATGATTGCCGATGACGGCAGCGTCTGCGGCGACTGGCCGGAGAGCGCCCCGCAACCCGCGCGCAATGATTGCGAGCCCGGGCAGGGCGTGCCGCGGGTCATGGAACACACCGACTTTGCCCAGTACGAGCGCCTGGTGCGCTTTCTGGCCGACGACGTGCTGCGCGGGTGGGCGCAGATCGGCGCCGGCGGGCCGGGTGTGCAGGTGCCGCTGTCCACCGACTTCCCCGTGGACTACCGCAGCTATTGGGCGCCGGGGCCGCTGTCGCATCCGTACCCGGCGGTGTCCAACTGCAACACGCAGCGCAGCGTCGAGGGCGACGTGGGCGTGCCTATCGTCGGCCTGCCGGATTGCGGCCGCTTTGGCTTCCCCGGCGAGAACGAGCTGACCGGCCAGGCGGCCGTCGTCTACGCCAAGCTCAAGAGCGAGGGCGTGCCGGTGCCCGACCACTACGATGCCACCGCCTTCACCGGCGTCGAGGAGAACCTGCGCATCTATCTGCAGGCCTTCCGCATCGGCGAGGTGCTGCTGGCCTCCTGCGCCTGTGAGGCCCAGGTCGATCTGATCCTGAATCTGGAAACGCGCACCGACCAGCTGCTGGGCAACCAGTACAACGGCTTCGACTGGGCCTGCCTGATCGACGAATACAAGGATGACCCGCGCTATGTCGAGGCCTGCGCGCTGCAGCAGCAGTATTACGACCCGGCCGAATTCCCGACCGCCGTGCCCGGCCGCGCCGAGGCCATAGCCGACCCCGAGCTGATAGAGCGCATGCGTGCGCAGATCCACAACGATGCGCGCGGTTGGGATGCGCCCGAGAACATGCTGCGCGCCAACAGCGAGCCCGCGGACCCGGCGCAGATCTGGGGCAACTTCACCCACGAAGAGCTGCCGCCGCAATGGGGTTATGCGCTGCCGGTGGGCCTGGGCCATGCCGGAGACTACGTGGGCTACACGGTCAGCTATCGCGAGTTCATGAACCGCGACCACTACCGCAAGGCGCTGACCAGCTACGGCGCGCACACCGCCGACTACATGGTGTCGCGGCTGGTGCGCATGGCCGGCGCGATGAAGGGCGGCCCCGAGCTCGCCCCCGAGCCGCACGACGCCCTGGCGCAGGTGGACGAGATCCGCCAGCGCAGCCAGGCCACCGCGCTCGGTGCGGTTACGGCGGCCGCCTACAGCGGCTGGCTGGCCGCCTTGCCGCTGGATCGTGGGCCTGCCGAGGCGCTGGCCCAGCCGGGCAACATCCGCCACTTCGAGGCCGCCGAGTTCCGCTGGCGCGGCGGTAACACCCAGCTCGACAATCCCTACGCCCGTGTGCAGCGGCGCGTTGCGGGCGAGTGGGTCGACTTCGCCGACATGAGCGGCGAGGTGCCCACCCGCGTCGAGTGGCCGGACGGCCTGCCCGGCGTCATCGACGCCTATGCCGGCAACCATAGCTGGGAGTGGACGGCGAACTTCGAGGCCTACAGCGCCTTCCCGGCGCGGCTGGGCCACACGCCGATGGGCGAATACCGCTTCGTCGTGGATGGCTGCATCAATGACCCGCAGGCGGACCCGGCCGGCAACCTCGGCGGGCGCGTCAGCGCCATCGTCGGCAGCGCGCTGCCGCTCGGCGGCCTGGACTGCCCCGGCGGCAGCCAGCCTTATCACCTTGAATCCGCCAGCTTCTTCGTCGAGCCGCGGGCCGATGGCGTGCTGCCGCGCAGCTATGCCGACAGCGCCTTCCCCTTCATCGAGGACAAGCCCGACACCGCGGACCGCGACGACCGCCTCTGCGAGACCTGCAGCTTCCGCCCCTGGGCGACCACGACGCTGGGCGGCGTGATCGACGGCGACGGCGACGGCGTGCTCGACCCGGCCGACCGCTGCCCGAGCACGGGGCCGATGGAGCCGGTCGACGCCGAGGGCTGCTCGGCCGACGACGGCGACAGTGATGGCGACCGCGTGCGCAACGCCGACGATGCCTGCCCGGGCACCCCGCCGGGTGCGGCCGTGGATGCCCAGGGCTGCGCCGAGAGCCAGCGCGACGCCGACGGCGATGGTGTCGGCGACGCCGCCGACCAGTGCCCGGACACCCAAGCCGGCACCGCCGTCGATGCGCGTGGTTGCCCGGCGGCCAGCGGCAATCTCAGCGTCAGCCTCAGCGCCGACCCGGCCCAGGGCGATGTCAGCGACGGCGCGGTCACGGTGACCTTCACGGCCACGGCCAGCGAGGCCATCGGCGATGTGGAGTATGTCTATTACTTCGGCGATGGCAGCAACTCCGGTCGCACCGCCGCCACGCAGGTGTCCCACGACTACGCGCAAGCCGGCGAGTACACCGTCAACGTGGTGGCCGGCGACGAGAACCAGAACGCGGCCAGCGCCAGCACCACGGTGACGATGACCAGCACGGTGGTCGTCGACCCGACCCCGGTTGTCGTGCAGGCGGATCTGCAGCTCGATGCCTCCGGCACCGTGGCGCCGGTGACCGTCAGCCTGGACGCCAGCGGCTCCACGGCCCCGGCGGACGCCATTTACCGCTTCGACTTTGGCGATGGCGACGTGCAGGAGGGCCGCAACGCCTTCGCCCTGCGGGTGTATTCGCTGCCGGGCGGCTACACGGTGACGCTGACGGTGACCGACCCGGCCGACCCCAGCAACAGCGATACGGTCAGCGAGAGCTTCGAGGTCGTGTCCACGCAGCAGACCACGGCGCGGCTGCAGGTCAGCCCCAGCCGGGTGGCGGTGGGCGAGCCGGTGCAGCTGGACGCGCGTGGCTCGCTGGCCGCGCCGGGTGCGCAGATCACCGCCTTTGTCTTCGACTTTGGCGATGGCACGCCGCCGGTGGAGCGCAGCGTCGCCGAGTTTGGCGCGGACGCGGGCCTGACCAGCCACAGCTATGCGCAGGCGGGGGAATACACGCCCTCGGTGACCGTCAGCGATGACGCCGGCGGCCAGAAGCGCGCGCAGGGCGCGCTGCAGGTGCAGCCCGCCGCGGGCGCCGGCCCTGGCAACCCGGGCAACGGCCCGGGGCAGGGCGGCAATGGCGGTGGCGGTAGCGGCAGCGCCGGCTTCGCGCTGCTGGCCCTGCTCGCCCTACTGGGCCTGCGCCCCCGTTTTCGACACTCAGGAACATCGATGCTCCCGAACCGCATGTCCGCTATCGCTCAAAACCTTCGTTGGGAGCCGAGCCCGATTTCACGTCTAAGCCCACGCCCGGGCCCACGCCTGAGCCCAATTCTGGGCTTCAGCCGGGGCCGCAGTCGCGCCGCCGTGCGGGCAGGGCGCGGCCGCGGCTTGGCCGGCAGCCGGGCGCAGCGCATCGCGCAGGGCCTGCTGCTGCTGGCGGTGGCCCTGCTGCTGCTGGCGCCGGCGGCCTCGCGGGCGCAGAGCCCGCAGGACCTGGAGCAGGCGGTGGAGGCGGCGCTGCGGGGCTGCGACGTGCTGGACCCGGCCAGCTGCCTGTATCCCTTCCCCAGCAATGTCTACACGCAGGAGCTGGCCGTGCCCGAGGCCGGCCCGGCCCGCAACATCTATACCGGGCGCCGCGTGGACCTTTCGGCGCTGGCGATGCCCCGCAATGTGGCCGGCAAGCCCATCGACCCCACCGAATGGAACCGCAACGACGGCTTTTCCCCGGGCACGATGATCTTCACCTACGTGCCCGGCCTGGACCGCGCCGGCCTGCTGCGCAGCCATGGCTTTGTGCCGGCCGGTGATCCGGATCTGGACAACCGGGTGGGCATTACCAACCCCGGGCTGAGCCTGCAGCCGGACGCGCCGATTCAGGTGCTCAACGCGCGCACCGGCGAGCGGCACCCGGTCTGGGCCGAGATGGACGTCAACGCCGGCTACCTGCTGCCGGCCTTTGAGGGTTCGCCGGAAGTCCCGCGGGTTAATCCGCGCAGCGCGCTGATCCTGCGCCCGGCGCGCAATTTCACCCCGGGTGAGCGCTATGTTGTGGTGCTGCGCGACCTGCTGGATGGCCAGGGCGGGAGCCTGGATGCCCAGGGCGTGTTCCGCCTCTGCCGCGACCGGGTCGGGTCCGACCTGCCGCCGATCAGCGCGCGCTGCGACGACTTGGAAGCCGACGTCTTCCCGGTCATCGCCAACGCCCAGCTCCCACGCGATTCGCTGTATCTGGCCTGGGACTTCACCGTGGCCAGCGCGCAGAACCTGACCGCGCGGCTTACCGCGATGCGCGATGACGCCTTCGCCAGCCTGCGCGCGGACTCGGCGCCGGCCGAGGCCGATTGCAGCCGCTATGACTATGCCGCCGAGCCGGCCAACCTCAGCGCGCAGCCCGCGCCGACCGTGGGCGGCTGCGGTGCACCCAGTTTCACCGTCGACAGCATTCGCGAGCGTGCCGACGGCGAGGTGCTGCAGATCGAGGGCACGCTGGAACTGCCCAGCTATCTGATCCAGCCCGACCCCTCGCCGCTGGAGGCGGCGGAGGTGCAAAGCCTGCTGGACACCCTGCGCGAGCAGCCCGGCCTGGGTCAGGTGGTTGAGGCCCTGCCACTGTTCGAGGCGCAGCCCTTCAATCTGCTGCCGCCGAACCGCCTGAACTATGACCCCAGCGATGGCGGGGTTCCGGCGGCCGACCCCGCCGCGCTGAACCTGCTGCCCTATGGCGACGGCCTGCCGGATCGGCTGGCGGGGCAGGGGCGCATGACCACGCGCTACCTCTGCCAGGTGCGGGCCGACACGGCCCGGGGCGAACGCGCGGCGGCCCGGGCCACGCTGTATGGCCATGGCCTGCTGCAAAGCCGCGCCGCCGTCGACTACGACGAGGGCCGCAAGATGGTCCGGCACAACAACTTCCTGATGTGCGGCCTGGACTGGTTTGGCTTTTCCCAGGGCGACCTGCACAACGTGGCGATCTCGCTGCTGGACATGTCGAACTGGCCGAACATCCCCGATGCCTCGCTGCAGGGCATGTTGAACTTCATGTTCATGGCGCGGCTGATGCAACACCCGGCCGGCCTGGCTTCGCACCCGGCCTTCCAGTTGCCGGATGGGGAGGGCGCCCCCAGCGGCGTGCCCTTCTTCGACCGCAGCGAAATCTATTACTACGGCAACTCGCAGGGCGGCATCCTGCCCGGCCCCGTGGTGGCCGTGTCCAAGGACGTCAACAAGGGCGTCTTCGGCGTGCCGGGCATGAACTACAGCACGCTGCTGCGCCGCTCAACCGACTTCACGCTGTATTCGGTGCCGCTGTATCTGGCCTACCAGGACGAGCTGGATCGCAACCTGTTGTTTGCGCTGATCCAGATGCTCTGGGACCGCGGCGAGAACAACGCCTACGCCGCCTACCTGACGGCGCCGGAGCAGGCCATCTACGGGGGCCTGCCGGGGCATGCCAACCTCGATGGCGAGCATAACGATGTGCTGCTGCACCCGGCCTTCTCCGATCACCAGGTCACATACTGGACGGCCGATGTCATGGCGCGGACGATGGGCGCCGTGTCGGATCGGCGCATGCTGCTGGAGTCGCCCTGGTGCCTGCAAGAGGGCGGCAACCGCTGCGACCCGGACGTCGAGCCCAACTTCCAGCTGCCTGAGCCGAGTTACGTCAATGGCCGCGCGCCGGCCGGGCCGGCCGAGGTGATCTGGTTGCGGCCGGAGGTCTTCGCGCCGCCAATCGTCGAGCTGCCGCCCAGCAGCGCCGAGCACGGCCCCGACCCGCACGGCTATCCGCGCAACCACGCCACGGCGCTGTGCCAGAAGTCGCATTGGCTGCGGCCGGATAACTTCCTGGCCGATGTGCGGCCGCTGTGGCTGCGCGCCGACGGTAGCGATCGCCGCGGCGATATCGACGGCCTGGCCATCGATTGCGCGCAAAGCTTCGGCCCGCCGCCGCAAACGGCGGTCAAGGCGGCCTTTGGCGCACCGGATGCCGACGGCGACGGCATCGCCGACGCCTTCGATGCCTGCCCGAGCACCGGCCCTGGCCAGTCCGTCGACGGGCAGGGCTGCGTGGCGGCCGATGCCGACAACGATGGCATCGGCGACGCCGACGACGCCTGCCCCGGCACGCCGCCCGGCGCGGCCGTGGATGCCCAGGGCTGCGCCGAGAGCCAGCGCGACGCGGACGGCGATGGTGTCGGCGACGCCGCCGACCAGTGCCCGGACACCCAAGCCGGCACCGCCGTCGATGCGCGTGGTTGCCCGGCGGCCAGCGGCAATCTCAGCGTCAGCCTCAGCGCCGACCCGGCCCAGGGCGATGTCAGCGACGGCGCGGTCACGGTGACCTTCACGGCCACGGCCAGCGAGGCCATCGGCGATGTGGAGTATGTCTATTACTTCGGCGACGGCAGCAACTCCGGACGCACCAGCGCCACGCAGGTGTCCCACGACTATGCGCAAGCCGGCGAGTACACCGTCAACGTGGTGGCCAGCGACGAGAACCAGAACGCGGCCAGCGCCAGCACCACGGTGACGATGGCGAGCACCGTCGTCGTCGATCCGGCGCCGATCGTTGTCGAGGCCATACTGCAGCTGGACGCATCCGGCAGCGTGGCTCCAGTGACCGTCAGCCTGGATGCCAGCGGCTCCACGGCCCCGGCGGATGCGATTTACCGCTTCGACTTTGGCGATGGCGACGTGCAGGAGGGCCGCAACGCCTTCGCGCTGCGGGTGTATTCGCTGCCGGGCAGCTACACGGTGACGCTGACGGTGACCGACCCGGCCGACCCCGGCAACAGCGATACGGTCAGCGAGAGCTTCGAGGTCGTGTCCACGCAGCAGACCACGGCGCGGCTGCAGGTCAGCCCC
>CAKZQS010000045.1 GCA_937141935.1 uncultured Ectothiorhodospiraceae bacterium
GAGGCGGCGGACAGCGGCGAGCTGCACGCGCTGTGGCGCCACTGCCGCCGCGGCAAGCTGGAGCGCGCCGAGCGGCTGGTGCTCAAGCTGCTGCAGGAACCGGCCGCCGCAGCCGGCCGCCCGCTGGCGCAGGCGGCCTGAGCGCCCCCGGCCGGCCTCGGCGGGGCACCGCGAGGCCGGCCGGGGGCGCTATCAGGACTTGCCGACCAGCACCGTTTTCACGTTGCAGAAGGCCCGGATGCCCTCGATGCTCAGCTCGCGGCCCATGCCCGAGTCTTTGATGCCGCCAAAGGGCAGGCGCGGGTCGGATTGCACCATCGTGTTGACGACGCAGTTGCCGGCGCGCAGCTCCTGGGCGGCAATGCGCCGTCCGCGCTCCAGGTCCTGCGTGAAGACCGCGGCGCCCAGGCCGAAGCTGGTGTCGTTGGCGATCTGAATCGCGTGCGCCTCGTCGTCGGCGGGGATGATGGCGGCCACCGGGCCAAACAGCTCCTCGCCGTAGGCGGGCATGCCCGGGGCGACGTCGGTCAGCACGCTGGCGGGGTAGTAATGGCCGTCGCCCTCGCCCATCTGGCAGCCCAGCAGGCAACGGGCGCCGGCCTCGACGCTGTCCTCCACCTGGCGGTGCAGTTCGTCGCGCAGATCCGGGCGCGCCATGGGCCCAAGGTCGGGGTCGTCCAGCGGGTCGCCGTGGGCCTTGTTGCGCATCGCCTCGACCATCGCATCCTCAAAGCGCTCACGCAGCGCGCGCGACACGATGAAGCGCTTGGCGGCAATGCAGCTCTGGCCGGTGTTCTGCAAGCGACTGGCCACGCAGGTCTCGACGGCGAGGTCGAGGTCGGCGTCTTCCAGAATCACATAGGGGTCCGAGCCACCCAGTTCGAGCACGCAGGGCTTGAGCGCGCGCCCGGCCTGTTCGGCCACCTTGCGCCCCGCTGCGGTGCTGCCGGTCAGCGTGACCGCGGCGATGGTGTCGTCGCCGATCAGCTTGCCGGCCGTCTCGCCTTCGACCAGCAGCGTCTGGAAGCAGCCGGGCGCGAAACCGGCCTCGGTCAGCAAGGACTCGATGGCCAGCGCGCAGCCGCTGACATTGGAGGCATGCTTGAGCAGGCCGACATTGCCCGCCAGCAGGTTAGGTGCGGCGAAGCGAAACACCTGCCACAGCGGGAAGTTCCAGGGCATGATCGCCAGCACCACGCCCAGCGGGGCGTAGTGGACGAAGCTGTCGCCCTTGTCGGTGTCGATGTCGCGCCCCTGCAGGAACTGCTCGCCCTGCTCGGCGTAGTACTCGCAGACCCAGGCGCATTTTTCGGCCTCGCCGCGGCCCTGCCCGACCGGCTTGCCCATCTCGCGGGCCATCAGTTCGGCCAGGCTGTCGGCGCGCTGGCGCAGCAGCTCGGCGGCGCTGCGCAGCAGGCCGGCACGCAGCGCGATATCGGTGCCGCGCCAGGTGTGGGCCGCACGTCCGGCGGCCTCCAGGCGGCGCCCGACTTCGGCCGGGGTATGGCCGACATAGCTCTCCAGCAGCGCCCCGGTGGCCGGGTTGCGGCTTTCAAACAGTGGCGCCTTGCTCATCCGGCGGTCGCCTCGATGATGGCCCGGCAGAACACGCCCAGGTCCGGCGGGAAGCGCGAGGTGATCAGGTTGCGGTCGATGACCACCTCCTTGTCGTGCCAGATGCCGCCGGCATTGACCACGTCGTCCTTGATCGACGAGTAGCTGGTGACATTGCGCCCGCCGAGAACACCGGCCGAACACAGCACCCAGGGGGCATGGCAGATCGCCGCCAGCGGCTTGCCGGCCTTGTCGATGCCGCGCACCAGTGCCAACACGGCCTCGTGCGTGCGCAGGTGGTCGGGGCAGTAGCCGCCGGGCACCACCAGCGCATCGAATTGCTCCGCGGCTGATTGTTCGGCGCTGCGGGTCGCCTCGACGCTCAGGCCATGCTTGCCCTGGTAGCGGCCCACCTCCGGGCCCACGACGGTGACCTCCGCCCCTTCCTCGCGCAGGCGCAGCAAGGGGTAGTGCAGTTCGATGTCTTCATAGTCGTTCTCGGCCAGCAGCGCGATGTGCTTGCCGTCCAGCTGTCTGCTCATGGGAGATCTCCGTCCGGTGGATAAGCGCCGCGGGCCCATGGGCGTGCGGGCGCGGCGAGACAAGCCCACGCTAAGGCGTGGGGGCACGCGCAGCCGCCCGCGATGACGAAGGTCACCCGCTTCCCAACGCGCCGAGCGCTCGCGGCGACACCCGTGATTCTCGGGGTTTCGCCGGCGCCACGGCTTAGTAGTCTGATCAGGCGACGGGAGCGGCACGGGCATGACGCGCGACGCGGGAGCCGAGATGCAGGAGACACCAAGACCACACGTTGGCCAGCCGGGCGCTATCGCCCAGTGGAGCCCCCACCTTGCGGCGGCCGCACAGCCGCTGTACCTGAGTTTTTTCGGCGGGCCGGACCCGCGCTACACGCCACAGCTGCTGGCGCTGCTTGAGCGACACCAGGCCAAGGCCACCTTTTTCGTCAGCGGCCGACGGGCCGCCCGCTTCGACTACCTGATACGACGCCTGCTGCGCGAAGGCCACGCGCTGGGCCACTGCGGCTACAGCGGCCGCCCCGCGCTGGCACAAATCCCTGGCCAGGCCCGCGCCGACGTTCGTCTGGGGGTGGAGGTGCTGCGGAACCTGACCGGCCGCGCGCCAATGTTGTACTGCCCCCCGGCCCGTCTGGGCAGCCGGGCGATGCAGGCCGAGGCGCGGGCACTGGGCGCCGCCGTGCTGTCCGGGGCGCGGCGGCTGCCCCGCCCCGGGCCACAGGCCGAGCCGCAGGTCTTGCTGCGCGCGCTGCACGCGGCCGCACCCGGCGACATCCTGCTGGCCAGCGATGCCGGCGGGCTGTGGCACCAGCCGCAGGGCCTGCTGGACGCGCTGCCCCGTTTTTTGACCAGCCTGCGCTTTCACGGTGGCGAGGCCGCCGTGCTGCAGCCGCAAATGCTGGCCGCCCCCCACGCCGCCGCCCCCAGCGGCGTGCGCGCCGCCTGCTAGCGGACGCGCTTGACCGGGCCGGTGTGCCCGCGGCCGCCCCCGGCCGCGCCCCACCCCACCGGCCATGCCGGAACGGAGCCCTCGAGGCTCCGTTTTTTTTTTGCGGCAGCCCCGGAGCGGGCCTGCGCCCCGGACATCGCCGGCCGGTCGTCGCCAATATTGTGGGCGCGCACAAAGCGGGCTAAGGTGACGCCATACGGGGGTAGCCCCGACAAGGCACCCCTACGGCTGGAAGGAGGAGCGCGTGCCGTCTCGACACCATGCGGATTCCACGCTGGACGGCGCGGCCAACCGCGCCAAGGTTGTGCTGGTGGAGGACGATCGCGGCTGCCGCGAGGTCTACAGCCGCCTGCTGGCCTATGCCGGCCACCGGGTGCTGCCCTACAGTGCCGCACCGGATTTTTTGGCCGACGAGCTGGCCCACGACTGCGACTGCATCGTGGTCGACCTGCGCATGCCGGAGATGGACGGCCTGCAGATGCTGGAGGCCTACCAGCAGCGCTACAACCGCCTGCCGCCGGCGATCGTCGTCACCGGCGATGGCGATGTCTCCAGCGCCGTCAACGCGATGAAGCTCGGCGCCATCGACTTCATCGAAAAGCCCGTCTCGGCGCGTGATTTGCGCCGGCTCGTCGCCGCCGCCGTGGAACAATCGCGCCAGCAGCGCCGCGCCAACGGCATCGCCGACAAGCTGACGCCGCGCGAGCAGGAGATCCTGGAGCATGTGCTCGGCGGCGAGACCAGCAAGCAGATCGCCGACAAACTCGGCATCAGCCCGCGTACGGTCGAGGAGCATCGCGCCCGCATCCTGCAAAAATCCGGCGCGGCCAATACGGCGGAGCTGGTCAAGCTGGCCATGAGCGCGGCGCCGGCGCCGGAGACCCGCCCGCGCGCCTGAACGCTCGCGCGACTAGGCGCTTGGGCGCTTGGGCGCTTGGGCGCCTGGGCGCCTACGCGCTACGGCCGCCGCAACCCAAACGCCGCCGATACCTGCGGCCAATCGCCGTGCGGGCCGGCGCAAACGACGACGCCCGCCAGGGCGAACCCGGGCGGGCGTCGGGGGTGCCGTAGGGGCACCCGGGGAGTGTGGCGCCTAAAGGCTCAAGACCTCGGGTCTCGGGGCCGTGGGCAGGCGCCAGAATCCGCGCAGTCGATCAGTTGACCTTGGCCATGATCTGGTCGACCTTCTCGCCGATCGATTCCTTGGTGTCACCGTACTTCTGCTTGATCTTGCCGATCAGCTCTTCACGGTTACCCTTGGCCTCTTCCAGCTCGTCGTCGGTCAGGTCGCCCCATTGCTGGCGCAGCTGACCCTTGACGCGGTCCCAACGGCCTTCGAATTGCTCGGAATTGGTATTCATAGAAAGCTCCTTTTTCACGTGGTGAATGAGCACCAGATTGGCTCGACAGTGACTGTTGCAAGCGCTGTGCCAATCTCACTGAACACGCATAATCAAGCACTTAGAGCAAAGCCCGCGGACCTGACCAGGCATTTTTGTTGCGCTGCAGCGACAGCCTGCGACGGCATCGGGAGCGGGTCGCCGCGAAGCGCCCCCTGACGGGGTTTGGCGCTGTCTCCAAAGAGCGACAATCAGCGGGCGATCAGCCGGGCCAGGCGCGGCGCGTTGCCGCCCAGGTGGGTCAGGACCTCCTTGGTGAAGACCAGCAGCGGCACCGCAATGAACATGCCGCCCACGCCCCAGAGCCAGCCCAGCGCGATGATGGCCAGGAAAACAAAGAGCGGATTGACGGAGAAGCGACCGCCCAGCACCGTCGGGGTCAAAATCGTCGCCTCGATGCCATTGAGCAGCAGGTACAGCGCGCCGGGCGCGAGGATGTCGGCCATCGTCGGCTGACTGACCAGTGCGGCGACGGTGATCGCGGCCACCGTGATGATCGTGCCGACATAGGGGATGTAGTTCAGCAGCCCGCCCAGGATGCCCCACAGCCAGGGGTCGGGCACGCCCAGCCAGTACATGCCGGCCGTTGTCGCCAGGGCCAGACCGATGTTCATCACGGTGATGGTGGCGAGGTAATGCGCCACGCCGCTGCGCAGCGAACGCACCACACGCACATAGCGCCGGCGCCGCTGCGGGTCCCGCGGCAGGCGCACCAGGCGGTGGGTCAACACATTGCCGGTCGCGAGCAGGAAGTACAGCAGCAACACCGCGATGGCAAAGCCCGAAGCCACCCCGCCCAGGTGGCGGGCGGCCTGCGAGGTCGGGTCCTCCTCGATTTCCACCGCCACCTTGTCCTCGCCGCCGCCGGCCATGCGCTCGGCCATGCGCTGCAGCGACTCGCGCGCATCGGTCAGGCTGCTCAGGCGGCTGTTGACGTCGGCGACATGCCGCTCCAGCGCGGTCATCGCCTCGGGTACACGCTGCATCCAGCCCTCAAGCGGCGTCGTCAGTTGCAGGGCCCCGGTGGCCACCATCGCCGCGAAGCCCAGCGTGACGAAGATGGCCGCCAGCGGGCGCGGCAGGCGCCGGCCCAGCAGGTCGACCATCGGGCTGAGCATGAAGGACAGAAACACCGCGATGGTCAGCGGCAGCATGAAGGGCTTGGCCTCGCGCAGCAGCAGCACGACCGCCACGGCGGCCAACACGATCAGGGCCCGGTTCATTAGCGGTCTCCTCGTTGGCCTGTGCGCAAGCACGCACGCATGCCCGCAGCTTAGACGGAGTGGGCGCGGCCGGCCGACGGCGGGCCGGCGGGAGCGCAGGTATCGGGCAGCGCGGCATCCCGTGCGGCGCGGCTTGTGGCCGGCGCCGCCGGCTTCGGCGGTGCTGGCTTCGGCCGGCGGCGTGGGAAGGCGGCCGCGCGCTGCGGGAAGCGCGGCTCGCGACGGGGCGCGCGCCGGGCGTTCGCTGGCGCTACTAGGCCGCGCCGGGCTTCAGGCGCAGTCGGGGCACAGGGGCGTGCGCTGCCCCGCCACCCAGACACAGTCCGGGCACAGCGGCGTGGCGCAGTCCAGGCAGTGGGCGGCCAGCGCGGCCGCGAAGGGCTGCTGGCAATGGGTGCAGGGCCGGCCCTCACCGCGCCACAACGGGCTGCGCAGCGCCGGAGTGGTGGTCGCCACGAAAGGCTGCGCGCTGCGCGCCACCGCCGGTGCGCCGAGCAGGGCCCTCATTGCGCGCTCCGGATCGCGTCGACCAGCTCGGCCTTGCGCATGCGGCTGCGGCCGTCGATGTCCAGCGCCGCGGCCCGGTTGCGCAGCTGTTCCACCGTGCGCTGCTCGAGGCGGGTGCGCGGGTTGCCGCTGCCCTGCGTGGTCCGGTTGGGCGTGCGACCCTCGTCGCGGCGCTGGCTGTTGACCGTGCGGGCCGCGATCTCCTTGGCCTTGGCGGGCGAGCGGCCGCGCTGGCGCTCGCTGCGTTTGACGTGCTCGTACTGGCGTTCGTCCTTGTCGCTCCAGGCTTGGGGCATGACGGTCTCCGGTTCAGGCGTAGGGAGTCTTCAGGCGGCGGTCGTGCCGCCACCGAGCAGCGGCAGCACATGGCCGCTGATGTAACGGGAGTCGGCTTCGGAGGCGAAAAAGACATAGGCCGGCGCCACCTCCTCGGGCTGCGCGGGGCGCCCCAGGGGCGTGCCCTCGCCAAAGTCTTCGATGTCGCCCTCGGCACGCTCGGCCGGATTCAAGGGCGTCCACACCGGGCCGGGCGCCACGCAGTTCACGCGGATGCCGCGCTCCACCAGGTTTTGCGCCAGCGACTTGGTGAAGGCGTGGATGGCCCCTTTGGTCGCCGAGTAATCGAGCAGACCCTTGTTGCCCTCCAGGCCCGTGATCGACCCGGTGTTGATGATTGCGCCACCGGCCTTCAGGTGCGGCAAGGCCGCCCGGCTCAGGTGGTAGTAGGCGTCGATGTTGGTGCGGAAGGTGCGCTCCCATTGGTCCGGGCTGACGGCATCCAGATCCGGCTGGTGGCACTGGTAGGCGGCATTGTTGACCAGGATGTCCAAGCCGCCCAGCGTCTGCACCGTGCGCTCGACCACCTGCTGGCAGAAGGCCGGGTCGCGCAGGTCGCCGGGCAGGCACAGGCAGCGCCGCGACAGCGACTCGATCTGCTGCGCGATCTCGCGCGCGTCCTCCTCTTCCTCCGGGGTGTAGACGATGGCCACGTCGGCACCTTCGCGGGCATAGAGCCAGGCCACCGCCCGGCCGATGCCGGAGTCGCCACCGGTGATCAGCGCCCGCTTGCCATAGAGCTTGCCGGCGGCGCAGTAAGCCCGGGCGGCGTAGCGCGGCGCCGGGTCCATGCGCGCCTCCAGGCCCGGCGGCTCCAGGCCCTGTTCGGCGAAGGGCGGTTGGGGTTCCTTGGCGGCCATGGTCCTCGGCGTCGGTGGTGCGGTGGGAGCGGGGATGGGGGTCGGGGATGCGGGGTGCGCGCGGCACCTGAGGCGATGCTCCGTTGCGGCGCCGGGCGGCACCATCGCGTGTGACCTAGGTCACCGCGCCGGCCGCCCGCGGGCCCGCGCCCGGGCGCCTGTACGCCCACTCGGCGTGGCGCATGCCGCGGGCCTGCGCCGCCCAGCCCCGGTCATCTGTCCCCTGTCCCCTGTCCCCTGTCACCTGTCACCTGTCGCCTGTCGCCTGTCGCCTGTCCACGGCCCCCTGTCCCCGCAGGGCGACGCCGTGCGAGGCCCGCATGTCGGGCTGAGCGGCGAATCCGCCGGCCGGCGTCGGCAAACGCAGACAGGGTTTTCGGCCAGGCGTCGGGAAACAGGAGCCAAAACCGCGTCGCCGGCGGCACGAAACGCACCGGCCGCAACCCGGTGTTCAATCTCATGACACTGTTTTTACTAGGTTTTTTTCGTTCTGGCACGGCGCTTGACGGACATAGGCCGAATCCACAATGGAGCCTGTGATGACCACGAAGCTCATGACCCGCAAAACCCTGCTGCTTGGCACCCTGGCCGGGAGCCTGGGCCTGGCCACCCCCGCGCTGGCGCAGGAGTGGCAGAACCCGATCGCCGAAGGCTATGTCGGCGGCAGCTTTGGCTACCACACCTATGAAACCGAGGAATTCCCGGACAGCCGCGAAGAGTTCGACAACTTCGAGGACGAGCACGAGTCCTGGAAGGTGCGTGCCGGCGCCCAGTTCAGCGAAGTCTGGGGCATCGAGGCCGGCTACACCGACTTCGGTGAGGTGGCCGACGACCGCGCCTCCTTCGAGGCCGCCGGTGTCACCGCCGGTGTAACGGCCGCGCTGCCGCTGACGCCGAAGTTCGCCCCCTACGCCAAGGGCGGCTACATGTTCTGGGACCGCAACGGCGAGGACCGCCTGCTGGGCAGCCGCGACGATGACGGCGAGGATCCCTACTACGGCGTGGGCCTGCGCGTCGGCCTGAGCGAGCAGCTGGACATGCGCGTCGAATACGACCGCTACGCGCTCGATGAAGCCGACGTGGACATGGCCTCGGTGGGTCTGAACTACCTGTTCTGATCCCGACCGGCGTCCTGCCAAAAAAAAGGGCCGCGATTGCGGCCCTTTTTTTATGTGCGGTCCTGCCGGGGGCTATGCGCTTACTGCGCGGCGTCCTTGCCCTCGCGCAGCGCCTGCATCACCGCCGGACAGTCGGCATCCTCGCCCTCCCCCGGCTCGATGAAGGCGGCCAGGGCCCCGACCGGGCCGAGCAGCGCGCCGGCCAGCGCACCCAGGGCCACGCGCCCACTGAGCGATTCGAAATCGGGCCGCACGGTGAAGTCGGCGAAGCGGCCCTCGACCTTCAGCGGCGCGCGGGCCGAGAACAGGCTGGAATCCTTGGGCTCGGCATCCAGGTCCAGGCGGAAGCGCTCGCGGGCGAAGTCCACCCGCAAGCCGCCGTGGATGTGGGTGTCGGTGGTATCCAGCAGCAACAGCTCGCTTTCCAGCACACCCTGATTGATGACGAAGCGTGTGCCACCGCAACGCACGGGCACGGTCTGGTCCTCTGTCAGCACCAGGCCCAGTGCCTCGGCCGCATCCATGCCCAGGATTTCCACCAGCAGCCCGCTCAGCTGGCCATTGCGCAGCGCGATATGGCCCTGGCCATCGGCCTGCGCCAAGGCGCTCGCAATCGTGGCGCCGCGGGTGTCGATGGCCACCGCCCCGCTGACGGTGCCGCTGGCCTCGCGCATGGTCTTGGGCAGCTGCGCCAGGCGACGCAGATCCAGTGACTCGACGTCCAGGCGATAGCGCCAGGTGGGCGGCACCGCCTGGGAGTCAATGCCCAGCTTGCCGTCCAGGTCGCCGCCGGCCAGGCCAAAGCGAAAGGGGTCGACCTGCAGCTGACCATCGCGCAGCGAGGCCTTGAAGACCAGGTCGTCAATGGGCAGCCGCGCCTCGACGCGCTGGGCCTCGAAGTCCACCTCGGCATTGACCTTCTGCAGGCGGTCGACGCGCACGGCCGCCTGATCCGGCAGCACGCGGTCATCCTCGGCCTCGGCCTGCGCGGCGGCGCGCTGCTCCGGCGAGGCCGTCTCGCCTTCGCCGGTGGCGGGCGTGCCACCCAGCAGCGGCGCGAGGTCATCCAGATCAAGCAGGTCCGCGCGCAGGTTGGCCCGCAGCATGGGCTTGTCGCCACCGCGCTCCACGCTGAACTGGCCACGCAGGTCACTGTCGCCGATGCGGCCGGCAAAATCGGCCAGCCGCCAGGTCCGGCCCTCGTGTTCCACCTGACCGGAAATCTCATAGGGCGGGGTTGGCGGGAAGGGCAAGGTCGTCAACAGCGCCAGCTCGGCCAGGTCCGGCCCCGACAGCGTCAGCGCCAGATCCAGCCCCCGCAGGCGCAGCGGTTCGTTGACGTGTCCTTCGATGCGCGCCTCGGTGTCACCCACACGCGCCTGCGCCTGCAGGGAATACCGCCCATCACGGTCGTTGCCCACCGGCGGCGGGTCGCCCTGCGCGCTGGCCACGAACTTGCGGCCCTGAATGCGCCCCTGCGCCTCGATGCGCAAGCCGTCCTCGACCCCCGGCTCGGGCGCATCCAGCTCCGCCTCCGCGGGCGCCGCGGTGCGGACCTGGGCGCGAATGTCGACCTCGCGCTGGGCATCCTGCACATGCACCGTGCTGTCGTAGATGCGCAGGCGCCCAAAGCGTGGCCCCTTGCCCTGGCTGTCGCCGGAGGAGGAGGGCTGCTTGGGGTCGCCGCGGCGGAAGTGCCAGTTGCCCTGCCCCTGCGCATCGCGCTGCAGGTGGAGCTCGGCGCCATGCGCCTCGATCAGCGGCAACTTGAGCCGGCCGAACAGCAGCGACAGCGGGTCCACACGGATCAGCCCGCGCGGCACCGTCAGCATCCATTGCGGCTCGCGCTCGGGCAGGTTGGCGATGCGCAGCTCGGAAAATTCCACCCGCAGCGGCCAGCGGGCGTCGATATCCAGCTCGCCTTCGATGACCACCTCGCGGCCCAGCGCCTTGCTCAGGCGCTTGGTGATCGAGTCCTTGATGTCCTCCTCGCTCCAGACCAGTGGCGGCAGCAACACGCCCACCAGCAGCAGCGCCAGCAGGCCCAGGCCGACGCCGCGCCGCCGGGTCATGGGGTGGCCTCCGGCGCCGCGCCGCAGCCGATGCGGCTGCGGGAGATGACAAAGCGATCCACGTAGCGATCCTGCACCACCGGCGAGCCGGCGTTCCAGTAGCTTTCCAGCTGGATGCCGTTGATGCCGTAATCCCGCCAGGCCCCGGTGAAGTTCAGCCGCTGCGGCGGGTTGTCGAGCTGTGGCTCGCCGTCGACCCAGAACTGCTGCAGGCCGTCTGCGGCCACGGGATCGACGCGGTTCAACCGAACGCGGGCCTCGATGCACTGCCAGGCCTGGTCATTGAGCGGCGTGCGCCCGAGCTGGCTGCCCGCGGGCCGGCCCTTGTTCAGCCAGCGGAACTGGCCCATGTCATTCCAGCGCCGCGTCAGCAGCCGGCCGCTGTCCGGGTCCACGCCGGAGACCGGGTCCACACCCAGGGTCGCACCCTGATCGATGGTCCACAGGTGCGCCACCATGGCCTGCGGGCCCCAGGGGTCACGGCCGTCCGCGAGCACGAAGGCCCGGGAGGATTTATCCGGCCAGCCGCCACGAAAGCCCGGCGCATGGCGCAGGTAGTAGCGGTAGTAAATCTCGTCGAAATCCTCGTCGGCGTAGTGCGGCGGTGCGCCGCGGTAAGCCGGCTCGTCCGCAAAGGGCGCACGGCCGAAGTTGCGCCGCAGGCTGCCGGCGTCGCGACTGGCGTCGGAGCCGTCGAAGGCGGCATAGGTAAAGCGCAGCGCATGGCCACCGTCGGCCGCATAGCGGCTGCTGTGCTCCAGTGAATCGGCATGCGCGGCGGCCCCGATGTTGGCGCGGCCGTACTTCTCGGCCAGGCTGCGCCCGGATTCGAAATCGTCGCACCAGATCCAGTCGGGCTGCCGGCTTTGCCACTGCTGGCACTCGCCATGCCCCGCGCTCGTCGGGGCTTCGGCGCCCGCGGCGCTGGTCAGGGGTGCCGTCGCACCGTCGCTCGGGTCGAAGTCGCTGCTGCCTCCGCCGCCACAGGCGACCAGCGTGATGGCGAGGGCAGACACAAGAAAGCGCGGGCCGTCCAAGGGACGACCCGCGCCTTTGCGTCCGCGCAGCGGGCGCTTAGCTCCCACTACGCCGGGTGACGACGGCGCTGCGCACGTTGCGGGTTTGCAGCGTCACCGTCTCACCGGTGTCAGGGTCCGTGGCCGTCGCCGAGAGGTTGCGCAGCTCGAAAGTCTGCGCGCCCGGCGGGGTGATCGGCTCCTGAGCCTGCGGGTTGCTGTCCGACTCCGAACAGGCCGACAGGGCGACCACCGCGGTGGCCAGGAGTGTGGCTTTGCTGAGTTGCTTCATCGGTCTGTCCTTATTGGAAGTTGGCGAGGACGACGAAACGCACCGTTTCGCCGGCAGTCATGCTCAGCGCCGGATCCAGCGTGAAGACGATGTTCACGTTGGCGGCAACCGCGTCGACGCTGGCCAGCATGGCTTCGCCGTCGTCCACTTGACCGTTGCCGTTGGCATCGACGAAGAGCTGGGCCGCGTTGATGCCGCCGGCCGCACTGGCCTGCGTGCTGATGCTGCTCAGGTCGACGTCGCCGTCGGTCGGGTTGCGCAGGCCGAAGCTGAGCATCGGCACAAACTGCGCCCCGGCATCGACGATGGTCGACACGGGCGTGCCCGTCTCTTCCGGCGTGCGCTCACCCGGGGCCGGCTCGTCATCGTCGGCGATGCGGACCAGCAGCGTGCGCGGCGCACCCAGCGTGGCACCGGTGGCACTGTCGATACCCACCAGGATCAGCTCATCGGCCTCAAAGCTGGTGTCATCGGTGGCCGTCAGCGTCATGCTGGCGCTGGTCTGGCCGGCCGGGATGGTCAGGCTCTGCGTGCTGGCGCTGTAGTCGGTGCCAGCCGTCGCCGCACCACCCAGGGCCAGTGCGATGGTCACATCGGCGGTTGCCGGGCTGGACAGGTTGGCGCTCACCGTGGCCACACCGCCGTTCTCGGCGATGGTGCCGGTGTCACCGGACAGGCTCAGCGTCGGCGTGCCGTCGTTGTCGGTGATCTGCACCGACACGCTGTCGATGTTGCCCGCCGTCGCGCCCACGACGCTGTCGATACCGATCGAGATCGTCTCGTTGTTCTCGTCGGCGTCGTCGTCGATGGCGGTGACGGTGGTTTGCGCACCCAGCGAACCGGCCGGGATCGTCAGCGTGGTCTCGGCCAGCGTGTAGTCGCTGTCGAGCGTGGCGTCACCCGAGGTGATCAGCGTCACGATCACGTCGTTGTCCAGCGCCGCATCCAGGCTGGCCGTGATCGTCGCGCTGGCACCGCTTTCCAGAATGAAGCCGGTCGAGGTCGACAGGTTCACTTCCGGATCGGCCGCCTCGTCGTCGTCGTTGATGACGACTTCAACGCTGTCGGGGCTGCCAACCTCTGCGCCGGTGGCCGAGTCGATCGCGATCAGGATCGTCTCGTTGCCTTCGACCAGGCTGTCGTTCTGCGCGGTCAGCGTCAGGTTCGCCGCCAGGCTGCCAGCCGGGATGGTGACCTGCGCGGCCTGGCCGCTGTAGTCACTGCCCGCGGTGGCGGTGCCGCCGAAGCTCAGCGCGACGGTGACGTCCTGCGTGCTTTCCTCGGACAGGGCGACGGTCAGCACGGTGCTGCTGTCGGCCTCTTCCAGGCTCGGCAGCGACACACTGAGCGACACGCTGGGCGTGGCCGGGGCCGGCGTCGGCGTG
The DNA here is from genome assembly GCA_937141935.1 of uncultured Ectothiorhodospiraceae bacterium. Taxonomy (GTDB): domain Bacteria; phylum Pseudomonadota; class Gammaproteobacteria; order Nevskiales; family Oceanococcaceae; genus MS8. The sequence continues at coordinate 13,249 of CAKZQS010000045.1, forward strand.
GCCGTGGGCTGCACCGTCGGCTGCACGACCGGCGTCGGCGTGGCCGTGGGCTGCGCGGTCGGCGCCGGCGTGGCGGTCGGCGTTGCGGTCGGCTGCTGCGTCGGGGTCGGCGTCACGACCGGCGTGGCGGTCGCCGTCGGCGTCGGGGTCACAACCGGCGTGGCGGTCGCGGTCGGCGTCGGGGTGGCGGTCGCCGTCGGCGTCGGCGTCGCGGTGGCCGTCGGCGTCGGCGTGGCCGTCGCAGTCGGCGTCACGGTCGGCGTCGGCGTGGCCGTGGCCGTCGGGGTCGGCGTTGCAGTCGGCGTGGCGGTCGGCGTCGGCGTCGCGGTGGCCGTCGGCGTCGGCGTCGGCGTGGCCGCCGTTTGCTGCAGCGTGAAGACGTAGGCCGAGCCCGAGTCATCCGTGCTCTGCAGATCGGCGTCGCCCTTCAGCGCGCCGACCACGGCGGTGCTGCCGTCCAGGCCCACCGCAAAACCGAACTCGTCGCCGCTATCGGCATCGTTCGGCTTGATCTTGGCACCTTCGGCCCAGCCATCGGCGGCGGTGAAGGCATAGACCGCGCCCACGGTGCCTTTGCCACCAACGGCGGGGTCGTTGTCGTCCTCGGCGCGGGCGCCAACCAGCGCGGTCGTGCCGCTGATGGCGACGGCCGAACCGAAGTCGTCGCCCGTGACCAGATCGTCGGGGTCGGCCACGAGCAGCTCGGTTTCGCTCAGCGAGGGGCCGACGAAGACGTAGGCCGTACCGTTATTGCTGCGCGTATTGCGGTCGGCGAGCGGGGCGCCCACGACCACATTGCTGCCGTCGATATCGACGGCCGTACCAAAGGCATCGCCGCCAACCGAGTTGGAGCCGATCAGCGTGCCGCTGTTGCCCCAGGCATCGGCACCACCGACGTTTTGGCCGAAGAGGTAGGCCACGCCGGAGCCGGCGCCGGTTTCGTTGTGCCCAGGAGCACCAACAACCGCCGTCATGCCGGACACCGCCACGGACTTACCAAAGTTGTCGCCGGCCGCATCGGCGGGGTTGACGATCTCCGTGGTCAGGGACCACATGCCCGCGTTGTCGTCGAAGACGAAGACCGAGCCGGAGTCCGTGTTCGTGTTGTCGCGCTGGGGCGCGCCGGCCAGCACCGTGGTGCCGGTGATCGCAACGTCGGTACCAAGGCGGTCGCCCGTCACCGGGTTCGCCAGGGCCAAGATAGCGACTTCGCCCCACATGTTGGAGCCGCCTTGGTTGCGGCTGTACACATAGGCCGCACCGGCGTTATTAGCGCCAACGCCCCCGGCGCGCGGCGCGCCAACGACGATCAGATCGCCGTCGATGTCGACCGCGGTCCCGAATTCGTCGAAGCCCTGCGCATCGCTCGCACCCAGCGTCGCCACCAGGTTCCAGCTGTTGCCGCTGCCCTGGAAGACGAAAGCGCGGCCGGCGTTATCGCCGCCATCGGCGGCGGCGGGATTCGTATCCTGCTTCGCGCCCACAACGACGGTGTTGCCGCTGATGGCGGCGGCCGAACCGAAGTGATCAAAGCCGGCCGCCTCGGGGTTATCCAGCTTGGCCTGCTGGTTGCTGATAACCGGGTCGACCGTCAGCGGGTAGACGGCGTCGCTGTCGTCAACGGCAATGACCACGCGGGCCTTGTCGTCGAGTTCCAGCGCCACCGGCAGGTCGCGACCATGGGCGTCCCAGGCGATCGGCGCGCCGTAGGCCAGCTCCTCGCCAGCCGCGCTGCGCAGCGCCAGGCCACCCGTCGGGGCGGACTGCGCCTCGTAGCCGGCGATGGCGACGACGATCTGCACCGGGTCCGCATCACCCTGCGGGCGCTCCAGCAGGGTCCAGCCCTGCTCCAGGCCGCGGCGGTCGTTGCGGTACCACTCGATGACATCGGCGCGGCGGAATTCCACGCCGTCCTCACCGAGCGCAGGTGCCACGGCCGGCAGATCGGCCAGGGCGGCGCCGCGACCCCAGGCCACGGTGCGCAGGCCCAGCGCGTGGTCGGCATGCGACTCGCGGGTCCAGATGCGCACGCCCTCACGGTCGAAGCGGGCGCTCAGCCCCTGCGCGGGGTTGTCCACGGCGAAGGCGTCGCGCTCCAGGCCGACCGGCCGGGCGGCGTAGCGCACGGCCTCGAGCTGGGCAGAAATGTTGTTCCATTCGGCGGCGCTGAGCTCCGGCGATGGCGTGGCGGCCTGTGCGGCCCCGATGCTGGCCGCGGCTGAGATCAGCCCGGCGCAGAATGCGATTTTGTGGGGTATGCGCCCGATCATCGTGTCACTCCCAATGTAGGCAGGTTGCGGGTGGGGCGAAATTAGAAGCCCCGCAAGCGCGCAGCCACGCTGTGTGACAAAGGTCAGGGTGCCGACAGTCACGGTCGGCCGGGCGCTCAGGCGCGGCGATCCAGCCAGATTGCGGCCGAACGGGGGCAGTCCGCCGGAGGCCCCGCCTCGATGCTCAGCGTCTCGATCCACTGCCCCAGCGCAGTGCGCAGGCGCCGCGCATAGTCCTGCGGCGCCCACACCCGGCTGGGATCGGCCTCGGTCTCGGGCGCCAGCAGGCGCTGTGCCAGCCGCGTGTGCAGCACCGGCGAGTAGTGCTCCCCGTCGTAGGTCACGGCCGTATCCGCCGTCGCCGCCGAGGGCAGCGCGAAGTCGTGGAAGCGGTCGAAGATCGTGGCCGCGGCACTCAGGGTCGTCGCATAGCTGTCCAGCGTGCCCTCGAAATGCAGCGGCGCCATATCCCACACCGAGACCGGCGGCACGAAGCCCACGGCCCGCGCCTCGGGAAAGACGGCGCGCAGCTCGCGGTAGACCTGCAGCCGCTGGCCCACGTAGGGCGTGGGCTGCGGGCGGCGCATCACGCAGGCCGGGGGCGCGAACACCGGCGCATCCGGGCGAATCGTGGCCTCCAGCGCCGCGTTGTACTGGCGTGGCAAGGGGCTGTCGTCGATCAGCGTGCGCAGCGAGAAGAGCAGCGCATCGATCGACAGATAATCCCGCCACCACGCGGGGGGCTCGCGCTGTGCCAGCACAAATGGGGGAATCGCGAGGTCGTGCGGGTGGGTCGCGAAGTCGCGGGCATCCACCCCGACCAGCAGCAGGCGCGGCCGGGTACCCATCGCGCGGGCGTAGCGGGCGAAGGCCAGCATCTCTTCGGGCTGGGCGGCCGAGAAGGCGAAGTTGAAGCAGCGGTAGCCGGCCAGATCCTGCGCCCGCATCAGCGTCGCCCGGGAGCTGCCCAGGATCAGACAGTCGAAGCTCTCCGGCCCCGCGCGCAGGAAGGCATTGGCCTTGCTGATGCGCTCGTTGAAGGCGAAGTTCGGCCCGCCGACCTGGTTGCCGCCGAAGTGCCACAGCGGGTCGACCAGCCGGTTCAGCAACACGACCAGCGCCAGGGCCAGCAGCAAGGTGGCCACGAAGCTGTGCAGGAAGCGCCGCGGGTCGGCGCCCCCGCTCTGCGGGTGCGGTGTAGCGGCCATGCTCAGAACTGGAAGTAGAGGAACTCGCTGACGCGGTGCAGGCACAGGATATTCGCCGTGGCCAGCAGGCCCAGGGCCACGCCCCAGGCCGGCGTCGGCGCCCAGTAGGGCAGCGGTCGGCGCGGGCCGAGGTGCGGCCACACGCCCAGCGCCGGACGCGCGCGGCGCATGATCTGCTGCGTCGTCGGCAACAGCCACAACAGCGCGATGCCCAGCGGCAGCGCCAGCATCAGCTGGTAGTCCTCGGGGCCGATCCAGCCGCCGTAGTAGTTGAAGCCCAGCGCCGTCAGGACCGGCGCTACCGGCCCCAGCAACTCGCCCACCGCCGGCGGCAGCGTCAGCATCGCCGCGTACATCGCCATCGCCCCGTCAAAGGTCTCGGCGCGGAACAGCACCCAGGCCATGCACACCGCAAACAGCGTCAACAGGCGGCTGCAGGCCAGCCCCAGCGCGCCAAAGCGCGGCCGCGGCCCCAGGCGTTGCCAGAGGTGATTGATGACCAGATACAAGCCGTGCAACCCGCCCCAGAGCACAAAGTTCCAGCTGGCACCGTGCCACAGCCCGCCAAGCAGCATCGTGATCATCAGATTCACATGCCGCCGCCAGGGCCCCTGGCGGTTGCCGCCCAGCGGGATGTAGAGGTAGTCGCGCAGAAAGTGCGACAGCGTGATGTGCCAGCGGCGCCAGAAGTCGATGATGTTGCGGGCGCGGTAGGGCGCGTCGAAGTTCAGCGGCAAGCGGATGCCGAACAGCCGCGCCAGCCCGATGGCCATGTCCGAATAGCCGGAAAAATCAAAGTACAGCTGCAGGCTGTAGGCCAGCGTGCCGCGCCAGGCATCCAGCGCGTCCAGCCGCATCCCGGCCTCGGCGGCCTCGAAGATCGGCGTGGCCTGCGTCGCCATCGGGTCGGCAATCAGCAGTTTCTTGCCCAGGCCGAGCATGAAGATCGACAGGCCAATGGCGACGTTGCGCGCCTGCGGCGAGAAGGTGGAGGCCCGGGCGAACTGTGGCAGCACCTGACGGTGGTGGACGATCGGCCCGGCGATCAGCTGCGGGAAGAAGACCACGAACAGGCTGTAGTCCAGCGCGCGATAGGGCCGGTGCGGCGGCGCGCGGTACACATCCACCAGATAGGCGATCTGCTGGAAGGTGTAGAAGGAGATCCCGATCGGCAGCGTGATGTCGACCAGCTCGGGCAGCCCGAAACCCATGTGGCGCAGGTTCAGGCTCAGAAAACCGGCATATTTGAACCAGCCCAGCAGCGCGAGATTGCCGCTGACGCCAATGGTCAGCAGCGCCCGGCCGCTGCGCGCCGGGCGCGCGCGCAGGCTGCGCCCGATCAGCAGGTTGAAGCCCACCGAGCCCAGAATCAGCCACAGGAAGGCCGGCTCCCACCAGCCATAGAAAAACAGCGAGGCCAGCACCAAGACACCCAGTGCGGCCCGGGCTCCCTGCCAGCGTGCCGCCAGATAGAACAGCAGCAGCGTGGCCGGCAGAAAGCCGAATAAGAAGGGAACGCTGTTGAACAGCATCGCGCCTCAGTCCTTGTTGGCCCGGTCGGTTGCCGCGCGCGCCCGGCAACCCAGTCGGGGCGCGGCCTTGCGGCCGCGCCCCGGATCGTCGCTAAGCCGCGAGCGGCTTCTTGGCGTCGGCGTCGCGCGGCGCGGCGGCGGCCTTGGCCCCGGCGCTGCCGGACGCGGACGCCGGCGCGGCCTGCGCCGGCGGCGCCAGCAGCAGCAGGCCTTCACGCGCCAGACGACGGACGCGGCGCAGCATCTCGGCCTCCGAGCGGCGCGCCTGTGCCAGCAGCAGCTCGACCGCCTGCGGGCCCTGCAGCGACTTCAGCAGCAGGAAGTCGCAGCGGCGCAGCGGCCGCGCGCCTTCGGCGCCGATGTGGGCGTAATACAGCGCCTGCCAGCTGTCGCGGCTGTGCCCCACGGTGAGCTGCTCCAGTCGCGGCGACAAATCCACCGTCAAGCGGCGCAGGTCGGCGTCGTCGGTCGATTCCTCGAGCAGCTGCGAGGCCTTCAGGCGGTGCGCGGTGCGCGGGTCCTCGCCCAGGCCATCCAGGCCCAGCGCATTCATCTTCAAATACAGAATGCGCGTGTGCGCCGGCTTCAGCCGCTCATGAAAGACCGAAGACCCGGGGAACATCGCGATGTCGCCGGGGCGGATGTCGAGCAGCGTCGGCTGGTAGTTGCGCAGCACCTGCTCGGGCGTTTCCGGCTCCGGCATGTGCTGCTTCCACTCGGCGGTGGTGTTGTAGGGGTTCACCTTCTGGCAGGCCTCGGGGTACAGCGCCAGGCGCGACTCCGCGGGCACCGACAGCGGCACGGCCATCGCCACCTCGGAGGCCAGCCGGTCCTTGTGCGGCGGCGGCAGCTCGCTCGCATCCTCGGTGTAGACCTTGATGTGGCGCTCGCACAGCGTCAGCCGGCTCAGATCCAGCCCGGTCAGCTCGGACACCGGCCGCATCAGGGCCTGCTCGATATCCATGCCCTCCGGGAACTCGAAGAGGTACTGCTCCTTCTTGCTCTTGAAGGCGAAGTTGTCCAGCGCGCGGCGCTCGGCCATCGCGGCATCGAGAAAGGCATTGCAGTAGGCCAGAAACTCCGGATCGACGCCGCCGGAGAGATGCACATAGCCCTGCTTGTCGTAGGCCTCGGTCGTGCGGGATTGCGTAGGCGCGAAGATGTTCATCAGAGACTCCTGCGTTGCGAGCGCGCCTGCGCGCGCAAGGTATCGAGGGTGGTTTGGGTGTCGGGGTCGAGGGCCACGCCCTCGCTGCGGGCGCGCTGCAGCGCCGCCATGCGCTGCTCGCCCGGGTAGCGGTCGCCCGCGGCGCCGACCTGCTCCAGCAGCGTCGTCAGCGCGGTCGCGAATTGCTCGGCATCGCCGACCACGGCGGGGTCGATGGCGATCATGCAGTGGCCATTGCCGCCGGGCTGGCCCGGCTCGCCGTACATCGAGCGCACCTGGGCGCCCACGCCGGCACCGGCGAGCGCGCCGGCCAGCAGCTCGACCAGCAGGCCCAGGCCAAAGCCCTTGCCGCCCGCCAGTGGGCGCAGCAGCGAGGCCTGCGCGTCGGCCATGGCCTCGGCCGGCGGCACCTCGCCGCGCTGCTGCATGCCGCGCAGCGCCGAACCCGCCAGCGCGGCGGTGGCCAGGTCCACGATCAGATGGCGGCCGTCCTCACGCGGCGCGGCGAAACCGATGGGGTTGGTGCCCAGCAGCGCCTCGCGGCCCTCGGGCCCGGCCACCTTGGGGAAGGAGTTGCTCAGCGCCAGGCCCAGCAGCCCGTTCTCGGCCGCGATCCAGGCGTAGTAGCCGGTGGCGCCGAGATAATTGCTGTTGCGGGCCAGCGCCAGGCCAATGCCGGCACGGCGGGCCCGGCTGCAGGCCTCCTGCATGCAGGCGGTGCCGACGTGGTGGCCGAGCCCGTTGCGGCCATCGACTTCAGCGATCGCCTCGCCGCGGGGCGTTGCGGCGGCAGTCGCCGTGCCATCGATGCCGCCTTCACGCAGGCGCTGCAGCAGGATCGGCAAACGTGCCAGGCCCTGGGTCGGGCGCCCACAGGCATCGGCCCAGACCAGCGCGCGCGCCGTATCGGCGGCGGCCAGTTCGCAGGCGCCGGCGGCGGTCAGCAGCGCGACCGCCTGGCCTTCCAGCTCGGCGATCGCCGGCTGCGCCAGCTGCTGGGCGGGGGTGGCGGCATCAAGGCCCATAGCGCGCCCGCAGTTCGGTTTTCGACATCGGGATGCCGGGCATGGGATCGCCCAGGCGGAAGTACGGCAGCACGATCGGCCGCAACAGGGTGCGCAACCAGGTGCGCAGCGCCTGCTGGCCACGCCGGGCCAGCTCGCGGCAGGCCCAGATGTCGCGCCCCGGGTACCACAGGCGCAGCCCCTCGCGGTAGCTGCTTGGCGCCGGCTCGGCGTGGCCGAGCAGGTGCCGATAGACGATCCAGGCCATGTCGATGCCGGCCTGCACCACCAGCTCCTGGGCGGCGGTGTAGCGCGGGTTGCACTCGATCAGCTTGAGTTCGCCGTCGCGCGGGTCACGCTTGAACTCCACGTTGCCCAAGCCGCGAAAACCGATGCCCTCGAAGAAGCGTCGGCCGGCCTCGGCGGTTTCCGGCAGCCACTGGGTGGCGTGGCAGGTTCCGCCGCCGCTGTTGTAGGGGTAGCGACGCTCGACCCGCTTGGTGAACTCAAAGAGCTTGCGGCCCGAGTCGTCGATGTAGGTGTAATAGCTCGACAGCGCCGTATCCGGGCCCGGGATCTGCTCGCAGATCATGAAGCCCAGCTCGGCGTCGAGCGTACGCTGGCCGTATTCGCGCAACTGCTGCGCGCCCTCGACCAGCCAGTATTTCTTGCGGAAGACCTGCTGGAAGCGATGCGAATGCAGCGGCTTGATCAGGCAGGGATAGGGGATGTCGGCCGGCAGGCTGTCCAGGTCGGCCGCCGTGTCCACCTGCCACCAGCGCGGCGTGCCCACGCCGGCGGCGCGGCCCAGCTCCAGCGTGCGCTGCTTGTCGAGCATGGCCAAGTGCAGGGCCGGGTCGTGGTCGTCCAGGCGATAGATCGCCGACAGCTCGGCATGCGCCTGGGCCACGAACTCGATCGCGGCATCGCTGCCGCAGAGCAGCACCGCGCCGCGCAGCGCGGCCGGCGGATCGTCGATCAGGCGCTCGCGCCAGTAGCCGGCGGGCGTGCGCCCCTCGGGCGTGGCATAGCGCCAACGGCAATAGCGTGAGCGCAGGGCGGCGCAGTGGCGGCCCGCCGCAACGGCGACGGGCACGCCACGGCGGCCAAAGCTGCGCGCCATCGACAGGGCGTTTTCCTGCCCGTCGAGTATCAGCACCGGGGTCGGCGCCTCGCTCATTGGGCGTCCTCCAGCAGGCGCTCGACGACGATGGCCGCCGGGCCCCGCCGCGGCGCGCCGCCACGGATCAGGTAGTGGTGGTGCAGGCCCGGGGTCGTGTTCAGTTCGTTGATCACACCCCCCGAGGCGGCCAGCGACACGTCCAGGGTTGGCGCGATCAGATCGACGCCGGCGAAGCGCAACTGCAGCGTGGCGCAGGCCTGGCGACCCAGCTCCTCCACCTCCGGGCAGACCCGGCCGGTGATGTCGACGTTGTCCTGCGCGCTGTTCTGGTTGCAGGCGCCCTTGACCGGCAGCGTGTGCCCGGCCGACAGCCGGTGCTGCACGTGCAGGCCGTGAAATTCGAGGAAGTTGCGCGCATCCAGGTCGCACTGCAGCGGGCTCAGCGCCCGAGGCGTGTCGCTGCCCAGCCGCGCTTCGGTCTCGGCCCGCATCAGCTCGCGGATCGTGTGCTTGCCGTCACCGGTCACGCGCGGGCGCTCGCGGCGAATGGCGCTGATCAGCTCGCCATCGAGGTACAGCAGGCGGTAGGAATGCCCCTCCACCTGCGGCTCGATCATGATCTGGCTGTCACAGCGGGCCGCCGCGCGCACGGCGGTGCGCAGCTGCTCCTCGCTGCAGACATAGGTGCTGACGCCACGGCCGGCGCCGCTGTCGGCGGCGGGCTTGACCACCACCGGGCCCTGCTCAAGCATCGGCAGCGCCTCGGTCCAGCGCTCGGCCGCCAGCAGGCGACCCTGCGGCAAGGGACCCAGGCCGGCCTGCTCGAGCAGCTTCAAACTCAGCGGCTTGTGCCCGGCCAGGCGATAGCTGACGACGTTGTCGACCATCAGCGCCGAGCCGTGCACCACCGTCGAGGCGCTGCCGCGCGACAGGCGGTAGAAGCCGGCGCCAAGATCTTCGAAGCGCGCTTCGAGCTCGCTGGCCACGCCGCGCCAGAGATCCTCGGCGAAGCGGGCGCGCAACTGGGGAAAGCCGCGCTCGCAGCGGCGCACATGCTGGTCCAGCGTGGGCATCGCGCGATCCAGCGCGCGATCCAGCTGCATCCAGCGCGCCGTCAAGCCGGCGCGCAAGCTGTTCCGGGCCTCAGGCCGACTTCGCAACATCGCCTTTCATCTCGCAACCGTTGCGGGCCAGAACGTCATCGACCCAGGCATTGGAAAACTGGCCGCGTTTGACGTTGGCCACGTATTCGGCGAGCGAGGAGCGCTGGGCCCGCAGGCGCTCCAGCACATCGCTGGCGAAATCCTTGCGCACCACGACAACGCCGCTGGCGTCGCCGACGACGATGTCGCCCGGCATCACCACAATGCCGCCGCAGCTCACCGGGTAGTTCAGCTCGCCCGGGCCGCGGTGCAGCGGGCCGATGGGCGTAATGCCGCGGGCGAAGACCGGCAGCCCAACCTCACGCATCTCCGGCAGGTCACGGACCAGGCCGTCGATGACAAAGCCGGCGATGCCGCGGTGCTTGGCCTTCGACGCCACCAGGTCGCCGATGACGGCGGTCATCTCCGAGGCCGAGGCGTCGACCACGATGATGTCGCCCGGCTGGGCGACGTCCAGCGCCTTGTGCACCATCAGGTTGTCGCCCGGGAACACCTTGACCGTCACGGCGCTGCCGACAATCGGCGTGTCGTTGATCACGTTGTGAATCGCGCTGTGCATCGTGTACAGCCGGTTCAGCATGTCCGAAATGTCCGGCGTCTCGTAGTCGCCAAAGGCGCGAACGATGTCGGCCTCGGTGCGCGTGATTTCGGTCTCGACCCGGAAGCCGGGGCCGGCATGCAGGTCGGCGGATTGGGGGCGTCGCTGGCTCATCGCGAGGACTCCTGCGCGGGGGCAGTGGAATGTGCGGTGGAGCATGCCCGCCCCCCCCCTGAGGCGGCCTCGATCTGGTGACGAAGGTCATCCGGATTTCGGGCTTTTTGGCGCCCGCAAGTGCCCGTGCGCAAAGGCATTGTTATGCCGAAGGTCATCGGCGATTCGTGCCGAAGGTAACGCTCGGAAAGGCCCCGCGCACTGGCAGTATGGACCCCGCAATCTCGCCGGCCCGGGTCATGCCCGACGCCCCCACTCAATGCCTCTGCAGGAGCTGTTCATGGCCACGCCAAAAACGCCACAGCCGAAGCGACCCGACCCCCGCCCGGTGCTCGTCACTGGCGGCGCGGGCTTCATCGGGTCGCATACGGTCGAGGCGCTGCTGGCCGCCGGTCACTGTGTGCGCGTGCTCGACAACTTCAGCGGCGGCCGGGCGGAGAGCCTGCCCGAAGGCCACCCCCAGCTCGACATCATGGACGGCGATGTCACCCGCGTCGCCGATGTGCAAGCCGCCGTTCGCGGCTGCCGTCAGGCGATCCACCTCGCCGCCGGCAGCGCCGAGGAGCCGAGCCCGGCCGCGCTGGCGCAAGCCAACATCGTCGGCTTCCTGACGCTGCGCGAAGCGGCCGTGGCCGCCCAGCTCGAGCGCGTCGTGTACGCCTCCAGTGCCGCCGTCTACGGCCGGGCCTGCGAGCGCCCCTGCGCCGAGTCGGCCCCCAAGGTGCCCTGCTCGCCGCGGGGCCTCGAAGCGCTGGTCTGTGAGCAGTACGCCGCGATGCTGGGCGCGCAGACGCGCACTCGCTTCGCCGCGCTGCGCTACTTCAATGTCTACGGCCCGCGTCAGGCCACGCGCGGCCCTCGCGCCGGCGTGATCGGTCGCTGGCACGAGCGCCAGCAGCAGGGCCGCGCCCCGCTGCTGCACGGCGACGGCGAGCAGAGCCGCGACTTCATTTATGTGAAGGATGCCGCCCGCGCCACGCTGGCCGCGCTGTACAGCCCCTACCAGGGCGCCATCAACGTGTGCACCGGCCGCAGCACCACATTGCAAGAGCTGGCCGACCTCTTCGGCCGCATCAGCGGGGCCGCCAGTGCCCAGTACGCCCCGGAGCGTGACGGTGATATCCGCCACGTGGCCGGCCACAACGATCGCCTGAAAGAAGTCCTGCAGACGCCCCCGGTCTGGTCGCTGGAGGACGGTCTTACCGCCATGGCCCCGCGGGCCCTAGCCGCTTAACGGAGCCCATCCCATGACCTCCATCCGCGTGTTCCAGCACTACACCCACCACCTGTATGCGGCCGCCGCCCTGTTCGAGGCCAGCCTGGCCTTCGCCGCCATGATGGGCGCGCTGCAACTGTCGGCCGCCGGCCATCTGCCCGGCCCGGCCGCCGGCACGCCGCTGATGATGATCTGGCAGGCCGGCGTGGTCGCGCTGGCCTTCGTCGTCGCCTCCGATGCGATGGGCCAGTACTCGCCGCTGCGCGCCGAGGAAGGCTTTGCCAGCCATGCCAAGCATGGCGCCGGCGCCTTCGTGCTGGCGCTGTTCGGCCTGCTGCTGCTGGGCCTGCTGCTGCCGTCGCTGCGGATGAACCCGCTGCTGCCGGGCGGCGCGCTGCTGCTCACCACCGGCCTGATCGTCGGCCTGCGCACGCCCTTCTTCCTGGGCATGGCCCAGCGCGGCGCGCTGCGCCAGAAGGTCATGATCGTCGGCGCCGGCCGCAACGCCCAGCATGCGCTGGAGGTGCTGCGCCAGCGCCCCGAGCGCCTCGACTTCGACGTGGTCGGCTGCGTGCCGCTGCCGGGTGAAGCCGTGCGCATCAGCGGCGAAAAGCTGCTGCCCGGCAACCTGCCGCTGACGACGCTGGCCAAGCGCCTGAACGTGGCGCAGATGATCGTGGTGCCCGACCACGAAACCGAGTTCCCGCTGAACGATTTGATCGGCTGCCGCTTCGACGGCCGCCAGGTCGTCAGCGGCGTGCAGTTCTTCGAGCGCGAGGCCCGCATTCTCGACGTCGACCTGCTGCCGCCCGATGCGCTGGCCTTCGGCGACGGCTTCTACCAGCCGCCGCTGTCGCGTGCGCTCAAGCGCGCCTTCGACATCGCGGCCAGCGGCGCCGTGCTGGCGCTGGCCTGGCCGCTGATGCTGGTGGCCGTCGTGGCCATCAAGCTGGAAGAAGGCCTGCGCGCGCCGGTGCTGTACAAGCAGACCCGCGTTGGCCAGAACGGCAAGCCCTTCTCGGTGCTCAAGTTCCGCAGCATGCGGGTGGACGCCGAGGCCGATGGCAAGGCGCGCTGGGCGCGCAAGGGTGACAACCGCATCACCCGCGTGGGCCGCGTGATGCGCCTGTCGCGCGTCGACGAACTGCCGCAGCTGTGGAATATCTTCAGCGGCCAGATGAGCCTGGTCGGCCCGCGCCCCGAACGCCCGGAGTTCACCGAGGCGCTGGCCAAGCAGATCCCCTATTACGAGCAGCGCCACCGCGTGAAGCCCGGCCTGTCCGGCTGGGCCCAGCTCTGCCACCCCTACGGCGATACCGCCGAGCACGCGCGGCAGAAGCTGCAGTTCGACCTGTACTACGTCAAGAACCGCTCGCTGTTCCTCGACGCCCTGATCCTGCTGCGCACGCTGGAAGTCGTGCTCTTCCGCCGCGGCGCGCACTGAATCTCGACCCGGAGCCTTCGATGAAGATTGTTACCGCCTTGCGCATCCCCGCGATTCTGCTGCCCCTGTTTCTAGGGCTGGCCGGTTGTGCTGAGACGCCGGCCAAGCCCCCGCCTGCCGCGGAAGAGCTCGAGGTGCCGGAGTACCGCATCGGCGTGGATGACCAGCTGCAGGTCAACGTGTGGCGCAACCCGGAGCTGTCGGTCAACGTCCCGGTGCGCCAGGACGGCATGATTTCCGTGCCGCTGATCGGCGATGTCACCGCCGGTGGCCGCACGCCGGAAGATCTGGCCGGCGAGATCGAAAAGCGCATCGGCAAGTACGTGCTGGACCCCAACGTCACCGTGCTGGTGACGCAGATGCGCAGCCACGAATTCCTGTCCCGGGTGCGCATTGCCGGGGCCGTTTATGAGCCGGTGTCGCTGCCCTACCGCCGCGGCATGACGGTGCTGGACCTCTTCCTGGCGGCCGGTGGCGCCACCGAGTTCGCCTCGCTGAACCGCACCAAGCTTTTCCGCCGCGCCATGCCCACGGCCAGCAGCGGCGAGCCGGCGGATGAGGGCGAGAAGGCCGACAAGCCCGAGTCCGGCGCGCAAACGATGCGGGTGCGACTGGAGGACATCATCGAAGACGGTGACCTCAGTACCAACTACTCGCTGCGCCCCGGCGACATCGTCACCGTTCCCCAGCAAGTGTTTTAGGAGCGCGTCGTGCTGAGCAAACTGAACCCGCAGGAGATGATCGGCGTGCTGCGCCGCGACGCCTGGCACCACCGCCGGGCGCTGGCAGCGGTCTTCGCCGTGGTCCTGGTCACCCTGCCGCTGATCGGCGGCGGCGTGCCCAAGCAATACACCTCCTCCACCACGATCTATGTCGAGGAGCGCAACATTCTCGGCCCGCTGATGAAGGGCACCGCCGTGCAGGGCGAGGTCGCCGACCGCGCCCGGGTGGCCCAGGAGATGATCTCCGGGCGCAAGCTGATGGCCCAGGTGCTGCGCGAAAACGGTTTCATTGGCCCGCAGACCACGGCCAAGGAAAAAGAGGCGCTGATCAACGCGATGGTGGCGCGCACCGAAATCACCAATCGCGGCAAGAACCTGATCCACATCGAATACAGCGACGGCGACCCCGAGCGCGCCGCCGCCGTGACGCAGGATCTGGCCGAGCAGTTCATCGCCGCGAGCCACGAGGCCAAGGTCGAGGAAAGCCAGGCCGCCTATGACTTCATCACCGAACAGGTGCGCGAGTACGAAACTTCGCTGGCCGGCTCCGAAGGCAAGCTGAAGAGCTTTATCGAGAGCGAATCCGGCGCGCGCCCTGGCGCCGACGTCGAGGTCGCCCGCCGGGTGGCCGACCTGCGCACCCGCGAGGAGCAGATCGCCCAGGAGCTGCGCGAGGCCCGCATCCTGGCCAGCACGCTGGAGCAGCAGCTGTCGGCCAAGGCCTCCAGCAGCGCCGCCCAGGCCCGCACCCAGGGCCTGCGCGCCCGGGAAAGCGAGCTGCTCGGGCGTCTGGCCGACCTGCGCCTGAGTTATACGGATGAGCACCCGGACGTGCGCCGCACCGAGCGCCAGCTGGCCAACGTGCGCGCGCAGATCCAGCAGGTGCAGTCCAGCCCGGCCAGTGCCGGCAGCAACGTGGCCAGCGCGGGTGGCGGTGGCGAGCTGCAGACGGTACTGGGCGATCTGGAGCGAGAGTCCTATCGCGTCAACGCCGAGATCGAAACCCTGGAGTCGCGCCTGGCCGAGACCCGCGAACGCCTGGACGAAGAGAGCGGCCGCCAACGTCAGATCAGCGCGGTGGAACGCAAGCTCTCCGGTCTGGAGCGCGATTTCGAAATGAACGAGAACTTCCACCGCGACCTGCTACAGCGTCGCGAGATGGCCAAGGTCTCGCTGGATCTGGCCCGTGCCGGCAAGGGCATCACGTTGCGTATCGACGAGCCCGCCCACGTGCCGCAGCGCCCCAGCGGCCTGCAGCCGATCCACTTCATCGCCGCCGCGCCGTTGCTGGCGCTGGCCTTCCCCTTCGGTGCCGTCGTCGCGCTGAACCAGTTCGACCCGCGGGTTCGCCATTCGAGCCTGCTGGTGCGGGAGTTCCAGCTGCACGACGTCATCGAAATTCCCCAGCACCGCACCCGCTGGGAACTGCTGCGCCAGCAGTCGGCCACGGTGGCCGCCGTGCTGATCGCCGCAGCCGGCATCGGCGGCTTCATTGTCGCCAGCCTCTGGATTAACCCCGGACTCATCTCGCAGGTGATCGCATGAGAAGCAACGCCGCCCTTGCCCGCCGCATGGACAGCCCCGCCGAGGACGCCGAGCTGCGCCCCGAGACGGAGCTGCCGCCGACCCCCGAGGAGGCCAGCGCCGAGCCCGCCGCGCCGAAGCCGGCCGAGGAGCCGCGCATGCATTTGCCGGCCAACCGGCCAACCCGGCTGCCGACCGCCGTCGGCGAGCGGGCGCTGACCCGGCGCCAGATCGCCAGCCGGCGCGAGCCGCGGCCGGTCAGCCCCTCGGTGCTGACGCGCCTGCGCTGCATCCACCCGCAAACGCCGGACCAGGACGTGCTGCAGGCCTTCCTGGCGCTGCGCTCGCTGGCCGTGCAGAAGAACGCGGTGCGCAACAAGCTGATCATGGTGACGGGCATCGACGAGGGCGCCGGCGCCAGCTATGTGTCGATGAATCTGGCCGCCGCCTTCGCCATGGACACCAGCCGTACGGCGGTCATCGTCGAGGCCGACATGGCGCACGGTAGCCCCTACGAGCCGCTGCTGCCCAAGAACGCCGCCGGCATCTCCGACCTGATCGAGGACGAGAAGCTGGGCGTGGCCGACGTGCTGCATGCGCTGCCGGTGCCGCGCCTGAGCGCCGTGCCCGCCGGGCAGCGCCGCAATACCCCGATCGAGGTCTTCACCGAGCCCGCGGCCGCCGACGCGCTGCAGGAGCTGGCCGAGCGCTACCCCGACCGCAGTGTCATCGTCGACGCGCCGCCGATAGGCAGCAGCTACGACGCGCGCGTGCTGCGCGACCTCTGCGACGTGGTGATCCTGGTCGTGCCGCATGCCGGCGCGACGCTGCAGCAGATCGAGGACGCGCTGGCGCAGATCCCGGCCGAGAAGCACCTGGCCGTGGTCTACAACCAGCTGCCGCGCACGGGCAACGAACGCTAGCCATGCCACACCCGGGCGCCCCTCTTCCCCTGCGGCTGCGCCGCGTCAGCGGCCTGGCCCTGGCGCTGGCTCTGATGGCGGGCACCGACCTCGCCTCCGCCCAGCCAACGGCCGACGCGGCCGGCGCCGCGCCCACGGGCGCCGCCGACCCTTGCGCGGCCGGCGGCCAGGATGGCGGGGCCGGCGCCGATCAGGCGGCCAGCGAGGCCTGCCGCGACCAGGATCCGGGCGAGCGCCGCCTGCGCCCGCAGCGCGCCGCGCAGAACCCCGAACGTGGCGGTTTTGAAGGCTTCGCGGTGGCGGGCGGCGTGTCCGGCCTGTACACCGACAACCTGGCCGGCACGGCCGAGGGCGAGGAGGCCAGCGCCTATGCCCCGCAAGTCGCCGTGGTCTTTGCCCAGCGCCGGCACAACTGGCGCGCCAACATCGAGGCCGCCGTCCAGCAGCTGATCTACGACGACGAGCGCTTTGAGGACGAAACCGTCCCCGCGGCCACGGCGCTGCTGGGCGTCGAAAGCCCGGGTGCCGACGTCGAGTGGATTCTGGCCAACCGCACCGGCCAGGCGGTGGTGGACCCGCTGGCCGCCAACAACCCCGAAAACCGCGAGACCGTGTCCTCGACGCTGGCCGGGCCGGTGGCCAACTTCCAGCCCTTCGAGCGCACGCAGATTCAGCTGGGCGCCTTTGCCGGCGACTACCGCCGCCTGGACGAGGGCGACTCCAGCCGGCGCTGGATCGGCCAGGCCGCCATCGTGCGCCAGGTCCGGCCCACGATCTGGCTGGGCCTGGAAGGCGAATACCTCGACGCGCAGGCGCGCAGCGAGATGGAAGAGGACTACAACCGCGAGGCGGCCTATGTGACCGGCCGCGCGGTGGGCGCGTTTACCGAAGTGGAAGGCGCGGTGGGCCACGTCTGGATCGAAACCGACGCCGGCCTGGAGGATTCCGGCACGGCCGGCTGGCTGGCTGCGCAGCGCGAGCTGGGTGCCCACAGCCTGCGCATGGACTTGCGCCGCGACACCACCGACCCGGGCTTTCGCCTGGTCGAAACCCTGGGCGCGCAGGCGCGCGGCGGCCCCGAGCTGCTGAGCGTGCTGACGGCAACGGCGCAGATCAGCACCAGCGAGGAGGCCGAGCTGGCCTGGCTGTGGTCGGCGCCGCGGGTCGGCACCCGCCTGGGCACCCGCTGGCGCGACGAGAATTATCTGGACGCGCCCTTCGACCGCAAGCAAACCCGCACGACGCTGTCGGCGCGCTACGAGCTGCTGCCCACGCAAACGGTGCGGGGCGCGATCAGCCGCGGCGAGATCACCTTCCAGGCCAACGAGCGCGAGGACACCTTTGACGAGGTCGGCCTGGCCTACCTGTGGCGCGTAGGCGCGCTGACGCGGCTGTCACTCGAGGCCGGTTATCGCGAGGTGGAGAGCAGCAACCCGCTGTTCAACTTCGAGGAAACGGCCGTGGCCCTGACCCTGGTCTACGGCGCGCCGGTGGCCGCCGACGCGCTGACGCCGCTGAGCTCAGGCGCGCCCCGTTAGCAGGGACAGACCCAGATGATGCGGGCTCACATACCAGTCGGACACCGGCACGCGCTGCAGGTGGAAGGCATCCGCGTCCAGCGCGTTGGTGCCCCCGTGGCAGGACACGCAGCAGCGAAAGCCGAGCTCGCGAACCACCTCGCGGTTGGCCTCGCTGAGGTTGCGCTCGCCGCCGAAGGGATAGGCGAAGAGATCGATATCCACGCCCAGTTCCTGCTGCAGCCGCGCCCGCGACTCGGTCAGTTCCTCCCGCGTCTGCTCCGGCGGCAGCGTGCCCAGGTCGGGGTGGTTGACGGTGTGCGCGCCGATCTCGAAACCGGCCGCGTGCATGGCGCGGACCTCCTCCCAGCTCATCCACGCGGGCGGCGGCGTGATGTCGCGGTCCCATGGCGCCACGCGCTGCGTGCCGATGAAGCCGGTCGAGATGAAAAAGGTTGCCGGCAGCCCGTGCTTTTGCAGCACCGGGGCGGCCAGGCGCCAGTTGTCCTGGTAGCCGTCGTCAAAGGTGATCGCCAGCGGCCGACGCGGCAGCGTGCCGGCGTCGCGTCGCGACAGCAGCTCGCCCAGGCTCAGCACGTCGTAGTGCCGGGCCAAAAAGGCGCAGTAGCGGTCGAATTCGGCCACCCCGCAGGTCAGCCCGTCGCGCATCGCGTCGTTGACCCGGTGAAAGGCCAGGATGACCAGCTGCTCCGGCGCGAGCCAACGGCCCAGCCCGGCGGCAAACAGCGGCCGGCCGGCCAGATCCTGAACAGAACGCGTATCGAACGCCACCTTACACCTCGCTGCGGGGGGCTAAACCGCCCCAGTTTCGCAGCTTGCTCGCCCGACCTGAGGCCCGAATGACCAAGGTAACACCCGCCCCGCGCGACCCGAGCCCCGCGCCGCCGCCGCAGACGCCGACGACGCCCCGCTCGCCGACGCCGGCCACGGACGCCGGCCGGAACGCGGATACGACCGCCGCCGGCCCGGTGCCCAACGCGCTGACCATCGACGTCGAGGACTACTTCCACGTGGCCTCGCTGGCCGAAGTGATCCGCCCCGACGACTGGCAGGGCCAGGAACAGCGCTGCGTGGCCAGCACCGAGCGCCTGCTGGCGCTGCTGGAGACGCAGCAGGTGCGCGCCACCTTCTTCGTGCTGGGCTGGGTGGCCGAGCGCGAACCGGCGCTGGTGCGCCGCATCCAGGCGCAGGGCCACGAGATCGCCTGCCATGGCTACAGCCACCAGCTGGTCTACAACCAGAGCCAGGCCACCTTCCGCGAGGAAACCCGGCGCAGCAAGGCGCTGCTGGAGGACATCACCGGCGAGCCGGTGCTGGGCTACCGCGCCGCAAGCTATTCGATCACCAAGCGCTCGCTGTGGGCGCTGGACGAGCTGGCCGAGGCCGGCTTTGTTTACGACTCGAGCATCTTCCCGATTCGCCACGACCGCTACGGCATCCCCGACGCGCCGCCGCAGCCGCATCTGCTGTCGACGCCCAAGGGCTACCCGCTGATCGAGTTCCCGATGTCGGCGGCACGCCTGCTGGGCGCCCGCCTGCCGGTCTGCGGCGGCGGCTACTTCCGCCTGCTGCCCTACTGGCTGACCCGCTGGGGCCTGCGCCAGATCAACCGTCGCGGCCAGCCCTTCGTGTTTTACCTGCACCCCTGGGAAGTGGACCCGGGCCAGCCGCGGGTCGAGGGCCTGTCCAAGCTCTCGCGCTTCCGCCACTACAACAACCTCGACCGCACGCTGCCGCGCCTGGAGCAGTTGCTGGGCGAGTTCGACTTTGCCACCGCGCGCACCACGCTGGAGCGGCTGAAGCTGATGCCGCGCGAGCCGCTGACCCAACGCATCGAGATCCACTAGCCATGAACATCACCCGCATTCCGCCCCGGCAAATCGCCGAATGGGACGCCTACGTGGCCGCGCATGCCGAGGGCAGCCCCTGGCACCTGAGCTGCTGGGCCGGCCTGATTCAGACCCTGTTCGGCCACGAGCCGCATTACCTGATGGCCGTCGACGACGCGGGGCAGACCCGCGGCGTGCTGCCGATGATCGAGATGCGCTCGCGGCTATTCGGCCACTTCCTGTGCTCCGTGCCCTATTTCAACTACGGCGGCGTACTGGCCGACGACCGCGACACCCGCGCGGCGCTGATCGACAAGGCCTGCCGGCTGACCCGCGAGCGCGGCGCCGAGCACCTGGAGCTGCGCCACCAGACGCCCTTTGGCGAAGACCTGGCGCAAAAGACGCACAAGCTGTCGATGTGGCTGGAGCTGCCCGAGTCCAGCGAGGCGCTGTGGAAGGGCTTCAAGAGCAAGCTGCGCTCGCAGATTCGCCGCCCCGGCAAGGAGGGCGCCACGGCCCGCGTCGGCGGCCCGGAGCTGCTGGATGATTTTTACGCCGTGTTCAGCCGCAACATGCGCGACCTGGGCACGCCGGTGTACCCGAAGGATTTTTTCCGCCACGTCATGGGCACGCCACCGGAGGCCGTGCTGGTCGTCGTCTACCTGGAGCAGCAGCCGGTCGCCGCCGGCATGCTGGTGGGCTTTGGCGACCGCATCGAGATCCCCTGGGCCTCCTCGCTGCGCGAGTACAACCGCCAGTCGGTCAACATGCTGCTGTACTGGCAGGCGCTGCAGTACGCCTGCGAGCAGGGCTATCGCATCTTCGATTTCGGCCGCAGCAGCCGCGACGAGAGCACCCACCGCTTCAAAAAGCAATGGGGCGCCGAGGAGGTGCCGCTGACCTGGGAGTACTGGCTGCCCGAGGGCCATGCCCTGCCGGAGCTGAACAAGGACAACCCCAAGTACGCGCTGGCCATCCGCGCCTGGCAGCACCTGCCGCTGGCCGTGGCCAATCGCATCGGCCCGCCGCTGGTTCGCAACCTGCCCTAATCGATGGAGCCGCCTCCACAGACGGCCGACCGCTCCATCCGCCACAAGGTTATTCACGGCTTCGCCTGGCTCGGCTCGGCGAAGCTGGTGGCGCAGATCGGCTCCTGGGCCGCGACGCTGATCGTCGCCCGCATCCTCGACCCGGCCGATTACGGCCTGGTCGCGATTGCGGGCGTGTTCCTGGGCCTGGCCGACATGCTGGTCGAGATGGGCGTGACCGAGGGCCTGATCCAGCGTTCGCGCAGCACGCGCCGGCAGGAGGACGGGCTCTTTTACATCAACCTCGGCGCCGCGGTGGTGATCTACGCGGCGTTGTGGAGCCTGGCGCCGTGGATCGGCGCGCTTTATGACAACGCCGAGCTGAGCGACGTGCTGCGCGTGGCCGGCCTGGGCATGATCCTGCTGGCGCTGCGCTCGGTGCCCTACGCGCTGACGATGCAGCAGCTCGACTACCGCTACGCGGCGATCACCGAAACCATCGGCCAGCTGCTCGGTGCGGCGGCCGCCATCGGGCTGGCGATTGCCGGCTTTGGCGTGTGGAGCCTGATCCTGTCCTTTCTGCTGCGCAACGCGATCCTGGCGCTGGTCTACCTGCACCGCCTGGGGCGGCTGCCACGGCTGGCCTTCTCCTGGCCGGAGGTGGCGCCGCTGCTGGCCTTCGCCTGGAAGCTGATGAACTCGCGGCTGATGCGCTTTACCTACATGCGCGCCGACATCTTCGTCATCGGTAAGGCGCTGGGCGAGAAGGCCGCCGGCTTTTTCGACATGGCCGCCCAGTTCGCCACGATTCCGCTGGACAAGATCGGCACGCTGTTCAACCGCGTGGCCATGCCGGCGGTGTCGCGCATCAAGGAGTCGCGCGACGAGGCCCGCGAGCTGTTCCTGGACATGCACCACTACCTGCTGCTGCTGGCCGCGCCGCCGTTGATCGGCCTGGCGCTGGTGGCCGAAGACCTGATCGTGCTGCTGCTGACCGACAAGTGGCTGCCGGCCGCACAGGTGCTGCAGCTGCTGTGCCTGGTCAACCTGCTGCGGCTGTCCGGCATGCTGGTCTCGCCGATCCTGATCGCACGGGGTCAGCCCAACCGCATCGTGGTCTTCAACTTGGCCTGCCTGCTGTTGCTGCCACCCGCCTTTTACCTGGGCGTGCAGTGGGGCGTGATCGGCGTGGCGCTGGCCTGGCTGCTGGCCTACCCGCTGCCCTACACCATGCTGCTGCGCGACGTGTTCGCCGACCTGGCCATCACGCCGCGCCGCTTCGTGGCCTCGATCGCGGTGCCCGCGGCCACCTGCGCCGGCATGGCGCTGGCGGTGTGGGCGGCGCAGCAGTTCGTGGCGCCCGGTCTCATGCGGTTGGTCACGAGCGTTTTGGTGGGGGTGGCGGCCTATGTTGTTCTAATCGCCGGGCTTTTTCCTCAAGAAATCCAGCGTGCACGCGAAGGCATCGCCGTACTCCGCAATCCGCAAACGGCCGGCTGAGCCGCGCCGCCGCCAGCCGCGTGCGAGCGCCGCCAGCGCGGGCGGCAGCGCGGGCCTGATCGAGTCCGGCCCGCGCTGGATGTTCCTGCTCTATTGCGGCTATTTCTTCGTCGAATTCATGCGCCCGCAGGATCTGCTGCCGGCGCTGGGCGCGGCCAAGCCGGGCATGCTGATGGCCCTGCCGCTGGCCGCCGCCTGGGTCATCAAGGGCGACAAGAGCGTGCTAGGCGACCGGCTGGTCAAGCTGTACATCGCGCTACTCGCCCTGACGGCCCTGTCGACGCTGTATGCCGTCAACACCTTCTGGCCGGTGTCCAGCGCGAAGACGCTGACGCTGTACCTGCTGTGCGCGGCGCTGCCGGCCTCCTTTCTGCTCAGCGACGCCTTTCGGCTGCGGCGCTTCTTCGACCTCTTCCTGCTGATCAACTGCGGCCTGTCGGTCTATGCGCTGACCCATGCGGGCCGCGGGCCCGGGTCCTTCCTCGGCGACGAAAACGACCTGGCGCTGTGCGTGAACTTTGCGATGCCCTTCGCGATGTACTTCGCGCTGTTGCCCGGCACGCCACTGCGCCAGCGGCTGCTCTACGGCGCCGCCACCGGGCTGATGATCGCCGCCGTGGTGGCCTCCGGTTCGCGCGGCGGTTTTGTGACCACGGTAGCCGTGCTGCTCGGCGTGGTGCTGCTGTCCAAGCGGCCGGTGCGCTACCTGCTGGTGGTGGGCCTGGTCGCCGGCATCGCGGCGCTGAGCCTGCCCGATCAGTACGTCAGCGAGATGGAAACGATCTCCGACACCGGCGACAGCACCCGCCAGGACCGCATCTGGTCCTGGAAGATGGGCTATCGCATGTGGCAGGACAACCCCTGGCTGGGCGTGGGCGCCGGCAACTACCCCTGGCGCGTGGCCGAGTACGAATGGCAATCGCCGGAGTTCGACCCGCAAACAATGAAACTGCACGCCGGCCGCGCCGCACACAGCTTTTATGTGTCGGTGCTCTCGGAACTGGGCCTGGTCGGCAGCGTGCTGATGACCTGGCTGCTGTGGTCGATGTGGCGCCGCCAGCGGCGCTGCGCGCGCGCGGCCCGCGACAGCCAGGGCGACGCCGAGCTGGAGTTCCTCGACGCGCTGTCGCGCGGCCTGCAGGTGGCGCTGGGGGCCTTTTTGGCCGGCGGCCTGTTTCTCACCGTGCATTTCTACCCCTACCCCTGGGTGCTCGTGGGCTGGACGCTGGCCGTCGAACGCGTCATCCGGCTGCGCCTGCGCGCGCTGGGTCGCAGCGATGAGGCCTTCGCATGAGCGCCCGGGCACTGGTCAAGCGCGGGCTGCGCCGCACGCTGAGCCTGGCGGGGCGCCACCGCTGGCCGGCCTCACGGCCAACGCTGACGGTCCTGTGCTACCACCGCGTGCTGCCGCAGGGCCACCCGGATACCGCCTGGCTGCAGCCGGGCATGCAGCTGCGGCCGGAGACGCTGGCCGCGCAGCTGCGCTGGCTGCGCGAGGCCGGATTCACGCCGGTCGATCTGGACGACTGGCTGCTGCGCGCGCAACAGGGCGAGTCGCTGCCCGAGCGCGCGGTGGCGCTGACCTTCGACGACGGCTGGGCCGATGGCTATGAGCACGCGCTGCCGGTGCTGGTCGATGCCGATGCGCCCGCCACCATATTCCTCGTCACCCGCTATATCGACACCCCGCGCAGCTTCTGGCCGGAGCGCCTCGCGCGCACGCTGCACGACGCCGACGACCCGGCGCATGCGCGGCTGCTGGACACGCTGCGCGGCGATGGCCTGAGCCCGCCCAGCCCCCCGCGCTGGGAGCGTGCCGCCATTGACGGCTATACCGAAACGCTGAAATCGCAGCGCAGCGATCAGCAGATCGACGCGCTGCTGGACGCGGCGATGGTCGGCCCCGGCGGCGCCGGTGCCCGGCGCCCGGACCTGCTGTCCTGGGCCCAGGTCCAGGCCATGGAAGACACCGGCCTGATCCGCTTTGGCTCGCATACCCGCCGCCACCGCCGCGTGACCCACTTGCGGGATGCCGGTGCGCGGCGCGAGGAACTGGCCGAGTCCTGTGCCGACCTGCAATCCCGCCTGAAGCGCCCCTCGGCCGTGTTCTGTTACCCCAATGGCGACACCGACGCGGCCGCCGAGCCGCTGATCCGCGCGCACTACCGCGCGGCCTGCACGCTGCAATACGGCTGGAACACCGCCAGCACCCCGCCCTATGCGCTGCGCCGCATTCCGCTGCATGAGGACGTCAGCGCCGACCGCGACGCCTTCTATGCCCGCCTGAACCTGCCGGTCTGATCCGATGAGCCCCGATACCCCCACCACGCCCCGCGCCCCTACGGGCCCTGCCTCCGCGTCTGGCCACACGCCGCGTGTGCTGCTGCTGTTCCCCGGCGTGCAGTACGACCTGGAGCACAATTTCCGCAACCGCCTGGAGCGGCTGTCGGCGCACTTCCGCGGCGGCGTGTTCGCCCCCGGCGACCGCCAGGAGATCGTGCGCTGGGGCGATTTCACGGTCGCCACCTATGCGCACCGGCCGGGCCAGTACACGCGCAACCCGATCCGCTACTTCCGCCAGGGCGTGGACTTCGCCCGGCACATGGCCGAAAAGCTCGGCGGCATCGACCTGATCGTGACCTACGACCCGCTCAAGTCCGGCCTGCTCGGCGCCTACCTGGCGCGCGAACTGGGCGCCAAGCTGGTCACCGAGGTCAACGGCGACTTTCTCGACCCGCACATTTACGCCGACATCCGCCACCCGGCCGTGCGCCGGGCCAAGCAGCGCCTGTACCCGCAGATCATGCGCCAGGTGCTGCGCCGCGCCGATGGCGTCAAGCTGCTCTTCCCCGGCCAGCTGCGCGAGCTGGAGGCGGATTGCCGCAAGGCCACCGTCGAGGCCTTCCCGGATTTCTGCGACACCGAGGCCTTCTACACCGGCCCCTCGCGACCCGTCATTTTGTTTGCCGGCTTTCCCTATCAGCTGAAGGGCGTGGACGTGCTGATCCGCGCCTTCCAGCGCGTCGCGGACGACTTCCCGGAGTGGCGGCTTCGCATCCTGGGCTGGTTCCCGGACCGCGCGCAGATCGAGGCCGACATCGACGGCCACCCGCGCATCGACCTGGTCGGCCCGGTGCCACGCGCCGACATGCCGGCGCAAATGGCGCAATCGGCGCTGTTCGTGCTGCCCTCGCGCAGCGAGGCCATGGGCCGCGTGCTGATCGAAGCCATGGCGGCGGGCAAGCCGCGCATCGGCAGCCGCGTCGGCGGCATCCCCACGCTGATCGACGACGGCCGCGACGGTCTGCTGGTCGGCCCGGGCGCGGTGGACGAGCTGGCCGACGCGCTGCGCGAACTGCTGGCCGATGAGGGCCTGCGTGAGCGCATGGGCGCGCGCGCCCGCGCCCGCTATGAGGAAGAACTGACGCTGGATGCCTATTTCGAGCGGCTGCGCGCCTTCTACAGCCGGGTGCTCAATCAGTCGGGGTCGGCGCAGGCCGGCCTGACGCGGCTGCATGCGCAGCGAGCCCGCTGAGGCATGCGTCGATATAGCCAAAACAGAAGTCGAAATAGCCAGGGCCCCGGCCATAGGGGTCCTGCAGGTGCGGCCGTGGCCGCGTGGGGTGCCACAGCCCCAGCAGGCTCAGTTGCGCCGCGCTGCGGCCGCGCAGCGCTTGCAGCTGCCCCGGCTCCATCGCCAGGATCAGATCGCCCGGCCCTGCCTGCGCCAGCGCCGTCGGCGCATCGCAGGCCGCATGCGCATCCAGGCTCAGCCCGCGTCGCTGCGCCGCGGCCACGGCGGCCGGGTTGGCCGGCTTGCCGGGGCGCGCATCCAGCCCGAAGGACGCCGTGGCCCAGCCCTGCTCGCGCGCGCGCCAGTGCGCATAGGCGCTGCGACAGATATTGCCCTTGCAACAGAACACCAGCCGCTCGACCCGGCCGAAATCCACGGCCCGCTCCGCGTCAAAGCGACCGCCTACGCGGTCGAGCAGCGTCCAGCCCAGGAGCCTGAGCCATGGTCGCCAGCCCCCAAAATCATCCCGAATTCGTGCCCGCAGGGCCTGCATCGTTGCACTCCAAGACTGCGACCAACACGCCGCGCCGCGATGGTGACACAGCCGCGCCGGCCCGGCCGCGACGGCTGCTGCAGCTGATCGAGACCGGCGGCCCCGGCGGCGCCGAAAACGTGCTGCGCAACCTCAGTCGCTGCGCCCGGGCGCATGACATTCCAGTCGAGGTCGGCCTGCTGCGCGAGGGCTGGCTGGCCGATGCCCTGCGCGAGGAGGGCATCGAGCCCTGGATCCTGCCCGAGCCCGGCCGCATGGATGTGGGCTGGGCCTGGCGCACGGCCCGCGAGGTGCGCCGCCGCGGCATCGATGTCATTCACGCGCACGAGTTCGCGATGAACTGTGCGGGCAGCCTGGTCGCGCGCCTGGCCGGCGCCCGCTGCATCGCCACCGTGCACGGCAACAACTATTACCCGGACAAGTGGCGCCGGCGCATGGCCTACCGCGCCGTGGCCTTCGGCGCGCAAATGGTGGCGGTGTCCTGCCATACCCGCGAGCACCTGGCCGTGACCCTCGGGGTGGACCGCGAGCGCATCGCGGTGGTGCCCAATGGCCTGGACACGGCGGCCCACGCCCCCGCCCCGCAGGCCCGCGCGCGGCTGCGCGCCGAGCTGGGCCTGGCGCCGGACACCACGCTGATCGGCGCCACCGGCAACCTGTACACGGTCAAGGGCCATGCCTACCTGGTGCAGGCGCTGGCCCAGCTGCGCCAGCGCGGCCACAAGGTCGCGGTGGCCATTGCCGGCCGCGGGCCCGAGGAGGCGCCGCTGCGCGCGCTGGCACAGCAACACGGCGTGGCCGATGCGTTGCACCTGCTGGGCTTTCGCGAGGACGTGCCCGCGCTGCTGCAGGCCTTCGACCTCTACGCGATGCCCTCGCTCTCCGAGGGCATGCCCCTGGCGCTGATCGAGGCCATGGCGGCCGGCAAGCCTATCGTCGCCAGCGCCGCCGGCGGCATCCCCGAAATCGCCAGCGCGCACGACACCGCGCTGCTGGTGCCCCCGGCCGATGCCACCGCGCTGGCCGCCGCGCTGGGCCGGCTGCTCGAGGAGCCGGCGCTGGCGGACAGCCTGGCGCGCAAGGGCCGCGAGCGCGCCCGCGAGCGCTTCAGCCTGAACGCGATGTTCGAGGCCTACATGGACCTGTACCGCCACGATGACTGAGCCCCGTGTCCTGGTTCTGGACGGCGAGCAGCGCAGCGCGCTGGCCGTCACCCGCTCGCTTGGCGCCGCCGGCCTGCGGGTCGACGTGGGCGCCGCCGCCGAGCCCTGCCTGGCCAGCCGCTCGCGCCATGCCGCGCACACCCACACGCTGCCGGCCCCGGCGCAGGACGCCGCGGGCTTTGCTGCGGCGGTCGAGGCGCTGTGCCGGCAGCACGACTACGCGCTGGTGATTCCGGTCACCGACCCCAGCGTCACGGCGCTGCTGACCCACGTCGACCGCGGCCGCGTGCCGCTGCCGCTGCCCGCGGCGCGGGTGCACGCGCAACTGGTGGACAAGGGGCAGGCGCTGGAGCTGGGTCGCCAGTGCGGCCTGGATGCCCCACCCAGCTGGCATGCCCGCGAGCGCGAGGATCTCTGCGCGCTGGCCGAGGAGGCCGGCTACCCGCTGATCGTCAAGCCGGTGCGCTCGGCCACGCTGGTCGATAACCGCCTGCGCAGCCACAAGGTGCGGCGCGTGGCCTCGCCCGCGGCGCTGAGCGACTTCGCCCGCGAGGAGTGGCCGCCGGGCGGCGTGCTCCTGCAGCGCGTGCTGCGCGGCGAAGGCCGCGGCGTGTTCGTGCTTTGCCGGCACGGCGAGGTGCTGGCGCAGTTCGCCCACCGCCGCCTGCGCGAAAAACCGCCCAGCGGCGGCGTCAGCGTGCTCTGCGAAAGCGCGCCCGTGCCGGCCGAGGTCGGCGCCGCCGTGCGCAAGCTGGTGGCGGCCGTGGGCTGGCATGGCGTGGCCATGTTCGAGTTCAAGCTCGACGACGCGGGCCGCTATTGCCTGATGGAGGTCAACGGCCGCTTCTGGGGCTCCCTGCAGCTGGCCATCGATGCCGGGGTCGATTTCCCCCGGTTGCTCTGGGCCATGAGCCAGGGCCGCACGCCGGCCCCGCACGAGCTGGGCTACCGCGTTGGCCTGCGCGAGCGCTGGTGGCTGGGCGACCTGGATCATCTCTACCTGCGCCTGCGCCACGACTCCGGCCTGCGCGCGCGCTGGCAGGCGCTGCGCGTCTTCCTCGCCGGCGGCGGCCCGCAGGTCATCAACGAAGTGCGTCGCCCGGACGACGCCGCCCCCTTCTGGTTCGAACTGCGCAGCTGGCTGCGCCGCCTGATACATGTCTGAACCCCGCCCCGATTTCTCCTTCGTCGTTCCGGCCTACCAGGAGGCGGCGAATCTGCCGGCCCTGCTCGACAGCCTGAAACTGTTGCCGGCGCAGCGCTATGAGGTGCTGGTTGCCGACAACGGCTCGACCGACGGCACCCAGGGCATCGCCCGCAAGGCCGGCGCCAAGCTGCTGCACCGCCCGGACCTGAACATCGGCGGGCTGCGCAACGCGGCCGTGCGCGAATCCCGCGCGCCGATCCTGGTCTTTCTGGATGCCGACGTGCGCATCACGCCGCAGTGGGCCGAGCAGGCCGACGCGCTGGCCAGCACGCTGCGTGAGGAGCCCATGCAGCTCACCGGCTGCCGCGGCCAGCCCTCCGGCGGCTCGTGGATCGAGCGCGTGTGGTTCAAGCCGCTCTGCGACAAGCCGCTGAAGTACCTGGTCAGCAGCCACCTGATCACCACGCGCCTGGTTTTTGACCGCATCGGCGGCTTTGACGAGGCGCTGGACACCGGCGAGGACGTCGACTTTTGCGAGCGCGGCCGCGCCGCCGGCGCCCGCCTGCAGATCCGCCGCGAACTGGCCGCCGTGGATACCGGCTTCCCACCGACGCTGCGCGACTTCGCCCGCCGCGAGTGCTGGCATGGCCTGGGCGACATGCGCGACTGGCAAACGCTGGCCGGTTCCAAGGTCGCGCTGGCCAGCCTGCTCTGGGCCGGGCTGCAGCTCGCGGTGCTGCTGAGCCTGGCGGGCGGGCAGTTCTATCTGAGCGCGGCCCTGGTCGCGATGCTGGCGGCGCTGTGCCTGGCCCTGTCGCTGTACAAGCGCGATGGCGCCGGTCTGCGCGAGCGGCTGCAGCACGCCTGGCTGTGCTATGTGTACCTGGGCGCGCGCTTCGCCGCCCTGCCCCGCCGGCTGCTGGCCGGCACCCGCGGCAAGCGCACGCGCAAAGCCAGCGCTGCGGCGTAATTGCCAGCGCCGCGGCGTGAATGCCGGCGCCGCAGCGTGATTTTCGTCGCCGCGGCGTGACATTCGTCGCGGCGGCGCGAGTGTCCGCGCAGCGTCGTGGTCAGCTTCGCGGCTGCGAGATTGTCATCGCCGCGGCTTGAATCGAGCCGGGCCGGCTGGCAAGCCGTCGCCGCATACGCAACCCCGCGGCCCCGGGTGCCGCGCTCGCCCCGCTCACCGCGGTGCCGGCGCCGCCACACAGGCATCCGGTCCAAATTCCGGTCGAAAGCCGCGTCGGGCCGCATTGCCAGCCCCGATCGCGGCCCCGGTCGCGGCCCTCATCCCCGCCCCGACCCAGGTCCTCCACGCAGCTCGCTTATGCGCCGGCGGCGACATTGATGCTCACCCGCGCATGTTGTCCGGCGGCGCGGCGCGGCGCTGCCTGGGCGCCCGCGCGCCTGCGGCGGGCCCGCGCCGGGGCGCAGGCTTCCCGCCGATGGCGCGGGCCGGTCAAGGCCCCGCCCGCGGGCGCCGGGTCGATGCGGCGACCGGCCGAAACCCAAAAAAATCGCCGCCGGCCCGGTGGGGAGGGCGCGGCGGCGATGCGGGGGGGATGGGGCGTGCAGGTGCGGTGGCCTGCCACGTTTGCGGGGCGCTAGCGCCAGTCGGTGCTGAGCTGCAGGCCCAGCGGCGCCGGCGGTGCGACGAAACTCGAGGGGCCCAGCACCTGCTCCTCAACCGGATGCGGGCCGATGTTCAGGCCAGCCTCGCCGGCGCCCAGCGCCGGGGAGCTCAGCTCCAGCCAGCTCTGCTCGGCGGAGGTGGCGCGAAACTCGACCTCCTCCTCCAGGCTCTGCTGGTCAAAGCCCATGTCGCGGCGCCAGCTACGCAGGCCCTGATAGCGGCGCTCGTTGTCGGCAAAGCGGTTGCTGATGAAGACCACGGCGCCATCAAACATGTTGAAGTCGGAGCGGCTGATGCGCACCGGTCGGCGCTCGTCGCCGATGGTGACGATGGCCGCCTCGTCAACGCGGAAGATGTTGTTCAGCAGCGTCACATCATCCACGCCGAGCAGGCTGATGCCCTCGCGGCAGTCGATGAAGGCGTTGTTGCGGATCATCAGGTCACGGCTCGGCTCTTCGGTCTCGTGCACCGTGGCCACGATGCCGCGGCCGCACTGCACGAATTCGTTCTCGCTGACCAGCGCATTGCGGTGCGCGGGGTCGCCGCCGCCGGCCACCGAATAGAGCACGCCGATATTGGTGTCGCGCAGCAGGTTGCGCGTGATCTGCGCCCCCGGGCCGCCGCTGGAGCGCTTGTGGTAAATGCCGGCGTGCACATCGTTGATCAGGTTGTCGGCGATCAGCGTGTTCTCCATGTCGAAGCTGTGCAGCCCGGCGCTGTTCAGCTCGCGCTCGCCACCGACGCGGACCTTGTGCAGCCAGTTGCGCTGCACGGTGCAATCCTGGCAGCCATCGAGCTTGATGGCGCCGGTGTTGCTGCCGCGCGGGCCGTCCACGTCGTGGATGTTGTTGTCCAGCAGCGTGATATCGCGGGCGCCATCGACGGCCGTCCAGATGCCGGCCATCTCGACATTGCGGATCTCAAAACCCTGAATGACGATGTGGTTGCGCTTGAAGATGTAGAAGCCCGTGCCCTGGCCCAGCTGGTCGATGACGGGCGTGTGGCCGGGGGCCGCGGCGAAGATGATCGGCGCGCTGGGCGTGCCGGACTCCTGCGGCTTGATGCCGGCCACCTGGGTGTTCGGCGTGCCCTGGTAGAGCTCGGTGTAGACGCCGCTCTTGACCAGCACCTGCTCGCCAGGCTGCAGCACATCGGCGGCGTGCTGGATGGTGCGCCAAGGCTCGGATTCGGTGCCGGCATTGCCATCGCTGGCGGCGGGGTGGCCGGCATCGACCCAGTAGGTCTGGGTCGGCTCGGCCTGGAAGGGGCTGGTGATACCCAGGGTGCCGATCAGCGCGAGGCCGATGGCGGTCAGTAGCAGAATGCGGGAAGACATGGGGTACTCCTAGCGACCCGCGCCTGCGGCGTCGCTGTCGGCATTGGGGCCCAGCGCCAGGTGCTGGACGGGGCTGCAGGGGCCCTCGCCGCCACCGGCGCTGACGGCGCTCACGCACACGCGGTAATCACCCGGGTAGGGGATGCCTTTGAGCTTGAGCTGGGATTGGGTCGGCGGCAGTTCAAAGCGCTCCGAGACCTTGTTGCCCGGGCCCAGCACATAGACGTGGTAGGCGATCAGCTCGTTCTCGGCCTTGGTGCCGGCCTTGGTGCTCGGCGCCGGGTGCTGCCACTCGACGATCAGGGTCGGCTTGGGCGCGGGCGCCTGTGCGGCACGGGTGGCGGCCGGCGTGGGCGTCAGTGAGACGGCCGCAGGCTCGTCGGCGTCGCCGCCGCAGGCGGCCAGGCCCAACACCAGCCCGAGCACGGGCACTCGGGCCGCGGCGCGGACTCGCGCGGCGCAGGTCGCAGGTGCCGTCGCGGCAGGCCGCGGCCGGCGCGCAATGGGCTTCGAGGGGAAGGCGTTGTTGGGCTCCACGGCCACGGACTCGGTTCAGGCTTGGGCACCATGCTGCGCGCCTGCTCGCGGCCCCCTCAATCCCGTATGCCGAAGGTCACCGCTGTCTCAGAAGCGCGACAAGTCCTTGTACAGACTGAGATATTCCGCGGCCTGACGGGGCAGGTCATAGGCCCGTACGACGCGCTGCGCAGCCCGCTCCACGCGGGCCTCGACGGCCGCGCCACCGGCCAGAATCTCACGCAGCGGGGCCTGCGCGGCAGCCGCCTCGGACCCGGCCGGCAGCAACCAGCCCGCGGCCCCCTGCTCCAGCACCTCGGGCACGCCGCCCACGGCCTGGGCCAGCACCGGCACGCGCAGCGCCATGGCCTCAAGCACCGCGGTCGGCAGCCCCTCGTGGCGCGAGGTCAGCAGCAGCACCCGCGCGCGGCCCAGCCAGGCCGCTGGGCGCTCCTGGAAGCCGGCGAAATGCACATTGCTCAGGCCATCCCGCCGCACCTGCGCCTGCAACTCCTCGCGCAACGCGCCATCGCCCACCAGCACGAAGCGCTGCTCGGGCAGCGCGGCGGCCAGGGCCAGCACGCGATCCGGCCGCTTGACCGGCGCCAGACGGCCCAGAAAGATTGCGGCACCCGCGGCTGCGTCGGCCGCCGGCGTCGGCGCCTGCGCGGCCTCGCGCACCGCCGCGACGTCGATGGCGTTCTCGATGACCCGTGGCGCCCGCCAGCCTTGCGCGCGCAGCCGCTGCGCCAGATCCGCGCTGACCGCCACGCAGCCCTGCTGCAGGCGCTCGCCCACCCAGCGGTCCAGCCACAGGCGCAGGCGGCGCCAGTCCCAGCGGCCCGGCGACTGCTCGACATCGCCGTGCACGGTCCGCAGGCACAGCGGCACGCCGGCTGCCTTCGCCGCCAGCGCGCCCAGGATGTTCTCCTTATAGCGGTGCGTATGCAGCACCTGCGGCCGCCAGTCGCGCAGGCAGCGATGGATGGCCCGCAGCAGGGCCGGCGCGCTCAAAACGAGCTCGTCCAGCAGGCGGACTTCGATGCCGGCGGCGGCCAGCCGTTCGGCCAGCGCGCCGCGGTTGCAGACGATGGCCCGCACCCGCCAGCCAGGCACCGCCGCCTGCGCCCGGCAGAGCCCGTAGACCTGCTGCTCGGCGCCCGCCCACAGGTCGCCGGAGACCAGATGCACGACTAGACGCACGGGTTGTTGCGCGCCCGGGGCGGCTGCCGGGATCGTGGCGGCACCTTCCTGATCCGAGGCCCTCGGAGTTGCGCCCATGACCATCCTGTTGCTACTGCTGTTGATCGGTTGCGGCTATAGCTACTTTTTGTACCCGCTGCTGCTGCGGGCGCTGCTGCGGCACCCGCCCCCGCAGGGCGAGGAGCCGGCCGAGCTGCCGCGGCTCAGCGTCATCATCACCGCTTATAACGAAGAAGAGCGGATCGCCGCGAAGATCGAGGATACGCTGGCACTGGATTACCCTGCCGAGCGGCTCGAGCTGATGGTCTGCTCGGATGCCTCCGACGACGCCACCGACACCATCGTCGGCCGCTACGCCGATCAGGGCGTGCGCTTGGTGCGCGCGACCGAGCGCCGCGGCAAGGAGCACGCCCAGCTGCTGGGCATCCGCGCCGCGCAGGGCGAAATCCTGGTCTTTACCGATGTCGCCACCCGCATCGGCCGCGACAGCCTGCTGCGGCTTGTGCGCTATTTCACCAACCCGCAGATCGGCGCGGTGTCCAGCGAAGACCGCTGCCTGGGCGCCGACGGCCGGGTGCAGGGCGAAGGCGCCTATGTGCGCTATGAAATGTGGCTGCGCGGGCTGGAGTCGCGGGCCGCGGGCTTGGTCGGCCTGTCCGGCTCCTATTTCGCCGCCCGCCGCGAGATTTGCGAGACCGAGTGGGACATCGCCGCTCCGAGCGACTTCAACACCGCGATGGCCTGCGCACGCCATGGCCTGCGCGCGATCAGTGCGCCGGACATCCTGGGCTATTACCCCAGCATCGCCGACGAGCGCCGCGAGTACGCGCGCAAGCACCGCACGGCCCTGCGCGGCATGACGGCGCTGCGCCGCCACCCCGACTTCCTCTCGCCGCGCCGCTACGGCCTGTTCGCCTTCCAGCTGTTCAGCCACAAGATCATGCGCTGGGCGGTGCCCTGGTTCATGCTGGCCACGCTGCTGCTCAGCGGCGCGATGATGGCCGGCGGTTCGGCCTTCGCGACCCTGGTCTTCTGCGGCGAGCTGGCCTTCCTGGCGCTGGCCGCGCTGGGCGCGCTGACCCGCAAGCTGCCCGGCAGCGCCCGGCTGCCCTATTACTTCACTCAGGTGAACCTGGCGCTGGCCAATGCCGCCGTCTCGCTGGCCCGCGGCCAGACGATGGTGACCTGGCAGCCCTCACGGCGCTAAGCCACGGCGGGCGCAAGCATGCTCTGGCGCATGACGCCGCCGGCGGGCGAGCCCTGCCGGCTGTCCACCGTGGCCGGCCACACCGGCCTGGGCGCGCTCTACCCGGCGCAGGCGGTGCTGCTGACCGACAGCGGCAGCAGCGCATTGCAGCTGGCGCTGCGCGCCGCGCTGGCCCGGCATGACAGCCGCCGCCCGGAGGTGATCCTGCCAGCCTATGGCTGCCCGCATCTGGTCGCCGCCGTGTACGCGGTCGGCGCGCGGCCCCGCCTGGCCGACCTGCGCGCCGAATCGCCGCGCATGAGCCTGCAGGCGGTGCGCGCCTTGCTCAGCCCCGACACCGTGGCCGTCATCGCGGCGCATTTTTGCGGCATTCCGGAAGATCTGCCGGGGCTGCGCAGCCTGCTGCCCGGCGCCGTGAGCCTGATCGAGGACAGCGCCCAGGCGCTGGCCTTGCAGCCGCAGGCCCCGCCCCCCGGCGTGCAGGCCACCGTGCTCAGCTTTGGCCGCGGCAAGCCGCTGACCCTGCTGGGTGGGGGCGCCCTGCTCAGCGCCGACCCCGCCTTCGCCCAGGCGGCACGCGCGGCGCTGCCCGGCGCGCCGCCAGCGGGCGACGCGCGCGGCCTGCGGCTGCGCGCCGCCGCCTACAACCGGCTGCGCCACCCGCTGCTTTATGGCCTGCTCGAGCGCTTGCCGCTGGGCCTGGGCCAGACCCGCTATCGGCCGCTGGCACCGCCCGCGCCGCTGGATGCCGCGCGCGCCGCCGCCCTGCCGGGGGCGCTGGCACGCTGGCAGGCCACGCCACCGCCGCTGTGGCGGCCGCGCCTGCCCTCCCGCTGTGTGGATCTGCCGCGTCAGTGCCACGCGCCCGGGCCCTGGCTGCGCTACCCGATCCTGGCCGCGAGCCCCACCGATGCCGTGGCCACGCTGGCGCGGCTGCGGGCCGCCGGCATCGGTGCCACCCGCATGTATGGTGCCGCCCAGCCGGACCTCGCCGACATGCCGCAGGCGCTGTCGCAACCGGGGCTGACGGCGGCGCGCGACTTCGCTGGCCGCCTGCTGACCCTGCCCTGCCACAGCGAGATCGACCGCGCCGCGCGCGCCCGCATCGAGGCCGCCCTGCACGACTGATCGACGCCGTTGCGGCAAGCCCGATCACCATGACGGCGCGCATTGTCGGCGACTGGTAACGCCAAAGTCGCCACCTGCCAACACAAGAATCGTTCTGCTGACAACGCTCTCGGCCTTTTCACGCGCAAAGCGTCTGCCCTAGCAGACACTATCCCCCGAATGACCGCGCTTGCAGCGTGGGTTTTCATTCTAAGTCGTTGTTTATAAAGGATTGGCACAGCGTTTGCCCTGGAAGTGAGGAAAACGCCCTGGGCCCTTGCTGCCCCGAACCGAAAGTCCACCTGGGAGGACTTATGAACGCCAACACACCGCATAACCCGACAGCCTTCGACGCCGACAGCGATGCGCCCACGCGGCCGCAGCCGTCGCCGCAGGGGTCTACGCAACGGTCAGGGCGCAGCCGCGTGCTGCGCCATGTGCGCACGACGATGCGCTTTGTCGATCTGGGCTTTTACGCCCTCTACGGGCTGATCCTGCTGCAAATCGCCCTGGAAGGCCTGGGCGCGCGCGACGGCAATGCCTTCAAGCAATTCCTGGACCGGGTCTCCGCGCCCTTCCTCGACCCCTTCCGCGGCCTGCTGCAGGACCCGGCGATGGAGAACCACCAGGTGATGCTGTCCTTCATTGCCGCGCTGATCATCTATGCGCTGCTGCAGGGCCTGATCCGGAAAACCGTGGGCGTGATCGTCGCGACCACGCTGCAATCCACGAGCGCAAAGGCGCAGGTCCAGCCGCGCTCGACCTGGGCCGAGTCCGAGCGGCTGTCCTGAGCGCCGACGGCGTCCGCGACCCGCCTGCCGATTTCAACCCCAAGCGGTCGCGACCTCAACCGAGGTCCCAACCGCGAAACACCCCAAGGAGTTCGTTATGGAAACCAAGACCGAAAACCGCGGCAACAGCAATGTCGCCATCGTGGCCATTCTGGCCGTCGTGATCCTCGCCGCGGGCGGGATCTACATGTTCACGCAGGGTGAGCCCAGCGAGGGGGCGCAAAACAGCGCGCCGGCCCAGCAGGAAGAGGACTCCGGCTTCTCCTTCGAATACCAGGATGACGACGGCGAAGGCGTCAAGTTCGAGGGCGACGGCTGATCCACCCCCGCTTCCGTTGACCCCTGGGTCGCGGCGAGGCCAGCCCCGCCGCGGCCTT
This sequence comes from uncultured Ectothiorhodospiraceae bacterium, assembly GCA_937141935.1. Lineage (GTDB taxonomy): Bacteria > Pseudomonadota > Gammaproteobacteria > Nevskiales > Oceanococcaceae > MS8. The sequence goes on from CAKZQS010000045.1 coordinate 49,700, forward strand.
TTTTGTGCCCGTCGCTCTGCCGTGCGGGCCTCGCTTCGAGGTCGCGCCGCCGGGTATGCAGCCCGCCGCCCATCCTCAGCGCGGGTAGCGCGGCCGCACGGCACCTGGTGCCGCCACCGAACATCGCGGCGTCCATCGCGCCCCTGCACGGCAGGTCTAGCCCAAACCCGAACCCCTTCGACATGCCGCGGGTGCGGCCCGCCCCGCGCGCGGATGCGGCCACGCCCCGTGCACGGCGGCAGCGAGTCGCGGCACCTGGAATCCAGGGCCAAGAGCCAGGCTCGCGATACCGGGTGACGAAGCAGTGTCAGGATCCAGGGCCGCGAACCATCCGCACTGGCGGCTACCGAAGCCCGGTATCGCGACCCTCGATCGCGGCCTTGGATGGCTACCCGGCATTGCGCCCCGAAATCGCGACTTTGCGTGGCGGCGCTGGGGCGGGAGACCGGACGCCGCTGCGCACGGCGCGGCGCTCGGCCCTCAGGCCGGCCCTATGCGGCAATGCCGCGCCCCGCCGCGCTTCGAAGAACCTGGGGGCAAAAAAAAACGACGCCCGGGGGCGTCGCTCAACAAAGTGGCGCTCCCGGAGCAGGAGCGACGACCGGGCGAAATCGTCTGAACTCCGGGAGCGCCTGTTGACTGGGGGGCGGCACACGACCCACGCGGGGCCGTGTGCCGGGGCAGGACTTAGTAGTCGAAGCCGTAGTCGATCGGGCTTTCCTCGGTGTCCAGCGCCTCGTCGTTATCGACGCCGAGGCCGTCGCTGCTTTCCGGGGTGTCGATCGGGTCGTCCTCGATCTCGAACTGGGCGAATTCACCCTCGTCGAGCACGCCGTCTTCGTTGACATCCAGGTCACCGAAGTCCGCATCCACGCCGGCATCGGCGGTGGCTTCGTCCTTGCTGATCTGGCCGTCGCCGTTGGCATCGATGTCGGCCATCGTCGGCGCGCTCATCGAGGTCTGGGCGTCACCACCAGCTTGCGGATCCATCATGTCGCCTTCAGCGAAGGCGGCACCGGCGAAACCCAGCGCACCAATGGCGATGGCAATCGGACTCAGTTTGAAGCGGTTATTGCGTTGCATTACAGACTCCTTAGGGGGGAAGTGTCAGTGCCTCTCGGGCTGACTGGACTGTCGCAACCGGCGTGCCAATGCCGCGCAAATGCCGTCATGCCGGGTTTTTCGCGGTCGCGCGGCGGCGCTCATGGCCCGACAAGGCCGCGTTAGGGGCCTGGCGGCCGCGAAAGTGTGTGCTTTCGACCACAACTGCGCCGCGGGCCGCGCGTGCAATTCGCGACAGACGGCGCCCAGGCCCCGCATGGCGCACCGCAGCGGCGGCAAAGCGCTGTCGCGCCAACGCAACACAGCGCCCGCAAAGCTGCGCGGAGGCGGCCGATTCCGCCGCCCCGGGCCCCGTGGCCACGGCCGCGGCGGCGGCGCAAGCCCATGACCCCACTGCAAAGCCGGCGCGGCATGACCAAGGTCATGTTGTTTGCCGCGGCGCAGGCGCGTCAGATGGCGCTCCGTTTTGTCGACCGGGCCCATATGGAGGGAAGCAGGCACACGATCCGGCGACGGCCGGGCTTTGGCCTGCGTGCGCCGCGGCTTAGGATGCCGATATGCACGGCATTCTGATCGCGCTGCGCGACGCCGAGCGTCGCGAGGCCTTCGCCTCCACCCTGGCCCGAGCCGGGTGGCCGGTCGCGGCCTGCGCGGACGTTGAGGCGGCGGCGCAGATCCTCGGCGCCGAGCAGACGGCCCTGCTGATCGGCGATGCCCGCAGCCTGCGCGGCGAGGAGGACGACCCGGACCTGCTCACGGCCGCCGGCCACCGCGGCCTGCCCTGCCTGCTGCTGGGTGGAATCGACGCGCCCGACCAGGACGCCGCGCCGGCCGCCTCATGCCATGTCCTGCCGGGCGACCCCGATGCGCAAGCGCTGCTGGACGCCGTGCGCGGCCTGCTGCCGGAGCCACCGGCCCCGCCAGCCGCGGCGGACGGCGCCGAGGACGACGCAGAAGCCAACGCAGGCGACGAGGCCGGCGACGAGGCCATGCCCGGGCTGGCCGACGAGGCGCCGGCGCGCTTGCTCTGCTGCGGCCTCGGGGCCGAGTCGGCGGCCACGCTGGCCCGTGACCTGGGGCCGCTGAGCGAGGGCCTGGAGACCTGTGCCGACGGGGCGGCGCTGCGTGCGGCGCTGGCCCGTGGCCCGGCCGCGCTGCTGCTCCTGGGCCCCGCGCTGGCCGCGCAGGCACAGGAGCTGCTGGCCCACGTGCGCGACGCCGCCTTGCTGCAAAGCCTTCCGGTCGTGGTGCTGTGGCCGGATACGCCCCCGCCCTGGGAGGCGCTCTTCGCCGCCGGCGCCAGCGATGTGCTGCCCGCCGCAGTCGCCGGGGCGGAGCTGGCGGCGCGCCTGCGCGGCCATCTGCAGCGCCGCCTGCAAGCAGCCGAGCAGGCGGCGGCCAGCGCCGCCAGCCAGTACGGCCTGGGGCAAGCCCGCACCGCCACCGGCCCGGCGCCCACGCCGACGCACGCCGCGGAGACCGCCCGCGCCGACGCGGTGAGCGCGGAGGCGCGCACGCTGGCCGAGGCCAACCGCGAGCTGGAGCGCAAGAACCGCGAACTGGACGAGGCCCGTGGCCAGGCCCTGGCGGCGGCCAGCAACCGCTCGGCCTTCATCGCCAATATTTCGCACGAGATCCGCACGCCGCTGAACGCGGTGCTGGGCATGATCGAGTTGCTTGGCGAGACCGAACTGAACCGCGAGCAGCGCGAGTGGCTGCACCTGGTCGAACACAGCGGCCAGCAACTGCTGCACCTGGTGCGCGACGTGCTCGACTTCAGCAAGATCGAAGCCGGCGAGATCACCGTCAACGACGAGCCCTTCGACATCACCGACTGTGTCGAGGACGCGGTGACGCTGACGGCCTTCCAGTCCCAGCAGCAGGGCGTGGAGGTCGCTTATGACATCGGCGATGGCGTGCCCGCACAACTGCTCGGCGACGGCTGGCGCGTACGCCAGATCCTGTTGAACTACCTGCAGAACGCCATCAAGCATGGCCGCGGCGGTCAGATCGAGGTGCGCATCACGCGGCACCCGGCGCCGGATGGGCAGGCTTTCATCCGTTTCTGCGTGCGCGACGACGGCCCCGGCATCCCCGAGCAGCAGTTGCGCCAGCTGTTCCAGCGCTTCAGCCAGCTCGCCGGCGGCGAACGCACCGACGGGGCCGGCCTGGGGCTGGCCATCAGCCGCCACCTGGCCGAGCTGATGGGCGGCCGCGTCTGGGGCAGCAGCGAGATGGGCGAGGGCTCGGCCTTTTACCTGGAACTCCCCGCACGCGAGGCGGCCTCGCCGCCCTCGCCGGAGGAGGAAGCGCAGCGGCGCTTCCTTGCGGGCCGGCGCGTGCTGGTCGCCGAACGCCAGCCGCTGACGCGGCAGCGGCTGCAGGGGCTGTTGCGGGGCTGGGGCGCCACCGTCGTCTGTGCCGAATCCGGCGAGGACGTGCTGACCCTCTTTGGCCGTGGCGAAGGCTTCGCCCTCGCGCTGATCGACCAGCAGTTGCCGGACATGGACTGCGAGGAGCTGGCCGGCGAGCTGCGCGGCAGCGGCCGCGCCGGCGACTGCGTGCTGCTGCTGGGCACCGGCATGGGCGATGCCAGCAGCTGCCCGCAGGACTATCGCGAGCGGTACAGCAAGCCGCTGCGACGGGCGGCGCTGCGGGCCACGCTCCAGGCGGCCCTGGGCCTGGGTGAGGGCCAGCCACGGCGCGATGGTGACCGCTTCGCACGGATGATGCGCTGGCTCTGGCCCGGCTTCGACAAGCGCGGGCTGGAGGCGCGCGACGGCCCGGCGCAGCGGGTGCTGCTGGTCGAGGACAACAAGCCCAACCAGCAGGTGGTCTCGCTGATGCTGCAGAGCCTGGGGGTGGAGGTGCGGCTGGCCGAGCACGGCCAGCAGGCGCTGCAGCAGCTGGATGAGCGGCCGGCCGACGTGGTGTTGATGGACATCAACATGCCGGTCATGGACGGCATCACGGCCGCCAAGGAAATCCACGACCGCCGCTGGCCCGGGGGCCGGCCCTACATCATCGCGCTGTCCGCCGACCCCGCCCAGGACGACTCGCGGCTGCGCGACAGCGGCCTGATGGACGATTACCTGATGAAGCCAGTCGGCCGGGAGGCCTTGCAGCAGGCGCTGCAGCGGGCCCGCGGCGAGGACCGGGACGCGGAGCCGCCGCAGCCGGCCGCCGCGCCAGGCGGGACCGGCCTGCCGCAGGAGGCGCCGGAGGTCCTGCACAAGCTGGGCGCCGAGCTGGGCACGGCCGCCCTGGCCAGCATGCTGCAAACCTATGCGGACGACCTGCCCGAGCAGTTACGCACCGCCCGCAACGCGGCGGCCCGCGGCGACGTGCGCGAGCTGCGCCGGGTGTTTCATTCCACCAAGTCCAGCAGCCGCTTTTACGGCGAGGACGCGCTCAGCGACCTGTGCCAGCGCCTGGAGGGGCGCTGCCAGCGGCTGGGCCGCGGCCGCCTGGGTGAGTTGCTGGGCGAATTCGAGACGGCCTGCGCGGAGTCGGAGGCGCGGATGCGTGCCCTGCTGCCGCAACTCGCGGCCACAAGCCCCGGCCCCTCGGTTACACTGCGATGATGGTGGCGACAGCGGGCCGCGGCCGCTCGCATCAGGCGCAGCCGGACCCGCAGGGAGGATAGGAACCGATGTTCAGTATCGCGATTGTCGAAGACCACCCGGTATTCAAGGAAGCGCTGAAGCAGCTGCTGTCGCGCGTGACCGAGCGCATCAGCGTGACCGAGTCCTCGTCCTTCGATGAACTCAAGCGCCACCTGGAGGCCAACCCGCGTACCGACCTGATCCTGCTCGATCTGTCGATCCCGGGCGCCGAGGGCATGTCCGCGCTGGCCTTCGTGCGCTACCACTACCCGGAAACACGGGTCGCGGTGATCTCCGGCCACGAGGACGCCGGTACGGTGCGCAAGGCCATCGACCTGGGCGCGCATTCCTACATCCCCAAGTCGCTGGCGCTGGAGCCCCTGCTGGCGGCCCTGCAGACGGTGGTCGAGGGCGGCAGTTACCGGCCCAAGTTCGACCCCAGCAATGTGCCGCCGGATGCCCAGGAGCGCCTGGCGCAGAAGGTCACGGCGCTGACGCCGCAAAAGCGGCGCATCCTGTACGGCCTGGCGGAAGGCAAGCTGAACAAGCAGATCGGCTATGACCTGGGCCTGTCGGAAGGCACCGTGAAGAATCATGTTACGGCCATCCTGCGCCACCTGGGCATGCGCCGCCGCACCGAGGTGGTGGCCGCCATGCAGCAGCTGCTGGCCGCGGAAAACGAAAGCTTCGACGCCGATCAGGGCCACACGGCCGCCTGATCGCGACGGCAATGCCGGGCGGCCGCGCCGCCGCTCGCCGCGAAGCGCCGCAACAGCCGGCGCCTTGAACCCCAGCTCGCCCCTTCGGGCCGCCTAGTTCGCCTCTTCGGGCCGCAATCGCGACAGGATGCGGGCCAGCTCCTGCTTGCGCGCCGGCTTGGCCAGGTGGAAATCGAAACCCGAAGCCTGGGCCTCGTTGCGCGCCGCTTCGTGGCCGTAGCCGGACACGGCAATCAGCAGGCTCTCACAGCCCCCCGCGCGCAGCCGCCGGGCCACCTCGTAGCCGGAGATATCCGGCAGGCCCAGGTCGATCAACATCGCGTCCGCCGGCAAGGCCTCGCCCAGGCGCACGCCCTCTTCGCCGGAACGGGCCAGGCGCACCACGCAGCCGGCGCCCTCCAGCAGCGTCGACATCGTTCCCGCCACGTGGTCGTTGTCCTCGACCACCACCAGCTCCAGGCCGCTGGGGATCGTGGCCTTCTCGCTGATCAGTTCTTCAGCCGGCTCGGCCTCTTCCAGCGCCGCCGGCAGCAGCAGCTCGAAGCAGGCCCCCTTCCCGGGGCCGTCACTGTGCGCGCTGATGCTGCCCCCGTGCAGGGCGGCCAGCGTCTTGACGATGGTCAGGCCGATGCCCAGGCCCACGTTCATGCGCGCCGGCACCGGCACCTGGTAGAAGGCCTCGAAGACCCGCTCCAGCTCGGCCGGCGCCAGACCCACACCATCGTCCTCGACGCGGATGCGGATCATGCCCTCGGCCGTGCTGGCCAGCACCCGCACCTCGCCATCGCCATCCTGCGCCTGGCTGGCGTTGACCAGCAGGTTGCTCAGCATCTGCTTGAGCCGCTCGGGGTCGGCGTAGACGCACAAGCTCTGATCGACGTCGATGTGCAGCGGCGGCGGCGCTTCCTCGCAGCGATTGCGCGCGGCTTCGGCGGCCAGCGGCACCAGCTCGGCCAGGCGCACGCTGCGTCGCTTGAGCACGATGCGGTTGCGCGAGATGCGGGTGATATCCAGCAGCTCGTCGAGCAGCCGCGACATCGACGCGACACTGCCGGTCATGATGTCCATCAATTCGGCCGGGTCGCGCAGGTTCTCGTTGAGTATTTCCAGGCTGGCGCTCAGCGCCGCCAGCGGGTTACGCAGCTCGTGCCCGAGCACCGCCAGGAACTCATCCTTGCGGCGATCGGCCCGCTCCAGCTTGGACACGGCCTGGCGCAGCGAAAGCTGGTTGCGCTTGCGCTGGGTGATGTCGCGAATGGTGCCGACCATGCGCGTGGCCCAGCCCTCGCTGTCGTAGTGCGTCCGGGCGCGGGCTTCGACCCAGCGCTCGCGACCGTCGGCCTTGTTGATGACGCGATACTCGATGCGCAGCATGCCGTCCTGGCCGCCGCCGAGCACGCCGTCCACAACGCGCTGCGTGCGCTCGCGATCGTCCGGGTGCAGGCCCGCCTCGAAGTCCTCGTAGGTCACGGCGAGGTCCGGGGGCACACCCCAGATTTCACGGGTCATCGCATCCCAGTAGATGCGCCCCGAGTCGATATCCCAGTCGAAGATGCCGATGCGCGCCGCGGCCCGGGCCAGCTCCATGCGCTCTTCGCTCAAGCGCAGCGCATGGGTGATATGGGCATTGCGCAGCGCCGCCGTCAGCAGCTCGCAAAATTCGGCCAGAAATTCCGCATCAGCGGTATCGGCGTCGGGTTCTTCGGCATAACCGACCAGCAGCAGCCCCATCGGCTGCTCGGCCGTGCCCAGTCGACCAACCAGCACCCAGGGCAGCCCGGCGTCCGCGAGCAGTGGCGGCCAGCCCGGCCGATTTTCCGAGCCATGCAGCAATTCGGGCAGGTCCAGCTGGATCCAGCCATAGGGCTGGCTGGCGGTTTCCAGGGGCTGCGCCGCCCCCTCGTCGCGCTCGGGTAGCGACGTGCTGCTGGCCTTGCGCCGCAGCAGGCCATCCTCGAGCAGATACAGCGAACAGCCCACGGCGCCCAGCGCGACACCGGCCTGATCCACGGCTAGCTGCAGAATGTCGTCAAGCGGCAGGCCCTGCAGCGCGCGCACGCTGAGTTGCGCAATCGCGTCTTGCTGAGCGTCGGCGACTTCAATGTGGCTCGGCGGCTGGCTCACACACTCCTCGATTGTCATCGCGGCGGCACTTTGACCGCCTCGCCTACGACGCGTCCCCGGTCGTGGCGTTCTCGCACATACCCTTCCCCCATGGTACCCACCTGACCCCCTTTTCTCCACCGCGCCTGGCCGCGTTTTCGCCGCCCCCATGGCCGGCAGGCGGGCCGCGCGCCGCGTGCCTGGGGGCCACGTCCGAGGGCCAGGCCGGCGACGCCGCGCGCGGCGCGCGGGCCGCGGGCCGGAGGCAAAAAAAAAGCCCCGGCCGAGGCCGGGGCTTGGTAGAGGCGGGGCGGCGCGGCATGCGCGCCGGCCACGCTTAAACGCGGGCGCGCGCCTGCCAGGTACGCAGCGTCAACAGCAGCAGCGCCGTCAGCGCCAACCACAGGTCCAGCGTACCGCTACCGCCGCCAGAGCCATTGCTGGCTGGTGCGGCGTTCGGGGCGTTCTGACGCTCCGCCGTCACGGTCTCCGGCTTGGAGTCCGTGCCGGACTGCGCGGCCGAGTCGTTGCCGGCATCCGCGGAGGCGTCATCGGCAGCGCCCTCGGTCGAGCCGGTGTCGGTGTCGCCTTCGGTCCCAGTTTCGGTCCCGGTGTCGCCCTCGAGCTCGCCACCACCATTCGCCGGCGGTGCGGCGCCCGGTGCAGGCGTGGGGGTGGGCTGGGCATCGCTGCCCTGCGGCGAGGCCGGCTGCTCTTCAGCCGTACCGCCACCGCTCACGAGGCCGAGCAGACGGCCCAGCAAGCCGGGTTCGCCGGCCGGGTCCTGGCCACTGTCGGCGTTGCCGTCGTCTTGGCCGCCCTCGTGGCCGCCGTCGTGGCCGCCATCGGCATCGACATCCACGTCGACATCCACGTCGACATCGGCATTGGCCGGCGGCGGCTGATTCCCTTCGCCGTTGTTGCCGTTGTCACCGTTGTTGCCGTCGTCGCCGTTACCAGCGTCGCCGTTGTTGCCGTTACCGGTATCGCCGTTGCCAGCGTTGCCGTTACCAGCGTCGCCGTCGCCGGCATCACCGTTAGCGCCGTCACCATTACCGCCGTCGTCGGGGTCCTGGCCGCTGCCGCCACCGGCGTTGCCGCCGCCGGCCGCAGCCGTCACCGTCACCAGGACCTCGGCAGCCGCATCGCTGCGCAGGCCGCGCTCGTCGCGGACTTCCAGCGTGGCGGTGTAGTTGCCTTCGATCTCGTAGCGGTGGTTGACCGTCGCGGTGGCCGCGAAGATCGGGGCACTGCCGTCACCGGGATCGAAACGGAACTCGGTGATCGCATCGCCATCGGCGTCGACCGAAGCGCTGCCGTCGAACTCGACGTCCAGCGGGGCTTCGCCACTGTCGGGCAGCACGACCAGGTCCGGTTCCGGCGGGGTGTTGCCGTCCGCCGGCGGTGCCAGCAGCTGCGCGTCCGAGTGGGCCTCGGCAACACAGATCTGGCCGGTGGGCGCATTGGGCTCGCCCAGCGTCACCTCGATCATGCACACGTTGCACTCGACGTCGCCCGGGGCACAGCCACTCTGCGCATTCAGCACGATCTGCAACACGCCGGGGATGTTCGCCGGGAAGGCGGTGTTCGGCTCGGGCGTGCACAGCGACTCCAGACCCAGCGCCCGGCACACGTCGGTGCCCGCGATCTGCGCATTCAGCAGCAGGGACCCGGAGGTGTCGCTGCTGATGCCGTCCTGCGTGGCTTCGGTGCGGGTGCGGGCGACGACCTTGTCGGCGACGATCTCGCCGCCAAAGAGCTCCAGCTCCTGGACCTGCGCGAGGGCGTAGCCAAAGGCCGTTTGGCCGTCGAAGTCACCCTCGGCCTGGCTGAAGCCGGTGTCGAAGCTGCCTTCACCTTCGGGAATCTGCGTGTCCACCACGACGCGCGAGGAGTCGCCGCCGTCGGTCGGGATCGGGCCGCTGCGGGCGGTCCACGTCTCGGTTTGCAGAATCTCTTCCTGGGTATGCACGACGGCCGCATCGGCGCTGACCTTGTAGTTCAGCGGCTCCGAGCAAGCGTTGCGCGGGAAGCTGGCCTGCGCCTGGGCGTGGCCAATGATGATCTCGCCCTGCAGGTCCAGCCCTTCGGCGGTCAGCTCCAGACGCAGCAGGTTGACGGTGGTGCTGGCGGTGCGCGGGTTGGCCTGCAGGTCGCGGCTCTCGCGCTCCTCCATGATGTGCAGCGTGCCGACACCGGGGATGCGGATGGTTTCACCGGCACGGCTGACCTCGACGGGCTCGCCGTTAATGCGCAGCCCTTCGATAACCGAGTCCTCGATCGAGCTGCCGGCACCGAATTCGGTGGCACGGGCCACGGCCTTGGCGCGCAACACGTCGGCGGTGATGGTGCCGTCGAGCAGGTCGACATCGAGCACTTCGGCGGTGGCCGTCGTGCGCGCCAGATCCTCGTCGATCTCCGACTCGCTGCGCGAGCTGGCCAGCTCAACGCGGCCGACCTGCGGGATGGTCAGCTGCAGCGCCTCGTGGCTCTCGCGGTCTTCACCCGGGCCGTCCTGCGTGGAGTCGGCCTCACCACCCAGCGCCAGCTCGAGGTCGAGCAGGCCCAGCGTGGCCAGCCGTCCATCGACCGGCGCGGCTTCACCGCTGGTGGCCGCCTCGGCCGGGTTGATGGCGGGGTCGCAGACCTTCAGCGCGATGTCATCCACCGCGCCCGAGCCAAACAGCTCCAGGCGGGTGAAATCGGTCAGCTCCTCGGGGATCTGCACAATGCGCTCTTTCTCGGACTCGCCGGTAATCGGCAGGTTGAGCCGGGCGACCTCGACGCCGCCCCGGTAGAGCACGATGTTGTTGCGCGACTCATCCGGGTTCACATCGAAGAGCTTGAGCTCACGAATGCGCACCAGACCATCGTTCAGGCCAAAGCTGCTGAAGTCATAGTTGTTGATGGCGCCGAGCAGCTCGTCATCGGGGCCGTTGGCGCCATCGACAAAGCCGTCGCCATTCTGGTCGCCATTGACGTCGCAGATCTGGATGAAGTTCTGGTTCGGGAAGTACAGGTCTTCATCGTTGCCGCTGCAGTTCTCGGGCGAACCGTCGCAGGTGGCGTCGAAAGCCGCGGCCGAGTTGCCTTGGGTGCTTTCGCGCTTGCTCTCACAGAAAACACCGACCTCACCCGGGATCGGGCGGTCGGCGGTGATGCCGCGGCCGACCTCGACACTGTCGATGATCTGGCCTTCGACGAGGTTGTGGAAGTCGATGACCGCTTCCACGTTGTCGTTGCCGGGAGCCTGCGCGGTGGCCGTAGCCGTGGCCAGGCAGAGCCCGGTGATCATGCCGATGCGGCCGCGAGTGCGGCGCTCCGACATCCATGTCAATGGATTCATGGCGTCCTCCTATTTGTCCGTTGACGGGCGGCGAAGCCAAGACAGCGCTTGAAAACTTCGTGGCTCCAGCCTGAGCCCTAAATGCCGCTTTGATAAGAGGACCTTGGTCACGTTTAGACGGTGACTTTTATCACTATCTTCAATTACTTACGCTCGTCCCACAAAAAAACCCCGCGCACCGCGGGGCCTCGGATCGCACATCCGATTTTGGCGTCGCACTGCAGCGACAGAGTGCGATTCCGCGCGCATGCGCGGCTCGCCTCAGGTCCGCGAGTCGGGAGGGGCCGGCGGGGCTAGACCACCCGCCCCCTCCGCCGCGCCACGGCGTCTACCCCGTGTGCGGTGGCTCGCGCAGCCGGTTGCTCGCAGCCGCTTGCACGGGCGTCACTTCTCCGGGCAGCCTTTACTCGGATATCACTGCCTCGGGCACCGCGGCCTCTGGCATCACCTGGTCGGGCATCAGTGGCGCCACAGCCAGGCCTCCTCGTCCAGGCGAGCCTGGCCGTCGCTGACATCGTGGGCCTGAGCGTGCAGGCGCTCGCACAGGCTGTGCTGGTCGCGAATCAGCGCCGAACCTCGCGCGCCGCTGCTCGCCGTAGCGCGGGAACGCGGCCCGGCATTCCAGGCGCGGCCCGGTTGTCGGGCGAGGCTGTGCGCGCTTGCGGACAGCGCACTGGCCGGCGGGCGGTACTCGAGCTCGCCGTCAGCGTCGACATCGGCGGCTTGCAGCGCGGGCGTGTAAGCCGCCCGCCAGCCGGCGGGCACCTGGCGCCATTCGCGCGCCTCGAGCAGGCCGTCGTTGTCGTCGTCCCAGTGCCGGAACAGGCCGCTGGCGATTTCCGCTTCGGCCAGCGCGCCGTCGCGATCCTGGTCCCAGCGGGCCAACAGGCTGCTGTCGACACAGGCCTGGCGCCAGGTCGGCGCGCTGTCGGCCGCGAAGGCTTTGGGCAGGCTCAACAGGCCCACGAACAGGCTGAGCAGCATGAACATCGTGTGTGTGCGTTGTTGCATGGTTCCTCCTCAGTACGGCGTGCGTGCGACCTGGCCTTTGTCGGAGTGAATTTGCAGGGCATTGACGACGCGGATCACGCCGTCGGTCTTGCGCGCGATGGTTTCGGCCATCTCGCTTTGCGCCGGCGAGTCGACCGCGCCGCTGAGCGTGACCACGCTGCGCTGCGTATCGACGTCGATAGCCATGCCCTCGGTGCTGTCGCTGGCGAGCAGGCGGGTTTTCACCTGCGCCGTTGTCGCCGCATCCGACACCGCTTGCGCGAAGCCGGCATTGGCGCTGGCATCGTTGCCGGCGCCGCTGCCGCGGGGGTCGCCGGGGGCCACGCGCAATTCGTTGCGAACCTGCGACACCTCCGTCATGCCCTTGGCGATCTCGGCGGCCAGGTCTTTCTCCACGGCCGAGTCCACGCGGCCTTGCAGCAGCACGGTGTCACCGTCGACGCCCACGCGGATATCCAGCGGGTTGAGTTCGGGGCGCAGCGCATAGGCGCTGTTGAGCTTGCCGACGAGATAGGCCTCGCGGACCTCGCGGCTGGCCTTGGCCAAGAACTCGCCGCTGGCGTCGGCCGCGGAATATAGCCTGGGCGCGGGCTGGCTGGGCGCGGCCTGGCTGGGCGCGGGCTGCGTTGCCAACTCCGCCCGCGCCTCGACGCCTGCCGCGTCGCCATCGCGATCCGGGCTCCCAGCAGCGCGGCTCTCGGCCGCCTGCGCCTGCGGGCCCAGGGCGGCTAGCGCCAGCAGCAGGGCTGGCAGCAGGCGATCGGTCGGTCGGCGGGGGATCGGGCGGCGGTGCACGTGCGCGAACTCGCGTAAAACTTCAGGACCTCACGCGGCGCAAAGGCTGTGCCAGTGGCGCCCAAAGCCCGATGCGACGGGCTTTGCACGGCCATGGGCGCGGCGGCATTCACGTCGAAGACCGTGCAGTGGCGCGAATGTGTTGCAGCGGAGCGACAGCCGCGGCGCAGGACCGCGGGCCGCACGCAGGCGGATGGCCCCGCCAGCCCCGCGCTCACGGGCATCACCTTGGTCATGGCCCATGGTCGCGGCTGTTGCCAGAGGTCAACACTGGGGTCGCCATTCATCGAACCCGGTCCCCCCCGGTCAAGGAGTTAAGTCCGATGTTGAAGCTGGCCCTGATCTTTCTGGTCGTTGCCATCATCGCCGCGGTCTTCGGTTTTGGTGGCATCGCCGCCGCCGCCACCGATATTGCCGTGCTGCTGTTCTGGCTGTTCATCATTCTCTTCGTCATTTTCGCCGTCGCCCACGCGGTGACCGGACGCAAACCCCCGGTCTGACCGGGGCTGCGCCCACCCAACCCGCTGTCGCAGTGCCCCCGGGCCTGCGCCACGGTCGGGCCACCCGGCCCACGACAAGGCCCTGCCCCGGCGGGGCCTTGTCGTGTCTGGCCCGTTTTGCCTGGCCGGTCCTGCCTGGCCGGCCTCCCGCGCAGGAAAGGTCGGCAACGTATCGCGCCGAGAGACCTCCAACGCGGATCACCGACAAAAATCATTGGCGACGATGACCCCAACCACCCCAGACCCCGCACCCGCACCCGCACCCGCACCCGCGCCCGCGCCCCCTGCCCCTGAGCGCAGGAGCCTGCCGGGATGAGCCTGCGCGAGCTCTGGAAGCGGCTGCGCCGGGGGCGCGCCGGTGCCCGCTTCGCCGCCGTCGAGCGCGCCTACGCCGACGGGCCGCGCCGGCACCGCCCGCTGCGCCTACTCTTCGGCCTGCTGCTGCTCGTGATCGGCCTGCTGGCCTCGATCCCGCCCGGCGTCCCCGGCTTTCTGCTGTGGGTGCCGGGGCTGGCGCTGATCGCCTCCTGCAGCCGCCGGGTCGCCCGCGCGCTGGACCGCGCCGAGCTGGCCCTGCTGCGGAGCCGGCGCCGCTGGCGCGCCCGGCGACGGTCGCGGCGCCGCGCCAGATAGCGCCCGCCGGCGTCGCAGAGCGGCTGTCCCAGGGGCCCACAGTCGCTTGGTCGCTGCCAGCCTTCGCGGCATCGCCGGCATCGGCGCCACGCACGCGGCGCCCCCTCTCCACCGTGTTCCCCGACGGCGCCGTTTGGGCCGGCTTGGCCGATTAGGCCGGTTGGGCCGTTTGGGCTGTTTGGGCTGTTTGCGCCGATTCTTCCGCTCGGTCGGACGCCCGCAGCGAAGCCATCGCCGCTCAAGGGCCAGGGTCCACTGCCGCAGCGCCCAGGCCACCCGCTGCGGTGCTTTCGCGACAGCCTCTGCGCGAAATGTCGCCAAAGACCCACAGTTTCGCCGCCGGAGCGGCGCCGGGCGCCGCACTTGGGGCTTGTGCCACCGCCGCAAAGCCCCTCGCGACAAGGCCTGGCGACGAATTGGCCCGGGCCTTGCCACTCACAGACACACCACAGCTATTTCCCCTCGGAGTTCACGATGTTCCACCCCAAGCTTTCCCCCCAATGGACTCAACGCGGCCTGCGCGCGCTGCTGCTGGCCGCCCCCATGCTGGCGCTGAGCGCCTGCGGCAACGCCGGCTCGGCCGAGCCGACGGGAACCGAAACGGCCCAGGCCGAGGCGGTGCAGACGGCCCGCGCCGACACCGCCAGCAACGACGGCCGCTACGGCGCCCGCAGCGATTGCATGAACTGCGGCACGATCACCGCCATTCAGGCGCGCGAGGTCGAGGGTGAGCCCTCGGCCGCGGCCACGGTGGCGGGCGCCATCATCGGCGGCGTCATCGGCCACCAGTTCGGCAGCGGCAGCGGCAAGGATGCGGCCACGGCGGCCGGCGCCATCGGCGGTGCCGCGGCCGGTCGCGAAATCGACAAGAACGCCAAGTCCTACACCGTCTACGACGTGACCATCGACATGGACGATGGTCCGCGCGAGCGCGTGACCGTAGGGTCGGTGGCCGGTTATGACGAGGGCGATCGCGTCCGCGTCTCGGGCGAGAAGCTGGTCGCGATCTAAGCCCAGCACTGCCCACGGCGCCCGCGCCTGCCCACCCTGGGCCGCGCGGGTGCTGTCGTTTCCGGCCCCGCCGACAAGCAAAACCCCGTCCGACAAGGAAAACCATGTGCGGAATTCACGGCGAGATTCGCTTTGACGAGCAGGCCCCGGACCGGGCCGCCCAGGCGCGTGTAGGCGAGGCGCTGGCGCCCCGCGGGCCGGACGCGCAGGGCGAATGGCGGCGTGGCGCGACCCTGCTGGGCCACCGCCGGCTGAAAATCATCGACCTCTCCGATGCCAGCGCGCAGCCGCTGGAAGACGCCGAACTGGGTCTGACGATCGTCTTCAACGGGGCGATCTACAACTACCCCGAGCTGCGCCGCGAGCTGGAGGGCCAGGGCTACCGCTTTCGCTCGCAGGGCGACACCGAAGTGCTGCTGAAGGCCTACCACGCCTGGGGCGAGGACTTCGTGCAACGCCTGAACGGCATGTTTGCCTTCGCCATTGCAGAGCACGCCAGCGGCGCGCTGCTGCTGGGCCGCGACCGCCTGGGCATCAAGCCGCTGTATTACAGCCGCGATGCGCGGCGGCTGCGCTTTGCGTCGACGCTGCCGGCGCTGCTGCAGGGCGGCCCGGTCGATACGGCGCTGGACCCGGTGGCCCTGCACCATTACCTGAGCTGGCATGCCGTCGTGCCGCCCCCGCACACGATGCTGGCCGGCGTGCGCAAGCTGGAGGCGGCGAGCCTGCTGCGCATCGAGGCCGACGGCAGCGGCGCCAGCCGTCGCTACTGGTCGCTGGAGTACGGCCCGCGCGAGGGCGACGCGCAGTGCGATTTCGAGGAATGGCGCGACCGCCTGGGCGCCAGCCTGCGACAGGCCGTGCGCCGCCGGCTGGTGGCCGACGTGCCGGTGGGCGTGCTGCTATCGGGCGGCGTCGATTCCAGCCTGATCGTCGGCCTGCTGGCCGAACAGGGCGCGCGGGACCTCGCCACCTTCTCGGTGGGTTTTGACAGCGTCGGCGACACCGAGGGCAACGAGTTCGAATACTCGGATCTCATCGCGCAGCGCTTCGCCACCCGCCACCAGCGCATCCACGTGCCCGAGGCCGAGCTGCTCGAGGCGCTGGACCCGACCATCGCAGCGATGTCCGAGCCCATGGTCAGCCACGACGTGGTGGGCTTCTACCTACTCTCGCGCGAGGTCGCCAAGTCGATCAAGGTCGTGCAGAGCGGCCAGGGGGCCGATGAGGTCTTTGCCGGCTATCACTGGTACCCGCCCCTGGTCGGCGCCGCGGACCCGGTGGCCGCCTACCGCGAGGCCTTCTTTGACCGCAGCGACGCCGCGATGCGGCAGCTGCTGCGGCGCGGCCTGCCCGCGCAGGACGCCTCCGGCGACTTCGTCGCGCGCCACTTCGGCAGCCCCGGCGCGCAGGACCCGGTGGACCGCGCGCTGCGCCTGGACACCCAGGTGATGCTGGTCGACGACCCGGTAAAGCGGGTCGACAACATGACCATGGCCTGGGGCCTGGAGGCCCGGGTGCCCTTTCTCGACCACGAACTGGTCGAGCTGGCCGCGCGCATGCCGGCCGAGATCAAGCTGCGCGATGGCGGCAAGGGCGTGCTGAAGGCGCTGGCCCGCCAGGTGGTGCCGGCCGCGGTCATCGACCGCCCCAAGGGCTACTTCCCGGTGCCCGCGCTCAAGCACCTGCGCGAGCCGCTGCTGGGCCGTATTGCCAACGCGCTGACCGACCCCGGCTCGCATACCGGGGGCCTGTACGACCCGCGGGCGCTGGAC
This sequence comes from uncultured Ectothiorhodospiraceae bacterium, assembly GCA_937141935.1. GTDB lineage: Bacteria > Pseudomonadota > Gammaproteobacteria > Nevskiales > Oceanococcaceae > MS8. The sequence goes on from CAKZQS010000045.1 coordinate 66,260, forward strand.
GCCATGCTTAGCGACCCGGATGCGCACATCACCCGCCTCGGCGGCTCGGAGCTGTGGCAGCTGGGCCTGCTGGAGCTGTGGCTGCGCGCGCAGCTGCCCCGATGAACCGGCACAGCGAACACCGCCTGCAGCGCCGCGCCGCGCCCTCGGTCAGCTGGGCACAGGAGCCGGACGAGGCCGGGCACGGCGGCGCGCGGCCCCAGGCCGCCGTCGATTGCGGCTGGGGCCGGCTGATCTTTGCCCACACCTACGCCGAGCCCGAAGCGCTGCGGCAGGCGCTGGCCGAGGAGTCCCCCGGCCGCCGCGACCTCGCCATCTATGTGCACGACCCGCACGTGCTGCTGGCGCTGGCGCCGCAGGAGCTGTTTCTCGACCCCTCGCATACCTACCGGCTCTGGCTGGCCCGCCTGCAGGCCGCGCCGGCGCGACGGCAATGCTTCACGATCCGCACGCTGCAATCGCCCGAGGACGGCGCGGCCATCAACCGCCTGTACCGGCAGCGCGGCATGGTCGAGTGCCCGGCCGATTTCTTCTGGGCACAGCGCAAGAATCGGCAGCTGATTCACCTGGTCGCCGAAGACGCGGCCGGCGCCATCATCGGCAGCGTTACCGGCGTGGACCACGTCGAAGCCTTCGGCGACCCCGAGCGCGGCGCCAGCTTGTGGTGCCTGGCCGTGGACCCGCAGGCCCAGGCGCCCGGCATCGGCAAGGCGCTGGTGCGCCACCTGGCGGGCCTGCTGCTGGCCCGCGGCCGCGCCTACCTCGACCTGTCGGTGCTGCACGACAACCACCAGGCCATCGCGCTGTACCGCAAGCTGGGCTTTCGCCGCGTGCCGGTCTTTTGCGTCAAGCGCAAGAACCCCATCAACCGGCAGCTCTTCGTGGGCCCCGGCGCGCAGGCCGAGCTGAACCCCTACGCGCGCATCATCGTCAACGAGGCGGCACGGCGCGGCATCCGCGTCGAGGTCGAGGACGCCGCGGCCGGCCTGTACGCGCTGGAGCACGGCGGGCGGCGCATCCGCTGCCGCGAGTCGCTGAGCGACCTGACCAGCGCGGTGGTGCTGTCGCGCTGCGCCGACAAGGGCGCCTGCCAGCGCCGGCTGGCACGCGCCGGCCTGCGGGTCCCCGCGCAGCAGCTGGCCGCCTCGCCACAGGCCAATGCCGCCTTTCTCGCCGCGCATGGCCGCCTCGTGGTCAAGCCGCTGCAGGGCGAACAGGGCCAGGGCGTGCGCGTGGATTTGCGCGAGGCCGAAGACGTCGAGGCCGCGATTCGCGCGGCGCGCCGTTACGGCGAGGCGGTGCTGCTGGAAGAGTTCGTGCCCGGCGAGGACTTGCGCATCGTCGTCATCGGCGAGGCCGTGGTGGCCGCCGCCTTGCGCCGCCCGGCCGCCATTGTCGGCGACGGCCGCCTGGACATCAGCACGCTGATTGCCAAGCAGAGCCGCCGGCGCGAGGCGGCCACCCACGGTGAAAGCCGCATCCCCGACGACGAGGAAACCTGGCGCTGCGTCGCCGACGCCGGCTACGGCCCGGAGGATGTGCTGCCGCAGGGCGAGCGGCTGGTGGTGCGCCGCACCGCCAACCTGCACACCGGCGGCACGCTGCACGACGTGACCGAGGCGCTGCACCCGGCGCTGGCCCGCGCGGCGCTGGACGCGGCACGGGCCGTCGAGATCCCCGTTTGCGGCGTGGACATGCTGGTGCCCGCCGCCGATCAGCCGGACTACGCGCTGATCGAAATCAACGAGCGCCCCGGGCTGGCCAACCACGAGCCCCAGCCGACCGCGGAGCGCTACATCGACCTGCTGTTCCCCGAAACCCGGACCCCGAACTGATGCAAAAACTGCCAATCGACACCGAATACCTGTTGCGCACGCTGGCCGAGCTGCTGGCGATCCCCAGCCCCACCGGCTACACCGACCAGGTGGTGCACTACACCGGCGAGGCGCTGCAGGCGCTGGACATCGAGCTGGAGCTAACCCGCCGCGGCGCCATCCGCACCACGCTGCGCGGCGAGCAGTCCAGCCCGGACCGGGCCATCGTCGTGCACCTGGACACCATCGGCGCCATGTGCGCCGGCCTGAAGGACAACGGCCGGCTGGCGCTGACGCCGGTGGGCACCTGGTCGGCACGCTTTGCCGAGGGCGCGCGCGTGGACGTGCTGACCGAGGGGCGCACGCTGCGCGGCACCATCCTGCCGCTGAAGGCCTCCGGCCACGTCTACGGCGACGAGGTCGATACCCAGCCGGTGAGCTGGGACAACCTGGAGCTGCGCCTGGATGAGCCGGTCTACAACAAGGACGACCTGCAGGCGCTGGGTTGCCACATCGGTGACTTTGTCGCGGTGGACCCGCGCCCCGAATTCGCCGACAACGGTTACATCAACAGCCGCCACCTGGACGACAAGGCCGGGGTGGCCGCGGTGCTGGCCGCGGCCAAGGCGCTCAAGGATCACGGCGTGACGCTGCCGGTGGATGTGCACCTGCTGTTCACGATCTCCGAAGAGGTCGGCTCGGGCGCCTCCGGCGTGCTGCACCAGGACGTGGCCGAGATGCTGACCATCGACAACGCCACGCCGGCGCCGGGCCAGAATTCGCAGGAAACCGGCGTCACCATCGCCATCAAGGACCAGGTGGGCCCCTTCGATTACCACCTGACGCAAAAGCTGATCGGGCTGTGCCGCGAGCACGACATCGCCCACCAGCGCGACGTGTTCCGCTATTACCGCTCGGACAGCGCCTCGGCCATTGAGGCCGGCAACGACATTCGCACCGCGCTGCTGTGCTTTGGCGTGGACTCCTCGCATGGCTATGAGCGCACCCACCTCGGCGCGCTGCAAAGCCTGGCCGCGCTGCTGACGCTCTACGCCCAGAGCGGGCCGACCTTCGCGCGCGACCGCCGCGAGCTGGCGCCGCTGGAGGGCTTCCCGCAGGACAACCATGACCCGGTTTACGAGGAGGAGGGACAGCGCTAGCGCCCCGTCGCCCAGCGCCCTGTCCTCCTAGCCCGGCGCCCTGTCCTGGCCCGGCGCCCTGTCCCGGCCCGGCGCCCTGTCCCTGCCAGACGCCATGTCCTGCCCCGGCGCCAGCCGCGCCGACCACAGGCGGTAGCGCAGCCCGCCGCCTGCCAGCAGCGCCGGCAGCGTGCGCGCGGTCAGCTCGCAGCGCCACCACAGCCGGCGTGGAATGTCCGCGCGCCGCCGATAGCCCCGCCACCACTGCGCGAAACCGGGCCCGACCTCGGCGCTCAGGTCCTCGCAGTGCGGGGCGGCAAAGCCGGCGCGCCGCAGCCGCTCGGCCTGCGCCGGCGCGGCGCACAGATTGCCGGGCGGGATGCCGAACAGCGGCGCCAGTCGGCGCAGCGTCCAGCGCTGCGCCGGGCTGACACGGGCGGCCAGCCCCAGGTCGGTAAAGGCTAGGCGGCCGCCCGGCCGCAGCGTGCGGGCGCAGCGGGCCCAGAAGGCCGGGCTTTGCCGCAGGTGGTAGGCGCAGTCCACGGCGAGCAGGACATCCACGCTGCGCGGCGGCACACAGTCCGCGATCTCCTCGGCCGGCCGCTGCCGCAGCCGCAGGCCGCGCTCGCCGCCCTGGCCTCGCAGCTCGGTTTGGTCACGCAGCCGGGTTTGATCGAGCAGCCGGGTTTGTTCGAGCAGCCAGGCCACGGCCGCGGCGTCGGGCTCCATCGCCAGGATTTCGCGGCAGCCGTAATGCTCGCGCCACAGGCGCAGCGATTCGCCGGGGCCGCAGCCCACTTCCAGCAGCGTGTCGTCCGCGCGCAGCGCGGCCGCGTCGGCGACGCGCTGGGCCAGGGCCCGCGCCGCCTGCGGGTAGCTGCGGCCCGGTGCCCACAGCCCCAGGTTGGCCCAGACCCGGCCGGGCTCCTGCGCATTCAGCGCCGCCTCGGGCGGGGGGCTTAGCGGCAAGCGCGGATCGCGGCGGCCACCTGCCGCGCCGAGCGCGCCGCGCTCTCCAGCAGGGGCACGCCGGCCTCGGCATAGGAGCCGCAGTACCACAGCCGGCGGCCCGGCTCGGCGTGCAGGGCCTGCAGCTCGGCAATGGCCGCGTTGCTGCCGGCGTCGATCAGCGGCCGCTCGAACTGCGCCCGCGCCAGCACGCTCGCGGGCTGCGGCGAGCGCAGCGGCGCCCAGGTCTGAAAGGCGTCGGCGGTGCCGGCCGCCACCGGCAGCACGCGGTTCAGCCAGATGCTGGCCATCGGCCGCGCCGCCTGGGCGCTCACAAAAAAGTTGACCGGGCTCCAGTCGCGGCGGCGCCGCGGCATCAGCGCCGGGTCGGTATGCACCACGACCTCACCGCGCTGGTAGGCAAAGCGCCGCAGCACCGCGGCGGCCGCCGGGTCGGCCTGCGCCACCAGGGCGTGGGCGTGGTGGCCGGGCGTGGCCAGCACGACATGCGCATAGTGCTCGCGCCCGCCCTGTTCGTCCTCGACCCAGCAGCCCTCGGCGTCCGGCTCCAGCGCCCGCACCCCGCAGCCGGTGCGCACCGCGCTGGCCCGGCTGGCCAGCCGAGCCACAACGTGGTCGGCGCCCTGGACGGTGCGCGCCACGCCCTTCAACAGCACGCCGCGGCGCAAATAATCCAGCACGGTGGCCGCGGGGTAGTCGCGCACGCTGTCGATATCGCAGGTGCCGATGGCCGCGAAGGCGGGCAGCAAAAAGCCCTCGCGAAAGTCCTCGCTGTAGCCCTGCTCCCGCAGCCAGTCCTGCAGGCGGCGGGGCCGCTGGCGCAACGACCGCGCCTGCGCAGCGGCGCCGGCGTACAGACGCAGCAGGTCGGCCAGGATGCGCCGCCCCGGGCGGCGATGGCTGTGGCCGCGCCAAGGCAGCGGCAGGCTCAGCCCTGGCAGGCCGCGGCTGTTGCGGTAGCGAAAATAGCTGTCGCCCTCGGCGTCGCAAAAGCAGGCGGCGTAGTCGGCGCTAGTGACGCCGATGTCGGCCTCGGCGTAGAGCGCCGTCAGCGTCGGGTAATAGCCGCGATAGAGCACCCGCAGCGGCATGTCGACGCGCGCGCCGCCCCAGTCCAGCCCATGGGCGGCCATGCCCAGCTGCGGCTGTTTTTCATACAGCGTGACCGGGCTGCCCGCCCCCAGGTCCCAGCAGGCCGCCAGGCCGGCCAGGCCCGAGCCGATGACGGCCACGCGCCCGGCGCTGCCCGCGGTCGGGTTTGCAGACGGGGGCGCGGGCTGTGGCGGGAGCGAATGCGCGGACAAGGGCGTGCTGATCGGCTGGCGGCGGCCCGCCAGTGTAGGCCGGGCGCCCCAACCGCGCCGATGAAGACACGCCGATGCCGGCGCGCCCATGAAGACTCGCCGAGGCGCACCCGCCAACGCCGCTTCGCCCCCCTGCCAACACGACCGGGCCGCGGCGCCGGGCGGGGATGCCGGGCTGGCGGTGTCAGGGCGCCGGCGGGTGCCTAGTGGCCGACGGCGGCCCCGGCAATCAGCAACAGCGCGATCACGCCGGCCACGGCGGTCCAGTAGCGCCGCCGCAATATGGCCGCACGCTCCTCCGAGATCTGCGGCGCGGGGGCGGCGTCCAAATCGCCATCCACCGGCGGCTCCCGGCGCCGCGCCAGTTTCAAGAACAACACGGCGCCCGCGGCCGCCAGCGCCAGCAGCACCAGCCCCGCGATCTGCGCATAAACCATCAATTCGCTCATCACTGTGCTCCTTGCACCGTGCGGCGGCCCTGTCGGCATTTGCCAACGCGAAGTCGGCGACCCTGTCGCGATCGGGCGACGGGATCGGGGTGGCAACGCCAAGCGCAAGCCGCCGGATGCGCGCTACGCCGCCCCCTGCCTGGGGCATTGGCATGTTTCCTGCCAATTTTCTTGCTGAACCCCGAACGGAAGACCCCTGTCATGCGCGAACCCAACACCGCAGGCCCGCTGCTCGCCGGATGCCTGCTGCCGCTGGCCCTGCTGGCCGGCTGTGGCGAGCCCGACGCCGACGACGGCGTGGTGAACCCCCCGCTCTACAAGGAGCAAACGACCGCCCCCATGGCCAGCCCCCCGCCGGCCGAGGTGCAAGAGGTGGCCCTGGTCCGCCTGGCGCCCGCCAGCGGCAGTGACGTCGAGGGCGAGGCCACCTTCACCCAGGTCGGTGACAAGGTGCGCATGGCGCTGGAGCTGGAGGGCCTGGCGCCGGGCCAGCATGCCGTGCACATCCACGCCCGTGGGGATTGCGCGGCACCCGATGCCAGCTCGGCCGGCGGCCACTGGAGCCCGCGCGAGGAGCCGCATGGCGAATGGGGCGATGCCCAGCACCACCTTGGCGACATCGGCAATGTCGAGGCCGACGCGCGGGGTCAGGCGCGCCTGAACTTCGCCACGGCCGCGTGGACGCTGGACGACGGCGCGCGCAGCGTGATCGGCCAGGCGCTGATCGTGCACGCCGGCGCCGACGACTACGAAAGTCAGCCGGCCGGCGATGCGGGCAAACGCGTCGCCTGTGGCGTGATCCGCGCCGCCGCCTGATCGCAATGGCCGCCGCGCCATCCCAATCGTCGCCGGCACCCGCACACGCGCCGCAAGCATCGATGCAGGCGCTGCCAGCATCTACCAAGGCGCCGCCAGCGCCGGCGAAATCGCCGCGCGCCGCCGGCGAGCGAGCGCTGGATGCCGCCGGCGACGCGCTGCTGATCATCGACGTGCTCAATGACCTGGAGTTCGACACCGGGCCTGCGCTGCTGCGCAGCGCCTGGCCCGCGGCGCAGCGCATCCACCGGCTCAAGGCCGGGGTCAAGGCACGCGGCGCACCGGTGATCTACGTCAACGACAACTGGGGCCAGTGGCGCTCGGACATGCGCCAGGTCGTCGCGCATTGCCTGCGCGACGGCGTGCGCGGGCAGGCCCTGGCCGCGCTGCTGGCGCCGGAGGAGGACGATTACATCGTCATCAAGTCCCGGCATTCGGGCTTCTTTGGCACCAGTCTGGAGCTGCTGCTGCAACACCTGGGCGCGCGCTCGCTGATCCTCACCGGCTTGACCACCGACATCTGCGTGCTGTTCACCGCGCACGATGCCTACCTGCGCCGGTACGATCTGCGGGTGCCGGCCGATTGTGTGGCCTGTGCCGAGGTCGAGCCGCACCGCTGGGCCCTGCGGCACATGGCCGAGGTTTGCCGGGCCGACATAGCCGCCGCGAAGGAAAGCCCCGCTTGAGCGAAACCGAATTCGACAGCCTTTACCGCCACGGCTTCGTCCGCGTCGCCGTCGGCGTGCCGCATCTGCGCGTGGCCGACCCCGCCTACAACGCCGAGCACATGCTCGGCCTGGCGCGGCAGGCCGCCGAGCGCGGCGCCGCGGTGCTGCTGTTCCCGGAGCTGGGGCTGTCCTCCTACAGCGCGCAGGACCTGCTGCAGCAGGATGCGCTGCTGGATGCCTGCCTGCAGCAGCTGGACTGGCTGCGCGCGCACAGCGCCGAGCTGCCCACGCTGCTGCTGGTCGGCTGCCCGCTGCGCTTCGAGCACAAGCTGTTCAATTGCGCGGTGGCGCTGCACCGCGGCCGCGTGCTCGGCGTCACGCCCAAAACCTACCTGCCGAACTACCGCGAGTTCTACGAAAAGCGCCAGTTCTGCGCCGCCACCCAGGCTCTGGCGCGCGAGGTGACCCTGCTCGGCGAGCGCGTGCCCTTTGGCAACGACATCCTCTACGCCGCCACCGACCTGCCGCATTTCGTGCTGCACGCGGAGATTTGCGAGGACCTGTGGGCGCCGGTGCCGCCCAGCACCTATGCCGCGCTGGGCGGGGCCACGGTCCTGGGCAACCTCTCGGCCAGCAACATCACCATCGGCAAGGCCGACTACCGCCGCGATTTGTGCGCGGCGCAGTCGGGCAAGTGCGTGGCGGCCTACCTCTACGCCGCGGCCGGCCCGGGCGAGTCCACCACCGACCTGGCCTGGGACGGCCACGCGCTGATCTACGAAAACGACGAGCGGCTGGCCGAAACGCCGCGCTTCGCCGCGCAGGAGCAGCTGCTGTGCGCCGACATCGACCTGGAGCGTCTGGCCCAGGACCGCATGCGCCAGACCAGCTTCAACGACGCCGTGGCCGAGCACCGCGAGCGCCTGCGGGCCCTGCGCCGGGTCGAGTTCGCGCTGGAGCCCTCGCGCGCCCGGCTGCCGCTGGAGCGCGTGATCGACCGCTTCCCCTTCGTGCCGGCCGACCCCGCCGCGCGCGAGGAGCGCTGTTACGAGGCCTACAACATCCAGGTGCACGGGCTGGCGCAGCGGCTGCGCGCCTCGGGCTTTGAAAAGCTGGTTGTCGGCGTGTCCGGCGGCCTGGATTCGACCCAGGCGCTGATCGTGGCCGCGCGCACGATGGACCTGCTGGGGCTGCCCCGGCGCAACATCCTCGCCTACACGCTGCCGGGATTCGCCACCAGCAAGAAGACCCGCGGCAATGCCCACACGCTGATGGATTGCCTGGGCGTGGCCGCGCACGAGATCGACATCACGCCGGCCGCGACGCAGATGCTGGCCGACATCGGGCACCCCTATGCGCAGGGCGAGGCGGTCTATGACGTCAGCTTCGAGAACGTGCAGGCCGGCCAGCGCACCGCGCACCTGTTCCGCCTGGCCGGGCAGAACCATGCGCTGGTGCTGGGCACCGGCGATCTGTCCGAAATCGCGCTGGGCTGGATGACCTACGGCGTGGGCGACCACATGTCGCATTACAACGTGAACGCCTCGGTGCCCAAGACGCTGATCCAGCACCTGCTGCGCTGGGTCATCGACAGCGAGCAGTTCGACGCCGCCACCGGCGCGGTGCTCGCGGACATCCTCGACACCGAGATCTCGCCCGAGCTGGTGCCCGGCGGCGAGGACGACGCGCAGCCCGCGCAAAGCACGCAGCAGCGCATCGGCCCCTACCCGCTGCAGGACTTCAATATCTATTACACGACGCGCTACGGCTTTCGCCCCAGCAAGGTGGCCTTTCTGGCCTGGAGCGCCTGGCGCGACGCCGCGCGCGGCCCCTGGCCGCCGGGGCTGCCCGAGGCCGACCGCGTCGCCTACGACATCGGCACCATCAAGCACTGGCTCGGCGTGTATTGCCAGCGCTTTTTCGCCACCAGCCAGTTCAAGCGCTCGGCGCTGCCCGATGGCCCCAAGGTCGGCTCCGGCGGCGCGCTGTCGCCGCGCGGCGATTGGCGCGCCCCCAGCGATGCCCAGGCCCGGGTCTGGCTGGAGGACGTGGCCCGCATCCCGGACACGCTCTAGCTCATGCCGCCCTGCCCCGTGCGGGCCGCAGCCCCCCGCTCGACGCCCTCAAGCAGCCGCGGGTCCAGCGGCTGCTCACCGTGCAACACCGTCACCTCGCCGGTGGTTTCAAAGACCACGGCCTGCACCTGCTCCAGAGAGCGCACATTGCTGGCCCGCAGCTTGGCCAGCAGGTCCTCACGGCGCATCTGCGCGCGACGCAACTGCGGCTCGATCACTTCGCCCTGGTACATCAGCAGCAGCGGGCGGTTGTCCAGCACGGCCTCGACCCGGGGCCAGCGGCGGCGCAAGCCGGCCAGCAGCCACTGCCCGGCAAACAGGCCCGCCAGGGCGCCGAGGGCCAGTAGCAGCGAGGGATCGGGGTTGGCGATGGCCGTGCCGAACAGCGAGCCGATCGCCAGCGTCATCGCGAAATCAAAGGCGGAAATCTTGGAAAAGCTGCGCAGCCCGGCCAGGCGGGTGTAGGCGATGATCGCCACATACAGCACGGCCAGCGACACCCAGGCCAGGGCCAGCTCGGCCCAGCCGCTCAAGATCCATTGCTGCCACATCGTCTTTGCTCCCTGCACGCACTTGTGGGCCAGCCTGGCGAGCCGCGGGCGGGCCCGGCCAGGGCCCATTGCCAAGGCCATGGCGAATGGCTAGACCCGGCGCCGACCCGACGGCCTCGCAAATTCGCCGGCGGCGCAATTGGCGGCCCATGCTCAAGCCGCTGGCCGGCCGCCGCCTGCCGCCGGAGCTGCGGCCGGATGCTGTTTACGCCGCGGCGCCCTCGCTGGAGGGCGGGCTGGGCGGCGCCGCGCTGCGCCGGCTGCTGGAGGCGATTGACCAGAGCGACTTCCACGACGACACGCAGGTGCAGCTGTATTTCCGTGGCACCGACGCCATGGCGGCCATGCTGCGGGCCATTGCGCAGGCCCGTGAAGAGGTGCTGCTGGAGTCTTACATCGTGCGCGCCGACAGCACCGGCCGCGCCTTTGGCGAAGCCTTGCGCGCCGCGCGCGCCCGCGGCGTGCGCGTGTCGGTGCTGGCCGACGGGCTGGGCTCGGGCTTTACCAAGCGCGACTACTGGCGCCTGCTGCGCGATGGCGGCACGCGGCTCAAGCTTTTTGGCCGGCCGGCCTATGCGCCGCTGACGCTGCTGCCCATCGTGGACCATCGCAAGCTGCTGATCATCGACCGCGAGCTGGCCTTTACCGGCGGCATGAACATCGCCGACGAATACCACCTGGACCGCCCGGAGGAGCCGGCCTGGCGCGACACCCACCTATGCGTACGCGGCGAGGTGGCCCAGGACCTGGCGGCGCTGTTCGCCGAGAGCTGGGAGGCCGCCGGCGGCCAGCCGCTGCGCTTTGCCAGCCGCCCGCAGGCCCAGCCCGGCGGCACGCCGACCATCGTGCTGGACTCGCGACCCGGGCGGGGGCTGAACGAGGTCTATGCCAGCTTCGCCGCCGTGCTCGGCGGCGCCCGCCAGCGGGTGTGGATCAGCAATGCCTATTTCGCCCCGCAGCGGCGCATGCTGCGCTACCTGCAGTCCTGCAGCGGCCGTGGGGTGGATGTGCGCCTGCTGCTGCCGCGGCATACCGACATGCCGCTGGTGCGCTGGGCCTCACAAAGCTATTACGCCGGCCTGCTCGCCGCCGGCGTGCGCATCTATGAATACCTGCCGGCGGTGCTGCACGCGAAGACGCTGCTGGCCGACGAGGCCATCGGCATCGTGGGCTCCAGCAACTTTGACTTTCGCTCCTTCGACCTGAACCACGAGTGCAACCTGCTGTTCCAGGACGACGCGATCAACGCGCGGCTGGCGCAGCAGTTCGAGCAGGACCTGACCCAGGCCGAGGAGATCGACGCCCGGCGCTGGGCCGCGCGACCCTGGTGGCTACGCGCGCTCAACGCGCTCGCGCGTCTGTTTGCGCCGCTGATGTAGCAGGCCGGGCCGGCGGCGGTCACGGCGGCGGTGCCGGCCGGCCCGCCACGGCGGCGCCCGGCCCGCCACGGCGGCGCCCGGCCCGCCACGGCGGCACTAGGGCGCGGCGTTCTCGGCCAGGTCGTAGCCGTGGGCATTCAGGCCGGTGGCCAGGTAATCCGGCAGCAGCGGCGTCGACATCAGGTACTCGGCGATGCGCGGCGTCCAGTTGTCCTGCGCCTCGCGCAGCGCATTGGGCCATTCCTCGAGCGTGAAGTCACCGCGACCCAGCCACATCAGGGCCAGCAGCGTCACCTGCTGGTCGGGCTCCAGGTCGCGGATCAGCAGCAGCGCCTCGTCGTGGGTCAGGTCGCCGGGGTGGTCGGCCAGCGTCTGCATCGGGTCGGCATTGTTCGGGCTGCCCACCGTCTCCGGCATCACGACCTGCTCCTTGGCCTGGAACTGGCGGGCACGGTCGATGATGTTGCAGACGATTTCGGGGTTGATATTCAGCATCGGCATCTCCAGCGCCTACAGCTGCTTGGGCAGGTGGGCGCGAATGTCTTCGGGGCTGTGGTCGACGAGGTTCTTGCTGACCTCACCGGCCACCACGTCGCGGGTGTTGTCGTCCATCGCCTTGCGCAGGCTGCCGACCAGGGTGGGGTCGCCCAGCACATAGAGGCGGGCGAAGCGGTCCTGGGTACGGCCCTCGCGCAGGCGCTGCGCGATGCGCTTGGCGAAACGGTCGCGTTCCTGGTCCTTGACGTCGTATTCGGGCTCCATGCCCTGGCGGCCCGGGCCCGGGCCCGCGCGGCGGCGACCGGCCTCGTCACTCTTGAGGTCCTGGCGCTGCTGGCGCGCCAGCGGGTCAATCAGGTCGGCGAACTCGCGTATCGGCCCGTGGGCGTCCTCGGCGGCAAACAAGCGCGCCCGCTGACTGTTCGCGGCGACGATCCATGCTCTGTCCATGCGGCGGTCTCCTGGGTCGGGCCCCGCCTCCGCGGGGCGCTAGGAATCCCGGCGCGGCCAGGGGCCGGCCGGGGCCAGAGGTCCACCATAGGGGGCGCAGGGGCAGCGGCCGAGGCGGGGTGACTTTGGTCCGCCCCGGGGCATGACCTTGGTCATCGCCCGCCGCCGCCGCGCGTTTCGCCGGTCAGGGTTTCAGGCGTCGCCGAGGCTGTCCAGGTGGGCCAGGGCGGCGCGGCGCAGCTGCGCCAGGCGCGCCTGCTCGGCCTTGTCGGTGCCGATCTCGGCGCGGCCGTCCAGCCACTCCAGGTAGTGCTGCGTGCGCTCGCGCTGCTGCGCCGGCGACAGCTCCAGCAAGGCGCCTGCGGGCCGGGCCACGGCGCCGCGGGCCTCGTCCACGTGGTGCAGCTCGAACAGGTGTTCCAGGGACATCGCATATCTCCGCGGCCAAGACAGGAGGCAGCACGATGACACAGGCAGACGAAGGCCAACTCAAGCGCGAGTTGAGCGGGCGCATGCTGGCGATTTATGGCGCGGGCACGATCCTCGGCGCCGGCATCTACGTGCTGATTGGCAAGGTGGCCGGCGAAGCGGGCTACTGGCTGCCGCTGGCCTTTGCGCTCGCGGCACTGGTGGCCGGCGTCAACGGCATGGTGTACGCCGAGCTGGCCACCCGCCGCCCTGCCGCCGGCGGACCCAGCGATTACGTGCACGGCGCCTTCGGCCGGCGCTGGCTGACGACGGCGGTCGGTTGGATGATTGTCGCGACTGGCATCGTCTCGGCCGCCACCATCGCCAACGGCTTCGCCGGCTACCTGCTGGAGTTTTTCGACCTGCCGCGCTGGCTGGCCCAGGCCGGCCTGCTCGCCCTGTTGGGCGGCGTGGCGGCCTGGGGGGTGCGCGAATCGAGCTGGTTCATGGCGATCACCACCAGCATCGGGGTGCTGGGCCTGCTGTTCGTGTTGTGGGTAGGTTTCGCCGAACCCGCAGCCCAAGCCCCCGCCAGCACCGGAGCCTGGCTGGAACGCGCTGGCTCGCCCTGGGCCGGCGCAGCGCTGGCCGGTCTGCTGTCGGCCGTGTTCCTCGCCGTCTACGCCTTTATCGGTTTCGAGGACATGGTGCACATGGCCGAGGAGGTCCGCCGCCCGCGCCGGGCGATGCCGCGGGCGATTGGGGCCGCGATCGGGGTGGCCGCGCTGCTGTACGTGCTGGTGGCCATCGCGGCCCTGCGCGTGCTCGAGCCACAGGCCTTGCGCGACGCAGAAGCGCCGCTGGTGGAGGTCGTGGCCGCGGCGGGCTATGCACGCTGGCCCCTGGCGCTGCTGTCGCTGGCCATCATCATGAACGGCGCGCTGGCCCAATTGATCATGGCGACGCGGGTGCTCTACAGCCTGGCGGAGAATCGGGGCGCGCCGCCCCTGCTGGGCCGAGTTCACGCCCACACCGGCACCCCGCTGCTGGCCACCGCGCTGGCCGTGGCGGGCGCGCTGGCCCTGACACTGTTCTTCCCGCTGCAAACGCTGGCGGCGATGACCAGCTTCATCATGCTGCTGGTCTTTGCCGTCTCCAACGCCGCGCTGATCGCGCTGGAGCGACGACGGCCAGAAGCCCCCTTCGACACACCCTTCTGGTTGCCGTGGGTGGGCTTGCTGCTGTCGCTGGCTCTGCTCGGCGCGCAACTGCTGCAGGACGGCGGCGGCCACTGAACCCCGCAGCGGGGCACAATGCCCGCGGACACCTTTTGGGGGAAGACATGAGCCTGCAAGCCCGGCTGATTCAGGCCAGCAGCCGCCTGCTGATCAAGCGCCGCCCGCGCGACATGGCCAAGGCCGTGCGCCATTTCCGCCGCGTTGCGCGGCCGCTGTTCCCTACGCTGCTGCCACGCGGCTTTGCGGCGCATGACGACACCGTTGGTGGCGTGCCCTGCGCGCGGCTGCGCGGCGGCCCCAGCGCGCGCAGCATCCTCTACCTGCACGGGGGCGGTTTTGTCGCCGGCCGGCCCGACACCTATTTCAACTTCAGCAGCCGGCTGGGCGCGCTGCTCGGCGCCGAGGCGCTGCTGCCGCGCTACCGCCTGGCGCCTGAACACCCCTTCCCCGCCGCCGTGGAAGACGCGCTGGCCGTCTACCGCGCGCTGCTGGACGAGGGGCGCGAGGCGGCCGATGTGGTGGTCGTGGGCGACTCGGCCGGCGGCTGCCTGGTGCTGTCGCTGTTGCTGGCCGCGCGCGAGGCCGGCCTGCCGCTGCCGGCGGCCGGCTGCGCGATCTCGCCGGTGGCCGACCAGGCCTACAGCGGGGGCAGCTACAGCAGCAACGACCGCAGCGACCCGATGCTGACCGAGGCGATCATCGGCCACTTCCGCCAGGCCTACACGCCCACGCCCGAACAGCAGCAGGACCCGCTGGCCTCGCCGCTGCGCGGCGACTTCGCCGGCCTGCCGCCCCTGCTGCTGACCGTCAGCCAGGACGAGTGCCTCTACGACCACAGCCTGCAGGTGGCGGCCAAGGCGCGCGAAGCCGGCGTGCCCGTGGCGCTGCTGGAGCGGCCGGGGCTGGTGCATATCTGGCCGGTGCTCGTACCCTATCTGCCGGAGGCGCGGGAGGACCTGCGCTGGATCGCCGACCGGCTGCGGGCGGCATTGGACGGCGCCGGCGGCGCCATCGGGGAGCAAGCATGAGCACACAGTTGCGCGGCCAGACCGCACTGGTCACCGGGGCCTCCAGCGGCCTGGGCGTGGATTTCGCCGCCGGCCTCGCCGCGCGGGGTGCCAACCTGGTGCTCACGGCGCGGCGCGTCGACAAGCTGCAGGCCCTGGCCGACACGCTGCGCGCCGACCACGGCGTCGAGGTGCGGGTCGAGCCGGCGGACCTGAGCCGGGCCGACGAACGGGAGCGGCTGGCGCAGACGCTGGAACAGGCCGGCGTGGCGGTGGACCTGCTGATCAACAACGCGGGCTTCGGTGTCTTTGGCGACTTTCGCGAGGTCGACTGGGAGTCCACCGAGCGCATGCTGCAGCTGGACATCGTGGCGCTGACCCACCTGACCCGGCTTTTCGTCAACCCGATGGTCGAGCGCGGCCGCGGGCGCATCATGCTGGTGGCGTCGACCGGCGCCTTTCAGCCCTCGCCGGGCTATGCGGCCTACTCGGCGGCCAAGGCCTACGTGCTCAGCTTTGGCCACGCGCTGCATTTCGAGCTGCGCCATACCGAAGTGACCTGCACCACGGTCTGCCCGGGGGTCACCGCCACCGAGTTCTTGCAGGTCTCGGGGCAGCGCAAGACCTGGTATCACAAGGCCACGATGATGAGCAGCCCCAAGGTGGCCGAGCTGGGCCTGAAGCGCATGCTCGACGGCGGCCCGGAAATCGTGACCGGCTGGATGAACGCCCTGAACGCCTTCCAGATGCGTTTCCTGTCGCGGCCGCTGATGGCGCGCATCGCCTGGCTGGTGATGCGCAACGACTAGCCGCGCGGGCGGCGACCCAGGCCCCGATGGGCCGCGGCAGGACCCGCGGGCCGGATCTACTCGGCGTAGCCCGGCAGCTTGCGATCCAGCCGGCGCAGCAGCCCGGGCCAGGCCAGCGCCCCGCCCATGCCGCGGGTGACCTGCTCGGCCTGGGCCTGGATGCCGTCGACCAGCGCCTGCGGCACGCGGTGCAGCTCGCCGCCGCCGGCCAGCGCGCGCACCTGGATCATGCAGGCGGCCTCGAAGATGTACATGGCCAAAAAGGCATCGGCCACGCTGGCGCCCACGGTCAGCAGGCCGTGGTTGCGCAGCATCAGGAAGCTGTTGCTGCCCAGGTCGGCGACCAGCCGCGGCTTTTCCTCCGCGTTCAGCGCCACGCCCTCGTAGTCGTGGTAGCCCAGCGAGGCCAGCACGAACAGCGACTGCTGCGACAGCGGCTGCACCCCCGCCTTTTGCGCCGACACGGCCACGCCATTGAGCGAGTGCGTATGCATCACGCACTGCGCGTCCTCGCGCGCCGCGTGCACGGCGCTGTGGATCGTGAAGCCGGCCGGGTTCACCGGGTAGTCCGACTCGACCACCTTGCGGCCCTCGAGGTCGACCTTGACCAGTGAGGAGGCGGTGATCTCGTCGAACATCATCCCGTAGGGGTTGATCAGAAAGTGATGCTCGGGGCCGGGCACGCGCACCGTGAGGTGGGTGAAGACGAGGTCATCCCAGCCATACAGCGCCACCAGGCGGTAGGCGGCGGCCAGGTCCACGCGCAGCTGCCATTCCTCGGCGCTGACCCGCTGTTGCAGCGATTCGGGCTTGCTCATCTTTGCTCCTTCGCCCCCCGCGGGGCGCCTGCATTGGAACCGGCGCCGGTACCGGCATCGGCGCCGGCATCGGCACCGACCCTGGCCCTGGCCCTGGCCTTGACCCTGACCCTCACCCTGGCCCTCGTTCCGGCCCTCAGTGATCCAGGCCCACGGTGGCCAGCGGCGCCGGCTCGGGCGCCTCGCGCGCCGGACGGAACAGCAGCATGAAGCGCGAGAAGCCGATGGCGCCACCCTCGACAAAATCCATGTGCTGGGCGATGGCCACGGCCGGGCCGATCTGGCGGCCGAGCATCTTCTTCCAGATCAGCGAATCGACCTCGACCAGGATCTCGACATCCTCATGCAGCTCGGGCACGGGCTCCAGCACGCCGCGGCGCAGCCACAGCGTCCAGGCCTCGCCGCTGTCGGTGAAGCGCACGCCGACCTTGCGCTCCATGTCGAAGGTTTCCTCGGCGGCCAGGTTGGTGGCCAGCGCGTTCATGATCGTGGCCATGGGGATGGCGCGGATCATCTCGTCGGTGCCCGAGCTGATGGGCTCGAAGCGGCGGCCGTCGCGCAGCTCCAGCGCGCTCATCAGGTAGTAATGCCGCGCATTGGGGTTGCTGGCGCCCTCGCCCAGCCGGGTCAGCGCCTCGATGCGCGCGTCGAGCACGGCGCGGTCCTTGGGGTCCAGCCGCAGCAGCCAGTCGGAGAGCTGCAGCGCCCACTGCCACTCGCCCGCCGCAATCGCCTCCTCCAGCTGCTCGCCCAGCGCCGAAGCGCCGCCGGCCAGCGTGGCCATGCGCCGGGCCTCCTCGGCGGGCGGCAGCGGGTCCAGGCGGCTGGGGTTGCCATCGAACCAGCCCAGGTTGCCGGCGAACACGGCCCGCGCCGACCAGCGCGCGGTGCCATAGAACTCCTGCAGGAAGGGCTCGGCGCGTAGGTGCGGTGGCAGCACCAGGCGGGTGGCGATCTCGTCCGGCGTCAGGCCGGCGTTGATGTAGCGCACGGTCTGGTCGTGCACATAGCGGATGGCGTCGCGGTAGTTGGTCAGCACGCGCTGCGCATCCTCGGCGCCGTGCACCGGCCGCGTATGGCTGGGCGCGATGTGCTCCACCGGCAGCGCGCGCATCGCATCGATCGACGCGGCCCACTGCTTCAGCGAGCGGTAGGGCGTGCCGCGAATCGTGTACAGATTGGGGAAGGCCTTGTACAGGTTGTCGCCCACGGCCAGCACCCGCGTCTGCGGCAGCCAGACAAAGATCTGGTCGGCGGTTTCGCCCGGGGCATGCTGCAGCAGCATGTCCACGCCGGCCACGGTGACCTCCAGCCGGTCGCCCAGCGTCTGCGTGGGCGCCACGAAGCCAAAGCGCGAGTTCTCGTCGATGGACAGGTGCGGGCCGATGCCGTCGTTGATCAGCCCCTCGGCGTCGAGCTGGGTGCCAAACATGCGCAGCGAGCGTGCGGTGATGATCGGCCGGTATTCGCTGACCACGCGGTAGACCAGCTCGGCCGTGCGCTCGTGGGCATAGACCTCCACCGGCACGGCGGGGTCGCCGAGCACGTCGATGAAGGCCTGGGCACCAAAGACGTGGTCGGTGTGGTTGTGGGTGTAGACGATGGCCTTGAGCGGCTTGTCGGAGAGCTTGCGGAACTCGCGGGCGACCACCTCGCCCTCTTCCAGCGTTTCCATCGTGTCGATGACGATCAGGCCGTCGTCGCCCTCGACCAGAATCGCGTTGGCCAGGCCGTAGCCAATGGCGATCCATACGCCGGGCGCGACCTCCTCGATGGCCTTGCGGAAGGTCTCGCTGTGGGCCTTGAGGTCCGCCGGCGAGCGGACATCCAGCCGGCCCGGCTCGGGCGCCGAGCGCTCGCAAGCGGCGAGGAACAGGGCCGGCAGCAGGGCCAGCCAGATCGAGCGAAAGGACATTGTGTCTCCCCTGCGGGCCAACGCCGGTCGGCCCTCGTCGTGTCGTGGTTAGTGGTGGTGCATCTCGTCGGGTGCCGCCATGGCCTCGCGCGGCCGCACCGCCAAAGGCAGCTCCAGCTCGCGCGTTTCGCCCTGCGCATTGCGCAGCGCCAGCCGCGCCAGGCGCAGCTCGCCGGCCTTCAGCGGCTGGGTGGGTGTCATCAGCATCAGGTGCAGCCCGCCGGGCTCAAAACGCAGCTGCTCGCCGGCCTCGATGCGCACCGACTCGGCGCGGCGCATGCGCAGCATGCCGTTCTCCAGCCGGGTGCGGTGCACCTCGGTCAGCTTGAAGCCGTCGACCCGCGCCGACTCGAGCGCCCAGTCGCTGCCGGTCTCGTTGTGCAGCGTGAAATAGCCGGCAGCCATCGGCGCGCCTGCAGGCGGCATGGGGATCACCCCGCTCTCCAGGCGCAGCTCGCCCTCGCTGCCGCCGGCACAGGCGGCCAACGCGAACAGCCCGGCCAGCAGCCACAGCGGAAACAGGATCAGGCGGGTCGCGGGCATCGGCGGCAGCGGGCGGAAAGGGGCGTGGGCGCAGTATACCCAGCGACCAGCGGCGGGCCGGCACGCGGCCGCGACAAGGCGCGGAGCCGACGGCAACGACGGCGGGCGGTAGACTCGGGCCAGGTCCTTGTGGGAAAGCGCTGGCATGAAAGTCCGCATCGAAATCGAACTGAGCCCGGAGGAGTTCCGCCAGCTGCTGGGGCTGCCGGATATCGTCGGCATTCAGGAGGATCTGGTGCGCTATGCGCGCGACAAGCTGGCGCAGTCCAGCGACAACTTCGACCCCGTGACCTTCCTGCGCGACACGATGACCGGCAAGCGGGGGCTGAAGGCCTGGCGCCGCTTTATCGATACGACCATCGGCGCCGAGGAGGAGGAGCCCGCGCCACCGCCGAGTTCGCGGCGCAAGCGCAAGCCGCCGGCCGACCCGGAGGCCTGAGCCGGCAGGGAGAACTGAGCCGGCCCCGAGAACAAAGCCGGCCCGGACGACTCAGCCCGCCCGGCCCCGCGCCCGGTGGCCGGTGGCCGGTGGCCGGCGGCAGGGCAAAAAAAAACCGGGGCTCTCGCTGATGCGAGAGCCCCGGCTGGGGTCGGTGGCGCTGGGGGGCGCCACCCGGGGGAGACCCGTTTGGCCTTACTTGGCCGCGGCGCCGGTGCTGGCAGCCGTCGTGGTCGTCGTCTTGCGCGTGGTCGTGGTCTTGCGCGCGGTCGTCGACTTGGCAGCGGTCGCCTTGGCCGGGGCCTTACGCTTGGCAGGCGCCTTCTTGGCAGCCGGCTTCTTGCCTTCGACGGCGGCCTTGACGCCGTTCACGCCGGTCTCGGCCAGCTTGCGCAGCTCGGTGGCGCTCTTGCTGACGCGGGTCTTCGAGGTCTCGAAGGCCTTGACCACAACGGTGCGGCCTTCCGGCAGGAAGTCGGCCGGCTTCTCGGCAACGGCCTTCAGACCGGCTTCGCGCGCCTTGCTGACGGAGGTCTTGGCCTTGCCGTACAGGTCCTCGGCGGCCGCCTGGTTGGTCTTGGCGACGTCGGTGGCGGTGCTGCCGACCAGCGTGCCGGCCTTCTTCAGCACGTCCTGCGACACCTTGATGGCGTTCTCGGCACGGCCGCTGACCAGCTCGTAACGGCTCTTGGCTTCGCCACGAACCTTCTCGACGCGGGTCTCGGCGTCCTTACGCAGGGCTTCAAAACGGCTCTTGGCCTGGGCAATCAATTCTTGCAGTTGCATGGTGTGTCCCTCTGAAAAGCGGATGGGCGATGGGGGTCGAACTCGGGCGTAGTCGTGGGCTGACAACTACGTCTTTGTTGCGGCGCATCATATATGTGCACTGCAACATAGGTCAAGTGGTGCGACGCAACAATTTTTCTACACCAATGACTTGCGCCCCTCGCGGCTGACAAGCACCGCCCGCCTGTCGCAGACTGCGGGCCCTTCGGGAAAGACACTGCCCTTGCCGATGACTCTGGTCGAAACGCTGCGCCGCACCTACGAGCGCGTCTGGAACGAACCGCGTACCGGCGCCCATGGCCGGCTGTTGTTCGCGGCGCGCCTGCTGCTGTGCACGCTGCGGGAGGTGCAGCGCGGCGACCTGACGATGCGCGCGATGAGCATGGTCTACACCACGCTGCTGGCCCTGGTGCCGCTGCTGGCGCTGTCCTTCTCGGTGTTCAAGGCGCTCGGCCTGCACAACGAGATCGAGCCGATGCTGCTGAACCTGCTGCAGCCGCTGGGCAGCGAGGCGCCGCGGGTCACCGAGCAGCTGATGGGCTTTGTCGACAACATCAAGATCGGCGTGCTCGGCTCGATCGGTATCGCGCTGCTGTTCTACACCGTGCTGTCGATGATCCAGAAGGTCGAGGCGGCCTTCAACACCATCTGGCGCATCCCCGCCAGCCGGCCCTTCGGCCAGCGCGTCTCGCAATATCTCGTGGTTCTGCTGCTGGGCCCGCTGGCGCTGACGCTGGCCTTCGGCATCACCGCCAGCCTGAGCTCGCATTCGCTGGTGGCCAGCCTGCTGAGCCTGCCGGGCATCGGCGAGGGCGTGCTGCTGCTGGGCTTTCTGACGCCCTTCCTGGTGATCTGCGGGATCTTCGCCTTCCTGTTCAAGTATGTGCCCAACACCTATGTGCAGCCCTCGGCGGCCATCGTCGGCGGGCTGGTCTCGGGCCTGATGTGGCAGGCGGCGGCGCTGGGTTTTGCCAACTTCGTTGCCGGCAGCAGCAACTACAACGCGATTTATTCCAGCTTCGCGATCCTGATCGTGCTGCTGATCTGGCTCTATGTGGCCTGGCTGGTGCTGCTGATCGGCTGCCAGATCAGCTATTTCATGCAGCACCCGGAATACCTGACCCGCGAGCGCGACCACCGCAACCTGGGGCCGCTGGAAACCGAGGCGCTGCTGCTGGATGCGATGGTGGAGATCGGCCACCGCTTCGGCGCCGGCGAGCCGGCGCTGGACGCGCAGGCGCTGTGCCACAAGCTGGATGCGCGCCCCGAGCACCTGAGCCCGCTGCTGGACGCGCTGATCGAGGCCGAGGCCCTGGCCGAGGATGTCGAGGGCCGGCTGCGGCTGGCGCGACCGGCCGAGGCGCTGTCGCTGGCCTGGCTGGCCGAGCAGGCGCACCTGCGCCTGAGCCGGCCGGCGGGCAGCCACCCGCGCCGCGCCAGCGATGCCCGCGTGCAGAAGGTCAGCGGGGAGCTGGAGGCGGCCCGCCGGGGTGCGCTCGGTGAGCGCACGCTGGCGGACCTGCTGGCCCGGGAGCCGGCCTAGGCCGACCGCCGCCCGGGCACGCTGGGGCTAGCTAGCGACGCGCCTTCTTGGCCGGCGGCTTCTTCGCCGGCGGCGCCGACTCGGGCACGGTGATGGTCAGCTCCAGGGCCTCCATCGTGTCGTCGCGGCTCACGTCGATGGCCACGGCCGAATCCGGCACCTGCACATAGCGGCGAATCGCTTTGAGGATGTCGCGCTGCAGCTCGGGCAAAAAGCTCGGCGCGCCGCGCTCGTGCATGCGGTCGGCGACGACCACCAGCTTGAGCCGCTCGCGGGCCGTGTTGGCGGAGGTCTTGTCGCGCCGCTCGCGAAAGAGTTCGGTCAACCAGGACATCTCAATCTCCAAACAGGCGGCTGAGCAGGCCCTTGCGCTCGCTGCTGACAAAGCGCAGCGGGCGGTCTTCGCCCAGGAAGCGGGCCACCACGTCCTCGTAGGCCTGGCCGGCGTCGGCGTTGTCCTCAAGGATCACCGGCGTGCCGGCGTTGCTGCTGTTGAGCACCGTCTTCGACTCCGGGATCACGCCGATCAGCGGGATGGCCAGGATGTCCTTGACGTCCTCGATGGAGAGCATCTCGCCCTGCTGCACGCGCTCGGGCGAGTAGCGGGTGATGACCAGGTGCTCCTTGGGCGGCTGACCGGCCTTGGCGCCGACCGTCTTCGACTGCAGCAGGCCCAGCACGCGGTCCGAATCGCGCACCGAGGAGACCTCGGGGTTGGTCACGACCAGCGCCTCGTCGGCGAAGTTCATGGCCAGGAAGGCGCCCTTCTCGATACCGGCCGGCGAGTCGCAGACGATGTATTCGAAGTCCTTGGCCAGATCATCGAGCACCTTCTTGACGCCGTCCTCGGTCAGCGCGTCCTTGTCGCGCGTCTGCGAGGCCGCCAGCACATAGAGGTTCTCGATGCGCTTGTCCTTGATCAGCGCCTGCTTGAGGTTGGCTTCCCCATGCACCACGTTGACGAAGTCGTAGACGACCCGGCGCTCACAACCCATGATCAGGTCGAGGTTGCGCAGGCCCACGTCGAAATCGATGACTACGGTCTTGTGACCGCGCTTGGCCAGGCCGCAGGCAAAGGATGCGCTGGTGGTCGTTTTGCCCACCCCGCCCTTGCCCGAGGTCACCACGATGATCTTCGCCACGGTTATCTATCCCCCTCAGGATTTTCGTTCATCAGTCGAGCGCCTCAAATACCAGGCGCTCCTTGTCGAGCCGGATCTGCACTGCGCGCTTGCGCATGTCCGCCGGAATGTCGTCGGCCACCATGTAGGTGCCGGCAATGGCCACCAGCTCGGCCTGCAGCGAGCGGCAGAAAATGCGCGCCGCCGTGTCCCCCTGCGCGCCGGCGATGGCCCGCCCGCGCAGCACGCCGTAAATGTGCAGGTTGCCGTCGGCGATGACCTCGGCCCCGGCGCCCACTTGCGCCGTCAGCGTCAGATCGCCATTGCGGATGTACAGCTGCTGCCCCGAACGCACCGGGGTCTCGTGCAGCTGCACGCGAAAAGGCTCGGCCCCACCCTGCGCCGGCGCCGGCGCGGCGGCCTGCGGCTCGGCCGGTGCCGGGGCGGCTTCGGCGGCGGCCGGCTCGGGCGGCGGCGCGGATTCGACCGGCGGCTCGTCGCGGCCCCGGCTGCCCGGGTCCTGAATCACGGCCAGGCCGGTGCGGCGCACCGCGGCCTCCATCGAGGCGGCGCCACGCACCGCGCCGATGACCTTGATGTGCTCGCGGCGCAGCACTTGCAGCAGGCCATCCACATCGATGATCTGCGGCTTCAGGTCGAGCGCCACGGGCAGCTCGCGCAGCAAAGCGGACCGCGTCAGCTGCGTGCGCAAGCTGTCTGCGATCTCGTCCAGATCATTGCTATGAATGCGCAGCAGCGAAACGCTGAGCATGCGCCCCCGGAACTCAAGCGCCGGGCGTGCCTCGGTGGTGCTCATAAATGCCGCGGAGTTTAGCAGGGATCGGGCGCCACCCCGGCGCCGCCTGCCGGCCGCGGCGCTGGGCTGCATACTGCCGCTGAACTTGCGCGAGCAGCCAGGGTTGCGACAGAGCGAATCGAGCATGATCCCGGTGCGCGGGCTGCGCCTGCACCTGCGCCGTTGGCCGGGCGAGGCGGGGCCGCTGAAGGTCATCCTGCATGGCTGGAGCGACACCTCCGGCACCTGGCAGCGGGTGGCCCGCCACCTGCCGCCGCAGTGGAACCTGGCCGCGCCGGACTGGCGCGGCTTCGGCCTGAGCGAGCGCGGCGGCGACACCTACATCTTCCCCGACTACCTCGGCGATCTGGACACCTTGCTGGGCCTGATCAGCGAGGAGCCGGTGGACCTGATCGGCCACAGCATGGGCGGGCAAATCGCCACGCTGTATGCCGGCCTGCGCCCGGCGCGGGTGCGCCGGCTGGTGGTGCTGGATTCGCTGTACCTGCCGCGCAGCGAGCCCGCGCAGGCCCCCAAGCGCCTCCGCGAATGGCTGGATGACTTGCCGCGCGAGACTGCCGACCGCTGCTATGACTCCGTCGAGGAGCTGGCCCGGCGCACCGCCAAATACCACGGCGGGCTGGACGAGGCCGGCGCGCTGGAGGTGGCCAGTGCCTGGAGCGAGCCGCTGAGCGATGGCCGCGTGCGCCTGCTGGCCGACCCGCGCCACCGCCAGCGCGGCCCGCTGCTGTACCGCGACGAGGAGGCGCTGGCCGTGTTCTCCGAGATCACCGCGCCAACGCTGGTGCTGGACGCCGACCGCTCCAATCTCAAGTCGATGTGCCCGCCCGAGCAGCGGGCCGCACGCATCGCCGCCATCCCCGGCGCCCGGCATGCGGTGCTGGAGGACTGCGGCCACATGATGCACTTCGATGCCCCCGAGCGGACGGCCGCCGCCATCCGCGAATTTCTCGACGTTTGAAGGCCCCAGGTGGCTTGTTATTCTTGGCCTGAGGCTGGCTGCCCCCGCTGCAAGGACACCCCATGTTCTGGTTTCTGACCTTTTTGATCCTGGCGCTCGCGCTGGCTTTCTGGCGCGCCACGCTGGTCCGCGCCGTCACCGTAATCGGCATCTGGCTGCTGCTGCTGACGCTGTTTGGCGAGCCGGGCTGGTTTGGCGGCCCGCTGCTGTGGGCGCTGTACGGCGGCATCGCCGCAGTGCTGCTGCGCGAGGATCTGCGCGACCGCTTCCTGGTCGGCCCCGCCTTCCGGGCCATGCAGCAGATGCTGCCCACGATCTCGGAGACCGAGCGCACCGCGCTGGAGGCCGGCACCGTGGCCTGGGACGGCGAGCTGTTCGCCGGCACGCCGGATTTTGGCAAGCTCTTCGCGATGCCGATGCCGCGGCTGTCGACCAAGGAGCAGGCCTTTCTGGACGGCCCGGTCGAGAAGTTCTTGAACATGCTCGATGGCTGGAAGGTCAACCAGGTCGAGGCCGACCTGCCCGCCGCGGCCTGGGAACACCTGAAGAAAGAGCGCTTCTTCGGGATGATCATCCCCGAGCGCTTCGGCGGCCTGGGCTTTTCGGCCCTGGCGCACTCCGAGGTGCTGGCCCGCGTGGGCTCGCACCCGGCGGGCATGGTGGCCAGTTCAATCGTCGCCGTGCCCAACTCGCTGGGGCCGGCCGAGCTGTTGCTGAAATACGGCACCGAGGAGCAGCAGCAGCATTACCTGCCCCGCCTGGCCGTGGGTGAGGAGATCCCCTGCTTCGCGCTGACCAGCCCCTGGGCGGGCTCGGACGCCGCCTCCATCCCCGACCGCGGCTTGGTCTGCAAGGGCGAGTGGGAGGGCGAGCAGGTGCTGGGCATGCGCCTGACCTGGGACAAGCGCTACATCACGCTGGCGCCGGTCGCCACGGTGCTGGGCCTGGCCGTGCGCCTGCACGACCCCGAGCAGCTGCTGGGCAACGAGACCGACCTGGGCATCACCTGCTGCCTGATCCCGGTCAGTACCCCCGGCGTGAACATCGGTCGGCGCCACTGGCCGGTGGCCGCGCCCTTCATGAACGGGCCGACCAGCGGCGAGGATGTCTTCGTGCCGCTGGACATGATCATCGGCGGCCGCGACATGGCCGGCCAGGGCTGGCGCATGCTGATGGAATGCCTGTCCGTCGGCCGCGCGATTTCGCTGCCCTCGGGCTCCACCGGCACCATCAACGCCATGGCCCGCCACACCGGCGCCTACGCCGCCGTGCGCCAGCAGTTTGGCCTGCCGGTCGGGCAGTTCGAGGGCGTGGGCGAGGCGCTGGCCGAGATCGGCCGCCGCTGCTACGCCGCCAACGCGGTGCGCTGGATGACCGCCAGCCTGGTGGACATGGGCGAAAAGCCCAGCGTGCCCTCGGCCATCGCCAAGTACAGCTGCACGACCATGTCGCGGCAGTGCGCGATTGATGCGATGGATGTGCACGCCGGCAAGGCCGTGATGATGGGCCCCTCCAACCCCATCGCCAACGCCTACATGGCCGCGCCGGTGTCGATCACCGTCGAGGGCGCCAACATCCTGACCCGCAGCCTGATGATCTTTGGCCAGGGGGCGCTGCGCTGCCACCCGCATGTGCGCGAGGAGATCGACGCCATCGCCGAGGGCTCGCAGCAGCGCTTTGGCGAGGCGCTGATGGCCCACCTGGGCCATGTGGCCACCGCCAAGAGCCGCTCCTTCGTGCTGGGCCTGGCGCCCTGGCTGGCGCCGGTGCCCGAGCGCGGCGCCGTGCACGGCCGCGAGATGGCGCAAATGGTGCGTTACAGCGCCAACCTCGCCTTTTTGACCGAGGTCTGCTTTGCCACGCTGGGCGGCAAGCTGAAGTTTGCCGAGTCGATCTCCGGGCGCCTGGCCGACATCTTCAGCCAGCTCTACATCGCCTCCTGCGCGCTCAAGCGCTTCGAGGACGACGGCCAGCCCGCCGACGACCTGCCGCTGCTGCGCGCCGTCTGCGCCCAGGCCGCGCGCGACATCGAGGACGCGATGGATGGCGTGCTGCGCAACCTGCCCAACCGCTTCATCGCCTTCGCCGCGCGCCTGATCGTGCTGCCGCTGGGCCGCCGCGCCGGCGGCGTGGACGACGCCACCCGCCGCGCCGTGTCCGAGCTGCTGCAGGAGCCCGGCCCCGCCCGCGACCGGCTGACGGCCAGCTGCTACACGCCGGCGGCCAAGTCGCCGGTGGCCGTCTTCGATGCCGCGCTGCACGCCACGCTGGAAACCCAGGCCCTGCAGCGCCGGCTGGCCAAGGCCGTGCGCGACGGCCGCCTGGACGAGGCCCCGCCCGCGGCGCTGATCGAGCAGGCCGCGCAGGCCGACATCCTGTCGGCGCAGGAGGCGAACACGCTGCGCGAGGCCCAGGCGCTGATCGAGCAACTGATCCGCGTTGACGACTTCGCCAGCAAGGACATGGCGCTGAAGCCGGCCGCCAAGCGCAAGGCCGCGCCGCGCAAGCCGGCGGCGCGCAAGTCCGCGGCCGACGGCGGCGCCAAGCCGGCCGCCGGCAAGGCCCGCAAGAGCCCCGGCCGCCGTGCGCCCAAGGGCGACGGCGACAGCAGCTAAGGGCGGCCGCGCATGCAAAGGGATTTTGCGGCGCTGGACGGCCGTCAGGTCGATGTCCTGGTCATCGGCGGCGGGATCTACGGGGCCTGGACGGCCTATTCCGCCGCGCTGAAGGGCTGGAGCGTCGCGCTGGTCGAGCAGGGCGACTGGGCCTCGGGCACCTCCTCGGCCTCCAGCAAGCTGATCCACGGCGGGCTGCGCTACCTGGAGCACTTCGAGTTCTCGCTGGTGCGCCACGCGCTGGAGGAACGGCGCACGCTGGCGCACATCGCGCCGCATCTGATCGACCCGGTCAGCTTCACCGTGCCGGTCTACGCCGGCGACCGGGTCAGCCGGCCCAAGATGAAGGCCGGCCTGACGCTGTACGACCAGCTGGCCGGCGGCAACCAGCCCACGGCCGGCCACGCCAGCCTGTCGCGCGGCGAGCTGCTGGAGCGGCTGCCTTATTTGCGCGAGCAGGACCTGCGCGGCGGCTTCAGCTATGGCGACTGCCAGGAGGACGATGCGCGGGTGACGCTGGAGGCCGTGCGCGGGGCCGCGCAGGCCGGCGCCACCGTCTGCAACTACGCCCGCGCGCAGCCGATCATCGAACGCGGCCGGGTCAAGGGCGCCCGCGTCCGCGACCAGCTCGGCGAGGCCGAGGCCGAGGTGCGCGCCAAGCTCACGGTGATCGCCTGCGGCCCCTGGTCCATGACGCTGCTCGGTGGCCGCGGGCCCAAGGCCAAGCTGATCAAGGGCGTGCACCTGATGCTGCCGCCGCTGC
Organism: uncultured Ectothiorhodospiraceae bacterium; assembly: GCA_937141935.1. Lineage (GTDB taxonomy): Bacteria > Pseudomonadota > Gammaproteobacteria > Nevskiales > Oceanococcaceae > MS8. The sequence continues at coordinate 94,155 of CAKZQS010000045.1, forward strand.
CCGAGCCGCGCACCGCCTTTTTGCTGACGGCGCGCCGCGACGGCCGGGTGTTCTTCGTAATCCCCTGGTACGAGCAGACCATCGTCGGCACCACCGAATCCGAATACCACGGCGACCCGGAGCTGGCGCCGATTCTGGAAAGCGAGGTCGAGTACCTGCTGGACGAAACCCGGCGCGCCCTGCCCGGCCTGCAATGGCAGCGCGACAGCGTGCGCGGCGCCTGGGTGGGCCTGCGCACCCTGCTGGAGGAGGAGGCCGGCTCGCTATCGGCCGTGTCGCGCGAGTTCTCGGTGCACCTGCCGATGCCGGGCGCGCTGGTGCCGATGGGCGGCAAGTTCACCACGGCGCGCCGCGATGCCGAGGAGATCCTGGCGCAGGCCCGCCGCCAGCTGGGCCCGCCGCCCAAGGACCGCGGCACCGACGTGCCGCTGGGGCGCAAGCCGCGCGAGGAGTTTGCGAGCTGGCTGGCGCGCATGCGCGAGCGCGGCGAGGCGCTGGGCCTGGCGCCGCGCTGCGCCTACTGGGTGGCCAAGCGCTTCGGCAGCGACGTCGAGCGCGTGCACGCGCTGATCGATGAGGACCCGGCGCTGGCCCAGCCGCTGGGCGCGCTGCCCTTCTGCCGGGCCGAGGCGCTGTACGCCGCGCGCTACGAGATGGTGGTGCACCTCAAGGACCTGGTGCGCCGGCGCATCCCGCTGATGCTGATGATGCCGCCGAACCGCGAGCTGCTTGAGGAGCTGGCCGCCCTGATCGCGCCGGAGCGCGGCTGGGACGCGGCCGAGCAGCAGGCCCAGGTCGAGCGCACGCTGAGCCGCTGGCCGCGCATCGTGGCCGATGAGCGGGCCACCGCCCAGAACAGCGCCGGCCCGCCAAACCCCACCGAGTAGAGCGCCGCCAAGGACGGCGCGGGCCCCGAGCAATAGGGCGCCAGCGAGGCCGGACCGGGGCCGGGGGCTCGGGCACAAACCCGAGCCCCGTCGGCCAAGCCGGCGCCCGGCTTCGCGCTAAACCATCGGCCTAGCGGTAAACCTTGCCGTCGATGCGCTTGCCGCTGCGGTCCTCGGCCAGCACCTGCAGCAGCAGGTTGGGCGAGCCCTTCAGGCGGTCCAGCTCGCCGCGCACCGCCATCGATTCCAGCATCCGCCAGATCTCGTCCGGCGGCGTCTCGGCGTTTTCGCCCAGCAGCAGCGCAACCGCGCCCGCCACATGCGGCGCCGCCATCGAGGTGCCTTGCAGCTCCTTGCTGGCGCTGTCGCCGGTATGCCAGGCCGAGCGGATCTCGGTGCCCGGCGCCAGGATGTCCACGCAGCGGCCGTAGTTGGAAAAACTGGCGCGCTCGTCGCGAATGGTGCTGGCGCCCACGGTAATGGCCGGCGCGGCGCGGGCCGGCGAGCTGTCGCAGGCATCGCGGTCCTCGTTACCGGCGGCGGCCACCACCACGATGCCGCGGTCGGTCGCATTGCCCACGGCCTCGTCCAGCGCACGGCTGGCGCCGCCACCCAGGCTCATGTTGGCCACGGCGGGCATCTCGAAGTTCTCGGCCACCCAGTCCAGGCCGGCGATGACGTCGGCGCTGGAACCCGAGCCATTGCAATCGAGCACGCGCACGGCGTGCAGGCGCACCTGATTGGCCACGCCGTAGCGGGTGCCGCCGACGGTGCCGGCCACATGCGTGCCGTGGCCGTTGCAGTCATCCCAGGCCGGGCGCTCGCCGGGCTCCGGCTCGTCGCCGCCGCCACCGCCCAGCACGCCCTCGAGCACGTCGCCAACCACGCCGCCCAGGCCGCCGCCACCGCCGCCACCGCCCCCGCCGTTGCGGGCGGCGAAGTTGGCGCCACGGCCCAGGCGGCCGGCGAACTCGTCGTGGCTGGCGCGGATGCCGGTATCGATGATGTAGGCGCTGACCTCGGCGCCGTGCACCAGCGGCAGGTAGTCGCCGTTCAGCGGCAGCTGGGGCTGGTCGATGCGGTCCAGGCCCCAGGGCGCGCGCTGCACCAGCTTCATGCGCGCCGCCTGCTCGATGTAGCGCACGTCCGGGTTGCCGAGCAGGCGCAGGATGTCGGTGGGGTCGGCCTTCAGCGCAAAGCCGCGAAAGGCCGTGTCGTAGCGGTGCAGCACCGTGCCGCCAACCAGACCGGCCAGGCGGTCGGCAATGCCGGAGTTGCCCGAATCGGTGGTGGCGACGATGTATTCGCCGGGAATCGCGTCGGTGACGGCGCGGATGGCATCGCCCAGCTGCGCCTGCGCCGCGGCGGGCAGCAACAGCGCCACGGCGCCCAGCATTGCGGCCTTGCCGCGGTGAAGTCTAGTCATGGTTGTTTGCCTGCCTGCATGCATGAAGGGGTCGCGGCGCATTCTTGAATGACCAAGCGGACAACTCAAGCCGACGCCGCTCACGGCTTGGGTATGCTGCGCGCACACACTCCGCTCAGGCCTTATCTGACATGGCATTGCCGCTAAAGATTCTGCTGGCCCTGATTGGCGTGCTCGCCGCCACCGCGGCGGGCGCGGTGCTCTGGGCCGTGTTCCTGTTTGACCCCAATGATTACCGCGACGACGTGGCGCGCGTGGCCAGCGACAACACCGGCCGCGAGCTGCGCATCGAAGGCCCACTGGAACTGAGCCTGTTCCCCTGGTTTGGCGCCACCGTGCAGGGCGTGCAACTGGCCAACGCCGAGGGCTTTGGCCCCGAGCCGATGCTGGAGGTGGGCGAGCTGAGCGCGCGCGTGGAGCTGTGGCCGCTGCTGACGCAGCGCCAGGTGCGCATTGGTGACGTGGCGCTGCGCGAAGTGCGCCTGCGCCTGGCCAGCGAGGGCGAGCGCAACAACTGGCAGGACCTGGGCCAGGGCGAGGAGGAAGCCACGCCCGGGGAAGACACCGGCAGCGCCAGCGAGCCGCCCGCCGAAGACGCCACGCAGCAAGAACCCCTGCAGTGGGGCGTTGAGAGCCTGACGCTGGAAGACATCCGCATCGAATACCTTGCCGACGGCGAGCTGACCAGCGTGGACCTGGAGCGGCTGGAAACCGGCCCCGTACAGCCCGACGCGCCGAGCACGCTGCTGCTGGAGCTGCGCAGCGAGCTGGCCGATGGCACCCGCATGGACACGCAGCTGCGCTCGAACTGGCTGTTCACGCCCGAGGGCCCGCGGCTGGAGTTCGACGAGACGCTGCTTGAGGCCGTGCTGGAGGGCCAGGCCATCCCCGGCGGCGAGCAGGCGCTGACGCTGCGCACCGCGGGCGCCTACGACGGCACCGCACAGACGCTAAAGCTGCCGCAACTGGCGCTGGATGCCGGCGAGCTCAAAGCCACCGGCGACATCGACTTTCGCCTGGGCGAAACGCCCGGCGGCAGCGCCAGCCTGAAAACCGAGCCCTTCTCCGCGCCGGCCCTGCTGGCTAGCCTGGGCCTGCCCTTCGGTCAGGGCGGCAGCGCCGGGCCCAGCGCGCTGGACCTGGCCTTCACGCTGGGCCCCGATGGCCTGCGCACGCAGCGGCTGCAGGGCCAGCTGGACGGCGCCCCGCTGCGCGGCGAGCTGGCGCTGACCAACTTCGCCCAGCCGCGCATCAATGCCGATATCGACCTGGAGCGCCTGACCCTGGCGCACTGGCTGCCGGCGGACAGCGAAGGCGAAAAGCAGAGCGACGAAGCGGGCCCCGGCCCGCTGGAGCAGGAGCTGCCGCTGGAGCTGCTGGACGCGCTGTACATGGATGCCCGCGTGCGCATTGGCGAGCTGGTCAGCCAGGGCCCGACCGCGCGCGATGTGCTGTGGACGGCGCGCGCCCGGCCCGGCCAGGGCTTTGAACAACAGCTCACGCTGGCAGCCTTTGGCGGCAGGCTCAAGGCCGACAACAGCGTGCGCCCCGGCCAGGACGCGCCGCGCACCGCGCTGAAACTCAACCTGGAAGCCATCGGCCTGGGCGAACTGCTGCAGGGCACCGTGGGCGAGCAATGGATCAGCGGTTTGACCCAGCTCACGCTGGACCTGGCCGGCCGCGGCGACACGCCGCGCGCACTGCTGGCCAGCGCGGCCGGCAACGCCCGCTACCGCATCGAGGACGGCAGCGTGCGCGGCCTGTCGGTGCTGGACCTGATCAATGGCGCGCTGGCGCGGCTGGAAGGCGGCAACGCCGCCGATGGCGGCCCCACCCGTTTTGAGCGCATCGCCGGCGAGCTGGTGTTCGAAGGCGGCTTTGTGCGCATGCGTGGGCTGGATGCCAGCAACGAGCTGCTGGCGCTGAACGGCCGCGGCGGCCTGAACCTGGAAAGCCTGCGCTGGGACCTGAGCCTGGAGCCGGTGCTCAAGGACCACCCCAGCGTGCGCCAGCGCGAGCGCCTGGCCAAGCTGATCGGCCTGCCGATCCCCATCAAGGTCAGCGGGCCGCTGATGGCGCCCAAGTTCGAGGTGGACCTGGAAGGCGCGCTGAAGGCAAAGGCCAAGGCCCGGCTGGAGGAGGAAAAAGAAGAGCTGCGCGGCAAGGCGCGCGACAAGGTGGAGGAAAAGCTGAAGGAGGAACTGGGCGACGAGCTGGGCGAAAACCTCGGCCGCAGCCTGGGCAACCTGCTGGGCATAGGCGGCCGCAAGACACCCACGCCCCAGCCCACCAGCACGCCCGTGCCCACGCCCACGCCCACGCCCGCACCCAGCCCGCAGGCCGGCGCTTCATGAGCTTGCGCGCGCTGCTATGCTGCGCCGCCCTGATCGCCGCCCCGCCCGCGATGCCGGCCGATATCGACCAGATCACCGTCGAGCACAGCAATAAGCGCTACCGCGTGGAAATGCATGCGCGCATGGACACCGCCGCCGAGCGCGCCTATGCCGTGTTTACCGACTACCCGCGGCTGGTCGAGATCAACCCCGCCATCATCCGCGCCGAGCCCACGCCCGGCGCCCCCGCGGGCCTGCAGCGCGTACACACCCAGGTGCGGGTGTGCGTGGTGGGCATCTGCCGCGTGTTCGACCAGGTGCAGGACATGCACAAGTCGCCACCCGACCGGCTGGCGGCCAGCGTGCTGCCCGAGCAGAGCAACCTGCGCTTTGGCCAGGCGCAGTGGCGCATCTGGGATGAGGACGGTCGCGCCCGGCTGCACTTCGTGGCCGAAATCGAGCCCGACTTCTGGATCCCGCCATTGATCGGCCCCTGGCTGATCAAGCGCAAGCTGGAGAGCGAGGCCGAGGAAACCGCCAACGGCATCGAGCGCCTGGCCAACGCCGCGCCCGCGCTTGCCACCCCCGCGGCGGCCGAGTCCGCGGCTACCGGGCCCACGGCGACTGGGCCCACGGCGACTGGGCCCGCGGCGACTGGCCCGGCGAGTCCCGGCCCCCTGGTTGACGGCTAAGCCCCACAGCTTCGCCGCGCGCGTGCTGGCCTGGCATGCCCGCCATGGCCGCCACGACCTGCCCTGGCAGCAGCCGCGCACGCCCTACCGGGTGTGGCTCTCCGAGGTGATGCTGCAGCAGACCACCGTGGCCGCCGTCATCCCCTATTTCCACCGCTTCGTCGCCCGCTTCCCCGACCTGGCCAGCCTGGCCGCCGCCGAGCTCGACGAGGTGCTGGGCCTGTGGCAGGGGCTGGGCTATTACGCCCGCGCCCGCAACCTGCACGCCTGCGCACGGCGCGTGCAGGCCGAACACGGCGGCGAACTCCCCGCCAGCCGCGAGCAGTTGCAGGCCCTGCCCGGCATTGGCCGCAGCACCGCGGCCGCCATCTGCGCGCAGGCCCACGGCCAGCGCGAGGCGATACTGGATGCCAACGTGCGCCGCCTGCTGGCGCGGCACAGCGGCGAGCGCGAGTGGCCCGGCGCCAGCGCCGCGCAAAAGCGGCTGTGGGCGCAGGCCGAGGCGCGGCTGCCGCAAGCCGCGCTGCCCGACTACACCCAGGGCGTTATGGATCTGGGCGCGCAGGTCTGCAAAGCCCGCCAACCCGAGTGCCCGGCCTGCCCCGTGCGCGAGGACTGCGCGGCGCTGGCCCAGGGCCTGACCGCCAGCATCCCCGCCCCGGCGCCCAAAAAATCCCGGCCGCGGCCGCAGCGGCACTGCCGCATGTGGGTGCACCGCCGCGCCGACGGGGCCATCTGGCTGCAGCGCCGGCCGGAACAGGGACTGTGGGGCGGGCTATGGAGCCTGCCCCAGTCGCCACCGCGGGATGTGTCGCCGCCGGGCGATGTCCCCCAGCCGGGCGAAGTCGGCGCGGCCGCCAGCACGCCGGCGGAAGCGGCGCCCGAAGCCGCGGCGGACCAAGGCGCGCCGCTGCCGCCACTGCGCCACGGCTTTACCCACTTCGACCTGGAAATCCAGCCCTGGCTGGTTGAGGACACGCCGGCGGATGCCGTCGCCGAACCCGCCGCCGTCTACACCCAGGCCGGCGGCCGCTGGGTGGCGCCGGCCGAGCTGAGCGATTACGGCCTGCCCACCGCCGTGCGCAAGATTCTGGCAACCTTGCCCGCATGAGCGACGCCCCCCGTACCGTGCACTGCGCCAAGCTCGGCGCCGAACTCCCCGGCCTGCCCAAGCCCCCGATGCCCGGCCCGCTGGGCCAGCGGGTATTCGACGAGGTTTCGCAGCAGGCCTGGCAGCAATGGCTGGAGCACCAGACCCGGCTGATCAACGAATACCGCCTGGTGCTCGCCAAGCCCGACGCCCGCGCCTTTTTGCGCGAGGAGATGGAGAAATTCCTCTTCACCGGCGGCGAGCTGACCCAAACCGGCTACACCCCGCCCGCCAACCCGGGCAGCGAGGCTTAAGCGCCCCCCCGCGCCCGCAAGCCCGCAAGCCCGCGCGCAGGGCTTGACGCTGGCCCGCCCTTGCCGTCTAATACGCGGCTTGCTGCGCAACGCAGCACAGGCCCTCAAGGCCGCGGCCCTGCCACCGGCAGCGCCCACGCGGATGGCCAGGTAGCTCAGTTGGTAGAGCAGGGGATTGAAAATCCCCGTGTCGGCGGTTCGATTCCGTCCCTGGCCACCATTTCGACCTTCCCGCCGGTTTGGTTGCCCCTCAAGACATAACTTTTCCGCTTCGGAAGCGATCCGCCCGTGCTCGCGGGTGGCAGTTAGGTGTCTGCCGCAGCCAACTAGCGCGAGGGAGGCACGCATGTGCGGTTGTCGACCTCGCGGGCACGAACAAAAACCCGACAGCGCCCGCCAAGGGCCGCCGATGTCATGCTTCGCAGCAGCACTCGCGAGCGGCGCAGGGCCGAGCCGCATCGCCTCCAGCACCCTAGACCGCACTCGACCCTTCTCAGACTTTCTAGTGTGGTGCTCCGTGAGGTGCCCGTCCTCGATCGCGGACATTCACAAATTATGCTGCTGTACCATCGTCAGGATCAGAGTACCGCCTTGCTCCGTATATCGCAGACCGCGGACCCACGCCTCCATGTTGGCCCGGCTAGCGAATCACAGCTTGAATTGAGGGAAGCTTAGGCCATGTTGAAGTCGATTCGGCTGATAAATTTTAAAAGTTACCGAGCAGCCACTCTGGAGTTGGCTCCTCTTACCTTCCTAATTGGCCCCAATGCATCGGGCAAAAGCAACGCGCTGGAGGCAATTCGACTGCTGAATTGGCTCGCCAAGGGCAAGCGGCTTGACGACATCGCAAAGGACATTCAAGGAGGGGATACTGTTGTCCGTGGACTGGCTCGAGACCTGTTCCGCGATTCCGATCAACCAATGCAGCTCGAGGCGCACTTAAGGGATGCACCGGACGGTTGGTGCGACTTTTCGATAGGTATTTCCCAATTCTCTGAAAGGCTAGTAGTCTCGAGTGAGCAAATCACTCAGCCCAGTCAGAATGTTCCGCTCTACCAAATTGACAGCGAGCCCAAGCAACATACTGACGAGATCAGTGTTGCTTACAACAATTTTCGTCGTGGCCGGAACAAGCCCCACATTCCTTGCTCCAATAGACAAGCCGTTTTCTATCAACTGGAAACTCCAGGTCGTTTTCAAAAGGCCCACGCCGAGACTCAAATTATAATTCCGAAAGTCACGCGCTCGCTGCGAGAAACACTTAGGGGCATAGTTTTCTTAGATCCCCGACCAGCCCAAATGAGAGACTACGTCTACGCCGGCGATAAGGAGCTAAACGAGTCAGGCAATAACCTTTCAGCCGTGCTTTACCAGCTTTGTCGCGACGACAGCAGTAAAAAGGACCTACTCGCGTTTATAAGATCACTTCCAGAGCAAGACATTACTGATATTCAGTTCATTGAAACTGAGCGCAATGATGTGATGGTGCGAATCGAGGAGACTTTCGGCGACAGGAAATGTCTCGTAGATGCTCCTCTGCTCTCAGACGGCACACTGAGGGTCTTGGCCGTTGGAGCAGCACTTATGTCTGCGCCCGAAGGATCTCTTATAGTCATCGAAGAGGTAGACAACGGCGTTCATCCAAGTCGCGCGGACGTATTGGTGAAGCAGATTCGCGACGTGGCTTCCGCCCGGAAGCTACGAGTTATGCTTACCTCGCACAATCCAGCGTTGCTAGATGCCCTGCCGAACACTAGCTTGGGAGATGTCCTTTGTTGCTACCGGGATCCCGACGTCGGTGATAGCCGTCTCGTGCGTCTTGGAGACCTGGAGCGTTACAGTGAGCTAGTAGCTCAAGGTCCCTTAGGGCAGTTGATGACTCGAAAAGTCCTTGAGCGATTCCTGAAAGACAAGAGCACAACTGAGGAAAGGCGGGCGCTCGCGAAGGAGTGGCTGAGGTCGTTAAAGAAAGAGGCGGTATCTGGAGGATGACTTCGATTTGTCTGATTGATACGTCCGTATTCGTCGAGCTTCTAAAAGTTCCAGTCAAGTCTACCCGTCACATAGAGGCAGTTGACTTGCTGGAACAAAAAATAATTGGCTCGGAACAAATCTTTCTTCCTATGGCCACAGTTATAGAGACTGGAAATCACATAGGTCAAAATGGAGATGGCCGGCAAAGACGACATTGTGCAGAATTATTTGTGCAGCAGGTGCGAGCAGCACTGAAAGGAGAAAGTCCCTTCAAACCAGTTAGCTTTTTGAAAGCTGAAGCATTCGAAGCTTGGCTGGAGGAGTTCTCTGAGCACGCCACCCGAGGTGGAGGGCTCGGCGATCTATCTATCATCCACGATTGGCGTCGGCTTTGCGCTCAGAACCATGGTCGCCGTGTTTACATTTGGAGCTTCGATCAATATTTGACAGCTTACGACCGAGCCCCATTAGTCTGAATTCAGGTGCCGCTTTTAGGCATCCGCGACGTTCAGCAGGGGAGTCGACCTTTGGCCTATAGCTGTCGAAGCCTGAAAGTGCCTATCCGGCCGCCTTGCGTCTACAGCGCGGTCCCGCCAGAACAATTTCCGAGCCATCTCAGACGTTCTGGTAGCTTCGTCCGCGCTGCGAATTTTGCGCCAAGGCTGAGGATCGGCGCGCCGCATTCGCCACCCGCCGAAGCGAAACCCGACCAGAACCACCCATGTACACCCCAACGCACTTCCGGCAAACGGACCGGGCCACGATTGACGCCTTCATCCACGACAACGGCTTTGGCGCCCTGATTTCGGTGGTTGGCGGCGAGGTGTCGGCGAGCCACCTGCCCTTTCTTTACGACGCCAACCAGGGGCTGCTGCTGGGCCACCTGGCGCGGGTGAACTCGCAGTGGCAGACGCTGGGCAGGGCGACGGACGTGCGTGTGATCCTGCAGGGCCCGCACGCCTATGTGTCGCCGACCTGGTATGCCAAAGCCAGCGTGCCCACCTGGAACTATGCCGCGGTGCACATCCGCGGACGGGCGGAGGTGTTCGACGAGCCGCAGCGGCTGCATGCGCTGGTCGAGGCGCTGAGCCAGAAATACGAGGCCGGCAGCGAGGCGCCCTGGGGCGGCGCTTACAATCGGCGGATGCTCGAACAGATCGTGGGCGTGAGTATCCGTATCGAAGATATTGAGGCGAGCTTCAAGCTGAGCCAGAACAAGAGCCGCGTGGACCGCGAAAGGGTGGCGCGCGAACTACGCCGGCCGGCGCCCTCCGAGGCGCAGCGGGTGGCCGACCTGATGGATGCGCAGCCATGAGCCGCTGGCTGGGGCCGGCCTTCGTGGTGGCCGGGCTGGTCAATATCCTGGGCATGCTGCTGGTCTCGCGTGGCTTTAGCAACGAGCTGCTGGCGCAGGCGCAGCCGCAGGTGTTCTCGCCCTTTGGGCAGGCCATGATCTGCGTGTGGGGCCTGGCGTACATCGCCGTGGCGCGGGCCTGGCAGGCGCTGCCCTGGCTGTGCCTGGTGTTCTTTGTTGAAAAGATGGCCTATGTCGGCGCCTGGGTCTGGTGGTGGTGGGCATCCGCCGAGCGCTTTGCGCCGATCTTCGAGCAGGACCGGCTGACGGGGCTGTTCATGGCCGGTTATGGGCCGAATGACCTCGCCTTTGCCCTGGTCTTTCTTTGCGCCTTCGTGCTGGCGCGGCGCCAACACAAAGCCGGCCCGCAATCAGGCCGGATGCAAGCGCCATGAAAGACACGCTGCGCGCCCTGTTCTCGCCGATCCTGTCGCGCTTCGAGGCCGGCGACGAGCCCTATAACTACCAGCCTTCGCACCGCACGATTCTCAAAGCGGTCGGGGCGCTGTTTTTGCTGCTGTCGCTGGTCTGCCTGCATGGCGCGCGCGTCACGGGGCAGCCGGGCGCCTGGCTGCCCTTTGTGATCTTCTTTGCCGCCGCACTGGTCTGCGGCGTGGTGGGCCTGCTGGGCAACGACCGGGCGGTGGCCAAGATCTGGGGCAACCGCTGATGCGGCGCGCGGCCGCCAGCTAGGGCGCCCCCGCGACGGGCGCCCTGCCGGCGCGCACCCGCGCTGTGCTCAAGCGGCACTGGCCGCCCACACCCGTGGCCCGGCGTTGATGGCACCATGCGAAACATGCCTTCGCGCCGCCCAAGGAGCCGCGTGTGATCGGAGATCGCTCGGTTACGGTCTACACCGACGACCTGATGCTGGGCCACAACCCCGAGGTCGACCTGCCCTTCGTGCCGAGCCGGGTCGAAAAGCGTGTCCGCGCCATCCTGCAGAAGCTCGACTTCAAGTGGAGTTACCCGGAGCACCCAGGCCGGCTGAAGGCCATCCGCGAGCATCTGGACAAGCACCCGATTCCGGGCCTGCGTTTTGCCACCGGCGAAGCGGCCACCTACGAGCAACTGGGACGGGTCCACACCACGGCCTACCTCGATCACATCTTTTCGCTGGCCGGCAAACGCGCCTGGCTGGACCGCGACACCACGGCGGTTTCGCCGGACAGCATCCAGGCCGCCACCGCGGCGGCGGGCCAGGCCATTGCCGCCGTCGAGTGCGTGGTGCGGGGCGAGTCGCAAAGTGCCTTTGCCCTGGTGCGCCCGCCCGGCCACCACGCCGAGCCGGTGCGCGCACGCGGCTTTTGCCTGCTGAACAACGTGGCCGTGGCCGCCGCGCACGCGCAGGCCAAGTTGGGCTGCGAGCGCATCCTGATCGTGGACTGGGACGCGCACCACGGCAACGGCACGCAGGAAATCTTCTGGGCCGACCCGGACGTGCTGTTTTTCGACACCCATTGCGCCGCCCCCTTCTACCCCGGCTCGGGGCTGCTGCAGGAGGTCGGCGAGGGGCTGGGCGAGGGCTACACGATCAACGTGCCGCTGCCGGAGTCGGCGGGCGATGTGGCCTTCGAGAAGGCCTTTCGCGAGATCTTGCAGCCGGCCGCGGCGCACTTCGAACCCGACCTGGTGCTGGTCTCGGCCGGCTTCGACCCGCACCGCAACGACATGGCGCTGAACCTGAGCTACGACGGCTTCAAGGCCATCACCCGCATCGTGCAGGACATCGCCGACACCCACTGCGGCGGCTGCCTGGCGCTGGTGCTGGAGGGCGGGTACAACCTGACCTCACTGGCCCGCGGCGTGCACGCGGTGCTGGAGGTGCTGGCCGGCGGCGAAGCGCCGGCGGTGTATGCCGCCGGCGTGCCGGAGGTGGCCGACGCCGTGGCGTTCCACCGCGACGCCTTCACCACCGACCCGCCCTGAGGCCCGGCCGGCGGCGGCGCTAGGCGCGCGGCGCCCCCGCCCCTACTCCGGCGCTTGGCCCCGCCCCTACTCCGCCCCGGCCCCGGCCCCGGCCCCGGCCGCCAGGGGCCGCCGGCTGAAGATTCCGACAATGGGCGTGCCATGCGCGCGCAGTATCGGCTCGATTTCGCGGTGCAGCGCGTGGTAGCGGTAGAAGGGCACCCGCGGGAACAGGTGGTGCACCGAGTGCAGGTTCTGGCCCAGCCAGAACCACTCGAAGGGCTTCATCCAGCGCGGCATGATCAGGCTGTTGGTGTTTTGGTAGCGGGCCGGGTTTTCGTAGGGGATGTGCGGCCGGTAGGCGAACCAATAGGCTGTGAACAGCCCGCCGAGCAAATAGCCCAGCAGCACTACCACCATCGCGCCCGCCAGCGTGGCGGCGGCCGCCTGCGCCAGCAGGGCAATCACCGCCACGCGCCAGCCCAGCGACAGCGCCAGCTCCAGCAGGTAAATGCCACGCTCGCGCGGCGTGGCCTTGGGCCAGTAGTGCCGGGCGAAAAAGCTGTTCTGCACCCACAAAAACTGGAACAGCGCGCAAAAGGCCTTGAGCGGGCCGCGGCCGAAGTTGCTGACGACGTAGTCCGGGTCCTTGTCCGGCTGGTTGGTGTGGCGGTGGTGGGTGAAGTGCTCGACGGTGTGCGAGGCATAGGGCACCGCGATGATCGGCGCCACCAGGTAGCCGCACACATCGTTCAGCCAGCGCAGTCCCTCGCGGCCGCCGTGGATGTTGCCGTGGGCGGCCTCGTGCAGCGGCGTATAGGACATATAGGTCAGCGCCGCCACCAGCAGCGTGGCCGCCCACACCGGCAGCAGCCCCTGCGCGTACAGCCACAGCGTGGCCGCCAGCGCGACCAGCACGCCGCCGGTCAGCAGCACGGTGGGCCAGGCCACGTGGTTCATATGCCGCTTGGCGGCCTGGATGGCCTGCGTGTTCAGGGCTTGGAGGTCGGCGCTCATCGCGGACTCCTGATGGGGGATGCAACACACAATAAGGCTGCACCAGTGTGGCGCACAGGGCCGCCGCGGCCAGCCTGAGGGCATTTGCGGCCACGCGGAATTCGCACCTAGCGTCGGCAATCAGGCGGCGCGACCAGGCCGCCACCGCGCCGAAAAGGCCCGTGTTGCCGGGCGCGCGGCCGATGGCCTAAGAATTTACGAAAGATGGCAAAGAGCTTGCGTGCGAGGATGGTCATGTCGGCATCTCCCCCCCTGCCGGCACTGTCCTGGAGCACTCCCGTGAAAGCACACCAACTCGCCGCCCTCGCGGTGGCAACCCTGACTTTGTCTGCCTGCAGCGGCAGCAACAACGGCGCCGCCGCCGTCGTCGCCGAAGGCCGCAATGGCGAAACCGCCAGCGTCGCCAGCGGTACGCCGCGCGTCGTCGTGGCGGTCATCGACTCGACCATCAACCCCTATCACGAGCACTTCCACGCCGGCAGCGCGCTCTACCCCGACGCGGCGCCCTCGTCCGTCACACCAGCGCTGCTGGAGGCCTTTGGCATCGGCCCGAACCAGATTCTGAAGCCCACCCGCAGCGGTGATTTCGCCGCCGACTTCGCGGCGGATCAGGCCTTTTTCGACCGCATCCTGCCCGGCCAGGCCGTGTGGTACGAGGGCACCAACATCATCGCCGTGTCCTTCGATGGCGGCTTCAACCTGAACCCCGCGGGCAAGAGCCCGCATGGCACCGGCGTCACCTCCTCGGTGCTCAATGCCAACCCCGAGGCCGTCGTGGTCTTCATCGAAGGCGTCAACGCCGACAGCGAAAACTTTGCCTTTTCGCACCCCGAGGTGGACATCGTGACCACCAGCTACGGCCTGCCCGGCAGCGTGCCGGTGGCCGGTGAGGCCATTGCCGGCAGCTACACCGGCGTGGTCGACGGCGGCAAGCTGCACTTCGGCGCGGCCGACAACAGCCCGGCGCTGTCGCCCTTCGACGGCACCGCCGGCCCCTGGTGGTCGATTGGGGTCGCCGGCTTTGAGGAAGGCAGCTCCAATGGCCGCCAGCTGACCTCGGGCACCTTCCCCGACTTCATTGCCGACTTCACCCAGGACCTGCCCTACTGCGTGGATTGCCAGACAGGCACCAGTTCGGTGGGCGGCACCAGCTTCGCCACACCGACCTCGGCCGGCATCGCCTCGAAGATCCTGCTGGAGACCCGGCGCAGCCTGGGCCACCGCGGCGGCATTGTGTTCGCCGAAGACGGCAGCCCGCTGATGGCCCGCGGCCCCGCCGGCCAGATTAGCAACTGGCAGTTGCGGCGCGCACTGGAACAGGCCGCCTGGATTCCCGACGCCGGCAGCTACGACCCCACGGTCGGCATCACGGACCTGGTCGGCATCCCGGTGCCGCCCGGCGCGCCCTGGCTGGTGGCCGGCTGGGGCCTGCTGAGCAGCGACCCGGGCTTTGCGGTGGTGCCGAGCAGCCTGGCGGTGCTGGGCGTTCCCGGCGCCCCCGAGGCGACGCCGGCCGAGAAGGACGCCGGCTTTTGCCTGTTCCAGACCGAGAACATCAACGCCCGCAAGCTGTTCTGGGATCAGGTCAACCCGCTGTCGCCCAGCTTCCAGAACGCGCCGGCGACCGACCCCTTCCTGTACTGCTAAGCCCGTACTGCTGGGCCCCGTACTCCTGAACTGGGTCCCCTAAGGGGCGCGAGCGCAACCTGTTCGCGCACAGCCCGGGCTGCCGGCCTACGCCGGCGGCCCGGGCCCCCGCGACGCAGCCTGGGCGTTTGCGGGTCGCCCCGGCGCCTACAATCCGGGCCATGAAGCCGGCCTCCAACATCCTGCACCCGGTGGCGATCTGCCAGGTGATGATCAACTTCGCCGCCAGCCACGGCGTGGACCAGGAGACCTGCCTGCTGGGCACCGGCATCGAGCCCGCGGCCCTGAACGACGGCGATGCGCTGATCCGCCGCGAGCAGGAAATGCGGCTGATCGAGAACCTGATGCTGGCCCTGCCCGGGGTGCCCGCGCTGGGGCTGCAACTGGGCCTGCGCTACAACATGGCCACCTTTGGCATCTGGGGCTTCGTGCTGCGTACCAGCCGCACGATCCGCGAGGCCCTGCACAACGGCCTGCGCTTTCTGCCGCTCAGCACCGCCTATTGCCGCGTCGGTCTGCTCGAAACCGCGCAGTCCCTGGGCGTGACGATGGACCCCAGCGACATCCCGCGGCACCTGCGTCAGTTCCTGCTGGAGCGGGACATGGCCACCGCCATCAACCTGCTGCGCGAGCTGAGCCTGTCGGGGCTGGGCGAGCAGCGCCTGCTGCTGCGGGCCGAGCGGCTGGAGCATGCGGCGGAGTTCGCCCGGCTCTGCGGCATCCGCCCGGAACTGGGCAGCGCGCACAACGCGCTGCTGATCGCCCGCGCCGAGGCCGAGCGGCCGCTTCCCACCTATGACGCGCACCTGGTGCGCATGCTCGAGGATCAGTGCCGGCAACAGCTGGAGCGGCGCACGCAGCAGGGGCTCACCGGCCAGGTGCGTGCGCAGTTGCTGGGCCCGCTGGGGCTGGTGGCGGGCATCGACGAGGTGGCCGCGGCCCTGTCGCTGTCGGCGCGCAGCCTGCGGCGCAAGCTGGAGGCCGAGGGCAGCAGCTTTCGCCAACTGGTCGAGGAGGAGCGGCGGCAGCTGGCCGAGCAATGGCTCGGCGGCAGCCAGATGACCCTGGACGAGCTGGCCACCCACCTGGGCTATGCCGACACGGCCAGCTTCACCCGGGCCTTTCGCCGCTGGCAGGGCATGGCGCCCGGCGAATACCGCCGGCGCCAGCGCGCGGCGGGCCATGCCGCCAGCGCCGCGCCGCCCGCCGCGGATTAAGGGCCGCTGCGCCGCCCGCGAGGGTTGGGCGCGGGCGCGCCTTAGGCCATGTAAGCCATGCGCGGCAGGGCGGGTGCCGTCACGCTTTGTGCCGGCATTGCGGCCTGCGGCTGCGCGCTGCGCTGGCTGTCCACGCGGCGGAAGAAGTCGATGAAGCGCGGGCCGACCCGCTCGGGGTGCTGCAGGAACAGCGCGTGGGTCAGGTCGTCGATGGTTTGCAGCGTCGCCCCGGGCAGCATCGCGTGGATGCGCTCCACGTCGCTGAGCGCCACCACGGGGTCGGCGGCGCCGGTAAGCACGAACTTGGGGTGCTCGGTGCGCCCCAGCGCCGCATAGCGCGGGCTCTGGTCGGAGAGCGTGCCGCAACGCACCAGCGACAGCAGCGCGCGGCCAAAGCCCGGCTGCGCCATTTGCTCGCTGTACAGCTTGACCCAGCGGCCATCCTCGAGGCTGGCGAAGTTGGCGCGGCGGCGACGCGCCAGCATCGGCTTGACGACGGTCGGCACCAGGCACTCGCCAAGCAGCGGCGTGCGCAGCAGCTTCAGCGAGGGCGTGGCCGCATAGGCATCGAGCATCGGCGCCGCCAGGGCCACGCCATGAAAGCGCTGCGGGCGCTGGGCCACTACGCCGGCCGCCACAGCGCCACCCATCGAATAGCCCAGCACATGCATGCGCCGCGGCAGCGGCAGGCGCTCGATCAGCTCCACGCATTGCTCGACAAACAGCGGCAGCTCGTAGCGCGTTTTGGGCGCCGCCGAGCGGCCGTGGCCGTAGAGGTCAAGGCGCAGGGTGCGATAGCCGGCCTGATGCAGCATCGGCACAAAGCGGTCGAACTGCCAGCTGGGCACCGTAGCGCCGTGGATCAGCAGCACCAGCGGCGCGTCGCGGCGGCCCTCCAGGCGGTAGTGGCAGCGGCCGTTGCGCAGGTGGATCTCGCGGTCTACCGCGCCCTCGGCCATTGCCGCGGCCTTGGTCATTGCCCCAGCCTTGGCCGTTGCCGGCGCTGCGGCCTCAGCCACGCGGGCGCGATCCGTGCGGTCGCGGTCCATGCGGTCGGTATCCACCGTGATCGGGTGGGCAATCGGGGCGGCAATGCTCATGCAATCACTCCTTGGCGCGGATGCGCAGCACCTGACCGGGGTCGTGGTCGGTCAGCAGGTACAGCGCACCCTCGGGGCCGACGCGCACATCGCGCAGCCGGCGGTCGATTTCCGGGAACAAACGAAACTCGTTGGCAACGCGGCCGCCTTCCAGCGGCAGCCAGCGCAGGCTGCGTGCGGCCAGCGCCGCGACCAGCAGCCCGCCTTGCAACTCGGGGAACATCGCGCCGCGGTACAGGGCCATGCCCGAGGGCGCGATCGACGGGCGCCAGTAATGAAGCGGCGCCTGGTAACCGGGCAGCTCGGCATGGGGGCTGACCAGCTCGCCGGTGTAGTTCACGCCGTGCACCGCCAGCGGCCAACCGTAGTTGGCGCCCGCTTCGATGCGGTTGATCTCGTCGCCGCCGCGCGGGCCGTGCTCGTGGGCGTAAACCACGCCGCTGGCCGGGTCCACCACCAGCCCTTGGGGGTTGCGGTGGCCCAGCGTGTACAGCGCCGGCTGGAAGGCATCGCGCTCGGCATAGGGGTTATCGGCCGGCACGCCGCCGTCGGGGCGCAGGCGCACGATGCTGCCCAGGTGGTTGCCCGGGTTTTGCGCCTGCTCGCGATACTCAAAGCCATCGCCCACCGTTGCCAGCAACGTGCCATCAGGCAAAAAGGCGAGCCGTGAGCCGTAGTGCGCGCCGGTGGCGCGCATCGGCGTGGCCTGGAAAATCCGCTCGCGCTCGACCAGGGCATGGCCCTCCAGGCGACCGCGGGTGATGCAGGTGTTGTTGGCCTCGGGCGTGCCGCAGGCGTGGCTGAGGTAGACCCAGCCGTCGCGGGCGAAGTCCGGCGACACCTGCACATCGAGCAGCCCGCCCTGGCCCGCGGCCAGCACCTCGGGGACGTTGGCCACCGGCTCGCTGTGCAGCGCGCCATCGGCGGAAATGATGCGCAGGCGGCCGGGCCGCTCGGTGACCAGCATGCGCCCGTCGGGCAAAAAGGCCAGGCCCCAGGGGTGCACCAGGCCATCGGCCACGGTCTCCACCACATAAGGTCGCAACGTGGCCTGCTCCGGCGGCGTCGGTTCCTTGTCGCCGGCCGCCAGCAGCATCGCCACCAGCCCGGCGAGCAGGCCCGCCGTCAGCAGCGGCGGCAGCCAGCCGCGGCGCAGCACGGCCGGCCCGGCGTAGGGCCGCCGACGCAGCGCCAGGTAAACCAGCGCGCCCGCGGCCGCGGTGGCCAGCATCGCCCAGTAACCCGCGGTCGTACGGGCGGCGGCGATGACGGTGGGCAGCGGGGTCGCGGCGTTCGCGGCGGCGAAGGCCACGGCCAGCCCCGCCACCGCGCCGGCCACCGCCAGGGGCAGCCGGCCAAAGCCGATCAGCCGCGCCAGGCCCAGGGCGACGGGCAAGGCGCAGAGCAAGGCCGCGCCCACCACCACGGCGTAGAGCGGCATGAAGCCAGAGAGGTCATGCGCCGTGGCCTGCAGGCGCGTGCCCAGCGACACCGGCGCGCCCAGCGCCTGGATCGCGGCCAGGTTGAACTGGGTCTGCACGATGGCGCCCAGGACCGCGGCGGCCAGTATCGCCAACGCGGTCGGCAGCAGCCGGGCCGAAATCGCATGACCGAGAGATTGCAGTGACATGGCAACAGGGTGCGCGGGGCACGGTTCGGGGGCCACAGATACTGACCTTATTCCCGCCCAGGAGGCGGCCCGAGGCCGGCCTGCGGAACAAGATTTGCACCCGGGCGCCATGCCGCGCCGATCTGGCGTCCACCCCGCGTCCACCGCGGCGCTCACCACGGCGCCCACCCCCGGGCCCGCCCCGCGTCGAGAGCCGCCATGACCTCCACACTTGCCGAGTCGCCGCCCATGCTGCAGGCCTCCAACCGCTGGGCCGTCGCCACGACGGCCTGCCTCTGTGCGCTGTTGAGCATCTCGGCCTACTGGTTGGCCGATTTTGAGTTCGGCGGGGGCCGGGCGATGGCGCCGCTGTTCTTGTGGGGCGGCGCCGCGCTGGCTCTGCTCGCGCTGGGCGTGACCATGCGCTGGGTCGCCGCGGGCGTGGGCGGCACCGTGCTGGCGCTGATCTGCGGCGGCTTGCTGCTGACCCGCATCATCGCGCTCTTTGTCGGCGGCAGCCTGCAAAACCCCGACGCCAGCGTTTTTCACGCCATCTACGCCTACCTGCCGCTGCTGATGATCATCACCGTGGCGGTGGTGCCCTACCCGCTGAACATCGCGGTGTCCGGCGTGCTGTGGATGGCCGTGTCGGTCGCCATCACCGTGGCCGTGGGCCCGCTGCTGCAGGCGTCCACGCCGCGGCAGGGCCTGATGCCGCTGATCCAGCTGGCCTGGGTGGGCTACCCGGCTTATTGGATCATGCTGGGCTTTGCCTCGGTCTGGGGCGAGCATGCCCGCCGCCACCTGCTGCGCCGCGCCGATGCCGAGCACCAGGCCCGGGTGCACGCGGAGTTTGAGGCGCGCGAGCTGCACAGGATCATCGACAACACCAGCGTCGGCGTGGCCGTGCTGGCCTCGGATGGCGCCTGGCTGACAATGAACCCACGCATCTGCGACATCACCGGCTACAGCGAGCCCGAACTGCGCGAGCGCACCTTCCAGGCCATCACCCACCCGGACGACCTGGATCAGGACCTGCGCCTGGCGCAGGAGGTGATGTCGCGCAAGATCGAGCGCTACAGCCTGAACAAGCGCTACATCCGCAAGGACGGCCAGATCGTCTACGTGCGCCTGTCGGTGGGCCGCATCCCCGGTCGCGTGCTCTCCGAGGACCGCTTCGTGTCGATCATCGAAGAACTCGGCCGCGGCGACAGCTAAAGCGCGAACCCCGCCGCGGCGCGGGCACGGCATCGCCCAGCGGGCCTGAGCGGCCGCGGCCTGCCGGGGCACGCGCCTGCGCCCCGGGCTTGCGACGCGGCCTTGCGCCCTGGGCATGAAGAAGCGGCTTGCGGCATCAGCCTGCGACGCGGGCTGCTCGCTCCGGCCGCCGCGCTGGGCGCGCGGCTGGGTCTTGGGATTTGCACCAATCGCCCGCGGTTGTGGCCCGATGAGGGCGCCCGGGCCTGCCGCGCCCCGGCGCCCGGCGCCGCGCCTCAGGCCTGCTGGCGCCACTCCGCCGGGTTCGTCTCCTGACCCTGCCTGATGCCCGCGTCGGCGCCCAGCCGGCAGGCCGAACCCAGGCTGAAGTGAAAGGCGGGGTCGCGGCCGGCACTGGCCCAGATGCGCCCGCCCAGCGCCTCCAGCCGCCGCTGCAGCGGGTCCAGCGCACGCCGGGCCTCGGGCAGCCCATGGCGGAACGCGGAGCCGGCCTGCGCCACCCAGCTCGAGGTCCGCGCCGGCGCCCGCGCGGCGATGCCATGGCTGTGGCGGCTGACCGTAAAGATCAGCTCGCCCTGTGCCTGCGACCAGCTCAGCCGCAGCTCGGCCCCGGCGTCATCGCCGCAGATCAGGGCGGCGCCCACCACGTCGCGCAGGGTCTCGTAAATCAGGGTCGCCGGGCAGACCAGCAGCGGCAAGTCGGCCGCGCCGCTCAGGGTGGCGCCGGCCGCGCTCAGGCTGCGCGCCAGCGCCTGCTCCACCTGCGCCAGCACCCGGCCCAGGTCCACGGCGCCGGGCTGGGCCTCGCCGGGGAACACGCAGCGGTCGGCATGCAGCGCCTCCGACTGCGACTCCACCCGGTGCAGGCCGAGCTGCAGCGGCTGGGTCAGGCTTTCCAGCGCCACGTCCTCGGCCCGCTGCCCGATCACGCGCCCCAACCGGCGCAGCGTGGGCAGCAGCGTATCCACGCTGCGCAGGAATTCGGTCAGTCGGGCATTGGCTGACTGCAGCTCGCGGCTGCGCCGCAGCAGGGTGTCCTGCACCTCGTCGCGCGCCACCATTTCGCCCAGCGCCATGCGATGCCGCTCGCGGCTGGCCTGCCACAGCACCAGCACCAGCGTCAGCAGGGCCGACAGCGTCAGCCCGAACAGCAGCACCAGCGAGGGCACCAGCGTGCCAAAGCGGCGCAGCAGCTCGGGGGCCAGCCACATCTCCAGCGTGAACAAGCCATCGGCCACCGGCAGCGCCACGCGCTGCGTACCGCCGGTCACGCTGGCCTCGACGCGGGTGTCGGCGGCCAGCGTCAGGCCGTCGTGGCGCAGCCGCCAGCCAAAGGGCGCCTCGGCCAGGTTCTCCTGCAGCCAGCTGCGCAGGTCGAAAACAAAGATCAGCCGCGCCGGCTCGTTGCGGTGCCACTGCAGCGGGTAGACGATGCCCCAGCCGCCGGAGAGCGCCAGCGGCATCAGCTGCTGCGGCTGCGGCGGCAGGCGCAGCAGTGACAGCAGCTCCTGCGCGCGCACCGTGTCGCGGGCCGGCTCGGCCAGTTGCCGCTCGCGGCTGACCACATAGATCGCCCGCAACTGCGGCATGTCCAGCAGGATCTGCTGGGCATCGCGGCGCCAGGCGCCGGAGGCATGCTCGGGGTCGGCCAGGTGCATGGCCAGGCGCTCAAAGCCGTCGAGGTCGCGGCGCAGGTTGCTTTCCAGCGTCTGCACGCCCAGCTGCGCCTGCATCCGCGCCAGCTCGCGCAGGCGATCCTGCTGCTGGCCCTCCAGCGTATTCCAGGCCCAAAGCGCCAAGACCGTGCTCAGCAGGCCCACCGGCGCGGCCACACGCAGCACGCCCAGGCGCCAGGGGCGCTCGCGTGCGGCGATGCCGACCAGGCCGCCGCCCAATGCGCAAAAGCCTAGCGCGGTGTGCAGCGCCATGCGGGTATAGCTGCCCCAGCCATAGGCCACCTGGGTGCCGAGCACATAACCCGAGGCGGCAATCAGGCCCAGGCAGCAGATCAGCAGACCCAGCGCAGGCAACAGCAGCACCCGGCCCGCCTGCGGCAGGCGATACAGCTGCAGCGCCAGCCCGGCGAGAACGAAGCACACCGCGGTGTTCGGCGCCATGCGGCCGGGGTGCGAGGTCTCGACCGTCAGGTAAGCCCGCATCCAGAACTCGTCAATGCCCAGTTGCCAACCCGTGGCGTACTGCAGCAGCGTCAGCCCGCAACTGGCGAAGATGGCAAAGCCCAGCAGGCTGCCCAGGCGCGTACGGCCGGTGGCCAGGCAGAACAAGGCCAGACCGCTGCCAATAAAGCCCAACGCGGTGTTGAACTGCATGGGCACAAAGTCCGGGTGCAGCTGCATCAGCTGCGTGGTCTGGGTGTGCCAGCCCACGACAACCACGGCGCCCAGCAGCACCAGGGCCACCGCGGTGACGACCAGCAACGCATCACCGATGCGCGGCTGCAAAACGGCATAGCTCCTCGTGGCCAGGCCGTTCTCCACGGCTTCGCCATCGCCCGCGGCCGGAACGGGCGCAAGAGCGGGGGACAGCCCGCGCATCGCTTGATCCTCTCAGTCTTGGGCGCGATTAGGCCGAGGCGACCGTGAACGAAATGTGAGCGGGCGCGCAGGCGCCTGCCAAAGCGCCGGCGCTAGAGGAAGTCCAGGCTGCTCGCGCCGCTGGCCACCTGCAGCTGCACCACCAACTCGCCCTGCGCGGCGACGAATTCCTGCAGCGCCCGGTGCTCGTCGATGCGCAGGCGGCTGCCACGCCGCCACAGCAGGTGGCAGGCGCCGGCGATGCCGGCCGCATGCGCCTCGATACGCTGCATCTGCGCCCGGTAGGTGGATTCGGGGTCCAGGGCCGAGTCTTGCTCGTGGACGGCATCGGTGACCTGTGCCGAGCAGATGTCGGCGAAACAGCGCAGCAGATGCAGATCGGCGCCGCTCCAAGGGCGCGGCCGGGTGTCGATGGCGCAAAAGGAGGCCACCGCCTCCTTGCCGCCGGCATAAACCGGCTGGCCGGCATAGGCGATCACGCCCAGGTCGGCAATGGCCTGGTTGTGCTGCAGCACGGCGTGCTCGCGGGCGTCCTCGACCACCAGCGCATCCCGCGAGGCCACCACCCACTGGCAAAAGGAATGGGACAGCGGCGTCTCGCGCTGCTCCGACCAGGGCGGACCCAGGCCCACGAAGCTGGAGAAAAACTGCCGCCGGTCGTCCACGGTGGACAGCAGGGCCACCGGCACCCTGAGCACCCGCGCCGCCATCGCCGTCAGCAGGTCCAGAAAGGCGCTGTCCTTGACCTCGGTCAGCCCGCTCTGCACCACGGCCTGCAAGCGGGCCGGGGCGGCCACGACATCGGTGGGCGCCAGGCGTATCACGGCGGGGCTGACGGTCATTTCGGCCATCGCGTCAATCAGCTTGTCGATCTGCGCGTCCGGCGGCAGCACGGCCGCCGCGCCCAGCGCCGCCATCGGCTCAGACAGGTCGCCGCCCGCGATGACCAGCACCGGGATCGCGGCCAGCTCGGGATTCACGCGCAAATCGCGCAGCGCCGTACCCACGCCGGCGCCGCCCATCGTGGCGTCCAGCAGGATCAGCTGCGGCTGCTCGCGGTGCACGCGCAGCGCCACCTGCGCGCCGTCCGCGGTGCGCGAGATGCCCCAGCCGCGGTCGCGCATTGCCGCCACCAGCTCGCGCATGCGCGGCCAATCGCCATAGCCCACGAAGATCAGTGGTTGGTTCTCAAGCATCGTGCGGATCGCCCCTTTCGCCCTGCCGTCCCTGTGGCATGCGGGCGCTGGCTTAAACTATGCCGGTTTCCCCCCGCTCTCGCACCGCTGCGCCCACCCCGCGGCACGGCCTGCCACGCCCCGAACGCCCATGACGGCCAAGCGCCACCCCCTGCACGAAGACCTGCTCGCCTTTTTCAGCACCACGGTGCTGGTGTCGCTGGGGGTCCACCTGCTCAGCAGTGTGGGCCTGATTACCGGCGGGCTGGCCGGCATGGCGCTGTTGCTGGCGGAAATCAGCCCCTGGGGCTTTGGGCTGTGTTTTGCCCTGCTGAACCTGCCCTTTTA
Source organism: uncultured Ectothiorhodospiraceae bacterium (assembly GCA_937141935.1). Lineage (GTDB taxonomy): Bacteria > Pseudomonadota > Gammaproteobacteria > Nevskiales > Oceanococcaceae > MS8. The sequence continues at coordinate 118,019 of CAKZQS010000045.1, forward strand.
TGTGCTGGCGCTGCTGGAGCTGGGCTGGCGCTTCACGCTGAACACCATCATCTGCGTGCTGCTGGTCGCCACGCTCAGCGAGTGGATCCACCTGCTGGTTGCGCTGGACACGGTGCAGCCCGCCTTCGCCGCCATTGCCGGCGGCGTGCTGATCGGCTTTGGCATGCTGATCGTGTTTCGCCACCAGGCCAGCCTGGGCGGCGTGGGCATCCTGGCCTACTACCTGCAAAACCGCTTTGGCTGGCGGGCGGGCTATGTGCAGCTTGCCGTGGACCTGACCATCCTCGCCGGCGGGGCCGCCGTGCTGCCGCTGCCGCTGTTGGCGATGAGCGTGCTGGGCGCCGTGGTGCTGAATGCGGTGCTGGCCGTCAACCACCGCCCCGGGCGCTATCGGGTGGCCTGAGGCCCCGGCCCTTCAGCCCGCCGCGGCGTCCAGCGTGCGCGCGGCCGCTGCATCCAGCGCGGCCAGCGCCAGCCACAGGCCCGCCTGCTCCAGCCGCCACACGGCGTAGGCGCCCAGCGGCGCCCCCTTTCGCAGACCCCAGCGCCCCTGCGCGCACCACAGCCGCGGCAGCGGCGGCGTGGCGGCGCCCAGCCGCGGCGACAGCGCCTTGTAGGCTGCCTCCTTGGCCACCCACAGCGCCAACGCCGGCGCCGCGCGCAGGGCCGCGCCATCCGCCGGGTGGGCGATGCGCGCACCCAGCCCCGGCCGCACCGCGCGCGCGCAGAACTCGATATCGACCCCCAGCTCGGCGGGCGGCATGCACGCCCCTGCGGCTTCGGCAGCAGCCGCCGAGGTCGCGGCGAGCAGCCAGCAGGCCTGCCGCCCCTGGCCGGTGTGGCTCAGCGACAGGCGCGCCCCCGGCCGGCCCGACACCCGGCCGAGCCCCTGGCCGGACCCCGGGCCGGACCCATCGAGTGCCGCCGGCCCCGGCAGCCCAAGCTGCACGCCCAGCGCGGCCAGCAGCGCCGCGCGCGGCTGGGCGGTGGCCTGGGCGGTGGCCTGCGTGGTGGCCTGGCCGCAGGACCAATGCAGGTGGCAGGACAACGCTGCGGAACGGGGATGCTCCGGGGTCTGCTCCGGGGTCTGCTCCGGGGAACGTTGCGACGGGGTCAATGTCGGCAGCGGCAGCGTTGCGGGCAGACCCTCACCTAACCAGGGCAGCCAGACCGGGCTGGCCTCTGCGCGGCGGGCCGGTTCGCCAGCGCTCGCAAGGGGCTGCGTTGGCGGGCCGGCGGGTGTCGGTCCTGCGGCATTCATCGCGCCAGCATAGTGGCCGCGCCCCACACGCGCGTAGTGCCGGGCTGGCGGGGTTGAGGGGCGAGCGACGGCGGGCTGCGGCGGCGGGCTAGCGGCGGCGGGTGCAGCGGCCCCGGCGCGGCAGTGGCCGAAACCCGGCCGCCTCTCCGCAGCCGGTAGACTAGCGCGCCCCGCCCGCCATCCCGCCCCGCCGCCTTCGATGTTCCGCGTACGCCATTGCCACGGCCCGGCGCCGGCCACGCTGCCCGAGCGGGCGCTGGCGCTTGTCAGCGCCGGCGCGGATTCGGCCGATGGCGGCAGCGGCACCTTGGGCGACGCGCCTGGCGCGTGGCGGCTGCCGCTGCGCGGCCTGGGCGCGCCCATGCACGAGTTGTGGCTGGCGGACGAACCGGTGAGCCGCGGCATGGAGGACACGCTGAGCTGGTCGGCCAGCGGCGAGGTGATCATGGCGCAGCTGCGGCTGGAGCCGCCTGCCGGCGGGCTCGCGCAGGCGACCGAAGCCGCCTACCGTCGCCTCTATGGCTGGCTGGCCCAATGGGGCTGGGCGCAGCCCTGGCGCATCTGGCATTACTTCCCCGACATCACGCGGCGCAGCGCCGCCGGCGAGCGCTACCACGACTTCGTGGCCGGCCGCGAACGCGCCTTCCGCGCCTTGGGCCTGTGCAGCGAGCAATACCCGGCCGCCACGGCCATCGGCAGCCACGGCACGCCCTTCGTGCTGCAGCTCATCGCCGGGCGGGCCCGCAGCCAGCCGCTGGAGAACCCGCGCCAGGTCAGCGCCTATCACTACCCGCGCCAGTACGCCCCGGCGGGCCCCGCCTTCGCCCGCGCGCGGCGGGTGCCGCAAGCCGGCGGCGGCGCGCAGATGCTGATCTCGGGCACGGCCAGCATCGTGGGCCACCACTCGCGCCACGCCGGCGACATCGCGGCGCAACTGGGGGAGACCTGCGCCAACCTCGACGCGCTGCTCGGGGGCCGCGAGGCCAGCGCGCAAGCCCTGCGCGTGTACCTGCGTGATGCCCGCCAGGCGGATGCGATACGCCCCCATCTGCGGCAGGCCTTCGGCGAGCACGCGCCGCTGTGGCTGCTGGAGGGCACGATCTGCCGCGACGAGCTGCTGGTGGAAGTCGACGGCGTCTGGGGCGGCCGCTAGCTCAGGTCAGGTCGTCCTCGAGCAGGTCCAGCACCACAGGCGAGGTGCGCAGCATCGAGAAGATGCCATCTCTGCGCTGCCGCAGCGGCCGCGCCGCCACGAAGCATCGCCATGCGGCATACAAGGCCAGCAGCCCCCAGGTCAGCAGGAAGTGCAGCGCCAGCCCCGGCGGGCCCAGCGCCTGCATCAGCGCACCGCCGAGCAGCGGCCCGGCCACGGCGCCCATGCCGTGCAGCATCAGCAGCGTCGAGGCGGCACTGACGATCTCGTCCGGGCGCAGGAAGTCATTGGTCAGCGATACGCACACCGGGTACACGCAAAAGCCCGCGGCGCCCAGGCCGGCCAGCGCCGGCAGCAGCCACACCAGCGCGGCCGAACCCTGCAGCAGCAGGCCCAGGGCCAGCCCCGACAGCGCCGCCAGCAGGGTCAGGCCGAACACCACATAGCGGCGGTCAAAGCGGTCGGACATATGCCCCACCGGAATCTGCGCCAGCGCGCCGGCGAGGATGATGGTGATCATCACCTGCGCCACCGCCGCCACCGGCTTGCCCTGCTGCTGCACCATCAGCGGCACCAGGCCCCAGACGGCGGCGGTGGCCACGCCGGACAACGCCGCGCCCACGGCGCCCAGTGGCGCGATGGCCAGCAGCGCGCGTACCGGGTACAGCGAAGGCCCGCTGATCAGCGGCTGCGGCAGCCGCGTCAGTACCACCGGCGACTGCGCCAGCGAGATCAGAATCGAGGCCAGCACGAAGAGCGTGAAGCCGCTGATCGGCGCCACCAGGAACAACGCCTGCGCGGCGGCCAGCGCCATGAAGTTCAGGAACATATAGGCCGAGAACACCCGGCCGCGCTGCTCGCGCACCGCGGCCACGCTGAGCCAGCCCTCCAGAATCGAATACAGGCCGATCATCGCCACGCCGAACACCACGCGTAGCAGCGCCCAGACCCAGGGCGAGATGAACAGCAGGTGCAACAGCGACACGGTGGCCGCGATGCCGCCAAAAAAGGCGAAGCCGCGCACATGCCCGACCCGCGCGATGATCCGCGGCACGATCCAGGTGCCGACCAGATAGCCGGCGAAATAGCAGGCCGTGATCAGGCCGATGACCGAGGTCGAAAAGCCCTCCAGCCCGCCGCGCAGCGACAGCAGGGTATTCAAGATGCCCACGCCGCCGAGCAGCAGCACGGCGCCGACGAGCAGGGCGGAAACGGGGAAGAGCGCGGTCAGCATGGCGCGCATCTTAGGCCGAGCGGGCTCCGCTTCACAGGGGGAGCATGACGGTTTGCAGGGGGGGACAAATGGCTTAGCATCGACCCGCCGCCTTCGCGGCATTTATCCACTTCGAAGGGATTGGGGGTTTATCGATGAAGAAAGTCCTTCTGGGCAGCGCCATGCTGGCCATGTCCGCCAGTGCATTTGCCGCCGCTCCGGGTGGCCCGAACTGCGGCTGGGGCAACATGGTCTTCCAGGGCCAGTCGGGGTTGATCCCGCACCTGGGCGCCTCGCTGACCAACGGCACCTCGGGCAATGCCACCTTCGGCATGACCTCGGGCACCAACGGCTGCTCGACCGCCGGCACGCTGACCTACGGCGGCAAGGAGATGGTCTCCTCGCTGATGGGTGAGCTGACCGAGGACGTGGCCCGCGGTGAGGGCGATGCCCTGAACGCCGTGGCTACGGTGTTTGGCGTGGCTGCCGAGGATCGCCAGGCCTTTGCCGCGGCGACCCATGCCAACTTCGCCCGCATCTTCCCCAGCGCCGAAACGACCGTCGATGAGGTCATCGACGCGCTGTACGCGGTGATGGCCGAGGACGAGCGCCTGGCCAAGTACGTCGCCTAAGCGACGCACACCGATGCAGGCCCGGTCGTGGCAACACGGCCGGGCTTTTTGTTGCCCGCCCCCCGCCACCGGCGCCCCTGCCGCCGGCAGCGCCCCGGACCGGACCTCGCGCACGCCATGATTCGCCCCCTGCTCGCCGGCCTGCTGGCCCTGAGCGCCAGCGTTGCGGCCTCGCCGGCGCCCGCTGCCAGCACCGACACGCCGGCCGCGGCGCCGACCTTGGCGCAGCTCCAGCAGCGCGCCGTGGCGCTGCGGCTGTGGGAGCAGCAGGGCTGGCAGCGCTTGCTGCACTACAAAGCGCGGCTCCGCCCCGGCGGGCGCGTGCTGCACAGCCAGGTACGCGACCCCCGCTTTTTTCTGGCCGACGATGGCGCGCACAACCCCCGCGCCGAACTGCTGGCCACGCTGGAGGGCCTGCACCGCGCGGGCCCCTATGGCGAGGAGCACCCGCTGTGCCGCTTTGTGGCGCGCCGGCATTGGCTGGCTGCGCAGCTGGGCTGGACCAACGCGCCGCAGCCGCTGGCGCACTGTGCGCTGTACCGCGAATGGCGCGACATGGTGCCCGACGCGCGCGCGACGCTGGTGTTCCCCGCCTACCACCTGAACAGCCCCTCCTCGATGTTCGGCCACACGCTGCTGCGGCTGGACCCGCCGGCCACGCCGGGCTGGAGCGACTACCTGAGCTTCTCGGTCAGCTTCGGCGCCGATGTGCGCGCCGACGACAACGCAATGTTCTACGCGCTCAAGGGGCTGACCGGCGGCTACCCCGGGCGCTTCATCGTCACGCCCTATTTCGAGAAGATTCGCGAGTACAACCGCATCGAGAACCGCGATGTCTGGGAGTACCCGCTGAACCTGGACGCGCAGGAAACGCAGCGCCTGGTACGCCACCTGTGGGAGCTGCGCGATATCCCCTTCCCCTATTACTTTTTCGACGAGAACTGCTCCTACCGCGTGCTGGAGCTGCTGGAGGTGGCGCGGCCGCAAACCGAACTGACCGCCCCCTTCAAGCTGACGGCCATCCCCATCGACACCGTGCGCGCGGTGCAGCGCGGCGGCTTTGTCGAGGGCAGCGATTTTCGCGCCTCGCGCTCGGCGCGGCTGCAGGCGCGGCTGCAAGCGCTGCCGCCCGAGCGGCAGCCGCTGGTGCGCGCCCTGGCCGCCGACCCCGAGCGGCTGGCCTCCGCCGAGTACCGGCAACTGAGCCCGGCGGAGCAGGCGCAGGTGGTGGATGCGGCCTATGAGTACCTGGGCTACCGCAACGCCAAGGCCGCGCACGACCCGGCGCTGGCGGCGCGCAGCCACGCGCTGCTGCGGGCGCTGGCGGCCTTGCCCCGCCACAGCCCGCCCGAGCCGCCCCGGCCGCTGAGCCCCGACCGCGCCCACGACAGCAAGCGCGCGGCACTGGCCTATGGCGTGCGCGAGGGTCGCGACTTCGCGCAGCTCGGCCTGCGCATGTCATTTCATGACCTGGAGGACCGCAGCGCCGGCTTTCTGGAAGGCGCGCAGATCAACATCGGCAGCCTGGACCTGCGGGTGGATCGCGAGGACGCGCGCCTGCAGGCGCTGGACCTCGTCGACATCGTCTCGCTGACGCCGCGCGATGCCTGGTTCCAGCCCTGGTCCTGGGGCGTGCGTGCCGGGCTGGAGCGCGCGCTGGACGACCCGCAACAGCGCCTGGCCGCGCATGTTACGGGCGGCGGTGGCGGCAGCTGGCGCCTGGCGCCGGGCTGGCTGGCCTACGGCTTGGCCTGGGCCCGGCTGGAGCGCGGCGAGGGCCGCGACCCCGCCGCGGCGCTGGGCCCAAGGGCCGGGCTGCTGTGGACCCGCGCGCGTATGAGCAGCCACCTGGCGCTGCAGGCGCAGGCCTATAGCGACGGCCGCGAGCGGCTCAGCGCGCAATGGACGACCAGCTACCACCTCCGCCGCAATCAGGCGCTGCAGATCCGGCTGGCCGAGGCCGGGGCGCCGGGGGCGTTGCAGACGGAGGCCGTGTTGGCCTTGCGGCTGTTTTTTGATTAAAACAGCCGCGGGCCGGAGGCACGCCCGATCCCAGGCTGCCGCTGGCCGCGGGGCCGGGCGGCGCGCACAAAAAAGCCGCGGCCCCCCGAGGGGACCGCGGCTGCGTTCGAATTCGAAGCCCGGTGCTACTCGCCGCAGACCTGCGTGGTCGAGGTCGAGAACAGGCCCAGCACCTGGGTGAAGCGCACGTCCACCGAGCTGATTTTCTGGATGCCGCCGCGGGCCTTGGCCGCCGCGACACCGGCATCGCCAAAGCTGAACAGCCCCAGGATGTTGGTGACGGTGGCTTCGCCGCGCTTGACGCAACGCGGGGCGTTGTCCGGCGCGTCGATCGGCGCGGTCAGGCCGCTGTAGATCACCCCGCCCTGATAAGGCGCGGCGGCGCAGCCGGCCAGTGTGGTCGCGGCCACCACGGCCAGGGCATGAATATGAGTCCGCATGAATCCTCCCAAGTTTTTGTGTCATCACACGCGACCAGCGGATGGACCGGCGTGCCCTCGCGGCCAGTTTAGCCTGCCGCGGCGGCCGCTTGTCATCGGCGCGTCACGGCGCTGACATAGGCTGAGCGGCCTCCCCATACCGCGATCCCTGCCATGCGCACGCCCCTGCAACGCGCCCTGCGCCAGCCCGGCCTGAGCCGGATCAATCGACGTGAACTGCTGCGCCGCGGCTTTCTGGCCGGCGGTGCGCTGGCGCTGGGCGGCGGCCTGAGTGCCTGCGGCGGCAGCCGCCTGGGTGCCGCGGGCGCCGCGGATCAGGGCCTGCCGGCCACGCCCAGCAGTGGCGCCCGGCCGCTGGGCAACATCGGCCCGCTGCTGCCGCCGGACGCGAACAAGGTGTCGCTGCCGGCCGGCTTCTCCAGCCGCATCCTGGCCGTGGACGGCGACGAGGTGCTGCGCGGCGACGGCGCCGGCACGGGTTATGTCTGGCACAAGGACCCGGACGGCGGCGCCACCTTCCCCACCGAAGACGGCGGCTGGATCTACGTCAGCAACTCCGAGGAAACGCCGGGCGGCGTGGGTGCGCTGCGCTTTGACGCCGCCGGCGAGATCGTCGACGCCTACCGGATCTGCGACGACACCCGCAACAACTGCGCCGGCGGCCCCACGCCCTGGGGCACCTGGATCACCTGTGAGGAAGCCACCGGCGGCTATGCCATCGAGTGCGATCCCTACGGCGTGGAGGCGCCGGTCGAACTGCCGGCCATGGGCCGCTACAACCACGAGGCCGTGGCCATCGACCCGGTGGGCCAGGCGGCCTACCTGACCGAGGACCGCGGCGACGGCGGCTTTTACATGTGCGTCGCCGATGCCTACCCGGACTTTCGCAGCGGCACGCTGTTCATCCTGAATGTGACGAGCGGCGACCCGCGCGAGGGCCCGGCGCCGGTGGAGTGGGTGGAAGTGCCCGACCCCAGCGGCGGCACGCTGGAGCTGGTGGACCCCACCTCGCCCAGCCGCCGCCTGGTCGAGGAGTTCAACCCCACGCGCCAGCAGGTTGACCGCTACACCCCCTTCGCCGGCGGCGAGGGCATCTGGTACTTCGAGGGCGTCGTCTACTTCGCCACCAAGGGCGACAGCAGCGTGTGGGCGCTGGACATCGAGGCGCAAACGGTCGAGCGCATCTTCGACTTTCGCGCCGAGGGGGTGCTTCCCGACCCGACCTTTGCCGTGGACAATGTCACCGTGACCGGCGCCGGCGATGTCATCGTGGCCGAGGATGGCTCCGACACCCGCCTGGTGGTGGTCACGCCCGACCGTCGCGTCGTGACGCTGCTGAAGGTGGAGCACGAGGGCTCCGAGCTGGCAGGCCCGGCCTTTTCGCCGGACGGCACGCGCCTGTATTTTTCCTCGCAGCGGGGCGATGGCGACGGCCGCGGCATCACCTTCGAGATCACCGGGCCCTTTCAAGGCTGAAGCGGCCCGGCCAAGCCTGAGACGGCCTGGCCAGGGCTAAGCTGGCCGCGCCAGGGCTAAGCCGGCCGGGATGGACCCCGGCCCCGACTGCAGATAAGAGAGAAGCACCATGTCGACCTCCCCCACCATCACCCGCCGCCAAGTGTTGCGCTCGCTGTTTCTGTCCGGCAGCGCGGTGGCCGCCGGCCCCCTGCTCAGCGCCTGCAACGGCGGCCGCCCGGCCGGCGCCGTGGCCGGCCCGGGCACGCCCGCGCCGACGCCCACCCCGAACGGCGGCGAGCTGTTTCTGCCTACCGGCCCCTTGGCCAACATCGGCGCGCTGGGCGCCCCGGACCTGGATGGCGTGTCGGTGCCCGAGGGCTTCAGCGTGCGTGCCGTCGCCCGGCACGGCACGCCGCCGGCGCTGGGCAGCCTGTATCCCTGGCATGCCTTCCCCGACGGTGGCGCCTGCTACCCGCGCGAGAACGGCGGCTGGATCTACACCTCGAACAGCGAAGTGCCCGAGGTCGGCGGCTGCGGCGCGCTGGTCTTCGACCCCGACGGCAGCGTCGTGGATGCCTATTCGATTCTCAGCAACACCAGCACCAACTGCGCCGGCGGCAGCACGCCCTGGGGCACCTGGCTCTCCTGCGAGGAAACCGACACCGGCCAGACCTGGGAAACCGACCCCTACGGCGCCGTGGGCGCGGTGGTGAAGCCGGCGCTGGGCTTGTTCTCGCACGAGGCGGCGGTGGTCGACCTGGCCAACCGCACCGTCTACCAGACCGAGGACACCGGCGACGGCCGCTTTTACCGCTGGGTGGCCGACCCTTCCGACTATTCCGAGTCGGCGCAGCGCCTGGCGCTGGAAAACGGCCGGCTGCAGGTGATGAACATCGAGGGCTACGAGGACGGCGGCTATGCCGAGGAGGCCGCCGAGCTGCGTACGCTGCGCCGCGTGAGCTGGGTGGATGTCGTCAACCCCGAGCTGCCGCAGGGCGAGGTGCGCAGCGCGCTGGAAGCCGCCGGCAGCGTGGTGCCCGGCACGCGCTTTCGCGGCGGCGAGGGCCTGTGGTTCTACGAGCTGCCCGAGGCCGCGCGGCAAACGCCGCCCGGCGGCCGCGTGCCGACCCGCGGCGTGGTCTTCTTCACCACCAAGAGCGACAACCGAGTCTTTGCCTACGACGTGGAGAACGACCTCGTCGAGCTGATATTCGACAACGAACAGATCACCCCCGGCTTCGACGACGTCGACAATCTGACGGTCAGCCCGGCCGGCGACATCATCGTGGCCGAAGACCTGACCCAGTCGGGGCGCGGCATCCGCATCATGGTCGTGATCCCCAACGGGCCCGCCAAGGTGCTGGTGGATGTCCGCCAGGAGGGCTCGGAGATCTGCGGCCCGGCCTTCTCGCCCGACGGCAGCCGGCTGTATTTCTCCTCCCAGCGCGGGCCGAATCTGCCCGGCGGGCAGAACCTGATCAACTTCGTGGCCGGCGCGCCCGGCGTGGGCACCGGCGTGACCTACGAGCTGCTGATTCCGGAAGCCTTTCGCGCCCCGGCCGCCTGAACGCCCGGGCCGATCAGGGCCTTGGCCGGCGACGGCCGCTGGCCCGTGGCTGCCCGCCCACCTGAGCGCCCGTACACCTGAGCGCCCGCTGGCGGCCTGCGCCTTGCTGGCCCTAAGCGCGGCCGTCCGCGGCCGTGCACAGATCCGCGCCCGGGTCGGCTTGTCCACCCGGGCGCTTTGCAGTGGGGGCCGCCGTGTCCGGGGCCGCTGGCCAGGCCCGGCTACAAGCCGCGCAGCCAGACCTGCTGCGTGCGGTCGCGCTGCGGCGCCGCGCCGCGATCGCCGTGGTAGACCAGTTGGCCCTGCGCCAGCCGCGGGAAATGCAGATTGCCCTGCCCGGCCAGGAGCTCCGGGGCGGCAAAGCGCCCGGCGGTGAAGGCACTGGCCGCCAGCCGCCAGCGCCAGTCGGCGCCGCGGGTGTCGGCCCAGAGCAGCCGCGGCTGGCCGGCGGCATCGCGGCCCAGCGCCGGCCACTGGCCCAGCCCCGGGGCATCGCCCGGAACGGCCTGCGCGGCAGACAGCGGACCCTGCAAGCCGGCTTGTACCCAGGCCACTTCGGTGTCGCGGCCGGACTGGCCATCGACGCCGCGCCGGTCCCAGGCGGCGAGCAGCGTGCCGTCGGCCAGCGCCAGCAGCGCCAGGTGCTGGTCCGACTGCGTGGCATCCGCCGACAGGTTCTGCGGCGCCGACCACGCCCCGGCGGCGTCGCGCCAGCGCAGCCAGATCTCCCAGTCGTCCGGGCTGGTCTCGGGCGCGTCGACCGGCGTCAGCTCCTCCTGCAGCAGCGGCGATGTGCCGGTGAACAGCGGGTTGGGGTCGCCGCGGTTGTCCTGCCAGCCCACGGCCAGCGTGCCATCGGCCCAGGCCACGATGGCCGGCCGGATGGAGGTGGGCCAGAGGGCCGAGCGCGTGTCCACCGGGCTGGGGGCCTGCACCTGCTTGCCCTCGTGGCTGAGGTCGATGGCCGCGCCGCTGGCGCTGTCCCAGTAGCGGATATCGAAGACCCCGGCCTCCAGGTCCTGCCAGACCACGGCCACCTCGCCCCCGGGCAGGGCCGCCAGATCCGGGTGCTGCACCCGCGCGGCGCCGGAGGACAGCGCCTGCACCGGCCCGAAGCTCTCGCCGCCGTCGCCGCTGGCGCGCAGCAGAATCTGCCCGCGCAGCGGCGCCTGACTGACAGCGTTGTCCTGCCAGACCACCCAGACCCGCGCGCCGGCCGCGGCCACCCGCGGGTGGCGCGCAAAACCGGATTCGCTGAGCGTCTGGGCACCACCGGGGCCGCGGTAGACCACCTGGCTGAAGCCGGCCTCGTCGTGCTGCTCGGCAACCACATGCGTGCGGCCCCCGGCCACCGCCACGTCGGCAAAGCCGGTGAAGGCGCCGGGGCGGCCCAGTGCCAGCGCGGCGCCATCGTCGCGGCCCGCGTCGGCCGGCGCGGGGCGCTCGGGCTGCGGGGCGAGCTGCGGCAGCGGCGCGACGAAGATCGGCGAGGCGGCGGCGCGCAGCTGGTTGCTGAGGTCGGGCGCCGTGCCCGCCTCGAAGGCCTGCGTCGCCACTTCCAGGCCGGAGATGAAGCCGGGTCCGCGCACTTCGGCGCGGATCCAGGAAGGCTCGGCCGGCACCGGCCAATCGAGGCTGAAGCTTTCGTCCACACCGGTGCCGCTGAACTCGGCGATGGGGCCGGCGCTGCGGCCGGGCGCGGCATAGACCAGCACCCGCGTGCCGGCGCCGCGCTCCAGGCGCAGCCGCAGCGAAAGCGTGTCGCCGGCGCGCGCCTGCAGCGCGTCGCCGCCCAGCGCCTCGTACACGCCGTCGCCGTCGGCATCGGCCTCGACAATCAGGCGCGGCTCCAGCGGCCCGGCGCTGAGCGTGGTGCGCCCGGCGCGCAGGCCCTCAAGCACGCCGCGGCGCGTGGGCGCGGCGGCAAACACCCAGGTCGTGGGCGAGCCCGGGCCGGCAATGCTCCACAGCTCGCGGAAGTGGTTGTCGCTGGCGCCCGCCAGGCCGAAGCGCCAGCCGCGGTTCCAGCGCGTTTCGGCATAGTCCAGCTCGACGTCGGGGTGGCTGGCGCGGTTCCAGGTTTCGACCAGGTGCAGGCCGACCGCGGAGGCGTTGTCATTGGGGTCGCCGGCGTCGTCCAGGTGGCCGTCGTCGGGGTGCGCCACGATCCACACGGCGTTCTGGCCGCGGGCCGCCCACACCGATTGCTGCAGCACCCGCAGCCGCGGGGTGTCGGGGAAGTCGGCGCCCTGCACCAGGGTGTCGACGGCGCCGTGCACGGTGCAATGCGGCCCGCCGTTGGCCTCCTCGCCCTCGATCAGCAGCAGGCTGTCGGAGGTCCATTGCGGGCTGTAGTGCTGGTCAAAGGTGCGGTGGTCGGTAATGGGCAGCCAGTCCAGCCCCATGCGCGTGGCCTGGGCGATCTGGTCGGCCACGCTGACATTGCCGTAGCTGCCAAAGCCCTGGCGGGTAAAGCTGCCATCCGAGGAATGGTCGGAGTGCACATGCAGGTCGCCCGCCAGCCATTCGCCCACCGGCGCGGTGGCCGCGCGCGGCGGAGGGCTGGTCTCGGTGCGGGCGTCGACCTCCGGCGCACGGCCACCCTGGCAGGCCGTCAGCAGCAGCAGGGGCAACAGCAGGGGCAGCGCGGCCGGCCGCCGCCGCTGCGGCCGGGGTCGGCCGGCTGCGGACATATCGTCCGTCCGGGGCGTGTGTTCTTGCGCGGTGTGCACATCCATGGCAACAACCTTGATCAGTCTCCCGCGCACGATAGCGCGACGATGCGGCAATACGAAGACAGCGCCCCGCTCAGGTCTCGCCAGGCCCGCCCGGCGGCGCGCCCTTGTACGTGGAGAGCCCGAAGTCGCCAAAGGGTTCGTCGCGGCCGCGCACGGCCGACTTGAAGCCCTCGCGCATGGCCTGCTGCTGGAAGGCATAGCCCTCCGGCGTGTGGCGGGTGATGCCGTCGAACACGGTGCCCAGGATCTGCGTCGTGGCCAGCCCCTGTTGCTGCACCGACTGGTTCAGCAGCAGCTTCATCATCACCAGTTGATTAACGGGCATGCGGGCGATGCGCGCGAGCAAGGCCTCGAAGCGCGCATCCAGTTCATCCGCGGGGGCCGACTCGATGGCCAGGCCCCATTCCTGCGCTTCCTTGCCGGACAGGCAGTCGCCGGTGAACAGCAAGCGCTTGGCCTTCTCCAGCCCGATGCGATGAAACCACAGCGAGGTGGTGGGCGAGCCCCAGACCCGGGCCGGCGGGTAGCCGATCTTGGCGTCGTCGGCGATGACCAGCAGGTCCGAACACAGCGCCATGTCGGTGCCGCCGGCCACGCAGAAGCCATGCACCTTGCACACGACCGGCTTCTCGCTGTGGAACAGGCTCATGAAGCCCTTCACGTTGCGGCTCATCATCGCGTAATCGACCACCGGGTCCCAGGTCTGGCCCGGCGTGTGGTTGCGCTTTTGCACCTGCGGGTCCAGCGGTGAGCCGGCCGGGCGGGTGTCGCCGGCCTCGCCGATGCTCAGCGCCTCGGCGCTTTCCACCAGGTCATAGCCGCCGCAAAAGCCCGTGCCATTGCCGGCCAGCGCGATGACATGCACCGCCGGGTCCAGATTGGCGCGCTCCACGCAGGCCGCCAGCTCCTGCGGCATCGCCGGCGTGATGCCATTGCCGCGCTCCGGGCGGTTCAGCGTGATGCGGGCAATGCGGCCGTCCACCGCGTAGGTCATCGTTTGCAGCGTCATGTCGGCTCTCCGGTCGTCGGGGTGTCGGCGGCGCCAAAGTCGCCATGGCGACCCGCCCCCTGGGCGAAACGGCCGGCGCCGGCCAGGGTCTCGCCGGACTGCAGCGTGGCGAGGCCATGGGCGAACTCGTTGGCCAGCGCGGCCGGCTCGTCCAGGCCCCATTGCTCATAGGCGCTGCGGCGGTCGCCGCGCAGGCAGGCCTGCGGGAAGGCGGCGAGCTGGGCGGCCAGCGTCTGCGCGGCCGCCAGCGCCTCGCCGGCCGGCACCAGGCGGTTGGCCAGGCCCATGGCCTGCGCTTCGCCCGCCTCCACCGCGCGGCCGGTCAGAATCAGATCCAGCGCGCGGCTCATGCCGATCAGCCGCGGCAGGCGCAGCGTGCCGCCATCAATCAGCGGCACGCCAAAGCGGCGGCAGAACACGCCGAAGACGGCGCTTTCGTCGGCCACCCGCAGGTCGCACCAGCAGGCCAGTTCCAGCCCGCCGGCGACCGCATAGCCGCTGACCGCGGCGATGACCGGCTTGGACAGCGCCATGCGCGAGGGCCCCATCGGGCCCGGCCCCTGCGCGTCGATGCGGTTGGCGCGGCCGCCCGCCGGGTCGGCCACGGCCTTGAGGTCGGCGCCGGCGCAAAAGTGGCCGCCCGCCCCCGTCAGCACGGCCACCGCCAGCGCCTCGTCGGCCTCGAAGTCGGCAAAGGCTTCGTGCAGCGCGGCGGCGGTGGGGCCGTCGACGCAGTTGCGGACCTCGGGGCGGTTGATCGTCAGGGTCAGCACCGGCCCCTGCACGCTGCGCAGCACAAGGTCGGTGGGGGCGGGTTCGGACATCGTCAGGCTCGCGAGCGAAAAGCGCGCTGGCACATTACACGAAAGATGCCGCGGGGCTCACCCTTGTACTATCCGCCCAGCGCCTCGCGCACCGCTGCGCGCAGCGCCGGCAGCCGCTCGGCGGCAAACCAGGGGTTCTTGGCCAGCCAGATGTTGTTGCGGCCGCTGGGGTGCGGCAGCACCAGCAGCCCGGGCGGCAGCGGCTGCGCGCCGCGCACCCAGGGCGTCAGCGCGCCGCGCGCGGCCTGCGGCAGGTGCCAGCGCAGCGCGTACTGGCCGATCAGCAGCGTCAGCTTGATGCGCGGCAGCGCCGCGAGCAGCCGCGCCCGCCACAAGGGCGCGCATTCCGGCCGTGGCGGGGCGTCGCCCGAGGGCCCCGGCCCCGGGTAGCAAAAGCCCATCGGCAGTATCGCGACCTGCTCCGGGTCGTAAAAGGTGGACCGCTCGACGCCCATCCATTCACGCAGCCGCGCGCCGCTGGCGTCGTCGAAGGGCACGCCGCTGGCCTGCACCTTCGCCCCCGGCGCCTGGCCCGCGATCAACACCCGCGCCCCGGCCGCCGCCTGCAGCACCGGTCGCGGCGCATGCGGCAACACCGCCGCGCAGGCCTGGCAGGCGCGCACCTCGGCCAGCAGCGGCGCCAGCGATTCGCCAGGTGCGGCGTGCATGCGCGCCCCTCAGTAGCCCGCCGCCTGCCCGTCCTTGCGCGACTCGGAGGCGCCGACATACACGCCGTTGTCGGGTCGGCGCAGGATGGCCTGGTAACCGCCGTAGGGGCCATTGGCGTAGCCCACCTTGTGCCCCCAGCGCATAAGTTGGCGGACGGTGGCGTAGGGAAATCCCGTCTCCAGCGAGACCAGGCCGCCGTCGCGCAGCTCGGCGTCGGCGGCGTCGGTGGGCTGGGAGGAGCCGCTGTGCAGGATGCGCGGCGCATCGCCGGCCTGCTGCAGGCTCATGCCGAAATCGATCAGGTTGATCAGGATCTGGGCATGGCCCTGCGGCTGCATGGCCCCGCCCATCAGCCCGAAGCTGAGCCAGGGCTCACCCTCGCGCGTGACGAAGGCCGGGATGATCGTGTGGAAGGGCCGCTTGCCCGGCGCGTAGACATTGGGGTGCTCGGGGTCCAGCGAAAAGAGCTGGCCGCGGTCCTGCAGGATGAAGCCCAGCCCATCCGGCGCCATGCCCGAGCCCATGCCGCGGTAGTTGGACTGGATCAGGGACACCATCGTGCCCTCGTCGTCGGCCGTCGTCAGGTAGATCGTGTCGCCGGCGGCATCCAGCGCCCCGGCGCGCACGCTGTTCGCCGCGCGCTGCGGGTCGATCAGCGCACGCCGCGCCCGCGCATAGTCCTTCGAGATCAAGCGCTCCAGCGGCGCCGGGGCGAAGCGCGGGTCCGCGTAATGCCGCGCGCGGTCCTCGAAGGCCAGCTTTTTGGCCTCGACAAACCAGTGCACATGCTCCGGGCTGCCAAAGCCGTACTGCGCCAGATCCACGCCTTCGAGGATGTTCAGGATCTGCAGCGCGGCCACGCCCTGCGTGTTCGGCGGCAACTGCCAGACCGTGTAGCCGCGGTAGTCGGTAGACAGCGGCTCGACCCATTGCGAGCGGTGCGCGGCCAGGTCGGCATAGCGCAGGTAGCCGCCGTGCGCCGCCATGTAGCGGTCGATGCTGCGGGCGATGTCGCCGGTGTAGAAGGCATCGCGGCCGTCCTTGGCCAGCGTGCGCAGGGTGCGCGCCAGATTGGGGCTGCGCCAGATTTCGCCCTTGGCCGGCGCGCGCCCGTCGATGGTGAACTGCTCGGCAAACCCGGGGTACTCGATGAGCCGGGGCACCGACAGCGCCCAGTAATGGGCGATGAGCTCGGTGACCGGAAAGCCCTGCTCGGCATAGCGGATTGCCGGCGCCAGCACCTGCGCCATGGGCAGCTTGCCAAAGCGCCCATGCAGCGCGAACCAGCCATCCACGGTGCCAGGCACCGTGACCGGCAGCGGCCCATAAGGCGGGATGCCGTCGGGGGCCTGCTCGCGCAGCGTCTGCAGCGACAGGCCCTGGGGCGAGGCGCCACTGGCATTGAGCCCATGCAACGTCGCGCTGGGGCCATGCCAGACCATCGCGTAGAGATCGCCGCCGATGCCGTTACCCGTCGGCTCCACCAGCCCCAGCACCGCGTTGGCCGCAATCGCCGCATCCACCGCATTGCCACCGCTGCGCATGATTTCCAGCGCGGCCTGCGTGGCCAGCGGCTGGCTGGTGGCGGCCATGGCCTGCGTGGCCATGACCTCCGAGCGGGTGGCGTATTCGGCGCCGGTGACGCGGTCGGCGGCGAGCAGCGGCCCGCTGAGCAGGGTGACAACGAGCAGGGCGGCGATTCTCATCCTTGGGCTCCACGGCGGACGCGAGCCCCACACTAGCAAGACGCGTCAACGCCGATGCCGGCGCCGCTTCGGCCGCTGCGGCTTGGCGCAAGCCGCCCCTAGCGCTGGCAGCCCGCGCAGTAGTAGCTGGCGCGCTGGCCCAGCACCACGCGCTGGATGGTGCCGCCGCAGCGGCCGCAGGGCTGGCCGGCGCGCTCGTAGGCGGCGAGCTGCAGGCGAAACCAGCCGGGGCTGCCCTGCGGGTCGACGTAGTCGCGCAGCGTGGTGCCGCCGCGGGTGATGGATTCGGCCAGCACCGCGCGCACGGCCTCGGCCAGGGCCGCATAGCGGGCGGCGCTGACCCGGCCGGCGGCGCGGCGCGGGTCGATGCCGGCCGCGTGCAGCGCCTCGGTGGCGTAGATGTTGCCCACGCCGACGACGATGCGCTGGTCCATCAGGAAGGTCTTGACCGCCGCGCGGCGCCCGCGCGACTGCCGATACAGCCAGTCGCCGCTGAAGTCCGGGCCCAGCGGCTCGGGGCCCAGGCCGGCCAGCAGCGGGTGGCGCGTACCAGCCGGCTGCCAGAGCAGGCTGCCGAAGCGGCGCGGGTCGTGCAGGCGCAGGCACTGCCCGCCCTGCAGCACGACATCCACATGGTCGTGCTTGCGCAGCGGCGCATCGGCGGCGACCACACGCAACTGCCCCGACATGCCCAGGTGCAGCAAGGCGGTACCCGGCTCCACATCGAACAGCAGGTATTTGGCCCGCCGCCGCACCGCTGTCACCGTCTGGCCGGCGAGCAGGGCCGGCAGTTCGTCGGGCACCGGCCAGCGCAGCGCGGCGTTGCGCACGATGACGGTATCGATGCGCCGGCCCTCGACCGCCGGCGCAATACCGCGACGGGTGGTTTCGACTTCGGGCAATTCCGGCATGAGCAGCGCAGTTCCAGGGGCGCCCAGCATAGCCGGGCGTGGCCTGCCCAGCGGGGGCGCGGCGGCGCCTAGTTCGGCACGCCCTCGCGGTCGAGAATCACCGGCCCCGCGCCAGACTCGCCGGCGACGTCATCGGGGTTGTACAGCGGGCAGGTCTTCATCGATAGGCAGCCACAGCCGATGCAGCCGGTCAGCGAGTCGCGCAGGCGCGTCAGGTAGGCGATGCGCGCATCCAGCTGGCCGCGCCAGCGGGCCGACAAGCGTTCCCAGTCCGCCTGCGTGGGCGCGCGGGCATCGGGCAGCGAGGCCAAGGCCTGGCCGATCTCCTCCAGCGACACCCCCAGGCGCTGCGCGGCCTTGATGACCGCGATGCGGCGCAGCACATCGGCCGTGTAGCGGCGCTGGTTGCCGGCGTTGCGCTGGCTGGCAATCAGCCCCTTGGCCTCATAGAAATGCAGCGTGCTCACCCGCACGCCGCTGCGCTGCGCGATCTTGCCCACCGACCAATTGGCTGCTGCCATGCCCGACTCCTGTGCAGGCCGCGGCGCGAGCCCACCGCATGCCCCGGCCATACCGCTGCAATGGCGGCAGTGGCGGCAATGGCGGCCATAGCCCGCGCAAATCGCCGCGACACTCCGCTTGACCTCAAGTTTGGTTGAGGTTCTAGCATGCGCCGCAGTCATTCACAAGCCGCAGTTATTCACAAGCCACTGCCACAGGAGCACAGCATGATCCACCTGGAACACCTCAACCTCGTCGTTGCCGACCTCGACCGCTCGCTGGCCTTTTACCGCGCCGCCTTCCCGCACTGGCACATCCGCGCCAAGGGCGGCGGCGAGTGGTACGGCAAGCCCCGGACCTGGGTGCACTTCGGCGACGACTACCAATACCTGGCGCTGAGCGATTTTGGCGAAGGCCCCAACCGCGACCTAGCCGGCCACCAGGTCGGCCTGGCCCACTTCGCCTTTGTCGTGACCGACATCAACGCCGTCATCGAACGCCTGCAGGCCGCCGGCTTTGCCATCGACAACCCCGGCGCCCAGGAGCCCTGGCGGCGCAACGTCTATTTCATCGACCCCGATGGCTTCGAAGTGGAGTTCGTGCAGTACCTCAGCGACCTGCCCGCCCAGCGCAACGCCGCACCCGAAGAGGTCCTGCAAGCGGCTGCACTCGATAACGCCGCCTGAGCGCGCTGTCGCGCCGCTGCGCGACTAAGCAGCCGTGATGTCTTCGCAGACAGAGGCGGTTGAAGACCAAGGGGTGGCAGGGATGCCATGACGGGTCTGCGCGGTGTCCCCGCCATAGACGATGTGCGGGGACATCGGCGTTTCGCCGACCTGCTCCCTCAAGCGTTGCAAGGGCTGGAAAAAGCGGCTCGTCAGCGTGGCGGCCGACTTGATCTCAATGGCGCGCAGCGCGCCCAAGGTCTCGTCGACGACGTCGATCTCCAGGCCGCGAGACTCCCGGTAGTGGCGCAGGCGGGGCACCCGGCCCGCATTCATATGGCCCTTGAGCAGCTCGGAGACCACCCAGGTCTCGAAAATCGCACCGATGAGCGGGTGGTTGCGTAACTGGTCGGTATCGCGAATGTTCAGCAGGCGGCAGAGCACACCGCTGTCGATGAAATGCAGCTTGGGTGACTTGCTGATTTGTTTGCGCACATTGCGATGCCAGGCGGGCAGGCGGTGGATGAGGTAGCCCGCCTCCAGCACCGACAACCACTTGCGCGCGGTGTTGTGGCTTACGCCCGCGTCCGCACCGATTTGCGAGAGGTTTTGCTCCTGCGCACTGCGCCCCGCCGCCAGGCCGGTGAAGGTCTGAAAGGCCTCCAAGTCGCCAACGTTTGCGAGATTGCGAACGTCGCGCTCCAGATAGGTCTGCGTATAAGCCGACAACCAACCCACAGGGTCCAAGTGCATCTGCGCGATGCGCGGATAGCCCCCTTGCAGCATCACCGCGAAGAGATTTTTCGGCGCGCCGTCGAATCTCCGCAGTTCTGCATAAGACAGCGGCAGCAGCGTCAACAGCGCGGTGCGCCCGGCCAGCGACTGGCTGACAGATTCGGAAATCGCCAGGTTCTGCGACCCCGTGAGTATGAATCGCCCGGGCGCGGGATCCTCGTCCACGATGCCCTGCAGATAACCCGCGAGCTCCGGCGCGCGATGGAACTCGTCCAGAAGCACGCCGCCAGCAAACTGTGCCAAAAAGCCGCGGGGGTCCTCGCGCGCAAACTGGCGCGTGTCCGCCGCCTCCAGCGATACATAGGCGTGTTCGCCGAATACGCTGCGGCACAGCGTCGTTTTGCCCGACTGTCGCGGGCCCGTCAGCGTGACCACCGGAAGTTGCGTCGCCGCCTGTACCAGCGCTGGTTGCAGATCCCGAACGGCCGTACCTTGCTTCCCATTCATTCATAAATTGTAACTCTCGGTTACAGTTTATGAAAAACCCTCACAATCCCTCCCGCCAAGGCCAGCACCCAGGCACCGCCCGATCTTGCAGCACCCGCGAAGGCGGTCACCTTCCCAGGCCCGCCCGGGAGGCGCACTTTGCGGACCGTCGGCGACAGAACGTCGCCGTTCAGAGCGACCCACGGACGGGCTTGAGCGATCCGCAAAACGCGCATCGCGGGCCGGAAGGACTCCGGAGCGCCCGCTACCGCCGGCACCCACCCAGGCCGGACCGAGAGGCGCGCTTTGCGGACCGTCGGCGACAGGACGTCGCCGGCCGGAGCGGCCCATGGACGGGCTTGAGCGATCCGCAAAGTGCGCATCGCGGGCCGGCCGGACTCCGGAGCGCCTTCGCCCTCGCCTCCCCCGGCAACTCAATCCACCCTAAGCCGTACCACCAATCGTCAGCGCATCGACCTTCAGCGTCGGCTGGCCCACGCCCACCGGCACGCTCTGGCCATCCTTGCCGCACACGCCAATGCCGTCGTCCAGCGCCAGGTCGTTGCCGACCATGCTGATCTGCTGCAGCGTGCGCGGGCCGTTGCCGATCAGCGTCATGCCCTTGAGCGGGCGCGTGAGCTTGCCGCCTTCGATCAGGTAGGCCTCGGCGGCCGTGAAGACAAAGTTGCCCGAGGTGATGTCCACCTGCCCGCCTTCGAAATTCTTGGCGAAGATGCCGCGCTCGACGCTGGCAATGATCTCGCCCGGTTCGCTGTCGCCGGCCTCCATGAAGGTGTTGGTCATGCGCGGCATCGGCAGGTGGGCGAAGGACTCGCGCCGCCCATTGCCGGTGGGCGCCACGCCCGACAGGCGGGCGTTGAGCTTGTCCTGCATGTAACCGCGCAGCGTGCCCTTTTCGATCAGCACATTGCGCTGCCCGGCCACGCCCTCGTCGTCGATCGTCAGCGAGCCGCGGCGGTCCGGAATCGAGCCGTCGTCCACCACCGTAACCAGCGGCGAGGCCACCTGCTCGCCCACGCGGCCGGCATAGACCGAGGTGTTCTTGCGGTTGAAGTCGCCCTCCAGGCCATGGCCGACGGCCTCATGCAGCAGCACACCGGGCCAGCCCGGGCCCAGCACCACCGGGAAGGTGCCGGCGGGGGCCGGGTCGGCCTCCAGGCGCAGCAGCGCCAGGCGCACCGCCTCGCGGGCCACGTCGGCCGGGTCCATGCGCTGCAGCAGCGTGTCCAGGCCGTAGCGCCCGCCGCCGCCGCTGTGCGCGCTCTCGCGCTTGCCGTCGCGCTCCACCACGACGCTGACGTTGAGCCGGGTCATCGGCCGCACATCGGCGGCCAGCGTGCCGTCGCTCATCGCGATCAGCACATGCTGGTGGCTGGCGGCCAGGCTGACGTTGACCTGACACACCGCCGGGTCGGCCGCGCGCGCGGCGGCGTCGGCCGTGCGCATGGCGGCGATCTTGTCGGCATCCGGCAGGCTGCGAATCGGGTCGGCATCGGTGTACAGCGCCGGGGCGCCGCTGGCCTGCACCGGCAGGGCGCGGCTGCCGCGGCCGTCACGCGCCAGGGCGGCGGCCGTGCCCGCGGCCTGCTGCAGCGCCTGCGGCGTCAGCTCTTCGGTATAGGCCAGGCCCGAGGTCTCGCCGGCGATGCCGCGCAGGCCCACGCCCTGTTCGATGGAGAAGCTGCCGGCCTTGATGATGCCGTCCTCCAGCGACCAGCCCTGATTGCGCCGGCTCTGGAAGTAAAGGTCGGCGGCGTCCAGGCCCGGTGCCAGCAGCTTGTCCAGGCTGCGCTCCAGGTCGCTGTCGCTCAGGCCGCCGGGTTCCAGCAGCTGCGCACGGGCAAGGTCCAGGGTGCTCATCATGTACTCCGAATGGGGGCGGCGCGGCACACGCTCAAGGCGCGCCGGCGGAATCCTGCGCCCCGGTCAGCTCGGTGGGGCGGCGGTGCGAGTGGACCGGGAAGCGCTGTTGCAGTTCCCGCTGCTGGCCCAGATCCAGCTCGGCGGTGATGATGCCGGGCTCGTGGCCGGCCTGGGCCAGCACGCGACCCCAGGGGTCGATGATCATGCTGTGGCCCCAGGTCTGCCGGCCGCTGGCGTGGCGGCCGCACTGGTTGGCGGCGATGACGAAACACTGGGTCTCGATGGCGCGTGCGCGCAGCAGCGGCTCCCAGTGTGCCTGGCCGGTGGTGTGGGTAAACGCCGCCGGCACCGTGATGATCTGCGCGCCAGCCAGCGCCAGGGCGAGGTAATGCTCGGCAAAGCGCAGGTCGTAGCAGATCGACAGCCCCCAGCGCAGCTGCTCGCAGCTCAGCACGATCGGCGGGTTGTCGCCGGGCGCGATGGTGCGCGACTCGTGGTAGCTCTCGCCGCTGGCCGCCTCGACATCGAAGAGGTGGCGCTTGTCGTAATGGCCGGCAATCGCGCCGCCCCGGTCGCTGAGCCAGCAGCGCGCCAGCACGCGCTCGGTCTGCGCCGGGTCGGGGTGGCAATACAGGCTGCCGGCGACCAGACCCAGGCCGTGCCGCGCGCCCAGCGCGAGCACGCGGTCGCGCCAGTGCCAGTCGGGCGCCCGGTCGGCCGCCTCGAATTTGTCGCCATCGCGCTGGCCCATGCACAGCAGGTTTTCCGGCAGCACGGCCATCGTTGCGCCGGCCTCGCGCGCGGCCGCCAGCAGCGGTTCAAGCAGGCGCAGGTTGTCCTCGGCGCCGGGCTGGCCGTTGAGCTGGATGGCGGCGACGGTGATGCGGCTCATTGCAGGGGCTCCACCTGGGGGTTGTCCAAGGGGCCGCTCAGCCGGTAGCTGATCTGCCCCACCTGATCCAGCGGCTTGTCCAGCAGCTCCTGGGCGAAAAGCATGAACAGGCCCACGGCCGGCCCGCCGAGCACCGTGGCCGCGGCGGTCAGGCCGTGCGAGATGCCAGGGTAGATCGTGACCCGCTGATCCTGCACGCGCTGCACCAGGTCCACCTCGCCGCGCGCCTCGACCCGCACCGAGGGGCCATTGATGCGCAGGTTGTCGGTGCGGGCCACGCCCTCCTCCAGCGCATAGCTTCCCGACAGGCTGTCAAAGGCCAGCCCGCTGTCGGTGAGATCGGAGAAATCCAGCAAGAAGCGCCGCGGCAACGCGGTGACGCTGAGCAGACCCAGCAGGCGGCCGGCGCCGGGGTCCACGCTGACCAGCCGGCCCTCATCGAGGTCAAAGCGCACGTGGCCGTTCAGGCGCAAGGCCGCCAGGTCCTCGGGGCGGCGCCACATCAGCCCGCCCTCGGCGCTGAGCTGCTCCGCGCGCAGTTGGCCGGCATACCCCAGGGCCCGCAGCCAGGGGTCGGCATCGTCGACATCGATCTCGAAGCGCAGGGTGCTGGCGGCGCCGCCCTCGGGCTGCAGGCGCCCCGACAGCGCCAGCTGCGGCGTGGTGTCGCCGCCGATACGCAGCGTCTCGATGGCCGTGCCGCCGCCGCTGGGGCGCAGCGCCAGCGTCAGCGGGCCGAGGTCCTCGTCGTTCAGGCGAAAGCGCGACACGCGCAGGTCCAGCGCCGGCGCCTCGGCCGCCTGCGGCAAGGTCTCCGCCACGCCGCGCGCGGGCGCGGCGGCCCTGCCCTCCTCGTCCGTTGCCGCGGCGGCCGACTCCGGCGGGGCAAACCGCCAGTCCAGCCGCTCGAACTGCCCGGCGAAGGCGCCGCGGCCCTGGCCGTCACGCGTTGCCAGCAGCTGGCCCTGCAGCGACTCGCCGTCCAGGTTGATCAGCCAGCTTTCGCCGGAGCGCAGCACCTGCAGGTTCACCTGGGGCCACAGCTGGCCCTGGTAGCGCAGCCCGCCCAAGGCCAGGCTGAGCCCGCCAAAGTCCGGCGCCGGGGGCTCGCCGCCATCGCCCTGCGCCGGCGTGGTCGGGCCGCCGCGCATGTCCTCCAGCAGATCCAGCCAGGCGCCCAGGTGCAGGGTGGGCAGGCTGCCGTCGATCCACAGCCCCTCAGCCGGCGAGGGGGCCAGGCGGTCGCTGCCGAAATGCAGCGCCAGGCGCTGCTGCGGCGTGCCCAGTCGCTGCGCGCTGAGCCCCAGCGCGCGGTCGTAGGCCAGTTCCAGCGTGCGGGCCCGGGGCCGGTAGCGCAGCAAGGTGCGGCGCGCCTGCTCCACCGGCTTGGCCAGCGGCGGCGGCAAGGCCACCGCGGCGCCCACCAGGTCGGTGCGCAGCGTCAGCAGCGGCGGCGCGCTGCCGCCGAACTCGGTCTCGACGGCCACCTGCGTGGTGCCGTGCAGGCGGTTCTGCAGCCACATCGGCAGCGGCCAATCAGTGGGGATTTCGTCCAGCCGCACCGGGCCGCTGGCCCGCACGGTCGAGCGCCCGCCACGGCGGCTGGCGCGCAGCTGCAGCGGCCAGCCATTCATCGCACCCCGCAGGCCGTCGCTGGCCAGCCCCTCGCTGCCCAGCAACAGCGGCCCGCGCAGGTCGTTCAGCGGGCTGGGCCAGCCACTGATGTCCAGCCGCACGCCATCAAGCTGGGCCTGCGCCGACCAGCGCGGCCGCTCCTGCCTGCGCAGATCCAAAGCCAGATCCAGCTGCGCGGTCATCGGGCCGCGCGCCTGCACGGTATTGACCACCGCCCGCACCTGCGGCTCCAGCGGGCTGTCCAGCAGGGTGTCCAGCACCGTGGCCGCATCGCCTTGCAGCACGGCGTCGATCAGCAACAGCCCGCCCGGGTCCGGGCGCATGCGGGCCGCGATGTCGCGCACTGCCAGGTCGCCGATACGGCCGCTCGGCACCAGCACATCCAGGTCGCGATCGCGGATGCGCACCGTGCCCTCGTCGGCCAGCAGCGGCCGCCAGCCGGGCGCAAAGCGAAGCTCGACCTCGTTCAGCGCCAGGTCCACCTCGGTGCGGCGAATCTCGCGACCCTGGCCCTGCAGTCGCACATGGCCCTCGCGCAACTCGCCGGCGTTGGCGGCGGCCTCGAGCCAGCGGCGCAGGCTGGGCTGCCAGATCAGCGGCACCTTGCCGCGTGCGGTGGTGACATCGGGGGACAGGAAGCGGAAGTCGGCATGCCATGCACCCTGGGCCTCGCGCGACAGCCGGCCGACGCCATCGACGCCGGACACGGCATAGGCCAGGTCGGGCAGTTCGAGCTGCAGGCCGGCATCGCTGAGCGCCCAGTCCAGCGTGCCCGCGAGGCTGTCGACACGGGTGCTGTCCTCAAACAGCGCCGGCCAGTGCAGGTCGACCTCCTGGGCGTTCAGCAGCAGCCGGCCGCGGTTGCCGGCACTGCTGACCTCGCCGCTCAGGCCCAGCAGCCGGATCTCCGGCGCATCCAGCCCGAAGCCCACCTGGTTCAGGCGCGCCGTCAAGGCCGGCCGCCCTTCGGGCACGCGCCATTCCAGCGTGACGTCGCTGAGCGCGCCGGCCAGGCTGTCCACGGGCAGGGGTCGCGCCAGGCTGGGGCGCAGCAGAGGCCACAGGTCGCCCAGGTCCAGCCACTCGGCCTGCAGCGCCAGCAGCGGGTCGACGCCGCCGCTGTATTCGAACCACAGCGCCTGGCGCGGCCAGCTGGAGCGGCCGATGACCACCGCCAGATCAGGGCTTTCGACGCGCAGCCCGTCGCTGCGCACCACCCCGGTCAAGGGCCCCTGCACGACCAGTTCGGTGTCGACCTCGACCACCGCCGCGCCGTCCGCACGCCCTGCAAGCGCAGCCTGGTCCGCGCCAAGGTCGTCGCCGGGGTCGTCGCCTCCGGGGTCGTCGTCTCCGGGGTCGGCGCCCGCGTCGGCGTCGGCGGGAAGCACGGCGGGTGCCTGCAGGGCGGTGTGGATCCTGCCGCCAAAGGGCCAGTCGCCGGCCGCGTCACGCTCGGCTTCGCCTTCCAGGTGCAGTAGCTGCACGGCGGGCCAGGCGGCGGCCTGCGGCCACAGCGCACGCAGCGGCGCCAGATCGAGATTGCTGGCCTCGACCTGCACGGCCACCGGCTCGCGCTCCAGCAGGCCCACTTCGAGCAGCAGCGCGCCGCCGCCATGGCGGCGGGCCTCCAGGCGCAGCCGGTCGCCGCCGAAGCGGCGTTGCCAGCGCGCCTCGGCGATGTCCCAACGGCCCAGTTCGACCACGTAGGCGGGCTGCGTCGCAGGCTCCGTTGCGGACACTGGATCTGGTTCTGGCGCGGCCTGCGCGCTGGCCCCGGAATCGGCAGCGGCATCGGCATCCGCACCGGGGCTGGTCGATTCCTGCGGCTGCGCCTCGCCGCTGGCGGCGGCCGTGTCGCGGGCCGCGGCCGCGTCGCCGGCAGCGGCCGTGTCGCCGGCGGCGGCCGGGGCCAACGCGCCGGCCGGCACGGCGGGCAGGTGCAGCACGGCGTTGCGCACGCGGATGCTGTCCAGCGATTCCAGCGTGCGCCAGAACAGCTCGGGGTCGGCATCGCCCTCGGCGCGGGGCAGGCCGCGCAGCTGCCAGCGGCCCTGGGCGTGGTGCACCACGACCTCGGCCCCGTCGATGGTGATGCGGCGCGGCTGCAACTGGCCCCGCAGCAGGCGCAGCGGGTCCAGGCCCACGCGCAGGGCATCGGCGCGCAACGGCGCCGCGTCCGCGGCCTGCAGGCGGACCTCCTGCATCGAAACGGCCGGGCCGAAGCCCTCCCAGGCCAGGTTCAGCCGGCCGATCTCCACATCGGCCTGCAGCCGCGTCTCCAGCTCGGCCACCAGGCGCTCGCGGTACTCCGGCGCGTAGTGCATCGCGGCGCGAAAGCCGGCCGCGGCCACGCCGGCCAGCAACAGCAGCAGCAGCGCCGCCTGCAGCAGCCTGCGAACCCAACGCATCGGCTTGGGGCGGCTCAGGCCGCGGGGCCGGCGACGGCGATGCCTGCGGCCGCCACCCGGGCGCGGCTACAGCGGCACGACATCGAAGGACTCCGGCTGGTATTGCGACTCGGCCTGCAGCCGGATCGGCGTGTGCAGGAACTCC
Organism: uncultured Ectothiorhodospiraceae bacterium; assembly: GCA_937141935.1. Classification (GTDB taxonomy): domain Bacteria; phylum Pseudomonadota; class Gammaproteobacteria; order Nevskiales; family Oceanococcaceae; genus MS8. The sequence goes on from CAKZQS010000045.1 coordinate 144,973, forward strand.
TGCATCTCGGCCAGCGCGCCGGCCTGTTCCTCGCGCAGCCGCTCGATGACCTCGGGGCTGGCCAGCACGCGGTATTCGCGGCTGTCGAACTGGCGCGCGGTGCGCCGCAGCTCGCGGAAAATCTCGTACATCACCGTGTCCGGCGTCTTCACCGTGCCGCGGTGATTGCACACGCGGCAGGGCTCGCAAAGGATGCGCTCCAGGCTCTCGCGGGTGCGCTTGCGGGTCATTTCCACCAGGCCCAGCGGCGAGATCTGCGAGATGGTGGTCTTGGCGCGGTCGCGCGCCACGGCCTTCTCCAGCGCGGCCAGCACCTGCTCGCGGTGCGTCTCCTCATTCATATCGATGAAGTCGATGATGATGATGCCGCCCAAGTTGCGCAGCCGCAGCTGGTGGGCGATGGCGTGCGCGGCCTCCAGGTTGGTCTTGAAGATTGTCTCTTCGAGGTTGCGATAGCCGAGGTAGGCCCCGGTGTTGACGTCGACCGTGGTCATCGACTCGGTCTGGTCGAAGACCAGGTGGCCGCCGGATTTCAGCGTGACCCGCCGCTCCAGCGCCCGCTGCAACTCGTCCTCGACGCCGTAGAGGTCGAAGATCGGCGTGTCGGCGTCGTAGAGCTCCAGCCGCGGCGCCACCCAGGGCACGTAGTCGCGGGCGAAAGCCTCGCACTGCGCGAAGGCACGCGGGTCGTCGATGCGGATGCGCTCGACCTTGGCCTCCACCAGGTCGCGCACGACCCGCGTGACCAGCGGCAAATCACTGTGGATCAGCGTGCCGGGCACGCCGCTGGAGGCCTTGCGGCGCACGTCCGACCAGCACTTTTGCAGGTAGGCCATGTCGTTGGCGATGTCTTCGGCCGTCGCCTGCTCGCCGGCGGTGCGCACGATGAAGCCGCCGGTGGCCTCGCTGTCGCTGGCCAGCCGGCCCACCTGGTCGCGCAGGCGCTCGCGCTCGGCCTCGTCCTCGATGCGCGCCGAGATACCCACATGCACCGAATACGGCAGATGCACCAGGTAGCGCGAGGGAATCGTGATCTGGCCGGTCAGCCGGGCGCCCTTGCTGCCCAACGGCTCCTTGATGACCTGAACCAAAATCGAGTCGCCATTGCGCAGCACGCTGCCGATGTCGGCGTCGTTGTCGTCGCCGCGGGCCAGGTCGGCCACATGCAGGAAGGCGGTGCGGTCCAGGCCAATGTTGACGAAGGCCGCCTGCATGCCGGGCACCACGCGCTCGACGCGGCCCTTGTAGATGTTGCCCAGGATGCTGCCGCGGTGGCCGCGCTGGATGTGCAGGTCCTGCAGCACGCCCTGCTCCACCGTGGCGACACGGGTCTCGTAGGGCGTGACGTTGACGAGGATCTCGTTACTCATGGGGTCGGCGCGGCACAGCCAAGCTCGCGAAGCAGGGCCTCAGTTTGACAGAGCGGCAGCCCCATGATTCCGGTGTAGCTGCCGTCCATGTGCGCAACGAAGCGAGCGGCGCCCCCCTGGATGCCATAGGCCCCCGCCTTGTCGGCCGGCTCGCCGCTGGCGACGTAGGCGGCGATCTCCTCCATGGCCAGCGTGCGAAAGCGCACCTGCGAGTGCTGCACGAAGGCCTGCTGGCGGCCGTTGCGCACGGCCGAAACGGCGGTCATCACGGCATGCGTGCTGCCGGACAGCGCGGCCAGCATCGCGCGGGCGTGGCCGTCGTTGCGCGGCTTGCCCAGGATCTCGCCATCCAGCACCACGATGGTATCGGCCGCCAGCACGCAGGCCTGCGGCGCCTTGGCCGCCACGGCCGCGGCCTTCTCGCGGGCCAGCCGCTCGACGTGTTGCGCGGGGTCCTCGCCGGGCTGCGGGCGCTCGTCGATGTCGGCCGGCTGCACCGCGAAGTCATAGCCCAGCTGCGCCAGCAGTTCGCGGCGGCGCGGCGAGGCCGAGGCCAGCAGCAGGGGGCAGGAGGGCTCAGTCACGGTGATAAGGATGCCCGGCATTGATGGCGCTGGCGCGGTACAGCTGTTCCAGCAGCAGCACCCGGGCCAGCGCGTGCGGCAGCGTCAGCGGCGACAGGCTGAGCTGCTCCACCGCCTGCGCGCGCATCGCCTCGTCGTGCCCGTCCGGCCCGCCGATCAGCAGGCACAGCTGCGGGTATTCGCGATCCCAGTGCGCGACGCGGGCCGCCAGGCCGCGGCTGTCGTAGCCGCGGCCGCGTTCGTCCAGCAGCACCAGCGCCGCACCGGGCTCCAGCGCCTGGCGGGCGCGCTCGGAATCGGCGGCCTGCCAGTGCGCGGCCTCGGCCTTGCCGCTGCGGCGGGCCGGGGCAATCAGGTCCACGCGGGTTTTCCAGTGCCGGGGCAGGCGCTTGGCGTATTCGCGGCAGGCGGCCTCCGCCCAGTCGGGGCCGGCGTGGGCCAGCGCCAGCACCCGCAGCTTCACGGCGCGGGGTCGGCGCCCGGCTCGGCCTCCGCGTCGGGGCCGCCCGCGGGCGGCTCGTCGCCGGTCCAGAGTTTTTCCAGCTGGTAAAAGGCCCGCGTCTGCGCCTGCATGATGTGCACGACGACGCCGCCCAGGTCCACCAGCACCCATTCGGCCTGGTCCAGGCCCTCGACGCCATGCGGCGGGTGTTCGGCCTTCTTCGCGCTCAGCACCAGGTTCTCGGCCAGCGACTTCACGTGCCGGTTGGAGGTGCCGGTCACGATCAGCATCCAGTCGGTCAGCGCCGTCAGCGGGCGCACGTCCAGGCAGCGCAGTTCGCGCGCCTTCATTTCCTCCAGCGCGTCGACCGCGAGCTTGAGCTCGGGCACCGCGTCGTCGGGAATCAGAAGCTCATTCACAAAACTGGCTCACTCACGGATCTGGCCCTCGCCGAACACGATGTATTTCTCGCTGGTCAGCCCCTCCAGCCCCACCGGGCCGCGGGCATGGAATTTGTCGGTGCTGATGCCGATCTCGGCGCCCAGGCCGTACTCGAAGCCGTCGGCAAAGCGGGTGCTGGCATTGACCATCACCGAGCTGGAATCGACCTCACGCAGAAAGCGCATCGCCGTGGCGTGGTCGGCCGTGACAATGGCCTCGGTATGCCCGCTGCTGTACTGGCGGATATGCGCCAGCGCGGCCTCGAAGTCGTCGACGGCGCGGATGGACAGGACTGGCGCCAGGTATTCGGTGGCCCAGTCCTCCTCGCTGGCCGGCTGCATCTGCGCGTCGACCTCGCGGCAGGCGGCGCAGCCGCGCAGCTCCACGCCCTTCGCGCGCATGCCCTGGGCAACCGGCGGCAGCAGCTCCTCGAGGCGGCTGCGCGCGATCAGCAGCGTTTCCATCGTGTTGCAGGTGCCAAAGCGCTGGGTCTTGGCGTTGACGGCGATGTCGACCGCCATCTGCGCCGGCGCGGCGTCGTGCAGGTAGACATGGCAGATGCCGTCGAGGTGCTTGATGACCGGCACCCGCGCGCCCTCGCTGACGGCCGCAACCAGGCCCTTGCCGCCACGCGGCACGACGACGTCGATGTATTCGGGCAGCGTGACCATCAGGCGCACGGCCTCGCGCTCGGTGAAGTCCAGCACCTGCACCGCAGCCTCGGGCAGGCCGGCGGCGCTCAGCGCCTCGCCGATACAGGCGGCGATGGCCTGGTTGGATTGCAGCGCCTCGCGGCCGCCGCGCAGCACGCTGGCATTGCCCGACTTCAGGCACAGCGCGGCGGCGTCGGCGGTGACGTTAGGCCGCGACTCGTAAATGATGCCCACGACGCCCAGCGGCACGCGCATGCGGCCAAGCTGGATGCCCGAGGGGCGGCGCGCGAGGTCACGGATGGCGCCCACCGGGTCGGGCAAGCCGGCGATCTGGCGTACGCCCTCGGCCATCGCGGCGATGCGCGCCGGGGTCAGCTCCAGGCGGTCGAGCAGGGCCGCGTCCAGGCCGGACTCGCGGCCGGCGGCCATGTCCTGGGCATTGGCCTCCAGCAGCGCGCCCTCGCGGGCGAGCAGCGTGTCGGCCAGGGCGTTCAGCGCGGCGTTTTTCTGCTGCGTGCTGGCCTTCGCGGTGGCCAGGCTGGCCTCGCGTGCGCGCCGGCCTATACCGGCCATGCGGTCGCGCAGCGCGTCGTGGGGAGCGTTCAAAAGGCTGTCAGCGTCGTGTCGTGGGGGGCCAGCGGGAGGCTTTGCGCGGCGGAGCCGCCGGCAAAGACGTGCACGAAGTTTAACAACTCCTCCCAATATTCCGGCTCGGGGCGCGACTTGGCGGTGCGGTCCAGGCGGGCCATCGCGGTGTGCAGCCGCTGCAAGGTGCGCGGCGGCAGCCGGCGGCGCGCCGGCCCGAACAGGCCACTGCGGTTGCGCCAAACCCCGGCCGCGCTTTCCGAGGCGCCCTTGGCCAGCGCGATCAGGCTGCGCAGGTCGCGGGCCAGCGCGAAGTTCAGCAGCGGCGGCGGCGCCTGCTCGTCCCGCAGGCGCTCGGCAATGCGCCGCGCCCGGGCGAGGTCGCCGGCCAGGCAGGCATCGGGCAGCGCGAACACGGCGAAGCGGGCCGAATCGGCCACCGCGGCCTCCAGCGTGGGCTGGTCCACCGGCCCTTGCGGCGCCAGCATCGCCATCTTCTTCAGATCCTGCGCGGCGGCCAGCAGCGCGCCCTCGGTGCGCTGCGCCATCCACTCGACGGCCTCCGGGGTCAGCTCCAGGCCCTCGGCGCGGGCCCGCTGCGCCAGCCAGGCCGGAATCTGCCCGGCCTCCAGCGCGTCGCCGCGGATCAGCAGCCCGCCATCGGAGACCTGCTTCATCCAGGCGGCCATGCGCGGCATGCGCTCGCAGTGCGCCACCAGCAGCAGTACCACATCGGCCGGCGGCTCGGCCAGCCACTGCTTCAGGAAGCGCCCGCCGGTGTGGCCAACCTTGGCCTCGCGCAGGTCCACCTCGAGGATCTTGCGGCTGGCGAACAGCGAACCGGCCTGGGATTCGGCGTAGAGCGCGTCCTCCTCCAGCCCGTCATAACGCAGACGCTCCTCAAAGCCCTGCTCGCGCAGCTTGCCGCGCAGCGCATCGGCCGACTCGGTCACGAACAGGGGCTCATCACCCACCACCAGCGCCACCGGTGGCGGGGTGGCGGGCAGGCGGCGGGGCAGATCGGCGGGGCGCAAAATCATGCGCCCAATTTACCGCGTCGCGGCCGGCAGGGCTGCCGCAGGGCGCGGCCTGCGACCCCGCGCACGCCACCGGCAAGCCACCGGCAAGCCACCAGCAAGCTGCGGTGGATGCGGCCCTGCACGCCGTGGGACGGCCGGGGCGGCTGCTAAAATGCCGGGCATGAGTGCCGCCCCCCAAAGCCCCGCGATGTCGCCGATGCGCCGGCTGGATGCGGTGGACGACTGGTTCGGGCGCATCCAGACCCGGCTGGCCGAGGTCAGCGCCGCGCCTGACGCCAGGCCCGCCACGGCGACGGCCGAAGCCCATGGCCTGAGCCCGCGCGAGCGGCGCCTGTCGGCCGGGCTGATGCGAGTCAACCACGCCGGCGAGGTCGCCGCCCAGGGCCTGTACCAGGGCCAGGCGCGCATGGCCCGCAGCGCGCCGATCCGCGCGCACATGCTGGAGGCCGCCGCCGAGGAGCGCGCGCACCTGGAATGGTGCCGCGGGCGCCTGGACGCGCTGGGCTCGGCGCCGAGCCTGCTGGACCCGCTGTGGTACATGGGCTCCTATGCGCTGGGCGCCGCCGTGGCCCGGCTGGGCGATGGCGTGTCGCTGGGCTTTGTCAGCGAGACCGAACGCCAGGTCGAGGCCCACCTGCAGGGCCACGGCGACCGCCTGCCGCGGGCCGACGCGGCCTCGCGCGAGGTCGTGGCCCGCATGCAGGCCGACGAGGCCGCCCATGGCCAGGCGGCCCGCGACCGCGGCGGCATCGAGCTGCCGCCGCCGGTGCGCGGGCTGATGCGCATGACGGCCAAGCTGATGACCGGCTCGGCCTATTGGCTCTGAGCCCCAACCGGCCATGATCGAAGGCCTGATCGGCCTGCTGGCCGCGCAGCTGGCCGGCACGCTGCTGGCCGCCCTGCTGGGCCTGCCGATCCCGGGGCCGGTGCTGGGGCTGGTGCTGCTGCTGGCCTACCTGCTGCTGCGCCGCGGGCCGCCGCCCGGTCTGAACCGCGCGGCGCAGACGCTGCTGGCCTATCTGCCGCTGATTCTGATCCCACCCTCGGTCGGCCTGATGGAGCACCTTCCGCTGCTGGCCCGCCAGGCCTTGCTGCTTGTCGCCGTGATCGTGGGCAGCACGCTGCTGTCGCTGGCCGTTTGCGGCTGGCTGGGCCAGCGCCTGCTGGGCCAGCACGCGCCCGGCGTGGGCGGCGAGCCTGCAAGCCCCGCCGCCGACCCCGACGCCGACCCCGGCGCTGACCCCGGCGCCAACCCCGGAGGCCGGCAGGATGGCTGAGGACCTGCTGGCCGGCAGCGGCTTCGACCTGCTGCTGACGCTGCTGGCCTACCAGGCCGGCCTGTGGGCCTACCACCGCAGTGGCGGCCACCCGCTGCTGCTGCCGGTGTGGGTGGGGCTGGTGCTGGTCGTCGCCGCCAACCTGCTGCTCGGGCGCAGCTATGCCGACTACGCCGCCGGCACCGCGGCGCTGCAGGCGCTGTTGGGGCCGGTGATCGTGGCGCTGGCCGTGCCGCTGTACCTGCATGGCGCGCCGATGCGGGCGCGGGCGGCGCGCATCCTGGGGCTGTGCCTGCTGACCGGCGTGGTCACGGCCGGCTGCGTGGCGGCGCTGGTCGCCACGCTGGCCCCGGCCGAGCCGCTGCTGCTGGGCAGCCTGCTGCCCAAAGCGGCCACCACACCCATCGCGCTGGAGCTCAGCGCCAGCCTCGGCGGCCTGCCGGCGCTGGCCGCCATCACGGTGATGCTGACCGGAGTGGTCGGCGCGATGGCCGGCCCGGGCCTGCTGGCACGCATCGGCGTCACCGACGAGGCCGCCGTGGGCTTTGCGCTGGGGGTGTCGGCACATGCCGTAGGCACGGCGCGCGCCTTCGAGATCAGCCCACGCTGCGGCGCCTGGTCGGCCCTGGGCATGGGCCTGACCGGCACGCTGCTGGCGCTGTTGCTGCCGCTGCTGGCCTGAGGGCCGCGGCCGGCCCGGCTCAGCTCCGCTCAATCTGGCTCAGCTCGGCCGGGCTCAGCCGGGCTCAGCCCGACTCAGCCGGGCATGTTGCGGCCGTAGAAGATCTCCATGATCTCGTGCTCGACCCGCTTGCGGATCTCGCGCTGCTGCTTGGTGGACAGCTCGCGGTCGTCGTTGCCGAAGAGGTAGGTCGGCAGGTCCAGATCCCGCAGGCGCATCTTCGTGTGGAAGAAGTACTCCTGGTAGATGTTGACGTCGACCATGTCGTAGCTGTTGCGGATCTGCCGGTCCAGGTAGTCCTGGATCGAGGTGATCTTGTGGTCGATGAAGTGCTTGTGGCCGCGCACGTTGCGGGTGAAGCCACGCACCCGGTAATCCATGATCACGATGTCCGACTCGAAGCTGTGAATCAGGTAGTTCAGCGCCTTGAGCGGCGAGATCAGGCCACAGGTGGAGACGTCGATATCGGCGCGAAAGGTCGAGATGCCCTTGTCCGGGTGCGACTCGGGGTAGGTGTGCACCGTGATGTGCGACTTGTCCAGGTGGCCGACCACCGATTCCTTGTGCGCCTCGTCCGGCTCCTCGCAGATCAGGATCGTCACCGAGGCCCCTTCGGGCTCGTAGTCCTGACGCGCGATGTTCAGGATGTTGGCGCCAATGATCTTCGACACCTCGGTCAGGATGTTGGTCAGGCGCTCGGCGTTGTAGGCCTCATCGATGTAGGCGATGTACTCCTTGCGCGCATCCTCGTTCAGCGTGTAGCAGATGTCGTAGATGTTGAAGGACAGGCTCTTGGTCAGGTTGTTGAACCCGTGCAGCTTGAGCTTGTTGTTCATCGTCTTCTTCGCCATCAGCTGGCCTCCGGGGCGCGGTTCAACCGCCAGGCATGGGTGATCTTGCAGCTCTGCTCCAGCATGCGGGCCGCCGAGCAGTACTTTTCGGCCGACAGCGCCACGGCGCGCTCGACCAGCTTGTCGCGCAGATCCTGGCCGCGCAGCACGAATTCCAGGTGGATGTGGGTAAAGACCTTGGGGTCCGTGTCCGCCCGCGTGCCGTCCACGATCACCTCGCAGTCCTCCACATCGGCGCGCGACTTGCGCAGGATGTGCACGACATCGACGGCACTGCAGCTGCCCAGCGCGACCAGCAGCAGCTCCATCGGCCGCGGGCCGCTGTTGTCGCCGCCAAGATCCGGCGGACCGTCCACCCGCAGGCGGTGCCCGCTGCCGGTGTCCACATCGAAGGCCATGCCGCCGGCCCAGCGAATCCGTGTTTGCATGCTGTCAACAATCCTTGCAGGGCGCGTGGCGGCAGACCGCCGTCGCGCCGGGGCGCGAATGGTACCCGCCTGCCCGGCGCCACGCATAGGCGGGGCCGCCCGCGGGCCCTGCGGGCGACAGCGGCCGGGGCGGCGGCCGGCGTGGCGGCCGCGCAGGCCGGCTCATGCCCGGGCCAACCAGTCGCCACTGGCGATGCGGCGGCCGCGCCGCGGCAAGGCGGCGACATAGCGGTACAGCCAGCACTGCAGCCGGCGCCCGTCCGCCAGCCACACGTAGCGGGCGCTGCGGCGGTATTCGCCACCCTCGTAGCGATCCAGCCAGGCCAGGGTCTGCTCGGGGCGGTGCAGGCGCAGCACCTCGCCGCGCACCCAGCCGTCCTGACAGCCGCCGCTGACCAGCCCCGGGTAGCTGCCAAGGTGATACAGCCGGCCGCGGGCACGCGCGGCGCCCAGCGGGCTGGCCTCGGCCGCCAGTCGCCGAGCCGCCGGCACCTTCGCCGCGGGCGAGCCCGCGCCGGCGGCCCTCAGGGTGCCGTAGACGAAGAGGCAGCGGCGGTCATCCATGCGCCGCAGTCTATGCGGCCCAACGGCCGAGCTCCCGGCCGGCATGACGGTCGGCACACCCGCTGGCCCAGCGCCGGCGCGCCGCGGCAGGCTGACAATCCGCTCGCCCCCTGGCCTGCCGATGTCTGACTCCCCCCTGCCCGATCACCTGCGCGACTCCGACACCGCCTGGCTGTTGGCCGCCGGTGTCGTCGGCCTGCTGGCCGCCGCCGCCACCCGCAAGGGCGGCCGTCGCGGCTACCGCGCCCTCACCGGCCACCCGCCGCCCGGCAGCCCACAACGTCCCCGCGCCAGCATCGGCGAAGCCCTGCTGTGGGCCGCCGTCAGCGGTGCGGTCGTCAACCTGGGCCGCATGCTGGCCCGCCGTGGCCTGGCCCAGGCCTGGGGCCGCGACGAGACCTAATAACGCCCGCGGGGCGCGCGGAATGCTTAGCGCGCTTGCCTAAGCCACGCGCGTGATCAAACCGCCATCACCCGCGCCACATCGGCGGCCGGGGCCCGCCGCGGCGTCGCCAGGCTGACGGCGATGAAGGTCAGCGTGCTCAACAAAAACACCGCCGCGCTGCGATAAAGCTGGGCCGGCAGCGGATCCGCGAGCCAGCCAAAGAGGTGGTTCAACTCCAGCGCCAGCGTGCCGATGATGCCGACCAGCAGGCTGGCCACGGCGCCGGCCGTCGTCGCCCGGCTCCAGTTCAGCCCCAGGCCCAGCGCGGGCGCCAGGCTGCTGGCGAACATGCCCCAGCCAAAGATGCCCAGCACCGCAACGAGTTGCCCCGAGGCCAGCGCGATGGCGCCGGCGGCCACGCACAGCAGCAGCGTGACCACGCGCCCGGCGCGAAACTGCGTCGCCTCGCTGGGCTGACGGCCAAAGGCCAGCGGCAGGTCGCGCACCAGCGCCGAGGCGCCGATGATCAAGAAGCTGTCGGCCGTGCTCATCGAGGCCGCGGCCACGCCGGCAAAGAACACACCGGCCAGCAGCGCGGGGGCGTATTCCAGCATGAAGCGCGGCGCGGCCTCGTCGGCCTGGGCCAAGGGCTCGGCGCCCTCGGCCACCAGCGCGCGCATCGCCGTGCCCACCGACAGCCAGACCAGGCTGGCCAGCACCGCGCAGACGGCGGCCAGCAGCGGCCCCCAGCGCAGCTTGCGCACCTCGTCGATCATGTAGAACTTGTGCACCACCTGCGGCTGCCCGAGGATGCCCAGCGCAAAGACCAGGTACCAGCCGATGGCCACGCCGGGCTCCAGCAGCCCGAAGGGGCCAACCCAGTCGGGGCTGTCGGCGGCGATGCTTCGCACCATGCCGCCCATGCCCCCGCCGACCTCCAGCGCCAGCGCGAAGGTGGCCAGTGCCGCCAGCACCATCACCGCCCCCTGCACGACATCGGTGTAGATGCCGGCGATCATGCCGCCGCCCACGGCGTAGATCGCGACGATGACCACGCCGATACTCACGCCCCAGACCAGGCTCAGATCGAAGATGCGTGCCAGCACCACGCCCATGGCCAGCGTCTGCGTGGCCAGATAGCCCAGCACGCCGAGCAGCACGGCCACGGCCGCCAGCCCGCGCGCCAGGTTGGAGTCGTAGCGGGCGTGGATGGCATCCGGCACCGTCAGCAGCGGCCGGGCCATGGCCAGCAGCTTCATGCGCTTGGCCAGCAGCAGCCAGGCCAGCGCGAAGGACACTGCGGCCGGCATCGTCAGCAGCAGCGTGCCAAAGCCCGCCTGGTACTGGATGCCCGGCCCGCCGATGAACAGAAAACCGCTCATCGCCGAGGACATCGTGGCCAGCGCGATGGCCACCATGCCCACGCCGCGGCCGGCGACGAAGAAGTCGCTCATCGTGCGGGTGCGCCGGGCGGCCCACAGGCCGATACCCAGCATCAGCGCGAAATAGGCCGCGCTGATCGCCATGATCGTGGGGGTCATGGCCGAGTCTCCGCCCGCGCGGCCGACTCGGGCGCAGCCGCCGCCTCCAGGGCCGCAAGGTCAGCCGCATCCAGCACCGCAGTGTTGAAGTGCAGCACATAGGGCAGCGTGACCAGCAGCAGCGGCGCCAGCCACAGCCCCAGCAGGGCCGCGGCGGTGGCCGGCGGCAGGCCCAGCACCAGCCGCTGCGTGTCGGCCGGCAGCCAGTGCATGGCGGCAAAGCAGAGCAGCCAGGCCGCCAGGGCCAGCGCATACCAGATGCGCAGCGGCCCGCCGCCGCGCGGCCGCCAGGCGCCCAGCATCAGCACCGCCGTCAGCAGCAGCGCGGTCAGTGCGGCCGCCAGCAGCGAGCGCCCGGCCCACATCGCCAGCAGATCGCCGAGCGCGCTGGCGGCAATCAGCAGCACCAGGCCGCCGCGGACGCGCTCGAAGCCGTCCTCGGCGGGCGCGTGGGGGGTTTGCGTGGCCATCAGTTGCCCTGCTTGCGATCGCCGGCGTAGCGCAGCGGCCGGCTGGGGTCGAACTGGCGCTGCAGCGTGCGGGTGGCCTCGACCAGCTCCAGGCTGATGTCGAAGTCCACCGTGACCGGCTCGGAAGTCTGTCCGCCCGGCGACACGGCCATCGCCGTCAGCCGCAACGGCGCGGCGACGAAGATCGGCTGCTCCGGGTCATACAGCGGCGAGCCCGTGCTCAGCGGCAGCCCGGCGGTGTTGTAGACGATGAAGGCCTCGGGGTCGTCGCTGCGCAGCCGCACCCGCTGCGGCTGCTCGAAGGCGCCGCCGGCCGGCTCGATCGTCAGCGTGGGCCGCTGGCCCTGCGCCGGCTCGCCCTGCCAGGCCTTGTGCCGGTGCAGCGGGCTGGCCAGGCCGGTCTGCGGGTCGTGGGCGAAACAGCTGTACAGCCGGCCGGGCTGCATTGGCAGCGCCGCGCGCGGCTCGGTGTTGGCCAGGCCCGGGTCGCTGCCATCGTCGCGGCAATAGATCTGCGCCCCCTCCTGATCGGCATGCAGGCGCGGCCCCTCGGCGCCATCCTCCAGCGCGACATCGGGCGCGTCGGCCGGGTCGACCTCCGGCACCTGCGGGCCCTCGCGCAGCCAGTCGATCATCGCCTGCGCCGGCCCCTCTTCCCAAGGCAGGTTCAGGTGGCCGTACCAGTCGCCGTGTTCGCGGTTCCAGGCCAGGTTGTCGGCGCCCTCCAGCGCGCTGGAATCTTCCAACGGGTAGGGAAAGAGCACATCGCCCCAGCCGCTGCCGTCGTAGAGCGTCATGTAGCGGGTGCCGCCTGGGACCTCGTTGCCGCGGTTGAGCTGCGCCAGCCAGGGGCTGCCGGGGTAGAGCTCCCAGGCCACCGGCCGCTGCTGGCCGCGGGTGTCGGCCCAGGCCGTCCACACGCCGTCGTTGGCGCCAGCCACGCCGATGAAGCGACGCACGCGATGCCAGGCATTGGCCTGCTTCATCCATTGCCGGACCAGAGTCACGCCCAACGAATGGCCAATGATGTCGACCTGCGGCGCCGCCACGCCGCGCTGCTCGCGCAGATAGCCCTGCACGGCGTCGACCATGCGCTGCACGCTTTGCACCGACAGATCGGCGCTGTCCAGATAGCGGGCGTTGTTCCAGCCCCAGCTGAAGGCCCACAGCTCATCCTGGCTGTAGCCGGCGTCCTCGAAGTGCTCGCGGGTGGGCTTCCAGAAGCCCGCCGACACGGTGTTGCCGTGCACGAAAATGACCGGCGTGCGCTCCACGCCGCCCCCGCCGCCGCCAAAGCCGTCCATCGGCTGGCCGGTTTGCGCGGATAGCGGCGCCTCGAAGTCCTGCGGCAGCTCGTCCACCCGCGGCACCTCCAGCCCCAGCGCCGGCAGCAGCCGCTCGCGCGGGGCGCAGGCGCCGAGCAGGGCCACCAACCCCAGCAGCCAGAGCGACTTGCCCACTACCTTGACGGAGGCCTTGACGGGCACCTGGAAGGGCGTCGGCCGACCGCGGCTCATGGCGCCCACCACAGGTGCACGAAGCGCAGCTCCAGGTAGGGGCTGGCCGAAACGGCGGCGGCCTCCTGCACGCCGAAGAGCGTGGTCGGCGTGGTGACGCCGCCGGAGGTCTGCTCGTTGCAGGGCTCGATGGCGCAGACGTAGTACTCGGCGTCGATCTGCGAGCCCCGCCCGCGGATCGGCTGGGCCACGCGCAACTGCAACACCGAGGAGGTGCGGTAGACGTAATAAATGCCGGCCGTGAGCATGTGGCCCTCGATGCCGCGATCCTCATAGGGCCCCGGCTTGGGCGACAGGTAAAACTGCTGCGTAACCGGGTTGCGGCAGACCTCCGGCGTCAGCACCTCGACGCCCAGGTTGTTGTTGGTGTTGTTGCAGGCCGACTCGGGCGCCAGTGGCTGGTCCTCGAAGTTGACCGTCAGCTTGTCGTAGCCATTGCGGCCCACCGACTCGCGGAAGGAATAGCCGATATCGGCGAACCAGTGCTCGGAGAACTTCCAGGCGAAATTGATCTCCAGGTTGCGCCAGTTGCTGATGCGGGTCGGCGTCAGCCCGCCAAAGCTGGGCTCGTCGTTGTCCCCGTTGAACTGGTAGGCAAAGGTGCCGTCGACATAGAGCCGCCCGAAGGCCTCGGCATGAAAGGCGAACTGCGGGATGTAGCTCCAGTAGTTGGTGCCGATATTCAGCGCCGCATCCTGGTCGTAATCGCCAATGGGAAACTTGATCGTGGTGGCCAGCAGGCCGTTGAACTTCAGCGGCCCCCACTGGTGCTCGTGGCCGTAGATGCCGCACAGACCGAACAGGTCGCCCAGGCCATTGGAGCCGGGGCGGATGCCGAAGAGCCGGGTGCGCGCCGCGATGCGGCCGGTGTTCTGCTGGTAGCCCAGCACGCCGATCATGCGGCAGAACTGGTCGCGGGTTTTCAGAATCGGCACATCGCTGTCGCGGAACAAGTTGCCGATCCACAGATACTTGAACAGGAACAGCGCGGCGTCGGTGGAGTCGCCGGCCTTGACGAAGGGCTCGCCCAGCGGCACCTCGTTGCCCTCGCGATCGTAGATCTCCTCGATCTGCGTCATGATCAAGGTGCCCTCGACGAAGGGCGCCCGCGGCAGCCGCGAGTACTCGGACAGGTGCGGCGTGAAGACGATGCCGGCCTGCGCCGGCAGCGCCAGCAGCAGCGCCGGCGCCAGCGCCAGCCAGGCCCGGGCCCGGACCCGGCTCCGGAGCAGGCGCCGGAGCTTGGGCACGACCCGGCGCCGCGGCCGCGTTCGCCGGAAAAGGTCGGAAATCATGAGCTGCACCCCACACAGTCGAAGGTGTCGCGTTCGAGGAAGTGGAAGCGCAGGCTGAGGCTGATGCGGTCGGCCGCCAGCGCCCGCCCGGCCTCCAGCCCGTCCACCGGCACGCTGCCGGCGGGCAGCAGCGTGCAGCCCACGGCGTCGGTGAAGCAGCCCTCGGGCACGCGGAAGTTGTAATCCAGGTCGAATTGCCCGCTGCGCCCGGAGATCGGCCGGGTGTAGTGCAGGCCCAGCGTCAGCCGCTGGCTCAAAAACACGTCGAAGCCGGCGCCGATGCTGCGCCGCTCGACGCCGTCGTCGCGGTAATTGCCGGGCGCCGGGATCGCGTCGCTGCCCGGCGGCGGCGTGGGCGGGTTGGGCGCGAAGCGCGGGTTTTCGTAGCGGTTCGATTCGCGGTCGAAGCCCTGCCCGTAGATACTAAGGTAGGCGCCGGGCCAGAGCCGCTGCGCCAGCGACACATCCCAGGACAGCGTGTCGCCGACCTGCGCCGGCGCCTGCGCGCCAAAGGTCGGGTCCTGGTTCTTGATGTAGGCCCCGTAGCGCAGGCCGGCGTCGATGAAGCCGCCCGCCCAGGGCGACCAGTGCAAACCGAGCAGCGCATGCACCGCCGGCGTGTTGTGGCCGGCGTTGACCGGCGTATTGCGCTCGTATTCGCCGGTGTTCACGGTCAGCGCCAGCTCGGCCAGCAGGCTCGCCGGGCCGCTGCGGCCCTCGCGCCAGCCGCTGCTGGGCGCGCCGAAGAGATAGGTGCCCAGCGCCAGGCGCAGATCGGTCAGGCCGCTGCCTTCGGTGGCCAGGTCGTCGGCGAAGGTGGCCTCGTCATCGCTCTCGTCGCGGGCGAAGTCGGCCACGGCGCCTTCGGCCTCGGTGCGGGCATAGCCAAGCTGTACCCGCGCCCGCCACATGCGGCTGGAGATGAAGGGCAGCGCATAGGTCTCGAACAGCGGGAAGTGCCAGCTCAGCTCGGCGCGCAAATCCTCGCGCGGCAGCGCGCTGGGGCCGTAGGTGGGCAGCGCGCCGTCCCGCCGCTCGCCCTCGGCATCGAAATATTCGTCGCCGTCGGTCTGCGTGTAGGCCAGGTGCAGATACTGGCCGGGATACAGCGGCTTGTAGCGGCCAAAGCTGGGCAGCGGGCTGTCCTGGCTTTGCGCCTGTGCGGCGCCGACCGGCAGCAGCGCCGCGACGGCCAGCAGCAGGGCCACGCCGCCACGCGGATTCCGCATCCCGCGCCGGCTTCGCGCCGGCCGCCGGCCATGCCCCGCCCGGCCACGGCCGCCTGCGGCCCACCGTGGGCTGTGCCGCCCCTCCCTGTCGCTCATGCGCTGACCCCCTCGTTGGCGTAGCGGCGCCGCAGCGCCGGCTTGTCGATTTTCCCGGCGCCGGTCTTGGGCAGCGCGTCGACGATGCGGTAGTGGCAGGGCCGCTTGTAGCCGGCCAGTTCATCGCGCAGCCGGGCGCGCAGCCGGTCCAGGTCGATGCGTGCCCCGGGCGCGGCCACCAGCACCGCCAGGCCCACCTCGCCCCAGCGCGGGTTGGGCACACCCAGCACCGCGCACTCGGCGATTTCGGGCTGGGCATAGAGCAGCGCCTCGACCTCGGCCGGGTACACGTTCTCGCCGCCGGAGATGTACATCTCCTTGCGCCGGCCACAGATCGAAAAAAAGCCCTGGCTGTCGCGGCGGGCGTAGTCGCCGGTCCACAGCCAGCCCTCGCGCAGCATCTCGGCGCTGGCCTCCGGCTGGCGCCAATAGCCGCTGAACAGATGCGGCCCGGCCAGCGTCAGCTCGCCGACTTCGCCATCCGGCAGCGGCCGGCCGCGCGGGTCGCGCACGACGGCCTGCGCATAGGGCATCGGCCGCCCGACGCTGGCCGGGCGCAGGCGCGCCTCCTCGCTGCTGATGGCAAAGCAGTTCACGCCGGCCTCGGTCATGCCATAGCCCTGGCGAAAGGCCACGCCGCGCGCGGCAAAGCGCTCACGCAGCGGTGCGGGACAGGGCGCCCCGCCACTGATGGCCCAGCGCAGCGCCGAGAAATCGGCGCCGGCGAAGCCGCCGGCCTCGCTGAGCATCTGGTACATCGTGGGCACCAGGAACATCAGCGTGGCGCCCTGCTCGCCCAGCAGTTCGAGATAGCCCTCGGGCTCGAAGCGCCGCTGCAGGATGACCCGCCCGCCCAGATGCAGCAGCGGCGTGGCCAGCGCGTTGACGGCGGCATGGAAGCAGGGCGTGGCCTGAATCACCGCGTCCTCGGGCCGCAGGCCCCAGCCGACGATGGTGTTGATCTGGTTGTAGAACTGCTGCCGGTAGCTGATGCAGGCGCCCTTGGGCCGGCCGGTGCTGCCGCCGGTGAACAGAATCAGCGCCGTGTCCTCGGGGCCGAGCGTGGGCGCCGACGGCGCGCCGGCCACGCCGCGGCAACGCGCCTCCAGTTCCTCCGGGCCCCAGCTGGGCCGGCCGAGTTCGGCCGCGGCCCGCGCCTGGCTGGCGTCATGCAGCAGCAGCTTGGGGGCGATGCTGTCCAGCAGCGGCGCCTGTTCCGCCAGCGGCAGCCGGTAGTTGCACAACACCGGGATATGGCCCAGCCGCGGCGCCGCATGCATCAGGTCGAAATGGCTCAGGCTGTTCTCGGCCAGCAGCGCCACGCGGTCGCCGGCGCGCACGCCGGCCGTGGCCAGCGCGGCGGCCAGCGCCGTGGCGCGCGCATCGAGTTCGGCATAGCTGTACCAATGCCCCTCGGCCCACAGCGCGGGCTGCGCCGGGCTCAGCCGCGCGCGCATGGCCAGCGGGTCAAGCAGCATCGCCACCCTCCCAGCGCAGGCAGATCGCGTTCCACACATAGCCGATGCCGGCGGCGACGATGACTACCAGGTCGCCCCGGCGCAAACGGCCCTGCTGGGCGGCGAGCTGCAGGCTCAGAAAGCCGTCGACCTGGCCGATATGGCCGTAGTCGGCGAGGTAGATCGAATGCTCGGGGCCCAGCCCCAGCTCGTCCAGAATCGCGTCATGCGCGCTGCGCTTCATGTGCAGCATCGCCACATGGCGCAGGTCGGCGACCTGCGCGCCGCTGCGGGCCACGGCCTCGCGCAGCACATGCAGGAAGTTGGGCACCGAGCGGCTGGCCATGCGCTCGCGCATGCCGGCCATGTCGCGCACCTGCAGGCGGTACTCGCCCACGTTGTCCGGCGTCAGGGGCGCGCGCGAGCCGCCCACCGGCACCAGCACATCGCCGGCGAAGCTGCCATCGGTGACAAAGCTGCTGCCCAGCAGCGTGTGGCCGGGCCCAGAGCGGCGCACGACGGCCGCACCGGCGCCGGCGCCGAGGTTGTACAGAAAGCGCACGTCGGGGTCGCTGTAGTCGATCAGGTCGCTGTTGCGGTAGCCGCCGGCCACCAGCGCCGTGTGCAGGTGCGGATCGGCGTGCAGCATGTCCGCGGCCAGCTTCAGGCCCAGCACGCCGCTGCCACACTTCTGGCCGATGTCGAAGGCGTAGGCGCGCTTGGCGCCGATGTCGTGGGCCAGCTGGATGCCGCTGGTCCACACCGGGTAATCCTTGTGTTCCTCGTTGATGCAGACCACGGTGTCCACGGCCTGCGCGTCCAGGCCGGCGTCGGCCAACGCCGCGCGGCTGGCCCGCGCCGCCATGGTGCTGACGTGGTCCTCGGGCCCCGGCACGGGCTTGCTGTGGATGCCCAGCTTGTCGCGCACCACGGCCTCGGGCAGGCCGCTGGCGCGGGCGATGTCCGCGGCGCTCTGGCGGGGTTCCGGCAGGTAGGTGCCGAGCCCGGCGATCACGGCCATCAGCGCGCCTCCTCCGCTGATGGCCCCGCCGCATGCCGCGGTGGTGCCAGGCCGTGCGCCACGAAGTCCATCGCGGCATCAATGACGGCCTCGTCCGGCGCCGCGCCGTCGCCCGGCCACAGCCCGTAGCGCAGGCCCAGGAAGTGGCCCAGGCCCATCAGCGCCCAGGCGCGCACCTCGTAGTCCACCCGGCCCTCGCCGCCGCGCAGCTCGCCGCCCTCGGCCGCGCGCTGCAGGCCGGCGGCATAGCCGCGCGCGATGTCCAGGTAGTACTCGCGGTACAGCGTCTCGTCGACCGACTGGGCCTCCTGCACGATGCGGTACAGATGCGGGTGTTCGCCCAGAAAGGCCAAGAAGGCGCGCAGGCCGGCGCGCTCGGCGGCCAGCCGGTCCGGCGCGTCGGCGGCACCGGCACTCATCGCGGCGCGCAGCTGGCGGCCGACATGGCGTACCAGCTCGGCAAAGATCTGCTCCTTGCCCGGGAAGTAGATATAGAAGGTGCCCTGGGCCACACCGCTGGCCCGCGTGATGCCGGACACCGAGGCGGCGTGATAGCCACGCGTACCGAATTCGCGCTCGGCCGCCGCCAGAATACGGCGCAGCGTGGCCCGGCCACGGGCCGTGCTGGGCGCGCGTTCGGCGCGGCCGTCATTGGGCATGGGTTCGGCCATGCGATCTCCCTTGTCTCCTCGGGCCGGCCGCCGGTTGGCGGGTCAGGCCAAACATGACAGGTGAGTCATGTTTCAGGTAAAACTGCCGCAGGGCCTTTGGCCTTGTCAAGAGGAGAGCGCGTGAACAACACCCCCCAGGCGCCCACGGCGCCCGAGTCCCCCGACGCCCGCTGGGCGCTGGTCAGCGGCGGCACCGGCGCCATCGGCACGCAGATCTGCGCCGCGCTGGCGCGGCAGGGCCTGCGCGTGGTGGCGCTGGGCCACCCCGGTGAGGCCGAGCGGCTGGGCGCATGGGAGCAGGACCAGGCCGACGGCGTTCGTGCCCAGACGCTGGATGTGACGGATGCGCAAGCCTGCGCGCAGGCCGTGGACACGCTGGTGGCCGCCCAGGGCCCCTGCGCTGTGCTGGTCAACGCGGCCGGCATCACCCGCGACGCCACGCTGCGCAAGCTGGAGCTGGAGGCCTGGCGCGAGGTCATGGCCACCAACCTGGACAGCGTTTATCACCTGTCGAAGCCGGTGCTGCCGGGCATGCTGGAGGCCGGCCACGGCCGCATCATCAACATCGCCTCGGTCAACGGCCAGAAGGGCCAGCGTGGGCAGACCAACTACTCGGCGGCCAAGGCCGGCATGCACGGCTTCACGATGGCGCTGGCCCAGGAGGTCGCGCACAAGGGCATCACCGTCAACACGGTCTCACCCGGCTACATCGACAGCCCAATGATCCGCCGCGTGCCCGAGGCCATTCGCGAGCAGATCCTGAGCGGCATCCCCGCCGGCCGCTTCGGCAACCCGGCCGACGTGGCCGCCTGCGTCGCCTTCCTGGCCAGCCCGGCGGCCGCCTACGTCACCGGCGCCAACCTGCCGGTCAACGGAGGGCTGTTCATGCACTAGCGCGCGGCGCCCGCGGGTACGCGGGGCAAGCGGCCGAGGGCCCGGCCGGGCGCGCGTAGCGCAGGGCGCACCCCAGCGTCAAATTTATGACTGGGCAGGCCCCGTGGGCTCTGCTAGCGTGGGCGCCGCGGCGCAGGGGACTGTCTTTGGGAGTGCGCCGCACCACCGGAGAACCTCGACATGACCATTCAGAACCACCGCCTGCGTGGCGTGCTGCCGCGCTTTGCCCTGCTCGGCCTGACCCTGAGCCTGCTGGCCGCACCGGCTGCCGCCCAGGTGGAATCCGACAAATGGACCGTGCTGGCCATCGGCATCGTCCTCAACATCAACGAAACCGACCCGGTTGAAGCGCCGCCCGAGCCCGACCCGGACGCGCTGGACCCAAGCCAGATCCAGCCCGGCGACCCGGGACAGATCAGCGATTGCAGCAGCCTGCTGGAGCAGTTTCTGGCCAACACCGAATACCTGCAGCCGCTGCTGGACTATTTCAGCTGCAGTGCCGGCGGCGCCCAGGATGTGCTGATGGGCTCAAGCCTGGGGCTGGAGAGCTTCTCCCAGGCCCTGCTCGGCTACAGCCGCGAGGTGCGTGACTACGTCGTGGCCGGACCCGAGCTGCTGCCCACCGCGCGTGCGGGCGGCGCCTTCGTCTGCACGCTCGGCACCGGCGCCACCAAGCTCGGCGACAACTTCCTGCGCGTGGAAGGCGACACCCGCTGTGCATCGCCGGCCTCGGCGCCGGCGCCGCAGAGCGGCGTCGACATCGAGGGGCGCATCGCACTGGTGGACTTTTTGAACGGCAATCAGCAATACCGTTCGGGGCTGCGCAGCGGCGATGGCGCGCTGGCCGTCCGCCAGGCACGCCGCAACCTGACGCCGAACCGGCTGCTCAAGACCAAGTACGAAACCAGCATCTCGGTACCCGATGGCAACTGCATCGGCGGCGCCTGTCAGGTGGTCTGGCTCGTGCTGCCGAACAAGAACCCGAACACCGGCAGCAGCCTGCCCTGCGTCTCGAACACCTCGGCGAACATGCTCAGCTGCACTGTCGATAGCCGCCCCTTCAATCAGTTCACGTTGAACTGAGGGCTCGCGGGCGCGGTGGCGTGGCGGCTCAGCCCGCCAGCCACCGCGCCAGTTCCGCGCCGGGGTCGTCGGCGCGCATCAGGTGCTCGCCGATCAAAAAGGCGTAGACGTCGGACTGCATCATCCGCGCCAGGTCCTCGGGGCCACGCAGGCCGGACTCGGTGACCAGCACGCGCTCCGGCGGGACTTCGTTCAGCAGGTCCAGCGTGGTTTCGAGCTTGGTCTCGAAGGTGCGCAGGTTGCGGTTGTTGATGCCAATGATGCCGCCAGGCAGCTCCAGCGCGCGGTCCAACTCGTCGAAGTCGTGCACCTCGATCAGCACGTCCAGATGCTGGGCGTGGGCCGCGGCGTACAGCTCCTCGAGCTGGGCATCGGACAAGGCCGCCACGATCAGCAGCACGGCGTCGGCGCCCCAGGCGCGCGACTGTACGACCTGCCAAGGGTCGATCAGGAAGTCCTTGCGCAGCACCGGCAGGTGCGTATTGCGGTGCGCGTCCACCAGGTATTGCGGGTGGCCCTGGAAGAAGTCCTCGTCGGTCAGCACCGAGAGACAGGTGGCGCCGCCACGCTGGTAGGCCTGCGCCAGCTCGATGGGCGCGAAGTCCTCGCGGATCAGGCCGCGCGAGGGCGAGGCCTTTTTCAGCTCGGCGATAACCGCCGGCTTGCGCGCCGCGATGCGGGCCCGCAGCGCATGACAGAAGGCGCGCGGCGGCTCGACCACGCTGGCCTGCTCTTCCAAGTCGCGCAGCGAGTGCACGGACATGCCCGCGCGTACCTCATCGGCCTTGCGGGCCAGGATGGTTTGCAGAATGTCGCTCATCGCTCGCTCTCTCCCGGCTGCTGGCTCAGATCTTCGATGATGCCCTCTGCGCGCGCTTCGGCCAATGCCGTACGCGCCTCTTCCACGCCACGCGCCAGGCTGTCGGCAACCCCGCCGACGTACAGCCCGGCGCCAGCGTTCATGGCAATGGCGTCCGCCACGGGCCCGGCCTGGCCGGCGAAGGCGGCACGAATCAGCGCCAGGCTCTGCGCCGGCGACTCGACTTTCAGCGCCGCCGGCTCGGCCAGCGGCAGCCCGAACTGCCCGGGCTCGATGCGGTAGCTGCGGCGCTCGCCTTCGCGCAGCTCGCAGATCTGGGTGGGTGCGGACAGGCTGATTTCGTCCAGGCCGTCCTCGCCATGCACCGTCAGCACGTGCACGCTGCCCAGCTCGGCCAGCACCCGGGCCACCGGCTCCAGCCACTGCGCGGAAAACAGGCCCAGCACCTGGCGCTGCGCGCCGGCGGGGTTGGTCAGCGGGCCGAGCAGGTTGAACACCGTGCGCGTGGCCAGCTCGCGGCGCGGGCCGATGGCGTGCTTCATCGCCGGGTGGTACTGCGGCGCGAAGAGGAAGGTGAAGTTGTGCGCGCGCAGCTGCGCCAGCGACTGCTCGGGCGAAAGGTCCAGCGCGATGCCGGCCGCGGCCAGCACGTCGGCGCTGCCGCTGGAGCTGGAGACGCTGCGGTTGCCATGCTTGGCCACCGGCACGCCCAGCGCGGCCAGCAGCAGCGCGCTGGCCGTGGATACATTGAACAGCCCGGCGCCGTCGCCGCCGGTGCCGCAGGTGTCCACCAGGCGCTCGCGCAGCGCGGGCTCGACCTGCAGCGGCCGCGACTTCTCACGCATCACCTGCGCGGCCGCCGCGATCTCCTCCGGCGCCTCGCCCTTCATGCGCAGCGCAATCAGAAAACCGGCGACCTGGGCCGGTGTGGCCTCGCCGCCCATGATCTCGCGCATCACGTCGAGCATCAGCGCGCGCGGCAGGGTCTGGCCGGCCAGCAGCGCCTCCAGGGCCTGATGCAGCTTCATCGGTAGGTCTCCAGGAAGGTCTTCAGAATCTGGTGGCCGTGCTCGCTGAGTATCGATTCGGGGTGGAACTGCACCCCCTCGATCGGCAGCTCGCGGTGGCGCAAGCCCATCACCTCATCGCGCTGGCCGGGGCCGGCCTCGGTCCAGGCGGTCACTTCCAGCGCCTGCGGCCAGTCCTGCTGGTCCACGACCAGCGAGTGGTAGCGGGTGGCGGTGAAGGGCGTGGGCAAATCGGCGAACACGCCGCCCCCGTCGTGGTGGATCGGCGAGGTCTTGCCATGCATCACCTCGCGGGCGCGCACGACGCGGCCACCGAAGTGCTGGCCAATGGCCTGGTGGCCCAGGCAGACGCCCAGCAGCGGCACATGGCCGGCGAAGCGTTCCACGACATCCAGCGAGATGCCGGCCTCGTTCGGCGTGCATGGCCCGGGGGAGATCACGATGTGGCTCGGGGCCAGCGTCGCGATGTCCTCCACGCTCACCTGGTCATTGCGCCAGGTCTCCACCTCGCAGCCCAGTTCCAGCAGGTACTGGACCAGGTTGTAGGTGAAGCTGTCGTAGTTATCGAGCATCAGGACCATGGCAGGCCGGTCGCGGTGTCGGGGCGGGCCGCACATTGTGCCGCAGCGGCCGCCGGCCGGCCGGTTTCCGCGGCCTCCGCGGCCCGGCAGGCAGGCAAAAAAACGCCCCCGCCGCCCGCAAGGGACGACGAGGGCGCTGCCGCCAATATCGGCTCGGTTCAGTCCAGGGCGATGCGGTACACGGTCACGGTGCCGCTGACCTCATTGCCCACTACCAGCAGATCCTCGCCATTCGGGCTGTCGGCCGCGGGGATGAAGACCAGGCCTTCGGGGCCCAGGTCGCCGGCGTTGCCGCCCTCCTGGTCCACGCCGAAGTCGCGGTTGTTCACATAGGTCACGAAGCGCGGCAGGCGCGGGTTGCTGATGTCGTAGACCATGATCCCGCCGACCCGCTCCAGGCCGATGAAGGCATAGTCGCGCGCGCCGATGCGGCCGGCCACGACGCCCTCGGGCTCGGGGCCCTTGTTGTCGCTGCGGTTTTCGCGCGTGGCGTTGTCGTTGCTGGCGTTGAAGATCAGGCTGCCGTCGAGCTGGTCCCGGTGCGCCGTGATGCGCTCGAAGTCGTCGCCGCTGTCGGCCACCACGCCCATCGGGCCGACGACGGAGAAGGAGCGCGCACCGAACACCACGAGCTGGTCGATATCGCCATCGTTGTCGGTGTCGGCCGCCAGGTCGCAGATGAAGTCGATGCGGCCCAGTTCCTCGTCGGCGTCGCGGCCGGCAAACACCGGGTCCAGCGTGGCGAAGTCGCCGATGCCGCACTCGTCCACGTCATCGCGCGAGTCGCCCTCGTTGGCGGTCAGCACATAGTCGCGGCCCTGCACGCTGTAGACGTCGATGCCGTCGGGCATGGCCAGGCCGAACACGCCGGCCTCGGGCGCGATGTCCAAGCCGTCGCGGTCGGAGGCGTCCAGCGCATTGGCCAGCAGGCCGTGATCCTTAAGCCCCAGCGCGACGATGCGGCTGACCCTGCCGCTGGCGACGTCGATCACGGCGATGGCGTTGTTCTCCTGCAGGCTGACGTAGGCCGTCGCGCCGTCCGGGCTCACCGCGATGTACTCGGGCTCCAGGTCGTTGGCCACCGAGGTCGCGGCCGGCGCGATGCGCACGGCGGCGGGCAGCTCCGCCGCGCGGCTGCCGCCGGCGTTGAAGTCGGTGAAGCCCACCTGGGTGACGACGGCGCCGGCAAAGCCGGCCGCGAGGTCAATGATCGTCACGCTGCCCGGCACGTCGTTGGCGAAGTCGCGCAGGTCATCGTCGTTCGGGTCGGCCGGCGGCTCGCCCTCGTTGGCCACCAGCACCCGGCGGCCGTCCGGCGTGAAGGTCACGGCATCCGGCAGCGCACCGGCGGCCACGCTGCCCACGAAGGCCAGCGTGCCGGCGTCGTACAGCGCCACCCGGCCGGCGTCCTGCGCCGGGTCGAATTCGACCGCGGCGGCGACGAAGCCCCCGCCCACGGCAACGCTATTGACGCCGTCCGCGGCGCCGCCGATATCGGCCACCGGGTCCAGCGTGCTGGCGAGTTGCGGGCTGGCCGGGTTGGCCAGGTTCAGCACGTCGATCTGGCCGTCCTCGGCGTTGATCACGAACAGCCGGTCGGTGGTCGGGTCGAAGGCCACGATCTCCGCCGCGCCCTCGTCGAAGCCGGCGCCGGGCTTCTGGAACCGCCCGAGCACCGCCAGCGTGCCGCGCGTGGGCAGCGCATGCACGCTGTCGGCGGCGACAGCGTCGAGGTTCTGAATGCGCAGATCAGCGGCCGGGTCGGTTTCCGCGACATCAAAGCCCACCTCGGCGAAGAAGGCCTGCAGGTACTCGGCCAGCGCATCCTGCTCGCCACCGGTCGCGCTGAAGTCCGCCAGGCCCGGGTCGCTGGCGCCGGCCTCCGTCAGGTCCACCTTGTTCGGCGCGGCCAGGCCCTTGTAGGGGTAGCCGTCGCCACAGGAGGCCGTGGCGTCGATGACGCAGTCGCTGGCCAAAAAGCCCAGCGTCACCAGGCGGTAGCTGCGGCCGAGGTCGCCCACCAGCGCGCCGTCGACCACGATCTGGTCGATGACGGCGCCGGAGTCGTCCACGATGGCCAGGTTGCGCACCCGGCTGGGCACCGTGGCGGCACCGCGGTTGGCATCGCCCAGCGCGCTGTCGCGACCGGGCTGGGCCGGATCCCAGGAGAAGCGCAGGCCGGCGATCTGCGGGAAACGGCCGGAGCTGACGCCCGGGCCGGCGTTGGCCACGCCATGTTCGATGACGTCGACCAGTTCGGCCGCGGTCAGCGTGACCAGCACCAGGCTGTTGTTGAAGCGCAGCGCGGTTTCCAGGTCCAGCTGCGATACGCCGCCACTGGGCTTGCCGGAGGAGGCGTTTTCGACCGGCGGCAGGAACTGCGCCTGGCTGGGGTCGGAGGTGCCCGGCGGCTGCAGGATCAGGCCGATGTCCGAGCGGATGCCGCCACCGTTCTTCAGCGAGAGCTGCACGCTGGGGTCGGTGTGCCGCGCGTACCAGCGGTTGGCATCGGCGGTCAGGTTGCCCAGGTTGGTTTCCTCGCTGCGCACCTCGCTGCGGCGGCCGTCCAGGTACACGGCCGACAGGCCCTGCACGTTGCCGTCCTTGTCCACCAGCACCTCTTCCAGCGCGTCGGTGATCGTGTCGACGCTGGCCAGCGGGTCGAAGGCGAAGGGCGGCACGTCGCTGGCGAAGGCGCCCGAGTCGGCCGGGTCGATGCTGGCCGGCAGCAGGCGCCCGGCGCCGTCGAAGCCCACGACCAGGCGGCCCAGATAGCGGTAGTCGCCGTCGGTGTTGACCAGCAGCACCGGCTCGCCCACCGCGGAGGTGAACTCCAGCGGGTAGCTGCCGCCGGCCGTGTCGCCCTCGCGCAAGCGGTCGTTGGCGTCGGCCAGGATGGTGTTCGAGCCGCCGGCCACGATGATGTCCACGCCGCGCAGGCGCGTGGCCAGTTGCTGCTCCACGCCGATCTGCTGCATATGCGCCAGCAGGACGATCTTGTCCACGCCGGTGGCGCTTACCAGTGCATCGACCTCGGCCTGGATGGCCGCCGCCAGCGCATCGATGTCATTGGCATCGGCCGGGCTCACGACCAGGTCACCGGTGGAGGTGATGGCCGGCAGCGTCGGCGTCGAGGCGCCGACCACGCCAATGGTCTCGCCGCCCACCCGCAGGGTGACGCTGGCGCTCAGCGAGTTGGGCCGCGCCGGCTGCGCGGCGGGCACCAGCAGCGGCGCCGTGTCGCCATCGGCGGCAAAGTCGATGTTGGCGGAGAGGTAGGGGAACTGCGCGCCCGGCCAGGCGCCGTCGGCGGCCAGCAGTTCGGCGAAGGCGCCCGGGCCCAGATCCAGCTCGTGGTTGCCCACCACCGAGGCCTGCACGCCCAGTGCGTTCAGCCAGCCCACATGCGCGCGGCCGGCATCGGCGGCGCCCAGCGGGCCATCCAGGCGGTCGTCGCCGGCGCCGAAGTACTCGGGCCCGGGTATCCAGTTGTCGCCCGAGGACAGCAGCAGCGTGTTGTTCGGCATCTGGCCGCGAAAGCCGTCGACCAGGGCCGAGAAAACGCGCACGTCATCGGCGCCGCCGGGGCCATCGACATCGGCGAAATGCAGCAGCTGCAGCGTGAAGGCCACCGTCTCGTCGAAGCCGGGGCCGGCCGGGCCCTGCGGCCCCTGCGGGCCCTGCGGACCTTGCGGCCCCTCGGCACCGTCTTCGCCGTCCATGCCATTGCAGACAAACTCGGTGCTGCGGATTTCGTCGGCCGCCAGGCGGCCATCCTGGTTGCGATCCACCCCCGAATCGACGCGCACGCCGCCGCTGGCGCACTGCGCACCGGCGGCGATGGTCGTCGTTTCCACCAGACCGCCGGTGATGAAACTCAGCTCGTCGCCACAGGCGCTCAGCAGCAGCGCCACAGTGGCCGCGCCGGCGGCGCGCCCCAGACCGAAATCTCGCACGATGGACTCCCGTGTGTTCTTGGAATGCGATTCGGGGCTCCCCGGCCCCGGGCATTCGCGAACTTAGGGGGTGTTTGGCGACAGCGGCGTGACCTGCGCTTGAAGCTTGCGTGACAGCGGCGTGTCAGCGTCCCGCCTGTTCGGCACAGGCCGCCGCGCGCAGCACGGCGCGGGCCTTATTCATCGTCTCGTCCCACTCCTTTTCGGGCACCGAGTCGGCGACGATGCCGGCGCCGGCCTGCACGATGACCTGCCCGTCCTTGATGACGGCGGTGCGGATCGCGATGGCGGTATCCATGCTGCCGTTCCAGGCCAGGTAGCCCACGGCGCCGGAATACAGGCCGCGCTGGTGCGGCTCCAGCTCGGCGATGATCTCCAGCGCGCGGATCTTCGGCGCGCCGGACAGGGTGCCGGCCGGGAAGGTGGCACGCAGCACGTCCAGCGCCTGGCAGCCCGGCGCGAGCTGGCCGACGACGTTGGAGACGATGTGCATCACCTGCGAATAGCGCTCGATGACCATGCGCTCGGTCAGGCGCACGCTGCCGGCCTGGGCGATGCGGCCCACGTCGTTGCGGCCCAGGTCGATCAGCATCAGGTGCTCGGCCAGCTCCTTGGGGTCGGCCAGCAGCTCGGCCTCATAGGCCGCGTCCTCGGCCGGCGTGGCGCCGCGCGGGCGGGTGCCGGCGATCGGCCGCAGCGTGACCTCTTCGTGGTCCAGCCGCACCAGCACCTCGGGCGAGGAGCCGGCCACCTGGAAGTCGCCGAAGTCGAAGTAGTACAGATAGGGCGAGGGGTTCTGGCTGCGCAGCGCGCGGTACAGGTTCAGCGGCGCGCCGGCGAAGGGCGCGGTCAGCCGCTGCGACAGCACCACCTGCATGCAATCCCCGGCCAGGATGTAGTCGCGGATGCGCTGCACGCCGCGCTCGTAATCCGCCTGCGGGTAGCTGGCCTCGAAGGGCAGCTCCGGCGCGTCCACGCCCAGCACCAGCGGTGGCAGCCCGGCGGGGGCCGGCGCGGCCAAGGCCGCACAGAGCTCGGCCAGCCGGGCCTGCGCGGCCTGCTGCTCGCCCTCGCCGCGCAGCACCACCAGGTGCAGGCGGTTGCGCAGGTTGTCGAAAACGACGAACTCATCGCAGCGCAGCAGGCAGATGTCCGGCAGGTCCAGCGGGTCGGCCGGCGGCTGCCCGCCACGCAGGCGCGGCTCGACCATGCCGACGGTGGCGGCGCCAAAATAGCCCACCAGCCCGCCATTCAGCCGCGGCAGCTCCGGCAGCTCCGGCGCGGAGAAGCCGGCGGCATAGTCCTGCAGCCAGGCCAGGGGGTCGGCGACCTCGGCCTGCTCGACCACCGCGCCCTCGCGCAGCCGGCGCACCGCGCGGCCGCGCACCTCCAGCCGCTCGCGGGCCG
>CAKZQS010000046.1 GCA_937141935.1 uncultured Ectothiorhodospiraceae bacterium
ACATGTGTGAAATGATCGGGATGGGCGCAGTTGATCATGTAATAGGCCGGCGCATTGCCAGTCGCGGCGTCGGTCTCGCGGATCGCTTCGCCGAGCGGCTGGCCTGAGGGCAGGCGGCCGTCGGTCTCGACAGTGAAAGCGATTGCAACCGGAATGCCAGCGGCTTTCGCAGCTCGGACAATGCCGATCGCCTCGCCGGTATGCGTCATGGTGACCGCGCCGATCATGTCGGCTCCCGTTTCGGCGAAGGTCTCGATCTGGTGGCGGTGATAGGCCTCCGCTTCCTCTGCGGTCATCTGGGTGTCCGGAGCATAGCCGTCGCCGCGTGGACCGATATTGCCCGATATGACGATCGGTTCGTCGATCTCGGCGCCCCGGCGCAGCTCTTCCATCAGCGCGATGGCTTTGCGGTTGAACGACGCGATGGCGTCCGCGTCATGGCCGAGCTTTGCGCCCCAGTCGCGCGAACAGCGCCATGTCGGGCTTTCGAGAACGAAGCCGGAGCGGGTGTCGCGGGCGATGTCGATGTAGCGCGCATAGTAATCGCGCAGCGCCTTGCGGCCTCGGGTGTCATCGTCGAGCAGGACATAGGAGGCGAACAGCGGCAGGTCGAATCCCTCATGGAAGATCAGCGTGGTCTCGATGCCGCCGTCGGTGAGCAACGTCCGGCCGTTCATCTGCGGCAGGTTCGATCGGTAGGTTGCGGTTGTCATGTGTCTATCCCTTGTTGTTTTTCTGGGTTGGACGGCGCGCCTATCAATCGAGCGTCTGAAGCAGCGTGCGCTTCGGCACAGGGCTGTCCGACTGCGATGAGAAAGGGCTTCCGGTGGCGCGGAACTTGGAATTTTATGTTGTGCAGGCATAGAAAGAACACGGTACGGTGAGGCAGCCGAAAAAATTCGCCGTCTTTTCAATGCGTTAGATTGTGATTGTTTTGCCGGCCCGGCGAGGGCGAGGGAAAACTGTACTGGCGGTACAGTTCGCGGAGGTGACGATGCGCAAGGGGCAGGCCACGCGCGAAAAGCTGATGGATATCGCGGAAGCCGCGGTGCTGTCGAAAGGGTTCGGCGCAACCTCGATTGAGGAGATCATAGCCGAAGCCGAGATCACCAAGAGTGGATTCTTCTATCACTTCAAGGACAAGAACGAACTGGCGCGGGCGCTCCTGGAGAGGCATATCCGCAACGACGATACGATACTGGACGGGGTGTTCGCGCGGGCGCGGCAGTTGCACGACGATCCGCTGCACGCTTTCCTGATCGGTCTCAAGCTGCTGTCGGAATTGCTGGACGATATGCCGAACGGCCACCCCGGGTGTCTTGTCGCCACCTACTGCTACAACGAACGGTTGTTCGATCAGGATGTGCGCGACCTCAACCGGCAGGCGGTGGTACGCTGGCGGATGCGGTTTCTCAAGGTGATCGAGGAAATCGCGGCGATCTACCCACCGCGACTTGACGTCAACCTGACAGACGTGGCTGACATGGTGTCCAACACGGTCGAGGGCGGGATCATCATGTCGAAGACGCTCAAGGAGCCGCGGGTGCTCGGCGCGCAAATCCTGCTATTGCATTCCTACATGAAGCTGCTTTTCCTGACGCCACAGAACTGATCCGTAATCGAAAGGTGTGCCCGCATGTGGTTTTCCCGTTTCCTCGCCGAACTGCTCGAGGCGATCAATCCGGGGTTGGCGGCGGTGATCGTCGTCGCCGGCGGCTATCTGGGCTTTCGCTGGGCCGACGGGATCGGCGAGAACCTGACCTTCGGCGCGGGGCTTGGCGTGGTGGCCGGGCTGATCGTCGCGGCGCTCGTCTGCGGCTTGATCGCCAATCTCTCGCTGATCGAGCAGCATCTGGCGTTGATCGCCGACGATATCGAGGAGATGCGGGCGAGGGATGCCGGCGAACTCGACGAGGACGACGGCAAATAGCGAAAACCAAAAAAGGCGGCCCGAAAGCCGCCTTTTCTTTGCAAGCCAGTCCGCGATCAGGTGAGCGGGACGATCTGGATTTCGACGCGGCGGTTCTGCGCGCGGCCGGCTTCCGACCCGTTGTCCGCGATCGGACGGCTTTCGCCGAAGCCCTGCGCGATCATGCGCTGCTGGCTGACGCCCTGGGTCGCGAGATAGCTCGACACCGCGTTGGCGCGGCGCTGCGACAGCGCCTGGTTGTACTGGTCGGAACCGGTCGAATCGGTGTGGCCGTAGACGTTGATCAGCGTCTGGTTGTACTTCTTGAGGACGAGCGCGTCCGAATCCAGCGTCGCGTAGAAGGCCGCCTCGTAGTCCTCGGGCGCGGCCAGGTAGGCCGGGCTGCCCTCGTACACGCCGGTAATGCGGCCGCGTTCCTCCAGGTCCTCCGGCGTCACGCTGCGCAGCGTGCGCGTAAAGCCCTGGCCCGCGGCGTTGGCCGAGGCGGTCTGAGTGGTGCCGTCCTGGCTCCCCTGGCCTTCCGTGGCGGACTCCTGAGCCCAGGCGCTACCGGCCCCCAGTAGCAACGAAAGCAGCGTCAGCGTCGTCCGCATCTTGTTCTCCCTAGTTCTCGTGGTGCCCGCGGCAGGCACGGCGGCATTATGGCCCATGCGGGCGGCGAGGCCCACCGCGGGGCGGCGTCAGGCCACCGCGGGGCGGCACCGGGCCCCCGCGGGGCGGCACCGGGCCCCCGCGCCGCGTCCCTGATCACGGCAGCCGTCGGGGCCCTAGTAGCGTGGCGGCGCATCCCAGCGCTCGCCCACGCCCCAGCCCGCGAGCGGCAGCGCGGCCTCCACGGCGGCCTCGACAGCGTCGGGCAGCGCCGGCAGCAGATCCAGCCCGCTGCGCGCCTCCACCGCATCCACCGTCACCGCGTACTGGCGCAAATCGCCATGGCCGGAGGCCTGCTGCGGCAGGATAAAGGCCAGCGCGCGGGGCGGCGCTGCAGCGCCGGTGGCCGCGGCCGCACCCGGGTCGAACCACAGCCGCCAGAAGGCCGCGGGCACCGCCACCCCGCCCGGCAGCCGTGGGGCATCCGCCGCGAACAGCGGGCCGGCCTGGACGACGAAGGCCCGGCCCAGCGCCGGCCGCAGCGCATCCATCTCCAGCTCCTCCAGCCGCTGCCAGGCCCGCGCATTCAGCGGGTGCCGCTGCGGGCTGATGTTGTGCATGGCGAAGCTGGCCAGCTGGGCCTCCCGGCCATACAGCCGGCTCATCGCGTAGTTAGGGGCCAGGTGGCCGCGGTCATAGCCACTGCGTCGATAGTCATCGGGGCACACGCCGCCCAGCCAATCCGGCGCGCAGACAAAATGCCGCGGCCGCGGCGCCAGGTCCCGCAGGGGCCCGGCATGCACCGTCCACTGCACCCACAAGGGGTTGCGCCACCAGGGCGAATAGCCCAGCACAAAGCCCGGCTCGGCCAGCAGCCAGCTGTATTGCACCAGCCCGGCCGGCCGCGGCCGGCCCTGTTCCAGCTGCGCATGCCCGCGCCAGCCGCCCCAGGCCCCAAGCAGCAGCGAAACAAGGACAATAACGGCGATGCCCGCCCCGACTCTCATCGCCCGCATTGTGCGCCGATGCGCCTTGCGCCGTCCGCTGCTGCTCCTGCTGCTCGCGCTGCCGCTGCTGGGCGGCTGCGAAACGCTGGCCTACCACTGGCAGGCGGCCAGCGGCCACCTGCGACTGCTGGCCGGGCGCGCACCGCTGACTGAACTGGCCGCAGACCCCGCCACACCGCCGGCCTTGCGCGCCAAGCTGCACACGCTGGCCGACGCGCGGCGCTATGCCAGCGATGCCCTGGGGCTGCCCGACAACCGCAGCTACACGCTGTACGCCCCGCTGCCCCATGCGGATCGGCGCGAGCCATCAGCGCGCCAGGCGCTGGTGTGGAATGTCGTGGCCGCGCCGGAGTTCTCGCTGGCGCCCAAGCGCTGGTGCTTTCCGGTGGCCGGCTGCGTCAGTTACCGAGGCTACTTCGCGCGCGGCGACGCCGAGGCCAAGGCGGCGGAGCTGGCCGCCGCCGGCTATGACGTGCTGGTGCGCCCGGCCGCCGCCTACTCGACGCTGGGCTGGTTTGCCGACCCGCTGCCCGAGCCCGTGCTGCAGTGGCGCACCGAGGCCATCGTGCGGCTGATGTTCCACGAGCTGGCGCACCAGCAGCTGTACGTACCCGGCGACACCCGCTTCAACGAAAGCTATGCCAGCGCCGTGGGCGGCCTGGGCCTGCAGGCCTGGCGCCGGGCGCAGGGCGAGGCGGCCGCTGTCGAGGCGCCCTCCGCCCGCGCGCGGATCGCCCGCATCCTGGAGCCCACCTACGCCGGGCTGCGCGCGCTGTACGCCAGCACGCAGCCGGCCGCCGCCAAGCGTGCGGCCAAGGCGGCGCTGCTGGAACAGGCCCGGGCGCGCTATGCCGCAGCCCGCGCCGAATCGGCCGCCGGGCTGGAACGTTGGGCCGACTGGTTCGCCGCGCTGAACAATGCCCGCCTAGCCGGCTTTGCCGACTACAGCGCCGGCGTCGCCGCCTTCCACCAGCTCTATGCCGACTGCGAGCAGCGCTGGGATTGCTTCCACGCGGGCGCCGCGCAGCTGGCCGAAAACCCGGCGCGGCGGCGCGCCTTCGTCGGCTCATGACCCCGGCCGCATGAGTCATGCGATGTCACCCCAGCGCGCACGCCGCAGCATCGCGCGGGCGCTGCTGGCGAAGCTGCTGCTGGCCTTCTCGCTGCTCACGCCAGCCGCGCTGCAGGCGCAGGCGGCGGCCGAAACTGGCGCCGATGCGACAGGCTCCGGCACGGTGCTGACGCCGATGCAGGTCACCGCGGCGCGCAGCGCCGAGGCCACCGTCGCCGCGACCCACGCCGTCGCGGTCAGCGAGGCCGCGGACTGGAGCTGGCAGCCGCCGGGCGTGCTGCCGCTGCTGCTGGACGCCCTGCCCGGCGTCAGCGCGCAGCAAACCACCCCGGGCCAGGGCATCGTCATCGTGCGCGGGCTCAAGGGCTCCGAGCTGCTGCATCTGGTCGACGGCATGCGCCTGAACTTTGGCTTTCTGCGCAATGCGCCCAACCAGTACCTGGCGCTGGTGGACCTTAGCGCCCTGGCCGCCGTCGAGGTGGTGCGCGGCGCCGCCTCCAGCCTGTATGGCGCCGATGCGATGGGCGGCGTGGTCAACCTGCGCAGTGTGGAGCCGGCACTGGCCGCCGCCGCCACCCACCGCATCGACTTCGGCGCCAGCGGGGCCACGGCCGATGACGCCCGCGCCGCGCAACTGCGCCTGAGCCGCGAAGGGCCCCGCTGGGCGGCCAGCCTGGGCGCGGCCGCCCGCGCCTATGGCGAGCGCCGCGCCGGCGGCGGCCAGGCGCTGCCGGCCACCGCCTACACGGCGCAGGCCGCCGATGCCGCGCTGCGCTTCGCCCCCGCCGCCGGCGGCGCCTGGCAGCTGCGCCTGCAGCATGCGCGACAGCCGGACACGCCGCGGCACGACCAGCTCGTGGCCGGCTTTGGCGAGAGCGCGCCGCGGCGCAGCGAATTCGCCTTCGCCCCCAGCCAGCGTGAGTTCGCCCACCTGCGCGCGCACTACGAGCGGCCCTTCGTCGCCGCCGACAGCCTGGAACTGAACCTCGCCTGGCAGCGCATCGTAGACGCCACCCGCCGCCGCAGCCTGGGCTCCGACACGCGCCAGCTCGAGGACAACCGCTCGCAGCTCTGGGGCCTGGCCGCGCATGCCCGCAGCGCGCTCGGCGCCGGCCACACGCTGCGCTACGGCGCCGAGTACTACCGCGACCGCATCGCCAGCAGCGCGCAGTCGCAGTCGCTGGAGGACGGCCGCCGCGAGCGCCGCGAGAGCCGCTTCCCCGACGGCTCGACGATGCAGCAGGCCGCTGCCTATGCGCAGCACCGCCTCGAAGCGGGCGCGCAGCGGCTGGAGCTGGGCCTGCGCGCCTCCCAGGTCGAGGTCGACCTCGCCGCCGACGGCAGCCGCCCCGCCAGCAGGCTGCGCCAGCAGGACCTGAGCGGCGATCTGGGCCTGCGCCGCCAGCTTGGCCCGCGGCTGTCGCTGCATGCGCACCTGGGCCGTGGTTTTCGCGCGCCGAATGTCTTCGACCTCGGCGCCATCGGCCCGCGCCCGGGCGGCCGCTTCAACGCCCCGAACCCGGAGCTGGCCCCGGAGGTCGTCTACACCGCGGACCTGGGGCTGAAGTGGGCCGGCCCGCGGCTGCACGCCGAGGGCTATGTCTGGTGGAGCGAATACCGCGACAAGATCGAGTCGGTCTTCACCGGCGCGCAAACCGGCGAGGGCGAGGACATCGTGCGCAGCGAGAACATCGGCCGCGTGCAGCTGCGTGGGGCCGAGGCGCTGCTCGACTGGCACCTGGCGCCGCGCTGGTTCCTGCGAATGGCGGGGGAATGGACCTGGGGCGCCACCGCGGCCGGCGAGCCGGCCGACCGGGTGCCGCCACCCGGGCTGAACGCCGCATTGCAATATCGCCTGGCCGAAGGGCCGCGACTGCGGCTGGGCGTGGATGCCGCCACCGGCCAGAGCCGGCTGAGCCCCCGCGACCGCGAGGACAGCCGCATCGCCCCCGGCGGCACGCCGGGCTACAGCGACTGGTCGCTGGCCGCCGACTTCGCCCTGCCCCGTGGCGTGGACCTGACCCTGGGCATCGAGAACCTCTTCGACCGCCGCTACCGCCGCCACGCCTCCGGCGTCGATGCCGCGGGGCGCGGCCTGTATTTGCAACTCCGCGCGAGCCTGTAGTGTCGGAGGACGCATGCGCCTGCTGTTGATTCTGGCCCTGCTGTGGGCCGAGTTCTGGTCCATCGTGGCCGTCAGCCGCCCGCTGGGCGGGCTGGCGACCTTCGTGCTGCTGCTGTTGATGGCGGCCATCGGCTCGCGCCTGATCCGCGGCCAGGGCCTGCGCACCGTGGCCAACCTGCAGCTCGCGATGCAGCGCGAGCAGCTACCGGCCGCGGCGATGCTCGACGCGGCCATCGTGGTCGTCGCCGGCATGCTGCTGATCTTCCCCGGCTTTGTCTCCGACGCCTGCGCGCTGGTGCTGATCTTCAGCGGCATCCGCCGCCGGCTGGCGGCGCGGGTCGAGGCGCACATGGCGCGCCAGTACCCGGGCCGCGCACGGGCCTATGTGATCGACGGCGAGTTCTACACCGTGCGCGAGGGCGAGGAACCGCCGCCGCGCGAACCCCTCGACCACGAGCGCTAGGCGCCCGCCCGGCCGAGGTCCTGGCCGAGTTCCCGGCCAAACCCGGCGCGGCCAGGCGGGGGCTGTAACACACGCATCGCCGCGTCCCGTTAGGCTGGCGCCACCACAGGGGGAGTACACCAGTGACACGGATTCTTGTCGGCGGCTGCGTGCTGCTCAGC
Organism: uncultured Ectothiorhodospiraceae bacterium; assembly: GCA_937141935.1. Lineage (GTDB taxonomy): Bacteria > Pseudomonadota > Gammaproteobacteria > Nevskiales > Oceanococcaceae > MS8. Next base: position 7,350 of record CAKZQS010000046.1, read on the forward strand.
ACGGCGGCCTGGGGCGGCGGAATTCCGGCCACGCAGCTTGATGCGATGACGGTGGTGGGCCAGCCGGCGCCGCGGCCGGCCACCTCGGCCGCGCAAGGTGTGGTCACCGATGTGCAACTGCAATCGCGCCCGGTGGCGCGCACCGCCGAGCTGCTGGAGTTCGTGCCCGGCATGGTGGCCACGCAGCACAGCGGCGAGGGCAAGGCCAACCAGTATTTTTTGCGCGGCTTCAACCTCGATCACGGCACCGACTTCGCCACCTGGTTGGACGGCATGCCGGTCAACCTGCGCTCGCACGGCCACGGCCAGGGCTATACCGACCTCAACTTCTTGATTCCGGAAATGGTCGAGACGCTGGTCTACCGCAAGGGCCCCTACGCGGCCGAGGTGGGCGACTTCTCGGCCGCCGGCAGCGCGCACTTCGCGCTGCGCCAGAATCTGGAGGCGCCGCAAACGACGCTGACGCTGGGCGAGAACGGCTACCGGCGCGGCCTGCTCGCTGCCGCACCGCAGCTTGGCGCCGGCCGCCTGCTGCTGGCCGGCGATGTCACCCGCTATGAGGGCCCCTGGGTGCTGGACCAGGACCTGTCGGCGCTGAAGCTGCTGGGCCGCTACAGCCAGGGCCAGGCCGATCAGGGCTACACGCTGACGGTCATGGCCTACGACAACGAATGGACGGCCACCGACCAGATTCCGCAGCGCGCGGTGGCCAGCGGCGCCATCGACCGCCTGGGCTTCATCGACCCCACCGTCGGCGGCGACAGCCACCGCTACAGCGTCTCCTTCAACAGCCATACGCACCTGGCACGCGGCCACTGGGGCCTGTCGGCCTATGCCATCGACTACGCGCTGCAGCTCTATTCCAACTTCACCTATTTCCTCGAGGACCCGGAGGACGGCGACCAGTTTGAGCAGCTCGACGAGCGCCGGGTCTATGGCCTGGCGGCGCACCGCAACCTGCCGCTGAACGCCGAGCGCCGCCTGGAACTCGACTACGGCCTGCAACTGCGGCACGACGCGATTGGCGACGTGGGGCTGTTCCGCACCCGCGCGCGGCAGCGGCTGGGCACCGTGCGCCGCGACCAGGTGGACGAAAGCACCGCCGGGCTGTGGTCCGAGCTGCGCTATGCGCCCGCGCCGCGCTGGCGGCTAACCGCCGGGCTGCGCGTGGACGCTTACCGTTTCGACGTCGACGCACGGCGCCCGGAGAACTCCGGCAGCGCCGACGACCTGATCGTCTCGCCCAAGCTCGGCGCGCGTTTTCAGGCCACGCCGGCCCTGTCGTTGTACGCCAACCTGGGGCGCGGCTTTCACAGCAACGACGCGCGCGGCACCGTCATCGCGACCGACCCGGCCGACCCGGACGGGCCCGGCGTCAGCCCGGTCGAGCCGCTGGTCGCCGCCGATGCCGTGGACCTGGGCGCCGTGCTCCGCCTGGGCTCGACGGCCCAGCTCTCCATGACGGCCTGGGCGCTGGAGCTGGATTCGGAGCTGGTCTATGTGGGGGATGGCGGGGCCACCGAGGCCGCCGATGCCAGCCGCCGCCGCGGCCTGGAATTCTCGGCCTACCTCACGCCCTGGCCGGCGCTGATCGTCGACCTCGACTACGCCTATTCGCACGCGCGCTTCGACATCGACGCGGCCGCCGATCGCATCCCCAACGCCGTGGAGCGCGTGGCCTCGCTGGGGTTGACCCTGACCGGCACGCGCGGCTGGTCGGGGGGGCTGCGGCTGCGGCACCTGGGCCCCGCCCCGCTGATCGAGGACAACAGCACCCGCTCCGATTCGACCACCGTGCTGAACCTGCGGGTGGATTACGCGGCCAGCGAGTCGCTGCAGCTGAGCCTGAGCGCCTTCAACCTGCTCGACTCCGAGGACAACGACATCACCTACTTCTACGCCTCGCGCCTGCCCGGCGAGCCGGAGGCCGGGGTCGAGGACACGCATTTCCACCCGGTCGAGCCGCGGCAGTTGCGCGCCAGCCTGAGCTGGAGCTGGCGCTAGGGCGTACTTCCAGCGTGCGGCCAGGCGCCCAGCCGGTCGTCTAGCCGGGCGCGTGCTGGGCGAAGAACTGGGCGCCGGTCAGCATGGCCGGCGACTCGCCCAGCGAATAGAAGTCGGGCTTGGCGTCCACGAAAATCTGCGCGTCCAGGCGCCAGTCGGCGCCGCCCTGCAGCAGACCCACCGGCAGCACGTACTGCCCGGTCTGCTTGACCCGGAAATACAGATGCGTGCCGCAGTGCTTGCAAAAAGCCCGCTGCGCCCATTCCGAGGAGTCATAGGCGGTGATGTGCTCCTCGCCGCTGAAGCGCACCGCGTGGGCGTCCTCCAGCGCGAAGAAGGGCCCGCCGCCCCAGGTGCGACAGGCGCTGCAATGGCAGGCGCCCACGCCGGGCGCGCTGACGGTGGCCTGCACCTGCACCTGCCCACACAGGAATTGCCCCTGAATCGCGTGTTCCTTGGCCATGGCGGTCTCCTCCCTGGTTGTCTGTCGGGCGTGTCCGGCGGCGCCTCAACCGGGGTCGATCAGGGCGCAGACCGGGTTGTCGGCGCCGAAGTTGTCGACGCACTGACGGTGATATCCGCGCTGAATGTAGTCCAGCTGCGCCGGGATGTCTTCGAGGATGCAGCGCTCGGCCACCGACTCGTCGTAGCAGGCCAGCAGGGCCGGCGGCGCGAAGGCCTCGGGCGGGGCGTCGAACAGCGGCGCGTAGGCCTGGACGCGCAGCAGCGGCGCCGTCAGCGGGCCCAGCGACACGAACTCCTCATAGCCGGTGAAGGGCAGCACGAAGCCGTCGTCGCCCGTGGGGTTCAGGTAGCTGAACTCCTCCTCCGGCAGGATGTAGCCAAAGGAGTTCTGGGTCAGGCCAAAGAGCATCACGTCGCGCCCGCCGGCCAGGCTCTGCACGTATTCGCCGAAGGTGTTGGTGGCCTCGCCGGGCAGCGTGACGATCTCCAGGTCCTCGCCAAAGCTCAGCCGGGTCACCGGCGTCACCGCATAGGGCGCGAGCTGCGGCAGGTTCTGCGTGAGCGGCCCGACCCCGGGCAGGTCGCCCAGCGGCAGCTCGGTGAAGTCGTAATAGCGGTTGAAGCCGCCGATGCCGGCCGCGGCCAGAAAGACGGGGTTGGTAACCGGCAGGTAGGCGGTGGCCGTACGCAGCGTCAACGCGCCGCTGATCGGCCGCGCTTCGGCCAGGCTGGCGGCGGCCGCCAGATCCTCGCCGCGGCAGCGCACACGCACATACACATCGCCCTCGCAATCGCCGCCGCGCGCCGAGGCATCGGCGATGGGGCCGTTGAAGAACAGCGCCACCCCGCCCTCGCGCTCCAGATAATCCATCGCGCCCAGCGGGTAATCCGGGTGCGGCACGCGCGGGTCCTCGCCGGTACCCACCGAGGTGGGGTGGGCGTTGTACTGCAGCAGCGAGCCGATCAGCTCGCCGCTGGCCGCATCACGGGCGCGCAGGATCGAGGCGGTGGTGTCGGCCTCGGCATCGCGGAACACGCGCGGCCGGCGGTAGTTGTTGAAGTCCGGCAGCTCGCTGCGCTGGTAGTCCAGCGTGGCCGGCCGGGCCAGCAGCTGTGCCTCGACCGCGGCGTCGGCGGCGGCGACGTACAAATCGGCCACCCAGCTCCGCGGCACGCCGCCCCACAGGCCCTGCAGGTCGGCGCCGGCATGGGTATGGGTCTGGCCGAAGACGATGTGCGTGGGGTCGATGCCGGTGGCGGCGCTGACGGCGGCCTTCAGCTCGTTCTGGATGATGTTGCCGGCGCCCACGGCGTCCAGCGCCAGCAGCAGCACATCGGTGCCCGAGTCGGTGTCGGACAACCACAGCGCGCGGATCCAGGTGCGCTCCTCCTCGCCTTGCGCGTTGACGTGCACCGGCGCGCCGGCGGGCACCGTCAGGTCGGCATTGATGGGGTCGGGGAAGTTCTGCAGCGGGCCGATGCCAAAGCCGCCGAGGTGGAAGTTCTGCACCGTGCTGGCCACGCCCAGCCGGCTCTCCTCCTCGCCGGCGATCTGCTCGGCGGTGGGCACCACGCTGCGCTTGGCCGCGCCGACCAGCAGCGCAGACTCGGCGCGCGGCGCCGGGTCCACGGCCTCGGGGCCCGTGCGCCCGCCATTGCAAGCGGCGAGCAGGCTCAGCGACATCAGGGGGATCAGGGTCGATGCGAATCCGCGCATTGTCAGGTCTCCAGTTCCGGGAGTGCGGGCTGCAGCCGGCGCGCCATCAGGGCGTCGCCTGGCAGCCAAAACGGCTGATGGGGTCGGTGCTCAGGCTCGGCGGCAACGCGCCGAAGGCCCCCGGGTCGGGCAGCACCGCGGTGCGCAGCGCCAGCGCGGTGGCGCTGCGCGGCAGCACCAGGGCCGGCGCGTCCAGCGCGGCGCCATCGAGTTCGGCGCCCTGCAGGTAGCCGGCGGGCCCGCGCGTGATGCGCAGCGCGCCGCGCGGCCGGTGCACGGTGGCCTCCTCGAACTCGGGCGCGCCCAGCACGAACAGCGGCAGGCCGGGGTTGATCGGATACAGACCCAGCATCGTCCACACCAGCCAGCCCGACAGCGCGCCCAGGTCGTCATTGCCGGGCAGCCCCGCGGCCGTGTCGGTGTACAGGCTGGCGGCGGCCTGGGCGGCCACCTGGCTCTTCCAGTGCTGGCCGAGGTAGTTATAGAGGTACGGCGCCTGCAGGTCGTGCTCGTTGCCGGGCACATACTGGTTGCCGAAATAGAACACGCCAAACAGCGTGATCTGGCTTTGCACCGCCGGCCAGGCGATGGGGGCCAGGTTCAGCGGGAAGCCAAAAAAGCTGTCCAGCCGCTGCTCCACCGGCGCCGCGCCGCCCATGCCGGCGTACAGGCCGGCCAGGTCGTGCATGACCAGCCAGGAGTACTGCCAGGAGGTGCCCTCCTGAAAGCCATAGGGGAACTCCGGCGCGAAGGGGCTGATCCAGTTGCCCTGCGCGTCGCGCGGGCGGATCCAGCCGCTATCCGGGTCCTGCAGGTTGCGGTAGTTCAGCGCCATGCCCTCGCGCTGCAGCGCCGTCTCGGCGCGGCCGACGCTGGCGGCCATCGCCGCCAGGGCGAAGTCGGCCAGGCCGTATTCCAGCGTGGTGCCCGCCTCGCGGCCGCCGCCGGTAATCGCATCGAAGGGCGTGCCGGGCGCCGCCACCGGCTTGTAGCCCAGCTCCAGCTCGGCCTCGCGGGCGCGCACCGTCTGCAGCAGCGCGGCCCAGGCGCGTTCGCGCTCGGCCTCGCTGAGCAGGCCGCGGCACCAGCCCTCGCCCACATACATCACGGCTGGGTCGCCGGACATATAGCCGGGGTTGCGATTGGCCAGTTGCCAGCGCGGCAGCGTGCCGGCGATCTCGGCGTATTCAACCATCGACATGACCATGTCGCGGTAGCGCGCCGGGATGATCTCGGCCAGCAGCGCGCTGTGGCCACGGTAGCTGTCCCACAGCGAGAACTGCGTGTAGCGCGGGGCGCTGCCGTCCTGCCGCAGCGTGTCCTCCATGCGGTAGCGGCCGTCGGCATCCGACAGCAGCGTGGGGAATTTCAGTGTGCGGTACAGCGCCGTGTAAAAGCTGCGCAGGCGGTCCTCGCGCGCGCCGCTGACCTCGATGCGGGCCAGCTCGGCATTCCAGCGCGCGCGCATCGCCTCGCGGTAGCCGGCGAAGTCCCAGTCGGGCATTTCGCGGCGCAGGTTGTTCAGTGCCCCGGCGCGATCCACATAGGACAGCGCGATGCGCAGTTGCAGCGCGGAGCCCTGCGGGCGCAGCACCAGGCGCAGATCCTCGCCTTCCAATAGCTGGCCGGCGGCCAGCTCGCCCTGGCGGGATTCGATGCGCAGCGGCTGGTCGGCCTCGAGCGCGAAGTACACCGTGTGCTCCGGGCCCTGGGTGTGCACCTCGCCGAGCAGCACGCCGTCGGGGCGCAGCTCCACAGCGGCCGGGTGATAGCCCTTGAGGTCGCGGCTGGGGTCAAAGACCACGCCCGGCTGCTGCGCCGCCAGCCAGCCGATGCGGTACATCGCCGCGCGGGCCGTCACCGTCACCTCCATCGTCGCCGCCGGTTGCAGCAGGTCCACCTTGTAATAGCCGGGCTCTGCAACCTGCGTGGCCTTGTTGAAGGGCGCCGCATAGGCCGGCAGCGGCTGGGTGTAGCCCAGCTCGTACAGGTCGCCATCGGCCGGCTGGCCATCAATGGCCAGCAGCGGGAACTGCCCGCCCTGATACACGCCGGCCGACATATGCACCTGCGACAACCCGGTCAGCAGCGTGTTCTGCACCGAATAGCCGCCGTAGTTCAGCGGGCCCTCGGTGTCCGGGCCGGCGGCGACCATGCCATGCGGGCTGCTGGCGCCGGGCGTGGTGAAACCCGGCGGGTAGCTGCCGATGAAGGGGTCGACATGGCGCGCCAGATCAGCGGACGCAGCGGCGCCGTCGCGGGCGCCGGCGACCGCGGGCGCGGTGTTACCGGGGCTCGCTGCCGGATCTCGGCCGCCCTGGCAGCCGGCCAGCATCGCGGCCAGCGCCAGCAGCAGCGCTGCGGGTGCACGCATCGTGTGGGTCTCCCAACCACCTTTTGCAGCGGCCAGCTTAGGCCAGCGGGCCAGGCGCGCCCAGCGCAAATATTGCTGACGACGCCCGTGTTGCTGGCGGCGCCCGTGATGCTGGCGGCGCCGGGCCGGCGGCTACAGCCGCAGCAGCATCGCCAGCGCCATGCCGACCATCAGCAGGTTCTCGCTAAGCGAGACAAAGCCCAGCGGCACATTGCTGTTGCCGCCCACGCAGGCGCACTTGAGCTCGCGCTTGTCGATGTACACGGCCTTGATGACCGAGGCGGCCCCTTCGCTGCCGATGAACAGCGCCACCGGCGCCACCAGCGCCGGCGCGAATCCGGCCAGCATCCCCAGCCCGGCAAAGGCCTCGGCGTAGGCATAGACACGGGCGTAGGGGACCCAGCGCTGGCTCAGCAGGTCGTAGGGCAAAAACTGCAGCGTGAAGGCATGCAGGTCGCGCAGCTTCTGCAGCGACAGCAGCACCATCGCGCTGCCCACGAACCAGGCCAGCGTGTCGAAACGCAGCAGCGGGCCGGCGCTGTTCCAGGCCAGCGCCAGCGCCATCAGCGCGGCCAGCCCGAACAGCGCGATGATCGGGCGATAGGTGGTGGCATCGGGGTCCGGCGCCTGGCCCAGATGCGCACGCAGCGCCTCGTAGCCGCCGATGCGCTCGCCGTCGATGAAGGTCTGCGGGGTGGTCTTGACGCCGTGCTCGGCCTTGAAGGCCTCGGTCTGTTCGCGATCCACCAGCCGGTGGTCGTCGACCGCGTAGCCCTGGCTGCGCAGCAGATGCCGCGACATCAGCCCATAGGGGCAGACATGGCCGGCGGTGTCCATGCGATAGAGCGTGGCCTTGCGACTCATACGGCACGCCCCTCGGCGCCGGCTGGCACCGATTGGTCGGTCTGACCCGGTTGCTGGTGCTGCGCCCAGGCCTGCGGCTCGCTGGCGCCTTCCACGCCGTAGAGCCAGACCGTGTAGGGCTGGCGCCGGTCGCCGACCTCCATGCCGGGCGAGCCCAGCGGCATGCCGGGCACCGCCAGGCCGGCGGCGGCGGGCCGCTCGCGCAGCAAGCGGCGCACATCCTCGGCCGGCACATGGCCTTCGATCACATAGCCATCGATGGTCGCCGTGTGGCAGGAGCCCAGCTCGGCCGGCACGCCCAGGCGGGCCTTGACCTTGTTGATCTGCGGCTCCTCGACCACCTCGACGGTGAAGCCTTCGGCCTGCATGTATTCGGCCCAGGCGCCGCAGCAGCCGCAGGTGGGGCTCTTGTAGACCACCAGCGGGGGCGGCGGCTCGGCTTTCTGTGCGGCGGCGCCTTGTTGCGGGGCCGGGGCCTGCTCGGCGCCGCAGGCGCTCAGCAGCAGAAGCAGGAGGGGGGTCAGCAGTCGGGTCATGGCGGTCGCAGTGGCAGCAATCATGGGCTTATCTTCGCCTGTAGCGGCCCGGTCACGCAGAGGCGCATAGGTCACGCTGGCAAGTCCCGTGCAGGCTGCAGGGGCTTGCGCGAGGCCGACAAGGGGGCATGACCTAGCGCCGCCCCCACCGTCGCCACTCCCATCACCGGCCCCGCACAACGGCACCAGCACGGTGCGCGGCCGGCCCCGCCTGCGCCTTTGCGGGGCGCCGTTCGCGCGCTCGGGCCCGCCGGCGGGCCCGCTGGGCAGGGCCGCTGGCCGGCGCTTTGCCATCCAAGTGGCTGATCGCGGACGCGTTTTTGTGCACTGCGCCATAACTGGCATGGCGCTTGCTCCACACAGGGGTGATTGGGTGCCGTCCGCACCCCGCTGAGAGAACCGACAATGCCGATGACGACTGCCGCCGCGCACCGCGCGCGGCCCGGGGCGCGCTATGCCCGCCCCCTGGCGGGCTGCCTGCTCGCCACTACCGCCCTGCTCGCCGCCTGTGGGGGCGGCCGCGACGCCGCCGTGGTGGCCGACGCGCCGCGGGTCGACAGCCCGACGCCGGGCCGCGCCGACGAGGAGGTCTTCGTGCTCGAGGAGGCCGACATGCTGCGCGTGCACCGCGCGCTGGCCGGCGAGCTGCCGCTGGCCGACGGCTCCACGCTGACCTGCGCCGTGCTGGTCGAGCAGTACATCCAGCGCATCTTCGCGATCAACGACCACCCCCAGCCCAGTGGCGGCCGCCCGGTGCGCGGCGTGCTGCACATCAACCCGCATGCGCGCGACATCGCCGCCGAACTGGACGCGGCCTACGAGCGTGACGGCGGCGTGGGCAACCGCCCGCTGCACTGCATGCCGGTGCTGCTCAAGGACAACTACGACACCTACGACCACCCCTCGACCTCGGGCTCCTACGCGATGCTCGGGCACCAGGCGGGCGTGGACGCCGACTCGGTCGTGGGCCTGCGCGAGGCCGGCGCCGTGATCCTGGGCAAGGCCAACCAGGACGAGTTCGCCTTTTTCACCACCGGCTTTTCGGCGCGGGCGATCCAGGTCAGCAACCCCTACAACACCGCGGAGAGCCCGGCCGGCTCCTCCTCCGGCACCGGCGCATCGATCGCCGCCAACTTCGCCATTGGCGGCACCGGCTCGGACACCTGCCAGTCGATCCGCCACCCCAGCTCGGTGAACGGCCTGGTCGGCATCCGCCCCAGCCTGGGCGTAATCAGCCAGCACGGCATCTACCCGCTGTCGCATGGCCGCGATACCGGCGGGCCGATGACCCGCAGCGTGCGCGACGCGGCGCTGATGCTCGACGCGATGGCCCGGGTCGACCCGCGCGACGCGAAAACGCTGGACTTCCCGGCCAGCGCGCGCCCGGACAGCTACACCGCCTACCTGAACCGCGCGGTGCACGGCGTGGCCGGCCGCAACATCGGCGTGGCCCGGCAGGTCGGCGGGCTGCAAAGCCCGGCCGGCAGCGGTGCCCAGGGCGAGCTGATCGCCGCCGCCGTGGCCCAGCTCGAGGCCATGGGCGCAAACATCTACGACGTCTACCTGCCCGACTTCCAGAGCCGCGGCGCGGGCAGCGCGCACTGGGACATGAACGACTACTTCCGCCAGTTCGAGGCCGAGGGCGGCAGCAGCCCGCGGCGCTGCGTGTCCAGCACCTTTGCCACCGAAACCAATGAGCGCGGCGACTGCCTGGGCCTGGACGGCGTGCTGGAAACGCTGCGCGTGGGCCCGCGCTCGGCCGCGCTGTACGCCGCCGTGGCCGCCGGCGACCCGGACCGCGAGGCCACAGAAGAGGAAGAACAGGCCATTGCCGCCGAGCGCGACTACGTGACCGGCGTGATGGACGCGCTGGTCGACGCCGAGGGCGAGCCGGTGCTGGGCCCCGACGGCCTGCCGGTGCGCCTGGACGCCATCGTCCTTTCGCCCGGCCCCAGCGGCGGGCGCACCTGCGACTTCGGTTCGACCACCCGCATGGGCTCGATTGTCGTGCCGGTGGGCTTTGACGAATCGGTGGGCGTGCCACGCGGCATGGAGATCTTCGTGCGCCGCTTCGACGAGGGCACCGGCATCGGCATCGCCTATGACTACGAGCAGGCCACGCAGCACCGGCGCCCGCCGGTGCTGGAAGCCTCGCCGCTGACCGCGCAGGCCACGCTGGCCGACTTCAACGCCCGCCAGCAGCAGGCGCTGATGACGGCGACCTCGGGCGCGCCCGAAGACCTGCCGCTGGCCGTGTACCAGCAGGCGCTCGAAGAGCTGGTCGGGCCCTGAGACCGGCCGCCCGCCGCCGCCACCAATATGCCAATCCGCCCATCCACCGGAGACCTGAGATGCGCGCAACCCTGACCACGCTCGGCCTGCTGGCCGCAGCCCACCTGCCCGCCGGCGCCCATGGCGGTGCCCACCCGGCCACGGCCGCCACGCCCAAGGCCGAAGCCAGCAACTACGCCCATCGCTACGAGGCGACCAAGGCGGACAACGGCCTGCTGGAGCTGGACGAAGCCTATTTCTGGCACCAGTCGCGCACCTTCGATGGCAGCGTGCCCAACCGCGCCGCCTGCACGCCGGAGAGCTGCGAGGAATACACGCTGCAGGTCGAGTCCGGCGCGGCGCGGCTGCGCGTGGGCATTGCCACCGCCGAGCGCACCGACACCTTCGCCGTCGAGCTCTACGACCCGCAGGGCACGCTGGTGGCCAGCGACACGACCGCCAACCAGTTCAACTCCGAGGCCAGCGTCGAGGCCCCCGCCGCCGGCGACTGGACGGTGGTGGTGCGCCCGGACGATGTCAGCATCGCCAGCTACCGGCTGCGCGCCAAGCTGGAATCGGTCACGCCGGAATCGCGCCTGGCGACCAACGCCAGCGCGCGCCGGCCGCTGTACCCGAACCTGCGCACCGTGCCGCCCTATGAATTCACCTTCACCGCGCCGGCCAACCCGGCCAACGGGCTGTACCCGCCGGATTCGGTGAACCCGCCGGCCTCGGTGGCCGGCCAGTCGCTGATTTCCTGCATGGCCGACGAGGCCGCGCCGCCCGGGGCCGGCGGCGCCGGCGCCATCCATTGCCTGCGCCTGACCTCGGGCCCGATCAACATCGGCGAGGGCATCTATGACATGCGCTTCAAGCTGATCGAGGATTTCCTGGCCGGCGATGCCGAGCTGAATCCCGAGGAGGCCTTCGCCCGCGTCGTGGTGGGCGACATGCAGCAGGCGGTGCACTACAGCGATGGCAGCATCGAATTCGTCGAGGCGGGCACCTATTCCTTCCACCCGACGCATGCGCACTTTCACGACGACTACATCCTGAGTTACTACCTCTACCGCGTGCTCGACCCGCTCAGCGGCGAGCTGGAGCGCGTGGGAATCGGCACCAAGTCCGGCTTCTGCCCCGCCGACCAGCTCTGGGGCAACTGGCGTGAATTCGAGCAGGGCACCGAGAAGCCCGGCGGCGACAGCCCCGGCGGCAACTGCTTCTCGCCCACCAACGGCGTGGTCGGCCTGTCGGTGGGCTGGGGCGATGTCTACCGCTGGCAGCGCCCGGGGCAATACGTCGAGTTCGACGGCCTGGGCAACGGCCGCTATGTCGTGCACGCGATGGTCGACGAATACAACAACGTGATCGAGTCCGACGAGACCGACAACGTCTCCTATGCCTACATCGAGGTGCAGGGCGAGACGATCACCATCCTTGAGCGCGGCTGGGGCGTGTCGCCCTGGGATGCGAACAAGGAGGTCTTCAGCGGCCCGCACCCGACCCAGCGCGCCGCCGACTACGCCGGCCAGCCGCGCCCGGCGCGGGCGCTGGACACGGCCGCCGCGGGGCCCACCGCCGGCGGTGGGGCCCTGGGCCTGGTGGGCACCGGCCTGATGCTGGGCCTGGGCCTGCTGGGAGCCATGCTTGGGGGGAGGCGCCGCCTGCCTTAAGGAAACGCTGATTTATCAGCGCTTCCTTAAGCGGCGGCGCCAAGAAGGGCGGCCCGGCCTCTGGTGACAGGGGGGCCGGCCGCAAAGGGAGAGGCGGGGCTGCATGCGGGCAGCCCCGCCGCGACGCGGGAGCGGTATGTCCCGCAGCAGCAGCGTCAACCACACCGTCACCACACCGGCACCGCTAACCAGGCCGGCCGTGGAACCACACGGGCCCGCGACGACGCCGGCCCGGAGCCACGCTGGCCGCGGCAGCAACACCCGTCGTCGCCCGGCGGGCTACTGCCAGCGCAGCGCGACGAAAAAGCTGATGTCCGGCGAGACGTCGGCCACCAGATCCTCGCTGAAACCCAGACTCAGGCTGCGGCCCGCGCCCAGCGCGAACTCGGCCCCCAGCCACAGCAGCAGCTGGTCGCGCCGCGCGTGGCTGTCGCGCAAGCGGCGCAGCGTGGACTGCTCCCAGCCCAACTGGCCACGCAACCCCCAGCGCGCGGCCAGGGGCCATTCGGCCGCGAGGCCCGCGCTGGCCACGTTGGCGTAATCCAGCCCCTGCGCGCGCGCCGCCCGCGGGGTATGCACCCAGGCATGGCCGGCCCATACGTGCCAGGCCCGGCCCGCATTCGTGCCCCAGCGGCCGCTGCTGAGCAGGCCCAGGTAGGCATCCCAACCGCCGTTGCCGCCGCCCTGCTCCGCGTCAGCGGTCGGCGCTTCCAGCCCGAAGCGCAGCGCATGGCGGGGCGGCGCGTCGCCACCCGCCGGCGGCCACAACCAGGACAGAAACAGCGCACTGTCGCCCAGCAGGGCGCGATCCTCGGCCAGGGCATAGGCGCGGCCACCGCGGCTGACGGCGTTGCGCCCGCGGAAGGCGGCGACCTCATAGCGATCGCGGGCGAAGTCGGTGCGCTCGTTCTGCGGCAGGCCCCAAAGCCGGTGCCAGTCCTCGATGGTGGGGTCGAGCAGCCCGCCCGAGGCGTACAGCAGCGGCAGGCGCCAGGCCAGCTCCCAGCGCGGGGCGATGGCCCAGCGCCCGCCCAGGCTCAGACGCAGCAGCTCGCCATCCGTTGCCAGTTCGTCCGCGCCACGGCCGGGGCGCAACCACAGGCTGGTCCAGTGCAGTTGCGCGCTGGCCTCGTGGCCCTGCGCGGGCGGCGTGGCCGCCTGCACCGGCGCATGTATCAGCGTGAGCTGCACCGGATGCTGGTTGCGCACATCCAGCGGCGCCGCGGCCGCGGGCGTGGCGAGGGCCAGGGCCCAGGGCGCGAGCAGCAGCGCGCCCGCCAGGCGCTTCAGGCGTCGTTGCACAGCCCGGCGATCCCTGGCCCGGGCGCTCATGACATCGCGATGCCGGGCCGGGCACCCCGCGCGCATGCGCTAGCCGGCGGCGGGCTTACGCAGGCGCAGCGTCATGCGATCGCTCTCGCCAATGGTCAGGTAGTGCTCGGCGCGCTCCTCGCCCAGCCGCAAGCGCGGCGGCAGGGTCCACACGCCGTGCGGGTGGTCGGTGCTGTCCAGCGGGTTGGCATTGATTTCGCTCCGGGCCTCCAGCACAAAACCCGCGCGCTCGGCGGCGGCGATGACGGCACGCTCGTGCATGTAGCCGCTGTCGGCCTGGGCGCTGGCCGGGCGGTCGGCGCGCAGGCGGTGATCCACGATGCCCAGCACGCCGCCGGGCTTGAGCGCGCGGTACATCGCGGCAAAGGCCGCATCCAGGCCCTCCTGCGCGCCGTTCATGTACCAGTTGTGCACATTGCGGAAGGTCAGCACGGCATCGGCGCTGCCCGGCGGCGCGATGGCGACCTGCTGCGGCGGGTGGAAGACCGTCATCTCGACATTGCCATAGCGCGCCGGGTCGGCGGCCAGCTTGGCCGCATAACGCGCCTGCGACTCGCGGAAGTAGTCGCGCGGGTGCTGCGGGTCAAAGTGCGCCGCATACAGCCGGCCCTGCGGGCCAAGGTACGGCGCCAGGATCTCGCTGTACCAGCCACCGCCGGGCCATAGCTCGACCACCGTCATGCCGGGGCGGATGCCAAAGAAGTCCAAGGTTTGCGCCGGCCGGCGGTAGGCATCGCGCTCGACATAGGCTGGCGTGCGCGCCGGGTCGGCCACGGCCTGCTGCAGCGCCGGGTCGGGCGCGCGCGCGGCGCTGTCGGTCGGGGCCAGCAGTGCTGCAGGCAACAGCAAGGCGGCGGCAAGGGCGGCGCAGGTCGCGGCGCGGCGCGAGTCGGGGTCGCGGGCAGCGTCGCGGGAAAGGGCGGCGGGCATGGGGGGTCTCCGAGTACGGGATGGGCGCGGCCACCATAGCAAGGCGCCGCGAGCAAGGCGGCGCGCCTGGCGAGGGCCGCGCTGGCGCCGGGGCGCGGCGCGCTAGCGGAAGGCCTCGGGGATCGTGACCTCGAAGGTCGTGCCCGTCGGCGCGCCGAAGAAGTCCGGCCCACGCTGGGAACTGAAGTACAGCCGCGAGCCATCGGGCGAGAAGGCCGGCCCGCAGATCTCAGAGCCTGTATGCCGCAGCGAGAGCTGCACCAGCACTTTGCTGGGCTGGTTGGGGATCAGCACCATGATGCGGATGGCGCCCGTATCCGGATTGTCCTCGGCCACCAGGATGTCGCCGCGCGGGCTGACGGTGATGTTGTCCACATCCGAAAAGGCGGGGTCGATCTGGCTGTTGTCGAAAATCAGCTCGACCAGCGCATTTTCGATGTCGTAGGCCCAGACGCGGTTGTCGCCCTTGGTCGAGAAGAAGACCAGACCCTTGGTCGGCCGGCTGCCCCCTTCTGGCACCGTGCGGACGGCGGGCGGCAGCTCGTAGAACCAGCAGCCCTCGCCGCCGTCGAAAATGGTGCCCGGGCCGCGGTTGCTGCTTTGCGGCTGGTCCGGGGCCAGCGCGTCGACCCAGGTCACCGGGTGCAGCGTACGCAGTTGTTCGGTGGCATCGGCGGTGTCGCCGCCGTCCTCGAAGCCGGCGATGTTCATCACCTGCAGGCGCCCCTGCTCCATGGCCAGCCGGCCGTTGGCGGCATCGAAATCGGCCGGGTCGGCCACCCAGCGGTAGAAGCGGCCATCGCCGGTGTCCTCGGTCTGGTACAGCGTGCGGTTTTCCAGGTCGACCACCGCGGCCTCGTGCGCGAACAGGCCCAGCGCCGGCTTGGCGATACCCTGGCCGGGGTTGTAGGGGTCGCACTCCCAGGTCATGCCGCTGCCGGTCTCCTCGCAGGAGAGCCAGGTGCCCCAGGGTGTTTTGCCGCCGGCGCAGTTCATCGCCGTGCCGGTCAGGATGGAATAGGCATCGACGATGCTGCCGTCCGGGTCGAAGACCAGCGCGCCGCATCCACCCAGACCATCGACGAGCAGCACCTCGCTGTTCGAGGTGTAGATCCAGCCGCCGTTGTCGCGCGCATAGGTCGCGCCGCCATCCGGGAAGGGGTGCCAGGCATACCCGGTGGACGAGATCGCCGCCAGGCTGGCACTGCTGTTCTGGGCAACGATGCGCGAGCTGAAGCCCTCCGGCAGCAGCAGCTCATCGGCGTTGGCCGCCTGCAGCGGGCCGATGCCCGCCAGCGGGCCGCTGGGGATGCTGAGCTGGCCGCCGCCGGCCGCGGGCCCCGGCGGCAGGCTCGGTGCCGGCGTCGGGCCGCTGCCCGGAGCGGCGGCGGCGCCACCGGGGCGGCCGCCATCGAAACAGGCCGACAGCAACGGTCCGGCGCCGGCGGCGGCGCCGGTCAGGAAAACATGGCGCAGGAAGGCGCGCCGCGGCATGGCGGTGGGGGCAGTTTGGGTCATGGGGGCTCCAGCGGGGACGGGCTTGTGGCGCCCGCTCAACCGCTTGTTCTAGCAGCCGCAGATGACAGCGCGATGACCTGCGTTCAGGCAGCCAAAGCCGGGCCGGCTTCCGCCTATGATGGCCAGCGAGGAGGAGCCGGCATGAATGCGATGGACGGGGATGGGATGGACCGGGACGTGGTGGTGGTCGGCGCGGGCTTTGCCGGGCTGCGCTGTGCCAGCCGCCTGCGCGAGGCCGGGCTGCGGGTGGCCGTGCTGGAGGCGCGCGAGCGCATAGGCGGCCGCACCCGCAGCGAAACGCTGGGCCGCATGACGGTCGACGTGGGCGGCCAGTGGATCGGCCGCGGCCACGAGCGCCTGCTGGCGCTGGCCGAGGCGGCCGGCGCAACGCTGCGTCCGCAGCATGTCGAGGGCGCCAAGCTGTTGCAGCTCTCCACCGACGCGCCCGGCCGCGTGCGCCGCTACCGCGGTCTGATCCCCCGGGTCTCGCCGCTGGCGCTGGTGGAGCTGGAGCTGGCCATTCGCAAGCTGAACCGGCTGGCCGGAGAGATCGACCCGGCCGCGCCCTGGGCGGCCCGGCACGCGGCCGAATGGGATGCAAAGACCGTGGCGAGCTGGGCGCAGCGCCGGCTGCGCAGCCGCGGCGCGCGGGAGGTCTTCGACATCGCCCTGCGCGCCGTGATGACCGCCGAGCCGGGCGCGCTGTCCTTTTTGCAGCTCTTGTTCTATTGCGCCTCCAACGACGGCTTCGAGGCGCTGACGGGCACCACCGACGGTGCGCAGGCCTGGGTGGTCGAGGGCGGCATGCCCACGCTGGCCCAGTGGCTGGCCCGCGACCTGGGCGACGCGCTGCAGCTCGATTGCCCCTTGCAGAGCCTGGAGCAGGATGCCGACGGCGTGCGCCTGCACACGCCGCAGGGCTGCTGGCGCGCGCGCCGCGCCGTGCTGACACTCCCCCTGCCGCTGCTGGCGGGCCTGGATTGCCGGCCCGCCCTGCCCGCCCGGCGCCAGCGCCTGGCGGCGGCCAGCCCGATGGGTTCGGTGATCAAGGCGGTGGTCGCCTACCCGGACGCCTTCTGGCGCAAGCAGGGCCTGTCGGGCGAGGCCCTGAGCCACCGCCTGCCCTTCAACACGGTCTTCGATGCGAGCTGGCCCGAGGCCGAGGGCGGCGCGCTGGTGGGCTTTATCGATGGCGCGCCGGCCCTGGAGCAGGCCGACCGCAGCCCGGAGGAGCGTCGGCAGGCCGTGCTGGAGAGCCTGATCGAATACTTTGGCCCACAGGCCGGCGAGCCCAGCGGCTACATCGAACACAACTGGGTCACCGACCCCTGGGCGCGCGGCTGCTACACGGTGGCGATGCCGCCGGGCGTGCTGTCCGGCTTGGGCGCCGAGCTGCGCCAGCCCGCGGGGGCGGTGCATTTCGCGGGCACCGAAACCGCGCGGCGCTGGACCGGCTACATCGAGGGCGCGCTGGAATCCGGCGAACGCGCGGCCGACGAGGTCCTGGTGGCGCTCCAGGATGCGGCGGCGGCCTGAATCCCACCGGCGGGTCTGCAGCGACAGGACCGAATCGGCAGGCCGGAGTCAGCGCGCCTCGCGCAGCGTGCGTGGTGCGGCGGGCCGCGCCGGCTTGGCGAAGGACCGCGCTCGCCTAGCCCGCCGTCTGGGGCTCCTGCCGGTGCTCAAAGGGCGGGTGACCGGCGCGGTGCAGCGTGCCGCCGCGGGCCACAACAATCAGCAAGGCGATGGCCAGCGGCAGCGGTTGCCGGCTGACCAGACGCAGGCCCGCGCGCGGCGTCACACGCCGCAGCACTTCGATGCTGTGTTCCAGCGCCAGGGCGCCGCCCTCGGGCGTGGCAAAGAGATGAAAGCCGGGCATAAGCGCCCTTGCTGCAAGCCTGTCCCCTAATACGCGGCGCCGCGGCAAACGCGGACATCCGCCGCGCGTGCCCCGCGTGTGGGCCTGCTCGCGCCTGCTATTCGGCCTGCTTTGGAGCCCCGCCGCGGCCCGCTTGCGGGTAGTCCGCCCGATCGATGACGCCAGCCATATCGCGCCAGATCAGGCGGTTGCGCAGCCACAGCGGCAGCAGCGTGGCCGCCAGCCAGGTGCGCAGCGCGTCGCGGCCGTAGACGATGCGCCGCCGCCGCTTGGCGATGCCGCGAATCACCACCTCGACGATGCGCTCCGGCGGCGTGGTCAGGTAGTGCTGCGCAAAGGCGCGGGTGTGGGCCGAGCGGGCGATGTTGGTGGCGATGCCGCCGGGGTGCACCAGGTGCACCGAAATCGGCGTCTGCGCCAGTTCGACCATCAGCGCCTCGGTGTAGCCGCGCACGGCGAATTTGCTGGCCGCGTAGTCGGCATGGTTGGGCGGGCCGATCAGGCCAAAGATGCTCGACACATTAACGATGGCGCCCTCCCCGGCCGCCAACAGCTGCGGCAAGAAGGCCTGCGTGCCATGCACGACGCCATAGAAATTGACCCGCATCACCCGCTCCAGCGTCGCCGGCGGCGTGGCCCAGACCGGCTTGCCCCCGCCCTCGATGCCGGCGTTGTTGATCAGCACACGGGCGCCGCCCAGCCGCTGCTGCACCTGCGCGGCGAGATCCTGCATCGCCTGCGCGTCGGCCACGTCGAAGGCCTGGGTCAAGGCCGCCTCGCGCGCCACGGCCGGCAGCCCGGACAGCGTCTGCTCCAGCGCCGCCGCGTCGTAGTCGTTCAGCGCCAGCCTGGCACCGCGCGCGGCAAAGGCCTGCGCATAGGCCCGGCCCATGCCCGAGCCCGCCCCGGTGATGACGACCACCTTGTCCCGAAATTCGCGCATGTCTGTCCCCCGCAGCGCCCATGGAGCTCAATAGAGCCCGGTGGCGCCCGTCGTCTGGCCTCAGGCCAGGATGTGATGTGCCGGCCGGAAGCGTGAGGCGAGCCGCCGGAAGGTGAAGGAGAAGCCCGGGAACATCGCCACGATGTGCCCGCTGCGGCTCTGGTACCAGCTCTGGCAGCCGCCGGTTTTCCACACGGTGCGCTGCATCTCCCGGTGCACCATCGTTGTGTAGGCGTCCTCGGCGCGCGGGCAGACCTCGATGCTGTCGCGGCCGCTGCGCCGCAGCGCACGCAGGCTGTTCATGATGTAGCGCATCTGCGCCTCGATGACGAACAGCGCCGAGGTATGGCCGATCCCCGTGTTGGGGCCGGTGACGATGAAGAGGTTGGGAAAGCCCGGCACCGCGGTGCCCAGGTAGGCCCGCGGGTATTCCGACCAGGCCTGCTGCAGCGTGCGGCCCCCGCGGCCGATGACCGGGTAGGAAATCACGCCGTCGGTGGCATCAAAGCCGGTGGACCAGACAATGACGTCCAGGTCGACCTGCGCGCCGCTTTGCGTGCGGATGCCGCGCTCGTTGATCTCGGCAATCGCGTCGGCCTTGTCGTGCAGCTGCACGTTGTCGCGCACGAGCGCCGGGTACAGCGTGCTGGACAAAATGATGCGCTTGCAGCCGATGGTGTAGTCCGGCGTCAGCTTCGCGCGCAGGGCGGGGTCCGGCACCTGCTGCTCAAGCTGGCGCAGCGCGGCCCGCTGGGCGACCACGCGCAGCATCAGCGAGGAATACTTGAAGCCGACGACGCGCGTCTCCAGCCCCCAGTAGATCGCCCAGCGCAGCAGCTTGTACAGCGGCCGCAGGCCCAGCAGGCGCTGCTGCCAGGAGGCGAATTTGCGGTCGGGCCGCGGCAGCACCCAGTGCGGGTTGCGCTGGAACACATGCAGCGCACCAACCTCGCCGGCGATGGCCGGGATGACCTGCGCCGCGCTGGCGCCGCTGCCCACCACGGCCACGCGCTTGCCGGCCAGGTCGACCGAGTGATCCCAGTCATTGGTGTGAAAGCTGGCGCCGGCAAAGCTCTCGCGGCCGGGGAAGTTGGGCACCACCGGCGTGCTCAGCGGGCCGGAGGCATTGATCAGCACCTGCGCCTCAAAGTCGCCGCGCGCACTGGTGTGCACGATCCAGCGCTGGCGGGCTTCGTCCCAGCGCACCTGCTCCACGTTGGCGCCCAGTTCGCAGCGCTCGCGCAGGCCGTGCTTGGCGATCACATGCTCGGTGTAGCGCTTGAGCTCGGCCTGCTCAGCAAACATCTGCGACCAGCGGTAGGGCTCGCTGGAGATCGAATACAGCGGCGACTGCACATCCACGGCCGCGCCGGGGTAGCTGTTCTGGCACCAGGTGCCGCCCATGTAGTCGCGCCGCTCGAGGATGCGAAAGTCGGTTTCGCCCTGCTCCAGCAGGCGGATGGCCGCGCACTGCCCGCCGAAGCCGCTGCCGATGATCAGGATCTTGTAGGCCTGCATAGCCGGACCATGTGATGACGACTGTCCTCACTTTACTTCTGAGGACAGCTGCAGTCAAATTGACCGATGAGCCCCCGACGCCGCGCCGCCCGCCCCCGCACCGACGACACGGCCACCGCCAGTGGCGGTGGCGCGGATGAGGACGGCGCGGGTGGCGAGGGCCTAAAGCCCACGGCCAGCCGCCGGCGCAAGGCCAGCGGCGGCCGGCGCTACGCCGGGCGCAGCGCCGCCGAGCGCCAGGCCGAGCAACGCCAGCGCTTTCTGGCCGCCGGGCGGGTGCTGTTTGCCGACAGCGGTTTTCGCGCGACCAGCGTGCGCGCGCTGTGCCGCGAGGCGGGGCTGATCGACCGCTATTTCTATCGCAACTTCGCCGACACCCAGGCCCTGCTGGCGGCGCTGTACACGGCCGAGATGGATACGGTGGAGGCGCGCATCCTGGCGGTATTCAATGCCGCCGAGGCCGGCGCACCGCAAGAGCGCATCGAACCGGCGATGGACACCTTCTTCGCCGCCTTCGAGGACCGCCGCTTCGCCCGCATCTGCTGGCTGGAGGTGCTGGGCGTGGGCCCGGACATCGACGCGCTGTATCTGGAGCGGCAGAACCGCTTTGCCCGGCTGCTGGAGACCGTGGGCCGGCAACTGCGGCCCGAGTGGCCGCTGGACGCCCAGGAGACCCAGATCACCACACTGGCCCTGGTCGGCGCCATCAGCCAGTCGGCGCTGCATTGGTACCTGACCGACTACGCCGCGCCGCGGCGCGTGCTGGTAAGCACCAACCTGAGACTGATCCGCGGCGCGCTGGCCGCATTGGAGGGCTAGCGCCCGGCGTACAGGCACCGGGGGCTTGTCCCCTCCCGCGTTGCGTTTCGCCACGGAGCACCCGTATCGGTCACGGCCCCGGCGATGGCTCGACAATGGCCATGACCACGGTCGCGGCGACGTCCCCGGGGCTGTGTCAGCATGCAGGCTGGACACCTCAAGGATGCCCCGGTGCTGCCGCCCCTCCGCCTGATCCTGACCGCCGCGTTGCTGGCGCCGCTGGGGGCCGCGCTGCCGGCGCAGGCCCAGCCCGCCCCCGTTCTCACCACCACGCCGGAGCCGGCCACGGTGGCCGAGACACTGCTGCTGCACGGCAGCGTGACCACGCCGCAGCGCGCCACCCTGGCAGCACCCGTGGCCGGCCTGGTGGCCGAGGTGCTGGTCGAAGCCGGCGACCGTGTCGAGGCCGGCGCGCCGCTGCTGCAGCTGGACCGCGAACTGGCCCGGCTGGCGCTGCAGGCGCAATCGGCCGCGCTGGACGAAGCCCGCGCCGAGCTGGCCGAGGCCCGCCGCCTGGTCGCCGAGGCGCGCAAGGTCGCCGGCCGCGGCGACCTGCCGCAAACCGAGACCCAGGCGCGCCAGGCCGGCGCCGAGCTGGCCGCCGCCCGCGTGGCCCGGCTGAGCGCCCTGCAGGCCGAGCAGGCGGAGCGCCTGTCGCGGCACACGCTGCGCGCCCCCTTCGCCGGTGTCGTGCGCCGCCGCGAGGTGGCGCCGGGGGCCTGGCTGGCTGTCGGCGAGGCCGCGCTGGAGCTGGTGGGCTTGGCCCCGCGACGCATCGAGGTGCAGGTACCGCAGCGCCGGCTGGCCGCGTTGAACGGCGTGCGCGAGGCGCAGGTCACGATTCCCGCCCTGAGCCTGGAGCTGACCGCCCCGGTGCGTGCGCAGCTGCCCATCGTCGACGCCAATTCGCGCAGCTTCCTGCTGCAGCTCGATGCCGAGGCCGCGCCCGCCGCCGTGACCCCGGGGCTGTCGGCCACCGTGCGGCTGGAACTGCCCGGCACGCAGAACGCGCTGCGCATCCCCTTCGACGCCGTGCAGCGCTTCCCCGATGGCAGCCACATCGTGTGGCTGGTCGACGAGCAGCAGCAGGCGCAGCGGCGCCCGGTCACGCTGGGCGCGCGCAGCGGTGATGCCGTGCTGGTGCTGGATGGTCTGCAGGCGAGCGACCGGGTCGTGGTGCGCGGCAATGAGGCGCTGCAGCCCGGCCGCGAGGTGCAGGCCCGCGCCTGGAGTGATGCCGGGAACGGGACCGGGCCATGATCGAGAGGCTGCTCGCCCGCGGCACGCTGCTGACGGTCATCGCCCTGGTGCTCTGCGTGCTGGGGCTGATGGCCACCTTCCGCGTGCCGGTGCAGATGATTCCCGACCTCGAGGTGCGGCGCATCTCGGTGGAGACGCGCTGGCCGGGCGCCACCCCGCAGGACATTGAGCAGGACATCCTGATCGAGCAGGAAACCTACCTGCGCGCGATCCCCGGGCTGGCGCGGCTGAAGTCGCGTGCCAGCTCCGGCCGCGCCGACATCGAGCTGGAATTCCCCTTCGGCGTGGACATCACGCGCGCGCTGCTGGAGGTCAACAACGCGCTGGCGCAGGTGCCGGACTACCCCGAGAACGTGGACGAGCCGACCGTCTCGGCCAGCTCCTTTTCGCAGAATTCCTTCATGTACCTGCGGGTCACGGCCGAGGCCGGCAACCCGCTGGGCCTCGACCTGGACCTGATGCAGGACTTCGTGGAGGACCACGTGCGGCCGCGCATGGAGCGCGTGTCCGGCGTGGCCCGCGTGGAGGTGGGCGGCGGCGCGCCGCGGCAGATCCAGATCTACGTCGATGCGGCGCGGCTGGCCGAGCTGGGCATCAGCCTGGCCGAGCTGCGTGAACGCATCCGCAGCCGTAACCGCGACCTCTCGGCCGGCGATGTGGACAGCGGCAAGCGCCGCTACCTGCTGCGCACCACCGGGCGCTTTCGCGACCTGGAGGAGCTGCGGGCCCTGATCATCGCGCGGCGCGGCGAGGCGCTGCTGCGGCTGGGCGACGTGGCCCGCGTGGAGCTGGACCATTTTGAGCCGCAGCGGCTGTCCTACACCGACGGCGAGCAGGCGATTGGGCTGTCGGTGCGGCGCCTGGCCGGCTCGAACGTGGTGCAGATCAAGCGCGACCTGCTGCCGGTGATCGACGAGATCAACACGCGGGTGCTCGCGCCGGTGGGCCTGCGCCTGCGGCTGCTGACCGACGACGTGAAATACGTCGAGGCCTCGATCCGCAATGTCTGGCAGAACCTGGCGCTGGGCGCGCTGCTGGCCACGCTGGTGATGTACGGCTTCCTGCGCCGGCTGCCGGCCACGCTGGTGGGCGTGATGGGCATCCCCATCTGCACCATTGCCGCCTTTCTGGGCCTGCTGGCCTTTGGCCGCACCATCAACGTGATCTCGCTGGCCGGCGTGGCCTTTTCCATCGGCATGACGCTGGACAACAGCATCGTGGTGCTGGAGGCCATCGAGCGCGAGCGCCGCCGCGGCATGGCGCCGCTGGCCGCGGCCGCCGCCGGGGTGCGCCGCGTCTGGGCCGCGGTGCTGGCTTCGACGATGACCACGGTGCTGGTCTTTGCGCCGATCCTGTTCATTGCGCAGGAAGCCGGCCAGCTCTATTCGGATGTGGCGGTAGCCATCGCCGCGGCCATCGGCGTGTCGATGCTGGTCGCCCTGACACTGGTGCCGGCGGCCAGCACCCGGCTGCGCTTTCGCGACGCGCCGAGCCTGGCCGGCGCCGGCGCGGCCTCCACCAGCGAGGCCGCCGACGCGGGCCTGGCCGCGCGCACCGTGGGGGCGGTGGGCTGGCTGATTGCCACGCCGGCGCGCCGCGCGGCCTACCTGGGCGGCGTGGTGGCGCTGACGGCGGCAATCCTGATCGGCCTGACCCCGCCGGCCGAATACCTGCCCGAGGGCGAGGAGCCCAAGACCTTCGCCCGCATGATCGCCCCGCCCGGCTACAACCTGACCGAGATGCGCCGCGTGGCGCTGCGCCTGCAGGAGGAACTGCAGCCCTATGTCGGCGACGACCCGGCGCGCTTTGCGCGTGGCGACGTGCCCGTGCCGGCGATGGCCTACATGAATCTCAGCGTCGATCCGGGCGGGCTGCGGATCATCGCCGAGACCGTGGACCCCGGGCAGATCAACGACCTGATGACGGCGCTGACCCAGCGCTTTCGCGCCGAGCCCGGCATGCGGGCCTTTGCCGCGCGGGGCTCGATCATCAGCAGCAACGATGGCGGCACCCGCAGCGTGAACGTCGACATCTCCGGCGCCGCACTGCCGGATCTGTTCACGGCGGCGCAGGCCGTCTACGCCAAGGCCGATGAGGTACTGGGCGACCCGCAGATCGGCTCCGAGCCCTCCTCGCTGTCGCTGACCCAGCCGCTGGTGCAGGTGCGGCCCGACTGGGTGCGCCTGGCCGAGCTCGGCCTGGACGCCCGCGACCTGGCCTATGCCGTGGCCGCGCTCAGCGACGGGGCCTTCGTCGACGAATTCATCATCGGCGACGACAAGGTGGACATCGCGCTCTACGCGGCCGAGGGCTCGGCGGTCAACCTGCAGCAACTGGCCGAGCAGCCGCTGTACACCGCGGCCGGCGTGCTGCCGCTGGGCGCGCTGGCCGAGTTTGTCGAGGTGGCCGACACCGACGAGATCCGCCGCATCAACGGCCAGCGCACGGTCACGCTGAACATCATCGCCCCGCGCGAAATCGCGCTGGAGGACGCCGTGGCGCTGGTGCAGACGCAGGTGCTGGACACGCTGCAGGCCGAGGGCGCGATCCCGGCGGGCGTGGCGCTGGATATTTCCGGCGCCGCCGACCAGCTCGACGCCACCCGCGCCGCGCTGAGCGGCAACTTCGCGGTGGCCGTGGTGCTGAGCTACCTGCTGCTGGTGGCCATCTTCACCCACTGGGGCTACCCGCTACTGATTCTGACCACCGTGCCGCTGGGCATCGCCGGCGGCATCGCCGGCCTGGCGCTGATGAACCTCTTCGTGCGCCAGCCCTTCGACATGATCTCGATGCTGGGCTTTCTGATCCTGCTCGGCACCGTGGTCAACAACCCCATCCTCATCGTCGACCAGGCGCGCCACTACCTGCGCGAACGCGGCGTGGCCGTGCAGCAAGCCGTGCTGCACGCCGTGCGCTCGCGGTTGCGGCCGATCCTGATGTCCATGATCACCACCATCTTCGGCCTGTCCCCGCTCGTCTTCGTGCCCGGCGCCGGCACCGAGCTCTACCGCGGCGTGGGCGCCATTGTGCTCTTCGGCCTGCTGTTCTCGACCGTGGTGACGCTGAGCTTTCTGCCGGTGCTGCTGACCAGCGTGCTGGAGTGGCGGCAGCGGCGGGGCTAGTCGCGCGTTCTGGTGACACGGTGGGCCTGCACACCGCTGCCACGTCAAATCCGGGAGTGCCAGGAGATCACCGGGCGCGCTGGCGAGGCGAGCGGGGCTGTCCTCCGAGCGCCCTGAGTCCATCGCCGGCGGCGGGCGGCTGCGCGGCGGATTCGACCGGATGGTCCTTTTCCAGATCGCCCAGAATGGGGCAGTCCGGGCGATCATCTCCGTGACAGTGATGCGCGAGCGTTTCGAGCGTTTCCGCCATCGCCTCCAGCGCACTGATCTTCTGCCTCAGACCCGCCGCATGCGCAAGCGCGAGACGCTTGACGTCGCCACTCCGACGGGAGCGATCGCGCCAGAGGTCGAGGAGCCCCGCAATCCCCTTGACGGAAAAGCCCAGGTCCCGCGCTCGGCGGATAAAACGCAGCCCGTGGACATCCTCGGCCGTATAGACCCGATAGCCGGAGGCGCTGCGGCCCGCTGGCGGAATCAGCCCGGTCTCCTCGTAGTAGCGGATCATCTTTGCCGACACGCCTGAGGCCTTGGCCGCATCACCGATATTCACGATCTCTCTCCTCCTCATCGCCCATGCTCGCCCTCGCAGGATTCTCGGCTGCACCTTGGCATCCGCGCCAGTCCTGCCACCTGCCCCCCATCCGCGCGCTTGCGGTCGAGCGCTTGATCGTCGCGCGTGGCCTGCTTCTGGGCCCGGCCAGGGCCAGGGGTAAAAGCAGCGCCGCCTCGGGCTGCTCGACGGGACCAGCACGGCGGCGGCGGTGCCGCGAGGTGCGTGGAGGGACGACGTGGCTGCGCGTGACTGCAGCCGCCAGGTGGACACACGGCTCCCGCGTCGAACTTGACCGCCCTCATCGCGCCGGGCCCACGCGTCGCGGGTCGAGATCGGCAGCGCGCGGAGCCTCGTCCCGGGATGGCGCTTTCCAGCGCCGGAGCCTCAGCGCGTTTCCCAGGACAAAAACCGAAGACAGCGCCATCGCGGCCGCCGCGAATATCGGCGAGAGCAAGAGGCCGAAGACCGGGTACAGCGCTCCCGCGGCGAGCGGCAGCAGCGCAGCGTTGTAGGCAAACGCCCAGAACAGGTTCTGCCGGATGTTGTGGATGGTGGCGTTCGAGAGCGCAATGGCATTCGGCACGCCCCGGAGAGTGCCCGACATCAGCACAACGTCCGCCGCCTCTATCGCCACATCGGTGCCCGTCCCGATCGCAAGCCCCACATCCGCCTCGGCGAGCGCAGGCGCGTCGTTGATGCCGTCGCCGACAAACGCGATACGCCCATGCTCCGCCTTCAGCGCCTTGATCGCCTCTACCTTGCCCTGCGGGAGGACCTCGGCCACAACCTCATCGATGCCCAGCCTGCGGGCGATCGCCATCGCCGTGCGGCGATTGTCGCCGGTTACCATCGCGACCTTGAGGCCAAGATCGTGCAGCGCGCGGAGCGCTTCGGGCGCGGTCTCCTTGACCGGGTCCGCCACGGCGACAATTGCGGCGAGCTGGCCGCCCACGGCCGCATAAATCGGTGATTTTCCCTCATCCGCAAGGCGCCCGGCGGTGTCGGCGAAGACTGACAAGTCGTGACCGAGGGCAGCCATGTAGCGGTCCGCACCAACCTCGACCCTCTGACCACCCGCTGTCGCGACGACACCCATTCCGGTCACGCTGTCGAAATCGCGAATCTCATGCAGCTGCAGTCGCTCCTTCTTGGCCGCCGCGACAATGGCGCGCGCGATCGGGTGCTCCGACTTCGCCTCGACCGCCGCCACGCGGGCCAGGACGTCGTCCCGGTCAAATGCGTCGGCGACCGTCAGGTCGGTCATGCGCGGCTCACCTTCGGTAAGCGTGCCGGTCTTGTCGAAGGCGACGACGCGGGCCTCCTTGAGAAGCTGCAGCGCTTCCCCCTTGCGAAAGAGGACGCCCAACTCGGCGGCACGTCCGGTGCCCACCATGATTGAGGTCGGCGTGGCCAGGCCCATGGCGCAGGGACAGGCGATGATCAGGACGGCGACAGCGTTCACGAGGCTGAAGGTCAGGGCGGGTTCGGGCCCGAAGACGAACCAGACCGCAAAGGTCAGGAGTGCAAGCGCAATAACCGCTGGCACGAAATACAGCGTCACCTTGTCCACAAGCGCCTGGATCGGCAGCTTGGATCCCTGAGCCTCTTCCACCATCCGAATGATCTGCGCGAGCATTGAATCGCCGCCCACGGCGGTTGCC
Organism: uncultured Ectothiorhodospiraceae bacterium; assembly: GCA_937141935.1. Lineage (GTDB taxonomy): Bacteria > Pseudomonadota > Gammaproteobacteria > Nevskiales > Oceanococcaceae > MS8. The sequence continues at coordinate 34,789 of CAKZQS010000046.1, forward strand.
CGGACGCCGAGGCTGCCGGTCTGGTTGACGGTGCCGCCGACCACCATTGCCCCGTTGGCCTTGGCAACTGGCACCGGCTCGCCGGTGATCATCGATTCGTCGATATAGCTCTTGCCCTCGATGACCTCACCATCGACTGGCACGCGCTCGCCGGGACGGACCTCAACGATGTCGCCTCGTACGACCTCGCCAATGGCGATCTCGATCACCCCAGCCTCACGTCGCACCCGTGCCGTCTTCGATTGAAGCCCCACCAGGCGCGTGATCGCCTCCGAGGTGCGGCCCTTGGCTCGCGCCTCCATCCAGCGGCCCACCAAGATCAGAGTGGCGATCACCGCCGCCGCCTCGAAGTACACGTTGACCGTCGCCTCGGGCAACACCGCGGGCGCAAAGAGGGCGATACAGGAGTAGAGATATGCCGCCGAGGTGCCGACTGCGACGAGGCTGTTCATGTCCGGCGCGCCCCTCAACAAGGCCGGGACCCCCTTGGTGTAGAAGTGCCGCCCGGGGCCGAAAAGGACGAGCGAGGTCAAGGCGAACTGCAACATCCAGTTCAACCGCATCCCCAGGGTCGCCATGATGAGGTCGTGAAGCCCCGGAATGACATGGCTGCCCATTTCCAGGACGAAGACCGGCAGCGTGAGTAGACCCGCGAGAATGACGCTCCGACGCAGGTTTCGGCGCTCCGCCTCGCGCTGATCTGCGGCGGGATCGGTGGTGGCGGACGGGGCGGTAAGCTCGCGCGCTTCGTAGCCCACCTCGTGAATGGCCGCGACCAGGGCGACGGCATCTGCGGTGCCCCGCACGCTTGCCCGCTCAGTCGCAAGATTAACGCTGGCGTGTGCCACGCCCGGGACGGCTCGCAGCGCGTGTTCGACGCGGCCCACGCAGGACGCACAGCTCATGCCCTTCACGCCGAGCTCGATGCGACTGGCTCGCACCTCGTAGCCGACATCATGGATAGCCCTGACCAGCGCCGCGCGGTCAGGAGGGCCATCGAGGCGCACATCCGCACGCTCGGTGGCGAGGTTCACCTGGGCTTGCGTGACGCCTGGCACCGCGCTTAACGCGCGCTCCACCCGGCTGACGCAGGAGGCACAGCTCATGCCCTCGATGGCCAGGCTGACCGAATGCGATCTCGTAGAAGGCGATGTCATGGCGCTTACTCCGTTCGGGTGGACGCATCATCGCCATGCAGCGTAGAGCTTCCAGCCGTGGGAAGGTCAAGCATTTTTTTTTGATACTCACCCCTTGACCTTCCCACGATGGCAAGGACTATCGTGGCGGGCGTCGTATCCATCGCTGGAGCAAAACCGATGCAATTTCATATCGAGAACCTGACCTGCGGAGGTTGCGTAAAGCGCGTGACCACGGCCATCCACTCCGTCGACGCGGACGCGGAGGTGTGGGCCGACCCCAGGTCCCGCCAGATCGAGGTGCAGTCGGGCAAGCCGCGCGAGGCCTTCCTGCCCGCACTCGAGAAGGCGGGCTACCCGGCGGCTGGCCCGCTTGACCCTGAGGTTGCCAGCTGCCATGTCCCCGGCGCGGCGTGAAGGCCCTCGCCCGGGTGTTGTGTCGGCCAGCGCTTCGCATTGTTGCCTCCCGCAATGCCTTCCGGGCGCGTAAACAGTTCGGGCGTCCTCAAGCGGCCTGCCCTTGTGGGTCGGAGCCGACGACGGGCTTTGTACGGGTTGGCGAACGGCGCCCAACACCCGCTGCCCCCGCTATCGCCGTGCGGCTAGATCTGCTGCGGCGCCGCCCGATCCATCTGAGGGCCGACAATCGGGACTACGGTCACGCCGACCTTGACCCCAGCGTGTTGCTGTGCGCTAATCCGCGCCATGTTGACCGGCCTGCGAAATAACCGCGTGCTGCCGCTACTGCTGGTGGTGTTCGCGCTCGTTGTGCCCGTGTCACAGGCCGCGATGCTGTGCTGTGCTCAAGCCGGCGGGGCCTCCATGGCGCACGCCGAAACCGTGCAGTCCCCCAGCGGGACCGCAGTCGGCTCCATCGACAATTGTCACGAAGACGCGCAGATACCAAGTACCTCTTCGTCCGGTAACGACACGGTGTCGTCTGGCACGGCCATGGACGCAGATTGCCTCAGCGACTGCCTGGAGATGCTGCAACTCAGTGTGCCGGAGCAAGAGTTCGCTCAGGACCTCGCGGTGCATGCGCCATCACTACGACCGCCCCAGGTGCCGCACATTCTTCCGGCCCATCGCCTGCCGCTGCTGAGGCCTCCCGCCGCCTGATCCCGCGCGCACGCCTGCGTGCGCTCAGTGCCTGGCGCGTCGCGCCGCGATGGGGCATCTCTAAGGCCCGCATCGCCGCCATTGCGCCCGGTTCGACACACTGTCACGGGATCTTCACGCATGAGCTTTCTACACAACCCCGCGCGGCGTCGCTTCGTGCAGGGGCTGGCCAGCGGCGGCGCCGCGGCCGCCTTCGGACCCGCCGTGGCGGGCGCCACCACTGGATCGCCGGCCGCCGGCGCCATCGGCCCGTCCGGCCTGCCGGAATTGCACGGGCCGCATATTCGTCTGGACATCGGCCGCACGCCGGTGAACTTCACCGGCCGTGAGCGCATGGCCACGACCATCAACGGCGGCGTACCCGGCCCCCTGCTGCGCTGGCGTGAAGGGGACACCGTCACGCTGGACGTGACGAACAACCTGGCGCAGCACACCTCGATCCACTGGCACGGCATTCTGTTGCCCGCCAACATGGATGGCGTGCCGGGCATGTCCTTCGTCGGCATCCTGCCCGGCGACACCTTCCGCTACCGCTTCACGGTGCGCCAGTCCGGCACGTATTGGTACCACAGCCATTCCGGGTTTCAGGAGCAGCTCGGCCACTATGGCCCGCTGGTCATCGAGCCGCGCGAACCCGACCCGCACCGGGCGGACCGCGACTACGTGGTGATGCTGTCCGACTGGACCGACGAAGACCCCTACCACGTGTTCGCCACGCTGAAAAAGGTGTCGGACTACTACAACTTCGACCAGTACACGCTCGGCGATCTGTTCCGCGACGTGCGCCAGAACGGCCTGATCGCCACGATGCAGGAGCGCGCGATGTGGGGCGAGATGCGCATGATGGCCACCGACCTGGCCGATGTGTCCGCCCACACCTACACCTATCTGATGAATGGCCAGGCGCCGGCGGGCAACTGGACCGGTCTGTTCAAGCCCGGCGAGACAGTGCGCCTGCGCTTCATCAACGGGGCGGCGATGAGCTTTTTCGACGTGCGCATCCCCGGGCTCGAGATGACGGTCATCGCGGCGGACGGCCAGCCCGTGCACCCGGTCAGCGTTGATGAGTTCCGCATTGCCGTGGCCGAGACCATCGATGTGCTGGTGCGGCCCCGCGACGGTGCCTACACGATTTTCGCCCAGTCCTCGGATCGCACGGGTTATGCCCGTGGCACCCTGGCACCCCGCGCCGGCATGGAGGCGGCGGTGCCGGAACTGGATCCGCGGCCGATGCTGACGATGGCCGACATGGGTCACGGCGGCCACGGCGGCCACGGCGGCCACGGCGGCGGTGGCGGTGGCGGTGGCGGTGGCGGTCATGAGATGCCTGCCATGTCCCACGGCGGCGCCATCCCACGTGCCGGCAAGTCGTCCGACGCACATGTCGCGGGCGGCGGCGCAGAGCATGCCGGTCATGCGGCGGCGTCAGGCGGGCACGAGCACGCCGGCCACGGGGCCATGAAGCGGCCTGCGGGGCAGGCCGACGCCGCACATGCCGGACATGGCGACGGACACGCCGCCGGCATGCCGGCGGTGCATGGTCTGGGCACGCTGCGCCATGCGCCCAGCGAGTATGGCAACCCCGGCGTGGACATGCTGACGATGACGCCCAAGCCGAAGCTGGACGATCCCGGCATCGGCCTGCGCAACAACGGCCGCCGTGTGCTCACCTACGCCGACATGCGCACCACATTCGCCGACCCGGACGGTCGTCCGCCATCGCGCGAAATCGAGCTGCACCTGACCGGCCACATGGAGCGCTACGTGTGGTCCTTCGACGGCATCCGCTTTGCGGATTCCGAACCTCTGCGGCTGCGCTATGGCGAGCGCGTGATGATCACGCTGGTCAACGACACGATGATGGAGCACCCGGTCCACCTGCATGGCGTGTGGAGTGACGTCGTCGACGAAAACGGCGATTTCATGCTGCGCAAGCACACGGTGACGATGCCGCCGGGCACGCGACGCAGCTATCTCGTGACGGCCGACGCGCTGGGGCGGTGGGCCTACCACTGCCATCTGCTCTACCACATGGAAGCGGGCATGATGCGAGAGGTGCGGATCGATGTGTAATGCACAGTTCACACGCTGCGGTATGGCCGCGGCAGCTCTTGCGGCGTGTGCCCTTGCGGCGCCGGTCTTTGCCCAGATGCATGAGGGCGGGCATGGCAAACCGGAATCGGACCGGCCGTCGGGCGCAAGCGCGCATCAGCATGGGGCGCATCAGCATGGGGCGCCCCCCCCAACGGGACACACTGATGACGGCCAGCACGGCCAGCACGGCCAGCACGGCCAGCACGGCCAGCACGGCCAGCACGGCCAGCACGGCCAGCACGGTGCCGCCGGTGTGGACAAGCGCGCATCAGCCGCCCGGGAGGTCCCTCGCAACAGGGCGGCCGGTGGTGCCGAGCCGGCGCTGCCCTACCTGCCTCCTCCGACCAAGGAGGCGCTGGAGGCGGCCTTTCCGGACTTGGGCGTGTTTGATCTGCGCGAGCACATGCGCGGCCCGCTGATCGGCCACCTGCTGTTCGACCGTCTGGAGTGGATGCCCGAAGCCGATGAACCTCAGGGCGCGCTGGAGGTGGACGGCTGGCTGGGCTACGACTTCAACCGCCTGTGGCTGCGGGCCGATGGCGCGTGGCACGACGGGTCGTGGGAACAGGCACGCGCGGAGCTGCACTATGGACGGGCCTTTGCCCGGTGGTGGGAAGCGCTGATTGGCCTGCGCCGCGACGACGGCGAAGGCCAGTCGCCGCGCCACTGGCTGGGTGTCGGCATTCAGGGCCTGGCCCCGTACTGGCTCGAAACGGAGCTGACTGCGTACTTCACCGAAGGCCAGCAGGCACTGGAGCTGGAGCTGGAGCGCGAGTTTCTGATCACGAACCGGCTGATCCTGCAGGGGGTGATCGAGGCAGGCGCCCACCTGCGTGACGAACCGCAGCAGCTGATCGGTGCCGGGTTGACAGAGGGCGAGGCTGGCCTGCGTCTGCGCTACCTGATCAAGCGCGAGTTCGCGCCCTACATCGGCTGGCAATGGGAGCGGGCATTCGGTGACAGCGCCGATCTGATCGAGGCAGCAGGCGGGGAGACCAGCGAATCGGTCTTCGTGGCCGGCCTGCGCGTGTGGTTCTAGTGACAGGGGGTCGGTGATGAAGCAGTTTCTCCTTGGTATGGGCACGGTTGTCGTTCTGGGGCTGCTGCTGGTGCTGGCGCTGACCGTGGGGGGTTATGCGCCCATCACGGCGGTGCCGGCCGAGTCCGGCTGGTGGCGCAATCTGGTGCATTCGGCCTACGAATCGGCCCTGGCGCGGCGGGCGCAGGGCGTGTCGCGGCCCCAGGGCTGGAACGACGCCGCGCGCGCACGGGCGGGGGCCTCGGCCTTTGACGACATGTGCGCCTCCTGCCACACCCCACCGGGCCACGCGGTCAGCGTGCAGGTGCAGGGCATGAATCCCGCGCCGCCGCGTCTGGACGAGCTGCTGCACCGCCGCACGCCCGCGGAAGCCTTCTACGTGCTGCGCCACGGGGTACGCATGACGGGCATGCCGGCCTTCGGACCCACGCACAGCGACGGCACATTGTGGGAGCTGGTCGCCTTTCTGGAAGCCGCGCGCGATCTCGACACCATGGGCTACCGAAAAATGGTGGCCGCGGGTCGGGGCTTGACGGGTGACGACGGGCACGACCACAGCCACGGGCCGGGCGGCGGCCGCCAGTCCGGCGCGGACGGGCCCCGCCGGGACGACGGGCACGACCACGACCACGACCACGACCACGATCACGACCATGGCGAAGACGACAAGGCCTCCGGCGGTCACCACGGCGACATGGGCGCCGGGGGCGACGGCGGAGAGCCATCGAGTCACGCCCAAGCGATGCAGGCGGCGGCCATGCTGCCCGCCAGCGAACTCGGCCCGGCGCAAGTCAGTGATGCCTTGTTCGCCGCATTGGCGGCGGGCGACGCCGAGCGGGTGCGGCAGCTGCTGCATCCGCAAGTGCTGATCTTCGAGCAGGGCGGCCAGGAAACCGGCTGGGAAGAATACTCCGCCCATCACTTGGCAGCCGACATGGCCTTCGCCGCCAAGGCAAGCGCGCGGCGCGCCTTCAGGCAGGTATGGCAACAGTCCGATACCGCCGTCGTGGCCACGCGCTCCGATGTGGAGAGCCAAAGCCAGAGCGAATCGTCGAGCTACCGCAGCACCGAAACCCTGCTGTTGCGCGAGGGGCCGCAGGGCTGGCGCGTTACGCACATCCACTGGTCCTCACGAGCGATGGAGAATTGACAGTGTTCGGACAAGCCTATCCCCGGGCCGCGACTTTGCTGCTGCCCATGTTTCTGGCCACCGCGTTGGTAGCCTGCGCCGAGGACGACGCAAAGGCCACCCTCGCTGCGCAGGCGGGTTCGGAGCCCCCTGCTCCCAGGACGCAGGCGGCGGCTGTTCAGGCGCCTGCACGGCCGCTGGTGACCGTCTACAAGAGCCCGACTTGTGGCTGCTGCGCGAAATGGGTGGACCACATGCGCGAACACGGATTCGAGCTCGCCGTCGTCGACGACCAGCAGATGGGCATGCGCAAAGCGCAGCTCGGGGTGCCGCAGGCGATGGCCTCGTGCCACACCGCCACGGTTGGCGATTACGTGATCGAAGGCCACGTGCCCGCGCAGGACGTGCTGCGTCTGTTGCGCGAGAAGCCCTACGCCGCCGGACTGGCCGTGCCCGGCATGCCGATCGGCTCGCCGGGCATGGAAGTCGGAGACCGCATCGATCCTTACACCGTGTGGCTGTACGGGGATGCCGCCAGCGAGCGGCGACCCTACGCCCACCATGGTCACGCATGGCGTGGGGCCACACCCCCTGTCTCCGGGGACCGCACATGAGTGGCCAGAACGACTACAAGGCCGGCAGCCTGAGCCTGTTCGCGGTGATCGCAATGGGCACGGGGGTCATGATCGGCGCGGGCATTTTCGCCTTGACGGGGCAGATCGCGGAACTGGCAGGTGCTTGGTATCCACTGGCTTTCGTCCTGGCCGCGGTGGTCAGTGCTTTCTCGGCTTACAGCTACGTGCAGCTGTCCGCGGCCTATCCCTCTGCCGGCGGCATCGCGATGTACCTCAGTAAGGCCTATGGCCGCAGCGTGATCACCGGGGGCTGTGCCCTGCTGATGGCTCTGTCGATGGTCATCAACGAGAGCCTGGTCGCCCGCACCTTCGGTACCTACGTCCTGCAGCCTTTCGGACTGTCCGAAGACAGCGCACTCGTGCCCTGGCTGGGGGTAGCCCTGATCGTGTTCGCGTTCACTGTCAACGTCGCCACCAATCGCTGGATCAGCACGATTTCGATGGTGGCGGCGATTGCCAAAGTCGGCGGCATCCTGCTGTTTGCCGGGGTCACGCTGTGGTACGCAGACTTCGGTTATCGGCCGCTCGAGGCCGCGACGACAGCCGATGGGGACCCCGGCCTGGCCAGTTTCATGGCGGCTGTGGCGCTGGGCATTCTGGCTTACAAGGGTTTCACCACGATCACCAATTCCGGCGATGAGGTGGAGAATCCTGAACGAAACGTTGGCCGAGCGATCATCGTTTCGCTGGTGCTGTGCCTCGTCGTCTACCTGGCGGTGGCCTGGGCCGTGGGCTCTACGCTGTCCATTGACGAGATCATCGCCGCCCGCGATTACTCGCTGGCCGAAGCGTCGCGGCCGGTACTCGGGCAGTACGGCCTTTGGCTGACAGTCGGGGTGGCCATCATCGCCACCGCCTCCGGCCTGCTGGCCAGCGTGTTTGCCGTGTCCCGCATGCTGGCGATGCTGACGAAGATGGAGCTGGTGCCGCATCGCCACTTTGGCATGCCCGGTCGGATCCAGCTGCACACCCTGGTCTACACGGTCGTGATCGCCTCGATCCTGACCTTGCTCTTCGACCTGGCCCGCATCGCCTCGCTTGGCGCGATTTTCTATCTGGTCATGGATATCGCCATCCACTGGGGGCTGCTGCGCCACTTGCGCGCAGACACCGGGGCGCGGCCAGCCATCATCGTCGCCGCCATCGTCCTTGATGCCGTCGCGCTGCTCGCCTTTCTGTGGATGAAGCTGGACAGCGATCCGATGATCGTCTGGATCGGGGTGGGCGGCGTGGCCGCGGTGTTCGCAATTACAGCGGTATTCCTGAGACTGCACGGCGAGGCCCGCGGCGACGATCCCAATTACAACCTTCCCGATTCGTCGGCAAACACACCAACCCAGCAAGAAAGAGGAGGCGATTCATGAAGAAGACCGCCAAGCTGTACCGCATGGACATGGAAGGGCACATCTGCCCTTATGGCCTGAAGTCGCGCCACCTGCTGAAAAGCCGCGGCTACGACATCGAGGACCACCGGCTGACCACGCGCGAGGAAACGGAAGCCTTCAAGCGCGAACACAACGTGAAGACCACGCCGCAGGCCTTCATCGACGGCCAAAGGATCGGGGGCTACGACGATCTGCGCAAGCACTTCGGCATAGCCGACGATGAGGACGAAACAACCTACCAGCCCGTCATCGCGCTGTTCGGCATGGCGGCACTGATGGCGCTGGCGCTGGCCTGGGCCACCGGCGGCGATTTGTTCCGCTACGAGACGCTGAAATGGTTCATTGCCTTCGGCATGTGCCTGCTGGCACTGCAGAAGCTCAAGGATCTGGAAGCCTTTTCATTCCAGTTTCTGCCCTACGACCTTTTGAGTCAGCGCTGGGTGCCATACGCCTACGTGTACGCATTCGCCGAAGCCTTTGCCGGCATCGGCATGCTGACGGGCGCCTTCGTGCCACTGGTGGCGCTGGTGGCGCTGTTCATCGGCACCGAAGGGGCCATTTCGGTGTTCAAGGCGGTCTACATCGACAAGCGCGAACTCAAATGCGCCTGCGTCGGCGGCAACAGCAACGTGCCGCTGGGCTTCGTGTCACTGACCGAAAACCTGATGATGGTCGGCATGGCGCTGTACATGCTGCTGCGCCTGTAGACCGCCATGGGCCCCACGACCACCGCGGCCTTGCTGTCGCTGACGCTGGTTGCCGGCACGGTGCTGGTGCATTTTTACTTGCTGCTGCCGGTGCTGCGGCGCGTGGCGGCCAGGCGCTGGGGCTATGGCGTACGCATGCTCGTCGCCGGCGAAATCATCGTGCTGGTGCATTGCCTGGAGGCCGCGCTGTATGCGGCCGGCTTCGCCGGCGGGGCGGCCATCGGCCTTGGCGGCTTCGACAAGGCCGAGCTGCCGATGTCGGCACTCGACTACTTCTATTTCTCGCTGGTCAACTTCAACACGCTGGGGCTGGGCGACATCTACCCCACCGAGCAGCTGCGCATGCTGGCCGGCATCGAATCGCTGAACGGCTTTCTGATGATCAGCTGTTCGGCGTCGTTCCTGCATGCGCTGGCGACCGACAGCGGCTTCGCGAAAGAGGCCCGCAAGGGCCAAACCAGCGACGCCGCTCAGCCCGCATGACCACCACACTTACAACAGGAGACTTCCAGTGAAAATGTCCTATTGGCGCTTTCTGGCCATGGTGGCCACCTCGTCGGTGGTGATGCTCGCCTTCATGTACCTGAACACCTACGCGCTCGACCATGTGCGCTGGAGCGAGACGCGCGGCTACATGACGCTGCTGATGGCGGCGGCCATGGCGGTGGTGATGCTGAGCTTCATGCTGCCGATGTACACGAGCAAGGGGGCGAACGCGGCCATTTACATCGGCAGCGTCGTGCTGTTCGCCGGTGCGTTGTGGCTGGTGCGCAGCCAGAGCACCGTGGACGACAGCTCGTACATGCGCGCGATGATTCCGCACCATTCCATCGCGATCCTGACCAGCGAACGCGCGCAGATACACGACGTGCGCGTGCGCGAACTCGCCGACGAGATCATTCGCGCGCAGCGGCGCGAGATCAGCGAGATGGAATGGCTGATCCGCGACATCGCGCAGAACGGCGTAGCCGAAACGCAGGCCGAGGCCGCCGCCCGGCCGCTGCCGGACTTCAAGGGCCGGCTGAAGCCGCAATAGCGACACGACCAAGCGGCGCCTTGCCGCTCGCCAATCCCCAGCACAGATGCCGTTCTAATGTCGCGTCACCGCCGGAACAAGCGCCCCCTCATTCCTGAGGATGCGAATGGCCGTGCCCGAGGTCGTCGCAAAGCAGCTCCGGCTGGAGCGTAGGATGATCGATGCCGAATCTCGCATTGAGCATCTCGGCGATCTGCTCCAACACCTGCGGCCATTCGTCCAGCTCTTGCATCTCAATATGCGCGGACAAAGCGCGGCTACGTGAAGACACCTCCCATACATGCAGATGATGCACGCCGGTGACGGCCGGGTGACTGACTTTTATCGCCGCACGGACCTCAGTCAAGCTGACCCCTTTGGGGACGCCCGCCATAACGACGCGCAGGGTCTCCATGAGCAGCTTGGTAGATGAGATCACGATTAATACGCAAATCAAAAGCGAAAGGAGCGGGTCAATCGGCATCCACCCCGTGGTGAGGACAACAACGCCTGAGCCCACCGCAGCGACTGAACCGAGCAAATCGCCCATCACATGCAGCATCGCCCCGCGTGTGTTGAGTGTTTGTTCGCCCCGTGCCAGCAGCCAGGCGACGCCGATGTTCACGAGCAGGCCCAAGGTTCCGACGAGCAGCACCGACCCGCCTTCAACATCCGGCGCATCGATCAACCGCTGAATCGCCGCAACCACAATGAACGCGACGATCACGTACATGAACACGACGTTGAATAGCGCGCCGAGCACCTCGGTGCGTTGCCAGCCATAGCTCAACGCCGCGGTAGGCGGTCGTTTGGCGGCCCACGCAGCCAGCGCACCCACCGCCAGCGCCATGCTGTCAGTCAGCATGTGTCCGGCATCGCCGATCAGCGCCAGGGAATTGGCCAGCCAGCCGGTAATGGCCTCGACGATTGCGAACCCGGTGGTGACAACTAGCGCAATCAACAGCGTGCGCGTGCTCGACTGCCTCCCGTGATCGTGCCCCGCGCCCATCAGCTTTGCGCCCCGTCTGCTTGCGCGTCGCGCAAAATCCGTATCCCGCCGCTCAATACCACCAGCGCGACGATCAGGCCGATGACCAGATCCGGCCATCGTGACCCTGTGGCCAGCACGAGCACACCGGCAAGAATGACACCGGCGTTGGCGATCACATCATTGGCTGAAAATATCCACGCCGCGCGCATGTGCACCTCACCGTCGCGGTGCTTTCTGATCAGCCACAGACAGGTCACGTTGGCGATCAGGGCCACTGCTGCGACACCAATCATCCACGCACCGACCGGCTCGCTGCCAAACCAGCCGCGGCGCGCCACATCGATCAGCACCAGGCACGCCAGCGCAATCTGCAGCCAGCCGGACAGCCGCGCCGCTGTGCGCTTGATGCTGACGTCACGGCCAACCGCATACAGGCTGGTGGCGTAAACCAGCGCGTCGGCCAGCATGTCGAGTGAATCGGCGATCAGCCCGGTGGATTGACCAAGCCAGCCCAAAAGGAACTCCGCGATAAACATCACGCCGTTGATCGCCATCAGGGTGATCAGAATCTGGCGTTCAGCCTGGGTCCGCGCCTCGAATTCGCAGCCGCAGTCACTCATGCGGGTACTCCCTGATCGTCTTGCCGTTTGTCTTGCTCATTGTCACGCCCGTGCACGATGCGGTACAGCGCCGGGAGCAGCAGCAGCGTCAGCAGGGTCGATGACACGATGCCGCCGATAACCACGGTTGCCAGCGGCCGCTGCACCTCGGCACCCGTGCCGGTATTGAGCGCCATGGGGACGAAGCCCAGACTGGCGACCAGCGCGGTCATCAGCACAGGCCTCAGTCGCGTCAGCGCGCCTTGCCGGATGGCACGTTCAAGCTCCGCGCCGTCAGCCCGAAGTTCGCGGATGAACGACAGCATGACCAGTCCATTGAGTACGGCCACGCCGGACAGCGCGATGAAGCCGACGCCCGCGGAGATCGACAGCGGCATGTCGCGCAACCAGAGCATGGCCACGCCGCCGGTGAGCGCCAGTGGCACGCCGGTGAAGATGATCAACGCGTCCTTGAGCGAACCGAAGGCCATCAGCAGCAGGCCGAGAATCAGCGCCAGCGTGACCGGCACGACGATGGACAGCCGCTGGCTGGCGGACTGCAACTGCTCGAAGGTGCCACCGTAGTCCAGCCAGTAACCGGCGGGCAGATCGACCTCGCTGTTGATCCGCGTCTGGGCTTCTTCCACGAACGAGCCCAGATCGCGCCCACGCACGTTGGCGGTGACGACCACGCGGCGCTTGCCGTTCTCGCGGCTGATTTGCGCGGGTGCGGGTGCCAGCTCCACGCGGGCGACTTCTCCCAGCGGCAGGTAGCGCGGCGCGTCGCCCATCTGCCCATCGCCCATCTGCCCGTCGCCGGGCAGCATCAGCGGCAGGTTTTCCAGCGTGCGCACATCCTGCCGCAGCCGTTCCGGCAGCCGCACAACCAGCTCAAAGCGCCGGTCGCCGTCGAAAATCAGGCCGGCAGACTCGCCGCCCACGGCGGTGGCGACGAGGTCCTGCACATCCTGCACGTTGACGCCGTAGCGGGCCAACGCCATGCGATCCGGAATCACCGACAGCACCGGCAGGCCGCTGACCTGCTCGACGCGCACATCGGCGGCGCCGTCGATCGTGGCCACGACGCGCTGGATCGCCTGCGCACCGGCGAGCAACTGGTCGAGATCGTCGCCGAAGACCTTGATGCCCAGATCAGCCCGCACGCCGGAGATCAGCTCGTTGAAGCGCAGTTGGATGGGCTGCGAGAACTCGTAGTTGTTGCCCACCAATCCTTCGAGCGCCTCTTCCATCTGCTCGATCAGCTCGGCTTTCGACAGGCTGGGGTCGGGCCACTCGCTGCGCGGCGTGAGCATCACATAGCCGTCCGCGATGTTGGGCGGCATCGGGTCGGTGGCGACCTCGGCGGTGCCAACACGGGCGAATGCCACGTCCACCTGCGGAAATTCGCTGACGCGCTGTTCCACCTGGGCCTGAAGCTCCAGCGACTGGCCCAGCCCGGTGCCCGTGATGCGCAGGGACTGGACGGCAATATCACCCTCATCCAGCTGCGGCACGAATTCCGAGCCCAACGTGGTGGCCAACCAGCCGCTGGCGATCACGAGCACCGTGGCACCGGCCACCAGCGCCCAGCGCAAATTCAGCGCAGTGGCCAGCAGCGGCTCGTAGACGCTCTTGGCACCGCGGATCAGCAGGTTTTCTTTCTCCGCCACGCGCCCGCGGATGAACACGGCCACGGCCGCCGGCACGAACGTGACCGACAGCACCATGGCCGCCAGCAGCGCCATGACCACGGTGGCCGCCATCGGGTGGAACATCTTGCCTTCCACCCCGGTGAGCGAAAAGATCGGGATGTAGACCACGGTGATGATGCCCACACCGAACAGGCTGGGCCGGATTACCTCGCTGGTGGCGGTGTAGACCACGTGCAGCCGCTCCTTGAGCGCCAGCATCCGGTCGCGCGCCCCTTGATTGGCTTGGGCTTGCGCCTCGGAAAGACGGCGAATGCAGTTCTCCACCACAATCACCGCGCCGTCCACGATCAGCCCGAAGTCCAGCGCGCCCAGGCTCATGAGGTTGGCAGACACGCCCGTGCGCACCATGCCGGTGATCGTCGCCAGCATGGCCAGCGGAATCACGGCGGCGGTGATCAGCGCTGCGCGCACGTTGCCCAGCAGCAGGAACAGCACAACAATCACCAGCAGCGCGCCTTCCAGCAGGTTCTTCTGCACGGTGCTGATCGCCTTGTCGACGAGCGTGGTGCGGTCGTACATCGTTTGCATGTAAACGCCGTCGGGCAGCGAACGGTTGATGGTTTCGACACGCTCGGCCACATCGCGGGCCACCGCTCGCGAGTTCTCGCCCAGCAGCATCATGGCGGTGCCCAGCACCGCTTCCTCGCCACTCACCGTGGCCGCCCCCGAGCGCAATTCACGCCCCAGGGCGACCTCGGCCACGTCACGAATCAGCACGGGCACGCCGTCGCGATGTGTCACCACGACCTGCTCGATGTCTTCGATGGTTTCCAGCAGGCCCGGCGAGCGCACAAGTAATTGCTGCCCGTTGCGCTCCACGTAGCCCGCGCCGCGGTTGCTGTTGTTGCGGGCCAGCGCCTCGTTCACGTCAGCCATCGACAGGCCCCAGGCCAGCAGCTTCTGCGGCTCGGGCAGCACGTGGTACTGCTTGTTGTAGCCGCCGATGCTGTTGACCTCGGCCACGCCGGGCGTGAGCACGAGCTGCGGTCGGATGATCCAGTCCTGCACTTCGCGCAGGGCCATGGCATCCCACGGGCGGCCGTCGCCCTGTGTCGCGCCGGCCTCGGCGCGCACGGCGTACATGAAGATCTCGCCCAGCCCGGTGCTGATTGGTCCCATCTCGGGCTCCAGCCCGGGCGGGAGCTGACTGCGCACGGCCGACAGCCGCTCATTGATCAGGTTGCGGGCAAAGTACAGGTCGGTGCCTTCTTCGAACACCACCGTCACTTGCGACAGTGCATAGCGGGACAACGAGCGCGTGTAGGCCAGGTTGGGCAGTCCGGACAGCGCAGTTTCTACCGGAAAGGTCACGCGCTGTTCGGTTTCCAGCGGCGAATAGCCCGGCGCGGCCGTATTGATCTGCACCTGCACGTTGGTGATGTCCGGCACCGCGTCAATGGGCAGCGCGCGGTAACTCCACACGCCAATGCCGATCCACACCAGCATCAAGGCCAAGATCAGCCAGCGCTGCTCGACGGCAGCGCGCACGATTGCGTTGATCATGAGGCGCTCCCTAGTGGTCGTGCGAGGCGCTGGACTTCTCCAGCTCGGCCTTCAGCAGATAGCTGTTGGCGGTGACGTACTCGGCGCCCGGTGTCAAACCACCCAGCACCTCGGTGACGCGGCCGTCGCTGCGACCCAGCGTCAGCGTGTGCGCCTCATAGCGATTGCCCTCGCGCACGAAGACGGCTGGCCTGCCTTCGACCCGCTGGATCGCGCGGGTCTCAACGACAAGGGCAGCGTCCGTCACGGCGGTGACGATGTCGGCCTGGACGGTTGTGCCCGGGGCCCAGCGGCCGTCCGGGTTGGCCAGCACCACGCGAGCCATACGAGCGGGGCCGTGATCGGCCGCCGGGGCCAGCCAGTCGATCTGCGCGTCAACGCGGACGTCATCTCCACGAACTATCAGGCTTTGCCCAACCGACACGCGGCTGATCTGCGACGGAAAGATCGCGAGCTGCGCCCAGACTTCACTGTAGTCCGCGATGCGCAGCAGATTGCGCCCGGCGGTGGCTTCGCCGGCAGCCGCCATCCGCTTGACCACCACGCCCGAGATGGGCGCGCGCAGGCTGTAGCGCTGCAGGCTGTCGTCGGCCTCGACACTGCCAATGATGGCTCCTCGGCTCACGGCGTCGCCCACATTGGGCGTGAGCGCTTTGATCTGACCGGGGAAGCGGGCTTGGACGACGGCTGCGCGGGACGGGATGGGCTCAATGCGGCCAAACACCGGCAGCGTCTGGCGGAGGGTGCCCGGACCGGCGGTTGCTACTGCAATCTGGGCCAACTTGGCTTGATCGTCGGTCAGCTGCACAGTGTCTCTGTGACCTTGCTCCGCGCCTTTGGCCGCGTGGGCAGACATCGCAAGCGAGTAAGCAGTCAAAATCGCCAGCAGCATCAGTGCGGCCAGTGGTCGTTCAACGGTCATGGTTGTCGTCCTTGGGTTCGGTTGCGGTGTCGCCATCGGCAGCGGTCAGCGCCGCGCCGGCCAGGCGTTCCAGTTCAATGCGGTTCAGGTGCGCGCGGCGGGCGGCGTCCACCAGGGCCAGGCGCGCGTCGATCAGCTCTTGCCGGGCGGCAATCAGCTCCAGATAGCTGTAGCGCCCGGCGCGGTAGGCCTCGCGGGTCCCCGTCAGGGCCGATTCCAGCCGTGGAATCACCGCATCGCGCAACAGCGTGAACGCCTCGATGGCGTGGCTGCGGTGCTGCCACGCCTCGTAAAGGGTCGCGCGTGCGTCGATGCGCGCTGCCTCGATATCCAGGGCGGCGGCCTCCCGGCGCCCGGTGGCCGCGGCAATGTCGCCTTGCGCACGGCGACCCGACAACATCGGAACACTGACGCCAGCTACCAGTCCGGTGCTGTCGCCCCCTTCCAGTCTGCGCACGCCAGCCCGCCAGCGCAGATTCCCGCTCGCCGCGGACTGCGCCAGCCGCAGGTTGGCGGCTTCGATCCGCTCGCGGCTTGCGAGCTGCTGGAGGTCCGGGTTCTGGTCCAGCGCGCTGGCCAGATGCTCGAAGTCGCCCACGCGGCCTGGATGGAACAGCGCGTCGTCGTCCACTTTGACGAAGTCCGGATGCGCCATGCCCCAGAGTGCAGCCAGCCGCACACGCAGTGTCGGTAGCTGATGCTCGATGTGGCCCACTTCCAACTGCGCGCGGGCGGTGGCCGCCATCGCCCGCTGCAAGTCAGCCTGTGGCGAGCGACCGCGCTCCACCCGGCTGCGCACGGTCTGCTCGGCCTGCTCGGCTAGGTTCTGCGCCGTACGCGCCACTTCCAGCTCCTGCTGCAAGGCTGCCAGCCGCACGAACAGCCGCGCGGCCTCAGCCTGGGCATCAAGCAACTGGGTGCGCTCTTCGGCAGCGAGCAAAGATTGGCGGGCATCGATGACAGCCACGCGAGAGGCGGGCCGGTCGCCCAGCTCAATGACGCTGGAAAGCGCCAACGTCAGCTCAACGTCGTCCACGCCCTCGGCGTCGCCGGTGCCCGCGAATTCGTCGGCCTCAATGCCAAGCTCCAATGGCGGGTTGAGGCGCGCAGATGCGCGCTCGCCATCCAGAGCCCGGCGCCGCGGCGCATAGGCGATGATCGTCGGGTTGCGTTCGGTCACACGCCTGACAGTCTCGGCCAAAGTGAGAGTGTCAGCGGTTTGTGGGGGTACCTGGGCGTGGGCGTGGTCCGTGGCCAGCCACATCATCCCGACGGCGCAAATTGCCGCCCGGCGTACAGGAGAGGACATACGTGCTCCAGAAATCGTCGCGCCATTCCGGCGCAAAGATGCCGCGGCGGCGGCATCGGTTCGATAGCTAGAGCGTTACGGGTGGAGCGCGTGCGGGCGGCCGGAGCCAGTGGCCGGGACTGCCGTGAGGCGCGGCTTCCACCAGGAGGGGAGCAAGGCCTTGCTCCGCCAACAGCCCGAACGGCACCACCACCACACCGACGAGCAAGTCCTCGCTGTCATTCTCAACCAGCTTCGCCAGAACGCCTTCGGTGGCTTCGACAATGGTGTCGATGCAGGTTTCATCCGCGCAGCCCTCATCGACGTGTGCGGAAAACATGCCTTCCGCGTGCGCTTCTTCCAAGCAGTGCGCTGTGCTATCCGTGCAGGCGTGCGCGTGCGCACCCATGGCGCGGCTGACCGCCAGTACGGCGAGCAATAGCCAGATCAGCAATGATTGCTTGGATTGAGACACAGGCCAGCGTTGATGGGGAAGTCTATTCAGCGTCGAGGACGTTGACGCCGAGACACGGTAGTTAGTGTGCCATGCGTTCATCAGGATGATGGCATTCCCCAGATTCTGAATAGCACCACTGACTGCACGGCCTAGGCTACGCACGTTAAGGTGCGCCCCGAATCGACGGTGCTGACGTGTCGACAATCCGGCAGGAAAACAGGGTCGCACGCGGAGCGTAGCGGAGCGCCCGAAGGGTGCCCGCCACGGATCGCGGGCATGAACCTAAGGGTTCGCACCGAGCATCCTTCTGCGCCAGACACAAAAAAGCCCGCTTGTGCCGCGGCTTTTCTTCATCGATGCCGCGTGGGGCAACGGAGGGATTGACTCGGGGCTCCTGCCCCTCGCCCCTGCGGGGCGCTCCGCTGCGCTACGCGTCCAAATCGGCTGTCCTGCCGATTTGTCGAACCCTCGCGCCGCTTTGCGGCGCTTAGGGTTCTTCTCGGCCAGTCTTCTGCGCCAGACACAAAAAAGCCCGCTTGTGCGGGCTCTTTTGTGTCTGGCGGAGAAGGAGGGATTCGAACCCTCGATGAGGCTATAAACCCCATACTCCCTTAGCAGGGGAGCGCCTTCAGCCACTCGGCCACTTCTCCGTTTTCAGTCATCAGCATCGCCCGCGGAACGCGGTTGCTTCGAGCGCAAAAAACGCCAAAACAGGCCCCAGCCACCGCCGGCGACGAGGCGCGAAGCATAGCAGAAAGCCCGCTGCGGCGGGCCGGATCAGGCGGCGCTTTCCTTGTGCGAGGGGCCTACGCGTGCGGGCCCGGCTTCGCCGTTTTCAGCCCGTCGGCGCACGACTTCCTCGCGATGGATCGCAACATCATCAGGCGCGGCAATACCAATGCGCACCTGCTGCCCCTTCACCCCTAACACGGTCACGGAGACATCGTCCCCGATCAACACGGTTTCCCCGCGCTTGCGTGTGAGTATCAACATCCCTGTTCTCCTCCCCGGTTATGTTTTTTCAACGCCCGTACCAGGCGTCGGTTCTCCTTTGGGAGGGCCTACCTTACACGGTTTCCTCGGTCGGCTCCCCTTCCAGCCCGAACTCGCGGTGCAGGTTGCGCACGGCCAATTCGAGGTATTTGTCCTCGATCACCACCGAAATCTTGATCTCGGAGGTGGAAATCATGCGGATGTTGATGCCGTCGCGCGCCAGCGCCGCGAACATGCGGCTGGCCACGCCGGCATGGCTGCGCATGCCCACGCCCACGACGGAGACCTTGACGATGCTGTCGGAGCCGCGCACCTCGGCGGCGTTCAGCTCCTTGGCCACCGCACGCACCACGCCCAGCGCACGCTGGTAGTCGCGGTGGTGCACGGTGAAGGTGAAGTCGGTCAGGTCGTTGGCGCCGACGTTCTGCACGATCATGTCGACCTCGATGTTGGCCTCGCCCACGGGGCCGAGGATCAGCGAGGCGATGCCGGGGTGGTCGGGCACGCCGGCGACGGTGATCTGGGCCTCGTCGCGGTTGAAGGCAATGCCGGAGATTACGGGCGCTTCCATCAGGTCATCATCCTCCAGGGTGATCAGCGTGCCGGGGCCGTCCTCGAAGGTGGACAGCACGCGCAGCGGCACGGCGTATTTGCCGGCAAATTCCACGGCGCGGATCTGCAGCACCTTCGAGCCCAGGCTGGCCATCTCCAGCATTTCCTCGAAGGTGATCTTGTCCAGCCGGCGGGCGTTGGGTTCCACGCGCGGGTCGGTGGTGTACACGCCATCCACGTCGGTGTAGATCTGGCATTCGTCGGCGCGCAGCGCCGCCGCCAGCGCCACGGCCGTGGTATCCGAGCCGCCGCGCCCCAGCGTGGTGATGTTGCCGCGCTCGTCCACGCCCTGAAAGCCGGCAACGACGGGCACGCGGCCGGCGTCCAGCTCGGCCCGCAGCGCGGCCTCGTCGATGTGCTCGATACGCGCCTTGCTGTGCGCGCCATCGGTGCGGATCGCCACCTGCGCGCCGGTGTAGCTGCGCGCGGGCTGGCCCAGCTGCTCCAGCGCCATGGCCAAGAGCGCGATGGTGACCTGCTCGCCGGTCGACAGCAGCACATCCAGCTCGCGCGCGGGCATCGCGGGGTTGAGTTCCTTGGCCAGGCCGGTGAGGCGGTCGGTTTCGCCGCTCATCGCCGACACCACCACCACGACCTGGTGGCCGGCCTGGCAGGCGGCCTGCACCTTGCGCGCCACGTGGGCGATGCGCTCGGCGCTGCCCACACTGGTGCCGCCGAACTTCTGCACGATCAGCGCCATGTCAGCCTCCGAGCGCGGCCGCCGCGTGGGCCCGGGCGGCCTCCAGCGCGGCGTCGATCTGGCCGGGCTCGCTGCCGCCGGCCTGGGCCATGTCCGGGCGGCCGCCGCCGCGCCCGCCCACCTGCTGCGCGGCCTGGTTGACCCAGTCGCCGGCCTTCAGGCGGTCGGTCAGCGGCTTGCTGACGCCGGCAATCAGCGCCACCTTGCCCTCGCGCTCGCCGGCCAGCAGCACGGCGCAGCCGGGCAGCTGGTTTTTCAGCGCGTCGACCATCTCGCGCAGCACCTTGGCCTCGCCCACCGGCGCGCGCTCGATGATCACCGGCGTATCGCCGATGGTCTGCGGCTGCGCGGCCCAGCGCTTCACGGTGGCCATCGCGTCGCCGGCGGCGGCCTTCTCGGCGGCCTTTTCCAGCTCGCGGCTGCGGCCCAGCAGCGCCTCCACGCGCTCGGGCAGTTCCTCGGCGCCCACCTTCAGCGCGCCGGCCGCGCGCTGCAGCAGCTCCAGGCGCTCGCGCACCCAGGCCAGTGCGCCGGCGCCGGTCACCGCCTCGATGCGGCGCACGCCGGCGGCCACGCCGCCTTCGCTGATGATCTTGAACAGGCCGATGTCGCCGGTGGCGCGCACGTGGGTGCCCCCGCACAGCTCGCAGGAGGCGGGGCCGAAGCGCATCACGCGCACGGTCTCGCCGTATTTCTCGCCAAACAGCGCCAGCGCGCCGGAGTCCACGGCCTCCTGGTAGCCCATCTCGGCCGCCTGCGCGGCATGGTTGGCCAGCACCTCGGCGTTGACGCGGTCCTCGATCTGGCGCAGTTCGGCGGCGCTGACGGGCTGCAAGTGCGAGAAGTCAAAGCGCAGGCGCTCGGGCGCGACCAGCGAGCCCTTCTGCTGCACATGCTCGCCCAGCACCTCGCGCAGCACGGCGTGCAGCAGGTGGGTGGCCGAGTGGTTGCGCACGATGGCCGCGCGGCGGGGCGCGTCGACCTCGGCGCGCACCTTCGCATCCGCCTGCAGCTCGCCCTCGCGCATCTGGCCAAAGTGCACGATGGCGCCGCCGGGGTCCTTGCGCGTGTCTTCCACGGCAAACACGCCGCCCGGCGCGTGCAGCAGGCCGGTGTCGCCCACCTGGCCGCCGGATTCGGCATAAAAGGGCGTGGCCTCGAGCACCACGGCGCCGCGCTCGCCCATGGCCAGCGATTGTGCCGGCTCCTCGCCATGCCACAGCGCCAGCACCTGGTGCTCGCCGGCCAGCGCGTCATAGCCGCGGAATTCGGTCTGCTGGCGGGCGGCCTCGCCGAGGCCGGCGCTGGCGGTGAAGCGGCTGGCGGCGCGGGCGCGGTTGCGCTGCTCCTCCATCGCCGCCTCGAAGCCGGCCACGTCCACGCGCTGGCCGCGCTCGCGGGCCAGATCCTGGGTCAGGTCCAGCGGGAAGCCATAGGTGTCGTAGAGCTTGAAGGCGGTCTCGCCGGCCAGCGTCTCGCCGCTGCGGCCCAGCGCCTCCTCCAGAAGCTTCAGGCCCTGCTCCAGGGTCTCGGCAAAGCGCTCCTCTTCCTGGCGGATCACCTTGGTGATGAAGTCCTGCTTTTCGCGCAGCTCGGGGTAGGCCGCGCCCATCTGCTCGGCCAGCGCGGCCACCAGCCGGTGAAAGAAGGGCTCGCGGGCACCGAGCTGGTGGCCATGGCGCACGGCGCGGCGCAGGATGCGGCGCAGCACGAAGCCGCGGCCGTCATTGGCCGGCAGCACGCCATCGGCGATCAAAAAGGCGCAGGAGCGGATGTGGTCGGCCACCACGCGCAGCGAGCGGCTGTCGGCCTGCGCCTCGGGCAGCAGCGCGCGCGCGGCCTGCAGCAGCGCCACGAACTGGTCGGTGTCGTAGTTGTCATGCACGCCCTGCAGCACCGCGGCGATGCGCTCCAGGCCCATGCCGGTGTCCACGCAGGGATTGGGCAGCGGCGTCAGCGTGCCGTCGGCCGCCCGGTCGTATTGCATGAAGACCAGGTTCCAGATCTCGATGTAGCGGTCGCCGTCTTCCTCCGGCGTGCCCGGGGGGCCGCCGGCGACTTCGGGGCCGTGGTCGTAGAAGATTTCGCTGCAGGGGCCGCAGGGGCCGGTATCGCCCATCTGCCAGAAGTTGTCCTTGGCGCCGATGCGCGACAGGCGGTCGGCGGGCACGCCGATCTCGTCCAGCCAGATGCGGGCGGCCTCGTCGTCCTCCTCGAAGACAGTGACCCAGAGCTTGTCGGCCGGCAGGCCCAGCTCGACGGTCAGGTACTCCCAGGCGTAGCGGATCGCCTCGACCTTGAAGTAGTCGCCAAAGCTGAAGTTGCCCAGCATCTCGAAGAAGGTGTGGTGCCGCGCGGTGTAGCCCACGTTCTCCAGGTCGTTGTGCTTGCCGCCGGCGCGCACGCAGCGCTGCGAGCTGGCCGCGCGGCTGTAACTGCGCTGCTCGCGCCCCAGGAACACATCCTTGAAGGGCACCATGCCGGCGTTGGTGAACAGCAGCGTCGGATCGTTGCCGGGCACCAGCGGCGCCGAGGGCACCACGCTGTGGCCGCGGTCGGCAAAAAAGCGCAGGAAGCTGGCGCGGATATCGTTGGTGCTGGTCATGGGCCGGGCGGTCGCGGTGGCGAGCAAACCCGGCATTTTAGCGGGCCGCGTGGCGCCCCGCGCGGCGCCGGCCCCTACCGCAAAATCCGCGCGGGCCTAGCCCTCGGCCAGTGCGTCGCGAATCTGGTCGGACTCGAAGCCCTTGCGCTGCAAAAACTGGCGCTGGCGCTGCGGGTCGCTGTGCCGGCAGCGGCGCAGTGCCTCGGCGGCCGCGGCCTGCCAGTCGACCTCGGCCTCCTCGCAGGCGCGGCGAAAATCGGCCTCGTCGAGGGCGTGGCCGGAGAACTCCGCGCGCACCAGCCGCGGCCCCTTGCCCTGGCGCGCGCGGCTGCGCACCAAGCTCACGGCGAAGCGTTCGTCAGATTGCCACCAGCCATCGGCCAGCTCGGCCGCCAGCCGGTCGGCGTCCGTGGCCGTCAGGCCCTCGCGCTCCAGCCGGGCGCGCAGCTCGGCCTGGCTGTAGTCGCGGCGCGCCAGCCAGCGGCGCGCCGCGGCCGGCGCGGTGTCGGTGCTCAGCGGTTCGCGCCGCCTCATGGGCGCCGGCACTCAGACATGACGGCGCTCAGGCATGGCAGCGCTCAGGCATAACGGCGCTGAGACAGCAGGGGGCTGGGCTCAGGCCTCGGCCGCCTCGGCCTGCGCGTCGCGGGCCTTGGGCTTGGGCATCAGCTTCTCGCGCAGCTGGGCCTCGATCGTGGCCGCGGTCTCGGGGTTGTCGCGCAGGAACTGGCGCACATTGTCCTTGCCCTGGCCGATGCGCTCGCCGTTGTAGCTGTACCAGGCGCCCGCCTTGTCGATCATGTTGTGGGCCACGCCCAGGTCGATCAGCTCGCCTTCCTTGGAGATGCCCTCGCCGTAGAGGATCTCGAACTCGCACTGCTTGAAGGGCGGCGCCATCTTGTTCTTGACGACCTTGACCCGCGTTTCGTTGCCAATGACCTCGTCGCGGTTCTTGATCGCGCCGATGCGGCGGATGTCCAGGCGCACCGAGGCGTAGAACTTCAGCGCGTTACCGCCGGTGGTGGTTTCGGGGCTGCCGAACATCACGCCGATCTTCATGCGGATCTGGTTGATGAACACCACCAGCGTGTTGGTGCGCTTGATGTTGCCGGTCAGCTTGCGCAGCGCCTGGCTCATCAGGCGGGCATGCAGGCCCACGTGCGAATCGCCCATCTCGCCCTCGATTTCGGCCTTGGGCGTCAGCGCGGCCACCGAGTCGACCACCACGACATCCACGGCGCCGGAGCGCACCAGCATGTCGGCGATTTCCAGCGCCTGCTCGCCGGTGTCGGGCTGGCTGACCAGCAGCTCATCGACGTTGACGCCCAGCTTGCGCGCGTACTCGGGGTCCAGCGCGTGCTCGGCGTCGATGAAGGCGCAGGTGCCGCCGGTCTTCTGCGCCTGGGCGATGGCCTGTAGCGTCAGCGTGGTCTTGCCCGAGGACTCCGGGCCGTAGATCTCGACGACCCGCCCCTTGGGCAGCCCGCCGATGCCCAGCGCCACGTCCAGCTGCAGCGAGCCGGTGGAGACCGCCTCGACGTCGCGCACGGCGCTGGAGTCGCCCATGCGCATGACCGACCCGCGGCCGAATTGCTTCTCGATTTGCTGCAGCGCTGCCGCCAGCGCCTTCTTGCGATTGTCGTCCATGCTGATCCTCGGATTGATGCGCGCAGTTTAACGGCCTGACCCATTCCCTGGAGCGGCCGGGGCCCGGCGCGGATACCAGACCGCGCCAGGGCTTAAGCCGCGGCCTTCACCGCCGCCTGGAGCCAAGCCGCAACGCGCGCCTGCATCTGCCTACGCAGTTGCGCGCGCTCGCCGGACAACTGCCATTGCGCGCATTCGATGCGCCCCTGGGGGTCGCATACACCCACGACCACGGTGCCCACCGCTTTGCCCGGCCGCGCCCCGCCCGGCCCATAGATGCCCGATTCGGCAAACAGCCACCCGGGGCTGCCGCCAAGATGCGTCGCGGCGCCCCGCAGCAGCGCCTCGACCAGCGCCGTGCTGACGGCGCCGTGGGCCACGATCAGCTCCGGCGCCACGCCCAACCAGTGCTGCTTGAGCGCATCGGCATAGGGCAACAGCGCGCCGGCGAACCAGGCCGAAGCGCCCGGCGCTTCGGTGGCCGCCGCGCTCAGCACGCCGCCGGCGCTGGCCTCGATCAACAGCAGGCGCTCGCCGCGCGCGCGCAGCGTGGCGCCGAGCAACTCCCAGGCGGCGCTCGCGGTGTCGTTCATGCCGCTAGGATACGCGGCTCGCCTGCCCCGCCTGCCGCCCCCGCGCCCATGTCGCACACGCCGATGATTGCCCAGTACCTCGCGCTGAAGGCGGAGCACCCGGCGCGGCTGCTGTTCTATCGCATGGGCGACTTTTACGAGCTGTTCTTCGACGACGCGCGGCGCGCCGCCCGGCTGCTGGACATCACGCTGACCAGCCGCGGCGAGAGCGGCGGCGAGAAGGTGCCGATGGCGGGCGTGCCGGTGCATGCCTGCGAGCAATACCTGGGCCGGCTGGTGCGCCAGGGCGAATGCGTGGCGGTGGCCGAGCAGTTCGGCGACCCCAACGGCAAGGGCCCGATGGAGCGCCGCGTCGTGCGCATCGTGACGCCGGGCACGCTGACCGATGACAGCCTGCTGGATGCGCGCGCCGTGGCCGCGCTGGCCGCCATCGCCCGGGAGGACAAGCTCTGGGGCCTGGCCGTGCTGGACCTGGCGGCCGGCCAGCTCGAGATCGCCCAGTTCACCGAGCTGGAGGCGCTGCTGGGCGCGCTGAGCGAATACGAAGTGGCCGAATGCGTGGCGCCGGAGGGGCTGCACGCCCCGCTGGCCGCGGCCGGGCTGCGCCTGAGCCCGCGCGCCTTGCCGGAGTGGCATTTCGCCTGGGAGGGCGCGCGCCGCGCGCTGCTGGAGCAGTTCGGCACCAGCGACCTGCGCGGCTTTGGCTGCGAGGAGCTGCGCGCCGGCCAATGCGCCGCCGGCGGCGCCCTGGCCTACGCCCGCGACACCCAGCGCTCGGAGCTGCCGCACCTGGACGGCATGCGCGCCCGCCCGCAGCGCGGCCACCTGGTGCTGGATGCGATCTCGCGGCGCAACCTCGATGTGCTGCCGCAGGCCGATCGCCGCGAGGCACCCTCGCTGCTGGGCCTGCTCGATGCCTGCGCCACGACGATGGGCAGCCGCGCGCTGCGCGCCTGGCTGCTGCGCCCGCTGACCGACCCGCAGGCGGCGCGCGAACGGCAGGCGGCCGTCAGCGCGCTGGAGCCCGGGCGCGAGGCGCTGGCCGAGGCGCTGGCGCCGCTGTGTGACCTTGAGCGCATCGGCACCCGCGTGGCGCTGCGCAGCGCCCGCCCACGCGACCTCAGCGCGCTGGCCGACAGCCTGCTGCGGCTGCCGGACATCGCCGCGCTGCTGCCGCCGGAGCCGCAGTGGAGCGCCACCGCCGAGGCGCTGGAGGCGCATGCCGAACTGGCGCCCTGGCTGCGCGGCGCCATCGCCGCGCAACCGCCGCTGCAGCTGCGCGATGGCGGCGTCATCGCCGAAGGCTTCGATGCCGAGCTGGACGAGCTGCGTCAGCTGGCCAGCGACACCGCCGCCTTCCTGCAGCGCTTCGAGCAGCGCGAGCGCGAGGCCACCGGGCTGGACGCGCTGAAGGTCGGCTACAACCGGGTGCACGGTTATTACATCGAGCTGCCGCGCGGCAAGGCCGCGCAGGCGCCGGTGCACTACACCCGGCGGCAGACGCTGAAGGCCGTCGAGCGCTACATCACCGAGGAGCTCAAGAGTTTCGAGGACCGCGTGCTGTCGGCGCGCGAGCGCGCGCTGAGCCGCGAGCTGGCGCTGTACGAAGAGGTCTTGGATGCGCTGGCGCCCGCCCGCGCCGCGCTGCGTGCCAGCGCCGCCGCCGTGGCCGAACTCGATGCCAGCCTGGCCTTCGCCGCGCTGGCCGCCAAGCCCGGCTGGGTCTGGCCCGAGCTGGTCGCCGAGGCCGGCATTGCCATCGAGGCCGGCCGCCACCCGATTGTCGAGGCGCATTCCGAGGCGCCCTTCGTGCCCAACAGCCTGCGCCTGGACGGCGACACCCGGCTGCTGCTGATCACCGGCCCGAACATGGGCGGCAAATCGACGGTGATGCGGCAGACGGCGCTGATCTGCCTGCTGGCCTGGCTGGGGGCGCCGGTGCCCGCGGATGCGGCGCGCATCGGCCCGATCGACCGCATCTTTACCCGCATCGGTGCCGGCGACGACCTGGCCTCGGGGCGCTCGACCTTCATGGTCGAGATGCAGGAAACGGCCGAGATCCTGCGCCACGCCGGCCCGCATTCGCTGGTGCTGATGGACGAGATCGGCCGCGGCACCTCCACCTTCGATGGGCTGTCGCTGGCCCGCGGCGCGGCCGAGCACCTGCTGGCGCACAACGGCGCCTTCACGCTGTTCGCCACCCACTATTTCGAGCTGACGGCGCTGGCCGCCGAGGCCGAGGGCGCCCGCAATGTGCACCTGGCCGCCGTCGAGCACGGCGAGCGGCTGGTGTTTCTGCACGAGCTGCGCGAGGGCCCGGCCAACCAAAGCTACGGCCTGCAGGTCGCGCGCCTGGCCGGCGTGCCGGACATGGTGATTCGCCGGGCGCGGCAGGTGCTGGCCACGCTGGAGGCCCAGGCCACCGGCGCGCCGACACCGCAGCTGGACCTGTTTGCGCAAGGCCAACCCGCGCCCGCCGCCGCGCCGGACGACCCGCAGGCCGCCGCGCGCCAGAGCGCCGCGCTGACCCTGCTGGACGAGCTGGAGGCGCTGGACCCGGATGCGCTGAGCCCGCGCGAGGCGCTGGAGCGCCTGTACGCCCTGCAGGCGCTCGCCGCGCCGCCGCGCGGTTGACGCCCATGCGCGGCCGCCGACAGACTTGCGCGCTGACCAGCTCCCGGGGGGTTTGCCGCGCGTGCGCAAACTGAGTTTTGTCATCGCCCTGGCCATCTATTGGCTGGGCCTGTCCGGCCACTACACCACCATGCTGCTCGGCCTCGGCCTGGCCAGCGTGCTGCTGGTCGTGTGGATCGCGCAGCGCATGGATCTGATCGACCTGGAAGGCCACCCGACGCAGCTGTCCTTGCGCATGCCGGGCTACTGGAGCTGGCTGAGCAAGGAGGTCATCGTCTCCTCGCTGGCGGTCTGCGGGCGCGTGCTGCGCGGCGGCCACCGGCCGGCCGTGGGCCGCATCCCGATCTACACGCTGTCGCAGGTCGGCACGGCCACGCTGGCCAACTCGATCACGCTGACACCGGGCACGCTGGCGCTGCGCGTGGTCGACGACTGCGTCGAGGTGCACGCGCTGGATATCAGCGGGCTGGAGGATCTGCGCTCGGACCGCCTGCCGGCGCGGGTGCGCCTGTTCGACCGCGCGCCGGAACTCGAGGCGATGCCGGAGCCCAACCCGCGGCCCGACGCCGCCGCCCAGGCTGGCCAGGCCGCGTCCGCAGACGGTCAGCCCGGGGGCGCGGACAGACGGCCGGGAGACCGCGATGCTTGAAGGCGCCCTGCTTGGCCTGCTCAGCGCCACCGCGCTTGCCATCGTGCGCGTTTGGCGCGGGCCCACGATTTATGACCGCGTGCTGGCCACCAACAGCATCGGCACCAAGACCGTGCTGTTCATCGCCATCCTGTGCTTCGCCACCGGGCGGCCCGACTTCATTGACGTGGCGCTGGTCTACGCGCTGATCAACTTCATCGGCACCATCGCCGTGCTGAAGTATTTGCACTACCGCCACCTGGGCTATGGCCTGGTGCACGACGGTGGCGCCGAGGGCCAGCGATGACGCTGCTGGGCACCGGCCTGGTGCTGCTGGGGGTGCTGGTCAGCCTGATCGATGCGGTGGGCATGCTGCGCTTTGAAAACGTCTACGTGCGCTCGCATGCGGCCAGCCTGACGGACACGCTGGGCGCCGGCCTGGTGGTGGTCGGCCTGCTGCTGCTGAGCCCCTCGCTGGTCGTGGCCTTCAAGCTCGCGCTGCTGCTGCTGTTTTTGATCTTCTCCTCGCCCACGGCCACCCATGCGCTGGCCCAGGCCGCGCTGCACGAGGGTGTGAAGACGGAGGCGGAGTCGTGAGCATCGGCGCCACCACCGCGATGCTGCTGGGCCTGCTGGCGCTGCAGGTCGTCGTCGCCTTCGCCATCGTGCGCAGCCGCGATGTCTTCGCGGCCACGATGCTCTCGGGCACACTGTCGCTGCTGGCGGCCTCGCTGTTCATGGTGCTCGACGCGGCCGACGTGGCCTTCACCGAAGCCGCCGTCGGCGCGGGCATCTCCACGGCACTGATTCTGGGCGCGCTGGCGCTGATGCGCTTTCGCACCCGCGGGCCGCGCCGGGCCAACCGCGGCCTGGCGCTGGCCGCCTGCGCCGCGCTGCTGCTGCTGTGGCTGAGTCTGATCCCGCAGATGCCGCGCATTGGCGATGCGCAAAGCCCGCTGCAGCAGCACCCGCTGACCGTCGAGTACATCGAGGGCACGCGCGAGAAGATCAAGATTCCGAACGCGGTGACGGGCGTACTGGGCAGCTACCGCGGCTTCGACACGCTGGGCGAGGCCTATGTGATTTTCGTGGCCGGCCTGGCGGTGTACCTGCTGCTGGGCAGCCGCCGGCCGCGCCGCGTGGACCCCGAGGAGGAGCGCTATGCGGACCGGTAGCCCGGTCGTCGTGCGGGTTGTCACCAAGCAGCTCGTCCCGCCGATTCTGCTGTTTGCGCTCTACGTGCAGTTCCATGGCGACTACGGCCCGGGCGGCGGCTTTCAGGCCGGCGTCATCTTCGCCGCGGGCATCGTGCTCTACGCGATGGTCTTTGGCATCGAAACGGCCAAGGCCGTGCTGCCGCCCAGCGTGCTGCTGCGGCTGGCGCCGCTGGGCGTGCTGCTGTTCTCCGCGGTTGGCCTCTACGGGCTGGCCACCGGCTATCACTTCCTGGATTACGCCGCGCTGGACCCGGAGGACCCGGCCCATGGCCAGCACCTGGGCCTGCTGCTGATCGAGTTCGGCGTGGGCGTGACCGTGGCCGCGACGATGCTGCTCTTGTTCTACACCTTCACCAGCCGGAGGCCGCCGCGATGACCCTGTGGGCCTCGCAGCTCTTCTACGCGCTGGACGGGCTGCTGCTGGTGACCGGGCTCTACCTCGTCATCGCCCAGGACAACCTGGTCAAGAAGCTGCTGGGGCTGTCGCTGTTCCAGGTGGCGATCTTCGTGTTCTACCTGAGCCTGGGCAAGCTCTTCCCCGGCGGGGCGGCCGTTCTGCTGCCGGAGCAGTCGATCTATTCGCACCCGCTGCCGCATGTGCTGATCCTGACGGCGATCGTCGTGGGCATCGCCACCCTGGCCGTGGGCCTGGCGCTGGTGGTGCGCGTGCAGGAGGAACTGGGCAGCACCGAAGAGGATGAAGCCCGCCTGGAGGACCGGCGCCGATGAGCGAGATCCTGCTGATCGCGCCCGTCCTGCTGCCGCTGCTGATCGCCCCGCTGGTCGTCATGCTGGGCAGCCAGCGGGCCGGCTGGCTGCTGGCCGTGCTGGCGGCACTGGTCGCCACGCTGGCCTCGGCTGCGTTGCTGCCGGCGCTGGGCGAGGGGCCGCGCAGCTATCACTTTGGCAACTGGCCGCCGCCCTTTGGCATCGAATATGTGCTGGACGGGCTGAACACGCCGCTGCTGCTGCTGACCAACGCCAGCGCCCTGCTCGCGCTGATTGCCGCCACGCCCGCCACGTTGGCCGGCCGCTTCGCCGGCCGCGAGCCGGTGTTTTATGCGCTGTTCCTGCTGTGCCTCTCCGGCCTGTCCGGGATTCTGGCCACCGGCGATGCCTTCAACGTCTTCGTCTTTCTCGAGATCTCCTCGCTGTGCACCTACGGCCTGGTCGCCGCGGGGCCGCGCCCGGGGTCGGCGCTGGCCGCCTTCCAGTACCTGATTCTGGGCACGCTGGGCGGCAGTTTTGTTTTGCTCGGCGTGGGCTTTTGGCTGCAGGCCACCGGCACGCTGAACATGGCCGACCTGGCGCAGCGGCTGCCGCAAAGCGAGTACGGCGAGGTGGCGCTGGCCGGCAGCGTGCTGCTGCTGCTGGGCTTTGCGCTCAAGTCGGCCAGCTTCCCGCTGCAGCAATGGCTGCCGGCGGTCTATGCCGCCGCGCCCTGGCCGGTCACCGCCTTTTTGGCCGCCTGTGCCACCAAGGTCGCGATCTACGCCATGGTGCGCCTGGCGCTGGATGTCGCCGCGCTGGGCGAGGCCGCGCGCTGGCTGTTCGGGCTGATCGCGCTGGTGGGCATCGTCTGGGGCGCGCTGGCCGCGTGCGTGCAACGCGATCTGCGCCGCATGCTGGCCTGGTCCTCGGTGTCGCAGCTGGGCTACATCCTGTTCGCCTTTTCGCTGGGCACCGCGGCCGGCGTGACCGCGGCGATGATCCAGTTCTTCAGCCATGGCGCGATCAAGGGCGGGCTGTTCCTGGCCCTGGGCCCGGCCCGCAGCTTCGATGACCTGGCCGGGTTGCGCGAGCGCGAGCCCTGGCGCTGCGCGATGCTGACGCTGCTGACGATGGGCCTGCTGGGCGTGCCGCTCACCGCCGGCTTCGCCGCCAAATGGGCGCTGCTGTCGGCCGCCGCGCAGGCCGGGCACGGCATCGGCCTGGGCGTGGTGATTTTCAGTTCGCTGCTGGCGGTGGTTTATTGCCTGCGGCTGCTGGAGCCGGTGTGGCTGCGTGCGCCGCAACGCGACGCGCCGCAGCTGCCGCGCCACGCCATGCTGCTGCCGCCGGCGCTGGCCACGCTGGCCATGTTCGCGCTGGGCCTGACGCCCTGGGCGGCCAGCTTTGGCCGGCCCGCCGCGCAGGCCCTGGGTTGGGCGCCATGAGCGCGCTGCTCTCCACCGTCCCGCCGCTGCTGTGGCCGGTGCTGGCGCCGGCGCTGCTGGCGCTGCTGATCATCCTGGCCCGCCCGGCGCCGAATGTGCGCGAGGGCCTGGCGCTGGCCGTGGGCCTGGCCAATGCGGCGCTGTGGCTGAGCTGGTGGCTGGGCGCGCCCCCGCCGCCGCTGCTGCTGCACGAGTTCCAGCCCGGGCTGAGCCTGTCGCTGTCGCTGGAGCCGCTGGGCCTGCTGTTCGGCACCGTGGCGGCCGTGCTGTGGCCGATTACCACGGTGTACGCGGCCGGCTACATGCGCGCCAATTCCGAAGAGCGGCAAAACGCCTTCTTTGCCGCCTTCGCCGCCTCCATCGCCGGCGCGCAACTGATCGCGCTGGCCGGCGATTTGCTGACGCTGTTCGTGGGCTACGAATGGCTGACGCTGGCCACCTGGCCGCTGGTCACGCACAAGCGCAACGCCGATGCGCTGCGCGGCGGCCGCATCTACCTGGGCTTTTTGCTGGCCACCTCGCTGGGGCTGCTGCTGCCGGCCATCGTCATCACGGTGATGGTCGCGGGCAGCGCCGACTTCGTCGCCGGCGGCTTGCTGCGCGGCAGCGGGCTGTCGGCCACCGCGCTGACGCTGCTGTTTGCCGCCTATCTCTTCGGCATTGGCAAGGCGGCCCTGATGCCGGTGCACCGCTGGCTGCCGGCCGCGATGGTGGCGCCCACGCCGGTCAGCGCGCTGCTGCACGCCGTGGCCGTGGTCAAGGCCGGCGTATTCGTGGTGTTGAAGATCACGATCTACGTCTTTGGCCCGGAGCTGCTCAGCCGCACCAACGCCGCGCAGCTGCTGCTGTGGGTGGCCAGCGCCAGCCTGGTGCTGGCCTCGGTGCAGGCCTGGCGTGCCGACCACCTCAAACAGCGGCTGGCCTATTCGACGATCAGCCAGCTGGCCTATGTCAGCCTGGCCGCCTGCCTGCTGGTACCCGGCGCGCTGCTGGGCGGCGCGCTGCAGATCCTGGCGCATGCCTTCGGCAAGATCACGCTGTTTTTCTGCGCCGGCGCGATCTACACCGCCGCGCACAAGCAGCAGGTCTCGCAGCTCGACGGCCTGGGCTGGGCCATGCCCTTCACCTTTGGCGCCTTCGCCGTCGCGTCGCTGTCGATCATTGGCCTGCCGCCGGGCGCGGGGGCCTGGGTCAAGTGGTACCTGGCGCTGGGCAGCATCGATGCCGGCCAGTGGGCGGTGCTGGGCGTGCTGGCGGCCAGCACCATGCTCAACATCGCCTACCTGCTGCCCATCCCGCTGCGCGGCTTTTTTGCCGTGCCGCGCCCAGCCAGCGTGACGCGGGCCGAGGCGCCCTGGGCCTTGCTGGCGCCCTTGTTGCTCACCGCGGCGCTGTCGGTGGTCTGGTTTTTTGCCCTCGGGCCGGTCATCGACCGCCTGCTGCTGATTGAGGGGGTGGGCCGATGAGCTCCGAAGCACCCAAGACCGCCGGACAGGAGGACGCGGCGCAGGAGCGCGGCGTGCGCCTGGCCATTCGCATCCTGCTGGCGCTGGGCCTGCTCAGCGTGCTGGCGGAGTTCGTGATCCACCGGCATACCGAATTCGGCTTCTCCGCCCTGCCCGGCTTTTACGCGCTGGTGGGCTTTGCCGCCTATTGCGCCATCGTGCTGGGCGCCAAGGCCCTGCGGCCCTTGCTGAAGCGGCCCGAGGACTACTATGGCGACTGAGCTGTGGCTGCACCCGGCCAGCCTGCTATACCTGGCCGCGGCGCTGATCTGGCTGTTGCCCAAGGCCGGCGGGCGGGTGCTGGCGGTCGTGGCCCCACTGGGCGCACTGGCCGCGCTGTGGCTGCTGCCCGGCGGGTTGAGCCTGAGCTTTGCCGGGCTGGACTGGGAGTTCTGGCGCGCCGACCGCCTGGCCCGTCTCTTTGGCACCGTGTTCCTGCTCGCCGGCGCACTTGGGCTGCTCTACGCCTGGCCGGAAAACAACCGCCGCATCTTCAGCGCGGGGCTGGCCTATGCCGGCTCGGCGGTGGGCGCCACGCTGGCCGGCGACCTGGCGACGCTGTTCCTGTACTGGGAGCTGACGGCACTGGCCTCGCTGCCGCTGCTGATCTACCGCCACCCGGATTACGGCCTGTCGCTTAACGCGCTGCTGCGCTATTTCGCGCTGCAGATCCTGTCCGGGCTGCTGCTGCTCTACGGCATCGTCGAGCGCGAGCTGGCCGGCCTGGGGCTGGGCTTTGACGCCATCGGGCTGGACAGCCCCGGCGGGCTGTGGATCCTGCTGGGCTTTGGCATCAAGGCGGCCTTCCCGCTGCTGCACAACTGGGTGCAGGACGCCTACCCCCGCGCCAGCCCGGCCGGCACGGTTTTGCTGTCGACCTTCACCACCAAGCTGGCGATCTATGTGCTGATCCGCGGCTTCGCCGGCACCGACATCCTGGTGCCCATTGGCGTGGTGATGACGCTGTTCCCGATCTTCTACGCGGTGCTGGAAAACGACCTGCGCCGCGTGCTGGCCTACAGCCTGAACAACCAGCTCGGCTTCATGGTCGTGGGTGTGGGCATCGGCACGCCGCTGGCGCTGGACGGTGCCGCGGCGCATGCCTTCTGCCACATCCTGTACAAGTCGCTGCTGTTCATGAGCATGGGCGCGGTGCTGTTCCGCACCGGCACCACCAAGGCCACCGAGCTGGGCGGGCTGTATCGCTCGATGCCGTGGACGGCGCGCTTCTGCATCGTCGGCTCGGCCTCGATTTCGGCCTTGCCGCTGCTGTCGGGCTTTGTCTCCAAGTCGATGATCATGGCCGCCGCCGTATACGAGGGCCAGGCCTGGGTCTGGGTAGCGCTGCTGATCGCCTCGGCCGGCGTGCTCGACCACTCGGGCATCAAGGTGCCCTTCTTCGCCTTCTTCGCCCACGACTCGGGCCGCCGCGTCGACGAGGCCCCGCGCTCGATGCTGCTGGCCATGGCCATCACCGCGGCCGGCTGCATCCTCATCGGCCTGGCGCCGGGGCTGCTGTATGCGCTGCTGCCGCTGGGCAGCGATTACCACCCCTACACGGCCGACCACGTCGTCACGCAGATGCAGCTGCTGCTGTTCGCCGGCCTGGCCTTTGTCTGGCTGTTCCGCAGCGGCCGCTACCCCGACGAGGTGCGGGCGGCAAACCTGGACTTCGACGTGACCTACCGCCGCTGGATTCCGCAAAGCGTACTGGCCGTCGAGGGCGGCCTGGCGCAGGCCGGCGGCCGGCTGGGCGCGCAGGCCGGGCGCCTGGCGCAGAGCCTGCTGGCGGGCTGGCGGCGCGTCGGCAGCGACACCGGCGCCCTCGGCGGCACGCCCGCCGTGGGCTGGATGACCGCCGTCTTTCTGCTACTCGCCGCCTTGGTCGGCGGCTGGCTGGTCTAAGGCCCCGGACGCACTGCGCGCCGGGCTTCACCGCCGGCGCCAGGTCCACGCCGGGTCCACGCAAGTTCGCCGAACCTTCGACGACGGGTCACCGGCGCCACCCTGGCGGCGCCGGCAACCTCGTCAGGTCAACGCAGTCTTCGCGCGAGCCGCTTAGGGCTCGGGCCGATCAGGGCGCGAGCCACTCCGGCCGGGCCCGTGTCCAGCCCTGGGCGCGGCCCGCCTGCACATACCACCAGGCGCCGTGGCGGCCATCGGTCTCGCGTTGCACCACGACGGCACTGCCGGCCGGCAGCAGGTGCAAGGGCTCGTCGCCCGGCAGCGGGCGGCCCTGCAGCGTGAGCGCGGCCGGGCTTTGCAGCGACTGCGGCAAGGCCACCGGGGCCGGCGGCGGCGGCGGCGGCGCGGGTGCGTAGAGGTCGCGGGGCTCGCTGGCTTGCGGGGCCGTGGCGGCGCTTGCGGGGCCCGCCCCGGCAACGGCCAGCGGCGGCGGCTCGCTGGGGCCCAGCGCCATCGAAAACCCCTCCTGCGGCAGCAGCGGGGTCAGCAGCGCCATGCGCGCGCCATCGTGATAGCGCTGCGGGTCGGCGGGGTCGCCCCGGCTGCTGCGCATCTTGGGCTTCCAGGCCACCATGCCGTTCGCGAGGTCGACCACGGCCACCGTCTGCACGATGGTGTCCACGCCGGCGGTGGTGGCGATGTAGGCGCCGCCGGTGATCAACGCGCTCGCCAGCCCGGTCAGCAGGCCCGTGCCAAAGGATTTGGCGCCCGAGACGTCGATGCCGTAGCTGGCCGCCACCAACAGATAATCCGCCTGCACCTGCTCGCGCAAGAGCGCGACTTCGGTCGGGCTCAGGCTCAGGAGCCGCGGCGCGTCGGCGTCCACGACGCCACCTTCGGACAGGGCCTGCAGCAGCCGGTTGGCCGCGCGCGCGGCGTCGGCCGACAGCGCCCGATCGCGCGCCAGCGGCAGGCGCTGGCCGAGATCCGGCCCGCCCATCGTCTGCGCCACTTCGAGGTCGCGGCCGAGTTCGGGGCTCAGGGCGCCACATTCGAAGGGCCACAGGCTGTCCGCGATGGTGATGCCGTTGGCCTCGGCCTGCGTTTGCAGACGCAGCAGCGTATTGCTGCCGGCGATCTGGGTGGCGTCGCGCAGCATGTAGTCACGGCCGACCTCGTCGCGGACCACGCAGGCATCGACCAGCGCGGCCACCGGCTGCGCCTGCAGCCGTTGGACCAGATCGCCCATGGCGGGGGTGGGTTTGGGGTGCAGCGCGCAGCCAGCAAGCAACAGCGCGGGCACAAGGGGGGCAAGGCGCCGCGCGTGGCGGGCCGAAACAGCGGTCATGGCAGGTTCTCCGGCGGCGGTTTGTGCTCCGGCGTGCGCCGCCGCAAGCGCCGCCGGTGTTCAGGCGGCGCGGTTCGGGTCCGCGTCCTCCTGCTGCGGCCACAGACATTCGCCCGCGGCACGCAATCGCTCAAGGAAGGCCGCGTGCGCCGCGGCCGCCTCGTCGCCGATTATCGCATGGGCGGGGCGCGCGCCGGCACGTTCGAGCACGCTGGCCACGCTGCGCTGCACGCCGGTGGCGTCGGTCAGCGTTGGCGCGGCGAGGTCGATTTCGTTCTGCCCCCCGGTCAGGCGCAGGTAGACCTCGGCCAGCAGCTCGGAGTCGAGCAGCGCGCCGTGCAGGTCGCGGCCGGAGTTGTCGACCTCGTAGCGCTTGCACAGCGCGTCGAGCGAGTTGCGCTGGCCGGGATGCTTGCCGCGGGCCAGCAGCAGCGAGTCGACAATGGGCCCGGCCGGGGGCCAGTCGGCGGCGCGCCCGATGCGGGCGAACTCGCTGGCCAGAAAGCCGCTGTCGAACTCGGCGTTGTGGATGACGATCTGCGCGTCGGCGACGAACTCCAGGAAGGCGTCGGCGATCTCGGCGAAGCGCGGCTGGCTGGCCAGCATCTCGTTGGACAGCCCGTGCACGGCCTCGGCGCCGGCACTGATGCGCCCCTGCGGGCGGATGTACTGGTGGTAGGTGCGCCCGGTCACGCGGCGGTCGTAGACCTCGACGCAGCCGATTTCGATGATCTCGTCGCTGGCGGCGTCCAGGCCGGTGGTTTCGGTGTCGAGCACGATCTCCCTAAGCACAGGCGCGCGCCTCCTGGGCCCCGCGGCGGGCCAGCTCGTCGGCGCGCTCGTTGCCGGCATCGCCGGCGTGCCCGCGCACCCACAGCCATTCGACCTCGTGGGCCGCGCAGGCCGCCTCCAACGCCTGCCACAGGTCCACATTCTTGACCGGCTTGCCGGCCGCGGTGCGCCAGTTGCGGCGGCGCCAGTTCGGCAGCCAGCTGCTGATGCCCTGCTGCACGTAGGTGGAGTCGGTGTGCAGCCGCACCTGGCAGCCGCCCTTCAGCGCATTCAGCGCCTCGATCGCGGCCTGCAGCTCCATGCGATTGTTCGTGGTCTGCGGCTCACCGCCCCAGATTTCGCGTTCGTGTTCGCCATGGCGCAGCACCGCGCCCCAGCCGCCGGGGCCGGGGTTGCCACTGCAGGCGCCGTCGGTCCAAATCTCGACCTGTTTCATGTTCGGGTGTCCGGAAAGGAAATGACGCGCGCGGCGCTGCGCGCCGGCGGCATGGCCACCTGGCCAAAGGCCGGCGCCGGCGCGCGCCAGCGGCTGCGCAAGGGGCGCACCGGCAGGCGGCGCTTACGGGCGTGGATGTAATAGCCAGGTCGCAGCACCCCGCCCAGGCGCAGGCGCCGGGTCCACTCCGGTAGGGCCTGGCCGTAGCTGCCGGCCTCCTCGATGCGAAAATCGAGCAGGTTGAGCCAGTCGGCCAGGCGGTTGGCGCCCAGCAGGCGCATCGGCTGCGGCAGCCGCATCGGCCGCCAGGGGAGTCGCGAGCCCAGGCCCCAGATGCTCCAGGGCGCCACGTTCAGGATCAACAGCTGGCCGCGCCGGCTCAGCACGCGGTCGGCCTCGCGCAGCAGCTGGTGCGGCGAGGGCGCGAAGGCCAGGCTGTGGCGCAGGATCACCAAATCGGCGCTGGCGTCCAGCAGCGGCAGGTGGCGCAAATCGCTCAATGCGCCGCAGTGCAGGCCGGCCTCGTGGCCCACCGTTTCCACCCGCCAGCGCGGCGGGAAGATCGGCAGGTGCTCGCCCCAGCTGCCGATGGCCAGCGCGGAATGGCCGTAGAAGCGCGGCCACAGCCGGCCCAGCAATTCGCGCTCCCAACGCAGCAGCAGGCGGGCACGCGGGGTGCCGAGCCATTCGGTCAAAGAGAGCGGTGCCGCCATCGCTTTACACTACCGCGCAAACGCGCTTTGATGAACCCGGCGCGAACGCCGCCCCCCGTCGAGGGACTCGAGACACCCGCCAGCTACATTTTATCGTGCACCCCCTGGATCAGGTCCTGGCGCTGCCGGCCTTTCACGACAATTACATTTGGTGCTGGGCCGCGCAGGGCCAGCTGCACGTCGTCGACCCCGGCGACGCCGCGCCCGTGCGCGCGCACCTGGAGGCCAGCGGCCTGTCGCTGGGCAGCATCCTGATCACGCACCACCACCCCGACCATGTGGGCGGCGTGGCCGCGCTGCGCAAGCTGGCCCCCGAGGCGCCGGTATACGGCCCGGCCGCCGGACCGTTCAGCGACCTCAGCCAGCCGCTGCGCGAGGGCGACCGCATCGAGACCGGCGGCGCGCAGTTCGAGATCCTGGCCACGCCGGGGCACACACTGGACCACATTTGTTATGTGCACCCCAACGCGCTGTTCTGCGGCGATACGCTGTTCGCCGCCGGCTGCGGGCGCCTGTTTGAGGGCGAGCCGGCGCAGATGCAGGCCTCGCTGGCCAAGCTCGCCGCCTTGCCCGACAGCACCCCGGTGTACTGCGCGCATGAATACACGCTGGCCAACCTGCGCTTTGCCGAGGCCATGCACCCCGAGCACGCGCCCACGCGCGAGCGCCGCGTGCAGGTGCAGGCCCAGCGCGACAAGGGGGCGATCACCCTGCCCTCGTCCATAGGCCTGGAGCGCAAGACCAACCCCTTCCTGCGCGCCGGCGACCCGGCGCTGCAGCAGGCCCTGCGGGCCCAGGGCCACCGCGCCGATGATGCGCTGAGCGCCTTTACCAGCCTGCGCCAGGCCAAGGACCGGTTCTGAGCGTGCGGGGGGATACGGGGATGGGAGCCCGCCATCGCGCGAGGCGCGCGACACACGCCCTGGCTGCGCTGGCGCTGCTGGCCGCAGGCGCCCTGCTGCCGGCCACGCCCGCCTTCGCCAACGCCGCGGCGGCGCCGGCCGAGGCCGAGCTGTGGCCGCGGCTGGCGGCGCAGCAGAGCCTGGCCCACATCGAGCACCCGCGCATTGCGCTGTGGGAGCGGCGCTGGCGGGCCCAGGCGGCCCAGCTCCGGGTGATCTTCGAACAGGGCGGGCACTGGCTGTACCCGGTCATCGACGCCGTCGAGGCCCGGGGCCTGCCCGGCGAGCTGGCGCTGATCCCGGTCATCGAAAGCCGGCTGCTGACCCAGGCCGAGTCGCACAAGTCCGCCGTGGGGCTGTGGCAGATGCGCGCGCCGACCGCCACGGCCCTGGGCCTGCGCATCGACGACTGGGTGGACGAGCGCTGCGACCCGCTGAAGGCCACCACGGCCGCGCTGGACTACCTGCAGGCGCTGCACGACCGCTTTGGCAGCTGGCCGCTGACGCTGGCCGCCTACAACGCCGGCCAGGGCCGTGTGGCCCGCGCGATCCGCAGCGCGCGGCGCGGCGGCCGCCCGGAGGGCTATTGGGACCTGGACCTGCCCACCGAATCCGTCGACTACGTGCCGCGGCTGCTGGGCCTGGCGCGCGCGCTGCACGACGTCGAGGGGCTGCGCCTGCCCTGGGTGGACCCGCAACGCGCGCCGATCGTGCTGCCCACCGGCGGCGCGCGCGACGTCGAAACCCTGGCCGCGCTCAGCGGCGCCTCGATCGCCGAAATCTACGCCTACAACCCGCAGCTGCGACGCTGGGCCTTGCCGCCCGGCGGCCCCTGGCGCGTTCTGCTGCCGCAGCGGCGCGCGAATGTGGCGCCCACGCTGCGCATCGAGGCGGGCGCGGGCCTGCCGCACTGGCGGCGCATCGAAGTGCAGCCGGGCGACTCGCTGGGGCGCCTGGCGGCCGAGCACCAGACCCGGGTGCGCCTGATCCAGCGCGCCAATGGCTTGACGGGCGACCGCATCCGTATCGGCGAACCGCTGTGGGTCCCGGCGGGCCGGCTCAGCGTGCCCGACGCCACGCTGCAGGCCGTGGCCAGCCGTGGCCGGGTGACCGGCCAGCCCGGCGCGCTGCCGGGGCAGGAATGGGTCACGGTGGCGCCCGGCGACTCGCTGTGGCGGCTGTCGCGCGAATATGGCCAGTCGGTGGCGCAACTGCGGCGCTGGAATGCGATGGGCCGCGACGAGGACCTCTACCCCGGCCAGCGCCTGCGGGTGGCGCCGCCGCCGGGTCGGCGCCTGACGCTGCATCGCGTCGCCGCCGAGGACTCGCTGCCCGGCGTGGCCGAGCGCTACGGGGTCAGTGTCGGCGAGTTGCGGCGCTGGAACCGGCTGGGCAGCGGGCGCCTGCCGCTGCAGCGCGATCTGGTGGTTTTCGCCCCCGAATGAGGGCGCCGATGTCGGTTTGCACCGACACGCGCGAGCGCCGGCCTCCGCTAAGGTTATAAACTTTCCGCCGGATCTGTGGTCCGGCTCCTGCACTGAACATTTCCCTCTCCAATGGAGCTGGTGGGTAGCTCATGCTTTCAATTCTTCGCGTCCTTCTCCTGCTGGCCTTGCCGCTCACCGCGCAGGCCGCCGACGAGGACGAGCTGCTGCGTACGCTGCG
The DNA here is from genome assembly GCA_937141935.1 of uncultured Ectothiorhodospiraceae bacterium. Classification (GTDB taxonomy): domain Bacteria; phylum Pseudomonadota; class Gammaproteobacteria; order Nevskiales; family Oceanococcaceae; genus MS8. Next base: position 75,571 of record CAKZQS010000046.1, read on the forward strand.
CAGCACTGACCAGACCGTCCAGGATCTCAAGACCCGGGCGCTGAACCTCGTGAATGCCGTCGAGGAACACCGCGAGCGCTATCACTACCCGGACGAGCAGCGGGTCGAGGTCTATGTGACCAGCCCGGCGCGCCGCTTCACGCTCAAGGACATCGCCGTGTACAACGACGAGCAGCTGCTGGTGCGCCAGGAATTTGACGGTCGCGATGTGTACGCGATGCGCCTGGGCGGCCTGGCCCCGGTCTACCGTGGCAACGTGGCCGAGGGGCCCTTCACGCTGGATGTCGAGATCCGCGGCACCATCGACGGCGAAGCCGTCAGCCACCGCGGCGAGATGCGCCTGCGCAAGGATCGCCAACCCATGCGCCTGGAACTGCGCCTGCGCGACGTGCCCGGCCGGCCCGGCGTCGCCTTCGAGGCCCGCGAACACGAGGTGCGTTCCTGATGCGCGGCCGGGGGAACGGGATCGGCCTGCGCGGCCTGGCGGTCGCGCTGCTGCTGGGCCACGGCGTCAGCGCCACCGCCGACTTCACGCCCGAGGCCGGCGGCTTTGATCGCAACCGGGCGCTGTATGAACACCACACCGGCGATCACCTCGCCGCCTCGCTGGCGCTGCTGCGCAGCCCGGAGGGCGACAAGCCGCATGCGCTGTTCACGACCCACGCGCTGCTCAACTACGGCCTGTACAACGCCGCCGAAGACCGTTTCCTGGGCCTGCTGGATGCCGGGCTGCTGACCCGGGCCGAGCGCGCCGAGCTGTACCTGAAGCTGGCGCGCTACGCCTACGAGCGCGGCTATGACGCCGCCGCGGACGCCACGCTGGCGGCCATGGAAGAGGACCTGGGCAACTACGGCTATTACGAGCGCGAGCTGTTGGCCGCGCTGATCGCCGGCCGCTCCGGCCGCCTGCAGGAAAGCATCACCCGGCTGGACAACCGCCGCGTGGCCGGCCGCAGCAACTTCGGCAAGTTCAACCTGGCGATGGCGCTGTTTGCCGCCGGCGACATCCGCGAGGCGCGCATCAAGCTCGACCAGATCGGCCGCGAGCTGGTCAACGACCCGCTGGAGCACGCGCTGCGCGACCGCGCCAACCTGACGCTGGCCTATGACTACCTGCGCGAGGCCGACGGCAGCGCCGCGCTGCCGGTGCTGCAGCGCATCCGGCTCGATGGCCCCTTCTCCGAGGAGGCGCTGCTGGCGCTGGGCTGGGCCGAACTCTCGGCCATCGCCCCGGACAGCATTCGCACGCGCTCGCAGGACACCGACGACACCATCGGCGGCGTGCTCGGCACGATCCTGCGCCCCGGCCGCGTCGACGAGGACCTGCGCCGCCGGCTGGGCATGCTGCGCGCACGCGAGCCCGGCGAGGAAACCGATCTGCGCTACCGCCGCGCGATCCGCGCCTGGCAGACGCTGGCCCAGCGCGACCTGCGCGAGACGCCGGTGCTCGAGGTCGAGGTCGCCCTGCCCTGGGCGCTGAAGGAACTCGGCGAGATCGACGCCGCGCGCAAGTACTACCACCTGGGCCTGAAGCGGCTGGAAGTGGCCGCCGGGCGGCTGGAGTCGGCGATGGAGGCCGTGCGCAGCGGGCGCATGTTCGAAACGCTGATCCGCGCGGATTCCCAGCAATACGCCGGCTGGGCCTGGCGGGCCACCGAGCTGGCCGATGCCGACGAGACCTGGTACCTGGCCCAGACGCTGGCCTCGACGCCCTTCCAGGAGGCGCTGAAGAACTACCGCGACCTGCGCCAGCTGCAGCGCCGCCTGCGCCAGAGCATTGGCGAGATGGAGCGCGGCGCGGCCGGCCTGCTGGCGGCCTCGAATGCCGACAACCTGATCCGCAGCCAGCGCGGCGCGCAGCAGCAGGCCGTGTTCCCCGGCCTCAAGCCGCAGCTGAAGATGGCCACCGAGCTGGGCCGCTTCCCGCGCAACGAAACGCTGGAGGGCCTGCTGAACTGGAGCTACCGCTTCAACCCCAAGCAGGCGCTGGACCTGACCCGCGGCCTGGCGCGCGCGCCCGAGGCGCTGAGCGCCAGTGCGCTGCCGCTGGTCGAGGAGGCCAATGCGCTGCTGGTCGACATCGAACAGGCCCTGCCGGAGCAGCGCGCGCTGCTGGAGTCGATCGCGATGGAAGACCTGAGCGCGCAGCGCGAGGCCATCCGCAAGTACCAGATCGAGGCCCGCTTCGCGCTGGCCCGGCTGTACGACGTGCATAACGAGGACACCGACGGAGACGCGCAATGACGCGCCCTGATCTCAGAGCCACCTGGCGCAACGCGCCGGTTGCGGCCTGCGCCCTGCTGCTGGCCGCCTGCGCGGCGCAGTACGACGCCGCCGACCAGGAAAACCTGGACACGCTGCTGGCCGACGACACCCCCACGCTGGACGCGCTGCTGGAGCAGCAGGAGCAGGTGGTCTCGACGCGGGAAGAGGCGGCCACCGCCCTGCCCGAAATCGAGACCGAAACGCCCGAGCGCCCCGACGAGCTGGGCAGCCCGACGCTGCCGGCCGACCGCAACGTGGCCGAGGCCATCGAGCAATACCGCGCGATTCTGGAGCTGGCGCCGGACGACGAGCGCATGACCTTCGAGACGCGCCGCCGCCTGGCCGACCTGCAGGTCGAGGCCAGCGAGCTGGACCCGCGGCTGGAGCAGCAGGGCATCGTCAGCCAGTCCGAGGCCGTGGCGCTGTACAACGGCCTGCTCGACGCGCGCCCGAACGCCGCCAACAACGACCGCATCCTGTATCAGCTCGCCCGGGCCTACCAGAACCTGGGGGAGATGGATAAGGCCATCGACACGCTGGCCGAGCTGACCCGCGACTTCCCCGGCTCGCGGCTGCAGACAGATGCCCGCTTCCGCCGCGCCGAGCTGCTGTTCCGCGGCGAGGCCTACCGCGAGGCCGGTGAGGAATACCGCCGCGTGATGGAGGCCAGCGACGGCGGCGGCTTCTACGAGCAGGCGCAGTACAAATACGGCTGGTCGCTGTACAAGCAGGACCGCTACGAGGAGTCGCTGGAGACCTTCGTGCTGATCCTCGACCGCGAGCTGCCGGTGGGCGCCGTGGAAAACCTCGAGGCCACGCTGGACGTGATCCCGCGGGCCCAGCGCGAGCTGGTGCGCGACGTGCTGCGGGTGGTCTCGCTGGCCTTCGTGCAGCTCGGCGGCGGCCCGGCCGTTACCGAGTTCCTGCAGGGCCGGCCGGAGCGCTCCTACGAGCCGGTGCTGTACGCCAACCTGGCCGAGCTGTACATCGACAAGGAACGCGCCGTGGACGCGGCCGGGGCCTATTACGGCCTGTCCGCGCGCAGCCCCCGGCACCCGCTGGCGCCGATCTACGCCGCGCGCGTGGTCGACATCTACGACAAGGCCGGCTTCGACGCCCAGGTCATCGCCGCCAAGGAGCGCTATGTCGACAGCTACGCGCTGGGCAGCGACTTCTGGCAGGCCAACACCCGCGAGGGCTCGCCCGAGGCCTATGCCACGCTGGTCACGACGACCCGCGAGCTGGCCGAGCACTGGCATGCCAGCGCCCGCGCCAGCAGCGGCGCCGCCGCGCAGGCCGACCTGCGCCGCGCCGCGCCCTATTACGAGCGCTACGTGGTCGACTTCCCGGAAACGGAAGACCGCGTGGCCATGCGCTACAGCTGGGCCGATGTGCTGTTCAGCCTGGGCGAGCTGGAGCCGGCCGCCACGCAGTTCGCCATCATCGCCCGCGAGCACCGCGATCACCCGCGCGCACCCGATGCGGCCTATGCGCTGGTGCTGGCCCGCCAGCAGTTGCTGGATGGCGCCACGCCGGAGACCCGCGCCGCACGCCTGCAGGATCTGATCGCCGCCAGCCGCGCGCTGCAGCAGAACTACCCCAGCCACCCGCAGGTGGCCGCCGCGCTGACCCGCAGCGCCGAGGAACTGGCCGAGGCCGGATTCTCCGACCAGGCCCGCGGCATGGCCGAGGAAGTGCTGGCGCTGGAGCCGGCCGCTGCGCCGGAGCTGCGCCTGGCCAACTGGCGCATCGTGGCCTATGCGCACTACGACGCCGAGCGCTACGCGCAGGCCGAGCAGGCCTTCGCCCAGTGGCTGACCGAGCTGCCGGCCGACTCCGCCGAGCGCCGCCCGCTGATGGAGGCGCAGGCCAACAGCATCTACCGCCAGGCCGTGGCCGCGCGCGATGCTGGCCGCCTGGCCGAGGCCGCCGCGCAGTTCCTGCGCGTGAAGACCGCCCTGCCCGGCAGCGAGCTGGCCGCCGACGCCGACTACGATGCCGCCTCGGCCTACCTGCAGGCCGAAGACTGGGCCTCGGCCATCGCGACGCTGCAGGCCTACCGCCAGGCCTGGCCGGAGCACCGCCTGCAGCTGGAGGCCACCCGCCGCCTGGCCGCCGCATACCTGGAGATCGGCGATGAAGTCGCCGCCGCGGGCGAGCTGGAGCGCCTGTCTCAGGCGCCGACGCTGGCCGCGCCGGTGCGCCGCGATGCGCTGTGGCAGGCCGCCGGGCTGTACGAGCGCAACAACGTCGCCGACGCGGCCCGTCGCGCCTATGGCCAGTACTTCACGCTGTACGGCGCGGCCACGCCCAAGCGCCAGGTGCAGGCGCTGGAGAAGCTGCTGGCGCTGGCGCCGGCCGGCAGCGAGGAGCGCTCGCGCTGGCTGCGCGAGGCCGTCACGCTGGCCAGTCGCCCGGGCGCGCAGGACGAAGGCCTGCGGGTCATCGCCGCCGAGGCCGCGCTGGAGCTGGCCGAAGGCCACCGCGCGGTGTTCGCCGCGCGCCGCCTGAGCCACCCGCTGGAGCGCAGCCTGACACCCAAGAAGGCCGCCATGGAGCAGGCGCTGGCCGCCTACCGCCAGGTCATCGACTTCGGCTACCTCGAAAGCACCACGCAATCGACCTTCCGCATCGGTGAGCTGTATTACGACCTGGCCCGCGCGCTGATGCAGCTGCCACCGCCGCCGGGGATATCCGACCCGCTGGAGGTCGAGCAGTACACGCTGCTGCTCGAGGAACAGGCCTTCCCGCTGGAAGAGCGCGCGGCCGAGGCCCACGAGGCCAACGCCCAGCGCCTGGGCGAAGGCATCAACAACGACTGGGTGCGCCGCAGCATGAGCCAGCTGGCCAAGATCCTGCCGGCCCGCTACGGCAAGACCGAGCTGGTCGAGGAGGTGATCGATGATCTGCGCTAACTGGACCCGCCCCGCCACCACCGCCGCGGCCGCTGCGCTGCTGGCGCTGACGCTGGCCGGCTGCGCCAGCGGCGGCGGCTCGGGCGCCGGCCCCGCGCCGGTCGACAGCGACCAAGCCACCCTGCATACGGAGGCCGTGGCCGCCGTGGCCGGCGGCAATGCCCAGCGCGCCGAGGTGCTGTTCCGGCAGCTGACCGACCAGTACCCGCGCTATGCCACGCCCTGGCTGAACCTGGCGCTGCTGCGCTACCGCCGCGGCGATCTGCGCACCGCGCAGCAGGCCCTGGACGAGGCGCTGCAACGCGACAGCAACATGGCTCCGGCATGGAACCTGCAGGGCGTACTGGCCCGCGAAGCCGAAGACATCGATGCCGCCGAATCGCACTACCGCCAGGCTATCGCCGTCGACGCCGGCTACGCGCCCGCCTGGCTCAACCTGGGCATCCTGCAGGAGATCTGGCAGGGCCAGCTCAGCGCCGCCCTGGCCTCCTACCGCCGCTACCAGGAACTCGCCGAGCCCGGCGCGGTCGATCCGCGGGTGGCCGGCTGGATCGCCGACCTGCAGCGTCGCCTCGACCGCGGGGCCTGACCGATGACCGGAACACCGATGTACCGCAGCCTGCTCACTTTTGTTGCCGCCCTGCCGCTGTCGCTGGCGGCGCAACAACCCCCCGCCGAGGTCACGTTGGAGGGCGCCACGATCGTTGGCGACCGCGAACTGCCCATCGGCCTGTATATTTCGCCCTGGCGCAGTGCCAACCCCGAGGCGGAATTCGCCCGCCCGGCGCGGCAGCTTGATGTCCGCCCCGAGCTGCTGGACCCCGAAGTCTTCGCCCGCCAGATCGAGTACCACGACGCGCTCGACGCCGCCACGCGATCGTCGAACTGACACCGTAGAGAGATCCCTCCATGGACCTGATTGAAACAGCCGTTCGCTTCTTCCAGAACGGTGGGGTGTTCATGTACCCCATCGTCGTCATCTTCGTGCTGGGCCTGGCCGTCAGCATCGAGCGCATCGCTTTCTTGCGCCGCACCCACGCGCGCAACCACGCGCTGTGGAACGAGGTGGTCAACGACATTGCCAGCGGCAACACGCAGGCCGCCCGGGCGCATGTCGAGCAGTCGCAGGCGCCGCTGGCGCCGGTGCTGAGCTTTGGCCTGGAGCGCTCCGGCGCGGCCGCCAGCCGGCAGGACGTCGAGCTGGCGATGGAAGAGGCGCTGATGGAAGTGATGCCGCGGCTGGAGCGGCGCACGCCCTTCATCTTCGTGTTCGCCAACGTGGCCACGCTGCTCGGCCTGCTGGGCACCATCATCGGCCTGATTCAGGGCTTTACCGCGGTGGCCAACGTCAACCCGGCGGAAAAGGCCAACCTGCTGTCGACCTCGATCTCGGTGGCCATGAACACCACGGCCTTCGGCCTGATGTGCGCGATTCCGCTGCTGCTGATCCACGCCTGGCTGCAGGCACGCACCACCGAAGTGGTAGATGCGCTGGAGATGACCACGGTCAAGTTTCTGAACCTGATCGCCCGCGACGCGCGCTAAGCCCGCGCCGCCCTTCAGATCCGACCCATGCTGCATCGCAGGCACCGCCACCGCGCCGACGCCGAGCCGGGCGAGCTGAACATCACGGCCTTCATGAACCTGATGGTCATCCTCGTCCCCTTCCTGCTGATCACGGCGGTCTTCTCGCGCCTGGCCATTCTCGAAGTGGCCCTGCCCGCGCCGGAGAACACGCCGCAGGAACAGCCCGAGGACGAGCCGCTGCCGCCGCCACGCATCTTCGTGCGCGCCGACGGGCTGACGCTGGTCACCCCGCAGGGCAGCGAAGTCGGCTTCCCGCGCAGCGCCGACGGCTATGAGCTGGCCGGGCTGACCTCGGCGCTGGAGCTGGTCAAGCGCGAGGACCTGGACAAGGACGCCGCCGTGGTCATGCTCGAGCCCGATACCGACTACGACACGCTGATCCAGGTGATGGACGCCGTGCGCGTGACCCGGGTCGATGACCCGGAGGGCGCAACCGTCGAGGTGCCGCTGTTCCCGCAGATTTCGCTGGGCGAGATCCCGGCCGGAGCCACGCCGTGATCGAGGCCCAGCAAAGCCGCCGCGCGCAGCGCATGCAGCGCCGGGCCAAGCGCAGCCGCCGCCCCGGCTCGCTGAACCTCGTGTCGCTGATGGACATCTTCACCATCCTGGTCTTCTTCCTGCTGGTGCAGTCCTCGGCCGTGGAGGTGTTGCCCAACACCGATGCGCTGGTGCTGCCCGAGTCGGTGGCCGAGCAGCGCGCCCGCGAAACCGTGCTGGTGATGGTGACCAACGAGGACATCCTGGTGAATGGGCGGGCGGTGATGAAGACGGCCGAGGCGCTGGACAGCGACCAGGCCGAGCTGGCCCCGCTGCGCGAGGCGCTGGCCGCCACGGCCGCGCGCATCACGCCCGACGCCGAGGCGCTGGAGGCCAACGACCGTGGCGAGATCACGGTGATGGCCGACAAGGGCCTGCCCTTCGCGCTGATCCGCCGCATCATGCAAAGCTCGGTGGCCGCCAACTACGGCAAGGTCAGCTTCGCCGTGCTCAGCCGTGAGCAAAGCAACGTGCAGCTCGGTTCATGAGTGTCGCGATGCAAAACCTCGACACCTGGGCCGGCTTCGACCAGGACGACGCGCGTTTTCGCCGCATCCTGGGCTGGGTAGCCCTGCCCTTCCTGCTGCTCGGCATCCTGATTCCGCTGTGGGAGCTGGCCGGCTTGCAGGAAGGCGGCGGCGAACCCGTCAGCGAGCGCTTTGCCGCGCTGCTGCTGGAGCAGGCCGCCCAGCAGGCCGAAGAGCCCGAGCCGCAGGCCGTGGAATTGCCCGAGCCCGACCCGGAGCCCGAGGTCGAGCAAAGCACCGACCCCGAGCCCGAACCAGAGCCGCAGGAGGCGACGACGCCCGACCCGCAGCCCGAGCCCGAGCCCGAAACGCAGCCTACGCAACGCCCGCAGCCGACCCAGGCGCCCACCCCGCCGCCGGTCGGTCGCAGCGTGCAGGCGCGGCAGAAGGTGCAGCAGCAGCTCTCCGGCGCGCTGCAGGCCCTGCAAAGCCTGCAGTCCGAGCCCGTGGTCAGCGCCAACCAGAACCGCCCGCTGCGCCAGGCCCAGCGCCCGGCCAGCAGCGAGCCCACCGACAGCAGCAACGTTGTCGCCGGCGCCTTTGCCGGCAACAGCGGTGCGCGCGTGGGCGACATCGAGCGTCAGCGCAACTCCAGCACCGCGCTGGGTGAGCGCCGCCGCGCCGAGGGCGGCCAGCGCCAGATCTCGGCCAGCGGGGGCGGCATCGGCGCCGCGCGCGACCGCGCCGGCTACGGCGGCGACCAGCGCAACATGGGCCGCTCGCTGGAGGAAATCCAGCTCGTGATGGACCGCAACAAGGGCGGCCTGTACGCCATCTACAACCGTGCGCTGCGCCGCAACCCCGCCCTGGCCGGCAAGCTGGTGCTGAAGATGACGATCGCCCCGAGCGGCGCCATCACCGACGTCAGCATCGTCTCCTCCGAACTGGCCGACGACGACCTCGAGCGCAAGGTGCTGGCCCGGGTGCGCCTGATCAACTTCGGCGCCAAAGACGTCGAAACCATCACGATCAACTATCCGATCTACTTCGCGCCGTCTTAAATTGCATAGCGAGAGCGCTGAGCGCCGCTGGCGCCGGCTTTTTGGGTGAATCGCGGCCGCTGCTAAGATGCCAGCAACGGCGCCCACGGCGGATGGATGCGCCGGCTATACATAAAAACCCTGGAGAAGCCGTGCGCCCTGTTTCCCTCGACCTGCGAGTGTTGCTTGCACTCGCCCTGCCGCTCGTCACGGCCGGCTGCCTGCCGGGCGATGCCGATGAGCCGGCCGACATCACGGCGGCGCCGGCGAAAACCTGGACCTTTGCCGCGGAGGACATGGCCGTGCTCAAGCACGGCGGTGGTCTCGGCGCCGGGGCGGATGACCCAGCCGCCCCGGTTATCGATCGCTTTCCCCCGCAGGTGAGCATCGCAGCCGGCCAGGACCTCCGACTGCCGCTCGGATTTACCGAGCCGGTCCGTGTGCGGGCGCTGAGGGTGGCCGTCGAAGGCCAGGACGGACATACGGAGCTGCGCTGGGAGACACCCCGGGCGCGCTTTGGTGTCCCCTTGTGGTTAGAGGCACCGATTTCCCGGCCAGGCGAAACGGGCTGTTTCAAGGTACAGATCGAAGATGCGCAGGGCCGGCTATCTGGACCGGCCCGCAGCTGTCTTTCCACGGCCACCCCGGACTCGCCACAAATGACGGTTGCACTCATCAGCGCGGACGGCGCGCCCCTGGCAGACCTGCCCGTGCTGTTTCACGATCGCTTCGGTAGAAACCTGCTCGCAAGCGTCCGGACCGACATTTATGGACTGGCGACCTTTGATACGAGGGGCAGGGATCGTGTCAGCTACAGCGTCTCCTGGGAGTCGACGTCCCGGTCCGGTCGCCTGCGCTATCGCACGCTAGAAACCGTCGTGGACACGGTGGCCGAATACCAAGACTTTTTCACAAGGCCGGTACGGCTACGCGAGTGTGCAGAGCCCATCACGGTGTCCTTGCGCGTTGAGGATCTGCCGCCCGAGGCGGCATTCGTCCATGTGTCCCCTTGGAACGTCCACATGGGTGTCCCCGAAGGACAGAGCTATACCGGGGCAGATTGGGAGGTCTGTAACCCGATGCGACCGCAGCCCTTGCTGGCAACGGTGCACGCGAACCCAAACAGCGAACTCCTTGCCTACACAGTATGGCCGGCCGCCCCGACAGAGTCCGGCTCGTACACGATTCGCGCAAACCGTACGCCCAAGACGATTTCCAGCGAAGTTGTCGCGTCATCCTTGCAGCCCTCCGACTCCGCTTCATTCGGTGTCCACGCGATACGCGGCGCGTTTGAGATAGGGATCAGCACTCCATTGGCCAACAGGCAGGACGCGGCCGGAGACCAATATGCGCTTGCGAGCTCCTACCCCGCCGATCGCTACCAGATGTTCACGAGCTATTCGGACGGCGTCCATAACTGGAGCCGTCGCGAAGCTACCGCAGCCCTGCCCGAGCATTGGACCGGGACACTTCCGGAGTCCCGATTTCTCTTCCTGCACACAGAGGCTCGACGCGCAGAATGGAGCCTGGACGCGCGTGAAGATTTGGATGTCGTCTCCTTGGGCGTGACAACGACCCTCGCCGACGGGGTGTTCGCTGGCTGGAGCGTGCGGATGCCTGCGGGCACGACAACCTTCGAACTTCCGGATGTAGGCTCGGAGTTTCCCGAGTGGGCAGGCGCCGACCTGCTGGACCGCGATGATGTTTATGCCGGGATGAGCGCGGTGGACTATGGGCCGTATTCGGATATCGATGCGCTGAGGCGTGCGATGCGGCGTGCCGGCGGTCGGTACCCGCTGACGCTGCAAGAAAGCCTCGTGCAGAGGGTTAGCCAAGTCGTGGTGAGAGATGCCCCTTCGTCACCCTGACCCCGACCTCTTCGCCGCCGCCGGAGCGCAGGATGCCGCCAGCCGGGCGCCGCTGGCCGAGCGTATGCGCCCGCGCAGGCTGGACGAGGTCATTGGCCAGGATCATGTGCTGGGGCCGGGCACGCTGCTGCACGAAATGGTGGCGCGCAAGGCGCTGCGCTCGCTGATCCTGTGGGGCCCGCCGGGCTGCGGCAAAACCACCATCGCGCGGCTGCTGGCCGATGCCTGCGACATGGAGATGGTGGCGGTGTCGGCGGTGCTGGGCGGGGTCAAGGACATCCGCCAGGCCATCGAGCAGGCCCAGGCCTACTGGAACGAGCGGCGGCGCGGCACGGTGCTGTTCGTCGACGAGATTCACCGCTTCAACAAGGCCCAGCAGGACGCCCTGCTGCCGCATGTTGAACAGGGCACGGTCACCTTGATTGGGGCCACGACCGAAAACCCTTCGTTTGAAGTCATTGCGCCGCTGCTGTCTCGCTCCCGCGTAGTGGTGCTCAACGCGCTGGATGCGCAGGCGCTGGATACCCTGCTGACGCAGGCGCTGAGCGACGCCGAGCGCGGCCTGGCCGGCCACACGCTCGACGACGAGGCCCGGCGCGCGCTGATCCGGGCCGCCGATGCCGATGCCCGCCGGCTGCTGGGCACGCTGGAGGTGGCGGCGGACCTGGCCGGCCACGCGGCGCCGATCACGCTCGCCCACATCGAGCAGGCCGTGCAGAGCCCCTGGATCGGCTACGACCGCGACGGCGAGGCGCATTACAACATCGCCTCGGCGCTGATCAAAAGCCTGCGCGACAGCGACGCGGACGCGGCGCTGTACTGGTGCATGCGCATGCTCGAAGGCGGCGAGGACCCGATGTTCATCGCGAGAAGGCTGGTGATTCTGGCCGCCGAGGACATCGGCACCGCCGACCCGCAGGCGCTGCTGGTCGCCAACAACGTCAAGGAGGCGGTGCAGTTCGTCGGCATGCCGGAGGCGCGCATCCCGCTGGCGATGGCCTGCACCTACCTGGCTGCCGCGCCCAAATCCAATGCCAGCTACGCGGCGATGAAGGCCGCGCTGGCCGACGTGCGCGAGCACGGCGCCCTGCCCGTGCCGATGGTGCTGCGCAATGCGCCCACCGGGCTGATGAAGGACTTGGGCTACGGCCGCGACTACGCCTATGCGCACAACGACGCCGAAGGCGCCAAGAACCAGGCGCACCGCCCCGAGCCGCTGGAGGGACGGGTGTACTTCGAGCCCAGCGAGCATGGCGCCGAAGCTGGCATGGCGGCACGGATACGGCGGGGGCGCCCCACATCGGACCCGCGGCGGCCGCGCGACTCCGACTGAGCCGCCGCGCCGGCCCGCCAACCCGCACCTGGCCGCGCCGGCTCGCGGTTCCGCGGCCCTGCCACGCGAGCCACCCCGCCTTGGCGGGGCAAGGCCCAGCCGGTTGCCGCGCACCCCAGCGGCCTCCCCCATAGGCCTTCCCCATTCGCCTTCCCCGCGGCAAGGCTCCAAGCACCCCGGAGTGTGATCCGTCGGTGTCGGTGCAAAGCCTGTGGGGCCCGCCACGACCCGAACATTCTCGCGGGATGCGTTGTGGTCCTCCCCCGCTTGCGGCAACCTGATTCATCGACCGAGGAGAACACCATGCACCCTTTCCTGCGCCCTCTGGGTGGCCTGCTGCTGTGCGGCCTTCTGGGCCCGGCCGCCGCCTACGATCAGAACGAGCCGCAGCGCTTCGCCAAAACCAACGAGCGCGCCAGCGAATACAACACGCCCGAGTTCCGCGTGCTGATGCAACAGGTGACCCTGGAAGAAGACCTGCGTTTGGCGCAGATCAAGCTCACGGACCCGGAGCGCAATTCCAACGGCAGCCTCTGTCAACAGCATCGCGATGGCTGTCTGGGCGATCCGCGCTTCTACCACTGGGGTGAGGACGGCACGGGGATCCGCCAGGAAGTGGTGTTCACCGCGCGCAATGGGGCGACGATTTCCGGGCATGTCTGGGCGACGGTGGAGGGCCCGGCCCGCCGCCCGGGCATTCTGATCAACAGTGGCTCGGTTCAGGCCCCCGAGGAGCTGTGGGGCTGGGCCGGCGGCGTGCTGGCGCGCAACGGCTACGTCGTAATGACCTGGGACCCGCAGGGCCAGGGCTATTCCGACACCTTTGGCGCCTGCACCGATGATTTCCCGGATCTGGGCGATTGCCCGGACCGCGCCGACGGGGTGCCCGCGCAAAGCAACGATGTGCAGCCCTTCTACCTGGGCAGCCAGGATGCGCTGGATTTTTTCCTGTCCAGCCCGGACACGCCCTACCTGCCCCGCGACAGCCGCAACGGCGCGAACCGCGCGGGCAAGCAGCAGCGGCGCGTGGCGGAGGGTTTCAATACGCCCTGGAACCCGCTTTGGGAGATGCTCGACGCCAGCCGCCTGGGCGTCGCCGGGAACTCCAAGGGCGCGGGCTCGGCCACCCAACTCGCCATGGCGGATACCCGCATCGATGCGGTGGTCGGCTGGGACAACCTGGGCGGCGCCACCGATTCCGCCGCCTTCGTCCCCGGGCTGGTCCCCCGCGTGCCGGGCCTGGGCATCTCCAACGACTATGGCCTGGATGTGGTGCCGCATACCTCCAAGCCCGACCCCGAATCCAAGCTGAGCGGTTTTCGCAGCCATGTGGAGCAGGGGGTGGACAGCGCGCAAATCAACATCCGCGGCGGCACCCATTTCGAGAGCGCCTACATCCCCAACCCCAAGTTCGGGGCCACGCTCTACGGCCTGGATCTCACGGCCTGGTACACCGTGGCCTGGTTCGACAAATACCTGAAAGCGGATCGCACGGCCGATGATCGGCTGCTGAGCGACCGCTGGCGCTGCGACCCCCGATCCGCACGGATCGAAGAGGCCCTGCTGCACGCGCCGGGCGGTGTGGGCGACCCCAACCTGATTTCCATCGACCTGGACTCGCGAATCGCGATCACGACCTTCGCGGGTGAGGCCTTCGTTTGTGAGGACTGGCGCGGCGGCTGCGACGGCCGCTTGCGTGCCGATGGCCTGCCCCACCCCTACAGCTACCTGGACGACGCCTTTGGCACGCAGACCACCGCGGCCAGCGCCTTTGAAGGCTGCCCCAACAACGCCAGCGCCCGGGACAGCGCCACTGCCACCCGCGCAGGCGCGGGGCCGGTGGGGTGGGCGACGCTCGCCGTGCTGGGGCTGTTGACGGGGCTTGGTATGGGTCGGAGCCTGGCGAGCCGGCGCCGCGTCAGCACGCAAGGAGCGGCCTAAGCCCCCGGCCGGCGCCAGGAACCGGATTCAGCGGCCGCCAAGGTTCCAGGTATTCGGCCCCAGCCGCACATCGTCGTATTGCGGGCGCAGCGTGCGGACATCGGCCGCGTCCAGCGCCGCCGCCAGGCTTTGCGCCGTGCAGGCCTGCCCGCGTTGCAGCGGCCCCAGCCAGTACCAAGCCTCGCCATCCTGCGTGTCGGCGGCATAGGCGTGGCATTCGTCGGCCCAGGCCGCGATATATAGCCATTCGACATCGTCGTCGCGGTCCAGGTCGATGGCCACGAAGGCACAGAGCGCATCGGCGGCGAAGCAGCCGCGGCCATGTCGGCGCGGCTGCGCCATGGGTTCGGCCAGCGCCAGCACCGCGGGCGGCACCGTAACCTGCGCCGGCAGGCGCCGGATCTGCCCGGACGCCAGCGCGTCGCTCAGGCGCAGGCTGCGCTGCTCCGGGCGGGCGGCGTCGCCGGCCAGGGCATTGGCGATGGCCTGCTGCCGGTCCGCGTCCTCGCGCACGGCCGGCGCCGCGGCCAGGGCCTGCAGCGCATCCAGGCCGGGCTTGCCCAGGCGGTAGCGCAGGTAGCGCAGGTCGCCGTCATCCCAGGGCGCGGCGCCGCCGGCCAGGCGCTCGCGCAGGTCCGTGGCGGCGATCTGGCGCAGGTCCAGCAGCGGCGACTGCGTCAGCAGCAACAGCCCGCCCAGCGCCAGCAACGCCGCGCGATTGAAATCCGCCAGCCGCGCCAGCTGCCCGTCGCGTCGCCACAGCCCGCCGAGCGCCATCAGCGCATAGGCCAGGCCGAAGGCCAGCGCGGCGAACACCACCAGCGCGCCATACAGCCGGTCCAGCGTCCAGCCGTACTGCCCCACACGCAGCGCCAGCGCATAGGCGGCCAGGCCGGCGAAGAGCGGCAGAGTCAGCAGCGCGGCGCAGCTGAGCAGGTGCCACAGCCGGCCATCGACTCCGGGCGCGATGCCACGCTGCCAGCTGGCGTTGAGCAGCGCGACCTGTACGGCCACCATCGTCAGCAGCAGGCCGGCACCGTGGCCGGCCTCCCACAACCGGGCGGCATCGCCCACCAGCAGGGCCAGCGCGAAGCTCAGCAATAGCAGGTTGAAGGGCAACAGCAGCAGGCGCGCCAGATCGGGCACCAGCCGCGCCGCGGCGCGCGTGGCGCCCGGCTGGCCACGGCCAATGGTCAGGCCCAGGCCCAGCAACAAACCGAGCAAGGGGAACACCACCACGTCCTCATCGAGCAACTCGGCGAGGGCGGCAAAACCAATCAACTTGAACAGCGCCGCCGCCAGCCACAGCAGCAGCCAGGCCAGCAGCGTGAAGACCAGCGCGGTCGCCACCACCAGCACGTTGTTCCACAGCCGCTGGTACAGCAGCGCATAGGACCAGCGCGGCGCGGGCCGCCCCAGCCCCTGCAGATAGGGCAGCAGCAGCACCAGCGCCAACGTCAGGCACAGCACATAGGGCCCGTAATGTCCGCCCAGATACAGGCCGCGATCGGGCAGATAAGCCGCGCCGGTGTGCCAGCCAAGGCCCGCGAGCAACAGGGCCAGCGCGGCACCGGCCACCCAGGCGGCCGGCGGCGTCGGGCTGCGCAGCAGCAGCGCCATGGCCAGCGGGGCGCCGATGGCCATGCTGATCCAGGCCGTGCGCAAGGCCGGCGCCGCAAACCAGGCGGCCTGCGCATCGATGGCCCGCCAGGCGACCAGCAGCGCCAGGCTGGCGGCAACAGCCAGGGCCTGCACCAGGCGCCGTTCACGGGGCGCCAGCGGGCCCGGTTCCGCCGCGGCGGCGGCTTCCGGCGCCGGGGCCATGGCCGGGTCGCGGGCGGAGCGGGGCGGGGTGTCCTGACTGTTCATGGGCGCATCATGCCGCAGCCCGCGTGCGCGCTCGGACCCGCCGCCCAGCGCGCGGCGCCGCTACAGTGCGCGCATGCTTAGCTACCCGCTCCCGCACACCGCAAGGCTTAGGCTCCGCCCGGTGGCATCCGCCGACGCGGCGGCGATGCTGCGCGTCTACGGCGACGCGGCGGTCATGCGCTATGTAGCCGACGGCAAGCCGCGCGATGCCGCCGCCATTGCCGGCTGGCAGCGCAACATCGCACGCAGTTACCGCGAGCGCGGCTACGGCCTGGCGGCACTGTGTCGGGCGTCGCTTGCCGAACCCATCGGCTTTGCCGGCCTCACCCACCCCGGCGGGCAGTCCGAGGCCGAGCTGAAGTACGCGCT
Source organism: uncultured Ectothiorhodospiraceae bacterium (assembly GCA_937141935.1). Taxonomy (GTDB): domain Bacteria; phylum Pseudomonadota; class Gammaproteobacteria; order Nevskiales; family Oceanococcaceae; genus MS8. The sequence continues at coordinate 91,762 of CAKZQS010000046.1, forward strand.
GGCCCCGCCCTATTGGGGCCAGGGCTACGCCAGCGAAGCGGCCGCCGCCCTGCTGGACTTCGGCCTGCGCACCGTGGGCCTAGCGCGCATCATCGCCACCGTCGACACGGTGCATACGGCCTCGGTGCGGGTGCTCGACAAGATCGGCATGCGGCGCGTCGAGGAACGCGTCGATGCCGAGGGCTACGCCGAATACCTTTACGAGCGACGCGCCCTCGCGGATTCGCCCTAGGGAAGCGCTGAACAAGTCCGTCCAGGACTTGTCAGCGCGCGTCGAGTGCGGCACACCCCGCACTCGCCTCACGCGAATCAATGGCTTACGCAATTGCTCCGCGGCGGGCCATCCATGGCCCGCACGGCAACGCTGATAAATCAGCATTTCCCTAGGCCGCGCTGCCCGCCTGCATCGCCGGCGCCGGCTCGCCCGGCGCCGACCAGCGGTTGGCGCGGCGGAAGGTGCCCAGGTCGTTAAAGCGCACGCCCATCTCCCGCATCACCTTGTGGGCCCGCGGCGCGACCATCTGGCGCAGGTAGAAGGGCTGGCCCACGACGAAGTGGTGGATGGCGTGCGTGCTGCCGAAGTTGAAGCAGAACAGCTGGAAGGGCGCCAGCCACCAGCGGTTGAGCACCTGGCACTGCTGCACGATGTTGCCGTCCTCGACATCGCCGTAGTAGTGCATGTTCGAGCTGATGAAGTGCAGGCAGAAGGTGCGCAAAAAGCTCGGCAGCATCCACACCACCGCCAGGAAGTTCAGCGTTTCCACCACGCCGCCCCAGAAGCCGGTCGGGGCCACGGTGTAGCCCAGGGCGCCGGCGGTCAGGGCATAGGCATGAAAGCCCAGCCAGCCGTGCCAGGCCAGGTAGTACAGATTGCCCAGCGGCAGGTAGCTGCGGCGCTGCTCCAGCTTCATGCGGTGGATCTCGGCGTCGTCGGCCGGGTTCTGCGAGCGGATGTAGGCGCGCACCATCTTGTAGGTGGACACCGGGCGCAGAAAGATCGCCAGCATGTTGTCGCCGGTCATCAGCAGGCGGCGCAGGCCCCAGGGCTCGCCGTTGGTGATGCCACGCTCTTCCAGGTCCGACTCGGTGCCGGAGTGCTTGTGGTGGTGGAAGTGCAGCTTGCGGCGCACCAGCGGGTTGATCGTGCTCGGCCGCGCCAGCCAGCCCAGCAGCAGCATGAAGCTGTTCACCTTGGGCTGCTTGCGGAAATACTGGTAGTGGATCAGGTCGTGTTCCAGCTCATGGATCAGGCTGGCGAAGAAGGCCACCAGCGGCACGCACAGCCACCAGGCAATGGCGTCGTAGGCATAGGCCACCGCGGCGCCGAGCATGCCCGCCACCGAAACCGCCATGATCGTGGCGCCGATGGCGTTCTGGTATTGCAAAATGGGGTGGCGCTGGCGCATCTCATCGCCGGCGGCAATGATTTCGGCCTTGATGCGGGCGGTTTTCTCGGCGTCGCTCAGCGTCGCCGGGTCGGGGGCATTCTGGGTCATGGCAGGGTTTTGCGGATCAGGCATGTGAACGACTGTAGACTGCAAAGCGCCGTGTCTCTCGACCCAATGCGCCAAGCTGCCGACCCGATACGCCAATCGCCACTGGCCGCCCCCCAGCCCGCGCCGGCGGGCCGTCCCAGCCCCACCGCTTACGCCCCGTGAGCAGCGACGCGACCTCGCTGTCGAGCTGGAGCCGGGCCATCCACAAGGCCCTGCGCCGCCGCGGCCACGATGCCGACGCGCTGCTGCGCCAGGCGGGGCTGGCGCCCGAGCGCTTGCGCGACCCGCAGGCCCGCTACCCGCTCAGCGGCACCACCCGGCTCTGGGAGCTGGCGGTCGAGGCCACCGGCGACGAGGCCTTTGGCCTGGAGGTGGCCGGCCACGTCGACCAGACCACTTTCCACGCGCTGGGCTTTTCCTTGCTGGCCAGCGCCACGCTGGACGACGCGCTGCAGCGCTTGCTGCGCTATTTCCGCATCGTCACCGACGCCGGCAGCATGGACTTCGGCCGCGTGGAGCACGGCCCCCAGGCCGGGAACTATCGCTTTGCGCTGCAGCCGCTGCCCGGCCCGGTGCAGCCGGCGGACCAGGCGCTGGACGCCTTCATGGCCATCGTCCATCGGCTCTGCCGCGGCCTTTACGGCGCGGAGTTTCGCGCACGCCGCGTGTGCCTGGCGCGCCCGGCGCCCCCGGCCGACTGCCGCCCGCGCTATGCGCAGGTCTTCAAGCGCGAGGTGGAATTCGCGGCGCCCGAGACGGCGCTGTACCTCGATGCCGCCCAGCTGCGCGCGCCGCTGGCCACGGCCAACCCCGAACTGGCCCGGCATAACGAGGACATCCTGGCGCGCATGCTGGCGCAGGTGGACCGCAGCCACATCCTGCCGCGGGTCCGGGCCCACCTGCTTGAGCGCCTGCCGCAGGGCGAACCCGGCCAGCAGGCTGTCGCCGATGCCCTGCACATGAGCCTGCGCAACCTGCAGCGGCGCCTGGCCGACGAGGGCACGACCTTTCGCGAGCTGCTGGGCACGCTGCGCCACGAGCTCGCCCTGCGCTACATCGCCGACCCGGCGCTGAGCCTGAACGAGATCAGCTACCTGCTGGGCTTTGCCGACAGCTCCAGCTTTGGCCGCGCCTTCAAGCGCTGGACCGGGCGCACGCCGCAGGACTATCGCGAGCAACCCCCAAGCCACGGCGGCTAAAAAACGCGCACGCCCTTGGCGCTTCCCGCGTGCGAAGCATGACCCGCCGCGGAGTCACGGCCAAGCCGCCGTTCCGCCGAAGCTCCGCGCGGGACGTGCCGCACCGAGCCTGCGCCGAGCCCTCCAGGACGGACTTCCCGGCGCTACCCCCAATCACGGCGCTATGCTGCGCGGGCACCCCAATGCCCGCCCGCCCGATGGCCGAATTCCCCGCCCCCACCGACCCGGCACCGATCAGCTGGGAGGACTTCAGCAAGGTCGACATCCGCGTCGGCACCATCACCGCCGTCGAGCCCTTCCCCGAGGCGCGCCAGCCCGCCTACAAGCTGACCGTGGACTTCGGGCCCGAGCTGGGCACGCGACACTCCAGCGCGCAGATCACGACGCTGTACACGCCGGAGGCGCTGCTGGGCCGGCAGGTGCTGGGGGTGGTCAACTTCCCGCCCAAGCGCATCGGGCCCTTCGTGTCCGAATGCCTGATCACCGGGCTGTATCGCGAGGACGGCGCCGTGGTGCTGGCCGGCGTCGACAGCCCCGTGCCTAACGGCGCGAAGCTGGCCTGAGGACACGCCGATGCTGCCGGATCTGTTGCTGGTGGCCGCCGGGCTTGCGGCCCTGACGGCGGGCGGCGAGGCCTTGATCCGCGGCGCGCTGGCGCTGGCGGCGCGCTGGGGGCTGAGCCCGCTGCTCTGCGGCCTGCTGATCGTGGGCTTTGGCACTTCGGCGCCGGAGCTGGCCGTGTCGCTGGATGCCGCCCTGCGCGACCAGCCGGACATTGCGCTGGGCAACGTGGTGGGCAGCAACATCGGCAATATCGGCCTGATCCTGGCGCTGTGCGCGCTGATCTCGCCGCTGGCCGTGGCCCCGCAGGCCCTGCGCCGCGACGGACGGGTGATGCTCGGCGGCGCGGCGCTGCTGTTCGCGCTGGCCGCCGATGGCCAGCTCGGGCGCCTGGATGCGGCCCTGCTGCTGGGCACGCTGATCACCTACCTCGTCTGGGCCTATCTGGCCGAGCGCCGCCAGCCCGATGCCGAAGGCGCGCGCCTGGAGCAGGAGGCCGGCGCCGTGCACGCCCGGCCCGCCGGCCTGGGCCTAGCGCTGCTGGCCACCATGGGCGGGTTGGGCCTGCTGATCGTCGGCTCGCGCCTGCTGCTGGCCGGGGCCGTCGACATCGCCACCGCGCTGGGTTTGCCGGAGTCGGTGATCGGCCTGACGCTGGTGGCCGTGGGCACCTCGCTGCCCGAGCTGTCGGTCTCGCTGATGGCCGCGCTGCGCCGGCAGGCCGATGTGGCCGTGGGCAACGTGCTGGGCAGCAACATCTTCAACGCCCTGGGCATCCTGGGCGTATCCGCGGCGATCCAGCCCCTGCCGGTGGCCGCGCGCATCGGCAGCGTGGATCTGTACGTGATGCTCGGGGCCAGCGCGCTGCTGCTGGTCCTGCTGACCACCGGGCGGCGCCTGGCCCGCGGCGAGGGCGCGCTGCTGCTGGCAGGCTATGCGCTCTACCTGGGGCTGAGCCTGGTGGCCTAGGTCGCCGGCCGGCCGTCGCGAGGAGCACCATGTCGGTCGTCGATGTCTGGATACAGCACCCCACGGCGCGCTTTGCCGCGCAGCCCTTCTTCGCCTCGCTGCTGCGCTGGACGGGCCGCGAGACGCTGAGCGAGCTGCCGCTGGAGCACACGCTCGAGGCCATGGATGCCGCCGGCGTCGATCAGGCGCTGCTGGCCGCCTGGCACGGGCCGCAGGGCGCGCTGATCAGCAATGACGAGGTGGCCGCCTGCATGGCCGCGGCGCCGGGGCGGCTGTACGGCCTGGCCGGCGTGGACCTGACGCGGCCGCTGCACGCCGTGCGCGAGTTGCGCCGCCGCGTGCGCGAGCAGCACTTCAAGGGGCTGCGCATCGTGCCCTGGTTGTGGGGGCTGCCGCCGGACGACCGCCGCTACTACCCGCTGTACGCCGAGTGCTGCGAGCTGGATGTGCCCTTCTGCACGCAGGTGGGGCATACCGGCCCGCTGCTCAGCTCCGAGCCCGGGCGGCCGATTCCCTACCTGGAGCATGTGGCGCTGGAGTTCCCCGAGCTGCGCATCGTCGCCGGCCACGTCGGCGCCCCGTGGACGGCCGAGGCCATCTCCCTGGCGCACAAATTCCCCAACGTCTACCTCGACAGCTCCGCCTACAAGCTCAGCCGGCTGCCCGCCGACTTCGCCGCCTACCTCCAGGCCAGTGGCGCGAAGAAGGTGCTGTTCGGCAGCAACTACCCGATGCTGACCCCGGGCGCCTGCCTGGAGGGGCTGGACGCGCTCGCACTCGATGCGTCGGCGCGCGCGCGTTTTCTGGCAGACAACGCCCGCAGCGTGTTCCGCCTGCCCGCACCCTAGCCGGACTTGCCCACCTCGCGGCCGGGCGCGATGATCGGCCTCCCACAACCCAGGGAGAGAGCGATGAGCAAGCCTGCCGAATACATCGACGGTTTCGTGGCCGCCGTGCCTGCCGCCCAGCAGGCGGCCTACATCGAACACGCGCGCCGCGCGGCCGAGGTCTTTCGCGAGTACGGCGCGCTGGAACTGACCGAGTGCTGGGGCGACGACGTGCCGGATGGCGAAGTCACCTCCTTTCCGATGGCGGTGAAGAAGCAGCCCGACGAGGTCGTCGTGCTCTCCTGGATCCGCTGGCCCTCCAAGGCCGTGCGCGACGCCGCAATGCCCACGCTGATGGAAGACCCGCGGCTCGACCCGCAGCAAAACCCCATGCCCTTCGACGGCAAGCGGATGATTTTCGGCGGGTTTGCCGTGGTGCTGGCGGAGTAAGTGCGGGGGCGCGCCGATACACCACGACATGTCGGCCCGCAAACTGCGCCCATGCGACGCCGCCGCGGCCACAGAGCCCGGCTGCTGGCACTGCTCTGCGGTCTTGGGCTCCTGATGCCGTCAGCTCAAGCGCTGGCAGGCGACCCGGCGCCACGCACGACGCCTGCCAGCAGTGCCACCCTCCCCGTGGTCCTGCTGCACGGCCTGGCGCGCAGCGCCCGCTCCATGGCCGGCCTGGCCGAGCACCTGGAGGCGGCGGGCTATGCGGTGTGCAACATCGGCTACCCCTCGCGCGAGGCGCCCATCGCCACGCTGGTCGAGGCGCATCTGCGGCCGGCCTTGCGGGCCTGCCCGGGCGTCTGGCAGGGCGCGCACTATGTCACCCATTCGATGGGCGGCATCCTGCTGCGGGCGCTGGCGCAGAGCGAGGAGGCGCCGCGTATCCACCGGGTGGTGATGCTGGCGCCGCCCAACCAGGGTAGCGAGGTGGTCGATGCCATCGGTGACTGGCCGGCCTTCGGCTGGTGGAATGGGCCGGCGGGGCGCGAACTCGGCACCGGTGCGCACAGCCTGCCCCAGCGGCTGGGCCCCGTGCCCTTCGAGCTGGGCGTCATCGCCGCCACGCGCTCCTACAACCCACTGCTGTCGGCGCTGATCCCCGGCGACGACGATGGCAAGGTGGCCGTCGCCAGTACCCGCGTGGCCGGCATGACCGATCACGCCACGGTCGCCGCTTCGCATACCTTCGTGATGAACCACGCCCGGGCCCGTGAGCTGACCCTGCGCTTTTTGCGCGAGGGGCGCTTCGACGCTGCCGGCAACGCCAGCGCGGCCGCCGATGCCGGCGCCGATCCGCTAGATTGATCGGCAGGCGCACCGGGGAGAAAAACGATGGCCAGCCCACAGATCGACTATGTCGAATTCGCCAGCACCGACCTGGCGGCCAGCAAGCAGTTCTTCAGCACCGTGTTTGGCTGGCGCTTTACCGACTATGGCCCGCAGTACAGCGCCTTCGCGCGCGCCGAAGCCGGCCTCGATGGCGGCTTCTACCCCGCGGAGTCGGTGCAGGCCGGCGGCCCGCTGGTCGTGCTGCGCAGCGCTGCACTGGAGCAGACTCAGGCGGCGATCGAGGCCGCCGGCGGCGTGATCGTCGAGCCGATCTTCGCGTTTCCGGGCGGGCGCCGTTTTCACTTTCGCGAACCGGGCGGCAACGTGCTGGCGGTGTGGAGCGATAGCTGATGCGCGTTGCGGGCACGCTGCTTGCGCTGTTCGCGCTGTGCGTGTGGGCGACGGACCTCAGCGCGCCCGGCGCCGTACGAGGCATGCTCGCCCCATTGGCGGCGGGGTTGGTGTTAATAGCTCTGCTTTTGTGGCTGGTGCTCTGGGCAGCCCGCCGCGGCCATGACCTCGGCGCGGGAAGCGGACGCGACGGCGCGTCGGGAACCGTTGCCGATGCGATCATCGGCCATGACGGCGGTGGCGGCGGCGGCGATGCCGGCTAGCGAGAGCCTGTACCGCCCGCGCCGCATCCAGCCGGCGACGCCCGCCTGGGACGACGACGGCCTGAAGTTGTACACCGTCAGTGCCAGCGGGCAGCCCGTGGCCGAGGCGCCCTACCGCGCCGAGCTGGCAAGGCAGAAAGCGGCGCTGGGCCTGGATTGGGCGCGCACGGCGGCCTTCGCGATCTTCCATGCCGGCGCCACCCAGGCCTACCTGGTGTTGTGCTGGTGGGGTCAGGACAACGAGCTCCGCCAGCACGTACTGGCGCAGGAGGATGGCCGCTGGGTGCACGACCCCCGGCGCTATTCCGTCTGCGTTTGGGACCTGGAAATCCTCTGGGCCGAGCGCGGCTATTTTCTTGAGCACCTGTACCGCGAGCGCCCCAGCCTGCGGGCTTATCGCCGGTGTCAGCACCGCAGCGAGCCGGCGGCCGGTGCGGCGCGGTCGCACCGAGCGCGAGAGCCCGGCTAAACTGGCTGCTGCCGGGAATTCGGGGAACAACGACAGGTGCGCTCAGGCCGCGAATGCGCGGCAGTCCCACTGCGGCTGCCCATACCGACGAGCCTCGGCGCCGCCAGCGGCGCAGGCGCAGTGCGTTGCTAGGTCGTCGCACAACCGCCGGCCTGGGTTTGCTGGGCGCGGCGCTGCTGCTTGCGCTCTTGTTGACGGCGGCCCACGGCCAGCGGCTGCTGGCCCTGCCCAATGCCTGGCTACTGGAACAGCTGCAAAGCCTGGGGGGAACCCCGGCGCGGCAACACCCGGTGGCCGTGGTCAAGCTGCCGCCGCTTGCGGTGCTGCGCGATGAGGTGCGCTGGCAGGCCCTGGTCGATGCGCTGCAGGCGCAGGGCGCGCGCCGCATCGTGCTGACGGCGCTGCCGGCGCAGCCCGCCGTGCTGGCCGCGCTCGCCCGGGAGCCGACCCTGCTCTTCGCCGTCAACACCGAGGCGCAATACGCGGCGCTGCTCGCCGCCGGTGTGGGCGCCGGCCAGATCGTCAGCAACCGCACCCCGGAGAGCACCGGCGCCTATGTGCGCAGCCAGCGCGGCCGCCCGCCACGCGCGGCGATGCCCCCCACGCTGGAGCGCAGGCTGGCGGGCGATTACGCCCCCGACATCGCCCTGCCCCGCAGCGGCGCGTTCCCGATCCGCTACGGACGTCGCGCGGCGGGCATCGCCCTGCTTCGCGGCAGCCGCGTGCTCGCTGGCGACGCCGCACCGGTCGCCGGCCGCATCGTACTGGTCGGCCGCGACCTGCTGCCGGATGAGCCCGGCTACTACGTCTCCCCCGACCCCGAACGACCGCGGCCGCTGGTCGAAATCCAGGCGCATGTCGTCGATGCGCTGCTCAACGAGCGGGTGCTGCGCCCGCTGGGCGGCCTGCCCACAATGCTGCTGCTGGTCGCCGTGTGCTTGCTGACGCTGTGGCTGTTCCCGCGACTGGGCGTGCTCTTTGCCAGCGCCGCCACCGCGGCGCACATGCTGCTGTGGGTGTTGCTGGCCACGCTGCTGATCTTCGCCGCCGGGCTATGGCTGCCCCTGGTGGAAATCCTGCTCGCCCAGGCCACGATGCTCGCTCTGGTTGTCAGCGCCATCGTCCGCCGGGAAGAGCGCACGCTGGGCGAAATCCTGCACGACCTGGGTACGCGGCTGGAGTCGCGCCTGCGCCCCACGCTGAGCCGCAGCGAACAGGAGCGCTGGAGCGCCATCAGTTCGCTGACCCGCCAGCTGCTGACGCTGAACCGGCAAATGTTCCTGGTGCCCGTCTCCGCCAGCCACCTGCGCGCGGTGCACGCGGACAACTGCCGTTTTGAGCAGATCGTCGAGCCACGACGCGACTACCGGCGTGCGCCTTATAGCGAGGCGCTGGAGGTGGGCGGCCTGTACGCGGTGCAACGCGAATTCCTGCCGCGCGAGCCGGATGATGTGCAGTATCTGCTGCCGCTGGAGTTTGCCGGCCAGTTGCGCGGCTACTGGATGTTCAGCGTGCCGGAATCGGTGGCGGCGCAAACCACGCTGCTGGCCACCACCGCCGAGGAACTGGCCCGCCGGCTCAGCGAATACCTCTATCACGCCGCGCCGGCACCGCCGCGCGGTCTGGGCCCCTGGCTGGCCCGCCTGTTCGACCCGCGCTCGACGCGGGCGATCTACCAGCGGCTGCGCGAATCGCTGCTGAGCATGGACCAGCGCATGCAGCTGCGCGACCGGGCCAGCGCCAGCCTGATGTCCGCCTATTGGGTTTTTGATGGCTTCGGCCACCTGCAACTGCTCAATCGCGCCGCCGAGAGCCTGGCCCGCAAGCAGGAGATCCCGGCCTTTGAGCTCGACGCGCACGGCCTGCTGCAGCGCCTGCTGGGCGGCCGCATGGAACTGGCGCGCCAGGTGCTGGACCGAGCGCTGATCGAGCAAACCGCCTCGGTGCTGCCGCTGGCACCGCCGGGCGAGGTCGGCCTGCATGTCTTGCACGTGACGCCACTGGCCGGCGGCGCGGAGCGCGAGGATCGTGCCGAGCAGGCGGTGCTCGGCGGGCTGCTGGTCGAAGTCATCGACCATGGCGACTCCTGGCGCCTGTGGCAACGCAATGCCGAGCTGCTGTCCAGCCTGGCCCAGAACGTCGCCCGCCACGGCGAGCGGGTGCTGGCCCAGGCGCAGGCCCTGCCGCAGGACGACGGCAGCCGCGAGGATCTGCAGATCCTGCTGCCCGAGCTGCGCGAACTGGCGCTGGCCCTGAAAAACGAAAGCGCCGTGGGCGAATGGAGCGGCGGCCGGCTGGCACCGCTGGATCTTGGCGCCCTGCTGCGCGAGGTGGCCACCGAGCGCCGCCACCGGCTGCGCCGCCGGGCGCTCACCCTGCTGCTGCCGCGCTTCGCCGAGCCGGTCTTCGTCCTGGCGGAGCCGGCGCTGCTGACCGAAGGTCTGGGCCTGCTGCTGGATCTGTTGATCGACGATGCCCAGGACGACTCGACGATCCGCGTCGCCCCCTATTGCCGGCTGCGCGAACAGGGCATGGCGCTGGGGCTGTGCCTGGATGACGAGGGCGTGGGCATGGACCCCGAGCGCCTGCAGGAGGCCCTGCAGGGCGTGCTGCACGCCGGGGATGATGCCGCCTTGGCCCGCCTGCACACACTGCGCCGCCAGCTGGAGCGCGCCGAGGCCGAGCTCGAGGCCGAAGCGGCGCTGGGCCTGGGGCTGCGCTTCGACCTCAGCCTGCGCCTGATGACCACCCGCCTGCTCGAAGCGCGCTTCGAGTCCTGGCCGGAGCCCGACTAGCTCATGGAAGGGCTGCTGCTGCCGATCTTCCCCGACGGCAGCCTGGCCAGCTCGGTGGTGACGACCGTCTGGGTGGGCGTGTTCATCGTCGTCTTCTTCAACCTGCGCCTGGGCTGGGTGATGTCCGGCCTGGTGGTGCCGGGTTATCTGGCGCCCATCGTGCTGCTCAAGCCCTGGAGCGCCGCGGTCATCGTCTTCGAGGCGGCCGTCACCTACCTGATCGTCTATCTGGCCTCGGAGAAGCTCTCGCGGACGGGGCTGTGGTCCAGCTTTTTTGGCCGCGACCGCTTCTTTGCGCTGATCCTGACCGCCGTCGGCGTGCGCGTGCTCTTCGATGGCTTTCTGCTGCCCGGCCTGGTGGCCTGGCTGGAAACGCAGGGCGCCGGCGACATCGCCTGGCGCAACGACCTGCAATCCTTCGGCCTGGTGATCCTGGCGCTGATCGCCAACATGTTCTGGAAGCCCGGGCTGTGGCGCGGCTTGCGGGCGCTGGCGGTGATCCTGGGCCTGACCGTGCTGATCACGCGTTACGTGCTGATGGAGTACACCAACTTCGCCCTCAGCAACATCGGCTACATGTATGAGGACGTGGCGCAGTCGCTGCTGGCCAGCCCCAAGTCCTACATCATCCTGCTCACCGCGGCCTTCATCGCCTCGCGCATGAACCTGCGCTATGGCTGGGATTTCAACGGCATACTGCTGCCCTCGCTGTTGGCGCTGCAGTGGTACCAGCCCAGCAAGATCGCCTTCACGCTGGTCGAGGCCGCCGTCATCGTCACGCTGGCCCGCCTGCTGCTGCGCAGCCCCTGGCTGGCCAATGCCAACATCGAGGGCTCGCGCAAGCTGCTGTTGCTGTTCAACATCAGTTTCGCCTATCGCTTCGTGCTGGCCTGGGTGCTGGCGCTGTTCGCGCCCGAGTACAAGATCAGCGACGCCTACGGCTATGGCTACTTGCTGGCCACGCTGATCGCCCTGCGCATCTTCGACAAGGGCAAGCCGCTGACCATCGTCGGCAGCACCCTGCAGGCTTCGCTGGCCGCGGTGCTGCTGGCCAGCGTCATCGGCTTTGGCCTGCAGTTTGGCGGCCCACTGACGCAGACGGCCACCCTGGCGGCCCGGCCGCTCAGCCCGCGGCTCGCCGCCGACCCCGGCCCGCTGGACGAGAGGCTGCGTGCCGACAAGCCACAGCTCTACGCCATCCGCAGCCAGCGCCGCCTGAGCCTGCCCGGGGTCAGCGAGCAGCGCGCCTTTCGCGAGGCCATCGGCCTGCTGGACGGGCCCGATGCGCTCGACCCCGGCACCTTGCAGGCCGCCAGCCTGATGGCTGCACGTGCCGGCTACGAGCTGTTGGTGGTGGACGGGCGCTGGCTGTACCTGCGCGAGATCGAGCCCGCGCGCGGCTGGGGCATCTTCGTCATCGATACGCAGGCGCCCAGCCCGCTGGCCCTGGTCTGGCCGACCGGCGCCGACCATCGCGAGGGCCTGGACCTGGCGCTGGCCAGCCTGAAACTGCTGCCGGCGCGATACTTCGCCTATGCCACGGCGCCTTCGCGGCTGAACCCGGACGGCAGCGCCAGCGCGCTGCAGCAGCCGGCCGCCCTGCTCAACATTTTCCAGGACAGCGTGGCCAGTGGTGAGTTGCTGCAGGTGCGGGTGCTGGATGCCACGCTGCAGGCCCGCCTGCAGCGCGAGCGCGGCGTGGGCAGCGAGGACCGCAACCCGCCGAGCAGCCTGTGGGTGGATGGCCACCTGCCAGCCGCCCTGCCGCTGCGTCGGTTGCAGCAGGTGCTGCCGGGGCTGCAGACCTACTGGGATGCGCCGCCCTACGCCAACCCCCAGCGCGGCCAGGCGCGCGACGGCTTTGCCGAGCTGCTGCTCAGCCGCGCCGCCTTCCGCCGCTTCCTCGGTGCCAGCATCGGCGGCGGCGAGGTGGCGGCGCTGAGCACGGCGCAACGGGTCGAGGGTTTCCTGGCGCAGTGGCTGTTCGCGCCCGAAGAGCGCTTCGCGGCGCGCGGCAGCGGCAACTACAGCGCACCCAGTCTGGAGGAACTGCTCTATGCCGAAGAGGAGCTGCTGCGGCCGCTGCTGGAGCTGGCGCCCAGCGCGCAGGCGCGGGAATCCGAGGCGCTGGACCGGCTGGACGCCGTGGCCCAGTCGCTGGGCTACCGCATCACGCGGCTGCAGCAGGTGGCCAGCGGCGAGCATTACCTGATTCTGTCGGAGCCCCCGGGCAGCCGCCGCCACTGGGGCCTGCTGAGCCTGCGCACCGGCCCGGCCAGCGACGTGCTGCTGCAGGTGCCGCGGCCGCTCTCGGAGGCGGGCAGCGCCGAGTTCGCGATCAGCCTGTTTGAAGACATGCAGGCCCGGGGCCTGTTCGTCAGTACCGCGCACCCGCGCGCCGCCGTCGACGGCAGCGCCGACCCCATGCTGCCGGCCGGCCGGCAGTCGCTGTTCAACCTGAGCGCGGAGACCTTCCTGCGCACGCGGGCCGATCGCCCCGCCCTGTTGCTGCACGTGCGTGGCAAGGGCGTCGCGCCCGAGCTCTACGAGGATCTGGGCGGCGCGCCCAGCGAGGCCCTGGTGGTCGCCGACCGGCAACCCCCGGGCCCGCTCGCGCGAGCGGTCCACGCGGCGCTGGATGATTATGGGATCGAGCACGTCGACGCCTACAGCGCCGCGGATGCGGCCAGCCTGGGGGTCGACTCCAGCCTCCAGGCGCGGGTGGCGCAGCCCTTCCCGCAGGCGGAGTTCGTGGCGCTGCGCCTGTCGCCATCCACGCGCGCCGCCTTCCGCCGCTCGACCAGCAACCGGGTGGAGCTGATGCACTTCCAGGCGCTGGACATCCCGTCGCAGGACATCCCGCTGCGCGACTACCTGGCCGGCCGTGGCTTGCGCGGGGGCGCGCCGGTGCCCCCCGAACTGGCCGGGGCGCTGGCCGACTACCAGCTGCGGCCGGATATCGTGGCGCTGGAGCGCGCGCGGCGCGCCGTGCCGGGCTATCGTTTCCTGCGTATCGCCGACCCGCGCAGCGTGCAAACCTTCCTCGTTGTGCAGGGCCCGGAGGGGCGTTTGGGCGGCGTGTGGAACCTGAACCCGCTGCGCCAGCGCGGCGGCGAGATCGTATCCCTGAGCGCGCTCGATGCCCCGCGGATCGAGCGCTTCACGGATCGGGGGGAGCCGTGGCTACGATTCGACCCGTAGACCGCAAGCCGCGGGTGCAGCGCGCGGCGCTGCTGGCGGCTCTGCTGCTGCTTGGCCTGGCGCTGATCTATGGGCCGCGCCTGCTCGATATCGTCACGCAGCGGCTGCAGACCACCGAGCCGAACACCCGCAGCCTGCTCAGCTACCGCCTGGACGGCGAACGCTGGACCACCTTCGACGTCGACCCGCCAGACGGCCAGGTCCGCCTGCGCAGCAGCGCGCTGCTGCCAGCGGCGGCGATCGAGGCCGAGCCGGGCACCCTGGACCTGCGCTACGCCCTGGAGTACGAGATTCTCGACGCGCTGGGCCGGGTGCTCGCGGGCCAGCCGGCCTACTTCGAAGCCAGCCTGCCGCTGCAGCAGGGCGCCGGGGGCCAGCCCGAGGCACGGCTGCGGGTGCCGGGCGCCGAGCCGCGCGTCGCCGCCTCCTCGCAGGCGCTGGTGCTGGACCTGCGGCCCTGGCCGCAGGCCGACCAGATTCGCCTGCGGCTGCGCGAGGCCGCCGCGCCCCTGAGCGGCGTGGTTGTCGGCGTGTACGTGCACGAGCGCATTGGCCCGCGTGCGGCGCTGCGCGAGTGGCTGCGGCGCAGCTTCGGCCAGCGCGAGCAGCTTGCCGACCCGCTGGTGTACCCACCCGGCCTGCTCGACCGCGAGGACCGCGTGCGGCTGATCGCCAACGACTGGCGTGCCGTGGGCCCGCTGGGCGTCGAGGGACGCGACTATGCGGTCGAGCGCATCCTGTACGACCGCGATGCCGTGGCCTGGCAGCCACCGATCCTGCCCGCAGGCCTGTTTCTGGATGCCACGCGCGCCGCCGTGCTGCCGGTCGGCCCGGGCCCGCAACGGCGGCAGCTGCACCTGGTGGCCGCCGATGGTGCGACCGGCGGCGAGGCCACCCTGTTCTTCAGCTGGCGCGGCGCGCAGCCCTGGCAGCAGGACACGGAGACACTGCGCGTCGCGCTGCCGGCGATCCTCGAGCGCGAGCTGCGGCCGGGCTGGTTTCTGGCCCGCGCCGATCGCCCGCTCACGCTGCGCAGCTACGACCTCAACGGGCTGGAGATCACGCCGGAGAAACGCTACAGCCGGCTCTACCGCCTGGGGCCCGGGCAGGCGCTTGACTACCCGCTGCGCCACCACGCCGGCGACCCGGCGCCGCTGCGCATCGACCTGCGCCGCAGCCTGACCGAGCGAGCCGCCGGCATCGACGTCAAACTGGACGTGCGCTACGAACTCTACGACGAGGCCGAGCGCCTGCTCGACGCCGGCACATTGCCCGGCCGGGCGCCCCCGATCGACCCCTACGACTATCCCAACGACAACCCGATCGGCCACTACGTGTCCATGCCGGCGCAGCACTATCTGCTGGCCGACCCGCGGGTGCGGCGCCTGCGCCTGCTGGCGGACGGCGAGCGCCTGGCCGGCGTTTTCACCCGGCCGGCGGGCCTGCGCCACCGGACCCGCGTCCCGCAGGACTACCAGCCCTGGCTCGACCCCAGCGACGAGGGCGGGCAGAACATCTGGTTCGGGCTGAGCCCGGAGCACCCGGCGGACCTGCGCCGCGCGCCGGGTGTCTCCAAGCTGCTGCGCGTGCAGGCCGCGCCGCCTGAGCGCGACCCGCTGCTGGCGGAGGGGAGTTACCAGTGGGCCTCCATCGAGCCCGCGGGCGATTGGAGCGGGCGCTGGCTCTTCGAGCCCCGCGATCCGGCGCAACCCACGCGGCCCCAGGCGCGCGCCAGCGTATTCAGCCCGCTCGCCGTCGGCACGCCGCTGCGCCCGCAACTGGTCAGCCCGGCCGCCGGCGGGCTGGTCCGTGCGCAGGTCTACGCCGAAGCCAGCCAGGCCGGGCTGCTGCAAATCCAGGTCAACGGCCAGAGCCTGCCGCCGCGGCCGTTGGCCGTCGGCGCGCAGCTCCACCCGCTGCCGCCGTTGCCGCCGGGGCCGCAGGCCCTGACGCTGCAGGCGCCGCCGGGCCGCTACTGGCTGAACCAGTGGCAGGATGCGCCGGGCAGCCTGCTGCGGCGGCTGGTGGCGCGCCTGCCGGCCGATACCGGCGGCGCCGCGGGGCTGCGTTATCTGCTGCCGCGACCGCAGGAGGCGCAGACGCTTTCGGGCCGCCTGTACCGCCGGCCGAACAGCCCGCCCGTGCGCCTGAGCGTTCGCGTCGAACCCGCCACGCGGCCGCGTAACCAGCCGCTGCCCAGCTGGACCGTGGCCGACCGCGAGTTCCACTTTCCCAGCCCGCCCGCTGACCGCGTTCACGTGCCCGGGCACAATCCTGCCGAGATGGCCGCGGGGGAGGCCTTCTTCATTCCCCTGGGGCCCGACCTGGAGACCGACATGCTCGCCATCGAGATCCGCCTGCACGGAGCGCCCGAAGCCCTGCTGGGCCTGAGCCGGCTGGAGGCCGGCCTGGCCGAAGAGCTTCGGACCCGCCGCGACCGCCCCGATGATGCGCCGCGCTAGTGGCGCCGCGGCCCGACGGGGGCGCGAGGTGGCCGTGCTCGGCCTCGCCGGTGGCCTGTTGCTGGCCCCCGTGCTGAAGGCCGCGCCCTGCCCCGAGGCCGACCTGGAAACGCTGTGGCGCGCATCCAAGGTGGCGCAGCACCGTGCGCCGGAGCCGGCCGAGGTCGCCCGCTCGCAGGCGCTGTTTGAGCGGGAGTTCGCCAGTGTCGCGCTGCCTACCGCGCAGGAGTGGGCCGAGGCGGGCTTCACCCTGCTGTCGGGCTGTGCCGACGGCCACCACCTGCGCGTGCTGCGCGACGCGCAGGACGCGGGCCAGGGCTTTTATGTCTTCAACCCCACGCCGCGGCGCAATGTCGTGATCCAGGCCCCGCATCGGGATTCCGACCTGCGCAGCGGCGAGATCGCCCTGCGCCTGTTCGTCGAGGGCGGCCTGCGCGCCGGCGCCTGGAATACCGTGCATCGGCGCGGGCCCGAGCGGCAGAGCCTGGACACCGACCTCGCCCACGTGCAGCGCAGCCATTTCCAGGCGCTGACGGCGGCGCTGGCCCGCGAGGCCCCGGAGGCGCGACTGCTGCAGCTGCATGGCTACGCCCAGCAGCGGCGGCGCAGCGCGGCCGGCCGCGCCTCGCAGCTGATCCTGTCGGCGGGCCGGCGCGAAGTCAGCGCCGCGGCCGCCGACCTGCACGCCTGCCTGGTGCGGCGTTTCGGCACCCAGGCGCTGCTCTACCCCACCCAGGTGCAGGAGCTGGGCGGCACGACCAATGCGCAGAGCCGGCTGCTCCAGGCCCAAGGCCACGGCGGCTTTTTGCACCTGGAGTTGTCGCGGCCGCTGCGCGAGGAGCTGGTGGAGTCCCCGCCGCGCCGTCGCCATCTGCTCGAGTGCCTGGATGGCTGAGGCCACGCGTCCGAGCGGCGGCCGCCGGGCCGCCGGGCAGCGGGTCCGGCGGCTGGCCGGGCTGCTGACCCGGCTGCTGGCGCTCTCCGCCTGTGGCCTGGCCCATGGCGCCAACCCCTGGACCCGGGTGGCGCTGGACGATGCCTACCTCGAGCCCTACCCCGAGCCCTGGATCTGGGAAGACGCGCGGGCACAGCCCTGGCTGCTGGGCCCCTTGCACGATGAGTCGGGCCAGCTGCGCGGGCAGCGCCTGCAACTGCCGGCTGGCGCGTGGCTGCGCGTCCACGCGCCGGAGGGCGGCTGTGGCCTGCCCTTGCGCGTGCTGCGCGGCGGCGTCGAGGGTCTGTGGGTCGAACAGCGTGGTCGCTGCAGCGACCATGGCCAGGCGCTGCTGTTTGACGACCCGGTGCATGCGCTGCGCGAGCTGCGCCTGAGGCACCGCGACGGCGCCTGGCCGCGGGACTGGCGGGTCGAAGTCGGCCACGCGCTTGGCCGCGGCAATGCGGCGCCGGCCCGGCAGGCGCTGCCGGCACAGGGCGAGCGCGTCCACCTGCGTCACCCCGGGGGCCGGCATGAATGGCCCCTGCGCCTGGGTCCGGCGCACCAGGGTGAACTCCAGGTACGGGGTCCGGCGCGCCTGGAGCTGCAAAACCGCGCGCTGGTGGCCTCGGAGATTTCCGACTGGACACTGCAGGTCGAACGCCTTGCGGACAGCCGCGAAGGGCGGCGCTACGAGCAGCGCAGCCTGCGCCTGAGCGCCGGCGCCGCCCGACAGCGGCGCTATTCGGTGGACGGGCAGTGGCAACCGCTGTCCTCGGCCGCCGTGCGCTGGCTGGACGTGCCGCCCGGTGAGCACCGGCTGCGCTTCGCCAGCAGCCGCGACAGCCTGCTGCAGATCTATGCCTTGCAACCTTCGGACTGGTTGCTGCCGGGGTTCAACGCCCCCGAGCCCGCGCCGGCCGCGCTGCTGGGCCCGGTGCGCCAGGGCCGCGCGCCGCTGGCCGCGGCGCACCTGGCTCGCGTCGGCCGCGCGCTGGATCTGTTGGACGACGGCCACAGCCTGGCCGCCGCGCAGGTGCTGGCGGCGCCCATCAGCGAAGCCGCCGCCTCGGCCTCCCA
Organism: uncultured Ectothiorhodospiraceae bacterium; assembly: GCA_937141935.1. Taxonomy (GTDB): domain Bacteria; phylum Pseudomonadota; class Gammaproteobacteria; order Nevskiales; family Oceanococcaceae; genus MS8. The sequence goes on from CAKZQS010000046.1 coordinate 109,707, forward strand.
TGCCCTGGCCCGGCAGATCGATGCCCGCCACGCCTACTGGACGGCGCTGCACCCGCGAATGCGCAGCGGCGGCCGCGAGAACTACGCCCTGACCGGCCTGCTGCCTCGACCGACGCGCTGGGAGCACCGCCGCCGCGACGCCACGCACCCGGTGCAGTTGCGGGCCTGGGCAGACAGCCTGCCGGAGTTGCTGATGAGCCGACCGGTGCCGCTGTGCGGCGGCAATGTGCGCTGCGCGGACGGCGGCACCCCGGGCCATGGCGCCCTGATCTGGAACCTGCCGCCACAAAGCCGCCCCGGTCGCATCGAACTGCTGGCCGATCTGCCCGACGAGGGTCCCGAGCCTCTGCACTTCTGGCTGCAGCAGGGCGAGGAGCCGCCGCGCCTGCTCCGTCTCGAGCGGCCCGCGCGCGCCGACTGGTCGCATCAGCAGCCGCTGCTGGGCATCCTGCATGCGGCCTGGGACGACGCCCACCAGGGCGCGAGCCGGCCCGTCCGGCCCGATCCGCGGCCACCGCTGCGGCCGCTGGCCCGCATCGAACTGCCGCTGCGCGCGCAGGGCGATACCTTGCGCCTGTGGAGCGTCCAGCCCGGCAGCCGGTCGATCGGCTGGGCCCTGCGCTACCGCGCCGAGCGCGACTTCCGGCTGGCCCCGCAAGATCTGCGTGCGCGCATCGCCGCACGCGGTGGTGGGCTGGACCTGCTGCTCGCCACGCCGCCCCGCGCCGCCAGCGCCGGGACGGCCACCGGCGAGGCCCGGCCCCGCGCCGAAGACGCCGACCTGTATCAGCACCTGGCGCCGCTGCGCCGGCGCATCCAGGCACGAGCCGCGGCCTGGCAAGCGGCCGTAGGCCCCGCGCCGACTGGCGGTCGCGCGGGCGACCCGGCCCAGGCCCGCGCGGCGCTGGATCGCGGCGACGCGCTTGGCGCCCTGGAGCGCCTGGGGGATGCCTGGGCCTACCCTGATCGCGCGACGCGCCTGCAGGCCGCGCGGCTGCGCGACGCCGCGCTGCAGGCCGCCGGTGAGCCGGCGCTGCGCCGGCATTTCCTGCAGGCGCTGACTGTGCACGGCGATGCGCCGGCGGCGGCCTGGGCGACGCAGACGCTCGAGGCGCTGTATCGGCAAAGCGGCAACGCCATCGCGTTGCAGCGCCTGCAGGCCCATCGCCTGCTGCACCGGCCCGGCGCCCAGGCGCGCCACGCCGCCGCACTCGCGGACGCGCTTGCGCTGGGCGGCGCGATGGAGGACGCCACACTCTTGCGCCTCAGCGCCGGCCTGCCTGCGCGACCTCCCACGCAGGCCGTGGGCGGCTGGCAGGCGCGGCTCGCGCTGGCCACGGCGCACGCCGGCGTCATCGACGCACGGGCCGACAGCAGTGACGCGCTGACCCGCGGCCTGCGTGCACTGCCCGAGCAGGCGGTCGTGCTCCAGGTCGAGGGGCCGCAGCAGCTGCGCCTCGAGCTGCGCGCGCTGGCCTTCGACGCGGCCCGCAGCCCGGCCACGATGCTGCACATGGCGCGCAACGGCGAGCCCTACCGTCTGCCTCTGGCGGAGCGTCCGCTCAGCACCGGGCTGCGGCCGGAGAACGCGCCGGGACGCCTGGCCGTTGCGACCCACAGCGACCTGTCCTTGGGCCCGGGCCGGCACAGCCTGACCCTGCGGCCCGAGTCGGGCGAAGTCTATGTCCGCCCGCTGCTGTGGCAGGGCGATGCCCCGGCGCCGCCGCTGCAAAACCCACCGGCGCGCCGCGGCGGCACGGGAGCCAGGGCGCGCCTGGTCGCGGCCGTTCAGGATTTCGCGGCCGAGCCCGCCCTGGACGCGGCCATCCGTGCCGAGTTGGCCTATGCGGATCTCGCCAGCACCGGTGACAGCGAGGAGCCCGGCCGCTGGATGCAACTCGTGCGCGAAGCCACCCGGTGGCGCGGGGTGGACCTGGTTGAGGCCAGCGCCGGGCTCCGCCGGGAGCGCGTTTCCGGGCCCAGCTCGCCGCTGCAACGGGTGCGCCACGCACTGCTCGGTGCCACGCCGGAGGGCGCGGAGCTGCTGGCGCCGGGCGAACGGCTCTGGCTGGCCCCGCGCCTGTTGCAGCCGCAAACGCTGAGCGTGCACCTGCGTCTGCGTGACCTGCCCTACAACGTCCCGGTTCCGGCGAGCGCCACGCTGCGCGTCAACGGCGAGCCGATGCGGCGCTTCGCCGTGGGCGCGGCGCCGCACAGCGAACGCATTGCGCTGTTGCCGGGCGAGCACCGCATCAGCCTGCACTTCGACGAGGCCTACGCGCAGCAGCTGCTCGAGGTGCGGGTCGACAGCCCTGTGCCCTGGCGCCAGGAGCCCGGCCTGGACCTGCGCCACTGGCACTGGGCGACCGCGGCCGAGCCCATCCTGCTGACCCTGGAGGGGCCGGCGCTGCTGCGCATCCAGCGGCAGGGCGCGAGCCAGCCCGAGCTGCGGCATTACGCGGCCGGCCGCCAGCAACTGCAGCTGCAACCCGCCCCCGGCGCCCGTCGCAGCGCCTACCGCATCGAAGGTCTGGAGCTGCGCGCCGTGCCCCGGCCCTGGGCGCCGCCACGACGACCGCCCGATCCGCCGGCCTATCCCGACTGGGACAGCCTGCGGCTTGCACAGGCACCCGCCGTGCCGCTGCAGCGCCCGCCCGTCCCGGACAGCGCGGGGGGCACCTGGACGCTGGACCTGCGTGGGGTGGACCGCCAGCTGGGCGCCGACGAGCCCTCCGACAGCGCCCAGCCGAATCGCTTTGTCGAGGCGGCGCTGCGCTACCGCCGGCTGCGCGTGCGCGATCGCGTCTGGCTGCGCGCCGACCTGCTGCACCGGCAGCAGGAGCTCGGCGAACCGACCTGGGGCCTGGGGCTGCGCGGCGAATGGCACCCGGACGACAGCCCCTGGTCGAGCCGCCTGCGCCTGAACGGGCTGTGGCAGCAGCAGCCGCTCAGCGCCGCCTGGCTGGGCGAGGCGGTCTTTGACCAGGACTACCGCTGGGACTTCGCCCGTCGCCAGGACCTGCGCTGGCGCGGCAGCCTGTTCGGTCGCCGCGTGCGTGCGCCCGAGCCGGCGCGGCCGCTACAGACCGTCGATGCCGATGTCTACACGCCCTACAAGGAAGACCACCGCTATGGCTGGCGCAGCGAGCTGCAATACGTCCATGCGCCCTGGCGGGACACCCGCTGGCGCGCCACCCTGGGTGCGAACAGCAATGAGAAGCTGGACGTGGACCATGGTCGCGCCGGGCTGAGCTGGGATCAGTTGCTGGGCCCCGTGGCCGCGCGCCTCGACGCGCGCTACCGGCTGTACCTGGCCGACGACGACCGCCGCAAGCGCAGTGAGCGCACCAACTTCGGCCTGGAGCTGGACTGGCAGCTCTGGCTGCAGCGGCGCCAGCGCCTGAGCCTGCGCGTGGATGGCGACTACGAGCTCGAGCGCGGCCGCTGGTCCTGGCAGCTCGGCCTGCGCTGGGACTGGCACGACGGCCGCCGCCTGCGCGACTACCCACCGGGCAGCCCCCGATTCGCCGAACTGCGCCGCCTGCACGCGGCGGGCCGGCTCGCCCCCGGCGCGCTGCGGCACGGCCACGAGGTGGCTGACGATGGCGCCAGCCATGGCGCCGGCGATGACCAGCGCGACGGGGATGACCAGGGCGACGGCCATGTCTGAGCGGGCTCTGCAAAAACGCCTCGCCGCGGGCCTGGATGCCAGTTGGCAACGCGTCCATGGCGCGCGCTTGGCCGCCCTGGCCACGCGCCTGCACCGCGCGGGTGTCCAGCCGGCCGACACGGCCGCGATTCGTGACGGGCTGGCCGCCAGCCTGGAGCGCGACGAACTCGCCTGGCGGGAAGTCCAGCTCGCGACAACGCTGTTCCGTCGCCGGGTGGCGCACGCCACCGATGCCGACGCGATCCGCCGCCATGTGCTGGCGCTGGCCGCGCAGCTCGGCGCCCGCGGTCGTGCGCTGCGCGCCGACGCGCGGGCAACGCTGCGTCAGTTCGACAGCGAGGCGGTGCTGGCTCGCGCCGCACGCCGCGAAGGCGAATTGCAGCAGAGCATGGCCTTTACGCTGGAGCGCTACGCCCGTATCGCCTGCGAGAACGCCCCGCCGCTGCAACCCGGCAAGCTCGACGAGGTATTGGTGGAGCGCATGACGGGCGCCTTTGACGAGCGCGTGCGCGTGGCCGCCTGCACGGCGCTGGCGCGCGTGCTCGAGGCCGGTGCCTGCACCGGGCTCTCCGCGGCCACGCAGCGCCTGTTGGTACGCCTGAACATGGATACCCACCAGCCGCTGTGGCTGGAGGTGGCCGCGCTGCGCGCGCTGGAGGCGCAGGGGCCCAGCGGCGTGCTGCTGCAGGTGGCGCGGCGGCGGGTGCGTCCGCAACGGCATGCCGACGACGCCTTCTACCGCGCCCGACTCGTGGCCGTGCTGGCCCGCCGGCTGCCCATGCTGCCGGCGCTGGAGGGCTGCCTGCGGGAGCTGGCCGCGGACCCGGCCGCCTGGGTGCGCCAGGCCCTCGCCCGCAGCCTGCATCCGCTGCCGCCGGCACTGGGCCAAAGCCTCGCGGCCGGATTGCAAGCGGACGCCCAGCCCGCGGTGCGGGGCCGCTTGCTGCTGCAGCTGCCGCGGCTCGTCGCCCAGCCCGAATGGATGGCGCCGGCCCGTGACCTGCTGCAGCAAACGCTGCGCCAGGAGCGCGTGGGTTTTGTCCTGCGGGTCTGCCTGGAAACCACGCTGGCGATGCACGCCACGCTGCTGAACCGCGATGCCGATGCCGCGGGCGAGTTCGCGCGCTGGGCCGACGACCAGCTGCGCGCCCTGCAGCCCGGCTGGCCGCTGCCGCTGCAACGCCGCTGCGCACAAGCGCTGGAGCGGCTCTGGGTGCAAAGCGAGCCGCGCCGCCGCCAGCTCTACGCCGAGCTGCGGCCGCTGCTGGACGGCACGCCCATGCATCGCCACCTGCTGATCGAAACGCCGCAGGACCTGGCCACCGATGAACTGGCGCGGCTGCTTGCCGTCATGGCCGTGGACGACGCGGGTTTCGAGCTGCGCCGCGGCCGCAGCCGGACTCGCATCCGGCGCGGCACCGCGCGCCGCTGGCGCTTCTGGCGCTGGTGGTATGAGCTGCGCCACCCGCGCACCGACAAGCGCCAGGCCTACGCCCATACGGTGGGCCGCCACTACGGCGCCCGCGAGGTGGTGCCCTCGGCGATCATGGCCGAGGTCAGCCAGACCAGCGTGCCGGGCGAGCCGCTGGTACTGCGCGACGAAGCCGGCTGGCGCCCCTTCTTGCCACTGGTCGATCAGGCCATCAGCGCCTGCGGGCTGCGGGCCCGGCCGCTGCGCATCCACACGGCGCACGGCATCACCGAGATTTACCCGCCGCGCGGGCTGCGCGCACGGCTGCGCGCGCGACTGCAGTTGAGCCTGGCCTACCCACGGCTGGCGGAGCTGCGCAACTGGCGCAGCGGGGACACGGCGCAACCGGAAATCTACCGCGTGGCGCTGGAAAGCCTGGGCCTGCGGCTGCGTTTCGTGCCGCGCCGCGACGACGCGGACGGCGCCGCGGCGCAGCGCTTCTTCGGTGCCGGCGCCACGGCCGTTGTGCTGCCCCCCTCCCTGCTGCAGCAATTCGGCGAGTACTTCGTTTCGCTGTACCAGAACTCGCTGCGCGACCTGCTGCTCTTCCTGGCGTTACTCGGCGCGCTGTTCATTGGCCAGCACCTGCGCGCCAACCTGGGCATGGCGCGCTACCGCCGCGGCATCGGCCTGTCGATCGGGGGCTGGGGCACCCGCGGCAAATCGGGCACCGAACGGCTGAAGGCGGCACTGATCGAGGCCATGGGCTTGGGCTATGTGGCCAAGACCACGGGCTGCGAGGCAATGTTTGTCTATGCGCCGCCCTTCGGCCGGGCGCGCGAACTGTTCCTGTTCCGGCCCTATGACAAGGCCTCAATCTGGGAACAGGTGGACGTCATGCGCATCGCCCACGGGCTGCGCGCCGAGGCCTTCTTGTGGGAGTGCATGGCCCTCAACCCGGACTATGTGCACACGCTGCAACGGCAGTGGATGCACGACGACCTGGCCACCATCACCAATACCTACCCCGACCACGAGGACATCCAGGGCCCGGCCGGGCTGGATGTGGCCGAGGTGATGCGCTGCTTCGTGCCGGAAGGCGCCCGCCTGTACACCGCCGACGAGGACATGACGCCGCTGCTGGCCGACGAGGCCCGCCGGCGCGGCAGCACGCTGACCCGCGTGGGCTGGCTTGAGGCCGGCCTGCTGACCCCGGACATGCTGGCGCGTTTCCCCTACGACGAGCACCCCAACAACGTCGCGCTGGTCCTGGCGCTGGCGGCGGACCTCGGACTGGACGAGGACTATGCGCTCAAGGAAATGGCCGACCGCGTGGTGCCGGACCTGGGCGTGCTCAAGACCTACCCGCGGGCCCCCGTACGCGGCCGCTGGCTGGAATTCGTAATGGGCATGTCCGCCAACGAGCGGCTGGGCTGCCTGAACAACTGGGAGCGCACCGGCTTTGCCGACCACGACCCGCGCAAGGCGCCCGGTGTCTGGATCAGCACGGTGGTCAACAACCGCGACGACCGTATCGCCCGCTCGCAGGTCTTTGCCGGCATCCTCGTGCGCGACCTCTCGGCCGACTGCCACGTGCTGATTGGCAGCAACCTAGACGGGCTGCAGTCCTATATCCGCGACACCTTCCGCGAGTGGGCTGCCGAGATCAGTCTCAGCGCCGCCGGGGACGCGCCGGCCGAACTGGAGCGACAGGCCCGGCGGCTGCGGGTGCCCACCGAGGGCGCGCTGGTCGAGGATCGCCTCGCCGCGATGCTGGAGGGCCTGGGGGCGCCGCAGCTCGCCGCCCAGGCCGAGCGCTGGCGCAGCGGCAGCGCGGGCCTTGCCGAGGCGCTGACCGCTGCCGGCCTGGCCGCCCACCTGGAGGACCTGCTCGCCACCCATGAGCGCCACCTCGCCGAGCTGGCGACGCTGCGCGAATGGCGCGAACGGCTGCAGGCCGGCCGCATCGACGACGCGGCTTTCCGCGAGCAGCTCTGGCAGTGGTTCCAGGCGCGCATCCTGGTCATCCCCGACCGCCAGGCCAAGCCCGACGAGATCGTGACGGCCATCGCCGCCCGCACGCCGCCCGGCTTTGTAAACCGCATCATGGGGCTGCAGAACATCAAGGGCACGGGCCTGGGCTTCGTTTACGCCTGGCAGGACTGGGAACAGCAGCATGCCGATGCCGCCACCCTGCTGCGCTTGTGCCCGCCGGAGGAGCGCGGGCCCCTGCTCGCCCAGGCCTTCGCCAACGAAGGCCCCGCCCGCGATCCCGCGGAGGCCCGCCGCCACGCCGAGGCCGCGGTGGCGCGGCTGCAGTCGGCCAGCCGCCTGGGGCTGCTGGGCCGTGAGGCCCTGGCCGCGGTGGTCGAGACCCTGCGGGGCGCGCCCGAGGCGCAATCCGAAACCATGCAGGCCGAACTGAACCAGGTGCAGGAACTGCTGGAGGCCAGTGGCGCCGAACGCCAGGCCACCCAGCAAGCCGAGGGCGGCTGGCGGCTCGCGGTGCTGCGCGGGCTGGAACAGGCGCTGGACAGCCTGGATGCGATTTATCGCCGCCGGCGTGCCGACGCGATCTATCGCGAGCTGTGCGCGCAGCGCATTGCGCCGGCACGCGCACAGCAGGAGCTGATGCAACTCACCCACCGGCAGAAGGGCGACTGGCTGATCGCGCGGCTGCGCCGGCAAGGTCTGGTTTAGGCCGCCACCGCTGGCTCAGCGCGCGCCCTTCGCCGCCTGCCAGCGCTGCGCCCACGCCGCCAGCGGCTGGTAGATCTGCAGCAGCTCAGCCGCCAAAGGCGTCAGCGTGTAACCGCCGGCCGGGTCCCGCACCACCAGGCCCTCCTCGCCGAGCCGTTTCAGGCGGCGGTTCAGCACCGTGGGCGACACGCCGCCGCAGGCCTGCTGCAGCGCCCGGAAGGTCAGCGGCGCGCCGCGCAGCTCCCAGATGATGCGCATGGTCCACTTGCTGCTGAGCAGCTCGACGATTTCGGCCAGGGCCGGGCGGGTCGGCGCCGGCGTGGTCCCCGGCTTGGGCAGGTCTGCGGACGACGAGGGCATGGGCACTCCGGTTGCGCTACCGATAGTGTAGCGCTACATTGCCGCTACGTTTTGTGTAGCACTGAGCCAACATGACCACCGCAGCCTCCCCCCGCATCGCCCCCCTCGAGCCGCCTTACGCGCCCGGCATCGAGGCCGACTTCGCGCGCGTGATGCCGCCCGGCATGCCGCCGCTGACGCTGTTTCGCACCGTGGGCCGCAACCCCCGCGTGCTGTCCCGCATGGTCCGTGGCGGCCTGCTGGACCCCGGCAGCATCGGCCTGGGTGAACGCGAGCTGATCATCCTGCGCGCCTGCGCCCGCTGCGGGGCCGAGTACGAATGGGGCGTGCACGTGGCCGGCTTTGCCGCCAAGGCGGGCTTTACGCCCGCGCAGATTGCAGCGACGCGCGCGGCGGACATCGACGCCGAGCTGTGGGATGCGCGCCAGCGGCTGCTGCTGGCCACCGTCGACGCCCTGCACGAGAGGGCGACCTTGAGCGATGCCGAATGGCAGGCGCTGGGCGCCGAATTCGATGCGGCGCAATGCATCGAAATCCTGATGCTCGCCGGGCTGTATCACGCCGTCAGCCTTGTCGTGAACGCGCTGGCGCTGGAGCCAGAACCCTTCGCGGCGCGCTTCTAGCTCCTAGGGGCCACCGCCGGGTCGATACCCAGCGCCGGGTCGATACCCAACGCCGGCGCCGTCATGTCGACAAAGGCGCGGATCAGCACGGCGGCCTCGGCGTCTTCGACCTGCGTGCTCAGGCCGGCCAGGGCGTCCACCAGCACCATCAGCAGCAGCGCGCGGGCCTGCAATGTGTCGGCGGGCAACTCGGGGTGGCGGGCGCGCAGCAGCGCGGTGGCCAGCTCGGCATTGCGCCGGCTGTCCTCGAGATCCAGCGCGGCGAGTTCGGGGTCGGCGGTCATCGCCGCGCGCAGGTGGGCGCGAAAGGGCTGCGAGCGCTGCAGCGCGCAATAGGCGCTGATGGCCTCGCGGTAGGTCTCGGCCTCGCTGGCGCCGGGCCGCGGCGTCATGGCCTCCGCCAGCAGGCGGGCATTGTCCTCGAAGCTTGCGCGGGCCAGACGCACGAGGATCGCGCGCTTGTTCGGGAAGTAGCGGTACAGCGCCGGCTTGGAGACACCGGCCCGGCGCGCCAGCTCGGCCATGGAGAAGCCATCGGTGCCCTGCTCGCCGACCAGCTCGGCCGCCGCGCCCAGAATCGCATCCAGGCTGCGCTTGGCGCGCACCTGCTCGGGTTCCCGGCGCAGGGCGCGCGGGTCGGCGGCGGCCGTGGGGGCTGCGGCGGCGGGGCGTGTCGGGGCTCGGGAGGGGGCCATGGTTTGACACTATACGAAACGTGACCAACAATCACGTTCGCAAACGTGACCGTTAGTCCATTTCAGCCTGCGAGCCGAGTCTGCCCATGAATGCTCCGACCCCGACACCGACTCCAGCCCCCGCCCCGGCGGCTGCCAACAGCGAAATTCTCGATGTGGCCGTCATCGGCGCCGGCCCGGCCGGCCTGCTGCTGGCCCGCCGCCTCGCGGCGAGCGATGCGCGCTTTGCCGTGCTGGAGCGCAATGCCGATGTGGGCGGCATCTGGGATATCGACGCGCCCGGCTCGCCGATGTATGAGTCGGCGCACTTCATCTCCTCGCGCACGCTGTCGGGCTTTCCCGGCTTCCCGATGCCGGAGCACTACCCCGACTACCCCAATCACAAGCAGCTCCTGGCCTATATCCGCAGCTTTGCCGAGGCTTTCGACTTGCGCCGGCACATCCGCTTTGGCGCGCAGGTGGAATCGGCCCGCTGCGACGCGGCCGGCGTGTGGTCGCTGCAACTGGCCGGCGGCACGACGGTGCGCGCGCGTTACCTGGTCTGCGCCAACGGCGTGACCTGGGAGCCCAACCGGGTCGAGTGGCCGGGCATGGCCGGGTTCACAGGCGAGATCCGCCACTCCGTGACCTACCGCTCGCCCAAGGAATTCGAGGGCAAACGCGTGCTGGTGATCGGCTGCGGCAACAGCGGCGTGGACATCGCCTGCGATGCGGCCTTCGCCGCCGAGCAGGCCTTTCTGAGCACGCGCCGCGGTTACCACTTCGTGCCCAAGCATGTGATGGGCCTGCCCACGGATGTGTTTGCCGAAAACGGGCCCAAACTGCCCTTCAAGGTGCAGCAGGTGGTGATGGGTGCGCTGCTGCGCTTCATCAACGGCAAGCCGCAGCGCTATGGCCTGCCGGAGCCGGACCACCGCCTGTTCGAATCGCACCCGCTGATGAACACGCAGATCCTGCACTACCTCGGCCATGGCGACTGCATCGCCAAACCCGGCGTCGAGCGCTTCGAGGGCCCGGAGGTCGTGTTCACCGACGGCAGCCGCGAGACGGTGGACCTGGTCATCACCGCCACCGGCTACCAGCACGCCAGCCCCTTCCTGCCGGGCGATGCCTGGGAGGACCGCGGCGGCCGCCCGGACCTGTACCTGCGCCTGTTCTCCAAGCGCTATGACAACCTGGCCGTGCTGGGCTTCGTCGAGTTCGCCTCGGCCGCCTACAGCCACTTCGACGCGATGGCCGAGCTGATCGTGGCCGACGCCAGCGCCGCCCCGGACGGCGCCCTGCGCCGCCAGCTCGGCGCGCTCAAGCAGCAGCCCGAGCCGGACTTGAAGGCCGGCCACCGCTACATCGCCACCGCGCGCCACGCCAACTACGTGGACGTGGATCGCTACCGCAAGACGCTGGCCGCGGTGAAGCGCCGCCTGGGCCTGAGCGAGTCCGCGCCGCCCACGCCCGAGGCCAAGCCCGCGGCGCAGGCGGCATGAGCGCCGGCGTGTCGCGCACGGCCATCGTCTACGGCGCCAGCGGCGGCATCGGCCCTGCGGTGCTGCGCCGACTGGACCGCCGTGGCTATCGCCTGCTGCTGGTGGACCCCGACGCAGCCGCGGCGCAGGCCCTGGCCACGCAGGTCGCGCATGCCGAGGTCTGGACGGCCGACTTCACGGACCGCGCTGCCCTGGCGGCGCTATGCGAGCGCGTCGTCTCCTACCCCGACCCGATCCGCGTCGCCGTGGTCAACGCCGGCACGGTGCGTACCGGCAGCTTGCTCGACAGCAGCACCGAAGACATCGACCTGCAGCTGGAGCTGAACCTGCGCGCCGCGGTGCACCTGATCCGTGCCAGCGCCGCGCACATGCGCCGCGCGGGCGGCGGCCACATCCTGGCCACGGTGTCGATGGGCGGCCTGGTGGCGCTGAAGGGCGCCGCCACCTACGCGGCCAGCAAGTTCGGGCTGCGCGGGCTGCTGGCCAGCCTGGCGGGCGAGCTGGCGCCGCTGGGCATCCGCGTCTCCGGTATCTACCCGCCGGGCGTGGACACCGCGATGCTGCGCTACGAGGCCCGGGAGGGCGGCAGCGCGCTGAACTTCGTGGGCACGCCGGTCACGCCCGAGGACGTGGCCGACGCCTTCGAGCGCGCGCTGGATCGCGGCGCGCTGGAGGTTTTTGTCGCCCGCGGCGATGGGCTCAGTGGCCGGCTTCTGAATGCCGCGCCCGGCCTGCTGCGCCGGCTGAGCCCGCTGCTGGAGCGCATCGGCGAGCGCGGCCGCCAACGCTATCTGGCCCGGGTGGGGGCCAAGCCCGAGGCCACGCCATGAAGGCCCTGGTCACCGGCGCCACCGGCTTTCTGGGCAGCAACCTGGTGCACGAGCTGCAGGCCCAGGGCTGGGAGGTGCGCGCCTCCGGCATGTACGGCTCGGAGACCCGTTATCTGGACGCCCTGCCGGTTGAGGTCGAGCTGGCCGACATCACCCAGCCGGCGGACTGCGCACGCATCGTCGCCGGCTGCGATGTGGTGTTTCATGTGGCCGGCGACACCAGCTTCTGGCGCCGCCACTACGCCCGCCAGCGGCGCATCAACGTCGAGGGCACCGCGCATATCGCCCAGGCCTGCATCGACGCCGGCGTGCGCCGGCTGGTGCATACCAGCACCGCCGACCTGCTCGGCTACCACCCCGACGCTAGCCCGGTGGACGAGCGCGGCGGCTCGGCCCACTTCGAGGGCCTGGGCTACAACTACGGCGAAACCAAGCGCGCCGCCGAAGAGCACCTGCGCGGCCTGGACCCCGAAGCGCTGGAGGTCGTCTATGTCTACCCCGGCTTCATGATCGGCCCCTTCGATCACACGCTGCAGATCGGCCGCGTGTTCTTCGACCTGGCCCGCGGCGCCGTGCCCGCCGCGCCGCCCGGCGCCAGCAGCTTCTGCCATGTGCGCGAGGTCGCGCGGGCGCATGTCGCCGCCGCCACACGCGGCCGCGCCGGCGAGGGCTACCTGTGCGCCGGCATGCCGCACAGCAACCTGAGCTATGCCGAGCTGTTCCGGCGCATGGCGCAGGCCATCCAGGCCCGCCCGCCGCGACTCACGGCGCCACGCTCGCTGTTCGTCGCGTACGGCCAGCTCTGCGAACTGCTCGCCGCAGTGACCGGCCGCCCCCCGGAGATGAACCCCGGCCAGGCGCGTTATATGTCGCTGCCGCAGGCCGCCGACAGCAGCAAGGCCATCCGCGAGCTCGGCTACACCGTGCCCCCCGTCGAGCAATGCATTGCCGATGCGCTCACTTGGTACCGCGCGCAGGGCTACGAAATCTGAACCGCACCGCCCGCGGCGGGGTGCGCGGCAAGCAGGCGGGGGCGCGCGGCAAGCGGGCCTGGGTGCGCGGCCTGCGGGCGTGGGCGCGCGCCGTCGGGCGCAAACCCTTGCCGCCACTGGCCCTGGCCCTGCGCCGGCGGCCAGGGTGGTTTAATGCGCGCGCCAGAGAACCACAACGCCTGTAAATGCCGTGCTGAAGACCATATTTGCGCGCGCCCTGCCGCGCCGCCACGCCCCCCTATGCCTTCCCGCCGCCGCCGGCATGCCGCGGCTGGCCGCGGGCCGCGCCGCGAACCCGGCCCCGCTGCGTGGTGCGCTGGCCCTGCTGGCCGGCGCGCTGCTGGCCGGCTGCAGTGACGGCGACATCCTCAGCGGCAACGGCGAAGGCACGCGCTCGCAGGCCCAGCCCCGCGTCGTGGTCGCCATCGTCGACTCCTCGCTGAACCCCTACCACGACTATTTCTACGCCGGCAGCCCGATCTATGCCGACGCGGCGCCGGCCAGCATCACGCCGGCCGTGCTCGACGAGCTGGGTGTGGCCGCGCAGGACCGCGTGCGGCTGACCCGCAGCGGCGACATCGCCGCCGACGTGGCCGCCGATGCCGAATTCTGGGATGGCGTGGAGCACGGCCGGCCCTATTGGTTCGAGGGCAGCAACATCGTGGCCGTGTCCTTCTGCGAGGAGGGCTTTCGCCCGCTGGAGCCGCATCCGGACAAGAACCCGCACGGCACCGGCGTCAGCGCCGCAATGCTCAAGGCCCACCCCGAGGCCGTGCTGCTCTTTGTCGAGTCCTGCGCGCAGCCCGACCCGATCGAGCTGACTTATGTGCTCGAACACCCGGCCGTCGACATCTTCAGCCACAGCTACAACCTGGGCCTGCCCCTCACCGAGGTCGGCGCCTACCGCGGCGTGGTGGAGCTGGGCAAGCTGATCTTCCAGGCCGCCGGCAATTACCTGGTGCCGGTGTCCTACCAGGGCGGCCCGGGCAGCTGGTGGACCATCGGCGTGGGTGGCATCGAGGACGAGGCCAATGGCCAGGCCAGTACCGGCGCGCTGCTGCCCGACTTCGTGGCCGGCTTCAGCGACACGCTGCCCTTTTGCAGCTATTGCGAATCCGAGCTGCTCAGCATTGGCGGCACCAGCCTGTCGACCCCGCAGGCCGCGGGCCTGACCGCGCGGATCCTGCTCGAGGCCCGCCGCCAACATGGCCACCGCGGCGGCATCCAGCTCGCCGCCGACGGTCGGCCGGCGCTGGTGCTGACCGACGCCGGGCCGATCACCAACTGGGATCTGCGCCGCGCGCTCGAAGAGGCCGCCTATGTGGACTACGGCCCCGAGGACTACAACGCCCCAGAGCCCGTGCTCGACCTGCCGCCCATCGGCGCCCTGCCCTACAACCCGCTGGCGCCCTGGCTGCAGCTGGCCTGGGGCGACTTGAGCACCGACCCGGACAAGGGCGTGGCGCAGGAGACGCTGGCCCACCTGGGCCTGGGCACGCCCAGCCGCAGCAAGCCGCAGGCCTATTGCGATTACATGGCCGCGCAAATGCGCCGCCGCCAGGCCTATGGCGACCTGCGCGGTCAGGCCACCGGCGAGGTGGTGCCCTCGCCCAACCCCTACCGCTTTTGCGACGCGGGCTGAAGGCGCGAAGCCGGCACCGCACGGCCCCCTGGCTCAGCCCAGCAGCACGCCCGGGATTTCGCGACCGTAGGGCAGCGTGACGCCGCAGGCCAGGCCGGCGGTGTGCAGCAGGTCGTGCTGGTCGTAGCCGTTGGCGGGCGTGCCCTGCCCGCGGCGCAGGCGCCCCCCGCCGCCGGCCAGCATGAAGGGCACATCGCTGTTGCCGTGCAGGTCCGCGTGGCCCATGTCGGTGGTTTCCAGCACCACGGTCGAATCCAGAATCCCGGCATCGCGCAGGCCGGCGATCAGGTAGGCCGACAGGCTGCCCAGGTGGCGGCGCATCTCGGTGTAATAGGGATAGTCCGGCAGGCCGTTGCTGCCGCCGTGGTGTGACTGGTGGTAGATGCCCTGGTAGCTCAGCTCGGGCACGCGGAACTCGGCCTGGTGGTTGCCAAAGCCAATCGACACCGAGCTGGTCAGGTTGCAGCGCAGCGCGGCCACGGCGATGTCGGCCTGCAGCCGGGCCTGCCGGCTGAAGGTCTCGTGCGTCAGCGGGAACTCCTCGTCGTCCGGCAGGCCGGCGCAGCTGGAGCCGCCGGCCATGTCGTCGAGCCGGCGCTGAGTCGCGGCGATGGCATCCAGGTGCTCGTCCATGCGCTGCACCTCATAGCCGGCCAGCTTTTGCCGAATCGACTGCACGGCCGCGGCGTGCGCATCAAGGATCGGCGTCTTTTCGCTGCCCGGCCCGGTGTTTCCGAACAGCAGCCGGAAGGCGTTGAAGGGGTTGTCCTCGAAGGGCACGTCGGTGTTGCCGACCTTGGTCAGATAGCCCTGGCCATTGCTGTGCACGCCCAGGTTCACATAGGTGAAGGGCAAGTCCGGGCCCAGCGCCTTACCCATGGCCACGTCGTAGCTGTCGCCGTTCCAGCCGGCCTTGAGCAGCAGCGGCAGGCGCCCGTGCCCGGCGGCGTTGTGGCCCATGTTGAGCAGGAAGTTGCACTCGGTCTTGACCGGCTCGTAGCCCTGCGACATCGGCCCCAGCTGCATCTGCGCGCCCTGGCCAGACGGCGCCCAGAAGTCGTGGATGCCGCCGCCGGGCACATAGATCGCCACCGTGCGCGTGGGCATCAGGCCCTGCGCCTCGGCGCTGCGGGCATAGAGCAGCCCGGTCAGTAGCGGGCTGCTGCGCAGCAGTGCGGTGGAGATGCCCGACCCGGCCACGGTGGCCAGGAAGTGGCGGCGGGAGACGATGGGGTTGTGCCGGCTCATTGCGCGCCCTCCCGGGACCAGGCCTTGCGGTAGCGCACCGCATCCAGCAGCGCGAAACGCTCGAGCATCGCGCGTGGGCTGTCGTTCATCAGGCTGTCGCGCAGCGCCTCGATCTCGCAGGCATAGCCCGCGCGCTCCAGCTCGCTGAGCTGCGCCCCTTCCGGGTTGTCGCCATCGATCTCGTCGTGGCCCACCCCGGTGACGTAGCGGAACATCTGCTTGGGCAGGCAGGCCTGCGCCGACTCCAGGTTGGCGAGCACGCCGCCCAGTTCCTTCGCGCCGGTGAAGCTGAGCATCTGGTCGATGTCGCTGTAGCGCAGCGGCGCATAGAGCTCGCCGGAGGCATCGATCGGGTTGCCGTTCAGGTCGCGCTCGCGCACGCGGCCCACGGTGTCGAAGTCCTCCATGCCAAAGCCCAGCGGGTTGATGTACTGCAGGTGGCAGTTGGTGCAGGGCGCGTCCTCGGTCAGCCGGTGGTATTTCATCCGGTTGGTGGTCTCCGGGTCCTGCAGGAACTCGGACATCTCGGCCAGCTTCTGCTCGCGGGCCTCGAAGGTGCCCGCCGGCGGGTCGGGCTGGTCCTGGCACAGCAGGCGCCGGCGGACCCGCACCGAGCGCAGGATCGGCGAGGACTCGACGGCCTCGCCCCAGCGCGCCATGAAGGCGCCGCCCACCAGCACGCCACCGCGATCGCTGGTCGCCACCTTGCGCAGCGCGTCGCCGCTGACGCCGGGCACGCCGTAGTGCTCGGCCAGCGTCTGGTTCAAAAAGGTGAAGTTGCCGCCATAGAGGTCGGCAAAGCTTTGCGCCGGGTCGAGCATGATGTGGCCGAAGGTGGCGTTGATCTCGGCCTGCATGTGCGGCACCAGCGCGGTAAAGCCGGGCCAGACCTCCTCATCCTTGGCGGCCACGGCCAGGTCCTGTGTGCCCAGCCAGCTGCCGAGGAAGGCATGCATCACCGGCTGGGCCTGGCCCGCGAGCCGGGTCGCCTGGGCCAGGATCTGGCTGGGGTCACGCAGCTCGTCGCGGGCGGCCGCGGCCAGCAGCGCGGCATCCGGCGTGGAGCCGGTAAAGGTGTAGGCCAGGAAGGTGGCCATCTCGTAGGAGCTGAGCTCGAAGGCATCGGCGTCCAGCGCCGGGTTGTCCGGGTTCGCGCTGCCCAGCTCGTGCCGGTACAGGAACTGCGGCGAGGCCAGCAGGGCCTCCAGCGCCATCGTCAGGCCGGCCTTGACGTCTCCGCCGCTGTGGTCACCGCGCGCCATCGCCGTGTAGGTGCCGACCTCCCCCGGGTCCAGCGGCCGGCGCATGATGCGCGGCGCGACTTCGGCCACGAAGCGGTCGGCGCAGGCGCTGTCGTAGCTGGCGCAGGACAAGGCGGGGTCGAAGTCGCGTGCGGCCGACCACTGCGCCACCTCCTCGGCCACCAGCAGCGCATTGCTGTAGGAGGCCGGGCTGACCGCGTGATGGGTGTTGTTGGTGAACAGGCCGACCTTGGCGTCTTCGGACAGCCCGCTGGCGGCATCGAAGTCCACGCCGAGCAGATCCTCGATGCTGCGCTGGTACTCGCTGCGGGTCAGCAGCTTGAGCTGGCGGGCGCCGTAGCGCACCGGCGTGCGGCCGGTATCGCAGACCACATCGGCCACCCACAGCGTCTGGATGAAGGCGGCCACATCCTCGGCGCACTGGCGGTCGCAGCTCTGCGGGTTGCCGCGCGGCATCGTGGTCTCGATGGTGGCGATCATCGACTCGAGGTCGCGTGCGGTGTTCAGCGCCGGGAAGTCGGCCGAGCCCTCGCCGTTCTCGCCGTGGCAGCCCGCGCACTGGTTCTGATACAGCTCGTGGCCGCGCACAATGGGGTTGCCGGCCTGCACGGCGATGGTCAGCACGCCGCTGGGCGCCGAGGGCCTGCTGCCGTTGAGCGCGATCACCTTGTAGTCGTATTCGGCCGCTTCGGGCAGGCCCTCGCTAAGGGCGCTGCTGTTGGCGGGCAGCTCGGCCGTCGTGGCCCAGCGCCCGCCGCCGACGCGACGGCGCACCAGAAACAGGCTCTCGTTCTCGCTGTTGTCCAGCCAGGCCAACTCGGCGGTGCCGTTGTCGGCATCGAAGTAGCCGTTGAGATAATCCGGCGCGGCGGGGGCCGGCGGCAGCGCCAGCGGCGTGGCCCCGGCCTCGGCGGCGGTGTAGACGAGGTGGAAATACACCGGTACGGCCTCGCCGATGGAGCTGAGGTTGGCCACCACCCGCAGCGCCTCGATGCCGGCATCCATGTCGAAGCGCTTGGCATCCACCAGCACCGGCGCGACGCTGCTGACCCGCAGCTCGGTGGCGGACACGCGGCTGATCAGCACCGGCGCCTGCAGCGTCTGGCTGACGCCATGAATGCTCAGCTCCAGCGCGATGGTCTGCGCCTGCAAGTCGCCCGGCTGCAGCGCGTCAAGCTGGGCGATGTCGACCTGCGTCTGGATGTAGGCGGTGGGCAGGAACTCGGTCTCGAACAGCAGTGCCAGCAGGCGGCTGTCGCGGATCTCCACGCCGGTGGCGACATCGTTCAGGTCCAGCGCCAGCCGCGCCTGGCCGGCGGCATCGATGCTACCGCTCAGCGCCGGCTCCTCGCCCGGCTCCCCCGCGAAGTGGTTGTTCTCGGCGGTGTGTTCTTTCTTGACCGAGACGTAATGCAGCGTTGAGCGCTGGCCGTCCAGCGTCCAGCGCGTGGAACCGGTGCCCCCGCCCCCGTTGTTGCCATCGCAGATGGCACCGGCCACGACCACGTTGCGGTCGGCCGGCGCGCCGCTTTTGTCGTTGATGTAACCGAAGGTGTATTGCGCACCGGTGGCAATGGTGGGCTGCCAGTCCGGCGGTGTGGCGGTGCAGGCCTGCGCGCCGCAGGCGTAGCGCGCATTCCAGCCCTCGCGGAACTGGCTGCCATCGGCCCAGGACCAGTTCAGCGACCAGTCCTGCAAGGGCGGGCCGTCGTTGACGATGGTGATTTCGGCCTTGTAGCCGTCCGGCCATTCGTCCACGACCTCATGGAGGCATTGCACAGCCTGGGCGGCGGTGCTGGCCGTCGCCGTGGCAAACACGGTGGCAAACAGGGCGGCGGCGCGCGCGAGCGGCCGGGCGGCAGGAATCGGTTGGCTGTGCATGGTCGACACTCCCGCGCTCATTGCGCCACGTACAGCAGGCTGAGGTTCACCGGCACCGCGTAGCTGATGACGTTCAGGCTCGCCAGCTCGCGCAGGATCTCCACCCCTTCGACCAGGGCGAAGTCGGCGGCCTGGATCAGGATCGGCTCGGCGGTCTGCACCAGCAGCTTGTCCGCGCCCACGCGGCTGACCCGCAATCGCGCCGACACCGGCGCCGCGATGCCGTGCAGGTCCACGGTGACGTCGAGCACGTGCTCCCGGGTCTGGCCCGGCGCGAGCTGCGCCAGCCCCAGGCTGCTGACATCGACCTGCGCGCGCGCCAGCGGGAAGTCCTGCGTTTCGAACAGGTAATCGCGCATGCGCTCGTTGCGGATGGCGATGCCGCTTTCGACGCTGTTCAGGTCGATCTGCATGGTGGCCAGGCCCTGCTCGCTGATCGCCCCGCTGAGCGTGGTGAAGGTGTGCGCCTCGATCACGTGCACCTTCTTGGTCGATACGAAGTGCAGCGTTGAGAGGGCCGGGTCCAGGCTGTAGGCCGCGTTGGGCTGCGGCGCGCTGACCCGCACCGCCACCGTCGCCGCATCCTCGCCGCCGCGGCCGTCGCGGACCGTCAGCGTGGCGCTGTAGTCGCCGGGCTCCTCGTAGCGACGCTCGACGACGGCGGTGTCGGCGCTGCTGCCGTCGGCAAACTCCCACAGGTACTGCAGCGCATCGCCATCAGGGTCGCTGGAGGCCGTGCCGTCAAAGCGCACATCCAGCGGCGCCAGGCCGGAGGCCGGCGTGGCGGTGGCCGCGGCGCTGGGCGCCTGGTTGGCCGGGCCGCTGGCGTCCGGGTCACAGATGCCGGCCAGCTCGGGTTGCTCCGGCGCGGTGCCCTCCTGCGGCTTGTCGGCGTTGTAGCCAAAGCTGACGCTGCCGCCGGCCGGAATCAGCCGGTTGTAGCTGGCGTTGTCGGCGCGGTAGCGCGGCGCCGTGCCGCTGACCTGCGCATTCCAAGCCCCGGCGATGAGGGTGCCACCGGGGTAATGCAGCCTGACATGCCAGCCGTCGATGGCCGCCGGCGTGGGGTTGTGAATTCGCACCGAGCCGGTATAACCCGCCAACCAGTCCTTCTCGACCGCGAAGCTGCAGTGCGCCTCGCCGCTGCTGGCGGGCTCGCTGACCTGGATCTGCAGCGTGGCCGGGGCCGACTCGGCCTGCCCGTCATGCACGTGGAGGGTGACCGTGTAGTCGCCGGGGGTCGCAAATGTTTGGCTCGGCGCGGCGGCCGCGGAGCTGCTGCCCTCGCCCAAATCCCCGTCACCAAAATCCCAGGCATAGCGCAGCGCATCGCCATCCGCGTCACTCGACGTGCGGCCGTCAAACTGAACCGTGAGCGGCGCCGGGCCCGTCGTTGTGTCCGCCTCGATGCGGGCCTCGGGCGCGCTGTTGCCGCCGCCGGTGGGCTCGCAGACCCCGCCGAACACCGGCGCGCGCGCCGCGGCGCCCGGCGTGGCCTTGGCCGCGTTGAAACCGAACTGCACGCTGCGCCCCGGCATGATGGCGCCGTTGTAGAGCATGTTGTGGGCCTGATAGGGGCCGCTGCCGCTGAGCTGCGCGTTCCAGATCTGGGTGATGGCCGCGCCGTCGGCGAAGGCCATGCCGACCGTCCAGCCCGCCATCGGCGCCACGCCGTCGTTGTGCACCTGCACCGATCCGGTGTAGCCGCTGGCCCATTCGTTGCTGATCTCAAAGCGGCATTCGGCCGCCAGCCCGGGTGCCGACCACAGGGTCAGCAGCAACAGGCCCACACCCGGGCCCCGCCACGCATTTCGTCCGCCTCTAGGCTTGGCCATTGCTGTCGCCGCTCCCATTTCGCAAACCCGCCAGGCTGGCCGCGCAACCGCGCCGGCCCACCCGAGATACCCCGGAGCAAAACTTAGCACCGCCAGCGCACCCTGGACGCGGCCAAATGTGGAGATTGTGTGGAATTGCCCGACGGCAAGGCTGGCCGTGGGCGCGGCCGACAATCGGCGCGTCAGGTTGCGGAGGGCCAGAGCTGACGGAGCTGCCCTCCACCGGCTCCGGCCGCGCGCCGCTGGCCCGCTATGCCCCCGTTACACTGCAACTGGAATGCGCGCAGGCCCAGACCCTTGACCGAATCCCAGCAGGACACGCTGTACTACGACGGCCAGTGCCCGGTCTGCCGGCGGGAGATGGATCGCTTGCAGCCGCTGCAGGATGGGCGGCTGCGTCTCGTCGACATCCACAGCCAGCCGCTTCCCGCCGGCCGCAGCAAGGCCGAGCTGCTGGAGGTGCTGCACCTGCAGGACGAAGAGGGACGCTGGATTTCCGGCCTGGACGCCAACGTGCGCGCCTGGCGCCACACCCGCTGGGGCTGGCTCTTCGGCTGGCTGCGCTGGCCGCTGATTGCCCCCATCGCCGACCGCCTCTACGCCCGCTGGGCGCGACGCCGCTATCGGCGGCTGTACGGGCCGTCGTCGGCCTGAGCTGAGGCGCCTCGGGCGACGCGACTGCGGGCTCAGTCGCAGCCCAGGCGGATATCCCCGCAGCCGGCGTCCAGCCCGTCCCGGGTCGGGAAGGCGCGTGCGCTGCGGTAATGCCGGGACAGGCGCGGCGCCCACTGGGCGTCGTCCAGCAGGCGGGCATCGGCGTCGGCGTAGCCGGCTTCGCCGGGGCCTTTGAGCCAGCGGTCGAACCAGGCCACGGTGTAGTGGGTGATGGCGGGGCGGCCCCAGCCGCCACGGCAGGCATTGCCCTCGACTTGGGCGCACCAGGAGGTGGCCGGCAGCTGCGGGCCGAGCGAGAAATCCAGGTGGGTCGAACCGGCGATAACAAGCTGGTAGACCGGCACCTCGGCCTGGCGCCATTCCGCGTAGGCGGCCTGAAAGGCATCGCGGTCGGGGTCGCTGGGGAATGGCAGCGGAGTGAAGCCGTATTCGGAGCTAAAGCCCAGGGCCGGCACGCGGGGCACCACCGGCGGCGCGCCCGTGGGCGACACCAGCAGCTGGAACAGCGGCGAGGAGGACGCGGCCAGGTTGGTGGCCGTGGCACTGACGGGCGCCTGACTGGAGCCCAGCGCGTCCCAGGCCACGATGGCCTGCACGGGGTTGCTGGCACTGAGCTGCCCCGGCCAGGGCGCGGAGCCGGGCGCGTCGTAGCTTTGCACCCAGGTGGCCCCGCCGGCGCCGTAGGAATGCCCGGCCACGCCGATGCGTTGGGCGTCGAGCTGCGCGGCGAAGGGATTGAAGGCGGCGGTTTGCGTCGGGTAGGTGCCGGCGCAGGCCTGCTCGTGTGGGTAGGGCTGTGCCTCGCTCGACAGCAGAAAGTCGATGTCGTCCACCAGCCCTTCGAAGAACACGGCGCCGTTGATGTTGCCGCCCTGCCCGGCCCCGGGCGTGGCGAAATCGGAGCGCCCCTGCCCACGCGGGTCGCCGGTCAGCACCATGTAGCCGGCGCGCACCAAGGCCTGCGCGGCCCACCAGTACAGCGCCTCGCCGGCCTGCACCGAGCCGTTTTTGATCACCACCGCCGGCAGGCGCCCGGACACCCCGCGCGGCCGCCAGACGCGGCCGCTGATGCGCGCGCACTCGCGGTCGTAATAGACCACCGGCAACACCTCGGCCTCGGCCTCATAGAAATCGTCGCCGTCGGCACCATCCACGCCGGGGTAACGGAAGGGGTCGCCCACGCAGGGCCCCATGCCCGCCGCGCACAGCGGCGTGGCGGGCGTGTTGCCCAGGGCCGGCGGCAGACCCCAGCTCGGGTCGGCCAGGTTGCGGGCCGCCAGCGCGGCGAGGTTGGCGGCCTGCTGCTCGAGCGCGCGCTGCACGAAGGCCGGGGCCAGCTGCTCCAGCGTGGCCTCGCCGCTGCGGGCCCAGTTCTCGGCCTCGCACTGCGCCCACTCGGGCGAGGGGTAGCTGGCCAGGTCGCAGGTGGTGTCGACGGCAGCCACGGTGCGCGGCAGCGAGGCGCCGCCGTGGGATGCGGGGCCGGTGGCGTCGGTGCAGGCCAGCAAAACCGCGAGCGCGGGCCACAGCAGCAGGGTTCGGGTGTTCATCGCGCCTAGCCTAGCGCGCCGGCCGCCCGTGGGCCGCCGCGATCCAACGGCAAAGCTGCGCGCGCGGGCCGGGCATAAAAAAGCCGGACCCGCAGGCCCGGCTTTCTGGTCATTGCGGCGCCGCTGACAGCGGCGCCAGCGTATCGATCAGGCCACGCGCTCCAGCACGGTGGCCACGCCCTGGCCCATGCCGATGCACATCGTGGCCACGCCGAACTGCGCATCCTTCTCATTGAGGATGTGCGCCAGCGCGCCGGTGATGCGCGAGCCCGAGCAACCCAGCGGATGGCCCAGGGCGATGGCGCCGCCCTTGATGTTGATGACGTCCTGGCGGTCGGTCAGCTTGAGCTCCTTGAGCACCGCCAGCGACTGCGCGGCGAAGGCCTCGTTGAGCTCGAAGTAATCGATATCACCCAGCGACAGGCCGGCGCGCTTGAGCGCCTTCTGCGTGGCCGGCACGGGACCGCGGCCCATCACCGAGGGGTCGCAGCCGGCCACCGCGGTGGCGCGGATCTTGGCCATGGGCTTCAGGCCCAGCTCGGCGGCCTTCTCGGCCGACATCACCAGCACGGCGGAGGCGCCGTCGGAGATGGCCGAGCTGTTGCCGGCCGTCACCGAGCCGGAGGCCGGGTTGAACACCGGGCGCAGCGAGCCCAGCGCCTCCAGCGAGGCGTCGGCGCGCACGACTTCGTCGTAGTCCACCTTGATCGGGGCGCCGTCGGCGTCGTGGCCGGCAATGGCGATGATCTCGTCGGCGAACTCGCCCTGCGTGTTGGCGCGGTGCGCGCGCTGGTGCGAGGTCAGCGCGAACTGGTCCTGATCTTCGCGCTTGATCTGGTGCATCGTGGCCAGCATCTCGGCGGTCAGGCCCATCATGCCGCTGGCCTTGGCGACCTTGGTCGACAGCTCGGGGTTGGGGTCGATGCCGTGGGTCATCGGCACGTGGCCCATGTGCTCCACGCCGCCACACAGGAAGATGTCGCCGGTGCCCAGCGCGATGGCGCCGGCGGCGGTGTGGATGGCGGTCATCGACGAACCGCAGAGGCGGTTCACGGTTTGCGCGCCGGTCTCATGCGGCAGGCCGGCCAGCAGCGCGGCCATGCGGGCGACGTTGAAGCCCTGCTCCAGCGTCTGCCCCACGCAGCCCCAGATCACGTCCTCGATCTGCTTGGGGTCCACGGCGGGGTTGCGGCGCAGCAGCGCCTTGATCAGCTCGGCGGACAGCGCTTCGGCCCGCACGTTGCGAAAGACGCCACCCTTGGAACGGCCCATCGGGGTCCGGACGGCATCGACAATGACAGCTTCGGTCATGATTCTCTCCAGTAACGCGGCGGCCGCGGCCGCCGCTGTGCGGATTACTTGTAGAAGGTCTCGCCGGCCTCGGCGCGGCGGGCCAGGCCCTCGGGCGGCGTGTACAGCGGCCCCAGGTCGGCGTACTGGCCGGCGGCCTGCACGACGTTGGCCAGGCCCAGGCGGTCGGCATACTTCAGCGCGCCGCCACGGAAGGGCGGGAAGCCAATGCCCAGAATCAGGCCCATGTCGGCCTCGTTCGGGGTTTCCACGATGTTCTCGTCCAGGCAGCGGGCGGTCTCGAAGATCATCGGCAGCATCATGCGCTCGATGATTTCCTCGTCGCTGACCTCCTTCGCGGTGTCGGCCTGCACGGGTTGGATCAGCGCAAACACGCTCTCGTCCACCACCTTCTTCGGCTTGCCCTTCTTGTCCGTCTCGTAAACGTAGTAGCCGCGGCCGTTCTTCTGGCCATAGCGATCCTCGTCATACATGACGTCCAGCGAGGTCTTGGCGTCGGCGGCCATGCGCTCGGGGAAGCCCTCGGCCATCACCGCCTGGGCGTGGTGGGCGGTGTCGATGCCGACCACGTCCAGCAGGTAGGCGGGGCCCATCGGCCAGCCAAAGCCTTCCATCACCTTGTCGATGCGGCGGAAGTCCACGCCGTCGTTGACCAGGCCCTGGAAGCCGGCGAAGTAGGGGAACAGCACGCGGTTGACCAGAAAGCCCGGGCAGTCGTTCACGACGATGGGCTGCTTGCCCATCGCGGCGGCGTAGGCCACCGTCGTTGCCACGGCTTCTTCCGAGGACTTCTCGCCACGGATGACCTCCACCAGCGGCATGCGGTGCACCGGGTTGAAGAAGTGCATGCCGCAGAAGTTCTCGGGGCGCTTGAGCGCCTGGGCCAGGTAGCTGATCGAGATCGTCGAGGTGTTGGAGGCGATGATGGCGTTCTCGCCCACCTTCTCTTCCACCTCGGCCAGCACGGCGTGCTTGACCTTGGGGTTTTCCACCACGGCCTCGACCACGATGTCGACGCTGTCAAAGTCGCCATAGGACAGCGTGGGGCGGATGTTGGACAGCGCCTTGGCCATCTTGGCGGTGTCGATCTTGCCGCGCTCCACCAGCTTGGCGAGCAGCTTGTTGGCCTCGGACAGGCCCAGGTCGATCTGCTCGGCCTTGATGTCCTTCATGATGATCGGCGTGCCCTTGCTCGCCGACTGGTAGGCAATGCCGCCACCCATGATGCCGGCGCCAAGCACGGCGGCCTGCTGCACGGGGCGGGCGATCTTGCCGGCCTGCTTGGCCTTCTTCTTCAGCAGCTGGTCGTTCAGGAACAGCCCGATCAGCGAGTCGGCCACCGGCGTCTTGGCGACCTTCACGAAGCCCTGCGACTCGACCTTCAGCGCGTCGTCGCGGCTCATGCCGGCGGCCTTCTGCATGCCCTTCACCGCGGTCAGCGGCGCCGGGTAGTGCTTGCCGGCCTGGCCGGCGATGAAGCCCTTGGCGGTCTCGAAGACCATCATCGACTCGATGGCGTTGAGCTGCAGCGGGCCGGTCTTTTGCTTGCGCCGCGCCTGCCAGTCGTAGTCGCCGGCAATGGCGGCCTTGAGCAGGCCCAGGGCCGCGTCACGCAGCTTGTCCGGGGAGGTGACGGCGTCCACGGCGCCCATCTTCAGCGCCTTGTCGGCCTTGTTCTGGCTGCCCATCGCGATCCACTCGATCGCGTTGTCGGCGCCGATCAGGCGCGGCAGGCGCACGGTGCCGCCAAAGCCGGGGATGATGCCCAGCTTCACTTCGGGCAGGCCGACCTGCGCCTTGGCGCTCATCACGCGGTAGTCGGTGGACAGCGCCATTTCCAGGCCACCGCCGAGCGCGATGCCGTTGACGGCGGTCACGCTGGGCACCGGCAGGTCTTCGATGGCCGAGAAGATGGCGTTGGCATTGCCGGCCCAGGCCAGCATCTCTTCTTCGGGCTGCTTGAAGTTCTCGCCGAACTCGGTGATGTCGGCGCCGACGATAAATACGTCCTTGGCGCTGGTGACCAGCAGGCCCTTCAGGTCGCTCATGCCGGCCAGTTCGTCGGCGGCGGCTTTCAGCTCTTCGAGCGTGGCGCGGTTGAACTTGTTGACCGATTCGCCTTGAAGGTCAAAGCACAGTTCGACGATGCCGTCGTCGAGTCGTTTCAGGCTCAGCGCCTGGCCAATGTCTGCCATGGGGTGTCGTCCCTCGTCGTGTACGTGGGGTGCCCACGACGGCCGCGCAGGGCGGCGTGGCGGGCACGTGAAGTGCGCCGGGGATGGTACCACCGCGGCCCGGCCGGCTTTGACTTTGCCGCGCGGCGCCTCCTACACTCGCCCGCGGTGGCGTGAATCACAGCTTTGGGGACAGAACATGGCGAAGAAATCCACCCGCTCGGCCAAGCTCAAGAGCCGTCTCGACGATTTGCGCGGGGCGCTGTCGAGTGGCTTCGAACGTCTGGTCCAGCACGAACTCGAAGGCCTCAAGGCCCACTACGAGGAGCTGCGCAAGAGCCTGCAGGCCACGCGCAAGTCGGGCTCGCTGAAGAACGCCGCCCAGCTGCAACTCGATACGGTGCAGGACACGCTGGACCGCATCCTCGACAACATGCGCGAGACGATGCGCATCCTCAATAACACGCGCGATGAGGTGGCCAAGGCCCTGGCCGACCAGGCCAAGGACTCCGAGGCCGACCTCAAGGCCGCCGTCAGCAGCGCCTCGTCCAAGGCCCGCGAAGCCGTAGCCAGCGCCCGCCAGGAAGCCAGCGCCGCGGCCAGCCGCGCCCGCGCCAGCGTGGGCAAGGCCAGCAGCAAGGCGGCAGCAGCGAAAAAACCCGCCGCCAAGAAGCCCGCCGCGAAAAAACCCGCGGCGAAGAAGCCGGCGGCCAAAAAGCCCGCTGCGAAGAAGCCCGCCGCGAAGAAACCAGCGGCCAAGAAGCCGGCGGCGAAGAAGCCCGCCGCCAAGACGGCCAGCCGCAGCGCCGCCAGCAGCAGCACCGCCACCAAGGCGCCGGCCGCGAAGTCAACGGCAGCGAAGTCGGCGGCCGCGAAGTCGTCTGCAGCCAAGGCGACTGCCGCGAAAAAGCCGGCCGCCCGGAAGCCCGCGGCGAAGAAGCCCGCCGCGAAAACACCCGCGGCGCGGAGCACGGCCGCCAAGAAGCCTGCTGCGCGCAGCACCGCCGCCAAGTCCACCGCCGCCAAACCCGCCGCCGCCAAACCGGCAACCCCGGCTGCGGCCAAGCCGGCCGCCGCTGCCGCCAAGCCGGCCGCCGGTGGCAGCACGACCTCGCGGGCCAAGCGCGCCACCTCCGCGGCCAAGAAGGCCACGCCGAGCAGCTAAGAACCCAAGCCCAAGCACGAACGCCTCCCTCGCGGAGGCGTTTTTCTTGGGCGCGCATCCATGAGCACCCTCAACGACACCGCCGAGCTGCTGCGCGTGCTCGGCGAACCCACCCGGCTGCGCCTGGCCTTGCTGCTGGGCGAGCTGCGCCTGTCGGTCGCCGAGCTGACCGAGCTGACCGGGCTGGCGCAAAGCCGAATCTCCTCGCACCTGGCGCGCATGCGCCGGCTGGGGCTGATTGCCGAGGAGCGCCACGGCAGCACCAGCCTGCAGGGCCTGGCCGAGTCGCTGCCGCGGCCCGCCGCCCAGGTGCTGGCCACGCTGCGCGAGGGCGCCGCCGCCGACGAGTTGGCCCACGACCTGGAGCTGGCCCGCGCGCTGGTGGCCCGGCGCGAACAGCGGGAGGGCTGGGCGGCGCGCGTGGCCGGCGAGATGGAGAAGCACTATTCGCCGGGCCGCGGCTGGGAGGTGCTGGCCCACGCCCTGCGGCCCTGGGCGCGGCTGGGGGACACGCTGGACATCGCCGCCGGCGACGGCGTGGTCGCCGGCTTTCTCGCCCCGCAGGCACGCAGCCTGACCTGCGTGGACCTGGACGCCACGGTGGCGGCCGCCGGCCAACAGCGGCTGCGCGGCCGCGGGCTGGACAACGCCCGCTACCTGCGCGCCGACATGCACGCCCTGCCCTTCGCGCCGCGGGCCTTCGATACCGTGTTGCTGCTGAACGCGCTGCCCTATTCGGACGACGCGCCGCGGGCGCTGGCCGAGGCGGCGCGCGTTCTGCGCCCGGGTGGCACGCTGCTGCTGGGCACGCTGGATGCGCACAGCCACGCCGCCAGCGTGGCGGCTTACGACCATCGCAATCAGGGCTTCGGGCTGGACACGCTGCGCGCGCTGGTGGCCAGAACCGGGCTGGCGCTCGCCGGCGAGCCGGCCCTGGTCACCGAGCTGCGGCCGCCCTATCACCGCGTGCACGTGCTGCTGGCGCGGCATGCGGATTAAGTGACGCGCTGAATAAGTCCGTCCTGGACTTCTCAGCGAACGCGCACTGCGGCGCACCCCGCACCGCGCTTCGCCGGATCCACGGCGCAAGCCGTCGATCCGCGGCGGGCCCTCCCTGGCCCGCGGGACGCGCGTAGTACTTCCGCGCATCCTTCAGTCGGCGCAATCAGCTCTGCGCCCGACGCGTCATCGGCGCACAGGCCCGCATTCGCTACCATAGTCCGATGCCCAGTCTCAGCACCGCCGACAGCGCCGGCCAGGCCCTGCTCGATCTGGCCGATGGCCTGTCGGGGGCGGTGCTCGGCCTGCTGTTTTACGGCGCCTGGGCGGTGTGGGCCAATGCCGAGCACGGCAGCGCGCTGGCGCTGCGTGCCGGGGCGCTGCAGGGGAGCCTGAGCTTCGCGGTGACGCTCGGTGGCACCAGCCTGATGAAAACGCTGTTCCGCGGCTCGGGCGCCGCCGCGTGGCGCGCGCTGCGCGCGATGCTGGGAACCCTGGCGCTGATCTATGGCCTGATCATTGCCGTGCACCTGTGGCATGGCACGCCGGAAATCGCCCTGACCCTGGCGCCAGGGCTGCCCATCACCATCGCCTTTTGCGCCAGCTACTGCCTGGGCTTGGCGCGCTACCGCCAGCCACCGGCACCGCAAAGCGCCTGAGCCCCACCCAACCCTGTCCCGCATGCCCCCTCATCTGCTCACCGACACGCTGCACACGCTGCAGGGATTCTTGCCCTTGTGCACCGGCCCGCAGCCCAGCTGCACGGATTACCAGCGCGTCGTGGGCCCGCACCTGCGCCACGTGCTCGACCACTGCGATGCGCTGCTTGAAGGGCTGCGGGCGACGCCGGCACTGGTCGATTACGACCGCCGCGCCCGTGACACCCGCACCGAACAGGACCGGCACCACGCCGAACACCGGCTGCGCCGCGTGCTGCTGGAACTGCAGCAGCTCGAAGGCCGCGACGGCAGCCAGCCACTGAGCGTGCGCTGCGCCACGCACCCGGCGCGTGAGGCCACGCCGCTGTCCAGCTCGCTGGCGCGCGAACTGCAGTTTTTGCAGAGCCACGCCATCCACCACCAGGCCGTGATCGCCGCGGCGGCGCAGGCCGCCGGCTGGGCGCTGCCCGCGGACTTCGGCATGGCTCCGGCCACGCTGGCGCAGGAGCGCAGCCTTGCCGCGGACTGAGGCCGGCGCCCGCCTGGATTTACCCACCCGTCTGCGCATCCGCCTGGCGCGGGCGCGGCGCTGGGAGTTTTGGCCGGGCTGGCTGTTTTACTTGCCGGTCATCGGCTGGATCGTGCTGCTGGGCCTGCGCCATCGGCACTTCACCGCCTTCACCGCGGCGAACCCCGGCTTTGACAACGGCAGCGTCGTCGGCGAGCGCAAGTCGGTGGCGCTGCTGGCCCTGCAAGCGCGCCACCCGCAGCACCTGCCCCTGACCCGCAAGCTGCCCGCCGCGACGCCGGCGGCCCTGGCCGCCGTCGACGCGCTCGCGGCGCAGCAGGGCTGGCCGCTGGTGCTCAAGCCCGACATCGGCCAGCGCGGCCGCGGCGTGGCCATCGTGCACGGCCGCGAGGAGGCCGCCGCCTACCTGCGCCAGGCGCGCTTCACGGTGCTGGCGCAGGCCTATGCGGCAGGCGCCGAGTACGGCGTGTTCGTGATGCGTAAGCCGGGCCGGGCGGAGTTGGAGATCAGCTCGATCGTGCACAAGGTCTTGCCGACGCTGGTCGGCGATGGCGTGCGCACGCTGGGCGCGCTGATCCTGGCGGACGCCCGCGCGCGGCTGATCGCGCCGCAGCTCTATGCCCGCCACGCCCAGTCGCTGGACACGGTGCCGGAGGCCGGCGAGCGCGTGCAGCTGGTGGAGTTGGGCGCGCACTGCCGGGGCGCCGAGTTTCGCAGCGCCATGGAGCTGGACAGCCCGGCGCTGCTGGCGACGATGCAGCAGATCGCCGATGCCGTACCGGGCTTTGCCTTTGGCCGCATCGACCTGCGTTGCCCCGATGCCGAGGCCCTGCGCGCCGGGCGCGAGCTGGCCGTGCTGGAAATCAACGGCGTGACCAGCGAGCCGGCCCATTACTACCAGCCGGGCACGCCGCTGCGGCGGGCCTGGGCGGGTTTTTGCGCGCATTGGTCGCGCGCCTTCGCGCTGGGCCGCGAGCAGCTGCGCGAGCCCGGGGTGCGGGCCATCGCGCCGCTGCGCCTGCTGGCGCTGTTCCGCGAGGACCTGCGCCGCTTCGATGCCTGCGAGGCCGCCGCCGGCGCCGCCCGCGCCGCAAGGGCGCGCGGCACCGCGGCCGTGCCTGGCGCGGAGGCGCACAACCGCCCGCGGGCCGCCTGATGCTGACGGCCCTGCTCGCGCTGGTGGTGCTGGCCGCCTACACCACGCAGGCGATGATCGGCTTTGGCGCCAACATCATCGCGCTGACCATCGGCGCCCACCTGTGGCCGCTGGAAACGCTGCTGCCGCTGATCGTGGCCTTGAACCTGCCCCTGTCCGGCACGCTGGTCTGGCGGCACCGGCAGCAGATCGCCTGGGCACCGCTGCGGCGGGCCATTGCGCCGCTGCTGGCGCTGGGCTTCGCGGCCGGCATGGCCGGGGCGCAATGGCTGCAGTCGCAGGCGTTGGCGCTGGGCTTTGGCCTGCTGGTCTGCGCGATTGCGGCCTGGGAGCTGGCCCGCGGCCAGGCTCCAGCGCGGGCCGCGCCGCGCTGGCAGGCCGGCGGCTTTCTGCTGCTGGGCGGGCTGGCCCAGGGCCTGTACGCCAGCGGCGGGCCCTTTGTCGCCTATGCCGTTGATCGCATGCAGCTCGGCCGCGCGGGGTTTCGCGCCACGCTGCTGCTGATCTGGCTGGTCACCAACAGCATCCTGCTGGGCAGTTTCGCCGCGGCCGGGCGGCTCGACGGCCCCTTCGCGCTGCGCCTGCTGGCCTTCCTGCCCCTGATCGCCGCCGGGCTGTGGCTGGGCGAGCGGCTGCACCACAGCGTCAGCGAGGCCGCCTTCCGCCGCGGCCTGTACCTGCTGTTGCTGGGGGCCGGCGGCGCGCTGGTCCTGCGCCAGCTCGCGGGCTAAGCCGGCGTGTCCCAAGGATTTACGCTGGAGTCATCGGCCGCGGCTTGGCACAATCGCTGCGTTAATCTGGTTGAACCTTGCCGAGGTCGCGCATGCGCCGACTGATTCCCCTGCTGCTTGCCGGCCTGCTGGCCGCGCCGGCGCAGGCCACGACCCGCCCGCTGCTCGACACCGTCGAGGGCCTGCTGCCGATTGCGCTGCCCGCGCTGGGCAGCCAGTTGCAGGCCCTGCTGGGCCAGCCGGTGGCCAAGGGCGGCGCGCTGCGCTATGCCCTGAACGTCCCGCACGCGGCGCTGGCGCATGGCGACGGGCAGTGGGCCGAACGCGACGGCCGCGCCGTCTGGCAATACCAGCTGCATTCCCCGCAGGCGCTGTCGCTGAGCGCCAGCTTCGCCGCCGTCGACGTGCCCGCGGGCACGGTGCTGCGCCTGGCCGATGGCCGGGGCGTGGTCTGGGGCGAGGCGCGCAACTTCGGCGCCCGCGAGCGCTTCCAGACGGCCATCGTGCCCGGCGACACCCTGCTGCTCGAAGTCGAGCTGCCCAGCAGCGAGCGCGCCGCGGACTGGCGCATCGAGGGCGTCCAGCACGGCTATCGCAGCTTCGATTTCCGCGCCAAGTCGGGTAGCTGCAACATCGACACCGTGTGCCCGGCGGGCGATGCCTGGACGGCGCAGATCCGCTCCGCCGCCCGCATCACCGTGGCCGGCACCGCGCTGTGTTCGGCGGTGCTGATGAACAACACCGCCAACGACGGCAGCCCGCTGCTGCTGACCGCCGAGCATTGCGGCGTGCGCGAGGACAACGCCGACAGCGTCGTCGCCTACTGGAACTACGAGACCAGCCGCTGCGGCGGCAGCCCCGACGGCAGCCTGCGGCAGAGCCAGAGCGGCGCCACGCTGCTGGCCCGCAACCCCGACCCGGACTTCGCGCTGCTGCGCCTGGATCAGGCCCCGCCCGCCAGCTACAACGTGCACTACGCCGGCTGGGATGCCAGTGGCGACAGCTTCCCAAGCGGCGCCAGCGTGCACCACCCGCGCGGCGACGAAAAGCGCATCAGCCTGTTCGAAAACCGCCCGCGCAAGGTGCGCGCCCTCGTCGACGGCGAGCCGGTGCAAAGCTGGGAGGTCGTGTGGAACCAGGGCGTGACCGAACCCGGCTCCAGCGGCTCCGCGCTGTTTGACAATGCCGGCCGTGTCGTCGGCCAGCTCTCCGGCGGCAACAGCTCCTGCGACAACCCGCAAGGCAGCGACGTCTATGGCCGGCTGGATTTCGGCTGGGAGGCCGGCCGCAGCGCCAGCGAGCGCCTGGCCCCCTGGCTGGACCCGCGCGGCAGCGGCACGCGCCGCGTTGACGGCCGCAACGGCGCCGGCAACAACGCCCGCACGCAGGCCCGCGGTGAAAGCTTCCTGCTGCCGCCGCTGAGCCGCGAGCCGGTGCCCCTGGCCGTGCTGGACAACGACTTTGGCGCGCCGCCGCTGCGCCTGGTCGGCGCCAGCGCCGAACAGGGCGAGGCGCTGATCGTCGACAACCGGCTGCTGTACACGCCGGCGCCCGGCTTTGCCGGCGACAGCGTGCAGTACCAGATCATCGACCGGCATGGCGAGGCCAGTACGGCCACCGCGCAGGTCGCCCCCGGCACGCAGGCCCGCGCGCTGCAGGCCAGCGAGCTGGCGCCGCGCGGGGGCGCGGCCACGCCGGGGCTGCTGCTGCTGATCCTGCTGGCCGGCTTGCGCCGCCGCCAGCGCTAGCGGAGGCCGGGGCCGCGGGGGCGGCCCGGCAGCACATCCCGATCGGGCCGCGTGGCGGCCCGCCGAGAACCACGGGCGGGGAGAGCCCTATGAAGCTGAACATCGAAGTCATTGCGCCGCGCAGCGGCGGCGACCTGGCGGCCTGCCGGGCCTTGCGTCATCGCGTATTCGTGGACGAGCAAAGCGTGCCCGAGCAGGTGGAGCGCGACGAGCGCGACGCGGACTGCACCCACGTGCTGATCCGCGACGAGGCGGGGGCGGCCATTGCCACCGGCCGGCTGCTGCCCGAGGGGCGCATCGGTCGCATGGCGGTGGACCCGGTCTGGCGCCGCATGGGCCTGGGGCGCATCGTGCTGGACCTGCTGCAGGCCTGTGCGCTGGCCGCCGGGCGCAGCCGCGTCAGCCTGCATGCGCAGGTCAGCGCCGTGCGCTTTTATACCGCCGCGGGCTACAGCCGCTGCGGCGACGACTTTGTCGAAGCCGGCATCCTGCATACGCCGATGGACCGCACGCTGGACCCGCAGAGCCCCGGCGTGGACGCGCTGCTTGCCGCCGCCCCGACGCACCTGCCGCAAGCCCCCGCCGCGTGAAGGGCGCGCTGATCCGGCCGGCCCCGCTGGGCCGCCGGCTGGCCGCCGCCCTGTATGACCTGCTGCTGGTGTTGGCGCTGTGGTTCGCCGTGGGCTTTGCCGCCCTCCCCTTCACCGGCGGCGAGGCCGTGGCCACCGGCCACCCGGGCTTTGCGCTGCTGCTGTACCTGCTGACGGCCCTGTTTTACCTGGGCTTTTGGACCCACGGCGGGCAGACGCTGGGCATGCGCGCCTGGCGCCTGCAGCTCCGCCGCGAAGGCGGCGGCCCGGTGGACCTGCCGCGCGCGCTGCTGCGCCTGCTGCTGGCCCTGCCCAGCTGGGGCCTGGCCGGGCTGGGGCTGCTGGCCATGTATGCCGACGACCGTCGCCGCGCCCTGCACGACCGCTACAGCGGCACCGAAATGGTGCTGGTGCCCTTCAGCCGCGATGCCCAGCGCCCGCCGCCGCCTGATCCCGCCTCCGACTCGACATCCTGAGCCGGCGACCCTCCTTCCGATAGAGCCCGATCCATGCTGTTTTCCAACCCCCGCACCCTGCCGGCGCTGCTGCTGTGCATCGGCGTGTTTCTGGCCGGCCACCGCTGGTATCAGCTCGAACAGATGCCGCCCTACGACGCCGAGGAGGTCGAGCTGGCGGTCGAGCTGAACTATGCGCTGGACCTGGCCCGGGCCCAGCGCGACGGCCAGCCGCTGCCGGATGCGCAACAGCGGCTGGACGACAAGGCCCGCCTGCGCGAGGAAATCGAGGCCCATTTCTATGGCAAGCGCAACGAGCTGCAGACGCAGATCCAGCAGGGGATCATCGCCGCCCTGATCGGCCTGGTGCTGTACGTCGGCGTGATGGTGCTGCAGCGCCGCGGCGTGATCCGGTGAGCGCCCGCACGCCCTGGCACTGGTTGCCGCTGGAAGGCCGCGCCGCCGCCGAATTCGCGCTGGCCGGCTGGCACGCCCGCCGCCTGCGCGACCTGCCCGCCGGTGACGGCCATGCCGTGCTGGTGATCCCCGGCTTTGGCGGCGACGATCACGCCACGGCGCCCCTGCGCCGTGCGCTGAAGCAGTGTGGCTACGCGGTGCACGGCTGGGGCCAGGGCCGCAACACCGGCATGCGCCGCGCCGTGGGCCAGGCGCTGGGCGCACAACTGGCGCGGCTGCGCGAGCACAGCGGTGGCCGCGTCAGCCTGATCGGCTGGAGCCTGGGCGGCATCTTCGCCCGCGAGATGGCCCGCCGCGAGGCCGACGCCGTGCGTCAGGTCATCACGCTGGGCAGCCCGATCCAGGACAGCGACCACACCACCATCGACGCGCTGTTTCGCCTGCTGAACCCGGGCACGCCCGCGCGCACGCCCCCGGAGCAGCGCGCCGCCCGCAGCCGCCCGCCGGCGGTGCCCTGCACGGCGATCTACACCCGCAGCGACGGCATCGTACCCTGGCGCGCGGCGCTGGAGCCGGCCGCGCCGCACACCCGCAACGTCCGCGTGCGCGGCTCGCACATGGGCCTGCCGGCCAATCCGCAAGTCTGGCGCGCCTGCGCCGAGGCGCTGGCCACGCCGCTGCCCCGACCCGGCGGCGCCAAAACCGGCACGGCCTGAGCCATCTCGGCCCAGGGGGCACCGCCACGCCAACGGCGGACGGCACCCTAGATCGGCGCGGTCAGCTCGGCGCCCTCGTTGCGGGCGTTGTTGACCCGCGGGCTGACCCGGTACCACTGCAGCGCCGGCGTCGGCGCTTCCGGCAGGGCCGCCTGGGCGTCCGCACCACCCCGCAACCATTGCCGCGCCATCGCCGGCTCCAGCAGCACCGGCTCGCGGTGGTGCAGCGCGTCCTGCGGGGGCCGCGCGGCGCGGGTCAGGATGGTGGCCGACAGCGTGATCTCGCCACTGTCGGCATCAACACGCTCCTCCCACAGCCCGGCGAAGACCAGCGGGCCGCCCTGCGCGGCGTGCAAAAAATAGGGCTGCTTGGCGCCCTGCTCCAGCCGCCACTCGTAATAGCCGCCCGCGGGAATCAGCGCGTGCTGGGCGCCGCGCCAGGCGCCGCGGTAGCTGGGCTTGCCGGCCACCTCCTCCAGGCGCGCGTTGAAGGTGGCATAGCGCGGCGCGGCCTCGCGCGACCAGCGCGGCACCAGGCCCCAGCGCGCCTGGGCCCAGCCGGGCTCGCCCCCGGGCTCGCGCTCGTGCCCGCCCTTGTGCCCGGCGCGCAGCAGGTGAATCGATTGCGTCGGCGCCACGTTGCGGCGTGTGGCCTGCAGCCGCGGCCAGCCGGCCAGGATGTCCTCCCACTGGCGCAGGTTGTCGATGTGTTCGGAAAAGCGACCGCACATGGGCACATGCTGCCATGCCCCGGGGCACCGGGACGCTCGGGTGTCCCGGCCGCGGGACGCTTTGCCGCCCAAGCGCGATGGCTGCCGGGCCGGTCGCAGGCGGCGCGGAGCCTGCCGCCAAAGCCGCTACCATCGCGGGTGGGGCGGCGATCGGGGCGGCGCGCGCGGCCCCTGCCCCGGGCAGGCTCAGCTTTTGAGCCCGGGGCGCGCCAGACTGCCCCGCGGCGGCCCGGCCAGGCAGCCGCCCCGGAGCGAGACCGCCGGCGGCGCCGGCCCGATACCACCACCCGCAAGGCACATCCACCCGCAAGGCCCGCATGACCCCGCCCTCGAATCCCCGGCCCACGCCGACCCCGCCAGCCCCCGCCCACGCCGGACAGGCCGTGACGCTGGCGCCGACCCCGGCGCTGGCACGCCAGCTGCGCGAGGCCGAGGCGCTGCGCCGGCAGCAGGCCGGCGAACGGGTCTGGGAGGCGCCGCAGATCTTCCCGGTCGACCTGTGGGCGCGGCGCCTGTGGCTGCGCGCCTGGCCCGAACAGCAGCAGCTGCACCCGGTGCAGGAGCTGGTGTTGTGCGAGCAGCTAACGGCTGCGCAGGGCGCGCAAGTGCTGTCGTCGACCGAGCTGGCGCGCTCGCTGCGCCAGGCGCTGGCGATCTGCGACCAGCAGGACATCGACCTGGCCCAGGCCCCGGAATCGACCACCGAGCAGCAGCAGCTGCGCGGCTGGCGCGAGGAGCTGGCGACCATGCTGGCGCGCTTCGGCGGCCTGACCAATGCCCAGGTTGAGCCGGCGCTGACGCGGCTGATTGCGGCCGGCCAGGTGCGCCCCCCGGCGCACATCCGCGTGGCCGGCGAGCCGGCCGACCTGAGCCGGGCGCAGCGGCAGCTGCTCGCGGCCTGCGTCGCCGCCGGCGCGCGGGTGGAGTACGCCGACCCGCGCGGGCCGGCCACAGGCACGGCGGCCTGCGAGGGCCGGCTTTACGCCAACGAGACGGCGCTGTGGTCGGGCGTGGCCACGCTGGTGCGCGAGGCCCTGCGCGCCGCGCCCGAGGCCCGCGTACTGATCGTGGTCGACAACGCCGAAACGCTGCGTCCGGCGCTGGAGGCCGCGCTGCAGGAAGCGCTGTGCCCACAGCTGATGCTCGAGGGTTCACGCCAGCGCCCCTGGCGCTTTGCCGCCGGGCGCCGGCTGTCCGAATACCCACTGGTCAGCGCCGCGCTGAGCCTGCTGCGCTGGAGCCGCCAGACCGACGACCCCGACAGCGTCTTTGCGCTGCTGCACAACCCGGTGCTGCTCGGCGGCGAGCGCGCCCTGGACGCGGCGCGCGCCGAGCGCCGGCTGCGTCGCGAGGGCGGTGACGTGATGCCGCTGGCGCGCGTGTTGGGCGCGCTGGCACCGGGCCCGGCGGCCGAGGCGCTGCAGGCCTTTGCCGAGGTCCTGCAGCAGGCGCCGCGCGAGGCGCTGCCCTCGGCCTGGGTCGCCCACCTGGATGCGCGCCTGGCGGCCTTTGGCTGGCCCAACGTCGCGGGCACGCTGCCGCCGGAGCTGCACCAGGAAGTCGAGCAGTGGCGCGAAGCCTGCGCCACCTTCCAGGCGCTGGATGCCCAGACCGGGCCCATCAGCCCGGCCCAGGCCGCCCGCTACCTGCGCGAAACGGTGGCCACCCGCCGCTTCACGCCGCGCGCCGAGATCGACGTGCCGGTCGAAATCGTGGACCTCGATGGCGCCCGTGGCCTGCGCGCCGACCTGATCATCGCGGCCGGGCTGTACGAGTCAAACTTCCCGCGGCCGGTACGGCGCAACCCCTTTATCGCCCAGAGCGTGCTGGTGGCCAGCGAGCTGCCCTACAGCAGCCCGGAGGACTGCAACCTGCGGGCACAGCGCTTCCTGGAGGACAGCGCCCGCAACGGCCGGCGGCTGGTCTACGCCTGCGCCGCCCAGAGCGACGCCGGCAGCGAGCTGGAACCCTCGCCGCTGCTGCGTCGCGCGCTGGGCGGGCCGCTGCAGCCGGCGCAGCCGGGCGACACCGCCATCCAGCGCTGGGTGGGCGCGGCGACGCTGAGCGCGTCGCAGGAGGAGCCGACCCCCGTGACACCTGCCGAGCTGCGCGGCGGCTATGTGCGCGGCGGTGCGCGCCTGCTCGAATCGGTAGCCGAATCGCCGCTGTATGCGCTGGTGGCCCACCGGCTCGGTGCCCAGGGCCTGGACCCGGTCAGCCGCATGAGCCCCGCCACCCAGGGGCGCCTGACCCACCGGGTGATGGAGCGCTTGAGCCGGCGCTGGGCCAGCCGCGACGCGCTGCGCGCGGCCGAGGCGCAGTGGGAGGACGCCATTGCCCAGGCCGTGGACCAGGCGCTGGAGGAGCTGACCCAGGCCACCCGCTACCGCCCCGCCACGCTGCAGCTGGAGCGCGGCTACCAGATCGGCGTGGCCCGTGCGGCGCTGGGCCACGAGGTGCGCCGCGCGCACAACTACAGCGTGCTCGGCCGCGAGCTGCGCATCGAGGACATCGAATTCCATGGCCTGCCGCTGCGGCTGAGCATCGACCGCATCGACCGCGTGCACACGCCGCTGGGGCCACGCGACTTGCTGATCGACTACAAGACCAGCACGCAAATGAGCATCGGCGGCTGGGAGGCCGAGGCGCTGCGCGAGCCGCAGCTGCCGCTGTACGGCTCGGACACGGTGCTGGCCGGCGTCAACGCCGCGCTGGCCCGCCAGGCCGCGGCCAGCGGCGAGCCCGCACCGGCCCCGGTGGGTTGCGACGGGCTGTGCTTCTTTGTCGTGCACCCGGAGAAGCCGGCCTTCAAGGCGCTGACCAACTGGACGCCCAAGCTGCTGGAGGACGGCAGCGCCGGCGGCTCGCGCGAGGAGCGCGACTGGCCCGGCCGCCGCCAGCGCTGGCAACAGCGGCTGGAATCGATGACCGCGGCCTTTCTGGCCGGCGATTTGCGCTTCGACGCACCCAGCAGCAAGGCCGAGACCTTTGCCGCCGATCTGCTCGCCGTGCTGACCGCCGGCCACCGCGAACGGGCCGGCGACCCCGGTGATGGCGGCGATGGCAGCGATGACGCCGGCGCCGGAGAGGCGCCATGAGCCGCCTGCTCAAACCCGGGCCCGAGGCCTACCGCGGCGGTGCGCTGGGCGATGCCGACGCCCGCGAGCGGGCGCTGGACATCCGCCACAGCGTCATCGTCAAGGCCCCGGCCGGCTCCGGCAAGACCACGCTGCTGGTGCAGCGTTTCCTGCGCGCGCTGGCCCGCTGCCAGCAGCCCGAGGAGGTGGTGGCCATCACCTTCACCCGCAAGGCCGCCGCGGAGATGCGCCAGCGCCTGACCCAGCTGCTGCACCAAAAGCCCGAGGACCCCGACGTGGCCGCCGTCCTGCGCGCCGACGCCGCGCAGGGCTGGCAGCTGCGCGACAACAGCGCCCGGCTGCGGGTGACGACCATCGACTCCTTCTGCGGCAGCATCACCCAGCAGGTGCCCATCACCAGCACGCTGGGTGGCAGCGGCAAGCCCACCGAGGACGACCAGCCGCTGCTGGACCAGGCCATCCTGCGGCTGCTGGCCGACCTGGATGGCCCAGCGGCCGAGGCCGGGGCCGAACAGGCCCAGCAGGCCGTGCGGCGGCTGCTGCTGGATGCGCGCAACCGCAGCGACGCCCTGCTGGAGCCGCTGCGCAGCCTGTTGCGCACGCGCGACCGCTGGTATGCCGCGCTGCTCGACCGCCGCGAGCAGGCGGCCGCCGGCCGGCCCAGCACCCAGGGCCAGCGCCTGCTGACCCTGACCGCGCAGGCGGCCTTGCGGGCGCTCGACGCCACCCTGAGCGCCGAAGATCGCGGCGCCATTCTCGAGGCCTGGGCGCTGCGCCGCCTCGAGCAGCCCGAAGAGCCGCTGGTGCCCGGCCTGCAGGACGCCATCGGCAGCGGCCGTTGGCCGCCCGCCGAGGCCACGGCGCTCGGCGTCTGGCAGCAGCTGTTGAGCGCCTATGTCACCGGCAAAAAGCAGCTCGCCAAACCCGGCGGGCTGCGCCAGCCCACGCAGGGCTGGCTGGCCGGCAAGCCCGGGGCGCAATGCGCCAAGGCCCTGCTGAAGGATTGGCATGACAGCGGTCGCGCCGTGGCGATCGATGCCGTGCTGACCCCGGTGCTGACCCACCCCGGCACCACCATCCCGGACAGCGTGCGCAGCTATGGCGAGGCGCTGGATGCCGCGCTGGCGCGGCTGGTGGATCACCTCTTCGACGTCTTCGCCGAGAGCGGCGAGGTCGACTTCCTGGAGGTCTCGCAGCGCGCCAACATCGCGCTAAGCGGCGCCACCGACCAGGGGTACGCGCTGCTCGAAAGGCTGGACCAGCGCATCTCGCACCTGCTGGTGGACGAGATGCAGGACACCTCGCACACCCAGCTGCTGCTGCTGCGGCAAATCACCGCCGGCTGGCAACCCGGGGACGAGCGCACGCTGTTCCTGGTGGGGGACCCGCAGCAGTCGATCTACAGCTTCCGCAATTCCGATGTCGCGCTGTTCATCGACCTGTGGGAGCAGCAGCACCTGGGGCCCGGTCGCGACGGCGTGCCGCTGCGCCGCTGCGAGCTCAGCGCCAACTTCCGCTCGTTGCCGGCCGTGGTGGACTTCAACAACCGCGTCTATGCCCAGGTCTTCCCCGCGCACAGCAACGCGCTGGGCGGCAGTGCGGCCTTCAGCGCCGCCGAGGCCCGGCTTGTGCCGGCCACGACCATCGCCGCAGCCGACGCCGCCTGGGCGGGGCTGGAGGACGAGGAATGCGCACGCTGGCACCGCATCGCCGGCGACCCCAACGCGGCGCCGCCGAGCGAGGCGACGCTGGTGGCCGACGAGGTCGAGCGCGTGCTGGCCAGCACGCCGGCCCGCTCGGTGGGCGTCATTGGCCGCACCCGCT
This sequence comes from uncultured Ectothiorhodospiraceae bacterium, assembly GCA_937141935.1. Classification (GTDB taxonomy): domain Bacteria; phylum Pseudomonadota; class Gammaproteobacteria; order Nevskiales; family Oceanococcaceae; genus MS8. The sequence continues at coordinate 150,868 of CAKZQS010000046.1, forward strand.
CCCACATCCAGCCCGTGATCGAGGAGCTGGACCGCCGCGGCATCGGCTACGTGGCCGACGACGTCGACAGCCTGGCCAACCGGCCCGAGGTGCGCGTGCTCGGCGCGCTGGCGCGCGCGCTGTGGCACGCCGCCGACGACACCGCCTGGCTGGCGCTACTGCGCAGCCCCCTGCTGGGCCTGAGCTGGGGCGAGCTTCTGGCCCTGCGCCAGGCGACCGGGCCCGAGGCGGAGCGCTGCTGGCCCGAGCGCCTGGCACGGGCCGACGAGGCGCCCCTGCCCGCGCCGGCGCGGGCGCGGCTGCAGCGGCTGCAGGCCGCGCTGGCCCGGCGCGAGGGGCCCATCGAACGCGCGGACCTGGCGCGGCTGGTGGAGCAGGTCTGGCATGCGCTGGGCGGCCCCGCCACGCTGGCCAACCGTGCCGAGCTGGCGAACGTGCGCAAGGCGCTGGTCCTGCTGACCGAGCAAACCGAGGGCGGCAGCGCGGCCACACTGGAGGAGTTTCGCCGCCGGCTGGGGCAAAGCTACGCCCTGCCCGCGCGCGCCGAGGCACAGGTCTCGCTGATGACCATCCACAAGAGCAAGGGCCTGGAGTTCGACCACGTCTTCGTGGTGGGCGCCGGCCGGCGCTTTCGCGGCGATGACAAGCCGCTGCTGGCCACCCTTGCCGCCATGGATGACCTGCTGGCCGTGCCCAAGCCGCCGCCGGGCGATGAGCACAGCGCCTGGGCCCGGCTCTACCGTTTCGTCTGCGACCTGCTGAAGGCGCGGCGCCAGGCCGAGGACTGCCGCTTGGCCTATGTCGCCAGCACGCGTGCGGCGTTGGCGCTGCACGGCTACGAAACCTGGAGCTGGGACGACAAGACGGGCGCGCCCAAGCCGCCGCAATCCAACTCGCTCGCCGGTCGCATCGCGCCCGGCACCGCGACGCTGGCCGCACCGGAGCTCAGCCTGCATGCCGGCGAGGAGCCGGCGCCGCAGGCGCAGGAGGCGGAGCACGCGGCCGCGGACAAGGCCACGCCGCCCGCGCCACAGCCCACCCTGCTGTCGGCCTCCACGCAGCGGCTGCCGGCCGACTACGCGCCGCGGATCGACCCCGAGCTGACCCTGCCGCTGCGCAGCGTGGACCGCATGCGGCCCAGCGAGGCCACGCTGAACGCCGCCGAAAGCGCGGGCGGCGACGCCCCCGAGGCGCGGCTGGATCGCGGCGCGGGCACCGCCGAGGCGATTCGCCGGCGCCTGTATGGCGACATGTACCACGCCGCGATGGAGCGCATTGCCGAACAGGGGCTGGCGCAGTACTGGCAGGAGGATGGCGGCGTGCGCCAGGCGGCGCTGGCGGCACTGCAGCCGGCGCTGCGCGGGGGGCTGCGCCGCATGGGCCTGCCCGAACCCGAGGTGGCCAGCACGCTGGACGCGCTGCAGGCGCTGCTCGCGGCGACCCTGGACGATGCGCAGGCCCGCTGGATCCTCGCGCCCCGCGACTGGGCCCGCAATGAATACCCCTTGGCCGGCTACCTCGACGGCCAGTGGGTCAGCGCCATCATCGACCGCGCCTTCATCGAGGCGGACGCGCTGTGGATCATCGATTACAAGAGCGGGGAGCGCAGCGAGGCCGCCGTGGCCGAGTACCAGCGCCAGCTCGCCACCTACGCCCGCCTGCTGGCCGAGCTGCAGCCCGGCCGGCGCATGCGCTGCGCGCTGTACTGGGCGCGCAGCCGGACGCTGGAGGAGCTGCCCAGCGAAGTGGAGTGAGGGCGCGGGTGCGGCACAGGACGTGCCGCACACCTCCCGACCGCCGCGGCAGAACTGCCGGCGCGCGACGTCGCGAGATAGGGAGTGGTGGAGCGGAGGAGGATCGACGAATTCGCCCGGAGCGAATTCGCGCGCAGCCCGCGCGTCAGCGCGGGTGCGGCACAGGACGTGCCGCACACCTCCCGACCGCCGCGGCAGTACTGCCAGCGCTAACGGTTACGAGGAAGGAAGTGGTGGAGCGGAGGAGGATCGACGAATTCGCCCGGAGCGAATTCGAGCGCAGCCCGCGCCTCGGCGCGGGTGCGGCACAGGACGTGCCGCACAACCTCCCGACCGCAGCGGTATACCTGCCGCGCTGACGATCAAGAGAGTGTGGAGTGGTGGAGCGGAGGAGGATCGAACTCCCGACCTCCACGTTGCGAACGTGGCGCTCTCCCAGCTGAGCTACCGCCCCACGCGAGGCGGGCATGTTAAGCGCAAGCCCCAGGGTGCGCAAGCTGCGGCGGCGGCCGCGGATCGCGCTAGGCTGTGGCCATGCTTGAGATTACGCCCACCCTCTCGCTGCCCGAGGAGGAGATCCAGTGGCAAGCCATCCGCGCCCAGGGGGCGGGGGGTCAGAACGTCAACAAGGTCGCCAGCGCGGTGCACCTGCGCTTCGACATTGGCGCCTCCTCGCTGCCCGCGCCGATCAAGGAGGCGCTGCTGGCGCGGCGCGACCGGCGCATCAACCGCGAGGGCGTGGTGGTCATCAAGGCGCAGCGCTCGCGTACGCAGGAGGCCAACCTGGCCGATGCGCGGGCGCGGCTGGCGGCGCTGATCGCCCAGGCCGCTCAGCGCGAGAAGCCGCGCAAGCCCACCAAGCCCACGCGCGGCTCGGTGCGCCGCCGCCTGCAGGCCAAGACCCAGCGTGGCCGCACCAAGGCGCTGCGCCAGCGGCCGCCGAGCGACTAGCCCCTGGGCCGATGGCTGGCGCGGGCCGGGGCCTGACCAGGGCCAGCGCCTAGCGCGGCCCGACCCAGACCGGTGCGGCGAAGGCCAGTGACTCGCCTTCGCTGTCGTTCACCCGCAGGAAGTAAAAGGCCTCCTGCGCCGCGACGGGCAATTCGGCCCGCAGCCGCGGACCGACGGCCTCGGCGACGACCTCGCCCCCCGCCGTGATCAGCTGCAACTGGCCGGCAAACAGGCTGCCGTCGGCCTGGCGGACCTGGGCGCTGTAGGGCACCCGGGCGCCGTCGGCGCATTGCAGCGTGCTGCCCATCGGCGCGCCGGCCGCGTCGATGTCGATGCGCAGGTCCTGGCCGGACAGCAGCGCATAGGTGCGCCGTGCGAGCCAGGCCTCGCGGAAGGCCGCCGGCGTCAGGGCGGTGGCCAGGGTCACGGTCTTGGCCTTGCCCGCACTGCCCCAGTCGGTGCCGTGCTCGTCCTCCACGCCCACCGGCGCCAGGCGCCAGCCAGCCTCCAGCGCCTGCAGGTAATAGCCCGGGTAGGCCACATCGCGACCACCGCCGTTGTACAGCTCCATGGCAAACATGCGCTCGACCGCGGCGGGCACCAGCGCGAAGTCTTTCCAGTTGCAGCCCGGGTCCGCGGCGTCCAGGCATTTGTCGCCCGGGTGGTTGAAGTGGGCCAGGCCATCCCCGCCGCCGCCCAGCGGCACCGGGCTGGTCAGGCTGCCGCCCAGCGGCGAGATCTCGGTGGGCGCGCGCGTGAACCAGTCCCAGAAGGTCTCCATCGTCACCGCATAGCCCAGGTCGGTTTTGGCGTTGGTGATGTTGGTGGAGAAATAGACGTTGATGTGGCCGAATCGGTCCGAGGTCCACTCGAACCCGCGGATGGCCAGGAAGTCGTCGCGGGTGGCCTGCTGCGTCTGCACGCCGGTGGCCTCCCACTTGGCCAGGGTGTCGTCGCGCAGCCCGCTCAGGCAGGTCAGGAAGCCATCGGGGGTCGAAAAGCAGTCGCCGCCCACGGCGATGAAGACGCCGTCATCCAGCGTGTCCGAATGCTCGGAGCCGGCCAGAAAATCCAGGCCCTGCATCTGCGCGGCACGGTAGTAGTCGGCGGGGATGCTGTAGATATCGCCATCGCTGTAGCTGGAGTGTTCATGCATGCCGCCGACGTAGTGCCTGAGCGGCGTCCGCGGCAGCGGCTGCGCGCTGTCGCAGTCCGCGGCCAGGGCCGCAACCGCGTCGCGGCTGTCGGGGGCATCGGAGCCCCGGCCACCCTGGCAGGCGCTCAGGGTCGCCAGCAGGGCCAGGCTGAATAGGCGGAGAGGCAGGGACATGGGCGGCGCGCGGGCAGCAAGGTGGCCGCAAACTTTATGGCCGTGCGGTTGCAGGCGGATGACAGCGCAGCCTGGGCCGGCCGGCCGCCGGCGCGCCCGACACGCTAGGCTGGGCGCCCTGCCCCGCACCCCGCCACCCCTTGCGCATCGCCATCCTGGCCAAGGCCCCGCAGGCCGGCCGCTGCAACACGCGTTTGATCCCCCGCCTGGGCGCTGGCGGCGCGGCCCGGCTGCAGGCGCAGCTGTTGCGCCGCGCGGCGCGCAACGCGGCAGCCAGTGGGCAGCCGGTCACGCTGTGGGTGACCCCGGACCTGCGCCACCCGAGCTTTCTGGCACTGCGCCGTGCCGGGCTGCGCCTGCGCCGGCAGCCCGCCGGCGACCTGGGTCGGCGCATGCTGTGGGCCGCACGCGGCGGGGCCACGGTGCTGCTGGGCACGGATGCCCCGGCGCTGGGGGCGGCCCGCATTCGCGCGCTGGCCGAAGCCACGGCGCCGGCGGCGCTGCACCCGGCCCCGGACGGCGGCTTCGTGGCGCTGCGCCTGCCCCGCGCGCAGCCGCGCCTGTTCGCCGCCGTCGACTGGGGCAGCGCGCGCGTGTTGCGCCAGCTGCGGCGCAATGCACGCCGTGTGCCCGGGCCGCTGCAATGGCGCGAGGCCGTGCCGGACCTGGACACGCCGGCGGATTTTCGGGCGCTGCGCCGCGCCGGCGTGCTGGGGCCGCTGTGCCTGTGGCGGGTCGACTGAAGCGACAGCAAGAGGGATGCCAGCCGTGCGCTTTGGCACCCAAATTGCAGTGCGATTTGTCCATCAAGTATTTCTATGCCGGGCGTCTTGATTTTCGACGGGCGTCCGCAATACTGCGAGGGCATTCAGCCCGAATGCCCTGCACTGTGGAGGAATCGCTGGCATGGACGGCAGGACTGACGATTTCGACGATGACGACGACGCCCTCGACCTCGACACCGAAGACGGTGAGGAGATCGCGGAACTCAACGCCGGTGCCGACTTCTCGCGCAAGCTGGGCTACGGCCGGCGCGGGCGCGGCCGGCGCAATTGGCAGGACGTCGAGCGGGCCCGCGAGGAACGCCAGATGCGCCGCCTGCTGAACGCGCAGGACGACTGGTTCGACGAGCTGGACGACCGCCCGCGGCACTCGCGCCGCTAGGCCCGGCCGCGCCCGGCGGCAGGCCGGGCGCGGCGCGGATTGATGCGCTAGGCGACTGGCCTTACCAGCCGCACTGGCGCGCGCGGTTGCGCGGCTCCAGCCAGTCGAGCAGCGGCTGGAAATAGCGGATCACCGCCGCGGCATCCATTTGCGGCGAGCCCGTCAGCAGCGCCAGCGTCTCCGGCCAGGGCCGCGATTGGCCGGCCTCCAGCAACGCCCACATCTTCGCCCCGGCCTCCTCCGAGCCGGCAAAGCTGCACTGATGCAACGGCCCCTCGTAGCCCGCGGCATCGCACATCGCGGCATAGAACTGGAACTGCAGGATGTGGGCGAGGAAATAGCGCATATAGGGCGTGTTGCCCGGGATGTGGTACTTGGCGCCGGCATCGAAATGCAGCTCGCTGCGCGGCACCGGCGGCGCGATGCCCTGATAGGTCTGGCGCAGATCCCACCAGCCCTGGTTGTAGGACTGCGCATCGATCTCGCCGGAAAACACCTTCCAGCGCCACTTGTCGACCAGCAGGCCGAAGGGCAGGAAGGCGATCTTGTCCAGCGCCATCTGCATCTGCGTGTTGATGACCGCCTGCTCGGTGGGCCGGCCACCGGCGGGCATCAGGCCGACGCTGGCCAGGTAATCCGGCGTCATCGACAGCACCATCGTGTCGCCGATGGCCTCGTGGAAGCCGTCGTGGGCGCCGCTCTGGAAGATCACCGGCTGCTTGTTATAGGCCAGGTCGTAATAGATATGGCCCAGCTCGTGGTAGATGGTGCTGAGGTTGTCGGCATCGGGCTTGATGCACATCTTGATGCGCACATCGCCGGCAAAGTCGATGTCCCAGGCCGAGGCATGGCAGACCACATCGCGGTCGCGCGGCTTGACCAGCATCGACTTGCGGTAGAAGGACTCGGGCAGCGCGCGCATGCCCAGGTCGGTGTAGAAGCCCTCGGCCTGGCGCACCATCTGCTCGGCGCTGTAGTCCTGGGCCACCAGCGCGCTGGTGACGTCCGGCGCCTGCGCCTGCGGGTAGGGCGCGACCAGCGGGTAGATGTTGCTCCACTGCTGCGACCACATATTGCCCAGCAGGTGCGCCGGAATCGGCCCGGTAGCCGGCGCCACCGCATCGCCGTAATGCTCATTGAGCTGGGCGCGCACCTCGCAGTGCAGCGCCTCGTACAGCGGCTCGACCTGCGCCCACAGCCGCTCGACCTCGTCGGCGAAGGCATCGGCCGGCATGTCGTAGCGCGCCCGCCAGTATTCGCCGGCGTCGGCAAAACCCAGCTCGCGGGCGCCGACGTTCTGCAACTCGACAAAGCGGCCGTAGTCCTCGCGCATCGGCGGCGACACGGTGCGCCAGCCCAGCCAGGCCTCGCGCAGCGCGTCGGGGTCACGCGAGTGGTCGATGACCTCCTCCAGATCACCGAGGTCGCGGCAGCTGTCCTCGCCATCCGGGCAATAGCGGCCGGAGCCGTAGGCGGCCTCCAGGCGGCTGCCCAGCACCGTCAGCTCGCGCAGTTGCTCGGCATCGGTGGGCACACCGTTGGACAGGCGCAGCAGCCGCAGCTGGCGCGCGCTGGCCGCGTCCAGCGGCAGGCCCTCGTAGCGGCGCGCGGCCAGGGCCTGCTCGCTGTTCCAGGCCAGGTAGCGCTCGTAGGCCTTGGCGGCCAGCGCCTGGGTGTCCGGCGTGATGTAGGTGGCCTGCACCCAGGCCGCCTGCGCCGCCTCGCGCGCGATCTCGCGCGCCTGGGCGTCGTATTCGGCCAGGAAGGCCTGCGCCTGCGCGGGCGTCGCCGGGGTGGCGGCGGCCGACTCGGGCTGCGCCTCGCGATCGCCGAGCAGCGCACAGGCGCTGAGCAGACCCGCGGCGGCGAGCGCCGCCAGCAGCGGGCGTTGCGGGAAGGACATCATGGCTTGATCTCCGCGGCCTGGGCCCGCGCCTCGGGCTGACCGCTTTCGGGGAACTCGGCGGAGCCGCGCATCCAGGACTTCAGGAAGGGCGTGGCCAGCAGCATCAGCAGGCCGGCGCCGATGCTCATGTACACCACGCGCATGAACTGGTCGGGCATCGCCTCCGCCCCGGCCACGGTGATGTGGCCGGCCATCAGGCCCGCGATCACGTTGCCCAGCGAGGCGCCCATGAACCAGGTGCCCATCATCTGCCCCAGGTAGCGCCGCGGCGCGAGCTTGGTGACGGCCGACAGGCCCACCGGCGACAGACACAGCTCGCCGGTGGTGTGGAAGAGATAGGTCAGCAGCAGCCAGGTCGGCGCGGCCAGTTCCCCACCGGCGGCGATGCGCGCGGCATAGACCATGACCCAGAAGCCCACGCCGAGCTGGATCAGGCCCAGCGCGAACTTGAGCGGCGAGGAGGGATCCATGTTGCGCTGGGCGAGGAACACCCAGAGCCAGGCGAAGAACGGCGCCAGCAGGATGATCAGCATCGGGTTGACCGACTGCAGCCAGGAGGCCGGCATCTCCCAGCCGAAGATGTTGCGGTCGGTGTAGCGGTCGGCGAAGAGGTTCAGAGAGGAGCCGGCCTGGTCAAAGCCCGACCAGAACACCGCGGCCGCGAGGAAGAACACGAAGATCACGCCAACGTGCTTCTTCTCCTGCGTGCTCAGCCCGCCGAAGATCAGCACCCAGCCAAAGAAGCCCACGGCCAGCGCGATGACCAGCTGCGCCATCCACAGCGCCAGCTGGCCAGCATCCGGCGTCCACAGCCCGGTCATCGCGCACACCACCGCCAGCGTCAGCAGCAGCGCGAACACGCCGATGGCCCGCCAGCCGATGCGCTGCACGCGTGCGTCGTGCGCGGCATCGCCGGTCGAGGCCGGCGCCATGCCGGCATCGCCCAGGTGCGCCGAACCGGCCCGGTATTGCCACAGGCCGAAGAGCATGCCCACGCCTGCGGCGCCAAAGCCCCAGTGCCAGCCCACCTTCTCGCCCAGGTAGCCCACGACCAGCTGGCCGAAGAAGGCGCCGAGGTTGATGCCCATGTAAAAGATCGAGAAGGCCGCATCGCGGCTGGCGCTGCCCTGCGGGTACAACTCGCCGACCATCGTCGACACATTGGGCTTGAGCAGCCCGGTGCCGAGCACGATGAAGATCAGGCCCAGATAGAAGGTCTGCTCAAAGGGCAGCGCCATCGTGAAGTGGCCCAGCGTGATGATGATGCCGCCGTACCACACGGCGCTGCGCTGGCCGATCAGCCGGTCGGCGATCCACCCCCCCGGCAGGCAGGCGAGGTACACGGCGCCGGTGTACATGCCGTAGATCGCGGTGGCCGTCGTGTCCGCCAGCGCCAACCCGCCGCCGTCGCTGACCGCGGCCGTCAGGGCCAGCACCAGAATCGCGCGCATGCCGTAGTAGCTGGCGCGCTCCCACATCTCGGTGCCAAAGAGCACCATCAGCCCCCGCGGGTGCTGGGAAAACACGTTGAACATCGAAGCCATGTCTCCTGTCTACCGGTCTGCTGCCGGTTGGCTGGGTCCGGTGGGCTGGGTCCGGTGCTTGGGCGTCGCAGGCGCAAAAACAAAAGGCCGCACGAAGCGGCCCCTTGCCCACGGTGCCCGAAGGCTCCGTCTCTCCCCCAGTGGATTCACACCCCGACCCCGTTTCAGAGGTTCCCGCCGCGCCTTGCGGCCCGCGGGATGGCGGTCACTCTATTGGAATTTCCGGCGTTTGCCTAGTACGCCCGCGCTCAGCGCCCCGGGCCCCAGATTGACCGCGCCGGGCGGGTTCATCACGCATTCGAGCAGGCGGACGCCGGCCGCTTCGCAGCTGGCCGCCAGCTCGGCATGGCCGGGCAGCGCGCGCAGTTCCTCCAGCGGGCCGGCATAGGACAGCACGACGAAGGGCGCCTGCAGGCCGCGCTCGACCTGGCGCCGCAGGTGCGCCAGCAGCCGGCCGCAGGCCGCCTTGTGGCCGCGCACGCGGGCCAGCACCCGGGTGCGGTCGCGGCGGCCCGACAGCACCGGCCGCAGCCCGATCAGGCGGCTGCCCAGCGTGCCCAGGCGGCCCAGGCTGTGGTCGCCCCGGCGCAGCATGCGGGCGCGCAGAAAGCCCAGATCGCGCGGCACCGCATAGGCCTGCACGGCCTCGCCCAGCCGCTCCAGGCGCGTGCGCAGCTCGGTGGGTGGCAGGCCGCTGGCAATCAGCCGCGCGGTCTCGGCCGCCAGCACGCCCTGCCCGGCGAAGAAGCTGCCGCTGTTCTGCACCCGCAGCGCGAAGGGCCCGCTGCGCCCGGCGGCGTCGCGGCTGGCCCGGTAGTCGGATAGCACCTCGAAGGAGGCGCGGGTGGCGTGGTCATATTGCGCCGAGCGCGAGCGCGACAGGGTCTGGCAAAACACGAAGTCATAGCGCCGCACCCATTGCCCCAGCGCGCGCTCGACGATGGCCGCCGGCCGGCAGGGCACGGTTTCCAGGCTGCGCGCCTGGGCCCGCATCGCGCCGGCATAGAAGGCCAGACGGGTGGCCGGGTCCGCCAGGTCCAGCGCCTGCCCGCTGGCGTCGCGCACCTGGATCGGCAGCACGTCGATGCCGTGGGCGGCCAGGAACTCGGGCGGCAGGTCGCAGGCGGCATCGACCACCAGGCCGATGGCCGCCGCGGCCGCGCCCGGGGCCGGCGTGCGGGCGTCGGGCGCGTTCAGTGGCGCGGGGCCTCGGGCGGCGCCTGCTCGGCCGCGAAGAGCTGCTCGACCTGCGCGGCGTCAAAGCGGTAGGGCTGGCCGCAATAGCCGCATTCGATCTCGATGTGCCCCTGCTCGGCGAGCAGCGCGCGGGCGTCCTCGACGCCCAGGCCCAGCAGCATGCGGCTGACGGTGCCGCTGTCGCAGTGGCAGCTCAGCGCCCAGGGCTGCACCGGCTCCAGCAGCTCGATGTCGGCCTCCAGCAGCACGCCCAGATAATCCTGCGGCTGGGGCGGCAGCTCACGCAGCGCCCAGTTCTCGACCACCTGCAGCGCAGCGTCCACCGGCGTGTCGTCACCGGCGACGCGCTGCACGACCAAGCCAAAGGCCCGCTGCGCATCGGCGTAGAGGTAGAAGCGCGTGGGCAGCTGCTCGGACTGGTCGAAATAGTCGGCCATCGCGGCGGCCAGCGTGTCGCGGGCCATCGGCACGATGCTCTGCTGCGCCTGGCTGCGCCCCGGCGATTCCAGCGTCATGACCAGCCGCGCCTGCGGGCCCGGGGTGAAGGCCGCGAGGTCGACGGGCTTGATCAGCCCGCGCAGCTGGCCGGGGCGCAGCGACTGCGCCACCAGCAGCTCCACGCCGGCCACGGCGCTGAGCTGCAGGGTCAGCTTCGGCGGGCGCTTGGCCAGTCCGGCCAGCAGGCCCACCGCGCACAGCGACTCGCCCAGCAGCGCGCTGGCCGCCGGCGCGTAGCCGCGCTCGGCCACCAGCGCCGGCCAGCTCTCATCCAGCGCCAGCAGCGCCCCATACAGCGGCTGCCCGCGGTAGCGGAAGGGCCACAGCGTGCCGCTCACAGACGCGCCTGGATCAACTTGTTCACGGCGCCGGGGTTGGCCTGGCCCTTGGTTTGCTGCATGACCTTGCCGACCAAAAAGCCGACGACCTTGGTCTTGCCGGCGCGGATCTGCGCCACCTGCTCGGGGTGGGCGGCCATGACCTCGTCGACGATGGCCTCCAGCGCGCCGGTGTCGGAGATCTGCTTGAGACCCCGCGCCTCGATGATGGCATCGGCCTCGCCCTCGCCCGCCCACATCGCGGCGAAGACCTCCTTGCCCATCTTGCCCGACAGCGTGTCGTCGGCCAGCCGCGCCAGCAGGCCGGCCAGTTGGGCCGGCGGCACCGGCGAATCGGCGATGCCACGGCCATCGGCATTCAGCGCGGCAGCCAGCTCGCCAAGCTGCCAGCGTGCGGCCAGCGGGGCCTGCGCGGCGCCGGCCGCCTCGACCAGCGCCTCGAAATAGCGCGTGACGTCGGGGTCGCCGGCCAGCTGGCGGGCCTCGTCCTCGCCCAGGCCGTAATCGGCCACGTAGCGCTGGCGGCGCTGCGCCGGCAGCTCGGGCAGCGCGGCGCGGGCGGCGGCGATGAAGTCCTCGCTGCACACGACCGGCAGCAGGTCGGGGTCGGGGAAGTAGCGATAGTCCATCGCGTCTTCCTTGCCGCGCATCGCCCGCGTCTCGCCACGGTCGGGGTCGAAGAGCCGGGTTTGCTGCTCGACCGTGCCGCCGGATTCCAGCAGTTCGATCTGCCGCTCGACCTCGTACTCGATGGCCTTCTCGACGAAGCGGAAGGAGTTCAGGTTCTTGGTTTCGGTGCGGGTGCCCAGGGTATCGGAACCCTTGGGCTTGAGTGAGATGTTCACGTCAAAGCGCATGGAGCCCTGTGACATCTCGCCATCGCAAATGCCGAGCGAAGTTACGATAGAGTGTAATTTTTTCGCAAAGGCTACAGCCTCTTCGGCATTGCGCATGTCGGGCTCGGAGACAATCTCGGGGGGCTGGTTCACGTTGAGCACCACCACGTCGATTGTGTGGGTGACCTCCACCTGTCCGTCGTCGGCACGCAGGGTGACACCCACCGTGCCCGAGTCCTCATCGCCGGGTGTGCCCGCTAGAAGGATGGTCCCATCGCCTTGATCCGTGGCCTCCAGCCAAGCGGGAAGCCCGGTGGCCGTGAGGACGAGGTCGTCCCCATCGGGATCGAAAGCCACCGCCTCGTGTGTGAACGCCTGCCCCTCCACCAGGACGCGCTGCCCTGTGTAGGTGAAGCCGCCGCCGACACCGACGGCGATCAGTACGCCCACGAGCGCGGCGTGGAAGACGAGGTTGCCGGTCTCGCGGAGGTACCCGCGCTCGGCGGAGACCGAGAAGGTTCCGCGTCCGTCGTATCGGGCGACACGGTAGCCGCTCTTGCGCAGCTGCGCGGCGGCGGTGTCGACGGCGGATGCCGCCACCTCGGAGGCATCCTGCCCCTCGGGCACCGACACGGTCACGGTGCGGTGGTCGTCCAGACGCGACAGCCGCGCGGGCGTGCGCGGGGGCTGGGAACGCAGCGCCTTCCAGTGGTGCTTCGTACGCGGCAGGACGCACCCGATCAGCGAGATGAAGAGCAGGATGTAGATCGCGGAGAACCACGGCGACGTGTAGAC
>CAKZQS010000047.1 GCA_937141935.1 uncultured Ectothiorhodospiraceae bacterium
GAGGCCGCGCCGCCCGCGCCGGCCAGCTACGCGGGGGCGCTGCCGGCCCTGCTGGCGCTGGGCGAAGGCGACCCGGCCCGGGCGCGCCGCGCCCTGCGCATCGCGCCGCCGCCCCCGGCGCTCGCGGCCCTGCTCGCGGCGGTGGCCCATGGCCTCGGCGGCCGTGTCGACGACGCCGCCCAGGCACTGGCACCGCTGTGTGGCGAGGCCAGCCCGGCCGGCATGCTCGCCGCGGCCCTGGCGCAGCTGCTCACGCCCTACCGGGACGAGGACAGCCCCGGCCCGGTGGGGGCCGGCGTGGCCACGCTGCCCGCCGACTATGGCTTGCTGCACGAGCTGATGTTGCTGGCCCGGCTGTGGGCCTTTTACCAGAGCTACCGCGCCGCCGGCCGTCCGGCGCCGGTGGCCGAGGTGCGGGGGCCGCTGCAGGCTGAACAGCAGCGCGGCGGCAGCCCGCTGCTGCAGGGCCTGCGGGCGCTGTTCCTGGTGCGCTTGCAACTCGACGAGGGCGCGCGCCGCGCGGCCCGCGAACAGCTGGGGCAGTGGGACAACCTGCTCGCCGCGCAACCGCTGCTGCGGCTGCCGGCCCAGCTGCTGCAGGCGGAGATCGCCGAGGAGGGCGAGGGCCTGCTGACGCTGTTCCGGCGCAGCGAGAGCCGCCTGGAGGAACTGCGCCACGCGGTCGAGGACAGCGGCTGCCTGATATACGCCCCATGGGTGCTGGAGCTGCAGGCGCGGGCGCAGCGCGGCCAGGACGAGGGCCAGGCGGCGGCGCTGCGGGCGCAGGCCGCGGGTCTGCGCCGCCAGCTGGGGTGGCGGGTGGCCGACGCCGACGCCGACGCCGACGCCGCTCCCGACCCCGAGTCCGACCCCGGGTCCGACTAGGCGGGGCCCGCGCTACACTGCGCTTTCACCGAGGCCTGTCCGTCAGCGCGATTGGGGGTTTGGATGCCTGCGTATTTGAAGGCGCGTGCGCGCCTGCTGTGGCTTGGCGTGGCGCTGGGTCTGTTGGGGCCGCTGCCGGCCGCCGTGGCCGCGGATGCGAGCAAGACCGAGGCGGCCGACAGCGCGGCCGAGGCCGCGACGCCCGCCGCCGCGCCGACCACGGCTCCGGGCGAGGCCCCGCCCACGGACCTGGACAGCCTGCGCGCCTGCCTGGGCGAGAACCTGCCCGCGCAATCGCTGGTGCAGAACGTGCGGCTGATTGCCAGCGACAGCGCCGGCGGCCGCGAGCTCAAGGCCCGGGTTTACGGCATGAAGCTGGATTCCGAAACCGCCGTGATGATCGATGTGCGCGCCCCGTCCGACATGTCCGGCTCGCGCTACCTGGTCATCGCCGGGCCCGAGCGCGACGCGATGTATCTGTACATCCCGGCGCTCAACCGCACCCGCCGCGTGGTCGGCAGCATGGCCGGGCAGTCGCTCTGGGGCACCGACTTCAGCTACGAGGACATCAAGCTGCTGCGCGGCCTGCTGAACCAGGGCGTGCTGGAGGTCGAGACCGGCCACGAGTACGAAAAGCGCCCAGCACTCAAGGTGCGCATCGACCCCACCGAGGAGGGCGCCGAGAGCCAATACAGCCAGGTGACGCTGCTGGTCGACCAGCAGACCTGCGTCATCGTCGAGGGCCGCTTCGCCGACGAGGCCGGCTTGGCCAAGACCCTGCGCGTGGCGCCTGAGGACCTGATCGAGGTCGACGGCCGCTGGTGGGCGCAGCGCGTGCAGGTGGAAAGCCACCGGCGCAACAGCCGCTCGGAGCTGATCGTGGACGACTTCGAGTTCGACCGCGAACTGCGCGCGCGGCTGTTTGACCCGCGCTCCTTCCAGCGCGGGAGCTAGACCATGCCCGGCCTGGGTCCGCGCCTGGTGCGCTGGCGGCGGCCGGTGCTGGCCCTGGTGGCGCTGCTGACGCTCGGCGCGCTGCTGACGCTGATCGACTTCAGCGACCCGCGCGACCCGCGGCCCCGGCTGCGCATCGACCCGACGGTCGATCGGCTGCTCGACCCCAACAGCGCGGCGCGCGCCTTCCAGCGCAGTACCGGCGAGCTGTTCGGCGCCGAGCAGCGCGCCGTGCTGGCGGTCGCCGGCCCGGACTACTACAGCGACACCGGCCTGGCGCTGCTGCGCGAGGTGCATGCGGCGCTGCTGGCGCTGCCGCAGATCCGCAGCGTTGAATCGCTGGCCACGGCGCCGCATGCCGCGCTGGACGAGGACGGCTTTCTGGCCATCGAGCCCTTCGCCCGGCTCCCGGCCGGCGACGCGTCCGAGCGGGCCGCGCTGCGCAGCGCGATAGCCGGCAACCCGCTGGTGGGCGGGCAGCTGATCAGCGACGAGGGGCGCGTGGCCGCCTTCGTGCTGCAGTTCGCCGACCCGGCCGCCGCGCAGGCCGCCTTTGCCGACGCCGATTTCGTGCCGGGGCTGAAGGCCCGCGTGCGGGCGCTGGCGCCGGGGCCGGTGGAGGTCTGGGTCACCGGGCCGGATGTGGTCAAGGCCGGGGTCAGCCGCAGCCTGGCCAGCCAGCTGCAATACATGGTGCCGCTGGTGTTGCTGCTGACGGCGCTGATCACCGCGCTGGCCTTTCGCAGCCTGCGCGGCGCGCTGCTGACGCTGCTGACCATCGGCATCGCGCTGTCCTGGACCCTGGCCTGCCTGGTGCTGCTGGACATCCCGCTGACGCTGATCAGCGCGATCATGCCGCCGGTGGTCATCACGCTGGGCCTAGCCTATGCGATGCATGTGCTGTCGACCTATTTCGGCCGCGAGCGGGCGCGCAGCCCGGATCAGCCGCCGGAGGTTGCGACGGCGGCGGCCATCGACAGCCTGAAGTTGCCGCTGGTGCTGACCGGCCTGACCACCATCGCCGGCTTTCTGGCCCTGCTGCTGAACCCGCTGACGGCGGTCAAGGAGTTCGCCGCGCTGTCGGCGCTGGGCATAGGCATCGATGTGCTGCTGGCGCTGTGCGTGCTGCCGCTGCTGCTGCAGACCTTCCACTGCCGGCCCAAGCGCCCGCGCAGCGAGGACGCCTTCGAGACGCTGGCCAGCAAGCTGGCGGCCTTCTCGCTGCGTCACCGCCGCGCCATCCTCTGGGGCGGTGCGCTGGTGCTGCTGCTGGGCCTGCTGAGCCTGACCCGCATCGAGGTCGGCACCAACTATGTGCGCAGCTTTGACCCCGAGCACCCGGTGCGTGCCGACTTCGAGCGCATCAACGCCGAGCTGGGCGGGGTCAACAGCTTTTCCATCGTGCTCGAGGGCTTCGTCGACGACACCTTCACCGAGCCCGAGGTGCTGCGCGCCGTGCAGCGGCTGCAGGCCTGGCTGCGCGAGCAGCCGGAGGTCGGCGCCAGCGTGTCCCTGGTCGACCACCTGCGGCTGATCCAGCAGGGCTTTGGCGATGCGGTGAACGGCGACGCGGTGATCCCCGAGAGCCGCGAGCAGACCAAGCAGCTGCTGCTGTTTGGTGCCAGCCCGGCGCTGCACACCGTGGTCGACCGGCGCCTGGCGACCTCGCGCATCGTGGTGCGCACCTACGAGGAAAACTCGGCGCTGGTGAAGTCGCTGCTGGACCGGCTGGAGCAGCGGCTGCAGCAGCTGCCCCGGCGGCTGGATGCGACGTTGACCGGCGACGCGGTGCTGCTGACCGAAACGGTGGCCGACATCGCCTCGGGGCAGTGGCTGACCGTGGGCGTGGCGGCGCTGGTGGTCTTCGTGATGCTGGCCACGCTGTTTACCTCCTGGCGGGTCGCGGCCCTGGCGATGCTGCCGAACCTGTTGCCGATCGCCGTCTATTACGGCCTGCTTGGCTTGTTCGACGTGCCCTTGAATCCGACCACCAGCCTGATCGCCTGCATCGTGCTCGGCGTGGCGGTCGACGACACCATTCACTTCCTGGTGCGCTTCAATACCGCCTCGCGCAGCCTGGCCAACGAGCCGCAGGCCGTGGCCGTGGCCCTGCGCGCCGTGCTGCGGCCGGTGACCTTCACCACCGTGGCGCTGTGCGCCGGTTTTGCCGTGCTCTGCCTGTCGCCGCTGCAGAACCAGGTGCAGTTCGGCGCGCTGGCGGCGGCCACGCTGGCCTTTGCCTGGGTGGGCGACGTGCTGTTCACGCCGGCGCTGGGTTCGGGCATCCGCCTGGTCACGCTGTGGGATGTGCTGCGGCTGGACCTGGGCCAGGACCCGCAGCTGTCGATCCCGCTCTTTGCCGACCTCTCGGGGCGTCAGGCGCGCACCTTCGCGCTGATGTCGCGCATCCAGGAGGTGCCGGCCGGCGCCCGGGTGATCACCCAGGGCGATGTCGCCGAGGATATATTTGTCATCATCGACGGCCGCCTGCGGGCCTTCCTCGACCGCGAGGAGGGGCCGCGCGAACTGTCGATGATGGAGCGGGGCACGGTGATGGGCGAAGTGGGCTACTTCGGCCAGAAGCGCACGGCCAGCGTCGAGGCGATGACGCCGGCGCGCTTGCTGGTGTTCAACGGTTCCGATCTGGATGCGCTGCGGCGCCGTTACCCGCGTATTGCGGCTACGGTGTATCGCAACCTGAATCTGGCCCAGGCCCAGCGCCTGGCCAACATGGCCAAGATGATCTAGCGGGCCGGACACGGCCCCGACGAGGAGACGACATGAGGCATGGAGGCTTCACGGCCCGCCTGCGACCCGGGCCCTGCGCCCTGTTGCTGCTGTTGCTGACGGGGGCCGGCCCGCTCGCGGCGGCGGAACCCGAGGCGGTGGAGGGCGCGCTGCAGCGCAGCCAGACCCAGGCCGCGGCCTCGCAGCAGCGCGTGGATCAGCTCGACGACGCCACCCGCGAGGCGCTGCAGGAATACCGCGCCGCCTTGCTGCAGGCCGAGCAGCTGCGTCTGTACGAGCGCCAGCTGGCCGCCCAGCGCGACACCGTGCAGGCCCGCCTGGCCGAGGTCGATGCGGCGCTGGCCCGGCTGGAGGAAAGCCGTGGGGCGATGGTGCCGCTGCTGGTGCGTATGGCCGATGCGCTGGAGGCCTTTGTCGAGGCCGACCAGCCCTTTGACCTGGACGCGCGACGCGCCCGCGTGGCCGGGCTGCGCAACCTGCTGGCCGACCCGGAGGCGGGCCTGTCCGAGCAGTATCGCGGCGCCTACGCCGCCTGGCAGGCCGAGGCCGCGGCCGGGCGCACGTTGGCGGCCGAGCGCGTGAACCTGCCCGGCAGCCGCAGCGGCCAGCTGGTGGACCTGGTCCGGGTCGGCCGGCTGGGGCTGTATGCGCTGGCGCTGGATGGCAGCAGCGCCTGGGTCTGGCGGCCGCAGGCGCGCGACTTCGTCGAGCTGCCGCGGGGCACCGTGCCGGCCCTGAAGCAGGCGCTGCGCGTGGCCCAGGAGCAGGCCGCGCCCAGCCTGCTGACGCTGCCGCTGGAGGCGCCGCAATGAGGCCGCTGATCGCCGCTGCCCTGCTGCTGCTCGGCAGCACCGCCATCGCGCAGTCCGGTGGCGATGCCGCGCTGGATGCGCTGCTGGAGCAGGTGCAGGCCGAGGCGCGCGCGCAGGGCAGCACGCTGCGCGAGCGCGAGCAGGCCTTTCTGGCCCGGCGCGACGAGCAGCGCGCGCTGCTGCGCCAGGCGCGCGCCCAGGTGGCCGAACGCCAGCGCGCGGTGGACGCGCTGCGCGGGCAGATCCGCGAGCTGGGCGAAACCCTGGAGGAGCGTCAGGCCACGCTGAAGGAGCGCAGTGGCGACCTGGAGGGCGTGGCCGCCGTGCTGCGCGATGCGGCCACCGAGACCCGCGAGGCCTTCTCCGGCTCGCTGGTTACGTTGCAGGAGCCGGTGCGGCTGGACACGCTGACCGACCTGACCCGCGTCTCCGACGTGCCGGCCGCCAGCGAGCTCGAGTCGCTGTGGCTGCTGCTGCAGCAGGAGGCCACCGCGCTGGCCGCCACGCAGACGCTGCGCACCCTGGCCGCCGACGCGCAGGGCGAGCTGGCCGAACGCGAGCTGCGGCGCTACGGCGGCTTCGCGCTGCGCACGCCCGAGGGCGATTACCTGCGCTGGCGTGGCGGCGGCGCGGCGCCCGAGATCATTGCCCGCCAGCCCGAGCCCGGCCTGGTCGAACGCGCAGCCGGCAGTGCCGGTGACGGCCTGATCGTCGACCCCACCGGCGGCCTGCTGCTGGGCCTGCAGGAGAGCCGGCCGGACCTGCGCGCGCGCATCGCCCAGGCCGGCATCATCGGCCTGATCATCCTGGCGCTGGGCGCACTGGGCCTGCTGCTGGGCCTGATCCAGCTCGTGTACCTGGTGCTGGTGGGCGGGCGCGTGCGGCGCCAGCTCAAGGACCCGGCGCGGCCGCGGCCGAACAACCCGCTGGGCCGGGTGCTGCGGGTCGGCCAGGAGCGCGCCGGCCAGGACTTCGAATCGCTGGAGCTGGCCGCCGACGAGGCCGTGATGCGCGAGGTGCCGCGGCTGGAGCGGCTGCAGGACAGCGTGCGCCTGATCGCCGCCGTGGCGCCGCTGCTGGGGCTGCTGGGCACGGTGACCGGCATGATCGAAACCTTCCAGGCCATCACGCTCTTTGGCACCGGTGACCCCAAGCTGATGGCCGGCGGCATCAGCCAGGCGCTGATGACCACGGTGCTGGGCCTGGTGGTGGCCGTGCCGCTGCTGTTCCTGCACAGCCTGATTGTCGCCCGCAGCCGCGCCATCGTGCAGCGGCTGGACCAGCAAAGCGCCGGCCTGCTGGCCCGTATCCGCGAGGGCCGCGCGGAGGCGCTGGCGTGAACGCGCTGATCGCGGTGGCCGAGCTGATCGACCGCGGCGGGCCGCTGCTGCCGGCGCTGTTCGCCGCGGCCGTGCTGCTGTTCATGCTGACCTTTGAGCGCTATGTCGAGCTGTGGTGGGCCTGGCCGCGGCTGCGCAAGCGCCTGGTGGCGGCCTGGAATGCCCGCGGCGACCGCCAGAGCGTGCCCGCGCACCGCGTGCGCGAGGCGCTGATCAGCGAGGCCCGGCTGCGCCTGGAGGCCACGCTGCCGGTGCTGGCGGCGATGGTGGCCATCTGCCCCTTGCTGGGCCTGCTGGGCACGGTGACCGGGATGATGACCGTCTTTGACCTGATGGCCGTGGCCGGCACCGCGGAACCGCGGGCGATGGCGTCGGGCATCTCGCAGGCCACGCTGCCGACGATGGCCGGGATGATGATCGCGCTGCCGGGGCTGTTCTTCCTGACCCGGTTGCGGGCGCGGGCGCGGCGCGCCGTCGACGCCTTCGCCGACCAGCTGGACTTCCACTGATGGCCGCCCGTCGCCACGACCGCCGCGAGGCCGAGCAGGGGCTGGACCTGACGCCGATGCTGGACATCGTGTTCATCATGCTGATTTTCTTCATCGTCACGACCAGCTTCGTGCGCGAGGCCGGGGTCGAGGTCAAGCGCCCGCAGGCGGCCAGCGCGCAGAAGCAGGCGGCCACCAGCATCTATGTCGCCGTCACCGCCGACGGCGAGATCTGGGTCGACCGCAAGGCCGTCACGCTGCCGGCCCTGCGCGCCGCCGTGGCCCGCATCCGGCTGGAGAACCCCGAGGCCACCGGCGTGGTGCAGGCCGACAAGGATGCCCGCCACGGCCTCGTGGTCGACGTGATGGACGAGCTGCGCCTGGCCGGCGTGCGCGAGATCGCCGTCGCCGCGACCGGGCCCTGAGCGCGTCCGCAACGTGCGCTGGCCCCTCGTTTTTGTCGCCGCCGCCGCGGCCGTGTTTGGCCTGTTCTGGCTGATGCACTGGCTGGTGCTGCCGCCGGAGGGCGGGCGCGGGGGTGGCGAGGCCGCGGCCACCATCGCCGTGGCGCCGCCGCCGCCGGACCAGCCCGAGGAGCAGGCCGCGGCCTCCGACCCGGTGGAGGCGCCGCCGGCGCCGCCGCAGATGCCTTCGATTGACCTGGCGATGGACGCCGGCCTGCCGCTGGCGCTGCCGCCCAGCAGCTCGCAGGCCCTGGCGGTGCCCAGCCCCGACGTCGAACTTAGCGGCGGCGCGGTCGGTGCCGCGGGCTTCGGCGGCTTCGCGCCGGGCCGGGCGGGGTTGTCGGCCGGCCGCGGCGAGCGCATCCGCGGCAGCGCGCTGGTGCCGCTGTCCACCGCGCGCCCACAGATCCCGCGGGCGGCCTTTGAGGCCGGCATCGAGGGCTTTGTCGAAGTGGTCTTTTTTGTCACCGCCGAAGGGCGGGTGACCAACATCCGCATCGTCGACGCCCAGCCCAAGGGGGTCTTTGAGCAGGCGATGATCGAGTCGATCCGCAACTGGATCTACCCGGAATCCTCCGGCGCCCGTGAGGTGCAGCAGCGCTTCGAGTTCAAGCTCGAGGACTACCAGTACAACTGGAACTGATGCGCGCGCGCTTCCCCTTCTCGGCAGCCCTGCTGCCCGGCCTGGCGCTGGCCCTGCTGCTGGGCAGCGCGCCGACGGCGGCGCAGCAGTACCGCTCTGAGGCGCGCGGCGTGTCCGAGGAGGAGCTGCGCGAGGCCGAAGGCTTCGATGCCGAGTCGGCGCTGCCGCAGGTCAGCGACCCCTACGCCCGGGCGATGCTGCTGAGCCAGGCCGCCGCGCAGGCCCAGGCCCGCGGCGATCTAAAGCAGGCGCTGGCGCACCTGCGCGAGGCGGTGGCGCTGGATGCGCTGTCCGACTTCGCCGAGCAGCGTCTGCAGCGCGATGCCGGCATGCTGGCCGCCAAGCTCGGCGACGACGACCAGGTCATCGCCCTGCTCAGCGGCCTGCGCGAGGGCACCGACCCGGCCGCGCTGCGCCAGCTCGCGGCCGCCTATGCGCGCAGCGAGCGCTGGCGGGAGGCCGGCGGCGTGGTGGCCACGCTGATGCAGGCCGACAAGCCCAGCACCGAGGACCGCCTGCTCGACGCCACCGTGGCCGCGCAGAACCGCGACTGGCGCCGGGTGCTGGCGCGCACCGATGAGATCCTGGCCGCGAATCCGGCCTCGGCGGAGGCCTGGACGCTGCGCATCCGCGCCCAGCTCGGCCTGGGGCGCAAGGCCCAGGCGCTGGCCAGCCGCACCGCCGCCTGGCGGCTCAAGGTCTATGTCGACGCCGAGCAACGCCTGGCCCTGGCTCGCGACTTCGCCGACGGCGGGCTGCCGCTGGCCGGCGCCAGCCTGCTGGAGGAGGGCCTGGCCAGCGGCCAGCTGGAGCGCAGCCCCGAGCAACTCGATCAGCTGGCCGCGCTGTGGCTGGCGGCCCGCGAAAACAGCGAGGCCGGCCGGGTGCTGCGCGAGCGGCTGGCGCTGGCACCCTCGGCCGAGGCCTCGGCGCAACTTGGGCGGCTGGCGCTGGACGCCGGCGACTGGGACACGGCGGCGCGCGCGCTGCGCGCCGGGCTGCGCCTGCCGCAAGCGGCCCGGCGGGCCGGCGTGGCGATGCTGCTGGGCCAGGCCGAGTTTCAGCGCGGCAACGCCGAGGCCGCCAGGCGCGCCTTCGAGGCGGCCGCCGCGCACCCGCCCTATCGCAACAGCGCGCAGCAGTGGGTGGACTATCTGACCTCCGGCCAGGCCTCGGCGCGCGCCGTGGCGGGCCAGGCCGTGGGGCAGGGCGAGGCACAGCGGCGCAGCCTGTCGCGCATCGAAGGCGCCGGCGCGCGGCCCGGTCAGGGACAGGGACAGGGGATCGGCGGCTTCACCCCGGTGGGCGCCGAGGCCGCGGGCAGCGCCGACGGGCGCATCCCGCCCTGGACCGGCGGGCTGGCGCAGGACGATGACGCCCAGTCCAACCCCTATGCCGACGACGCGCCCATCGCCAAGATCACCGCCGCCACGATGCAGGAATGGCGGCCCTGGCTGGCGCCGGGCCACGAGGCGCTGCTGCGGCGCATGCCCGAGCACGCGCTGCATGTTTACCCCAGCCGGCGCAGCGTGGCCTACCCCGAGGCGATCTACGAGGCCACGCAGAAAAACCGCGGCCGGGCGCGGCTGCTGGGCTCGGATGCGCTGTCCGGCGCAAGGCTGGGCTTTCCCTTCCCGGCGCCGGATAACGGCGTCGAGGCCATGTGGAACCACCGCCTGCGCTGGCGCGGCGAGGCCACGCGGCGCAAAGGCGAACAGGCCGTCGTGGGCCCCGAGGGCGAGATACGCAACACGCTGGTGCAGTACGAGGAGATGTTGGCGCGCTACGCCCACCTGAGCGACCCGGCGGACCTGGCCCGCGAGAACATCCTGCTCTATTACCTGACCACCTTCGGCTCCGGCCGTGGCAGCCCGGACTTCACCGTGCTGGTGCACGAGAGCGCCAATTCGCTGGAGCGGGCGCGGGCCATCTGGGTGTTGCCCAAGAGCTTCAAGAAGATGTTTCGCATCCCGCCGGTGGGCTATGACAACCCCTTCCCGGGCTCGGAGGGGCTGTTCTATGTGGACATGGTCGACATGTACAACGGCGCCTTTGACCATTACGACTGGAAGCTGGCCGGCAAGCGCGAGCTGCTGGTGCCCTACAACGCCTTCGCCGCCCAGGATTACGGCGCGGAATCCGGCCCGCGGGGGCTGCTGCACGCCGGCGCACCCAACCCCGAGGCCCTGCGCTACGAGGTGCACCGCGTCTGGGTGATCGACGCCACCGAGCGCAAGGGCGCCTCGCATATGTTCGGCGTGCGCCGCTTCTACCTGGACGAGGATTCCTGGAATGTGGTGCTGGTCGAGAACTACGACCGCATCGGCCAGCTCTGGCGGCTGCAGGAGGGGCACCTGCTGCCCAATCGCCGGCTGCAGTCGGCCGACAGCACGCCCACGATCACCTACGACCTCAAGGACGGGCGCTATTTCGCCCAGCGCATGACGGCCGCCTTCGGGCCCGGCGAGTCGATTGAGCCGCCGCCGGACAAGGGGGACTACCGCCCGGCCAACGTGCGCATGCGTTACGCCCGCTAGGCGCGGCGGGCCAGGCATGCTGCCCACCCCCGAGCGGGCCGGGGTGGTGCGCATGGCACAATCGCGGCCCATTCGCGCCACGGGCAGGGCATGGCCGGAACTAAGCGGGAGCTGGAGCGCTTGCGGACCAAACCGATCGAACGCAACTGGGCAATGACCCGCATGGGCCTGGGCACGGGCGTGCGCGCCGCCGGCCATGTGATGGGCAATTTGTTCCGCGACTCGGCCGCGCGCGAGGACGCCGACCGGGCCTTCTACAACGCCGAGGCCGAGCGCCTGGTGGCGCAGCTGGGCGAGCTGAAGGGCTCGGTGATGAAGGCCGGGCAGATGCTCTCGCTCTACGGCCAGTACTTCATGCCGCCGGAGGCGGTGGACATCCTGGCGCAGCTGCAGGACGACACCGACCATGTCGGCTGGCACATCGTCGGCCCGGTGGTCGACCGCGCGCTGGGGCCCGAGCGCATGGCCGAGCTGGAGATCGAGACCCGGCCGCTGGCCGCCGCCTCGCTGGGCCAGGTGCACCACGCGCGCAAGCGCGGCGACGAGCGCCCGCTGGTCGCGAAGATCCGCTACCCCGGCGTGGATGAGGCCATCGACTCGGACATCCGCACCATCGCCCGGCTGCTGTCGCTGTCGCGGCTGGTGCCCAAGGATCTGTCGCTGGACCCGGTACTGACCGAGGTGCGCGAGATGCTGCACCGCGAAGTGGACTATGTGCACGAATGCGAGATGCTGCAGCGCTTCCGCAGCCTGCTCGACGGCGATGCGCGCTTCGTGGTGCCCGAGCCGCTGCCGCGCTATTCCAGCAGCGAGCTGCTGGTGATGACCTACGAGGAGGGCGTGCCGGTCAAGGCGGCCGACCTCGCCGAGGTGCCGGAGGCCCGTCGGGTGCGGCTGGCGCAGGCGGCGCTGTGGCTGTTCCTGCAGGAGCTGTTTGTCTGGCACCTGGTGCAAACCGATCCGCACTTCGGCAATTACCGGCTGCGGCTGGACCCCGAGGGCGGCGCGGACCCGGACGGCGCGCAGGACCAGTGGGTGCTGCTGGACTTCGGCGCCACGCGCAGCTTCCCGCCCACATTCGTGCGCGATTACGCGCGCATCGTGCGCGGCGCGCTGGAGGGCGAGCGCGAGCAGGTGATTCGCGGCGCCGTGGGCATCGGCCTGATGCGCGCGCACTTCCCCGAGAACGTCAAGGCGGGCTTTTACGAGCTGACCCAGCTGATCACCGAGCCCTTCCGCGGCGGCGATTACGACTGGGGCGCCTCGGATCTGCCGGCGCGGGTCAGCCAGTCGATTGCGCGCAACGCGCTGACGCGGCACTTCAAGATTCCGCCGCGCGAGATCGTGTTCCTGCACCGGCGTCTGGCCGGCGTGTTCATCACGCTGGCGCGCCTCGATGTGCGCTTCGACGGCCGGCCGCTGCTCGAGGAGGCGCTGTCACGGGCCGAGGCCATCGAGTAACCTGTCGCCGGCCAACAACAACACGCAAGCCGGGGAGAACACGATGGCGACGCAATTCGACGACACGCAGACCTTCACCCAGGACGCCGACACCGTGATGCGGATGTTCTGCGACCGCAGCTACTTCGAGCGCAAGTATCAGCAAACGGCGGAGTCCTACGAGATCCTCGAATGTGAGCAGACGGCGGACCACTTCCGCATCAAGGCGCGGCTGAAGATGCGCTCGAGCGCGCCGCTGCCCGGCTTTGCCAAGAAGTTCGTGGCCGAGACGATGACGGTGGTGCAGGAAGACAGCTGGGATGCCAACACCCGGCGGGGCCAACTCAGCGTCGAGATCGCCGGCGCGCCGGTGTCGATCCAGGCCGACATGGCGCTGGTCGAACAAGGCGAGGGCGCGGCGAATAAAATGCACTGGACGGTCACCTGTAAGGTGCCGCTGGTCGGCGGCAAGCTGGAAAAGCTGATCGCCGACGACATCCGGCAAAAGGCGCCGCGTGACCTCGAGGTCAGCCGCGAACTGGTCGCCGACTACTAGAACGACGGGCCGCCCGCGCGGCGGCCCCCACGCGGCCCCGGGCCGCTTCAGGGAAGAAGATGATGCAGGTTTCCGGGGACGGCGATACGCGCCAGGCCCCGCGCTGGTACCAGGTCCTGTGGTCGACGCTGGCCGCGTTTTTCGGTGTGCAGTCGCGGGCCAACCGCGAGCGCGATTTCACCCATGGTCGGGCCAGCCACTTCATCGTGGTCGGCCTGTTGTGCACCGCCGGCTTCATTGGCCTGCTGGTGCTGGCGGTGCGCCTGGCCATGCGCACGGCGGGGGCTTAGGTGGACGCGCTGGCCTGGGGCCGCAAAGCCGCTAAAATCCTCGGTTTGAGCCGCCCCGAGGGTGGCGCCGAGTCCCGCCGGAGGCCGCATATCGAAGCCGTGCGCATACCCCGTGCCGAGCACCCCATCTCGCGCAAGAACGTCTCCAAGGCGGCGCTGCGCGTGCTCTACGGGCTGCATGAGGCCGGCTACCAGGCCTTGCTGGTGGGTGGCGGCGTGCGCGACCAGCTGCTGGGGCTGTCGCCCAAGGACTTTGACATCGCCACCGACGCCCACCCCGAGGACGTCAAGCGGGTCTTTCGCCGCTGCCGGCTGATCGGGCGGCGCTTTCGCCTGGCCCATGTGCGCTTTGGCGACGAGATCATCGAGGTGGCCACCTTCCGCGCCGCGCCGCGTACGCCCGACGAGGGCGACGAGGACGAGGCCGACGACACCCGGCACGAGCTGGACGACAGCGGCCGCATCCTGCGTGACAACGTGTACGGCAACCTCGAGGAGGACGCCGTGCGCCGCGATTTCACGATCAACGCGCTGTATTACGACATCGCCGACTACAGCATCGTCGACCACGTCGGCGGCATGGAGGACATCGCCGCGCGGCGGCTGCGCCTGATCGGCGACCCCGAGACCCGCTACCGCGAAGACCCGGTGCGCATCCTGCGCGCCCTGCGCTTTGCGGCGAAGCTCGATTTTCATATCGACCCGGCGGCGCGCAAGCCCATACCGGCGCTGATCCCGACCCTGCTGGATGTGCCGCCGGCGCGGCTCTTCGACGAGCTGCAAAAAATGCTGCTCTGCGACCACGCCAGCGAGTGCTTCGCCCAGCTCGAGAGCTACGGCCTGGTCAAGCTGCTGCTGCCGCCGGTGGCCGCGCACCTGGAGACGCCGCCAACCCGCGAGCTGATCATGGCCGCCTTGCGCAGCACCGAGGAGCGCGTGCGCGCCGACAAGCCGGTCAGCCCGGCCTTCTTGCTGGCCTGCCTGCTGTGGTTCCCGGTGCGCCAGCTGCAGGACGAGCTGGTGGGGCAGGGCATGCCGCCGGTGCAGGCGCTGGCCGCCGCCTCGGACACGCTGTTCAGCCAGCTGGCCAGCCGCGTGGCGATGCCGCGGCGTTTCACCGGCATGGTCAACGAGATCTGGCAGCTGCAGCACCGCTTCCTGCAGCGCCGCGGCAAGCGCCCGCTGCGCCTGCTGGAGCACAAGCGCTACCGCGCGGCCTGGGATTTTCTTGAGCTGCGCGCGCAGGTCGGGGATGCCGAGGCCGAACTGCCGGGCTGGTGGGAGCAATTCGCCGCCGGTCAGGGCGGCGAACGCGAGGCCCTGCAGGAGGACGCGCCGAGCGGCCCCGCGCCGGCACGCAAACGCCGGCGCCGGCGTCGCGGGGGGCGCGGCGGCCGCAGTGGCGGCCAGGGTGGCGGCCAGGGTGGCGGCCAGGGCGGCGGCCAGGGCGGCGGCGGCAACTCCGGCGGCGGTGGCGGCGGCTGAGACGCCGCCAGGGCTGAGCCGGGGCGTGGCGTGAGCGCGCTGGCGGTCGTGGGCCTGGGGGCCAACCTGGGCGCGCCGGCCACGCAGATCGCCGCGGCGCTGGCCGCGCTGCGGCGCGACTGCGCCTGCGGGCCGCTGCGCGTCTCGCCGCTGTACCGCTCGGCGCCCATGGGCGGCATGGCGCAGCCCGACTATGCCAACGCGGTCGCCTGCTTCCCGACGGACCTGAATGCGCTGGCGCTGCTGGACACGCTGCAGGCCCTGGAGGCCGCGGCGGGGCGCCACCGCGCGGGCGAGCGCTGGGCGGCGCGGCCCCTGGATCTGGATCTGCTCGATCTCGGCGGCCAGTCGCTGCGGCACCCGCGCCTTTGCCTGCCGCACCCCGGCATTGCCGAGCGCGACTTCGTGCTGCTGCCCTGGCTGACGCTGGACCCGGCGGCGCAGCTGTCTGACGGGCACCGCATTCGGGCGCTGTGGCAGGCGCGCGGGTCCACGGTGCTGCCGCTCTGGGCCCCGCGCCGCCAGAGCGCAAATGCGGACCAGGGCGCGGACCCGGGTTGCGGCCCGGACCCGGCCGCGGCTGGCCATTCTCGTATGATGTCGGCGCCTTGACGCTGCAGGACCGCGATGTATCCCAACCCCCGCCCCACGGGCGAACGCCCATTGACCGTGCAGGATTTCCGCAAGATGCGGGACGCAGGCGAGAAGGTCGCCTGCCTGACGGCCTATGACGCCAGCTTTGCCCGCCTGGCCGATGCCGCCGGCGTCGAGATCGTGCTGGTCGGCGACTCGCTGGGCATGGTGGTGCACGGGCAGGGCACCACGGTGGGCGTCAGCAACGAGGACATCGTGTACCACTGCCGTGCCGTCGCCACCGGGCTGTCGCGGGCCTTCTTGATGGCCGACATGCCCTTCTTGAGCTTCGCGACCCGCGATGCCGCCATCCGCAGCGCCCAGGACCTGATGCAGCGCGGCGGCGCGAAGATGGTCAAGCTCGAGGGCGGGGCCATCCAGGCCGACATCGTCGAGTTTCTGACCGCGCGCGGCGTGCCGGTCTGCGCCCACCTGGGGCTGCAGCCGCAGCTGATCCACAAGCTGGGCGGCTTCAAGGTGCAGGGCCGGGACGAGGCGCTGGCGGCGCAGATGCGCGAGGACGCCCGCGTGCTCGAGCAGGCCGGTGCCGACATGCTGCTGATCGAATGCGTGCCCTCGGGGCTGGCCGGCGACATCACCGCGGCGGCCGGCGTGCCGGTCATCGGCATCGGCGCCGGGCCGGCCACCGATGCGCAGATCCTGGTGATGCACGACATCCTTGGCGTGTCGCGTGGGCGCGTACCGCGCTTCGTCAAGAACTACCTGAGCGGCCGCGACGACATCGAGGCCGCGATGCGCGCCTATGTCGAAGAGGTCAAGTCCGGGGCCTACCCGGCACCGGAGCATGGCTTTGGCGACTGAGCAGCCGGCCCTGCTGGCCGAGCCGGCGGCGCTGCGGGCGCGCATCCAGGCCTGGCGCAGCGCCGGGGAGCCGGTCGCGCTGGTCCCCACGATGGGCTGCCTGCACGCCGGGCACCTGGAACTGGTGCGCGTGGCCGCGCGGCGGGCCCGGCACGTGGTCGTGTCCATCTTCGTCAATCCGCTGCAATTCGCGGCCGGCGAGGACCTGGAGCGCTACCCGCGCACGCTGCAGGCCGACCTGGACGCGCTGGCAGCCACCGATTGCGATCTGGTCTTCGCCCCGCCGGAGGCCGCGCTGTACCCGCATGGCCGCGAGGGCCTGACCGAGGTGCACGTGCCCGAGCTGTCCACCCGCCATTGCGGCGCACATCGGCCGGGGCACTTCGAGGGCGTGACCACCGTGGTCAACCTGCTGTTCAACCTGGTGCAGCCGGACCTGGCCGTATTCGGCGAAAAGGACTACCAGCAGCTCTATCTGATCCGGCGCATGGTGCGCGACCTGCACCTGCCGGTGGAGATCGTCGGCGTGCCCACCGTGCGCGAGGCCGACGGGCTGGCGATGAGTTCGCGCAACCGCTACCTCAGCGCCGATGAGCGGGCCCGCGCGGCGGCCTTTCCCCGGCTGCTCGACGCCACGGTGGCGCGGCTGCAGCAGGCCGAGGCGCCCGCGCAGGACGTCCTCGAGGCGGGGCTGGACGCGCTGCGCGAGGCGGGCCTGGAACCGCAGTATCTCGACCTGGTCGATGCCGACTTCGCGGCGGCGCAGGGCCGGCCCGAAGGGGAACATATCCTGCTCGGTGCCGTCCAAGTGGGGTCCGCGCGCCTGATCGACAACCGCGTTTTCCGCATCGCAACATCTTGATTGCCGCCCCCCGGCTTACGTAAACTGCGCGGCCAATCGGGCGGGCCGCCTTGTGTCGCGCCGCCGGCCCAGACCCCCTTATCCGGAGGAGCTTGCGTCATGCATCTCACCCTGCTGAAAGCCAAATTGCACCGCGCCTGTGTCACGCATGCCGAGCTCGACTACGAAGGCTCCTGCGCCATCGACGACGACATGCTGCAGATGGCCGGTATCCGCGAATACGAGCAGATTCAGATCTACAACCTGACCAACGGCGAGCGTTTCGAGACCTACGCGATCCGCGCCGAGGCCGGGTCCAAGGTGATTTCGGTCAACGGCGCCGCGGCGCACAAGGCGAGCGTGGGCGACCGCGTGATCATCTGCGCCTACGCCGGCATGAGCGAGGCCGAGGCCAACAAGCACAAGCCCAAGCTCGTCTATTGCAACGAGCACAACGACATCACCCACACGCGCTACACCATCCCGGTGCAGGCGGCCTAGCGCCGCAAGCGTGCTGGCGCAGCTAGGGCCTTGGGCGGCCGCACACGCGGGCCGCGACTGGGCTGCCGCCTGCGATGATGCCGCGCGCTGCGCGGCGCTGAGCTTTCGCGCCTGCGGGCTGCGCCTGGATCTGGCCCGCGAGCAGCTCGACCCCGCCGATCTTGCGCGCCTGCTGGCCTGGGCCGAGCAGGCCGACATCGTCGGCCAGCGTGCCGCGCAATGGGCGGGCGAGCGGGTCAACCGCAGCGAAGACCGGCCGGTGATCCACGGCCCGCTGCGCAGTCCCGACCGCGCGCCGGCCGCCCTGCGCGAGGAACTGGCCGCGCAGGAGGCGCGGCTGCTGGCGCTACAGGACGAGATCGAGCGCGATTTTCCCGGGCACGCGCTGCTGCATATCGGCATCGGCGGCTCGGATCTGGGGCCGCGGCTGGCCGCCGAGGTCGCCGGCCCCCAGCCGCGCCGTGCGCTGCATTTTCTGAACAACCTCGACGACGCCACGCTGCAGTCCACGCTGGCGCGGCTGGACCCGGCGCGGACGCTGGTCTGCGTGGTGTCCAAATCCTTCGGCACCGCCGAGACCCGGGCCCTGTATGCGCGCGTCGCCGACTGGCTGCGCGCCGGCGGCGTGGATCCCGCCAGCGCGAGCGTGGCGGTGACCGCCAACCCGGAACGCGCGCAGCAGGAGGCCGGCATCCCCGGGGACCGTGTTGCGCCGGTGCACCCCGGCGTGGGCGGGCGCTATTCGCTGTGGTCGGCCGTCAGCTTCAGCCTGGCGCTGGCCTATGGCGCGCAGGCACGGGCCGAACTGCGGGCCGGCGCGGCGGCGATGGACACGCATTTTCTCGACAGTCCGCTGGCGCAGAACCTGCCGGTGCTCGGCGCGCTGGTGGGCCTGTGGCAGCGCAACGGCCAAGGACTGGCGACGCGCATCGTCGTGCCCTATGCCGACCGCCTGCGGCTGCTGCCCGAATACCTGCAGCAGCTGGAGATGGAGAGCAACGGCAAGCGCGTGGACCCGCAGGGCCGCCCGCTGGGCCACCGCACGGCGCCGGCGACCTTTGGCGGTGTGGGCAGCTGCGTGCAGCACGCCTTTTTCCAGCTGCTGCATCAGAGCGAGGACGTGCACCCGGTCGAGTTCGTGCTGCCGGCGCGCGTGCCCGGCGTGGCGCCGGATCTGCAGCGCACGCTGCTGTCGCACGCGCTGGCCCAGGCCTGCGCGCTGACCCGCGGCCGCCCGGTCGAGGGCGCGGACGAGAGCCGGCTTTGCCCCGGGTCGCGGCCCAGCAGCCTGATCGGTCTGGCGCAACTGGATTTGTGGCACCTGGGCGCGCTGCTGGCCTACTACGAGCACCGTACCGCCGTGCAGGGCTGGCTGTGGGGGCTGAACAGCTACGACCAGTTCGGCGTCGAGATCGGCAAGCAGATCGCCGGCGAGGTCGAGGCCGCGCTGCAGGGCGAGGGCGCCTATCCCGACGCCGCCTGTGCCGCCGCGGCCCAGGCGCTGCGCCCCGACTGAGGGCCGGCGCCGCCCCCTGATTGATGCCCGGCGCCGCACCCTGATCGAGGGAACAAGGGATCGAGGGATCAAGGCATTCAGGTCAAGCGCAGCGCGGGCGGGGCTGTCCGCAGTGGGGAGCCGGGCCGCGGTCAAGGCGGGCGCGGCCGAGGCCGGCGCGGCGGTTCGCCGCCCCGGGCCTTAGCGCGGTCCGGGCTTGTCGCCGTGCTGGCGCTGCAAGGCCCAGTCCCGCAAGCCCTCCCACCAGGGCGCGTCCTCCGCCGGCGCCGCGCGCAAGGCCGCCTGTATCCGCGCATCCGCGGGCGCATTGCCCAGCGCGATGCACAGGTTGCGGCGCCAGCCCAGCCAGCCGGGCCGGCGTAGCGGCATGCCGGCCGTGCGCGCCTCCCATTGCTCCCGACTCCAGGCCCACAGCTCCAGCAGCGCCGGCGCGTCCAGCCCGTGGCGCGGCGCGAAGTCGGCGTCCACGCGCGAGGCGGCCAGGCGATTCCAGGGGCAGACCAGCTGGCAGTCGTCGCAGCCAAAGATGCGGTTGCCCATCGCCTCGCGCATGGGCTCCGGGATGTCGCCGCGGTGCTCGATGGTCCAGTAGCTGATGCAACGGCGGGCGTCGAGCTGTCGCGGGCCGGTGATGGCGCCGGTGGGGCAGGCCTGAATGCAGGCGGCGCAGGCGCCGCAGCCGTCGGCCTGCGCGGGCTGCGCGCTCGGCGGCAGCGGCAGGTCGGTCAGGATCTCGCCCAGCAGGAAGGTCGAGCCGTCGTGGCGGTCCAGCAGCAGCGTGTTCTTGCCGATCCAGCCCAGGCCGGCGTCGCGGGCCAGCGCCTTTTCCAGCAGCGGCGCGCTGTCCGTCGCGACGCGATAGCGCAGCGGCGGCGCGGCCGCGGCGATCCGCTGCGCCAGCTGCTTGAGCCGCTGGCGAAAACTCTTGTGGTAGTCGCGGCCCAGCGCATAGCGCGCCACATAGCCGCGCCGGGGGTCGGCCAGCGTGTGCTGCGCCGGGGCCAGCGTCGCTTCCGGCCAGTAGGGCCACTTGACGCTGATGATCGACAAGGTATTGGGGTGCACACGTTCGGGGTCGGCGCGCAGCGGCAGGCTGTCGGCCAGCCACTGCATGCCGGCGTGGCGGCCCTGCGCGACCCAGCGTTCGAGCAGGCCCAGGTCCTCGGCGAGCTGCACGCGGGCGACCGCGACGCCGGAAAAGCCCAGGGCGGCGCCCCAGGCGGGCAATTGCGCGGCGATCTGCGCGGGGCTCAGGCCGGCGTCCGGGGCCGTCTTGGCGGCCGCCGTGTTGGCGGGCGGGGAATCGGCAGGTGCGGGCATCTTTCTATAATCGCCCCTATGTTGCAGACCACGCCATGTTTCACCGCCGCGCAGGTGCGTGAGATCGACCGCCGGGCCATGGGCGACCTCGGCCTGAGCGACTATGCGCTGATGCAGCGCGCCGCCCGCGCGGCGCTGCGGGTGCTGCAGCGGGAGTGGCCGGCGGCGCGCAGCCTGGCGCTGCTGGCGGGGCCGGGCAACAACGGGGGCGATGCCATCGAGGTGGCGCGGCTGGCGCGGGCCGCCGGCTACCGGGTGCGCCTGCACCTGCTTGGCGACCCCGCGGCGCTCAAGGGCGCGGCCGGCGCCGCCTGGGCCGCGGCGCAGCGCGCGGGCCTGGCGCCCGAGGCCGGGCCGCTGCAGGCCGCCGATGTGCTGGTGGACGGGCTGTTCGGCAGCGGGCTGTCGCGGCCGCCCGAGGGCCAGGCCGCGCAATGGATCGAGGCCCTCGCGCGGCTGCGCGCCGAAGCGGGCTGCGGCGTGCTGGCGCTGGATGTGCCCTCGGGCCTGAGTGCCGACGACGGCCGCGCGCTCGGCACCGCGGTGCAGGCCGACCACACCGTCAGCTTCGTCGCGCGCAAGGTCGGGCTGGATCTCGGCGCGGCCATCGATGCCTGCGGCCAGGTGCACTTCGCCGATTGCGGCGCGCGTGCGGCGCTGGCCGCCGACTTGGCGCCGGCGGCCTTGCGCCTGGACGGGTTGCGCTGGCCGGCCCGCCGCCGCGGCGCGCACAAGGGCGACAGCGGCCATGTGCTGTGCGTCGGCGGCGCGCCGCAATATGCCGGCGCCCTGGTGCTGGCCGCGCGGGCCGCCCTGCGCGCCGGCGCCGGCAAGGTCTCGCTGCTGGGCCACACGGCCGACAACCATCCGACCCAGTGGCCGGAGATGATGCGCGTGCAGCCGGACGGGCACAGCGCGCTGCTGGAGGCCGCAGCGGGCGCCGACGCGCTGTGTCTGGGGCCGGGCCTGGGCCGGGACGAGGAGGTCTGGGGCCGGCTGGCGCTGCTGCGGCGCGCGCCGGCGCAACAGGTCTGGGATGCCGATGCGCTGTGGGCCCTGTCGCAGCGCCCGCAGCTGCGCCCCAAGCACCTGCTGTTGACGCCGCACCCCGGCGAGGCCGGCCTGCTGCTCGGGCGCAAGGCCGCCGAGGTCCAGGCCGACCGCCTGCAGGCGCTGGCCGATCTGGTCGCGCGCTGGGAGTGCCCGGTGATCCTGAAGGGCGCGCGCACGCTGGTGGGCGCCCCCGGCCATACGCCGCTGATCGTGCCCCAGGGCCACCCGGGCATGGCGGTCGGGGGCATGGGCGATGCGCTGGCGGGCATCGTCGCCGCGCTCTGCGCGCAGGGCCTGGCCGCCTACGAGGCCGCGGCGGCCGGGGCCTGGTGGCTGGCCGCGACCAGCGATGCGCTGCGCGCCGAGCAGGGCGCAAGCCTGCTGCCGCAGGACGTCATCGACGTGCTCGGCCGGCTGCGGGCCTGAGCGATGGCGGCGTGGAGCGACTGGCTGGCCGGGCCGGAGCACACCGACGCGCTCGCCCAGCGCTGGGCGGCGCTGCTCGCCCGCCACGCCACGCAGGCGCCCCAGGCCCGCGTGGCCCTGGCGCTGGATGGCGAGCTGGGCGCCGGCAAAAGCCACTTCAGCCGCGCCTTGCTGCGCGCCTGCGGCGTGGACGGGCCGATCCCCAGCCCCACCTACAGCCTGCTGGAGCTGTACCCGCAGGCGCGGCCACCGGCGGCGCATATGGACTGGTACCGGCTCGCCGATCCGCTGGAACTGGAGATGCTGGACTGGGTCGAACTGCGCGCCGAGCAGCCGCTGCTGCTGGTCGAATGGGCCGCCCGGCTGCCGGAGCTGGCGGGGGCCTTTGACCTGGCCCTGCGCTTCGCCCCCGAGGGGGCGGGGCGGCGCTGCGAGATTCACGCAAGCAGCCCCACCGGCGAGCACTTACTGCGTTTATTTGAGGTGATGAACGAGAAAAGCGGCGCAGATCTGTAATTTCATTAAGAAAAACCTTGTCAGGCCCTTGCGGGGTGGCCTATGCTCGCCGCATTCGGGGTCGCGAGGGACGCGCCGCCATGCCGTTCGTCCACATTGCCAGCCGCCCGGCCTGCCGCCGGGATCGCCGCGGGGATCGCTGCGGGGGCGTTGGCGCCATGCGCCGCGCGCGCCTGCGTGCCTGCGCGGTGCTGCTCGCGCTGCTGGCGGCCTGGGGGCCGGCGCAGGCGGCGACGCTGCTGTCGGCGGCCAGCCAGGCCAGCGCCGAGCGCACCGAAGTCGAACTGCGCTTTGATGCCCCGGTGCAATGGCGCTGGTTCCGCCTGGATGGGCCCGAGCGCGTCGTTATCGACGTCAGCGGGGCCGCGCAGGGCGGCGCCCAGGGTGCGGCGGCCGGCATCGTCGAGCGGCTGCGCTTCGGCGCGCTGGAGGATGGGCTGCGCATCGTGCTGGACCTGGAGGCCGCGCCGGAATCGGTCAGCCTGGCCGCCGGCGAGCCGCACGCGATCACGGTCCGCCTGAGCGCGCCGCCGCAAAGCGCGGTGGCGAGCGCACCCCCCGCAGTGCTGGCCGCGCCCGAGGCGCAGCCGGCGCCGCGCCCGACCGCGCCGGTGATGACGGCCGTGGCCCGCCCCGTCGTCGTGGTCATCGACCCGGGGCATGGCGGCAAGGATTCGGGCGCCGTCGGCCCCAGCGGGCTGATGGAGAAGAACGTCGCGCTGAGCATTGGCCGCGAGCTCAAGCGCCTGCTCGAAGCGCAGGCCGGCTTTCGCGTGCGGCTGACCCGCGACAGCGACACCTTCGTGCCCTTGCGCGACCGCATTCGTATCGCGCGCGAGGCCGGGGCGGACCTGTTTGTCTCGATCCACGCCGATGCCTTCGATGATCGCCGGGCGCATGGCTCCTCGGTCTATGTGCTGTCCAATCGCGGCGCCAGCTCCGAACATGCCCGCCTGCTGGCCCGGCGCGAGAACGAGGCCGACCTGGTCGGTGGCATCGAGATTCAGGATCGCGACGAGACCCTGGCCGCGGTGCTGCTGGACATCTCGCAAAACGCGGCGCTGGAGGCCAGCGTCGACATCGCCAGCCGCGTGCTGCAGGGCATGGGCGGGCTGGGCCGGCTGCACAAGAGCACCGTGCAACGGGCGGGCTTTGTGGTGCTGAAGTCGCCGGATGTGCCTTCGATCCTGGTCGAGACCGCCTTCATCTCCAACCCGCGCGAGGAACGCCAGCTGGGCAGTGCCCGGCACCGCCAGCGCATCGCCGCGGCCCTGGCCAGCGGCATCGAGGACTATTTCCACCAGTACCGCCCGGCGCGGCTGGTCGAAGTGCCGGCGGGGGCGCCGCAGGAATACACGGTGCGCGCCGGGGACACGCTGTCGACCATCGCCGAGCGCTTTGGCGTGGGCCTGGATGCGCTGCGCACGGCCAATGCGCTGCGCGGCGATGTGATCCGCGTCGGCCAGACGCTGCGGCTGCCGATCACCACGGCCGCGCGCTAGCGACTGCGCGCCCGGCCCGCGCACGCCCAGCCCGTGCACCTTGGGCCCGCGCTCGATAGATCAGGCCCGCGCGCCTGGCCCCGGCGTAGGCCTTCGCAAATCGCGCGATGGCCGGCGCATTCCCGGCGCTGCCGTCCCGCAGGCCGGGGCGGTGGCGGCGCGACCTTGCCGAGCGCGCGGGGCATGCGGCAAGGTCCGCCGATGCCGATCCGTGAACTGAGCTCCGAGCTCATCAATCAAATCGCCGCGGGCGAGGTCGTCGAGCGGCCCGCCGCGGTATTGCGCGAGCTGCTGGACAACGCAGTGGACGCCGGCGCGACGCGCATCGACATCAGCGTGGAGCAGG
Source organism: uncultured Ectothiorhodospiraceae bacterium (assembly GCA_937141935.1). GTDB lineage: Bacteria > Pseudomonadota > Gammaproteobacteria > Nevskiales > Oceanococcaceae > MS8. The sequence goes on from CAKZQS010000047.1 coordinate 24,119, forward strand.
GCGGAATCGACGCGCTGAGCGTGCGCGACGACGGCTGTGGCATCGCGCCCGAGGAACTCGCGCTGGCGCTGACCCGGCATGCCACCAGCAAGATCGCGCGCCTGGATGATCTGGAGGCGCTGCGGACGCTGGGCTTTCGTGGCGAGGCCCTGCCCAGCATCGCGGCCGTGGCCGACCTGCGTCTGGTTTCGCGCACGGCGACGGCCGAGCACGCCTGGGCCGTGGAGGTCGGGCCCGGCCGCCCGGCCGGCGCGCCGGAGCCGGCGCGTGGCGGCAGGGGCACCAGCGTCGAGATGCGCGACCTCTTCGCCCGGGTGCCGGCGCGGCGCAAGTTCTTGCGCAGCCCGCGCACGGAATGGACCCACATCGAGGCCATGGCCCGGCGGCTGGCGCTGGCGCGGCCGGACATCGCGCTGAGCCTGCGCCACAACGGCCGCGAGCAGTGGGCGCGCCCGCACGAAACGCTGGAGGCGCGCGTGCAGGCCCTGGTGGGCGCCGACTTCCTGGCGGCGGCCATGCGCATCACGGCGCAGGAGGGCCCGCTGCGGCTCAGCGGCTACGCCAGCCGGCCGGCCTGGTCGCGCGTGCAGCCGGACACCCAGTATGTGTTCCTGAACGGCCGCTACCTGCGCGACCGCTTGGTGGTCGGCGCGCTGCGGGCCGCCTATGCCGAAGTGCTGCACGGCAGCCGCCAGCCGGGCTATGTGCTGTTCTTGGAGCTGCCGCCAGAGCAGGTCGACGTCAATGTGCACCCGGCCAAGCAGGAGGTGCGCTTTCGCGAGGGCCAGCAGGTCTTTCGCTTCCTGCGCGGCGCCGCGATGCAGGCCATCCACAGCGAACACCGCGCCCGCGAGGCCGCATCGATGCCCGCGGCCGGAGCCCATGGCGGACCCGGTGTCGGTTCCGGTTTGACAGGTGCCGGCGCCACTGCCGCGTCCAGGTCCCGGTCCGCGCCCTACGCGCCGGCCTTCGGCCTGGGCCCGGCGGCGGGGGTCGATGAACCCCGGGGCGACTGGGCGGCCGCCGCGCCCAGCGCCGAAGGCGCAGCCGCACGCGATGTCGCCGCACTCATCCAGCAGATGCCGGCCGCTGCGGCGGAGGCCGCCGTCGCCGATGCCCCCGCGCCGCCAAAGCAGGCCGGCTGGCTGGCCGAGCAGCCGCTGGGCACGCCGCTGGCGCAGCTGCATCAGGCCTACATCCTGGCGCAGAGCGCCCGCGGCCTGGTGCTGGTCGACATGCACGCCGCCCACGAGCGCATCGTGCTGGAGCGTTTGAAGGCCGCGCTGGGCGAGGCCCATTGCGTGGCGCAGCCGCTGCTGGTGCCGCTCGAGTTCGCCGCGCGCGAAAGCGAGCTGGCGGCGGCCGAGGAGGCCGCCGAGGCGCTGCAGCGGTTGGGCCTGGAGCTGCGCGTCTGCGGCCCCGGCCGGCTGGCGGTGCAGGCGCGGCCGGCCTTGCTGGCCGGCTATGACCTGGAGCGCCTGGTGCGCGACTTGCTGGCCGACCTGCACGCCGGCGAGGGCGCCGACACGCACCGGCTGGAGGCGGCGCTGGACCGGGCGCTGGGCAACCACGCCTGCAAGGCGGGCAGCATCAAGCATGGGCGCCGGCTGAGCCTGCCGGAGATGGAGGCGCTGCTGCGGCAGATCGAAAGCACGCCGCGCAGCGGCCAATGCAACCACGGCCGCCCGACCTGGCGCGAGATTCCGCTGGACGAACTGGATGGCTGGTTCCTGCGCGGACGCTGAGCGCAGCCCGCTCGTCTGCATACTCGGGCCGACGGCCAGCGGCAAGACCGGCCTGGCGGTCAGCCTGGCCGAGCGCCATGCCGGCGAGGTGCTGGTGATGGACTCGGCGCAGGTCTATCGCGGCCTGCCTATTGGCACGGCGAAGCCCACGTCGGCCGAGATGCGCGCCGTGCCCCACCACCTGCTGGGCGTATACGACTGGCAGGACGTGTGCACGGCGCAGCGTTGGGCGGACGCCGCCCGCGCCTGCATTGCCGACATCGCCGGGCGCGGCAGGCTCCCCATCCTGTGTGGCGGCACCTTTTTGTACCTGCGGGCCCTGCTGGAAGGCCTGCACGCGCTGCCGCCGGAGGACCCGGCGCTGCGCCAGGCACTGGAGGCGCGCGCCGCCCGCGAGGGCACCCCGGCGCTGCATGCCGAGCTGGTGGTCGCGGACCCGGAGACGGCCGCACGCCTGCACCCCAACGACACCCAGCGCGTGCTGCGGGCGCTGGAGATCTACGCGCAGACGGGGCAGGGCCGCGAGGGCCTGCTGCGCAGCCAGCCCGGCCCGCAGCCCTGGGCCGGGCCGGTGCTGAAGCTGGCGCTGCTGCCGGGCGACCGGGCGCAGCTGCGCGAGCGCATCGCGCGGCGCTTTGCCGCGATGCTGGAGGCCGGCCTGTGGGACGAGGCGCGGGCCGCCCGTGCCGACCCGCGCTATGACCCGCGGCTGCCGGTGCTCAAGGCCGTGGGCTATCGCCAGCTCTTCGCCGCGATCGAGGGCCGCTGCGGCGAGGCCGAGGCGGTCGAGCGGGCGATCATTGCCACCCGCCAGTACGCCAAGCGCCAGCTGACCTGGCTGCGCCGCGATGCGGAGGTCCACTGGCTCGATAGTGCCGCCGCGGATCTGGAAACTCGGGCCGGGCGTTTGCTGTCCGAGTGGGCAAGTCAGGGCGGCAGCGCCGCCTGATACACTTCGCCTGATAACTCCTCTGATAACGATTAACCGGCCCCCGAGGCCACCGGAGAGATAACAATGTCCAAGGGACACACCCTGCAGGAACCCTTTCTGAATGCCCTGCGCAGGGAGCGCGTGCCGGTTGCCATCTTCCTGGTCAACGGCATCAAGCTGCAGGGACAAATCGAGTCCTTCGATCAATTCGTGGTGGTGCTGCGCAACGCGGTCAGCCAGATGATCTACAAGCACGCCATTTCGACCATCGTGCCGCAGCGCCAGGTGCGCCTGGACTTCGGCAACGGCGAGAAAGCCTCTGACGACGACACCGAATAAGACGCCGGACAAGGCGCCGCTTGCCGGCAGCCTCGGCGACACCGGACTGACACCGGCCGCCTCGGCGGTCGGCGGCAGCCGCCAGGAGGACCTGGCGCTGCTGGTGTCGGTGGAACTGCCGGGCGGCCGCGGCGCGGCCGGGCGCGAGGAATTCGTGGAGCTGGTGGCGGCCACCGGCTCCCGCATCGCCGGCCTGGTCAGCGGCAGCCGCCACCGCCCGGACCCGGCCACCTTCATCGGCCGCGGCAAGCTCGAGGAGATTGCCGCGCTGGTCGAGGAGCAGGCCATCGGCCTGGTGATCTTTGACCACACGCTGAGTCCCGCCCAGGAGCGCAACGTCGAGCGCGCCGTCGGCACACGCGTGCTCGACCGCAACGGCCTGATTCTGGACATCTTTGCCCGCCGGGCGCGCAGCCACGAAGGCAAGTTGCAGGTCGAGCTGGCGCAGCTCAAGCACCTGTCGACACGGCTGGTTCGGGGCTGGTCCCACCTGGAGCGCCAGCGGGGCGGCGTGGGCCTGCGCGGCCCCGGTGAAACCCAGCTGGAAACCGACCGCCGGCTGCTGGCCGGGCGGGTGCAGCAGATCGAGCGGCAGATTGCCAACGTGCGCCGCGGCCGCGCGCTGAACCGCGCCCGGCGGCAGCGCAACGAGGTGCCGGTGGTGGCCCTGGTGGGCTACACCAACGCCGGCAAGTCCACGCTGTTCAACACGCTCAGCGGCTCCGAGGTCTACGCCGCCGACCGGCTGTTCGCCACGCTGGACACCACGCTGCGCCAGCTGCCGCTGCCCGGCATTGCCGACGCGGTGATGGCCGATACCGTGGGCTTCGTGGCCGACCTGCCGCATGCCCTGGTGGCCGCCTTCCGCGCCACGCTGGAGGAGGCGGTGGAGGCCGACCTGCTGCTGGTGGTCTACGACGCCGCGGACCCCAACAACGATGAGCAGCGGCGCGCGGTGCGCGAGGTGCTCGACGAGATCGGCGCCGAAGACCGGCCGGTGCTGCTGGTGGCCAACAAGGTGGATCTGCTTGAGCGGCCGCCCGCGCCGCTGCTGGAGCGCGACCCGAACGGCGTGGCCGAACGGGCCTGGGTCTCGGCGCGCAGTGGCGCCGGCCTGGAGCCCCTGCGTCAGGCCATTGCCGAGCGCCTCGGCGGCGGGCTGCGCGAGGCGCGGCTGACGCTGCCGCCGCAGGCCGGCCGGCTGCGGGCTCGCCTGCACGCCAGCGAGGCCGTGCAGGAGGAGGCGCCCAGCGAGGCCGGCGGCTGGGAGCTGCGCGTGCGCATGCCGGCCGAGCGCCTGGCGCGGCTCTGTCGCGAGCACCAGCTGCCCCTGGAGAGCATCGAGCGCCGCGCGGACTGAGCGCGCGCGATCATGCGACAATTCGCACTCAACCCCCGGTAGCGACGCGCAGATGGCCTGGAACGAGCCCGGCAACAAGAACCCCTGGGACCAGCAGGGCCCGCCCGACCTCGAAGAAGTGTTCCGCAAGTTTCGGCGCAAATTCGGCGGCGGCGGCAACAACAGCGGTGGTGGCGGCGACGGCGGCGGCCTGCCGAAGGGCCTGATCGCGATCGTCGCGGGCATCGGCCTTGTGGTCTGGCTGTTTACGGGTTTCTACATCGTGCAGCCCGGCGAGCGCGGCGTGGTGCTGCAATTCGGCAAGTACCTCGCGACCACCGGCGAAGGCCCGCACTGGCATGTGCCGGCGCCCTTCCAGACGGTGGAGAAGGTCAACGTCGACGGCATCCGCAACGTCACCGACCGCCAGGTCATGCTGACCCAGGACGAGAACATCGTCGACCTGGAACTGGGCGTGCAATACCGCGTGTCCGACCCGCGTGCCTACCTGTTCAACACCCGCAGCCCCGACCAGACGCTGAGCCATGGCCTGAAGAGCGCGCTACGCGAGGTGGTGGGCAAGTCCAGCATGGACTTCATCCTGACCGCCGGCCGCGAGGAAGTGGCCGAGCGCACCAAGCTGCTGCTGCAGGACACGCTGGACAGCTATGACACCGGCCTCGTTGTGACCGAGGTCAACATCAAGGATGCCCAGCCGCCGGATCCGGTGCAGGGCGCCTTCGCCGACGCGATCAAGGCGCGCGAGGACGAGCAGCGCCTGATCAACGAGGCCGAGGCCTACGCCAACGAGGTGGTGCCGGTGGCCCGTGGTGAGGCCGCGCGCATGCTGGCCGAGGCCAATGCCTACCAGACCCGCGTCGTCGAAAGCGCCTCGGGTGATGCCAGCCGCTTCGATCAGCTGCGCAGCGAATACGAGCTGGCGCCGGAGATCACCCGCGACCGCATGTATCTGGAAACGATGACCGAGGTGCTGGGCAATGCCAGCAAGGTCATGATCGATGTCGATTCGGGCGCCCCGCTGCTGTACCTGCCGCTGGACCAGATCATTAACCGGGGTGGCCGCACGCTGGACGCGCCGCCGAACCTGCCGTCGTCGAACAACACCGGCAGCCGGGGCGGCAGCATGGGCGCGCCGCGCTCCCCGAGCAGCCGTGACGGCCGCGACAGCCTGCGCGAGAGAGGACGCCGCTGATGCGCATCAATTCCCTGGTTGGCCTGATTCTGCTGGCCATCGCCGCCGGCCTGGCGCTGGATTCCTTCTTTGTTGTCGACGAGCGCGAGTACGCGGTCAAGTTGCAGCTGGGCGAGATCAAGCGCACCGACTATGCGCCGGGCTGGCACTTCAAGGCGCCGCTGTTTCAGAACGTGCGCTTCTTCGACCGCCGCATCCTGTCGCTGGACAAGCAGCCGGAGCGCTTCCTGACGCTGGAGAAGAAGAACGTCCAGGTGGACTTCTTCGTCAAGTGGCGCATCGTCGATGTGGGCCGCTTCTACCGGGCCACCGGCGGCTTCGAGAGCGTGGCGCTGGAGCGCCTGTCGGACATCATCAACCGCGGCCTGCGCAACGAGTTCGGTACCCGCACGATTCAGGAGGCCGTGTCCGGCGAGCGCCGCGAGATCGTGCGCGCGCTGGAAGAGGCGGCGGCCGACAAGGTCAGCGAGCTGGGCATCGAGCTGGTGGATGTGCGGGTCAAGCGCATCGACCTGCCGGACACCGTCAGCGACTCGGTCTACGACCGCATGCGCGCCGAGCGCAAGCGCGTGGCCGCCGACCTGCGCGCCCGCGGCGCCGAGGTGGCCGAGGGTATTCGTGCCGAGGCCGACCGCGAGCGCGAGGTCATCCTGGCCAATGCCTACCGCGAGTCCGAAGAGCTGCGCGGTAGCGGCGACGCCCAGGCCACCAAGATCTACGCCGAGGCCTATGGCAAGAACCCCGAGTTCTTCAATTTCTACCGCTCGCTGGAGCTGTACCGTCGCGCGCTGGCCAACTCGGACGACGTGCTGGTGCTGGAGCCTGACAGCGAGCTGTTCCGCTACTTCCGCAGCGCCAGCGGCGCCGACTAGGCCGGCGGGCGACGCCCGGACGACCGACGGTGACCGAGGCCCTGCTTACGGCGCTGGCGCTGGCCATGGTGATCGAGGGCATCGGCCCCTTCATCGGGCCCAGTCGCTGGCGCCGCATGATGCTGCGCCTGGCGCAGCTGCCTGACCGCAGCCTGCGCGTTTTTGGCGCCATCACGATGGGCCTGGGCGTGCTGCTGCTTCAATTGCTCGGACCCTAAAGAGCGACACGATGCGATGGATGCTGCCTGACGGCGTCGAGGAATGGCTGCCGCCCGATTCCTGGCGGCTGGACGCGATGCGCCGCGAGGTGCTGGATACCTTTGCCCGGCACGGCTTCGAGCTGGTGCTGCCGCCGGTGCTCGAATACACCGACAGCCTGCACAGCGGCGTCGGCCGTGACCTGGAACTGCGCACCTTCGCGGTGACCGACCAGACCAACGGCCGCCGCCTGGGCCTGCGGGCGGACATCACGCCGCAGGCCGCGCGCATCGATGCCAACCGCTACGCCGACGACGCCCGCGGCGTGCGCCGGCTGTGCTACCTGGGCACCGTGCTGCGTACCCACCCGGAGGTGCCCGGCGGCCCGCGGAGCCTGCGCCAGCTCGGCGCGGAAATCTTCGGCGCGCCGCAGCTTGACGCCGACATCGAGGTGATCTCGCTGATGTGCGAGATCCTGCTGCGCAGTGGCAATGGCGGCGGCGGCGCCGAGCTGACGCTGGATCTGGGCCATGTGGGCATCGTGCGCGCACTGCTGCCGGCGGACCTGCGCGAGGCCGACAGCGAAGGGCTGCGCGCCGCCATCCAGCGCAAGGCGCCGGGCGAAATTCGCGCCCAGGCGCAGAATCTGGGGCTGGAGGCCTCGGCGCAGGAGGCCTTGGTCGAGCTGGCCACTTGGCATGGCCCGCCGGAACACCTGGAGGGCTTGCGCCCGCGGGCGCCGGCGGCCTGTGCCGCGGCCATCGACGAGTTGCTGGAGCTGAGCCGGCGGCTGCGTGAGCGCCTGCCGCGCGTGGCCCAGCACCTGGACTGCGGCGAGCTGACCGGCTTTCACTACCACACCGGCGTCACCTGGGCCGCCTATCGCGACGGCCGCGGGCAGGCGCTCGCCCGCGGCGGGCGTTACGACGGCATTGGCCGCGTGTTCGGCGCGGCCCGCCCGGCCACCGGTTTCTCGGCCGACCTCAACGGGCTGCTGCCCGAGTCCGAGGCCCCGGCCGGACCGGCCGAGGTCGTGCAGGCGCCGGCCGGCGACGAGGCCGCGCTGCTGGCCAGCATCCGCGAGCTGCGCAATGCCGGCCGTCGGGTGCTGCAGCGCATGCCCGACGAGGACTTCACCCCCGGCCCGCGGTTGTGCCGCGACGGGGACGACTGGATCATCACCGACAGCACATCATGAATCGCAGCGTAGTAGTCATCGGCTCCCAGTGGGGCGACGAAGGCAAGGGCAAGATCGTCGATCTGCTCACCGAACAATGCCGGGCCGTGGTCCGCTTCCAGGGCGGCCATAACGCCGGGCACACGCTGGTGATCGGCGGCGAGAAAACGGTGCTGCACCTGATCCCCTCGGGCATTTTGCGCGAGGGCGTGGACTGCCTGATCGGCAACGGCGTGGTGCTGTCGGTGCCGGATCTGCGCCGCGAGGTGGCCGAGCTGGAGGCGCGTGGCGTCGCGGTGTGCGAGCGCTTGCGGGTCAGCATGGCCTGCCCGCTGATCCTGAGCAGCCATGTCGCGCTGGACCAGGCCCGCGAGCGGGCCAAGGGCGCCGACAAGATCGGCACCACCGGCCGCGGCATCGGCCCCGCCTACGAGGACAAGGTGGCCCGCCGCGCGCTGCGCGCCGGGGATTTGCGCGATGTCGAGGAACTCGATGGCCGCGTGCGCGAGCTGGTCGGCTATCACAACTTCCTGCTGACCCAGCTCTATCAGGCCGAGCCGGTCGAGGTCGAGGCCGTGATTGCCGAAACCCGCGAGATGGCGGCCTGGCTGGCGCCGATGCTCTGTGACGTCACCGAGCATCTGCACCGCTTGCGCGAGGCCGGCGAGACCATGCTCTTCGAGGGCGCGCAGGGCTCGTTGCTGGATGTTGACCACGGCACCTATCCCTTCGTCACCTCCAGCACCACAACGGCGGGTGGCGCCAGCGCCGGCACCGGCCTGGGGCCGAATTCGCTGGATGTCGTGCTGGGCATCGTCAAGGCCTATGCCACGCGCGTGGGCGCCGGCCCGTTCCCGACCGAGCTGCATGACGACATTGGCGCCACGCTGGCGCGTCGCGGCGGCGAGGTGGGGGCCACCACCGGCCGCCCGCGGCGCTGTGGCTGGTTCGACGCCGTGGCCGTGCGCCGCGCCGTGATCAACAACGGCATCGGCGCGCTGTGCGTGACCAAGCTGGACGTGCTTGACGGCATGGAGACGGTGCGCATCTGCACCGGCTACACCGTGGACGGGCAGGCGCAGGCCGACTGGCCCTACGGCGCGGCCGCCTATGCCCGCTGCCAGCCGATCTACGAGGACTGGCCGGGCTGGACGCAGAGCACGGCCGGCGTGCGCCGCTACGAGGATCTGCCCGAGGCGGCGCGACGCTACCTGGATCGGCTCCAGGAACTGGTGCTGGCGCCGGTGGACATGATCTCCACCGGCCCGGATCGCGACGACACGATCATCCTGCGCCATCCCTACCGCGGCGACTGAGCGCCGGGCCGCCGCCGCGTGTGCCCCTGCGCTCGGCGGGTCCGCGGGGCCGGGTGTGCCGGCCTGCCTGCCCGCTGCAGGGCGCCGCTATCGCCCGGAGCCGGCCGCCGGCGCGGACATCGGTGCCGCGGGGCGGCGCGCGGCGGCAACGCCCGCTGAGCGCCGCTCAGGGCCTCTGCCGGCGCTGGGCGCTGCGCGGCGGTCGCCGAGCGAGCACGACGCCAGGGGTTGTGCTGATCATCGCCGCGACGGGACTCCGTACCTGCGCGGGCGTGCTGTGGGCGCGCAGCGTCCTGCCATGGCCCTGTCATCATTGGCCTCGCACACTGGCCGGGCAGCGGCGGTTCGGCGGGGCTTCGGCCGCCGCCCGGCACGGCGCAATGCGCGCGCCGTGGTGGCATGGGAAGGGGGCGCCGCGACGCTCGGCGCGGCGGTGACCTTGGTCAGCGGCGCTGGCGAGCAGGCACAAAAAAGCCCGCAATTGCGGGCTTTTCCGATACCGTGGTGCCGAAGAGAGGACTTGAACCTCCACAGGGTTTCCCCTACTAGAACCTGAATCTAGCGCGTCTACCAATTCCGCCACTTCGGCGACGAAGGCGCGCATCTTAAAGAAGGAAAATTTCTTGTCAAGAGACGACCACAAAAAATCTTCCCGTCGGGGCGCTGAACCCCGGGCCCGGGTCGCCCGCCGACTGCGCGGGCCGGACCTGGCCATCCTGGAAGAGGGCGGGCAGTCGCTGGCCATAGACCGCGACTTGCCGCGCCCGGCGCATGGCGCCGTGATCGCCTGCACGCGCATCGATGAGGAGGCCGGGCTGCTGCGTGGCTACACGCTGCTCGACGCGCCGGCGCAGAGCGAGGTCGTGGGGCGCATTGACAAGCGCTCGGCGCCGACCCAGCTGCGGCTGGAGTCGGCCATCCGCGAGGGCACCCTGCCGCTGCTCGGCGCCGAGGAGGCCGCCCATGGCCAGTACGCCCGCGCCCGCGTCGAGGGCGGGCAGGCGCAGCTGATCGAGCTGCTGGGCGAAACGCCCGACGCCGCACTGCGCATCGCCGCGATGATCGACGAGTTTCAGCTGCCCACCCAGTTCGACGCGGACACGCTGCAGGCGGCCGAGGACATCGCGGGCCCCGCCGAGCTGCTGCCGCGCGAGGACATGCGCGACAAGCCCTTCGTCACCATCGATGGCGCCGACGCGCGCGACTACGACGACGCGGTTCTGGTCGAGCGGCGCGGGCCGGGCTTTCGCCTGTATGTGGCCATCGCCGATGTCTCGGCGCATGTGCGGCCCGGCGACGCGCTGGACCGCAGCGCGCGCGAGCGCGGCACCTCGGTCTATTTCCCCGGCCGGGTGATTCCGATGCTGCCGCACCGGCTGGCCGACGATCTGTGCTCCTTGCGCCCGCTGGAGGACCGCGCGGCGCTGGTCTGCGAGATGAAGATCTCGATGAGGGGCCAGCTCAAGGGCTTTCGCTTTTTCCCGGCCCTGATCCGTTCCCAGGCGCGGTTGATCTACGAGGAGGTCGCGCAGGCGCTGGACGGCGACATGCCGGACACCTGGAACCGGGGCATCCGCCGCAACCTGCGCAACCTGGCCAAGCTGCATGGCAAGCGCATGGCCGACCGCGAGGCCCGCGGGGCGCTGGATTTCGTCAGCCGCGAGCTGCAGGTGCAGCTGGATGACGAGGGCCAGGTCTCCGGCCTGCGCACCCCGCCGCGTACCGTGGCCCACCGCATCATCGAGGAGTGCATGATCCTCGCCAATGTGGCCGCGGCGCGGGCGCTGCGCGGCGCCGGCCAGCCCTTCCTGGCCCGCATTCACGAGCCGCCCTCGGCCGACAAGCTGGCCGCGCTGCGCGCCTTTGCCGGCGGCGTCGGCCTGAGCCTGGGCGGCGGCGAGCAGCCCGAACCGCGCCACTATGCGGCGCTGCTGGCCCGCGCGGTCGACCACCCGCAGGCCGACAGCATCCAGTTGGCCGTGCTGCAAAGCCTGCAGCAGGCCGTGTACGCCCCCTCGGACGCCGGCCACTTCGGCCTGGCTCTGACCGACTATGCGCACTTCACCTCGCCGATCCGCCGCTACCCCGACCTGCTGGTGCACCGGGCGCTGTACGCGATGATCGGCGGGCCCAAGACGCCCAAGGAAAACTGGGTGGAACTGGGCGGGCAGTGCTCGATGCTGGAGCGTCGGGCCGACAAGGCGGCCTGGGGCGTCATCGAGGCGCTCAAGTGCGACTACCTGGCCGACAAGGTCGGCGAGGTGCTGCCGGGCCGTATCGGCGGTGTGACAGAATTCGGCCTGTTCGTGGAACTCGAGGGCTATGGCATCTCCGGGTTGCTGCACATCAGCGACCTCGGGAACGACTACTTCGTCTACGAGTCTGACTCGCAACGCCTGCGCGGCAGGCGCGGCGGCCAGACTTTTGAGCTCGGGCAGGAACTCAAGGTCCGCATCGCGGCCGTCCACCCGGCGCAACGCAAGATCGATCTGCAATTGCCCTCGGCCGCGAAGGCCGGTGGCGACCGTTCTCAAAACCCCAGGAGAAAGCGACGATGAAAGACTGGCAACTCAATGGCCGTCACATGGTGGCGGCGTCGGTAGTGGCAAGCCTGCTGCTCGCGGGCTGCGCGGCGGATGACCCGAACAAGCGCGCCAAGCGCGGCGCCGCCATTGGCGCCATCGTGGGCGCCGTGGCCGGCCACCAGGTCGACGGCGACAAGGGTCGCTACATCGGTGCCGTGGTCGGCGCGATTGCCGGCGGCGCCGTGGGCAACTACATGGACCAGCAGCAGGCCGAGCTGGAGCGCGAACTGGCCGCCGAGGCCGCGCGTGAGGAGCTCAACATCACGCGCCTGGCCGGCGATGCCCTGAAGGTCGGCGTGGCTTCGGATGTCTCCTTCGACTTCGACAGCGCGCAGATCCGCTCCGGCGCCCGGCCGACCTACCAGAAGATCGCCGACGTGCTGAAGGACTACGAGAAGACGGTGATTCACGTCGTCGGCCATACCGACTCGACCGGTGCGGCCGACTACAACCAGGGCCTGTCCGAGCGCCGTGCCGCCAGCGTCGCCAGCGTGCTGCGCAATGCCGGCGTGCTGCCCGAGCGCATCGTGACCGAGGGTCGCGGTGAGAGCGAGCCGCTGGCCGACAACTCGACCAAGGCCGGCCAGGCGCAGAACCGCCGCGTGGACATCGTCATCAAGGCGATCGTGGAAGGCAACGAGGGCGCGGCCTACACCCCGCCGCCCTACCTGGGCTCCTAAGGCCCCGCGCGCATGCCGGCGACCGAAGCCGACGTCGCCGGCCTGCACGCCTGCGCCGCCGCCCTGGAAACGGGGCGGCTGGCGCAGCTGTTGCTGCTTGCCGGCCGCCTGAACAAGCGCCAGCAGGCGCTGCTGGAGGCGGCCGAGCAGGCCGGCGTGCCGGTTCGCCGCGGCGACGCGACGGCCCTGGCCGTGGCCGCACCGGCCGGGCTCAAGCACCAGGGCGCCGCGGGCTGGCTGCAGGCCGACAGCGCCGGGCCCGCGCTGACCGACCTCGAGAGCCTGCTGCCCACGCTGCCCGACCAGCCCCTGCTGCTGGTGCTCGATGGGTTGGAGGACCCGCGTAACCTCGGCGCCTGCCTGCGCAGTGCCGATGGCGCCGGTGTCGATGCGGTGCTGCTGCCGCGCGGTCGCGGCGCGCCCCTGACGGCCGTGGCCCGCAAGACGGCGGCCGGGGCGGCCGAGAGCCTGCCGCTGCTGACCGTGCCCAATCTGGCCCAGGCGCTGGCCACGCTGCGCCGCCACGGGCTGGCCGTTTACGGGCTGGCCGACGAGGCCGATGCCTCGCTCTATGCCGCCGATCTCGCGCGCGGCTGCGTCGTGGTGCTGGGCAACGAGGGGCAGGGGCTGCGCCGGCTCAGCCGCGAGCATTGCGATGCGGTGCTGTCGCTGCCCATGCTGGGCAGCGTGTCCAGCCTCAATGTCTCGGTGGCCACCGGCGTGGTGCTCTACGAGGCCCGCCGCCAGCGCCTGGCGGCCTTGCCGGAAGGCCCCTAGCCCGCCTATAATGCGCGGCTGCGTCGGCGACGGCGCACTCCTTGTCCCACCGCTGTGTTCGGGGGACTGTACTTCTCGTACATCCAGAAGGATTCCATGAGACATTACGAAATCGTGTTCCTGGTCCACCCGGACCAGAGCGAGCAGGTCCCGGCCATGCTCGAACGCTACCGCGCCATCTCCGAAGAGGCCGGCGGCAAGATGCACCGTGGCGAGGACTGGGGGCGGCGTCAGCTGGCCTTCCCGATCCAGAAGCTGCACAAGGCGCACTACGCGCTGGTGAACATCGAAGTGCCGCAGGAAACGCTCGACGAACTGGTGCAGAGCTTCCGCTTCAACGACGCCATCCTGCGTCACCTGGTCATTCGCCGCGACGGTGCGATCACCGAGCAGTCGCCGCTGGCCAAGGAAGAAGAAATCAAGCAGGCCAACAAGGCCAAGGCTCAGGCCGAGCTGTCCCGCGGTGAGCGCGGCGGCGAGGGCGAGTCCAAGGACGCGGCCAAAGAGGCTCCGGCCAAAGAGGCTCCGGCCAAAGAGGCTGTGGCCAAGGACGCCCCGGCCGCGGACAGCCCGGCCCCCGAGGCGGCTGCTGACGCGGACGCCGACACCGAATCGACGAAGCAGGAGAGCAACTGATGGCCCGTTATTTCCGCCGTCGCAAGGTTTGCAAGTTCACGGCCGAGGGCATCGAAGAGATCGATTACAAAGATCTGGCGATGCTCAAGCAATACATCCTGGAGAACGGCAAGATCGTGCCCAGCCGGGTGACCGGCACCAAGGCGCGCTACCAGCGCCAGCTCTCCAAGGCGATCCGCCGCGCGCGTTACCTCGCGCTGCTGCCCTACACCGACCGCCACTTCTAAGGGGAGCCGAGCATGGAAGTCATTCTGCTGTCGCGCGTGCGCAACCTCGGCGACCTCGGCGATACCGTCAAGGTGCGCGCCGGTTATGGCCGCAACTACCTGATTCCCAAAGGCATTGCGCTGCCGGCGAACAAGGCCAACGTGGCCGAGTTCGAGACCCGCAAGGCTGAGCTGATGAAGGCCGCCCAAGACTCGATGAACGCCGCCAAGATGCGCCACCAGGCCATCGACGGCAAGACGGTCACGGTCAAGGCGCTGGCCTCGGAAGAGGGCAAGCTCTACGGCTCCGTCGCCGCGGCCCAGATTGCCGAAGCCGCCGCCAGTGCCGGTCTGGAGATCGAGCCCAAGGAGGTCATCCTGGACCAGGCGCTGCGCGAAGTCGGCGAGCACCAGGCCACGGTGGCGCTGCACCCGGATGTCGAGGCGACGATTACCGTCGTTGTGGAGCCCCAGGCCGCCGCCTGAGGGCCCCCGACCCCGGCGGTGCCAGACCGCAAAACCGCCGGTGGCGCAGCGACTGCGTCACCGGCTTTTTTTTGCCCGCCGTCGCGCCTGGCGCGGCGGCCCGCGACCGGCCCTAACCCCGGCCGCGATGCAGGCTAGTATGAACGGATGGACGAGACGCTAAGCCGCGGCTCCAAGGCCCCGCCGCATAACCCGATGGCCGAGCAAAGCGTGCTCGGCGCGCTGTTGCTGGGCGGGCGCCACTACGACGCCGTGGCCGAACGGTTGATCGCCGAGGACTTCTATCGCAGCGAACACCGTCTGATCTGGAAGGCGGCGGCCGAGCTCGGCCGCCGCGGCCAGCCGATCGACCCGGTGACGGTGGCCGAGGCCCTGGAGAGCCGCGACGAACTGGAGGACGGCGGCGGCCTGGCCTACCTGGTCGAGCTGGCCGGGCAGACGCCTACGGCCATCAATGCCGTGGCCTATGCCGACATCGTGCGCGAGCATGCGATCCGGCGCTCGCTGATCCATGCCGCCACCGACATCGTGGCCAAGGTGCACGCCCGCGAGGGCGAGGACACCCGCGACCTGCTCGACTTCGCCGAGCAGCAGGTTTTCGCGATTGCCGACCGGCGCTCGCGCAGCGACAGCGCCGCGGCCAACCTGGTCGATTTGCTGCCGGCGGCGGTCGAAGAAATCCGCCTGATCAGCGAATCGCGCGGCGTGGCCGGGCTGCCGACCGGGATCAGCAAGTTCGACGAGATGACCACCGGCCTGCGACCCGGCGACCTGGTCGTCGTGGCCGGCCGGCCGGCGATGGGCAAGACCTCACTGGCGATGAACTGGGCCGAGCACGCGGCCCTGACCAGCGGCGTGCCGGTCGCCGTGTTCTCGCTGGAAATGCCCGCGCAGCAGCTGGCCATGCGCCTGATTGCCTCGCACGGGCGGATCAACCAGCAGGCGCTGCGCAGTGGCTCACTCAGCAAGGAGGACTGGGCCCGCATCAACTCCGCGGCGGTGACACTGCGCGAGGCCAAGATCTTCATCGACGACGACGGCAGCCTGTCGCCGCAGGAACTACGCAACCGCGCGCGCCGGCTCAAGCGCGAACATGGCCTGGGGCTGATTCTGGTCGACTACCTGCAGCTGATGGAGGTGCCGGGCAGCAAGGAGAACCGCACCAACGACATCGCGCAGATCTCGCGGGCGATGAAGTCGCTGGCCAAGGAGCTGGAACTGCCGATCATCGCGCTGTCGCAGCTCAACCGGGGCGTGGAGTCGCGCGACAACAAGCGCCCGCGCATGGCCGACCTGCGCGAATCCGGCGGTATCGAGCAGGATGCCGACCTGATCACCTTCATTTACCGCGACGAGGTCTACAACCCGGACAGCCCGGACAAGGGCACCGCGGAGCTGATCATCGCCAAGCAGCGGAACGGCCCCATCGGCACGGTGCGCACCTCCTTCCTGGGGCACCTGACCCGCTTCGAGAACTTGGCCACCTACAGCTACGACGCGGAGTTCGACGGCTGATGGTGGGGGTCGCGGGCGACCCGGTCGCCTCGACCGCCGGCCGGGTGCGCGCCTGGGTGGACCCGCAGGCCCTGCGCGACAACCTCGCCGTGGTGCGGCGCCTGGCCCCGCAGGCCGCGGTCATGGCCGTCATAAAGGCCGATGGTTATGGCCATGGCGCGCTGCGCGTGGCCGCGGCGCTGGCCGGGCGGGTCGAAAGCTTCGCCGTTGCCGCGCTCAGCGAGGCCGTGGCGCTGCGCGAGGGCGGCCGGCGCGAGACGATTTGCGTGCTGGGCGGGCTGACCGAGGCCGAGCAATGGGACCGCGCCGAGGCCCTGGGCCTGACGGTGGTGGTGCACGCGCAATACCAGCTCGACGAGCTGCGGCGGCGGCCCGCGCCGCCACGCTTCTGGCTCAAGTTCGACACCGGCATGGGCCGGCTGGGTTTCGCCGCCGCCGAGGCCGGCGCCGTGGCCGCGCAGCTGGATGCCCGGCTGCAGGCCTGCTGCGCCGGCGTGATGACGCACATGGCCTGCGCGGACGAGGAGGACGCCGCGGCGCTGGCGCACATGCGCGGGCAGTTGCAGGCCCTCGAGACGCACCTGCGCGGCGCCTTCCCCGAGGCCCGCCTGTCGGTGGCCAACTCCGCCAGCGTCGTGGCCTGGCCGCAGACCCGCGTCGGCCTGATGCGGCCCGGGCTGATGCTCTATGGCGTGCTGCCCTTCGCGCTGGACTCGGCGGCACGCGCCGGCCTGGGCCTGCGCCCGGCGATGCGGCTGGAGGCGCGGGTGCTGGACGTCAAGACGCTCCCGGCCGGGCACGGCGTGGGTTATGGCGCCACCTGGACGGCACCGACGGCCACACGCATCGCGATTGTGGCCGCCGGCTATGCCGACGGCATCCTGCGCAGCCTGGCCGGTAGCGACTACCCGCTGCAAACGGTCACTGGCCATGCGCTGCCGCTGCGCGGCCGGGTGTCGATGGACATGATCGCCGCAGAGGTGCCGGCGGACGCGACGCTGGCGCCGGGCGACTGGGTCGGCCTGTGGGGCGCCGGCGCGCAGGCGGTAGAGGTGGCCGCCGCGGCCGCCGGTACGGCGCCCTATGAACTACTGACCGCGCTCGGGGGGCGCGTGGCCCACGGCGAGGCGAGTCTGGGCGCCGCCATCACGCCGCAAGCGCAGGACTGACCCCGGCCGGGGACGGATTCCGCTGCGCTGATTCCGGTTCGCTGGGGCCGGCTTGCGGCATGCGGCGCCGCGCTGACCGCTATGCGCGCGCCGCCGCGTGCGCCCGAGTGGAGCGCCTAGTCCAGCGAAAACCGCATCTGCGTGCCGGCCACTTCCAGGCTGTCGCCGGAGCTGAGTTTGCGCGGCTTGTTGTCGAGCATGTCGCCGTTGAGCTTGGGCCGGTTGGGCGCCGTCGGCGGACCGACGTGCACGGCGTAATAGCCATCGCCGCGGCGGGTGATGGCCGCCACCTGCACCCCGGGCTTGCCCAGGGTGGTGAGGGCCTTGACCAGCTTCAACGAACGCCCGGTATTGGGCCCACTGCTGACGGTGACCTTGCCCACGGGCAGGCGCTTGGCGCCGGCCGGGGGCGTGTTCGGCGCACCCGGGGCGGCGGG
>CAKZQS010000048.1 GCA_937141935.1 uncultured Ectothiorhodospiraceae bacterium
GCGGTGGATCTCTTCGAAGGACGTGACATCGATGTCGGGCGCTCGCTGGAAACCGGTGGCGTGGCTGTGCTGTTTGAGGGCCTTTCCCCAATCGCCGCGAGAGCATGGAGGGCGATATTCCGAAAGCCTGGCCTCATGGACGAAGCAGGCCGCCTGACAGAACAAGGTCGGCGACAGGCCCGGGCCGCCGGACTGGACCCCGCCCGGATGGATGTCCGCATCGACTCGGTCTTCGAGCAGGAGGCCAGGGACGCCGTCACGCAACAAGAGTTCAGGGACGCCGTGTCGAAGGGCCAGGCGCGGGAGTTCGATATCCCGATGACCCGGGGGCAGCTCGACCAGGACGTCCAACAGCTGTCCAAGGAAGAGGCAATGCGTCACGGCGCCTCCGGAGACAAGGCGCAGAATATCATCCTCGACTTTGACGAGAAACAGGTGGCAGCAGTCGAGAGATCCCGGGCGCGGATTCAGGCTGAGTTTTCCGCGTCGGGAGCCCCTACTATTTCGCGTGCCGGCGAGGCTGGTGGCACGGTCAATCGTCAACTTCGACAGGAAGCAGACGCCTTGCAGGGACAGATCGATTTGGCTTACGGGCAGGCCCGGTCACGCGATGCGGCGTTTACCGGGGACAGCCTGACTTCGCTGACGCAGCGCATCAAGCAGGAGATCGGCACCGCCTTCCCCGGCGCCGAGCCCCAGGAGATCGATGTGGTCGGCCGCCACCTGTCGGCCGGCGTGCCACGCAGCTTCACGCTGAACTCCAACGAGATCCTCGACGCGCTGCAGGACCCGCTGAGCCAGATCGTCTCGGCCTGCAAGCACGCGCTGGAGGCGACGCCGCCGGAGCTGGGCTCCGACGTGGCCGAGCGCGGCATCGTGCTGACCGGCGGCGGCGCGCTGCTGCGCGACCTGGACAAGCTGCTGGCCGAGGAAACCGGCCTGCCGGTCGTCATCGCCGACGACCCGCTGACCTGCGTGGCCCGCGGCGGCGGGGCCCTGCTCGAGCTCGAAGATGCCAAGGCGGCGGCCTTTATCCTTGACTGAGCGCGCCAGCCGCGGCGCCGTCCGTGGACGGTAGCGCACTGCCCCAGGGGCGGCGCCAGCGCCGTCGTATCGTCGCACTGACGCTGATCGGCGCCGTGGGCCTGGGTGTCTTTGTCGTTGCCGAAAAGCTCAGCGACAACGCGCTGGGCGCGGCCATGCGCGAGGTCGGCATGACGCTGCTGGCCCCCGTGCGCTGGGTGGGCAACCTGCCGGAGGCGATGGATCGCCGCGAGCAGCGCAGCCAGCAGGCCCAAACGCTGGCCGAGGAGCTCGAAGCCGAGCAGCGCGAGGTGCTGCGGCTGAAGGCCCGGCTGCAGCGCATGGCCGCGCTCGAAGCCGAGAACAACCGCCTGCGCGAACTGCTCGACGCCACCCAGGCGCTGCCGCAGAAGCTGCGCGTGGTGCCGCTGGCGCGCCTGGACCTGCACCCGGCCCCGCATCGGGCCGTGCTCGGCGAAGGCCGCGAGGCCGGCCTGCGCGAGGGCCAGCCGGTGCTGGGCGCCTCGGGCGTGCTCGGCCAGCTGCGCTCGGTGACCCGCGAGGAGGCGGTGTTGACGCTGGCCACCGAGCTGGACCACGCGATCCCGGTGGTCATCCAGCGCCATGGCCGGCAGACCATCGTCCACGGCACCGGCGAGCCGCATGTGTTTCGCGTGTCCTGGCTGCCGCAGAACGCCGACGTGCGCATCGGCGACCTGCTGCTGACCAGCGGCCTGGGCGGCCGTTTCCCGCCGGGCTACCCGGTGGGCGTGGTGGCCGAGGTGCGCAGCCCGCCGGGCGAGCGTTTTCTCGAGGTGTATGCGCAACCGCTGGCGCGCATCGGCGACAGCCCCGAGGTGGTCGTCGTGCTGGAGAATGCGGCCGACTGAGCCTTCGGGCACACTGCCAACAGCCCCGCCCCCGCCGTACGCGTGTTGCTGTCGCGCCTAGTCATCCTGCTCCTGTGCGTTGCCGCCCTGCTGGCCGCCGCGCTGCCCTCGCCGCTGCCCGGCATCGGCGGGCTGCGCGATGCGCCGCTGATGCTGGCATTGCTGGCATTGGGGCTGCTGCTGGGCAGCGGGCCAGCGGTTGTCGGCGCCTTCGTGCTGGGCCTGGGGCTGGATGTGCTGCTGCACCTGCCGCTGGGCAGCTACGCGCTGCCGGCGGGCGTGTTTGGCGGCCTGTTGGCGCTGCTGCGCGCCATGCTGCTGCGCCAGCCGCTGTGGCAGCAGCTGCTGAGCCTGGCGCTGTTGCTGGTGGCCTATGAACTGGTGCAGACGCAGTGGTTGCTGCGGCTGGGGGATTTCGCGCTCTCCGCCCATTGGCTGCCGCCGCTGCTGGCCGCCGCCGCCTGGGCGCCGCTGGCGCTGCTGGCCCGGCGCAACGCGGAGGGCTTCTAGGCCATGCAGCTCAGCGAAGGCCGCGAGCAACTCGGCGATTTTCGCCTGCGCCTGGGGCTGACCCTGGCCGGCATATTGCTGCTGTCGGCTTTGATCAGCGGCCGCCTGTGGCTGCTGCAGACCCGCGATCACAGCCAGCTGGCCCGGCGGGCCGACAGCAACCGCACCACGGACCTGCCGGTGCAGGGCGTGCGCGGGCTGATCTACGACCGCAAGGGCACCGTGCTGGCCGACAACGTGCCGAGCTGGCAGCTCGAGGTGGTGCCCGAGCGGGTCGAAGACATGCAGGCCACGCTCGACGAGCTGGCCGAGTTCGTCAACCTGGCGCCGCATGAGCTGCAGCGCTTCCACGACCGCCGCCAGGGTGCGCGCGAGTTCCAGCCGGTGCCGCTCAAGCTCAACCTCAGCCCCGAGGAGCTGGCCCGGCTGGAGGTCAACCGCGAGCGCTGGCCCGGCGTACGCGTGCAGGCCACGCTGACCCGCCGCTACCCGCGCGATTCGGCCACGGCGCACCTGGTGGGCTATGTGGGCGGCATCACGGCCCGCGACCTCGCCGCTGACGAGGCCGGCGTGTACCGCGGCGCCAGCCACATCGGCAAAACCGGCGTCGAGCGCGCCTATGAAGAGGCGCTGCGTCCGATCCCGGGCACCCGCCGCCTGGAAAGCGATGCCCAGGGCCGGCGCCTGCGCGAGCTGGACTATCAGGCGCCGATCCCTGGCTGGGACCTGCGCCTGACGCTGGACAGCGACTTGCAAAGGGCGACCGAGGGCGAGCTGGAGGGCCGCCGTGCCGCCGCCATTGCGCTGGATCTGCGCAATGGCGACGTGCTGGCGCTGGTGTCGATGCCCTCCTTCGACCCGCATCTCTTCGTCAACGGCATCAGCCACGCCGACTACCAACGCCTGCTGGACGACCCCGGCAACCCCCTGTTCAACCGCGCGCTGCAGGGCCGTTACCCGCCCGGCTCGACCATCAAGCCGGTCTTCGCGCTGGCGGGGCTGGAATACGGCCTGCGCCACCCGCGCGACCACACCTATTGCCAGGGCTGGTTCACGCTGCCGGACAAGCAGCGCCGCTACCGCGACTGGAAACGCAGCGGGCACGGTCGCGTCAACCTGCGCGACTCGGTGGCCCAATCCTGCGATGTGTACTACTACCAGCTGGCCCACGAGATGGGCATCGACCGGCTGGCCGAGTTTGCCGGCCGCTTCGGCATCGGCTCCGCCACCGGCATCCCCCTGCCCGCCGAGGACGTCGGCATCCTGCCCAGCCGCGACTGGAAGATGGGTGCGCTGGGCGAGAGCTGGTACCCCGGGGAAACGCTGAACGTCGGCATCGGCCAGGGCTACATGCTGATGACGCCGATGCAGATGGCGCTGATGACCGTCCGCATCGCGACGCGCGGCGAGGGCTTTGAACCCCGTGTGGTGCAGACCCGCAGCCGCCGCGCGCTGGTGCGCGAGGAGCCGGTGGTGCCGCTGCCGCGCCTGGAGCTGCGCGACCGCCGCCACTGGGAGGAGATCCACGATTCCATGGTGGCCGTCGTGCACGGCTGGGGCGGCACCGCGCGGGCCGTCGGCGAGGGCCTGCCCTTTCGCGTGGCCGGCAAGACGGGCACCGCGCAGGTGGCCGGCCTGTCGCAGGAGGACGACGAGGCGCCACAGCTGGACGACGTGCCCTACAAGCTGCGCGACCACTCGCTGTTCATCGCCTTTGCCCCCGCCGAGGCGCCGGAGATCGCCGTGTCGGTCATCGTCGAGCACAGCGGCGGCGGCAGCGCGGTGGCCGCGCCGGTGGCCAAGGTGATGCTGGAGAATTACCTGATGCGCTGCGATGGCGTGGTCTGGCGCCCCTGGTGCCTGGAGGCGGACATCTGATGCGCCTGGCCGGCAGCGACACAATGCGCCGCGAGGGTTTCTGGCAACGGCTTTGTCTGGAGCCCTGGCTGTTCGGGCTGTTGCTGCTGTTGTCCCTGGTCGGTGTGGCCACGGTGTACAGCGCCACCGGCGGCGACGGCGCCGCCGCCTGGGCGCAGACCAAGCGGCTGCTGCTGGGGCTGGTGGCGCTGCTGCTGGTGGCCCGCTGCCCGCCGCAGTGGTTCCATGGCCTCGCGCTGCCCGGCTACGGGCTGTGCCTGCTGCTGCTGGTTGGCGTGCATTTTTTTGGCACCGAGGTCAACGGCTCGCAGCGCTGGCTGGTGCTGGGCGGCGTGCGGCTGCAGCCCTCGGAACTGATGAAGATCCTGCTGCCGCTGGCCCTGGCCGCGGTGCTCGCGCCCGCGCGCTGGCCGGTGGGCTGGCTGCCCACGCTGCTGGGCCTGGTGCTGATCGCGCTGCCCGTGGGGCTGATCGTGCTGCAACCGGACCTGGGCACCGCGCTGCTGGTGGCCGCCCCCGGCGGCTTCATGCTGTTTCTGGCCGGCGTGCGCTGGCGCATCATCGGCCTGATCCTGGCCGCGGCACTAGCGAGCTTGCCGCTGTTGTGGATGACGATGCATGACTACCAGCGGCGCCGCGTGCTGACGCTGCTGGACCCCGAGGCCGACCCGCAGGGCGCCGGCTATCACATCCTGCAATCCAAGATCGCGCTGGGCTCGGGCGGCTGGTCCGGCAAGGGCTGGCTGGAGGGCAGCCAGGCGCGGCTGGATTTTCTGCCCGAGGCCCATACCGACTTCATCTTCGCCGTGTTTGGCGAGGAGCACGGCTTTCTGGGCACCATGCTGCTGCTGGCGCTGTACATCGCCATCTGCGCCCGCGGGCTGATGATCGCGGCCACGGCCAGCGACCGCTTTGGCCGCCTGCTGGTCAGCACGCTCAGCGTCACCGTCTTCGTTTACGTCTTCATCAACATGGGCATGGTCAGCGGCATCCTGCCGGTGGTCGGTGTGCCGCTGCCGCTGATGAGCTACGGCGGCAGCTCGATCCTGTCGCTGGCTGTGGCCTTCGGCCTGATGATGTCGATATACGCCCACCGCCAGAACAGCAGCCTGCAGTGAGATTCCGACTCCGCCCCTCCGATTGCCGACGCCGCGGCGCGCCCTGGACGCCGACCCTGGCCGTGGCGCTGACGCTGATCTGCGCCGCGCTGCCCGCCCGCGCCGACTATGCCGAGCACCCGCGCGCGCGCGCGCTGGCCGCCGAGCTTGAGCGCGAGGCGCAGATCCCGGCCGCGCAGACGCTGGCGCTTCTGGGCCAGGCGCGGCGCCGCCCCGAACTGATCGCCGCCGAGCGCGGCGCCGCCGAGCGCACCAAGACCTGGCCGGAGTACCTGGCGATCTTTTTAACGCCCGAGCGCATCGCGGCCGGGCAGCGCTTCTGGGCCGCGCAGGCCGACTGGCTGGCGCGCGCCGAGCGCCGCTACGGCGTGCCGGCCGAGTACGTGGTGGCCATCATCGGCGTCGAGACGGCCTATGGCGGCTACACCGGCAAGCATCGGGTGCTGGACTCGCTGGCCACGCAGGGCCTGGAGCACCCCAGCCGCCAGCCTTTCTTTTATTCCGAGCTGAAGGCCTTTTTGCAGCTGGTGCGCGAGCGCGACATGGACCCGCTGGCGGTCAGCGGCTCCTATGCCGGCGCGATGGGGCTGTCGCAGTTCATGCCCTCGAATTACCGCCGCCTGGCGGTGGATTTTGACGCCGACGGCGACGTGGACCTGTGGAGCATCCCCGATGCCATAGGCAGCACCGCGAACTACCTGACCCAGTTCCGCGGCCCGGGCCGGGGCTGGCAACCTGGCGCGCCGGTGCTGGTGGCCTTCGCCGGCGAGGCCGACGCGCAATGGCCGCGCAACCCGCGCCACCCCAGCCACCGCTATGCCGAACTGTCGGGACGGATCACGGCGATCCCGGCGATTCCCGGCCGCGCCGAGGTCGGCCTGATCGAGCTGCCGGGCGACGCGGCGCCGGACCAGTGGCTGGGCCTGCAGAACTTCTACAACCTGATGGCCTATAACCCGCGGGCGCCCTATGCGATGGCCGTCTACCGCCTGGCCCGCGCCATCGCCGACGGCCGCGAGCGATGAGCCGGCACCTGCCGCGCGGTTGGCCGCTCTGGCTGGCGCTGCTGGCTGCGCTGGCGCTGGCGGGCTGCGCCAGCAGTGGCGGCGGCATCGAGCGCGATGGCCCGCCACGCATCGCCGGCGACCCCTGGGCCGCCGCCGAGCCCGAACCGGCGGTGCTGCCGCGCAGCCGTTATGGCAACCCCGAACAGTACGAGGTCTTTGGCAAGCGCTATCGCGTGATGGACAGTTCCGCGGGCTTCGTGCAGCGCGGCAATGCCTCTTGGTATGGGCAGAAGTTTCACGGCCGGCGCACCTCCTCGGGCGAGCCCTTCGACATGTTCGCGCTGACCGCCGCACACCGCGAGCTGCCGATTCCGGTGATCGCGCAGGTCACCAACCTGAATAACGGCCGCTCGATCCGCTTGCGTATCAACGACCGCGGCCCCTTTCACGACAACCGCGTGCTGGACCTGTCCTGGGCCGCCGCGGTGCGCCTGGGGGTCGCCGAGGCCGGCACCGCGCCGGTGGAGATCGTGGTGCTGCCGCAGTCGCGCACACCGCCGCCACGGCGCGAACCGCCCGCCCGGGTGCCCCCGCCCGCCAGCGCCCCCGACACGGCCGCATTGCGCCCCAGCCGCTACTACCTGCAAAGCGGGGCCTTCCGCGAGGCCACCCGGGCGCAAAGTCACGCCGCCGAACTCGAAGCCATGGGCTATCCTGTGGCCCGGGACGCGCCGCTGCGCGAGGGCTGGTTTCGCGTGTGGCTGGGTCCCTGGCCGGATGCACCGGCCGCGCAGGCGGCGCAGGCTGCCCTTGAACGCCGGCAGATTCCCACGCTGCTGATCGCCCAATGACCCTGAGACCGATGTTTGCACGCTTCGCACTGCCCGGCCTGATCCTTGCGCTGCTGACGGCCACCGCCGCCGCCGCCCCCCTGCCGCCGCCGCGCGCGCCCAGCGTCGACGCCGAGCGCTACATCCTGCAGGACTTCGCCAGCGGCCAGATCCTGGCCGAACAGGGCGCCGACGAGCGCGCCGACCCGGCCAGCATCACCAAGCTGATGACGGCCTATGTGGTCTTCGACGCGCTGCGCGAGGGCCTGCTCGATCTCGACGACCTGGCCACGATTTCGCGCAAGGCCTGGAAGGCCGAGGGCTCGCGCATGTTCGCCGAGGTCAACAGCCAGGTGCGCATCGAGGACCTGCTGCGCGGCATGATCATCCAGAGCGGCAACGACGCCGCCATCGCGCTGGCCGAGCACACGGCCGGCAGCGAAGAAAGCTTTGCCGACCGCATGAACCAGTACGCGCAGAAGCTGGGCATGCGCGACACCCATTACACCAATGCCTCCGGCCTGACCGACGAGGGCCATTACACGACGGCCCGCGACATCGCGACGCTGGCGCGGGCGCTGATCACCAATTTCCCCGCCTACTACAAGCTCTACAGCGAGAAGGACTACACCTACAACGGCATCACGCAGCGCAACCGCAACCGGCTGCTGTGGCGCGACGCCAGCGTGGACGGCATCAAGACCGGCTACACCGCGGCGGCCGGCTATTGCCTGGCCAGCTCGGCGGCGCGCGATGACATGCGCCTGGTGGCCGTGGTGCTCGGCGCGCCCAGCGGCAATGCGCGCGTCAGTGCCAGCGAGTCGCTGCTGAACTGGGGCTTTCGCTTCTTCGAAAGCACGCAGCTCGGCGCCGCCGGCGAAGAGCTGACCACCGCGCGGGTGTACAAGGGCGCGCAGGAGCAGGCGGCACTGGGGCGGCTGGAGGCGACGCACGTGGTCGTGCCTCGCGGCCAGGCGGCCTCGCTGGAAATGGACACCCGCGTCGAGGGCCCGCTGATGGCGCCGCTGTCACGCGGCGAAACGGTCGGCGAGCTGGTGCTGCGCCATGGCGACCAGGAGCTGCGGCGGCTGCCGCTGCAAAGCCTGGACGACGTGCCGCTGGGCAGTTTCTGGCAACGCCTGCGGGACGAGGCGCTGCTGCTGATCGGCGGCTGAGCCGGCGCGATGGCCCTGCGCGACCAGCTCGATGCGCTGGACTACCCCTGTGAGTACCCCTTCAAGGTGGTCTTCCAGGCGCGCAGCTCGCTGGCGCAGGAAGTCGAGACCGCCCTGCGCGGCGTGCTGGGCGAGGCCCGCGACTACACGCTGAGCCTGCAGCCCAGCCGGACCGGCAAATATGTGTCGCTGACCGTGCGGCTGCAGGTGCGCAGCGCCGACGAGGTCGAGCGCCTGCACCACACGCTGGCCGCCGTGCCCGGGGTCATGGTCTGCCTGTGAGCGCCGCGCCACGGCTGCGTGAACTCGGCCGCGCCGACTACGCCGATGTCTATGCGCGGATGCGCGACTTCACCGCCACGCGCACGCCCGAAACCGCGGACGAATACTGGCTGGTGGAACACCCGCCCGTGTACACGCTGGGCCAGGCGGCCGACCCCAGCCACGTGCTGGCCGCCGGCGACATCCCGGTGGTGCCGACCGATCGCGGCGGCCAGGTCACCTATCACGGCCCGGGCCAGCTGGTCCTGTACCCGCTGCTGGACCTGCGCCGCCGGGGCATCGGCCCGCGCGGCCTGGTCTGGGGCATCGAACAGGCGCTGATCGACTACCTGGCCACGCTGACCATTGCCGCCCAACGGCGCGCCGGCGCGCCCGGCGTCTACGTCGGCGCGGCCAAGATCGCCTCGATCGGTTTGCGAGTGCGCAAGCCCGGCTGCTATCACGGCCTGGCGCTGAATCTGGACATGGACCTGGAGCCCTTCGCGCGCATCAACCCCTGCGGTTACGCCGGCCTGGCCATGACCCAGGTGGCGGCGCACCACCCCGCGCCCACGATCGCCGCGGCCGGGAGGGCGCTGGTCGCGCGCCTGGAACATTGGCTGCAACCGGGCCGGGCGCCGGCCATCGGGGAATCTGCGCCGGCCGCCGCGGTCTGAGCGCGATAAACTATGGCAAAGCTCGAGGACACCCCTATGTCGAAGTCTCTCATCGCAGCGCTCTGCGCCGGCCTGGCCCTGTCCGGCCCGGCCTGGGCGCAGTCGACCCCGTCGGCGCCCGCGCCGGCCGCACCGGCCACCGCGGAGCCGGCGCCCAACGCCCAGGGCCCGCTGGAAATGACCCGCAGCGTGGCCGAAGACACCCTGCGCGACATCCGCAACAACCGCAGCACCTACGAACAGGACTCCGAGGCGCTGTACGCCATGGTCGACAAGCGCATCCTGGCGCTGTTCGACTTCGAGACCATGTCGCTGCTGGTGCTGGGCCCGAACTGGAAGAAGGCCAGCGAAGAGCAGCAGCAGCGCTTTGTCAGCGCCTTCAAGAACCTGTTAGTGCGCACCTATTCCAAGGCGCTGCTGCAGGCCGGTGACGAACAGATCAACTGGCAGCCGCTGGACCTGCCGGCCGGCGCCACGCGCACCGTTGTACAGGCCTCGGTGGATACCGACGGCAAGCCCATTGACATCAGCTGGCGCCTGCGCGAGATCGAGGCCGGCTGGCGCGTGTATGACGTGGTGGTCGACGGCGTCAGCCTGGTCACCAATTACCGCGGCAGCTACAACTCCGAGATCCGCAAGATCGGCCTGGATGGGCTGATCGAGAAGATCGAGCAGACCAGCGCGAAGGCGGCCGCCGCCAACGCCCCGTCCCGGCCGAGCTGATGCCGGGGCGCGCAGGGCCGCCGCGGGCGGCACTGGGTCCGGGCCTGGGCCTGGGTCTGGTCCTGCTGCTGGCGGGCTGCGCGCACAGCACCAGCTTCGAGCCCAACGATCCGCTGGAGCCGGTCAACCGGGCGATCTTCCGCTTCAACGACGCCGCCGACCGCTATGTGCTGCGGCCGGTGGCCAAGGGCTACGACACGGTCACCCCGGAGATCGTGCAGGCCGGCATCCGCAACTTTTTCGACAACCTGTTCTCGCCGGCCACGATGGTCAACCAGTACGCGCAGGGCAAGTTCGCCGCCGGCACCCGGACCTTTGGCCGGCTGGTGGTGAACAGCACGCTGGGCCTGGGCGGCCTGGTGGACGTGGCCGAGCACTGGAACCTGCCGCAGGAGGACGAAGACTTCGGCCAGACCCTGGGCAGCTGGGGCGTGGGCGAGGGCTGGTACCTGATGCTGCCGCTGCTGGGGCCGACCACCAATCGCGACCTGGTCGGCCGCATGGTCGATGCCCCGCTCTCGCCGCTGTACTACAGCGAGGACACCGAGACGGTGTGGGCCCTGACCGGCCTCAACGTCATCCAGGGTCGTGCCGACCTGATCGGCGCGGACGCGCTGCTGGATGAGCAGGGCGACCGCTATGCCTTTATCCGCGGCGCCTACCTGCAGCGCCGCCAGTCGGCGGTACGCGACGGCGCGCCGGCGGCCGAAGACGACCTCGACGCGCTGCTCGACGACCTCTAGGCAACCGCCGGCCACGCGGGCCGCAGCCCGCCGCGCG
This sequence comes from uncultured Ectothiorhodospiraceae bacterium, assembly GCA_937141935.1. Lineage (GTDB taxonomy): Bacteria > Pseudomonadota > Gammaproteobacteria > Nevskiales > Oceanococcaceae > MS8. The sequence continues at coordinate 10,873 of CAKZQS010000048.1, forward strand.
CATCAGGCCGCCGGCAACTCGACGATGAAGCGGGCGCCGCCCTGGTGCTCGGCGTCCAGGCGGATATGCCCGCCCTCCTCGCCCGCGAGCCGTTCACAGATCGCCAGGCCCAGCCCGCTGCCCTCCACGCCCCGCGCGACGTCGCCGCGGGCGAAGGGGGCGAAGATCCGCGCCTGACGCGCCGGGGCGATGCCGGGACCATTGTCGACCACGGCAAAACCGCTGCGCCCGCCACCAACGGCCTCAACGCGCACCTGCACGCCGTCACCGCCATGCTCCAGCGCATTGCGTAACAGGTTCAGCAGCAGGCGATACACGGCGCTGGGCCGCGCCTGCACCGCGCTCAAGGCCGGGTCCAGCGTCAGCCGCGCGCCGCGTTGCTCCACGCGCTCGGCCAGGCTGGCCCAGGCCCGCTCGCCCAGTGCGCCCAGCGCACAGGCCGCGGGCGTTTCCGCCGGGCTGCCCGCCGCCCAGGCGAGCATGTCCTCCAGCAGCTGCTGACCTTGCTTGAGTTCATCCCGGGCGGCCTGCAAATCCGCCAGGGCCTCAGGCCCCAGGGATTGCGCGTGGCGCCGCTGCAGCATGGCCAGGCGCAGGCCGAGCTGACGCAGCGGCGCGCGCATGTCGTGCGCGACCATCGCCAGCAACTGCTCGCTGTCGACCGGTGCGCGGCTCATGGCCGACGGCGGACCGCGGCCCGCCCCTTGCTAAACTCGCAGGCCGGCCACGCTTCGCCGCGTGCCGCCGGAAGCGCTCCCCCATCGCGGCTTGCCGCCGCCCCGCTGCCAAGGTTTTGTTTGCTGTGCACGCGCCTCGTCTCGAGTACTCGCTATATCCCGAATCGCCGAACACCCAACGCATCTGCGTGGATCTTCGGGCCCCGGTCCCCGAGTCCGGTCAGGCCGATCTGCGCTTCGCCCGCTGGACCCCGGGAAGTTACAAGATACGGGACTACGCCCGCCACCTGCTGAGCGCGAAGGCCTGGGTGGACGAGGAACCCGTCAGGATTTTCAAGGTGGGCCTGGCGCAGTACCGGGTCGAAGCGCCGGCGGGGCGCGCCCTGCGGGTGCAGTTCACGCTGCTGGCGATGGACGACTCGGTGCGTGGCGCCTGGCTGGACCCCGGTCGCGGCCATTTCGAGGGCGCGGCGATCTTCCCCTGCCTGGAGCAATACGCCGAGCAGCCGCTGCGGCTGGAGTTGCGCCCCCCCGCCGGCCGCGAACACTGGCGTGTGGCCACCGCCCTGCCCGCGGCACAGACAGCGGGCAGCTACGGCTGGGGCTGGTACGAGGCGCGCCACTGGCGCCACCTGGTCGACCACCCGTTGCTGATGGGCCCGCTGGAGCAGCTGCAATACAGCGTGGCCGACTGCGAGCACATCTTCAGCATCGTCGGCAGCGACGGCGGCTTTTTTGACCGCCAACGCCTGCAGCGCGACTGCGCGCGCATCTGCGAAACCCAGATCCGCGCCATGGGCGGCAGCCCCAACGAGCGCTATCACTTCCTGCTGCGGGTGGGCCCGGCCGGCGACGGCGGCCTGGAGCACGAGACCAGCAGCCTGCTGGCGGCCGGCGCGGGCTCCTTGCCGCAGTTTGATGCCGACCACAACCGCGGCTACGAGCGCCTGCTGGGGCTGATCAGCCACGAATACTTCCACCTGTGGAACGTCAAGCGCATTCGCCCGCAGGCGGTGCACGATTCGCCGCTGGACCTCGAGGCGCCCTTCCCCGACCTCTGGGCGTACGAGGGCGTCACCGCCTATGTGGATGACTGGTTCCTGCGCCGCAGCAACACCCGCAGCGTCGAGGACTATCTGCGCGTGCTGGGCGAGTCGCTGACCCGCCTGCAGCGCACGCCCGGCCGCCATTATCAGAGCTTGGTCGAGGCCAGCGAGGACGCCTGGATCCGGCTCTATCAACCGGCCCCGCACCTGCCGCTGAGCACCGTCAGCTATTACCTGAAGGGCGCCATGGTGGCGCTGGCGCTGGACCTGACGCTGCGCCTGGAAAGCGACGGCGAGCTGGACCTGATCGGCCTGCTGCGGCGGCAGTATGCGCAGTGGCAGGACGACCCCAGCGCGCTGGCGCCGCATGCGCTGGAGGCCCTGGCCCGGGAGCTGTGCCCGGCGCCGGCGGTCGCGCGCCTGATGGATGACTGCGTCCACGGCCGCGCCGACCCCGACTTCGCCCCGCTGCTGGCGGCCTTCGGCCTGCAGGCGCAGCGCCGGCCGGCCAGCGGGCTGAACGACGCCGGCGGGCCGAACGGTGGCCGGGCCTTGCGCGCCTCGCTGGGCCTGCGTTTCGAAGCAGGCGACGGCAATCGCCGTGTGGCGCTGGCCGAGCCCGAATCGGCCGCGGCGCGCGCCGGCGTGATCAGTGGCGATGAATTCCTGGGCGTGGATGGCTCGACGCTGTCGCTGGGCGAGCTGGAGGCCCTGCTGCGCAGCGCCGACCCCGGCCGCGAAATCACCCTGCACTGGCTGCATGACGGACGTCTGCACAAGGCGCGCGTGCAGCTGGACCCGCCGGCGGAGGACCGCTGGGAGGTTCGCCTCGACCCGCAGGCCGATGCCGAGGCGCGCGCCCGGCGGGCGGCCTGGCTGGGGCCGGAGGCCGCGTGAGCCTTGCGGGCTGGGGCGCGCCGGAGCTGCTGGCCCTGGCCCTGGCCTTTGCGCTGGGCAGCGTGCTCGGCGGGCAAATCGTGGGCCACCTGCGCGCGCTAAACCTGCGCGAGAGCGGCAGCGGCAACCTGGGCGCCACCAACATGCTGCGGGCCGGCGGCACCGGCCCCGCCCTGCTGGTGCTGGCCATCGATGCCGGCAAGGGTGCACTGGCCAGCAGCGTGATCCCGCTGTGGCTGCCGCAGCAGGCGCTGCTGCCCTACGCCTGCGGTCTCGCGGCGGTGCTGGGCCATGTCTATTCGCCGCTGGCCGGTGGCCGGGGCGGCAAGGGCGCCGCGACCGCGCTCGGCAGCGCGGTGGTGCTGCTGCCCGCCGGTGTGGGCTTCGCCGCCGCCGGCTTCGCGCTGCTGCTGATCGCCAGCGGCTATGTCGGCCTGTCGATGGTCTGCGCGAGCTTGCTGTTGCTGCTGCACACCACCTGTTTTTCCGCGCACGGCTTCTGGAGCCCGGCGGGCGCCTATGCGGCAGCGCTGGCGCTGTTGCTGCTGTGGACGCACCGGCACAACCTCGCGCGCAACCTCGCCGGGCGCGAAAACCGCTTCGAGCGGGTCATGCTGCTGCGCCGGCGGTCGCGCGACTGATGCCGGGCGTACAGGGACCCGACGCGCTGGAGCACGCGCTGCTGGCCGCACTTGCGGACGGGGAATGGCACTCCGGCGCGGACCTGGCCCAGGCCCTCGGGCGTAGCCGGGCGGCCCTGGCCAAGCGCATCGCCGGGCTCAACGACGCGGATATTGGTTTGCGCATCGCCTCGCGGCATGGGCTGGGCTATCGCATCGCCGGCGGGCTGGACCTGCTTGAGGACGCCCACGGCCAGCCGCAGGCGGCGCTGCGGGGCCTGCCCGGCCTGCGGCTGCTGCGCGTCTGCGACAGCAGCAGCACCCGTTTGCAGGCCGAGCCGGAGGCGCGCGTCTGCCTGGCCGAATACCAGACCGCGGGCCGCGGCCGCCGCGGCCGGCGCTGGCAGGCCGGCTACGCGCAGAATCTGCTGCTCTCGCTGCGCCACCGCTACCCGAGCTGGCCCACGGACCTGCCCGCCCTGAGCCCGCTGATCGGCCTGGCCGTTGCCCGCTCGCTGGCCGCCGACGGCATCCCCGCGCGGGTCAAGTGGCCCAACGACATCTGGCTGGAAGGGCGCAAGCTCGGCGGCGTGCTGGTCGAAACCCGGGGCGAGGCGCAGTCGGGCTGCGAGCTGATCGTCGGCCTGGGCCTGAACGTGCACATGCAGTCCGCGACGGTCGACCAACCCTGGCATTCGCTGGCGCTGGCCGGGCTGGCCCGGCCGCGCGCGGCGCTGGCCTCGCGCCTGATCGCGGCGCTGGAGCAGGCCCTGGAGGACTTCCCGCGACGGCCGCTGGCCGAGCAGCTGGCGGCCTATGCCCCCTTCGACGCGCTGCAGGGCCAGGACCTGGCCATCGAGGATGCGGGCGCGCGGATCGAGGGCGCCTATCGCGGGCTCAGCGCGCGCGCCGGTCTGCGCTTGCAGACCGCGACGGGCGAACGCGAATTCGTCGTCGGCGAAGTCAGCGTGCGCCCCGGCCCAGGCGCCTCAGGCGGGTCCTAGCACCGCCCAGGCCACGCCCGCCACGATCGCCAGCACGCCGACCAGCACCAGCAGGGCCGGCCACCAGCGCCGCGACCCACCGCCCTTGGCCTCGGTGCCCGCCTCGGCCGTCGACCCGCGCGGCCTGACGCTGCTGCCCGGGCGGGAGGCCAGCACACCGTGCAGGCGGTGCGCGAAATCCTTGGCATTGGTCTGCTCGCGAAAGCGGGCCTCGGACAGCTCGCGCAGCTGCCGCTTGATGTTCCGGATGTCGGTGTCGCGTTCGATCATGCCGCGCTCATCCTGCCATGGCCTCAATCACAATCACCGACAGATTGTCGCTGCAGCGCCCTTCGTACACGGCCTCGCGCACCGCGTTGCACACGGCCTCGGGGCTGTCGCCCTCGGCTACCAGCCGCGCCAGGCGTGCGCCCGGCAGCTCCTTGCTGACGCCATCGCTGCACAGGACCAGGCGGTCGCCCGGGCGCCAGGACTCGTATTGGTAATCCACGCACAGCCGGGCGTCGCCGCCGACCGCGCGGGTCACCACGTTGGCGGCGGGGTGGGCCTCGGCCTCCTCCTCCTTCAGCGTGCCGGCGCGCACCAGCTCGGCCACGAAGCTGTGATCGCTGTTGACCTGCTCCAGCACGCCATCGCGCGACAAGTAGGCGCGCGAGTCACCGGCCCAGGCGATAACGCAGCCCTGGTTATCGGCGATGGCGCTGACTACGGTGCTGCCCACGGTGCCGGCGGCGCGCGCCTGGGCGTGGGCGACCAGCTCGGTGTTGACGCTCTGCAGCACGTCCTCGACGGCCAGCGCGCGGCTCTCGAGCGGGCCGGGCTTGATGGCCTTGATGGCCTCGACGATGCGCTGGCTGGCGTAATCCCCGGCCGCGTGTCCGCCCATGCCATCGGCAACGACCCAGATGCCGTTGGCGTCGAACAGCCCGATGGAATCCTCGTTGTGCTTGCGGACCTTCCCCGTCTCGGTGAGGCCAAAGGCCTTGAGCCGGCCCACCGTGCTGCGCGTGATCAAATCGCCTGCCCCTCCAGGCACTTTTCCCGATAGTAAAGCCCCGGGTTGGCAGTGGCCAGCCCGGGCTTGCAGAATATCGGTACCGCACAGAGGCCGTCAGGACCGGGGACATGTCGCCAAACACTCGCAGCGCCTTGCTGGGCCTGTGTCTTTCGCCCGTCGTGGCGCTGGCCGCGCTCCCATTCTTCATCTTGGCGGTCCTGGCGCGGAACCCGATGTTCTACAACGTCTTGGAGATCGGCATGATGTTCTGGATGCTGGGGCTTGCGGCCTGGGGCGTCAGCCGGGTGACGGGTCTCCAGACGGCCCGCGCC
>CAKZQS010000049.1 GCA_937141935.1 uncultured Ectothiorhodospiraceae bacterium
CGGTCCGGCCGATCACCTCGGTCGGCACGCCGCGCGCGCGTTCCAGCGCCGTCTTCGCCTCGATCAGCGCCATCTGTGCGGGGGTGGTCGCGACGAGGAGGCCACCGTCGAGCGAGACGGCGCAGGCGGGCCCGAGCCGCTGGGCGAGGTGCTGCCAGAGTGCGACGCTTTCCAGCAGCACCGGCAGCAGCGATCCGAAGCCCGCGGCCCAGCCTTCGCCGAGCTCGCAGAACTCGGGGTAGGGGATCTGCAGGTGCACCGAGCCCGCGTTGGCGCCGGAGGCCTTGCCGCCGACCACGCCCTCCTCGATGAGGGTGACGGACACGCCTTCGTCGGCGAGGAAGAGGGCCGTGGTCGCGCCGGCGAGGCCGCCGCCGACCACGAGAACCTCGGTCCGTTCCACCATCGCGTCTCTCCCTATTCCGCGCCGACGAAGCCTTCCAGGACGTTGACCGTGTTCAGGCCGATCTCGTCTATGTCATAGCCGCCCTCCATCACGAAGAGTGTCGGCAGGCCCAGGTCGGCGATGTCGCCGCCATAGGTGGTGAAGTCGGGTGAGGCGAGCTTGAAGAAGCTGATCGGGTCGGTCTCGAACGTATCGACGCCAAGCGAGACGATCAGCGCGTCGGGCGCGTATTTGGCGATGCGGTCGAGCGCGGAGGCCAGCGCCTTGCGCCATTCGGAGAAGGGCGTGTCTGGCGGCATCGGGTAGTTGGCCGTGAAGCCTTCGCCCGCGCCGGTCCCCGTCTCGTCGGCGTAGCCCAGGAAATGCGGGAAGGCCTCCTCGGGCGCGCCGTGGAGCGAGGCGAAGAAGACGTCGTCGCGGGTATAGAAGATGTCCTGCGTGCCATTGCCGTGATGGAAATCGACGTCGAGGATGGCGATGCGCTTGGCGCCGTGATCCAGCATCGACTGCGCGGCGATGGCGGCGTTGTTGAGAAAGCAGTAGCCGCCGAACATGTCGAAGGCGGCATGATGTCCCGGCGGACGGCAGAGCGCGAAGGCGCCGCGTTCGCCGCCCCGCACCAGATCGGCGCCGGTCAAGGCGACCTGCGCGCTGGCATAGGCAGCTTTCCAGGTGCCCTCGGTGATCGCGGTTTCGGCAGCCAGCGCGTAATAGCCCAGCTTGCCGTCGATATGGCTCGGGCATTTCTGCACCATCCGGCGAGCGGGCCAGCAGGTGGCGATGGCCTCGCCCTTGTAGCCTTCGGCGGCCCACGCCTCCCCCGCCTCCTGGAGGAAGGTGACGAAATCGGCGTCGTGGATGGCTAGGATCGGGTCCATCCCGTGATCCTCGGGCGGCAGGATCGGGCCAAGCTCGACGGTCCTCAGCCGGTCGACGATGTAGCGCGCGCGGCTCGGGCGTTCGAAGGGCTGGACCAGCTCCCCACCATAAAGTTCGGTCTTGGCGTCGCGGAGCGCGTGGTCTTCCGAGAAGACGGTCTTCATGCGGGAAGCTCTCTGAAATCGGCCAGCTGGGTAGTCTTGAGAAACTCGGGCACCGGGCGGTCGATATCGGCGATCAGAAGCGTTTCGGTCGTGCCCGCGCTTGCCAGCGGACGGGCGTCGGGCGCGCAGATCAGCGAGTGCCCGCCATAGGTCGCGCCGTTCTCGGACCCGCAGAAGTTGGCGTAGACCACGGTCACGCCCACCTCGGCCGCGCGGGCGGGGATGAAGGCGGTCGAGACATGCTCGAACCCGGCGGGGTTGGCCGTCGGCACGAGGAGGAGCTTGACGCCCTTCACCGCCAGGTCGCGGACGTGGGAGGCGAATTCGACGTCATAACAGATCATCAACGCCGTCCGGATGCCGGCGAACTCGAAGATGCAGTGAGACGCGCCGGGGGAGAAGCTGGCGTTTTCCATCGGCCCGAAAAGCTGGATCTTGCGGTAGTGACCGAGCACCGCGCCGTCGGGCCCGAAGGCTGTGGCGGCGTTGTAGACGGTGTCGCCGTCGCGCTCGGCCCAGCCGAACGTCAGGCCGCTGCCCGCCGCTTTCGCGATGGCGGCGGCGCGGTCCCACCACTCGCCGCCCTGCGGCTGGGAGAGGCTATCGTGCAGGTCCGGCCGGTTGTAGCCCGGCAGGAAAAGTTCGGGGAAGACGATCATCTCCGCCCCGGCCAGTGCCGCGGCGGACGCCGATGTTAACCGATCGCGGCCAGGGGCCGGAGCGTCCGGCCGCGGAACCACCCCCGCGGGGGTGGCTGGCCTACAGACCGGGCCGACCTCAGCCTGTCGGTCCGGTGTCCAGTCCGGCCGTGTCCGCCGCGCCGGTGTCGCCGGTGTGGGGGACCGCCGTGTCGGTGCCGTCGTCCTCGGCGTCGATGTCCACCGGCGGGCCGTCGAATCCCATGCCCATCTGGTAGTTATAGGGGAAACGCCGGGCGATGACGCCCCGGCTGGCGTTGTGGGCGTAGTTCCAGTTCTCCATATCGTCCTGCTCGGTGAGGCCTCCCGGCCCCGAGTAGCGGATGTAATAGTGCCGGAGAAAGTCCTTGACCTCTTGGGGCGCGCTCTTGTCCACCAAATACCAGCGCCAGGCCTCGGTCTGGGCCGGGCCCCTGGGGTGCCACACGGCAATGGACCTGGGCTGGCGGGGCAGGTAGGACATATTGGGGAAGACGGTGCCTACGTTAGGAGTCATCGTTTCGAGGCGAGGCCCCAGCCTGTCCAGAGTCTCGGCCCTGATGGACTCCTCATACTCCCGGATTATTTCATCGGCTGAACTGGAGTAATCGCTGCCGCCCACGGCCAGGATGACGGCGATAAGCAGCAGCCAGCGCTGGGTCGATCGGGAATCACTCATCCGCCCATGATGCGCGTCTGGGGGCGAGGGGCCAAGTGCGGCGGGCCAAGTGCGGCGGGCCCAGTGCGGCGGGCCCAGTGCGGTGGCCTATGGGTTCCAATGCCGGAATGGCCATGGCGCCATGGTGGGCATCGCGCGGCCTGCGCCAGCGCTGCGCGGCTGCGCCTGGGGGCGCGGCGCCGGCGCGCCTGGCCTCAAGCGGCGGTTTCGCGAAAGACGAGCACCGGCGTGTCGGGCCGCCAGGAGGCGATCTGGCTGGCCGGAAGCGGGCCGGTGGGCACGAGCCCCAGGCCGCGGGCCACGGCCTGCGAGGCCAGGTTCTCCGGGTGGATGCTGGCGCTGGCCCGGGCGCCGGGCTGCTGCGTGCGCAGCCAGTCGCGCACGGCCCGCGCGCCCTCCTGGGCCAGGCCGCGGCCCTGCCAGGCGCGGGCCACCCACCAGCCGAGGTCAATATCCGGGTCGCGGTCGACCGGCTGCATGCCGATGACGCCGATCACCTCGCCGCTGTCCCGCCAGACGGCGGCGCCCATGCAATAGCCCACGCGGGCCATGTGCCCGGCCTGGCGGGCCAACTGGGTGTCGACGGCTTGTTCGCTGTGCGGCACGCCGTTGCTGATGTAACGCATCAGCGCCGCGTCCTGCGCCATCGCGGCAAAGGCCGGCCGGTCGGCCGGCTGCCAGGCCCGAATGTGCAGCCGGGCGCTGTCGATGCGAAAGGGCGCCATGCGGGCCTAGTCGGCGCCCTCGGCCAGCGGCTGGGCGATCAGGTCGTGCTCGGTGCTGGCAGTGATCTGCGCCATCACGATGTCGCCGGGCCGGCCGCTGCCGGCCGGCAGGTGCACCACGCCATCGATCTCCGGAGCTTCGGCATAGCTGCGGCCGGTGCAGCCCTCGGCGCTGGCTTCGTCGATCAGCACGGCGCATTCATCGCCCACGCGGTCTGCCAGCCGCGCGGCGCTGATGCGGGCCTGCGCCTGCATGAAGCGCGCCTTGCGCTCCTCGGCCACCGCCGCGGGCACCGGATCCGGCAGTGCGTTGGCGCGGGCGCCTTCGACCGGCGAGTAGGTGAAGCAGCCCACGCGATCCAGCTGCGCCTCCTCGATGAAGTCCAGCAGCTCGGCAAACTCGGCCTCGGTTTCGCCGGGAAAGCCGGTGATGAAGGTGCTGCGCAGCACCAGCTCGGGGCAGATCTCGCGCCAGCGCTTGAGCCGCGCCAGGGTGTTTTCGGCCGCCGCCGGCCGGCGCATGCGCTTGAGCACGCTGGGGCTGCCGTGCTGCAGCGGGATGTCCAGGTAGGGAAGGATGCGGCCCTCCGCCATCAGCGGAATCACGCGGTCCACGTGGGGGTAGGGGTAGACATAGTGCAGCCGCACCCAGATGTCGAGCTCGGCCAGCGCGCCGGCCAGGTCCTCCAGCCGCGTCTGCCATTCGCGCCCGCGCCATTCGCCCTCGCGGTAGCCGATGTCCACGCCGTAGGCGCTGGTGTCCTGGGCGATGACCAGCAGCTCGCGCACACCGCTACGGGCCAGCCGCTCGGCCTCGATCATCACATCATCGATGCCGCGCGAAACGAGCTTGCCGCGCAGGTCGGGGATGATGCAGAAGCGGCACTTGTGGTTACAGCCTTCCGAGATCTTCAGGTACGCGTAATGCCGCGGCGTCAGCCGGATGCCCTGCGCCGGCAGCAGGTCCACATAGGGGTCGTGCGGCGGCGGCAGCTGCGTGTGCACGGCGCTCATCACCGCGGCGTAATCCTGCGGGCCGGTGATGGCCAGCACATCGGGGAAGCGCTCGCGGATGCGGCTGTCGTTCTTGCCCAGGCAGCCGGTCACGATGACCTTGCCGTTCTCAGCCAGAGCCTCGTCAATCGCATCCAGCGACTCATCGATGGCGGCGTCGATGAAACCGCAGGTGTTGACGACGACCAGGTCGGCCTCGTCGTAGCGCGGCACGATGCCGTAGCCCTCGCTGCGCGGCTGCGACAGGATGCGCTCGGAGTCCACCAGCGCCTTGGGGCAGCCCAGCGAAACAAAGCCGATGCGGCCGGCGCGCGGCGGGGGCGGGGTGGTGGGCGTCAGGCTCACGGCGGGGGCGGGTACAGGGGCAGGGTGGCAATTATCGCAGCCGACGCAGGCAGGCGCCCGGGCGCGCGCCGCGGGGCGGTCCGGCGCGTCGCCGCGCCCACCCATTGCCTTGGGCACAGTTGCGGCCGGCGCGCGGGCCCGCTGGGCACAATGCGCGCATGAGCGACACGCTGTGCCTGCGCATCCTTTCGGACATCCACGTCGATTCCCACCGGGCGGCGGGGCCGTTGCCGGCCGGTGGGCCGGCGGATCTCGACCTGCTGGCCGGCGACTGGGCCAACGGCAGCTATCTGCTGGAGCACGGCCTTGTCGGCATGGATTTCGCGCGCCCGGTACTGGCCGTGCCGGGCAACCACGAATGGTGGGGCCGCGATATCGCGCAGGGCCACGCCGACCTGCGCCAGGCGATTGCGCGCAGCAACGCGCCGGTGCATCTGCTGGATCGCGGCATCTACGAGCATGCCGGCTGGACGGTGCTGGGCTGCACGCTGTGGACCGACTTCGCCCTGCATGGCGACTGGCCGACGGCGGCCGCCACCATCGCCGCCCGTATGCCGGACTTTCACGGGCACATCCGCGTGGACGGCGAGCCGCTGACCCCGGAGCGGGCACGGGCGCTGCACGCGCAGGATTGCGAGTGGCTGGCCCAGCAACTGGCCGCCCACGACCCGGCTCGCACCATCGTCATGACGCACTTCGGGCCGCACCCGGAGTCCTGCCACCCGGCCTATCGCGAGCCCCCCTGGCGCGAGACCAACCCCTATTTCGTCAGTGACACCGGGCTGGTCGAGCGCTTCCAGCCGGCGCTGTGGGTGCACGGCCACACGCACATGCCGCTGGATTACCGCGTGGGCCGCACGCGGGTGCTGTGCAACCCGCGCGGCTACCGCAACGAGCAGCCGGCCGCCACGCTCTTCGACCCCGGCCAGGTCGTCACGCTGCACGCCGGGGGCGGCGGGTGAAGCGGCCCCGCTGGTGGCGGCGACGGGCCGCGCCACGGCGTCGCCGGCGGTCGGTGCGGCGCACGCTCGGTCGCGCCCTCGGCGCGCTGCTCGCGCTGTTCTGCCTGCCGGCGCTGGTCCTGCTGCCACTGCGCTGGGTCGACCCGCCCACCACCAGCTACATGCTGCAAAGCCCCACGCAGCCGCTGCGCCACGCTTGGGTGGAGCCGTCGCGGCTCGGCCCCTGGCTGCCGCTGGCCGCGGTGGCCTCGGAGGATCAGAAATTCCCCCGGCACCCCGGTTTCGACCTGGAGGCCATCGAAGAGGCGCTGGCCGACGGCGCGGGCCGCGGCGCCAGCACCATCAGCCAGCAGACCGCCAAGAACCTGTTCCTGTGGCCCGGCGGCTGGCTGCGCAAGGGCATTGAGGCCTGGATCACGCTGTGGCTGGAATGGCTGTGGCCGAAGGGCCGCATCCTGCAGGTGTACCTGAATATCGCCGAATTCGGCCCCGGCATCTACGGCGCCCAGGCCGCCGCCCGCGCGCACTTCGGCCGCGATGCCGCCAGCCTGAGCCGGCACCAGGCCGCGCGGCTGGTGGCCGTACTGCCGGCGCCGCGGTCCTGGCCCGTGCACGGCAGCTATGCCGACGAGCGCGCCCGCTGGATCGAGGGCCAGATGCGCCAACTCGGCCGCGGCTACATCGCGGACATCTGGCCGCCCTAGACCCTGGCCCACCATCGCTCGCCACACTGGCCGGGGCTCAGCGGCGCGGCGACAATGCGCCCTGCCAGCGAAGTGGAGAGAGGGTGATGCGGCTGTGGCCCCTAGCAAGACTGTGTAGAGAGGCGTTCCCGGGCGGCCCCAGCCGGCTGGGGCCGGCGCTGCTCTTTATGATGGCCACCCTGCTGCTGGGCGGCTGTGAGGCTGGCGGTCGTGCCGAGCCCGCCAGCGGCGCGCAGGTCGCCACCGACCCCTTCCAGCTCTGCCTGGGCGACACGCTGTGCCTGCTACCGGCCGACCCGCTGGCGCTGCCGCAGCCCTGGACCCATGCCGAGGGGCCACGGCCGCAGCTCAACCCGCAAACCGCGCTGCAGTTTCCGCCGCTGGGCTGGGTGGTGGGGCAAACGGACAACCGCACGATTCCGGCCTTCATCTGGCAGGGTAATCGCCTCTCGGGTGTCGACAGCGGCACGCTGTACCAGGTCACGGCGGTGCAGTCGCGCCAGGCCACGCCCGCGGGCGAGGACATCGCGTTGGCCACCAACTACGGCAGCGAGCCGGCGATGCTGCGCCTGCGCCGCCACCCCTCGGGCGCGCAGCTCGCCACGCTGGAGCCGCCGCCCGGCATGGCCGAGGAGGGCATCGCGCTGACGCTGTTCTCGGCCGGCACGCCGGCGGGCGAGGGGCTGTTTGGCATGGGCGCGCGCAAGGACTATTTCAACCAGCGCGGGCTGCTGCGCAACGTCTGGACCGAGCAGCAGAACACCGGCCTGGGCGCCATCGACGAGATCGAGGGCGGGGGCGCCGGCCTGCCGCTGGCCCTGCCCACGCCGGGGCTGCTGGACCAGCTGGGCCTGGAAACCGATGTCGATGATCTGCTGCTGGCCGAGGACCGCACCAGCTTCCCCAATGGCGCGCAGGCGGCCTATTGGGTCGAGGCCTATGTGGTCGGCTCGCGTGGCTGGGCGCTGTGGACGGACAACATGCACTTCCAGCGGCTGGATCTGGCGGCCACACGCGGCGATGCGCTGCGCTGGCAGGTCGTCGATGCCGATGTCGTGACGCTGGCCTATGCCGAGGGCGGGATCGAGGCCGCCAGCCAGACCTACACCGAATACTGGGGCCGCGCGCCCAAGCCGGGTATCGCCGCCTGGGAGCCCTGGATCGACACGCTGAACCAGGGCGAGGGCGAGGCGGCCCCCAACGGCCAGGGCTTCTGGGGCGGGCAGCGCGCGCGTTGCGAAATCGAGCAGTTCATCGCGCGCAGCGCGCCGGAGGCTTATGACATCCCCTTCGAGCTGATCGGCGTCGAGGGCTGGCAGGTGATCCCGCCGGCGCACCCCGCGTGCCTGGCGCTGTCCACGGCCGAGATCTGTGGCCACGAGAGCGGGTTTCCGGTCGACGAGGCCGGCTGGCGTGCCGAGGTGGAGGCCGGCACCAGCTTCTTCAACACCGTGGCCGGTTGCGCCCGGGCCGGCGACAGCTTTCTGGACTATGTGCGCGAGCAGGGCTACGAGCTGACCGGCTACTGGAACTTCTTCACCACCCAGCACCCCTGCCCGGGCGATACGGCCGCGGGCTGCGAGGACGACCAGCTGGGCGTGCCGCTGGCCTCCAAGCAGGCCTGGTACGCGGCGCGCGAGGCCGGCGTGTTCGTCACCGATGCCGGCAGCGACTCGCCGCATGAGGTCACCACCAACCGCGGCGGCGTGTCGAACATCATCGACTTCACGAACCCCGCGGCGGCCGATTACTGGTACGCGCAGCTGGCGCGCATGTTCGATCTGGGCATCGACATCTTCATGCACGACTTCGGCGAGTTGACCACCGAGGCCATGGGTTTCGCGCAGGGCGAGAACATCACCGAGCAGCACAACCTCTATGCCTGGCGCTACCAGCAGGCCATGGCCCAGGCGCTGGCGCGCTACCGGCGCGAGGGCGCCCGCCGCGCCGACTTCGCCCCCTACGCCTTTGCCCGCGCCGGCATGACCGGTGCCTGCGCGCACACGCCCGGCGTGTTTCCGGGCGATGAGTCCCCGACCTGGGATGCCGGCCACGGCCTGCCCAGCGTGGTGCCGGCGATGCTGAACCTGGCCTTGTCCGGCTGCTACGCGTTCAGCACCGATGTCGGCGGCTATTTCGACTTCGTGGCGCCGCGCACCACCGAGGATCTGTTCATCCGCTGGAGCCAGCTCGCCGCGCTGACGCCGGTGATGCGCCTGCACAACTCCACATTCAACGGCTCGGTCTTCCCCTGGACCTGGGCCGAGGGCGAGCACGCCGACGCGCCGGCCTATGACACCCCGGGCATCTTCCGGCGTTACGCCCGCCTGAAGCGCAATCTGACTCCGCTGGTCGAGCACTGGGCCCGCCGCGCGGCGCAGCAGGGCGTGATCGGCCCCGTCCGCCCTCTGATCCTCGAAGACACCAGCCCGGAGGCGATGGCCGTGGACTACCAGTGGCTGCTGGGCGACGACCTGCTGGTGGCGCCGGTGGTCGAGGAGGACGCCAGCAGCCAGAGCGTCTACCTGCCGGCCGGCAGCGACTGGCTGCAGGTAACGGTGACCGAGGCCGGCGAGCTGCTCCCCGCGCCGGTGGCCCTGCCCGGTGGCGTGACGCTGCTGCTGGGCCTGGAGCCGGACCTGCGCGACATCCCGCTCTTTCTGCGCTGCGGTGGCCAGCATGAATATCTGCCGCTCGCCGCCCCCGGGGATTGCGGCGAGGTGGCGCTGGTCGATCAGGTCATCCTGCAAGATCCTTCGCGCTAGCCGCCGTACACGGCGATCGCGACGCGCTCGGTGCCGGGGTGGGCGCCGAGACCGGGCCGCTGCGCGGGCTGGCACAATGCCCCACGGCCATCCCCCCAGCGGAGTGTGGGGCCGCCGAGGAGACACACATGACCAGATTGCCCCTGCTGGGCCGCCCCCTGTTGGTACTCGTGGCGACGAGCCTGTTTGCCCTGGCCGCCTGCGAGGGTGGCCGAGATTCCACCGGCGCGGTGGCGCGGGACGAGACGCCGGGGCCGCTGACCGGCTGCAGCCTGGCGCCGGTGGCTGCCGACGATGGCCTGGGCGCGCTGCGCGAAGCCGGCGACGTGCTGCCGGTGCTCAGCTACCCCATTCCGCGCGGTGGGCTGTACGAGTGCACGCCGCGGCCGGGTCGGGCCTCGCCCAAGACCGTCGATGGCGACCCGGCCGACTGGGTCGGGCAGGCCACCCGCCTGGGCGGCACCACGCGGCTGGATGCCGGCGAGCTGATCCACAGCGATTTTTTGCACGACGCCTATGGCGCCGATGACGGCGGAGACGCGCAGCGGCTGGCGCTGCTGGACCCGCTGGCCGCTATCGATGCGCGGCTGTCGCGCTTTGATGCGCTGATGCAGGCGGCCGGCGACCAGTTCGGCGCGCCGCCGCCGGTGGGCGCGCTGGACCACTACGGCAATGCCGTGGACCTGGATGCCGAGGCCGATCTGTATGAGCTGCGCTTTGCGGCCGACGAGGATGCGGTCTACCTGCTGGCCCGCTGGACCGCACTGACGAACCCGGACAATGCGCAGCTGCTGCTGTTGCTGGGCGACCCGACGGCGGAGCCTGCGGGCGGCGAGGTCGGCTTCGACACCGGCCTGACCAGCGTGCGCTCGCAGTTCGCCATCCTGCTGTCCGCGCGGCAGGTGCTGATCCGCGATCTGCGCAGCGGGGAGGAGCGGGTGCTGGACGGCGCCCGCGTCGCCGCGCGCGCGCAAGGGTGGACGAATGCCCTGGAGGCATCGCTGCCGGCCGCGCTATTCAGCGACATCACCTTCGTCTCGGCCATCAGCCTCGCCAGCACCGACGCCGGTCTGGTGCCGGCGAACGTCATGTACCGCGACAGCGAGCCGGTCACGATCTACAACGACAAGCTGCAGGCGCTGACGCTGGGCCTGGGCACGGCGGACCTCTTCGGCTACCCGCTCAATCTCGCGGCCCTGCGCAGCGGGCGCAGCGTGCCGGTCCTGCCCGGCCCCGGTTATCACGAGCGCCAGTTCGCCTCCGGCGACAACATCAGTCGCGAAGGCGGCGAGAACGGCCGCTGGCAGCCCTATGGGCTGTACCTGCCCCCGGGCTACCTGGCTACCAGGCCCGAGCTGACGCCGCTGGACATCTGGCTGCACTACCGCGGTGGCAAGGCGCATTCGGGCGCGGCCTGGACGCCGCGGCTGATCCAGCAGCTCGGCGCCGAGCCGGGGCACGTGGTCGTGACACCGCGCGGCCGCGGCACCTCCACCTGGTATGTCACGCAGGCCCACCAGGATGTCTTAGAGGTGCTGGCCGACGTGCAGACGCTGCTGCCGAATCTGGACCCGCAGCGGCGCTACCTCTCCGGCTATTCGATGGGTGGCTACGGCACCTATCTCTTCGGGCTGCTCTACCCGGATCAGTTCGCGGCCGGCTTTTCGAGTTCGGGGGCGGTGACCCAGGGCGCCTGGACCGGCCTCGGCCCCGACGGCTTTCCCTGCGATCAGCCCGGCGGCGAGATCCCCGGCGTCGGCAGCGCCAGCAGCCCCTGCTTTGTCGAGGCCAACGAGGGCCGCGCCAACGCCCAGCTGAACTACCGCTTGCTGGAAAACGCGCGCCACTTCCCGCTGACCATCCACCACGGCAGCAATGACGAACTGGCGCTGACGCCCGGCGCGCTGCGCATGGCCGAGCGGCTGCTGACGCTGGGCTACCGGCATGACGCCACCACCTTCCTGGGCTATGAGCACTTCACCCAGGCCATCGTGGACGAATGGGCCGATGGCGTGGCCTATCTGCACCAGTTCGTCACGCCCACGCAGCCGCGCACCATCACCTACAAGCGCCTGCCGGCCTTGCTCGAGGCGCTGAACACGGTGCGGGCGGGCGAGGTGGAATTCGACTTCAACCCCGACGGCGCCTGGTGGGTGGACGCGCTGCGCGTGCGCGACCCCGACCCGGCCGACCCCGAGCAGTTCGGGCTGATCGAGGCCGTGTCCGAGGCATTGCCGGCCGCAACCAGCCTGCCGATACCACGCAGCGTGGAGGTGCGGCCGGAGGAGCCCGCGGTGTCGACACCGGTGCTGTCCATCGGCGCGCACTCCACACCGTATGTCCGCACGGGGCTCGATTGGCTGGACATCGGCGAGGAGCCGCTGGCCAATGCCTTCACGGTCACGTTGACCGGCCTGGCGGCGGCCACGCTGGACGTGGCCGGCATGGGGCTCGATGGGGCGCAGCCGATGAGCGGCCGCATTGTCAGCGACGGCGCCAGCGAGCTGCGCCTGCGCCGCCTGCCGGCGGGCGTGGTGCTGGAGGTGGAGGGCGCCGAGCTGGAGCAATCGGACGACGAGGCCCGCATCGTTTTGCAGGCCGGCGAGGCCACGCTGCGCTGGTAGCGCCAGGGGCCGGTGGCGGGTGGCCCGCCCTGGCCCGGAGGGGCTTGCTGGGCCTGGAGGGGTCCGCGGAGCTTAGAGCGGCCCGCCCGGGCCACGTGGCCAGCGCGCGTGCATCGCGGCCAGTTCGGTGGCCACCCAGTCCTGCGCGGCCTGGGCATAGGCCTTGCGCTGCTCCAGGGCGGGCAGCTGTGGCCCAAAGTGCAGGTGCACCGGCGTATGCGCCTGGCCCAGGCAGGCCCAGAGCACGGCCAGCAACGAGGGGCTGCCCTCCACATAGGCCACGCTGGCCTGGCGGTAGTGCAGCGCGAAGGGCTGCACCTGCACTGCGCCATCAATGGCCACAGCGAACAGGCGCGGCTGGAAGCGGCGCAGCGACTCGCCGGTGCTGGTGGTGCCTTCCGGGAAGATCACGACCCGGTGGCCGGCACGCAGCCGGCCCAGGATCGCCGCGCGCAGCGCCTCGGTGGCATGGCCGCCCCGGGCGATGAACAGCGTCTTGGCCGCCCGCGTCAGCAGGCCCACGACCGGCCAGCGCTGCACGTCGTCCTTGGAGACAAAAATCACCGGCACGCTGGCGCAGACCACGATGATGTCGAAGAAGCTGATGTGGTTGCCGACCAGCAGCCGCGGCGCGGCCTGCGGCTGGCCTTGCACCCGGATGCGCAGGCCGATGACCCGCGCGAACAGGCGGAACCAATGCTGCGCGATGGGGCCGGGGTCCGGCCGGGCGAAGGCCAGCGGTGCCAGCAACAGCGCATAGAGCACACAGGCGAGCACCAGGGCGAAGCGCCACAGGCGGCGCAGCGTGGGTCGCAGTCCCCGCGGCGCGGCGGCCGGCACCTCGCCAGCCGCGGCCGGCGTGCCCGGCGCGGGATGGGCCGGATCGGGATGGGGGGCGCTGTCGCTCAGGTCGGCTCCTCCAGGGGGCTCGGGGCAGGCAGGGGGCTCGGGGCAGGGCCCGCGTATGGCTCCAGTGGCGCGGGCCGCTGATCGCTCCTGCGCGAGG
>CAKZQS010000050.1 GCA_937141935.1 uncultured Ectothiorhodospiraceae bacterium
GCGCCAGCCGCCGCCTGGCCGCGCAGGCGCTGGCCGCGGTGCGCGCCGGCCAGGCACTGCCGGCGGCGCTGGCCGCCATCCCCGAGGCCGCGCAGCTGCGGCCGGCCGACCGCGCCCACGCCCGGCGGCTGGCCCAGCAGGTGCTGCGCCAGCGCAACGCGCTGGAGTGGCGGCTGCGCGAGGCGCTGCGGCGTCCGCCCAAGCCGGCCTGGATCGCCGATCTGCTGCAGGTGGGGCTGGTGCAAATCGACGACCCGCAGGTCAAGCCGCACGCGGCGGTGGCCGCCACCGTGGGCGCGGCACCCCCGCGGCTGCGCGGGCTGGTCAATGCCGTGCTGCGGCGGGCCACCCGCGGCGAACTGCCGGCGCTGCCCGAGGATCCCGCGTTGCAGGCCGGCCTGCCGCGCTGGCTCCACGACGCCCTTGCCGCCGATTGGGGCGCGCAGTGGCCGGCGGTGCTCACGGGCAGCAACACGCCGCCGCCCCTGGGGCTGCGGGTCAACCGCCGCCAGGGCGATGTGGCGGCCTACCAGGAGCAACTGGCCGCCGTGGACATCGCCGCCGAAGCCATCGGCGAATCGGGGCTGCTGCTGGCCCAGGCGCCGCCGCTGGACAAGCTGCCCGGCTTCGCCGAGGGCGCGGTGTCGTTGCAGAACCCGGCGGCGCAGCTGGCGGCCGTGCTGCTGGATGCGGCGCCGGGCGAGGCGGTGCTGGATGCCTGCGCCGCGCCCGGCGGCAAGACCGCGCACCTGCTGGAGCGCGAGCCCAGCCTGGCGCTGACCGCGATCGACGCCGACCCCGAGCGGCTGGCCGATGTCGAGCGCGGGCTGGCGCGGCTCGGGCTGGCGGCCGACTGTCGCGCCGAGCGCCTGCAGGCGCATCGCGGCGGCCCCTATGCGCGCATCCTGCTGGACGTGCCCTGCAGCGCCACCGGCGTGATGCGGCGGCACCCGGACATCCGCTGGCTGCGCCGCGCCGAGGACATCCCGCGGCTGGTGGCCGAGCAGCAGGCGCTGCTGCGCGCGGCCTGGGCGCTGCTGGCGCCGGGCGGCCGGCTGCTCTACGCCAGTTGCGCGATTCTGCGCGCCGAAACCGAGGGCGTGGTCGGCGACTTTCTGGCCGCGCAGGCCGATGCCCGCGAGCTGCCGCTGAGCCTGCCGGTCGGCGAGCCGCTGGCGGCGGGCTGGCGCATCCCGCCCGGCGGCGCCTGGGATGGCTTTTACTACGCCCTGCTGGGGAAGGCCGACGCCGGGGCCGATGCCGGGACTGGCGCCGGGGCCGACGCCGGGGCCGACGCCGGGGCCGACGCCGGGACCGGCGCGGCGGCGGACCCCAAACCGGCGCCAGGCGCCTAAACTGCGCGCAGCATGAAGATCATCATCCTCGGCGCGGGCCAGGTGGGCTCCACGCTGGCCGACAACCTGGCCCGCGAGAGCAACGACGTCACCGTGGTCGACACCGACCCGCAGCTGCTGGCCGACCTGCAGGATCGGCTGGACATCCGCACCGTGCAGGGCTTTGCCTCGCACCCCGAGGTGCTGACCCGGGCCGGTGCGCGCGACGCCGACATGCTGATTGCGGTGACCGACCGCGACGAGATCAACATGGTGGCCTGCCAGGTCGCCTACACGCTGTTCCAGACGCCAACCAAGATCGCCCGCGTCCGCGCCAGCGAGTACCAGCGCGAGGCGGAATCGCTGTTCTGCAACGAGGCGCTGCCCATCGACATGCAGATCAGCCCCGAGCAGCTGGTGACCGACTACATCGTGCGCCTGGTCGAGTACCCCGGCGCGCTGCAGGTGGTCGACTTCGCCGAAGGCCGCGTGCGGCTGGTGGGCGTGCGCGCCTATTACGGCGGGCCGCTGGTCGGCCAGGAGCTGCGCGAGATCGCCTCGCACATCCCCGGCGTGGATTCGCGGGTGGCCGCCATCTACCGCCGCGGCCGGCCGATCATCCCCGAGGGCAGCACAATGATCGAGGCGGAGGACGAGATCTTTTTCGTCGCCGCCAGCAAGGACATCTCGCGCGTCATCGGCGAGATGCGCAGCCAGGACGAGCCGGTGCGCCGGGTGGTGATCGCCGGTGGCGGCAACATCGGTTACCGGCTGGCCGCGGCGCTGGAAAAGAAGTGCCGCGTGCGCCTGATCGAGCAGCGCCGCGAGCGCGCCCGCTACCTGTCCGAGAACCTGGCCAACACCATCGTGCTGGTCGGCGACGCGGCCAACGAAAGCCTGCTGCTGGACGAGAACATCGAGCACACCGATGTCTTTTGTTCGGTGACCAACGACGACGAGGCCAACATCCTGTCGGCGATGCTGGCCAAGCGCATGGGCGCGCGCAAGGTGCTGTCGCTAATCAACCGGCCGGCCTATCTGGACCTGGTCGAGGGCCATGTCATCGACATCGCCGTGTCGCCGCAGCAAAGCACGGTCAGCGCGCTGCTGGCCCACGTGCGCCGCGGCGACGTCGTGCGCGTACACAGCCTGCGCCGCGGCGCGGCCGAGGCCATCGAGGCCATCGCCCACGGCGACGCCAAGAGCTCGCAGGTGGTCGGGCGCCAGGTCGACGAAATCAAGCTGCCGGCGGGTACCACCATCGGCGCCATCGTGCGCGGCGACACGGTGCTGATGGCACACCACGACACGGTCATCGAGGCCGAGGACCACGTGATCCTGTTCATCGTTGACCGCAAGCACATGGGCGAGGTCGAGCGCCTGTTCCAGGCGGCGCCGAGCTTCCTGTGACGGGGGACACGCTGGCCCAGCTGCGTGCGCACCCCTATGCGCCGGTGCAGCGGGTGCTGGGCGTGTTGCTGATGCTGTTCTCGTTGACCCACCTGGTGCCGCTGCTGATCGCGCTGTGGGAGGGGCGGGCGGTCAATGCCTTTGTCGGCGCCTTCACGCTGACGCTGCTGACCGGGGTGCTGGTGTGGCTGCCGGTGCGCGGCCTGCGCCGCGAGCTGCGCCTGCGGGACGGCTTTCTGATCGTCTGCGCCTTCTGGGGCGTGCTCGGGCTGTATGGCGCCATCCCCTTCATGGTGGCCGACGGCGCCGGGCTGGATTTCACCAATGCCACCTTCGAGTCGGTCTCCGGCCTGACCACCACCGGCGCCACCGTCATCTCCGGCATCGACGAGCTGCCGCTGGCCGTCAAGTACTACCGCCAGCAGCTGCAGCTGTTGGGGGGCATGGGGATCATCGTGCTGGCGGTGGCCATCCTGCCGATGCTGGGCGTCGGCGGCATGCAGCTCTACCGGGCCGAGACCCCGGGGCCGATGAAGGACACCAAGCTCACGCCGCGCATCACCGAAACGGCGAAGGCGCTGTGGGAGATCTACATGGTGCTGACGCTGGCCTGCGCGGTCGCCTACTGGGCGGCCGGCATGAGCCCCTTCGACGCGCTCGGCCACGCCTACAGCACCGTCGCCACCGGTGGCTTCTCCACCCATGACGCCAGCCTGGGCTATTACGACAGCCCGGTGATCCACTGGATCTGCATCGTGTTCATGCTGGCCGGCGCCATCAACTTCGGCCTGCACTTCGCCGTGTGGCGCGGCGGTGGCCGGCTGCGCGACCTGGCGCGCTACTGGCGCGACCCCGAGTGCCGCTTTCTGCTGCAGATCTACGGCGGGCTGGCCCTGTTCGTGGCGGGCGTGCTGTTCGCCAATCAGGTTTATACGCAGCCGGTCGAGGGCTTTACGGCGGCCGCCTTCCAGGTGGTGGCCAACGCCACCACCTCCGGCTTTGCCATCGCCCCCTTTTCCACCTGGCCCAGCCTGCTGCCCTTCCTGTTGATTCTGGTCAGCTTTCTGGGCGGGGCCGCCGGCGCCACCACCGGCGGGCTGAAGGTGATCCGCGTACAGCTGCTGACCAAGCAGGGCGCGCGCGAGGTCAACCGCCTGGTGCACCCCGCCGCCACGCTGCCGGTCAAGCTTGGCCAGCGGGCGATCCCCAACCATGTCATCGAGGCGGTCTGGGGCTTCTTCTCGGTGTACGCCGCCATCATGGTGGCGATGACGCTGCTGTTCATGCTGTCGGGCCTGGACCAGGTCACCGCCTTCTCGGCCGTGGCCGCCACGCTGAACAACCTGGGCCCCGGCCTGGGCGAGCTGTCGGCCACCTTCGCCAGCGTGCCCGATGCCGCCAAGTGGCTGGGCATCCTGGGCATGCTGCTGGGGCGGCTGGAAATCTTCACGCTGCTGGTCGTGTTTACGCCGGCCTTCTGGCGCCGATGAGCACGCTGCGCGAGAAGCTGGCGGCGCAGCTCGCCCGCGACCCCGAGCGGCCCGAGGCGCAGCTGGCGATGGCCCAGCTCTGCCTGCGCGAGCAGGATGCCAGCGCCGCCGGCGAGCACGCCGCGCGGGCCGTGGCCCTCAAGCCGGATTACTCGGCGGCCTACCTGCTGGCCGGGCAGGCCGCGCAGGCGGCCGGCGACGTGGCGGCGGCCGCCGACTGGTATGGGCGCGGCGCCAAGGCCGCGCAGCAGCAGGGCGACAAGCAGATCGAGCGGCAGATCGCCGTGTTCCGCAAACGGCTGGAGGCCGCATCGTGAGCGTTTTCACCCCCGTCAGCGCCGAAGAGCTGTCGCTGTTTCTGGGCGAGTACCGGGTCGGCGACCTGGTCGACTACCAGGGCATCGCCGAGGGCATCGAGAACAGCAATTTTTTCGTGCGCACGACCACGAACCGCTTCGTGCTGACGCTGTTCGAGCGCACACCGGAGGCCGACCTGCCGTATTTTTTGGCGGTCATGGGCCAGCTGGCCGAGGCCGGCCTGCCCTGCGCGGCGCCGGTGCACCGCCGCGACGGCGCCGTGCTGGGCCGGCTGAACGGGCGCCCGGCGGCGCTGGTGGCCCGGCTTCGCGGCAGCGGGGTGGTGGTGCCCAATGCGGCGCAGGTCGCCCAGCTCGGCGCGGTGCTCGGGCAAATGCACCTGGCGCTGGCCGAGTTCGCCACCCAGCGGGTCAGCGACCGCGGGCTGGACTGGATGCAGGCGACGGCCGCGCAGGTCGCCCCCGATCTGGAGGCGGCCGGGCGCGCACTGCTGCAGGACGAGCTGGCGTGCCAGCAGCAGGCCGACTGGGACGCGCTGCCGCGCGGCGTGATCCACGCCGATCTGTTCCGCGACAACGCGCTGTACGACGAGGACCGCCTGACCGGGCTGATCGACTTTTATTACGCCTGTGACGGCGCCTGGTTGTATGACCTGGCCGTCAGCTACAACGACTGGGTGCTCAACGCCGGCCACCCGCCGCGGGGCCCGGTGGGCCAGGCCCTGCTGCAGGCCTACCAGCAGGCGCGGCCGCTGCTGCCGGCCGAGCGCGCGTTGTGGAACATGGCGCTGCGCCGCGCGGCGCTGCGTTTCTGGCTGTCGCGCCTGGCGGATTGGCACTACCCCCGCGACGGCGAGCTGACCTACCGCAAGGACCCGGTCGACTTCGAGCGCCTGCTGCGCTGGCACCGCGAGAACGACGTGCCGCTATGAGCCGCGTCGGGGGGGCCATACAACGCATCAACGAGGCCGCCTTTGGCCTGGCCGCCTTGTGCCTGCTGGGCCTGGTGGCGCTGAGCGCGACGCTGGTGCTGGCGCGCTACGGCCTGGGCTGGAGCGCGGTCGCGGCGCAGGAGGCCGTGCTGTACCTGCACGCGCTGCTGGTGGCGCTGGGTCTGGCCGGCGCGCTGCAACACGGCGCCCACGTGCGCATCGACATCCTGCAGCGGCGCTGGGACGCGACCCGACGCCGGCGGGTGGACCAGCTGGGCGTGCTGCTGCTGGCCTTGCCCTTTTGCGCCTTCGTGCTGTGGAGCTGCGCCGACTATGTGGCCGTGGCCTGGCAGCGGCGGGAGGCCTCGGCCGAGCCCGGCGGGCTGGCCTGGCTGTGGCTGCTGAAAAGCCTGCTGCTCGTATTCCCGCTGCAGCTGGCGGCGGCGGCGCTGCTGCTGGCCTGGGGGCCGCAGGCCGAGACGCCGCACGAACCGCCGACAAGCCCCCCATCAGCTGACACGCCGCCAGGCGGGGAGGGCGGCCGATGATTGCGCTGCTGATGTTTGCCGTGGCCTGCCTGCTGTTGCTGGCCGGCTTTCCCGTGGCGCTGACGCTGGGCGGCGTGGCGCTGTGGTTCGCGTTGGGAGGGCTGCTCTTCGGCGCCTTCCCGGCGACGCTGCTGCTCGATTATTCCTCGCGCCTGTGGGGCGTGTTCGCCAACGAGACGCTGATTGCGGTGCCGCTGTTCATCGTGATGGGGGTGGTGCTGGAGCGCGCGCGGCTGGCCGAGGATTTGCTGACCGGCCTGAGCCGGGCCTGGCGCGGCCGGCCCGGCGCGCTGGGCTACACGGTGGTGCTGGTCGGTGCGCTGCTGGCCGCCTCGACCGGCATCGTCGGGGCCACCGTTGTGACGCTGGGTATCTTGTGCCTGCCGCCGATGCTGCGCGCCGGCTACCCGGCCAGCGTGGCCAGCGGCACCGTCGCGGCCGCCGGCACGCTGGGCCAGATCATCCCGCCCTCCATCGTGCTGGTGCTGCTGGGGGACGTGCTGTCCTCGGCCTACCAGCAGGCGCAGCTGCGCATGGGGGTGTTCAGCACGCAGACGGTGTCGGTGGGCGACCTCTTCGCCGGCGCCCTGGTGCCGGGCCTGCTGCTGGTGCTGGTCTACCTGGCCTGGGTGGCGCTGCAGGCCTGGCGACACCGCGAGTCGCTGGGCGCCGAGCGCGCCCTGGCCGAGGGCCCGGCGCCGCCCTGGGGCGAGCTGCTGCTGACCTTTGCCGCGCCGCTGGCGCTGGTGCTGCTGGTGCTGGGGTCGATCCTCGGCGGCGTGGCCACCCCCACGGAGGCTGCGGCGCTGGGCGCGGCGGGGGCGATGGGGCTGGCGGCGCTGCGCGGCCGGCTGCGCGCCGCGCTGCTGCTGGGCAGCGCGCAGCGCGCGGTGGACATGACGGCGATGGTGTTCCTGATCCTGATCGGCGCGGCGCTGTTCTCGCTGGTCTTCAATGCCTATGGCGGCGACGAGGCGGTGCAGTCGCTGCTGGCCGCGCTGCCCGGCGGGCTGCCCACCGCGCTGGCCGCCGTGATGCTGCTGGTCTTCCTGCTCGGCTTCGTGCTCGACTTCATCGAGATCACCTTCGTCGTCGTGCCCATCGTCGGCCCGGCGCTCCTGATGCTGGGCGCCGACCCGGTCTGGCTCGGCGTGCTGCTGGGCCTGAACCTGCAGACCTCCTTCCTGACGCCGCCCTTCGGCTTTGCGCTGTTCTACCTGCGTGGCGTGGCGCCGCCGGAGGTGGCCACGACGCAGATCTGGCGCGGCGCGCTGCCCTATGTGGGCCTGCAGTTGGGCATGATCGGCCTGGTGGCCGCCTGGCCCGAGCTGGCCACCGCGCTGCCGCGTTGGCTGTACGGCGCATGAAACCCGCGGGCGGGGCGCAATGAGTCCGCAGGACTGGCTGCTGGTGCTGGCCGTTTGCACGGCGGGCGCCGTCAGCCCCGGCCCCAGCCTGCTGCTGCTGCTGGGCATCCGCGCCCGCGACGGCCGCGGCGCGGCGCTGACGGCCGCCTGTGGGCACGGCCTGGGCATCGGCCTGTATGCGCTGACCGCCGCCTTCGGCCTGGCCGCGGTGGCCTTGGCCCTGCCCGGCGTGGCGCTGGCGCTGTCGCTGCTGGGCGGGCTGTATCTGCTGTGGCTGGCCTATGGCTTTTGGCCCCGCGGCGCCGGCAGCGACGAGGCCCACGCCGCGCCGGCCGCCGGCGGGGCGGCTGTGCAGGGGCTGCTGATCGCGCTGCTCAACCCCAAGGTCATGCTGTTCTATGCCGGCATCTTCGCCGCGCTGGTGCCCGTGTCGGCGAGTGCGGTCGAGCGCCTGGGCCTGGGGCTGCTGCCGGCACTGATCGACGCCGGTTGGTATGCGCTGGTGGCCCTGGCAGGCGGCGCCATTGCCGGCCCGTTGGCGCGGCCCGGCGTGCAGCGTGCGCTGGCGCTGCTGCTCGGCGCCTGCGGCGCCTGGGTGTTGTTGCGCGCGCTGGGGGTTTAGGGCGCGGCGGCTGAGCTCGGCGCCCGCGCCCCCGCGGCCGTGGCTGCCGTCGGCAGGGGGCAGCTCCGACAGCCGCAGACGGAGGCACTGGGGGCGGCCGGCGGGGTGTTCGTCCATTGCCCGTTCCAGCCGCCGTCGTTGGCGCAGGTGGCGCTGCAAATGGCGGCCGCGTCACTGTTGTTGCCAATGACCGTGGCCGTCTTGCGGTCGCAGCCGCAGGCGTAGTTGCTGCGCGCCGCGTTCACGATGGGCGTCTTCAGCTTGGTCAGCCAGCTCCGGGCCTGTGGGCCGAGATTGAACATCCGCGGATTGTTGGCGCCGGTGAGCAGTGCGTACATGCGCGGGTAGATCGGGTCCTGCTGGCCCAGCGCCTGGAACACGCTTGGGCGAGTGGCCATCAGGTATTGCGGGGCCTCGCCGCCGCTGGGACCAATACTCGCCTGCATCACGGCGCTGGAGGCCATCAGATTGGCCAGCTCGACCGCCAGGGCACGGGTGCCACGGCCGACGGTGGTTGTGTTGATGCCGATGACGTCGGCGTAGAACAGATCGCCGGCGTCGGTGTCGGCGAGCGGCATCAGCTTGAAACCCAGGCTCGCCCGGGTGGCCGGGCTCATCAGCGCCATCGATTCGGTGAAGCCCACGGTGGCGCGGCCCCAGCCCTGATCAAACCAGCGGGCGCGCTGATAGTCGAGTTGCGCGCCACAGGGCGTTCCGGCGGCAACGCCCTCGCAGGTCCCGTTCCAGTAGCTCGCGGTTTGCAGCAGCAGGCGCATATTGGCGACGCCCTGCGGGTCCAGGCTCTGCGGGTCTGGAGGCAAGGGTAGCGGGTAGGTG
Organism: uncultured Ectothiorhodospiraceae bacterium; assembly: GCA_937141935.1. Taxonomy (GTDB): domain Bacteria; phylum Pseudomonadota; class Gammaproteobacteria; order Nevskiales; family Oceanococcaceae; genus MS8. The sequence goes on from CAKZQS010000050.1 coordinate 8,858, forward strand.
CCGTTGCGGCTGTGCATGATGTCCAGATACAAGGCCGCGTTGGTCGTGCCGCCGCTCATGTCGATCATCAGCCCGCGGCGGTCGGGCGGGATCTCGCTGGTGTATTGGCAGGAATTCAGGGCGGTGTTGACCGCGCCCAGCGTGCTGGCCTGGGCCAGCGGCGCGTCCGCTTGCTGGTAGAAAAGGATGTTGGCGCAGCCCAGCTGCGGGATCGCCAGGTAGCGCCCGCCGCTGGCGACGCCCTGCAGCGCATAGGGCACGAAGTCGGCCAGGTCCTGCACCTCGGTTGGCGCCAGCGTCGACAGGAAGCCGCGCTGCGCGAAGTCATCGAGAAACATCGCATCGAAAACGAAGACGTCGGCCGCCGCCGGCGGGTCCATGCCATAGCCGCCGTCCCAGTCGTCTTCGCTCAGGAAGGTCAGGGCAATCGTGGGGTGGCGCTGCGCCCAAGCCGCAGTGATGGCCTGCTCGAACTGCTGGATGCGTGGCACATGGGGATACAGGCCCACGGTCAGCGTGCTTGGTGTCTGCACGCCCGCGGTCTCGAACACCACCGGGGCATCGCCGGCGCGCGGTTCGAACAGGCTGCAGGCGCTCAGCGCGCAGCTTGCCGCCAGCAGGGCGCCCATCGGCGCCCGACGATCCGTAATTCTCATTGTGCCCTCCCGGCCCGGTATGCCCGGGCGCCCCTCGCTTAGGGGCATGCTGCGCCCGCCTGGGGCCCGTGTCCAAGACCAATATCTGCTAGCCGGTAGGCCGGCGGGGTCTAAGGGCGGCGCTGCGTCCTAGGCGCCTTGGGCGCGGGGCAGGAAGTCAAAGCGCAGGTCGCGGGCCTGCGGGCGGCGCCGGGCGACCAGTTCGGCGAAGCGTTCCAGGCGGCCGGGCAGGGCCATCAATTGGTCCTGCAGGCGCTCGGCCTGGCTCGACAGGCCGCGGGCCGCGGCGATGCCCCAGACGCCGAGCAGGTCGGAGACGATCTTGCAGTAGTCCAGCGGGCCGTAGATGCCGGCCGCGCGCACGGCGTCGGAGAGCTGCGTGTAGCCGGGGATGGTGTGCCCGGGCATGGCCAGGTTCGGCATCACCGCCCAGGCGGCCTTCAGCGCGCGCTCCGGGTCCTCGGCCAGCAACATCGCGAAGCAGTCGCGGTAGAAGAGGTGGTGCTTGGCCTCGTCGCCGGCCACCCGCGACAGGATGGTCTGCAACTGCGGCTCGATCGGCGCGGCCAGCCGGGCCAGGTTGCCGTGAGCGCGCTGCGTGGCCTTCTCCTGCAGGCTGGTGTAGGCCAGCAGCTTGTAGGGGTCGCGGCCCCAGTCGGGGTTGAAGCCGGCCTCCAGGTAGTCATACTGCAGCCGCTCCAGCGCCACCATGTCGAAGATGCCGGCGTCGCGCGAATAATCGCGCAGCACGCAGCCGTGGCGGTCTTCCTCGGCCGTCCACAAATTGTTCCAGCGGCCCCAGACGCTGTGCTCGCCCATGTGCACGGCGATCAGGCGGTGAAAATGCGGCAGGCCTTCTTCGGTCAGCAGGTTCAGCGCCAGCCCGGCGCGCACCGACTCAGGCAGGCCGCGGGCGGCGTCGCGCAGGCGGTCGCGTTCGCGCTCGTCGAGGATTTCGCTGGGCATCCACAGCCGGCGCTGTTCCAGGTGGCGCGTGACCAGCGCCTCGACCTGCGGCGCAATATGCGCCAGCACCTCCTTCTGCGGGGCGATGGGGTCGGCCTGGTGGGCGGTGGGTGTGGGCGGCATCGGTGTCCTCCGGTCGCCGCGCGGGCGACTAGGTGCGCAACAAGGTCAAGAACTCGGCGCGGGTGCGCGGGTCGTTGCGGAAAGTGCCCAGCATCACCGAGGTGGTCATGCTGGAGTTTTGCTTGCTGACACCGCGCATCATCATGCACAGGTGTTTCGATTCAATGACCACGGCGACGCCACGGGCGTTGGTCACTTCCTGCACCGCCTCGGCGATCTGCCGGGTCATCGTTTCCTGGATCTGCAGCCGCCGCGCGTACATGTCGACGATGCGGGGGATCTTGGACAGGCCGATGACGCGGCCGTTCGGCAGGTAGGCCACATGCGCCTTGCCGATGAAGGGCAGCAGGTGGTGCTCGCACAGCGAGAACAGCTCGATGTCGCGCACGATGACCATCTCGTCCGAGCCGGACTCGAAGACGGCATTGTTCAGGATGCTCTGCAGGTCCAGCTTGTAGCCGGAGGTCAGGTAGCTCAGCGCGGCCGCGGCGCGCTTGGGCGTCTCGCGCAGGCCTTCGCGTTGCGGGTCCTCGCCGACCGCTTCCAGCAGTTGTTTGTACAGATCCTGCACCGAGCTTGGCCTTACAATGGGCATGTGACCGCGCATTATCGCACGCCGCCCCAGGCCGACTCCGGCCGCGTTCGCCAGATCGGCGTGGACCAGATCCGCCCCGGGCGGGCACAGATGCGCCGCGAGTTCGACCCGGTCGCCATTGCCGGCCTGGCCGAGTCGCTGCGCCACAGCGGCATGATTCAGCCGGTGGTCGTGCGCCCGGCGGGCGAGGGCTATGAGCTGCTGGCCGGCGAGCGCCGCTGGCGCGCCGCGCAGCAGGCGGGCCTGCACGACATCCCGGCGCTGATCCGCGAGGACATCGACGACGACGAGGCGCTGGTGCTGGGGCTGATCGAGAACCTGCAGCGCGAATCGCTGACCCCGATGGAAACCGCCCATGGCCTGCGCGTACTGGCCGAGCAGCTGGCCCTGACCCATGGCGAGGCGGCCGAGCGCATCGGCAAGTCGCGTGTTTACGTCACCAATTTCCTGCGCCTGCTGAACCTGTGCGCGCCGGTGCAGCAGATGGTCAACGAGGGGGCGCTAAGCATGGGGCATGCCCGGGCGCTGGCCGCGCTGCCGGAGGCCGCGCAGGAGCGCGCCGCGCGGCGCTGCGTGGCGGCCGGCTGGTCGGTGCGCACGCTGGAGGCGCGCCTGCGCGGCGTGGCCGGCGCCAGCAGCCCGCGCGCGCAGCC
>CAKZQS010000051.1 GCA_937141935.1 uncultured Ectothiorhodospiraceae bacterium
CAGCTCGTCCAGGTGCTGGATGGCCGTCCGGTGCTGCTGGTAGTTCCCGTCGGCCGCCTTGTAGAGGAGGTAGCCGTAGAGGAAGCGCATCGACGGCCCGCTGTTGCGCCGGAGCGGGGCCGGGATGTTCTCCATCGCGATCAGGGCCGCCCCGTAGGCGCGCTCGTCGACCGAGTCCCGCACGGACTCGAAGCCCTCGAGCAGCTGCTCGGCCGTGTCGCGGTCCATCTCGGGGCCGGGCATCGGGGGCGTGATGCGGATGGCCGGCTCGTTGTTCTCCGTCAGCAGGTGCGTCAGCACCTCGAGCGCCACCGCGGTCTCGCGCGCCCGGCCGGCGCGCTGGCTGCGCTCGATCAGGTCGCCGGCCCAGCCGTAGCGGCCGTGCGCGATCATGCTCATCGCCAGCTCCGCGTAGTTGCGGGCGGCGTCGTCTCCCTCGCCGAAGCCGGCGAGCACGGGGACCTGCGCGTCGCCTTCACCGGTGCGGGCCGTGAGCGGGTGCCCGTAGGGCCACTGCTCCGAGTAGACGGTCGAGAGGTACCGCTCGTAGCGCGAGAAGCCGATGAGGTCGCGGGGCGCGTTGAACTCGATGTGCGCGTTGTCGTCGGTGTTCAGCACGGCCGGCCGGCGGCGGCACTCGGGCTCTTCGCAGCGGCTGGCGTTGTGCGAGGCGGGCACCGCCTCGTAGCCGCCCTCCCGCCGGCGCTCCTCGATCATCGTGTACGCCATCACCTCGTCGCGCGTGGCGAGGAGGGTGCGCGCGAAGATGTCGAAGGGCGTGTAGACGTTGGCCCGCTCGAGCTCGATCGCGATCTCGGACGGGCAGGTCGCGTTGAGCAGCTCGCCGCTGTCCGCCGCCTCGAGCACCTGCGGGTGCACATAGTGGGCGCGGCACACGGCCGGGGTGTTGTTCAGGCAGTCGGCGGCGTGGGCGATGGCCGCGCGCTGGCGCTCGGCGTCCAGCGGCGGCGGCTGCGTGGCCAGCCATTCGGCGCAACGCACGGTGGCGCCCCAAGTGCGGAAGGTCTTGGCGGTGAAGTCGGCCCGCGTCGCGGCGCGCAGGTAGTCGTTGACGTCGCCCGAGTCCAGCTGGCGGATCGCCCCTTGCGCGTCCTGGTATTGAAACAGCGGCTCGCCGGGCAGCTCCTCGCAGCGCGCCATCAGCCGGGCAACCCGCGCATCGGCGATTTCGACCTCGATGTCGTTGCCGGCCTTGCCGGTAAAGGCCAGGCGCACGCGCGAGCGCGCCAGGTCCACATGCTCGCGGCGCAGCGTGGTCAGGCCGTAGCTGCCGTTGTCGCGCGCGTAGGCGGCGTTGCCGACGCGGATCAGCGTCGTGTCCAGCAGGTGCACGGCCAGCGCCGCCACGCGGGCGCGGGGCAGTCCCGGCCGGCGCAAATCGCGGTCCACCCGCGCCCGCAGCCGGCTCAGGCAGCGGCCGAATGCCAGCAGGCGGCCAAAGTTCTCGGCGCAGCGGGCGGCGTCCCAGTCGGGGTGGTAGCGGTATTGCTTGCGCCCGGCCGCGTCGCGCCCGGTGGCCAGCAGGTGGGCCTCCGGCCAGGGGCTGATCCAGACCTCGGTCCAGGCCGGGGGGATGGCCAGCGCCTGAATGCGCGCCTTCTCCGCCGCATCGCGCAGCAGACGGCCGTTGGCCTGGTAATAGGCAAAGCCGCGGCCGCAGCGCTGCCGGCGGATGCCGGGGCTGTCGGCGTGGATGTAGCGCAGGCCCAGGCTCTCGGCGCAGGCCTGCGCGGCGAGCGCGGGTGGCGTGTGCATGCGGGAATCTTCGGCGGGCGCGGGTCGGTGGCGCCAGCGCCGATGGCCATGGTCATCGCGGCGCGGGCTGGCTAAGCTGCGGCGGGTTTTTCCGGGCGCGAATCACGATGCGCACATCCCCCTGGCCACGCCGGCTGCTGTGGCTGGCCCTGCTGTTGCTGCTTTTTCTCTTTGGCCTGGCGGCCGTGCTGCCACGGCTGGTCGAGCAGGGCCAGAACCGCGTGCTGGCGGTGGAGCCGGCAGCGGTGGATGCGGCCAGCCGCGAACTGCATGCCCGTCTGCGCATCGCCGACTGGCATGCCGATTCGCTGCTCTGGGATCGTGACCTGCGCCAGCGCGCGGACTACGGGCATGTGGACCTGCCGCGCCTGCGCGAGGCCGGGGTGACGCTGCAGGTCTTCACCGCGGTGACGCAATCGCCGGCGGGGCAGAACTACGAGCGCAACACGCTCGAGGGCGACCGCATCCGCCTGCTGGCCCTGGCGCAGCGCTGGCCGCGCGCGACCTGGGACAGCCCGCTGGAGCGGGCGTTGCACCAGGCGCGCCGGTTGCAGGGCTGGATCGACGCGGGCGCCGCGGTGCGGCTGCTGCGCGATGCGCCGGCGCTGCGTGCGGCCCTGGCCGAGCGTGGCACACCCGGTGGCGAGCCGGGCGGCGAGGCGCCGGCCCCGCTGCTGGCGGTGCTGGGCATTGAGGGCATGCATGCGCTGGAGGGCGAGCTGGCGGCGCTGGATGCCTTGTGGGCGGCCGGCTACCGCATCTTTGGTTTGCAGCACTTTTTCGACAACCGCCTCGGCGGCTCGCTGCACGGGCAACAGCAGGGGGGGCTGAGCGACTTTGGCCGCGAGGTCGTGCAAGCCATCGAGGCCCGCGGCGGCATTGTCGACGTCGCGCACAGCTCGGCCGCCGTGGTCGAGGATGTGCTCGCGCTGGCGCGGCGGCCCGTGGTGGTCAGCCATACGGGTGTGGCCGGCGCCTGCGACTCCCCGCGCAACCTGCCCGATGCGCTAATGGCGCGCATTGCCGCCGCCGGCGGGCTGATCGCCATCGGCTACTGGGATGCCGCCGTCTGCGAGGCCAGCGCGGCCGGCATCGTGGCCAGCCTGCGCTATGCCATCGACACCTTCGGCCTGGAGCACGTCGCGCTGGGTTCGGACTTCGATGGCGCGGTGGCCACGCCTTTCGACGTCACCGGTCTACCGCAGCTGACGGCCACAATGCGGGCGCAGGGCTTCAGCGAGGCGGAGATCGCGGCGGTGATGGGCGAGAACACGCTGCGCTTCCTGCAGCGCTGGCTGCCGCAATCGCCCGCCGCCACGCCGGCGGCCACGGCGGACAATCAGCCCTTGGCCGCGCGCTTCTGAGAGGGCTGCGCTTCGCCTGCGGACTGGTCGGCTGGCGGCGGGTCCGCGGCCGCGGGCGCGGTTTCCGGGCGCAGTTCCTCCAGCGGCTGCTCGCGGGTGACCAGGCCCTGGCTCCAGCGCGGGAAGCGGCGCATCACGTGGAAGGCGATGATGCGCACCAGGTGGCGCCAGCCCCGCTGCCGCGGCACGCGCGCGCGGTCGACGCGCTGGCAGTGGTCGGCGATCAGCCGCTCCACCTTGCCCTGCAGCTCGCCGGCAAATTCGGCATCGCGCAGGAAGAGGTTGGCCTCCAGGTTCAGCGCGAAGCTCAGCGGGTCGAGGTTGCTGGAGCCCACGGTGGCCCACTCGCCGTCGATGATGGCGACCTTGCCGTGGAAGGGGCGCTCCCAGTATTCATAGACCTCGAAGCCATCGTTGAGCATCGAGTCGTACAGCGTCTTGGCCGCCCAGCGCACATAGGCCTTGTCCGGGGTGCCCTGCAGCACCAGCCGGATGCGCACGCCCCGCCGCGCCGCGCGGCGCAGCTCGCGCATGAATGACCAGGCCGGGAAGAAGTAGGCGTTGGCAATGACGATCTCTTCGCGCGCCTCGCGAATCGCCAGCCGGTACATGCGTTCGATGTCCTGGGGGTGGCGATGGCGGTCGCGTACCGCGAAACATACGGCGACCTTGCGCGCCTTGGGGTTCAGCGCGGCCGCCAGGCGCGGGAGACGGGCCTTGGGGCGGCGGGGCAGGTCGGGCTCGACGCTGGCCAGCTCTTCCAGGCAATAGGCGCGAATGTCGTCCACCACATCGCCCTGGATGGTGATCGCGTAATCCTGCTTGGACTCCGGGCCGTAGCGGCGCAGGTGCTCCAGCGAGAAGTTGATGCCGCCAATGAAGGCCTGGGCGCCATCCACCACAACCACCTTGCGGTGCATGCGCCGGAAGATGTTGGCGCGGATGCCCAGCCAGGTGGGTTGCGGGTCAAAGCTGCGCAGGCGCACGCCGGCCTCGATCAGCGGCGCGATGAAGTCCGAGGACAGATCCGGCGAGCCAAAGCCGTCGACCAGCACATGCACCTGGGCGCCGTTGCCGGCCGCCTCCAGCAGCGCCTCGCGCAGCTCGAAACCCACCTCATCCTCGAACCAGATGAAGGTCTCCAGCAGCACTTCCTTGCGCGCCTTGCGGATGGCCTTGAACACGCGCGGAAAATATTCCTCGCCGTTCTCCATCAATTCGAGGTGGTGTCCGGTCGTCCAGCTCAACATCGCCGTGTCTCCGCCGGTCGCTGGGGAAACCCCGCGCCGGCCGCTGCTGTCACAATACAAAGATATGCCATAGGGCCGCGCCGCCGGCGCCGCGATACAGGGAGGCCATGAAGCAGCCGGTTCGGGAACAGCCGACTCGGGAGCAGCCGACACGACGACTCTGGCGCCTGCTGTCGCGCGCCTTTCTGACCGCGTTGCTGCTGCTGATCGGCTATCTGGTGATCACCCGCCTGGCCGCCATTGATTGGCGCGAGGTGGCCCGCAGCATTGCCGATTACGACCCGCTGCGGGTGCTGCTGGCGCTGCTGTGCGTGGCCGTGTCCTACGCCGCCTGTGCCAGCTATGACCTGATCAGCCGCCATGTGCTCGGGCTGAGCCTGCCGGCGCGCCAGGTGGCGGCCAAGTCCTTCGTCGGTTACGCCTTTTCGATGAACCTCGGCGCGATGCTTGGCGGCATGGGCGCGCGCTACCGCCTGTACAGCCGTGCGGGTGTGCCGCCCGGCGACATCGTGCGCCTGATGATGCTGGGCTCGATCAGCAACTGGGTCGGCTATGCGCTGTTGGCCGGCATCCTGCTCTGGCAGGTGCCCCCCGAACTGATCACCGCGCTGGACCTGCCGCCGGGGCTGCTGGGCGCCTGCGCCATCGCCCTGATGAGCATCACCGCGGCCTACCTGCTGCTGTGCACCCTGCGGCGCGGCGCCCAGTTGACGCTGCGTGGGGTCAGCGTCCCGGTGCCGCGGCTGCGCGTGGCGCTGCTGCAGCTGACCCTGTCGCTGCTGTCCTGGAGCGCCATCATCAGCGCCTTGCAGGTGCTGATGCCGGCCGGCATTGTCTGGGTGGAGACAGCACGCGCCGTGGCCGTGGGCGCGGTCGCCGGCGCGGTGAGCCACGTGCCCGGCGGCATCGGCGTGCTCGAGTACGTCTTTGTCGAGATGCTCGAGGGCGAGGCCACCGCCGCGGCGGTGCTGGCGGCGGTCGTGGTCTACCGCGCGCTGTATTACGTGCTGCCCTTCCTGCTGGCGCTGGGCGTCTTTGGCTTGCTCGAATACCGCTTGCGCGGGCGCCGCACCCAGCCGGCCTGAGGCCCGGCTCATGAGGGCGCCGGTTCCGGGTCCGGCCGACCCAGCCAGTTCTCGGCCACCCGGCGCATCAGGAACAACACGCCCAGCGCCGCGGCGACGATGCCGACCAGGAAGACGATTTCGTGCGGGTCCGGGTCGGCAATCAGGCGCTCCAGCTGGTGGCCAAAGGCGGTCACCGCCAGCGAGCCCGGCAGCAGGCCGATGAGCGTGCCCAGGAAGAACACCCAGAAACGCAGGCCCGCCGCGCCACACATGACGTTGACCACGCCATAGGGCGCGATCGGCAAATTGCGCAGCAGCACCATGCCGGGCAAGCCGCTGCGATCGAGCTTGTGCAGGATGGTGTCGAGCTGCTCGATATCCAGCGCCCGCAGGCGCTCCTGGCCGTAGCGCCGGCCCAGCAGAAAGTGCACGCTGCCCGCCGTCAGGCTGCCACCCAGGGCATAGGCGATGCCCCAGCCGGTGCCCAGCGCAAGAATGACCGCGGCATTGAGCAGCGTGTTCGGCAGCATCACCGAATTGCCCACCAGGTAAATCAGCGCCACGAACAGCGGCATCCAGGGCGAGCGCGCCAGCGCGCGGATCCAGTCGGCGATGACCTTGGGCTCGGCGTAGGCGGCCAGGTCGGTAAAGCGCCACAGGCCGGCGGCCAGCGCCACCAGCAGCGCGGCGATGCCGCCGCCGATCAGGGCCTGGCGGCGCAGCTTGCGCTTGCGCTCGGGCTTCATACCACCGCGTCCCAGCCGCGCGACAGGCGCACGGCCGCGTTGATCAGCCCGACCATCGAATAGGTCTGCGGGAAATTGCCCCACAGCGCGCCGTCGCGCACGTCGATGTCCTCGGAGAGCAGGCCCACCGGGTTGCGGTTGCCCAGCAGGGCCTCAAAGCGCTCGCGCGCCTCGTCGCGGCGACCCACGCGGATCAGCGCGTCGATGTACCAGAAGGTGCAGATGGTGAAGGCGTTGTCCGGCTCGCCGAAGTCGTCGGCGGTGGCGTAGCGGAACACGTGGCCGTGGCGCAGCAGCTGCTTTTCGATCTGCGCCAGCGTGCCGAGAAAGCGCGGGTCCTTGGGCGCATGAAAGCCGACCTCGCCCATCAGCAACAGGCCCGCCTCGACGCCTTCGCCCTCGAAGACGTCGGTGTAGCTGTTCAGCGATTCGTTCCAGGCCCGCTCTTCGATCTCGGCGCGAATCGTGTCGGCGCGCTGCTGCCACTGGCCCTCGCTGGGCGCGTCGAAGCGCGCCGCGATGCGGGCCAGCCGGTCGCAGGCCGCCCAGCACATCAGCGCCGAGCTGGTGTGCACGTGGGCGCGCGAGCGCAGCTCCCACATGCCGGCATCCGGGGTGTTGTACACGGCCCAGGCGCGCTCGCCGATCTTCTCCAGCGTGTGGAAGTCGGACAGCGTGCCGGGGCGCAGCAGGCGCTGGTCGAAAAAGGCCTGCGCGGCGGCCAGCACGATGTTGCCGTAGACGTCGTGCTGGATGTGCTCATGCGCCTGATTGCCGATACGCACCGGGCCCATGCCGCGAAAGCCCGGCAGGGCCTCGGCGATACGCTCGGTCAGCGCCGTCTCCAGGCCGATGCCGAACACCGGCTGCACATGCCCGCCGGCGAACTCGGCCACGACGTTGTCGATGAACCGCAGGTAACTCTCCAGCGCCTCCATGTCGGACAGCGAGTTCAGCGCGCGCACGACGAAAAAGGCATCGCGCAACCAGCAAAAGCGGTAGTCCCAGTTGCGCTGGGTGTTGGGCGCTTCGGGCACGCTGGTTGTCAGCGCGGCGACGATGGCGCCGGTGGGCTCGTAAAAGCACAGCTTCAACGTGATCGCGGCGCGGATCACCGCCTCCTGCCACTCCAGCGGCAGCGCCAGCCGGCGGCACCACAGCCGCCAGTGCTCGGCGGTGCGCGACTCGAACTCCGCCGCCTTGGTGGCCACCGAGTCCGGCAGCGGCTCGTCCGGGCCCAGCACGAAGTTGGCCTCGCCGTCGAGCACGAAGGGGGTCTCCTGCAGCACATAGTCCACCGGCACGTCGGCCGTCAGGCGCAGGGTCTGGTTGGCGCCCACATAGCGCACGTGGTGGTTGCCATAGGTCAGCTGCGGCGCGCTGGCGCCGGCGTCGAAACTGGGCCGCAGCCGCACGCGGATGCGCGGCCGGCCGGCCAGCCGGCGCACGCGGCGCACCAGCATTGCCGGCCGGTACATGCGGCCGCGGGCGGGGAAGCGCGGGGCGAAGTCGCAGATCTCGATGGCGTTGCCGGCGCTGTCCCACAGGCGGGTGATCAGGATGGCCGTGTTGTCCAGGTAGAACTGCTCGCTTTGCGCCACGTCGGGCAGCGCGATGTCCCAGCCGCCGCGGTCCTCGACCTCGCCCAGCAGGGCGTGGAAAACCGGGTCCCCATCGGGGCGCGGCATGCAGCACCAGCTGACCTGGCCGCGGTGGTGGATGATGGCGGCGATGCCGCAGTTGCCGACAACGCCGGCGCGCAGTTCGTCCGTCATGGGCTCTCTCCCGCATCGAGTTGCTCGGCCTGCGCCCGCAGCCAGGCGTGCACATCGGCCACGCTGGCGAGCCGGCAGCGCGCCTGGCTGGCGCCGCCGCCGACCTTGACGCCGCAGCCGCCCGCGTCCTGCGCGGCGACGAAGGCATCCTCGTCGGTGCGGTCGTCGCCCAGCATCAGCGGCCGGCGGCCCGCGTAGCGCGGGTGCTGCAGCAGCCGCTGCAGCGCGGCGCCCTTGTGGATGTCGGCGTGGCGCAGTTCCACGATGCACTTCCCGCATAGCCGTTCCAGCCCGTAATCCTGCGCCACCGTGGCGCAGGCTTGCAGGACGTCCTCTTCGGCGCCCGGGGACTCGCGGTAGTGCACGCCCAGCGCATAGCGCTTGGGCTCCAGCCACACGCCGGGGTGGCGCCGGCACAGCGGCTCCAGGGCCTCGCCCACCGCCGCGGGCAGCGGCGCGATTTCGCGCGCGCCCGGCAGCGGCAGATTGGCCTCGGCGCCGTGCACGCCGATCAGCGTCAGCTCCGCTCCGAGCCAGTGCTGCAGCTCGGCCAGCGGCCGGCCACTGATCACCGCCAGCGCGCCGCCCAGCTGCGCCGCCAGTGCGCCCAGCAGGCCCGGCAGCGCCGGGTCCACGGCAATGGCATCCGGCCGCGGCGCCAGCTCGACCAGCGTGCCGTCGAAGTCCAGCAGCAAGGCATCGCTGCCGCACAGCGGCGGCGGTGTGGGGTAGGTCTCGTCCATGGTGCGCCCGGTTGTGGCCCCTAGGCCATCGCGTAGTCCGCGTCGGGGGCCTCCACGGAGGCGTCCGCATCGCGGCTCTGGGCAATGCGCAGCAAGGCCTCTTCGAACTGGCGCGCCCACCAGTGCACGCCATAGCGGCACAGGTCACTGTAGAGCTCGCCGTGGCGCTCGCGACGTTCGTCACGCGACATCAGCAGCGCGCGCGACAGGCCCTCGGCGCAGTCCTCGGCGCGGAAGGGGTCCACGATCAGCGCGGCGTCCATCTGCTCGGCGGCGCCGGCATAGCGCGACAGCACGAGCACGCCGGGGTCCTCCGGGTCCTGCGCGGCGACGTATTCCTTGGCCACCAGGTTCATGCCGTCGCGCAGCGGGGTGATGAAGCCCACCGCGCTGCCGCGGTACAGGCCCGCCAGCGCCGAACGCGACAGCGTGCGATTCATGTAGCGCAGCGGCGTCCAGTCGATGTCGCCGTGCACGCCGTTGACGTGCGCGACCTGCTGCTCCAACTCTTCGCGCAGCTCCTGGTAGGCGCTGACGCCGCCGCGGCTGACCGGCGCCACCTGCAGCATTTCGATCTGCCGGCGCAGCTCCGGCCGCGCATCCAGCAGTGCGCCATAGGCGCGCACCCGGTGCAGCAGGCCCTTGGAGTAATCCAGCCGGTCCACGCCGATGATCTGCCGGCGCCCGCGCAGGGCCTCCTGCAGCCGGCTGGCGTGCTCATTGGCCTTGCGGCCGGTGGCCAGCCGGTGGAAGTTGTCGGCGTCGATGCCGATCGGGATGTGCTCGAGCAGCACGCTGTGCTCGCCCCAGTCCAGGCGCGTGTCATGCCGGCGCACGCCCAGCTGCTCGCGCGCGCTGCGGGCGAAGTTGCGGCGGTCGCGGCGGGTCTGAAAGCCGATGACGTCATAGGCCAGCAACTGCTCCAGCAGCCGTTTCGCGCCGGGCAGCCGGGCATAGACCTCGGGCTCGGGGAAGGGCACATGCAGGAACAGGCCGATGGGCCCGCGGTGGCCGCGCTCGCGCAGCGCATGGGCCAGGGGCAGGAAGTGGTAGTCGTGGACCCAGATGCGGTCCTGCGCGTCGGTGGCCTTGGCGATCAGCCCGGCAACGCGCGTGTTGACCGCGTCGTAGGTCTGCAGGTGCCCCTCCTGGCAGTCCAGCAGGTCGTCGCGGCCGTGCAGCGTGGGCCACAGGCAGCCGTTGGCAAAGCCGTTGTAGAACTCGGCGTGCTCCTGCTCGCTCAGGTCGTAGCGCAGCAGGGTGTAGTCGCCGGCGTCGTGCTCCTGCGCCTCGCGCTGGGGGCCGACCTCGCCGGACCAGCCCACCCACACGCCGCGGTTGCGTTGCACGACCTCGGCCAGGCCGGTGGCCACGCCACCCGCGGCCGTCTGGCCGGGCGCGACGGTGCGGTTGGAAACAACAATCAGGCGGGACATGCGAACTCCGGGCGTCGGGTACGCGCCGTAGCCGGCACAGTGGGGCCTTTACTGGGCAATGGCAAGCGGGGCCGTGGTGTTGCGGGCCAGGCTGCGCAGGCGCCCCAGATGGGCGCGCATGCGGCCCAGCCGCTGCTGCAGAGCGCCGTAGTCGGCGTCGCGACGCAGCGTTTCGATCTCGCTTTCGATCTCGCCGAGCGTGGCGCTTTCCGCGGCCAGCAGCGCCTCGATCACGCGCGGGTGATCCTGCGGGCGGCCCAGGGCGCGCAGCGCTTCGGCACGGCGAATCTGCATCTCGGTGTCGAAGACGCCCAGGTCGGCCTGCATGGCCTCCGCCAGGCTCAGGTCGCAGCGCTGGCCCAGGCCGCGCAGCAGGTGGCCGCGCTCGGTCGCCATCGCCAGCAGCAGCGTCTGCAGTGGCGCGGCCTCCAGGCGCTCGGCCGCGTGCAGGCAGAGCTGGCGGCTGTCGTAGGCCAGCGCCAGCAGGCGCTGGCAGGCGCGGCGTTGCGGGGCGTCGTCACGACGCAGGCCCGAGGGCAGCGGCGGGGGCGCGGCCGGGGTGGCCGGCCGGATCGGGGCGGTGGCAGGCATCGGGGGGCTCGATCAAAGTCTGGGCACAGCTTGCCTGCGGCGGGCCGCCGCGCCGCATCATCTGTGACGAAAGCCATCCGCCGCCCGCCCCTTTCGGAGCGGCCCCGCGATCACATATCCTTGACGCGCCCGTCAGCATATTGACGGCAGGCTCGAACGGACCTTCGGGGTCGGGGATTGTAATGATGAACAGAACACGGGCGGCAGGGATGGCCGCGCTGTGCTTCGCGCTGGCCGCGCCGCTCGCGCAGGCCGCCTCACTGACACAGCCGGGCGCCACCGCGCCGGGCGCGCAGGCCGCGACCGCCGCGGCCGTGCCGCAGCAGCAGATCGCCCTCACGCGCAAGAGCGTGGGCACCTATTACGTGCAGGCCGCCATTGGCAGCGGTGCCGCCCAGCCCTTGCTGGTCGATACCGGCTCCAGCCTGCTGGTCATCGACCAGACTCTGGCCGACCGGCTGGAAGCCGCCGGCGAGGCGCGCTACAGCCGGCCGCTGCGCGGGCGGCTGGCGGATGGCAGCGCGCGCATCGTGCCGATCTACGAGATCGATGGCCTGCGGCTGGGGGAGTCCTGCTGGATCCCCAAGGTCGAGGCCGCCGTGTTCCCGGCCGGCTCGCGACCGATCCTGGGCATGGGCGTGCTAGCGCGACTGGCGCCTTTCACCCTGTCCACCGAGCCGGCGCACCTGGCGCTGAGCCACTGCGCCACGCAGCGCGGGGGTGGCGGCGAGGCATTGGCCGCGGCGGCGCCGGGCCCCGGCACGCTGGACTGACCCGCGCCGGGCGCTAATGCGCGACCTCCGCGCCGCGCTGCTCATAGTGGCGCAGCAAGGGGCGGATCGACAGGCCGTGCACCAGGATCGACAGCGTCACGGTAATCAGCACGGCGTTCAGCAGTTCCAGCGCCAGCGGCTCGGGCACGCCGTGGGTGATCGCGTACATCAGGTAGAACAGCGAGCCGATGCCGCGCACACCGAACCAGCTGATCAGCAGGCGGCGATGCATCGGCACGCGCGTGGGCGCCAGCACCAGCAGCACGCTGAGCGGCCGGGCCACGAAGAACAGGAACAGCGCGACGGCCACGGCCTGCCAGGTCCAGGAGTTCAGGAACAGCGAACAGCCGACGAGCAGGATCAGAAAAACCTCGACCAGCCGCTCCAGCTGCTCCTTGAAGGCCAGCGAGACATCGCTGATGCGCGCGTCACTGTGGGCGATGAGGCCGGGCCAGTTGTCGGCGCGGGGTTCGCGCTCGGCCTCGGTTTCGCCCTCCTGCAACTCAACCGGTTCGGGCGCCCGCTCGGTGAGTTTGGCCTCGGTGTGGCGCAGGGCCACGGCGGCCGCGAACACGGCCAGAAAGCCCCAGGCATGGGCCAGTTCGGCCAGGCCATAGACCAGCCCGATCAGGCCCAGGCCGGCGAAATCCTTCAAGACGAATGCGGGGTGGTCGCGCTGTTGCAGCATCCACACCGTCCGCGCGAGCAGGGCGCCAAATACGGCGCCGATCAGCACGCCGCCGGCGGTGGCCCAAAGCACATCGGCCAGCAGCCAGTCGCGCCCCAGCGGCCCCAGGTCCTGCAGGCCCAATAGCCCCAGCCCAAGAATCACGAAGGGGAAGGCGCTGCCGTCGTTGATGCCGGCCTCGCAGGTCAGCGCCAGGCGCAGCCGGTCCTGGTCGCCGGGGTGGCGCACCTGCACATCGGTGGCCAGAACCGGGTCGGTGGGGGCGAGCACGGCGCCGAGCAGCACTGCGGCGCCCAGTGGCAGGCCGAGCACCTGGTAGCCGAACAGCGTCATCAGCGCCACGCAGAGCGCCATCGTGGCAAAGGCCAGCAGCAGCGGCGTGCGCCAATAGCGCATGCGCACGGGCACCGGCATCTTCATGCCGGCCGTGAACAGCGAGATGAGCACCGCGACTTCCGTCAGCGCCTCCAGCAGCCCCGCCTGCTTGAGCGGGTTGAAGTGGAAGGCGTTCAGCCCGGTGGGCCCGAGCAGCAAGCCGATGGCCAGGTAGATCATCGGCGTCGTCAGCGGCAGCCCCTGCAGCCGCGAACGCGTCAGGCCGACCAGCAGCAGCAGGCTGCCAATCAGCAGAAAAAAGCTCGGTGTCAGCATGTCCCTCCCGCTCGCGCGGGCACCGCTTGCGAGGTGCCCGCGCGCCGCGCCTCTACAGTGGGTCGCGCAGTTCGCGCTGGATCAGCACGTCGTCGCGGCCGTAGCGGTCGGGGCGGAAGTAGATCGTGCCGTCGGCATCGGCCCAGGCGGTGTTGTAATAGATGTACACCGGGATCTTGTCCGCGTCGGACAGCCCGATCTGCGTGTGCTGGGCGCTGCCGATCGTCTGCTTGACCCGCTGCGCATCCCAGTCCGGCGTGTCGTCGAAGACAAAGCCGGCGAACTCCACCGGGTACTCCAGGCGGATGCAGCCGTGGCTGAAGGTGCGGTCGACCTCGTCAAAGAGGTGGTCGGTCGGCGTGTCGTGCAGGTAGATCGCGAAGTCGTTGGGGAACATGAACTTGATCTGGCCCAGCGCGTTATCCGGCCCCGGACGCTGGCGCAGGATGTAGGGGAAGTCGGCGCCGGCGTGGGCATAGGCGGCCCAGTCGATATTGGCCGGGTCGATCTGCGCCGAGTCCAGCGGCCAGTCCTCCTGCACCATCATGTTCTTGCGCGCCAGGTAGCCCGGGTCCTCGACCATCTTCGGCGCGATCTCGCCGACGATGATCGAGTTGGGCACCGTCCAGTAGGGGTTCACCTCGACGTATTCCAGCGTGTCGGAGAAGGCGGGCGTCTGGTTTTGCTCCTCGCCCACGATCACCCGCATGCGCATGACGACCTGGTTGTCCTTGTAGCCACGCAGGTGGAAGGCGGCCACGTTGACCATGATGCGGTCGGGGCCCAGGTCCTGCGGCAACCAGCGCAGGCGCTCCAGGTTGGCGTCGATCTGCGCCAGCCGGTGCTTGGCCGGGAAGTTCAGCATGTCGCGCGTGCCCGGGCCGATGATGCCGTCGTCCTCGATGCCGAAGCGGCGCTGGAATTTTTTCAGCGCCTCGACGGTGTCCTCGTCGTAGACATTGGGGTTTTCGCTCGCCGCGCCGCGGGGCTCCGGCCAGGCCAGCTCGCCGCCCACGAAGAGTCGCTGGCGCAGGTCGGGAATCTCCGGGCTCTCGTCGCCGGGTTCGATCAGGCCGTCGCCGCCGACGCTGGGGTAGCCGCCTTCGGCCACGATCTTGGCAAAGCGGCTGCGGGCCTCGCGCAGGCGCTGGTAGTCCAGCACCTGCGGCCAGAAGCTGCGCAGCGCCGCGGCGACGTCGCGCGTCTCCAGTTCGGCCAGCGCGGTTTTGGCCTCGAACTCCGCGTGCGGGATATACCAGTCGTGCACGTCCGGCTGCGGCGCCTCGCGGCCCTCGGCCAGGTGCCTGGCCAGCGTCAGGTAGGCCTGCATCAGGCGCGCCTCGCCATCGGCCAGCGCGGGCATTTCCTTGGGCGGCTGGTCGACCAGCTTGCGCAGCTCGTCCGCCTTGTATTCGCCCGGGTTCAGGCCGTGGCTGAGCGAGTCGTCCAGCTCGGTGAGCAGCGTGCGCGCCTCGGCACTGAAGCCGGGGTCGCGAAACATCGTGTCCTCGGTGCGGGCGAAATAGGGCGCCCAGTCGCGGGCCGCGTAGTAGTCGTGCAGCGCGCCGGAATCGCCAACCTGCGCCTGCAGGGCGCGGCGGAAGACGCCTTCCGGGCTCTTGTCGACTTTGGCGCCATCGCCTTGCGCGGAATCGGCCGCCGGCGGCGGTGCGGAGTTGCCGCTATCGGCGTCGTCTTCGCGGGCGCCACAGGCCATCAATGACAGCACCAGCAGGGCGGCAAGGGGCAGGGGCGCGGTGGGGGTTTTCACGGGTAGTTCCTCGGTGGGGTCGGGGCGGGGGCGCTCAATGCCCCCAACGCGCGCGGTAGCCGCGCACGTCGACATGAATAAAGGGGCCGCGCACGCCCGGCTTGGGGCCATACAACCCCAGCCCGCCGATGAAGGGCTTGTACCAGGGCTCGTCGGCCAGCTGATCGATCAGCTGGTAGATCGCGGCGGCGTCGGCGCGGGTCACGCGGCCGTCGCCGTTGAGGTCGTCCATCACGCCGTTCTTGGGCCGCTCGTCGACGAAGACGTCGGCGGCGCCGCCCCAGACATGCCGGCTGTATTGCACGTTGCCGATGGCGCGGTTGTAGAAGGGCGTGCGGTAGCCGCTCATGATGTGCAGGCTGTTCGCGTGGTAGCCCGCCTCCTGCAGCTTGTCGATGATCATTTCCAACTTCAGGATCAGGCGCTCGCGCAGCACGACGAACTTGGGATAGCCGCCGGCCTGCTTGGCCACGAACTCGCCCACGCGGAAATGCGGCGCGATCTGCGTATTCCGGTTTTCGGCCGTGACCTCAATGAAGCCACGCGGCGGCAGGTAGATCGAACGGCCGCGCAGCGGCTTGGCGGGGTAGCTGCCAATGCGAAAGCCCTTCAGGCGCCCGTCCAGAATCTCGTCGGAGGGCGTCATGACAAAGGCGTTCAGCAGCACCTCGGCGCCATCGTCCAGGCGGGTCAGCGTGATCGGGTACACGCCCGGTTCGGCCGGGGCCGTCCACACCCAGCGCGTGCCTTCCTCGTCGCCGACCAGCACCGTGTCCTCGGTCAGGGTGCCGCCGCTGATGGCGACGCTGTAGCGGGTGCCGGGTCGCTCGAACACCGGCTCGATCGCACGCTGCTCCTCGGGCATGACGAAGATGCCGAAGATCTCGTGCGGGATGACCTCGTTGCCGACCTTGACCGTTGGCGCCAGCACCGGCTCGGCCGCCGGCGGCGGCGGGGGCTCCACCGGGACCAGCTCGGGCTCCGCCGGCGCGGCCGGCGGCTTGCCCTGGGCGAGGCCGGGCAGCAGGAGCAGGGCCAGTGTCAGAGCGGCCCAGAGGCCCCGCGAGCGCAGCCCACGGGGTGCATCGGTTGGGGAGGCAAAGGTGTTCATGGGGGCCGAGTCTAGGGCGAGCCCCGGTACAAACCCGCATGTCGCTGACCATGGTCACAAAGCCGCCATGACGGGACGCGGGGCCCGAGCATGGCCGCGATGACAATGGTCACGCGCGCGTGTGGCGGCGGCCCGGAGGCGCCGAAAATAGGGCCGCGTCATCCGGCGCACCACCCTTCCGGAGCCCCCCATGTTGAGCTGGTCTCTCGTCTTTTTCGCGCTGGCCCTGATTGCCGGCGTGCTCGGTTTTGCTGGCCTGGCCGGCAGCGCCGCGGGCGTGGCCAAGCTGCTGCTCGGCATCTTCGCGCTGCTGTTCGTGGCTTCGGTCCTGCTGGGG
Source organism: uncultured Ectothiorhodospiraceae bacterium (assembly GCA_937141935.1). Taxonomy (GTDB): domain Bacteria; phylum Pseudomonadota; class Gammaproteobacteria; order Nevskiales; family Oceanococcaceae; genus MS8. The sequence continues at coordinate 16,080 of CAKZQS010000051.1, forward strand.
CGCCGAGCGCGCCCGCTGGGGCGGTGATGGCGGCCTTGCGCGCCTTGGAGCGGGTCATCGGCCTGCTGGACGGACTGAGCGCGCAGGCGCGCCAGGCCTACAGCAGTGGTTCCGCGCGGGTGCGCCTGCGCCGCTATGAGCGTCATCGCCGCCAACTGGCCGAAGTTGCCGCCGAAATGGGCCTGGATACGGCCGCCACGGTCGCCGACCGCCGTGCCGACCCGCTGACGCTGTCGCACCTGGCCGACCAGCTGGCGCAGCAGGTCCGGCCCTTGTCGCCCAGCTTCTATGCCCTGCTGCTCGAGCTGCGGGAGGACGCGCGCGCTTTTGCCGCGGAAGACGCCCAGGAGCCCAGCCTGGACTGGCCGCGCACGGCACCTGCCGCATTACGCCCGGCGCTGCGCCCGGCGTTGCTGCCGCTGCGGGCCGGCATGCGCGGGCTCCGCCAGCGCTAGGCCGCCGACCCCGCCAGCACCAGAGCGCCGACCCGGTCGGGGCTATCAAGTCCCAAGCGTGGCCTTCGCCCGCAGCAGTGGAGCCGGTGAGCGCCGCCCGCGAGGGCGGCGTTCAGTCGTCGTCGCTGAGGTGTTTTTGCAGCAGCAGCAGCTCGGCCGTGCGCAGCAGCCGGTCGCGGGCCTCGGGCTGCGTGGCCAGCCACCAGCCCGCACCGGCGGCGATCAACGTCGCGGCCTTGGGATGGCGGCGCAGGACCTCCAGGGCCAGCGGCATCCAGGCGGCCGCGCCGCCGCTGTCCTGCGCATCGCGCTCGGCCCGGGCCTCAATGGCCTCACGCCGGCGGATCAGCAGATAGACGGTGAAGACGGCCAGCAACAGCACGCCAACGCCGGCCAGCGTGGCGACGGCCGCACGGTCGGCGTCCATCACGGCGAACCACACGCAAATGCCCAGGCCGGCGATGGCCTGGGCCAGCAGGATCAGCAGCAGCAACCAGCCCGCGGCGAGTTGGCTGCCCTTGCTGGCCTGCGCCTTGAGGCGCTCGGGGATCAACGGCGGTCGAGGATGATGCCGAGCACGATGCCGATGCCGAAGGCGGTGGCCAGGCTACCCAGCGGGTTGTCCTGCACGCGGCCCTCGATGTCGTCACCGAGTGCACGCACCCGATCACGCGCCTGGTCGACCTGAGCCTGGGCCTTGGCGCCCAGTTCCGACTTGCCGTCCAGCCCGGCCTGCTTGAGGCCCTGCGCCAGCGCGCTGACATCGTTTTGCAGGGCCGCGAAATCCTTGCGCAGCTGTTCGAAATCCTTGTCCAGCTTTTCGCTCATGTTTGCTCCTCTTAGGTGGCGTCGTCGATCTCGTCGCCGAACTCTTCGGCGCCTTCCTCGATTTGCTCGCCGAGACCTTCGTTCTCTTCTTCAATCAGCGCCGAGATGCCGACAAAGCCGACGACCAGTACGGCGACGATCACCAGAACTTGAGTCCATTTCATTGCGTGCTCCTTGCGTTGGGGCCCGCGCGCTGTGGTCGCGGGTCCGCCCGTGCGACGGCGAGTGCCGTCATGTCCCAGCATCCTCCGCGGCGGGCGCGGGCCGAAGAGGGTGTGACCAAAGCCACCTGCGCGGTCGCGCGGGCCTCGCGCCGGGCAGGCCGCTGCGAAACCCGCCCGGCGTCATGCCGTCGCGAACGCGCTCGCTGCGCGGCGTGGGCTTGGAGCGCAGGTCATTGGCGCGGGGGTCATTGGCATGGGGGTCATTGGCGCGGTGACTTTGGTCAGCCAATTTGGCGGCTGTCGCGCCGCCGGCCTAGCGTGAAACCCTCGATTCACAGCCGGGTGGCGCCGCCGCCGCCCCGCGACGCGGAGGTCGCCATGGGCCGCAGTACCCCGCCAGGCACCGCGATGGTGCCCGCCCGCGGCAGCCGCGTCGCCGGCGCCTTGATGCTGGGCCTGTGGGCCGGCAGCGGCTGGGCGACCAGCCCGCCGGCACCGGCCGGTGCGGCCGCCGCATCCGCGTCCGCAGCCGCCGCGTCCGCAGCGGCCGGCACCGCGCAGGCCACCCAGCGCCAGCTGATATACGCCAGCGCGCTCTGGCAGCGCGCCGACTTCTGGCAGCGCAGTGATGCCTGCGCGCCGAGCCCGTGCACGCGTCCGCTGGATTCGGCACGCGTGCAGCGCGCCATGGATACCCCCCGACGACGACGATGAGCATGACCGGGCGACAACACGACAGCGAAAACACCCCCGCGCGGGGTGGAGATTCCATCGCGCAGGACAGCCAGCCGGCAGCCGCGTCCGCGGGATCCCAGTCCGGGTCGAATTCCGGGCTCACTTCCGGGCCGGCCTCCGCGCCCGGGCCGGGAAGCCGCGCCACGGGCTCCGGCCTTGAGGCCGAAGCGGCGCTATGGCGGCGCCGGCTTGCGGGCTGGATGGGCCAGCCCTTTCGCGGGGGCAACCGCATCGAGCCGCTGCGCAACGGCCGCGAGATTTTCCCGCCGATGCTGCAGGCCATCGAAGAGGCCGAGCGCAGCATCGAGTTTCTGACTTATGTGTACTGGACCGGCGAGATCGCCGAGCGCTTTGCCACGGCGCTGGCCGAGGCCGCTGGCCGCGGCGTGCAGGTGCGCGTGTTGCTCGACGGCTTTGGTGCCAAGCCCATGCCGGAGGCCTGCCTGGACCAGTTGCGCGATGGCGGCGTGGAGGTGCGCTGGTTCCGGCCCCTGAAGCTGGCCAAGCTGTGGCGCCTGGATAACCGCACCCACCGCAAGGTGCTGGTGGTGGACGGCCGCATCGGTTTCACCGGCGGCGTAGGCATCGCGCAGGAATGGGAGGGCGATGCGCGCGACACCAGCGAGTGGCGCGACAACCACTTCCGCCTGCAAGGCCCGGCCGTCGACGCGCTGCGCGCCGCCTTCGTCGGCAACTGGTGCGACGCCGGCGGCGCGCTGGACCCGCGGCTGGACTTTCCCGAAGCCGAAACGCCCGGCGAATCCGAAATCCTGCCGCTGCGGGCCACCGGCGGCCCGGGCTGGTCGGACATCGCCACCGTGGTGCGGGTGCTGGTGCAGGAGGCGCAGCAACGGCTGTGGCTGTCCTCGCCCTATTTTCTGCCCGACGCCCAGATCCGCGAGGGGCTGTGCGCCGCCGCCCGCCGCGGCGTCGACGTGCAGGTCATGGTGCCCGGCCACTATGGCGACATGCGCCTGGCCGGCATGGCCTATGTCAGCGAGTGCGAATGCCTGGTCGAGGCGGGCGTCAAGGTCTGGCTCTACCAACGCACGATGCTGCACATCAAGCAGCTGCTGGTCGACGACACGCTGTCGCTGCTGGGCTCGGCCAACATCAACCAGCGCTCGCTGAGCAAGGACGACGAGATGGCGATGTGCGTCATCGACCCCACGCTGCAATCGCGGCTGGCCCGGGATTTCGAAGACGACCGCGGCCACTGCGAGGCCTTCGACCTGGAACGCTGGCGCCGCCGCTCCTGGCTGCGCCGCCTGGTCGAGGCCATCGTCAAGCGCTTCCGGCCGCAGCTCTAGCAGCCCCGTTCGCCGCGCAGCCCCCCGCAAAGCCGGCGCAAGCCCCGGCAAAACCCCCACGGAGCCCTCATGAGTCAGGACGATACGCCGCGCCAGTCGATCGGCACCTTTACCCACGACGCCTTCGAGCGTCTGCAACTGGATGACGAGATGCGGCGCCTGCTGGACCTGCCTTACCGCGAAACGCGTATCGAACTGCCGATGCGCATGGACGACGGCAGCCTGCGCGTATTCTTCGGTTACCGGGTGCAGCACAACCAGTCCCGCGGGCCCTTCAAGGGCGGCTTGCGCTACCACCCCGAGGTGGATACCGAGCATTTCGTCGCGCTGTCGAGCGTGATGACCTGGAAGACGGCCGTGCTCGACCTGCCCTTTGGCGGGGCCAAGGGCGGTATCGATTGCGACCCCGGCGAGCTGTCCGACAACGAGTTGGAGGTGCTGACCAAGCGCTTCGCCGAGCGGCTGCTGCCCATCATCGGGCCGGACCTCGACATTCCCGCACCCGACATGGGCACCGGTGCCCGCGAGATGGCCTGGTTTCTGGAGGCGCATGCGCGCCACGCCGGCTATGACCCCGCGGTGGTGACCGGCAAGCCGGTCGAACTGGGCGGCTCGCATGGCCGCGAGCAGGCCACCGGGCGCGGCGCCGCCATCATCGCCAAGCAGGCGCTGCAGGCGGCCGACATCGACCTGGACGGCGCCAGCGTCGCGATCCAGGGCTTTGGCAACGTCGGCCGGCACCTCGCGCACTTTCTGCACGAATCCGGCGCGCGCGTGGTGGCGGTCAGCGACCGTGACGGTGGCCTGCACGATGGCGAGGGCCTGGACGTGCCGGCGCTGTGCGCGGCCATGGGCGCCGACGATGCGCCGGATTCGGTCACCGAGGCCGGCGTCGACGGCGACACGCTGAGCAATGCCGAACTGCTGACGCTGGACGTGGACCTGCTGGTGCCGGCGGCCATCGGCGGCGTCATCGACTGTGACAACGCCGACGAGGTGCAGGCCAAGGTGATCGTCGAAGCCGCCAACATGCCGCTGACCTGTGAGGCCGACGCGGCCCTGGCCGAGCGCGGCGTGCGTGTCGTGCCGGACATTCTGGCCAATGCCGGAGGGGTGGTTGTGTCCTACCTGGAGTGGGTGCAGAACCGCAGCCGCTACCGCTGGAGCGCCGAGCGCGTCGATGAGGAACTGTGCCGGCGCATGCGCTCGGCCTGGGAGGACGTGGCCGAGCGGGCGGATGAGGAGGACTGCAGTTGGCGGCAGGCCGCCTACCTGATTGCCGTGGAGCGCACCTGCAGCGCCATCCGCCTGCGCGGCTTCTAGCGCGGGCGTCTTCTTGGCGTATGGCTCGGTTTTCAGCCGGGCCGCTGGCGCCGCGCCACGCCCTCAGGTCTGGCCCAGCTCGTACAGCCCCCACATGCCCAGCAGGTAGATCAGCAGCACGGTCAGGCTCTCGAAGCCGATGTTGGCCGGGCCGCCGCGCTCGCGGCGCAGCAGGCCCAGCAGCAGCACGGCCGTCATCAGCATGGCCATCGTCAGCAGCCAGGGCTCGCCCGGGCCGGCCGCGTGGTACAGCGAGCCGTCGCGGTAGGCGATGTCGGCCGTGCCCGCGAACAGCGTGTCGAAGGCATTGCCGCCCAGGATGCCGCCGACCGCCAGCGTCAGCGCGCCGCGGCGTACGGCGGCGATGCAGGTGACCAGCTCGGGCAGACTGGTGGCGATGCCGGTCATCGTGGCGCCCACGATCGAGTCGTCCAGCCCCAGCGCCGGGCCCAGCTTCTCGGCGCTCTTGGTCAGCGCCCAGCCCGCCACCACGATGACCACCGCGCTGGCGCCGAAGGCGGCCCACAGCCGCCCGCTGCCGCGATTGTCGCAGTCCTCGTCGGGTTCGTCCCGGCGGGTATGGCCGGTAATGTGCGGCCGCCACATCGGATCCTTGCGCGCCTGCATGATCAGGCGCTGACCGAAGAAATAGCTCAGGAACAGCAGCGGCGTGACCGGGTGCATGCCCCAGATCGTGAGCTCGGGGCCGAGCTGGGCCAGCAGCAGCAGGGCCAGCAGCGCGATCAGCAGCGTGCTCTGCAGCAGGTTTTCCAGGCTGGCGGCGGCGTGTTCGAGGTTGGCCCGCCGGTAGACGAGATCGCCGATGACCAAGAACACGGTCTGCGCGGCAATGCCCCCCAGCGCATTGGACAGGGCCAGTTGGGGGCGGTCGTCGATGGCCGCGACCACCGAGGCCGTGATGCCGGGCAGCGAGGTGATCGCGCCCAGAAACACGGCGCCAAAGAAGGCCTCGCCCAGCCCGGTCTGATCGGCCAGCCGATCCGCCATGCCCGTCAGGCGGGTGCCGATCACGGCGATCACCAAGGCGGAGAGCCCGAAGATCAGCCATTGCGCGCCCAGAGATTCCAGCATCGTTGTCCTATGGCGCGGCGGCCTGACGGCCCGAGCCCAGCAGGATACGCTGGGCGCCAGGACGGATCAGGGCAGGGCAGGCGGTGAACGAAGCAATGATCGCGACGGCCGGGCAGGGACGGCGATGAGCGTGCTGGACGGCATGCAGTGGGATGTGGTGGCCAACCACCTGCTGCACCTGGCCATTGCCTATGTGCTGGCGCTGCCCATCGCCTGGGATCGCGAGGCGCACTCGCGCGGCGTGGGGCTGCGCACCTTCCCGCTGGTGGCCATCGGCTGTTGCGCCTTTTTGCTGATCGGTCGGGAGGTGCTGGAGGGTTCGGAATCGCACGCCCGGCTGCTGTACGGCCTGATGAGCGGCATCGGCTTCATCGGCGGCGGCGCGATCCTCAAGCAGGACAGCGAGGTCTCGGGTACGGCCACGGCCGCGGCGATCTGGGCCACCGGCGCCATCGGCGCCGCGGTGGCCTGGCAGCACTATGAGATCGCCCTGGTGCTGGGGCTGATGACCTTCGTGACCTTCCGCTTCGTCACGCCGCTGAAGGCGGTGGCGCAGGAACGCGGTGGGCGCAACAATGCCGAGCACGGCGCGCGCGACGGGGAGGACCGGGACGGCCATTGAGCGCGCCATCCCCGCCGCATCCATCGCGCCCGCGCCCAGCCGCGGCTCAGTGCGGGTTGTAGGCGGCGGTGAGCTCGCGCCGACGCTGGCCAAAGCGCGAACGCAGCGCCTGCTGGTGCGCCGGGTCCAGCTGCATGTCGGCGGCGGGCATCAATTCGGCTTCCTCGCGGGCCATGGTCTTGCGCACGCAATCCGCCAGCTTGGCGAAGCGGCGCGGCCAGTCCGGGTCGTCATAGGGGCGCATGTGCAGCTCCTGCAGCATCGTGTGGATCTGCTGCTGGGCGCGGGCGATGTCGCTGCGTGTGGCCTCCAGCGCGGGCTGGTTCAGTGCCGGGTGCACAACCTCGGCCTCGGCGTTCATGTGCGCCCGCAGCGCGCTGCGGATCTTCGGAAAGTAATGCGCGCGCACGGCCTCATCCTCGGCCATCCATTGCAGGCGCTGCATCAGCGCGTCAATGGCCGCGTGATCGTGGCGCAGGGCCTCGCCCAGCGGGCCGCCTTCCGGCGCAACCGCGGTCAGCTCCTGGGTGGCGAAGGCCGCCGCGGCCGGCAGATCACCGGATTCGGGGCGGGTGGGGGCTGTGCTGCTCATCGTCAACTCCAATGTCGTTTGGGGCGGCCGCCGGAAAGGGGAATGGCGACCTAGGCTGCCCGGCCTTGGGGGCAAGTGCAGCACGCCGCCCCAGGCTTTCGAATCAACCATGACCAACGCCATCGCGACGCGATCGCAGGCGCCGGCGAAACCCGTGACCAAGGGCATGAAACGGTGTTCTGGCGGGGCTTGGCGGCCTAGTGTCGCCCTCGGAAGCCACCCACGGCGCTGCGCTCGCAGCCGCCGCGCAGACCGTCGCAACAGGCGGGTGGGGTGGCCAGCAGCAACGGAGCAAACGCCGCGATGCGAACGGGCCCACAATGCAAATTCACCGGTCTCGCCAGGCCGGTGGCGCGGAGCCGCGCCCATGGCTGAGGCCCGCGCTGCGCGTCTGCTATTCGTCGACGACGATGCCGAGTTGCGCACCGTCATGCGCATGCGCCTGGAGGCCGCCGGCTACGAGGTCGTGGACGCCGACAGTGCCGAGCAGGCCCTGGGGCTGATCGACAGCGCCCGGCCGCAGCTCGTCATCTGCGATCTGCGCATGCCCGGCATGGGCGGCATCGACATGCTGGAGCGGCTGCAGCACACCCGTCCCGGCCTGCCGGTGATCATCCTGACCGGCTTTGGCGACATCCCCGACGCGGTGCGCGCGACGAAATCCGGCGCCGTCGAATTCATGACCAAGCCGGTGGAGTCCAAGGACCTGCTGGCCTGCATTGAGCGCTACCTGGGCAGCGCCGGCGCCGAGCCGGGCGACGCGGCCTGGGAGGGCACCGTGGTGGCGCGCAGTCAGCAGATGCGCAGCCTGCTGGACGATGCCAGCCGCATCGCACGCACCGATTCCAGCGTGCTGATCTCCGGCCCCAGCGGCGCCGGCAAGGAGGTCGTGGCCCGGGTGATTCACGACGCCAGCCCGCGCAGCGAACGCCCCTTCATCGCCATCAACTGCGGCGCCGTGCCGGCCGAGCTGCTCGAATCCGAACTCTTTGGCCACAAGAAGGGCGCCTTCACCGGCGCCCACAGCGACCACCTGGGTCTGTTCCGCTCGGCCGCCGGGGGCACCGTGTTCCTGGACGAGATCGGCGACATGCCGGCCGAGCTGCAGGTCAAGCTGCTGCGCGTGTTGCAGGAGCGCGAGGTGCGCCCGGTGGGCGAGACCCGCTCGGTGCCGGTGGATGTGCGCGTGCTCTCGGCGACCCACCGCAACCTGCAGCAACTGGTGCAGTCGCAGGGCTTTCGCGAGGATCTGTATTACCGCCTGAACGTCGTGCAGCTCGAGCTGCCGCCGCTGGATGCCCGCCGCGAGGATATCCCCGCGCTGGTGGCGCACCAGTTGCGCAAGCTGGCCGAGCGCGGCGCGCCGCGGCGGGTCTATGCGCCGGAGGCCATGGAGCTGCTGGTGGCCGCCAACTGGCCGGGCAACGTGCGCCAGCTGTTCAACGTGGTCGAGCAGAACGTCGCGTTGGCCTCCTCGCGGGTCATCAGCGCCGCGCTGGTGCAAAAGGCCATCGGCGGTAACAGCAGCCGCACGATGCCCTCCTTCGACGAGGCCCGTGCCGAGTTCACCCGCAACTACCTCTGCCAGCTGCTGGAGCTGGCCGACGGCAACGTCAGCCATGCCGCGCGCCTGGCCGAGCGCAACCGCACCAACTTCTACAAGCTGCTCAGCCGCCACGGCATCGACCCGCAGAACTTCAAGTCCCAGGCCGCCTAGGCCCGGCCGGCGCGGCGCAGTTCATCGCTGCGCGCCCTCCCGCCCACGCGGCGCCCCCGACTCCCGCGGCCCCGGTCGCGCTCCCTGGCAGCCCACCGCGGGCCGCTGCGGCATACTCGATCGCGTCTAATCGAGGAGACATGCGATGAGCGGCAAGGATCGGCTGCGCGCGACGCGGCGCCTGCCCTTGAGCCGGCGCGAACTGCTGCGCCGCGGTGGCGCCATTGGCCTGGTGGCCTTCGGCCCGCTGGGCTGCGGCGAGGGCGGCCGCATCGGCGTGCCCACCCGTGACGCCGGCAGCCCGCCGGATGGCGGCTTTCTGGATGCGCAGGAGCTGCGCACGCTCGGCGCGGCCTGCGACGTCTTCGTCCCCGCCGACACCGATCCCGGCGCCGTGGCGGCGGGCTGTGCGGGCGCCATCAACGGCCTGCTCTCGGCCTTCGCCTTCGACCCGCCGCTGATTTACGCCGGCGGGCCATTCTCCGACCGCGGCGGCGCCGTGGAGAACGATTTTCTGGACTTCGTGCCGCTGGACCCCTACGAGGAGCTGGCCTGGCGGCTCAAGATCGAGGGCAGCCAGGGCCGCCCCGAGCGCGAGTTCAACGGCCCGCGCACCGGCTGGCAGCAGATCTACCGCGAGGGCCTGGCGGCGCTGGATGCCCGGGCCGGCGGCGACTTCGCCGCACTGCCGGCACCGGCGCGCGAGCTGATCCTGCGCGAGGGGCAGGGCGCCATTGGCGCGCTGGTCGATGTGGCCTTCTTGCAGACGCTGGATGCGATGTATGGCGCGCCGGAATACGGCGGCAACCGCGACCTCGTCGGCTGGGGCTTCACCGGCTACGACGGCGACGTGCAGCCGCGCGGCTACAGCGACGAGCAGGTCGAAAACCCGGACAACCCCGGCGTGTTCGACCTGCTGCCGGGCGGCACGCTGCCCGCCGCGCCGCTGCTGCCGCTGCCCGATGCCGCGCAGCGCACGCAGATCCATGCGGCCCTGCGCGAGATGGTGGGCATGGCCTCGGCCGAATTCGCGCTGGGCATCATGCTCGGCAGCAACGGTTCGCTGGCGCAGTTGCGCGCCGACTGCGCGCGGCTGCGGCCGCGGGAGGCCTGAGATGGCCGGCAGCGCGATTGTCATTGGGTCCGGCCCGGCCGGCAGCATCACCGCCTGGGCGCTGGCCCAGGCCGGCTGGGAGGTCATCGTGCTGGAGCGCGGCCGCAACCTGCGTCCCGGCTTTGGCGAGGTGCCCAGCAGCGAGCTGGGCACGCTGTATTCCAGCGACGAGGTCAAAAGCACCCGGGCCTTTGGGTTTCCCGACCCCTTGCTGGAGCCGATGACCGGCCGCACCCAGAGCGAGGCCGAGGAGGGCCAGGCGCGCAGCGCGCAGGGCCAGGTGGTCAACATGGGCGCCGCCGTGGGCGGCACCGCGTTGCACTACAACGCCAAGTTTCCGCGCTTCTGGCGCCAGGATTTCACCCAGCTCTCGGACCTGGGCCCGGTGGCGGGTGCGCAGGTGGCCGACTGGCCGATCCGCTATGAGGATCTGGCGCCCTTTTACGACGAGGTCGAGGCGCAGATCGGCGTGCAGGGCGATGTGGCGCAAATGCCGGACTTCGTGCTGGCGCAGGCGCCGCGCAGCGGCGACTTCGTCATGCCGCCCAACCCCACCAACTACGCCGCCAAGCTGCTGGCCGAGGGCGCGCGGCGGTTGGGCTTCGCGCCCTTTCCCTACCCGGCGGCGGTCAATTCCACCGACTTCGATGGCCGCCCGCGCTGCAACTCCTGCGGGCTGTGCTCCGGGTTTGGCTGCCCGATCAACGCCCGTGGCGACGGGCTGGTGAGCTACCTGAACCCCGCGGTGCGCAGTGGCCGGGTGCGGGTGATTCCACGCGCGCTGGCCTACCGCATCGAAACCGACGCCAGCGGCCGCCGGGCCCGCGCCGTGCATTACTACGACGCGCAGCACCGCTCGCACAGCCTGTCGGCGGACAAGATCCTGCTGGCCGGCAGCCCGATCCAGACCGCGCGCCTGCTGCTGCTGTCGGCCAGCGCCGCCCACCCCAACGGGTTGGGGAACCGCTCCGATCAGGTTGGCCGCAACCTGATGTTTCACAACTTCATCATCGGCGGTGCGCTGTTCGAGCGCGATGTGCAGTCGCTGCGCGGCCAGAGCACCACGCTGGAGTTCGATGACCTGGTCGGCCCCTTCACCGGCCCCGAGGTGCAGGCCCTGGGGCTGCCCTACCTGAAGGGCGCGCTGGTGCAGCTGGGCTCGGGCCTGCCCTTGCTCAGCGAGGCCTACACCTACGCCGGCTTCTCGGCGCAGAGCTTCGGCGCCGTGCACAAGAACCTGATGCGCCTGTCGCCGATGCGCCGCCGCGTGGCCGGCCTGCAGTTCGTTGGCGAGGATCTGCCGCAGGCGGCCAACCGCGTGGACCTGGACCCGGATGTGCGCGACTGGCACGGGCTGCCCTCGCCCCGCGTGACCTATGCGCCGCACGCGCACGAGAAGGCGGGCTCACTGTATTTCGGCCCGCAGCTCGAGGCCCTGTGCCTGGCCGCGCCGGGGGCCATCGGCGCCGCCATCCTGCCCAACCCGCTGTTGTCGGACGCCGCGCCCAGCACCTTCCACCAGGCCGGCACCGCGCGTATGGGCAACGACCCGGAGACCTCGGTCTGCAACGCCGATGGTCGGCTGCACGAGGTCGACAACGTGCATGTGGTCGACGGCTCCACCTTCCCGACCTTCCCGGGCTTCAACCCCACGCTGACGATCCTGGCCAACGCGCTGCGCATCTCGCGCCGCATCGCCGCCGGCCAGGCCTGAGGGCGGTCGCGGGCCTCCGGACAACTTCAGGTGGGGCCCAAGCGCCGGCCCCGGGGGCCTATACTGCCCGGCACCGGCGGCGCGCCGGGCCGGCTCCGCCAGATCCTGGTGCCGAGCCGGGGGGAAGGACACCTCGGGGACAGCGCGCGGCAGGCGCCGCGCCGGCAGGCCGCCATGCGCGATGGGAGCGTTGATGGAGCACAGTGACGACTGGGAAAAGATCGCCCGCCGCGACGTGACCGAGGGCCTGTGGCGGCAGCGCACGATGCTGCTGGCGGGGGGCTGGTTGTCGACGCTGACCGGCGTGGGGCTGTGCGCCATCGCCCTGTTCGTGCGCGACGTGCCGCCGCTGGTGGCGATCAGCCTGGTGGCCACCGCCTGCATGCTGATGCTGATGGCCGCAGGCATGCAGTTCGCGCCCAAGCGCTACACCTATCGCATCGTCGTCGCCTGGCTGCTGGCGGTGCAGTTCACGATCCTGTCGCAGCTGGCGCTGTTCTACTTTGGCCCCGAGCGCGAGATCTTCCTGTCCGGCCGGGTGCCGCTGCTGGTGACGGTGCTGCCGGTGATGCTGGTGGCGGCGCGGGCCTACCTGAATGCGGCCGACGCGCGGCTGCTGAATATGGTCTTTCTGGTGGCCCTGGCGGCACTGAGCCTGGGCTTTCTGCTGCTGTACTGGAACGTCGCCGACTCGCGCTATGCGCTGCTGCTGATGGCGTCGGCCTCGCTGCTCGCCGCGCCGCTGACCGAGCTGCTGCTGGCCTTGCACGATCGCGCCCGCACGGTGGCGGCGCAGGCGCGGCGGGAGGCGCTGGAGCGGGCCGAGGGCCGCGCGCTGGCCGCCGAGAACGCGCTGCGCACCGATGAGCTGACCGGTCTGCGCAACCGGCGCGGCGTCAAGGATGCCGTGCGTCGGGCCTTCGAAACCCGGCGCCTGACCGGCGTGGCCCGGGTCGATCTGCGCGAGCGCGCGCGGCTGGAGGTGCGCCTGGGCGCCGAGCGCTGGCAGCAGCTGGTGCTGGCGATGAGCCGCGCGCTGAGCCAGTCCACGGCGGGCGACGAGCGCCTGGGCCGTTCGGCGGAGAGCCAGTTCACGCTGTGGACCGAAGGGCTGGCCGACGAGGAGGCCTGGGGGCCACGCGTCGAGGCCGTGCGCGCGCAGGTGCAGGCCGCGCTGCGTGCCGAGCACTACGAGGTCGACGTGGTCGCCGGTGGTGGCGTCTGGCCCGGCGGCTCGAATGCCGATCTGGCACTGGAGCAGGCCGACTTCGACTGCTACGTCGGCAACCCCCGGGAGACGCCGGCGGCGCGCTGAGCGGCCGGACGCGCCCGCGGCCAGCGCGGGCGGCCGCAACGGGGGCGGTGGCCTGACGCGGCCGGCCCGCCCGTCGCCCCATGCGCGCCCGGCTGTCGCGCAATGCGTGGCGGCCTGTCGCACAATGCGTGCTTAGCTCCCCCAAGCGATAAGGAACGCCGTGGACTCGCTCGAGGATCTCAGGCAGGTCGTCCTGGGTAACACGCTGGTCGAATGGGCGCTGGCGCTGGGCATCGTGACCGCCGCGATGCTGCTGCTGGCCGGCGTGCTGTGGCTGGTCATCCACCGCCTGGCGCCGCGCGCCGAGCGCTCGCAGACCCGCGTCGACGACGCCGTGGTGGCCATGCTGCGGCGGACCCGGCTGTGGCTGCTGTTCTTCCCGGCCCTGCTGCTCGGCACGCGGGTGCTGGAGCTGCCGGAGCGCGGTGTCGATGCCCTGGGCTTCGTGACGACCATCGCGCTGTGCCTGCAAATGGGCCTGTGGATCGACGCGCTGGTGGGCGGCTGGATCGCCGCCTCGCGCGAGCGCGCCGTGGCCAGCAACGCCGCCGCGGCCACCAGCCTGGGCGCGCTGAACCTGATTGCGCGCATCCTGCTGTGGTCGATCGTGCTGCTGGTGGCGCTGGACAACCTCGGCGTCGACGTCACCGCGCTGGTGGCCGGCCTCGGCGTGGGCGGCATCGCCGTGGCGCTGGCGGTGCAGAACATCCTGGGCGATCTCTTCGCCTCGCTGTCGATCATTGTCGACAAGCCCTTCGTCGTGGGCGATTTCATCATCGTCGACAGCTATATGGGCACCGTCGAGCACGTCGGCCTGAAAACGACCCGGCTGCGCAGCCTGTCCGGCGAGCAACTGGTGTTTTCCAACAGCGACCTGCTCGCATCGCGGGTGCGCAACTACAAGCGCATGCACGAGCGCCGCGTGCTGTTCAAGTTCGGCGTGCTCTACCAAACGACGCCGGAGCAGCTCGAGGCGATCCCCGGCATCGTGCGCGAGGCGGTCGAAAGCTGCGCCAAGACCCGCTTCGAGCGCGCGCACTTCCACCTCTTTGGCGAGTCCTCCTACGACTTTGAGGTCGTCTACTGGATGCTCGAGCCCGAGTACGCGCTGTACATGGACGCCCAGCAGGCGATCAACCTGCACATGGTGCGGGCCTTCGCCGAGGCCGGCATCGACTTTGCCTACCCCACGCGCACGCTGTTCGTGGAAAACCCGCTGCGCATCGAGTCGGGCAGCTCGGGTGGCAGTGGCGGCGGTGGCGGCGGCGGCGGTGGCGGCGGCAACGCCGATGCCCGCGAGGGCCATGCGGCCTAAGCCACGCGCCCACGCCAGAGCCGCCGGGCAGAACGCCGCCCAGGAACGCGGTAAGGGGCAGCGCGCCGACGGGCAGAAGGCCACCGGGCAGCAGGCCGCCGGGGCACAGGCGGGGGCGGACGCCCGTGGCGACAGCGGCGAGCCGGCCCGCGCCGCTCCCGCGACACCCGCAACGCCCGCGGCCGAGCACACGGCGGACCAGGCCGACGTGCTGGTCATCGGCGCCGGCCTGATCGGGCTGGCCAGCGCCTATTACCTGCAGCGCGCCGGGCTGCGCGTGCGGGTGCTGGAGCGCCACGCCGATGTGGCGCAGGAGACCAGCCAGGCCAACTCCGGCATGGCCACGCCGAGCATGTCCGAGCCCTGGAACACGCCGGAGGGCCCGGATAGCACCTCGACACGGTCAAAGAAGACGAGGTCAGGGGCTGTGCCGTAAAGGCTGAGGAACGGCCGTGGCGCACCGTCCACATTGTAGGTGAAGACCTCGTGACCGCGGGAGTAGAGCGAGCCGTCGAAGCCGTTGCCGGTTGCCGTGGTGACGTTCGGGAGCAGATAGCCGGCTTCTTCCAGTGTGCTTACGTTCTGATCGTCCAGCCGTTGCCGGGTCAGGACGTTGACGGTCTGCGGGATCTTGCGGATATCCGTTGGCTGCTTGTAGCCGACCGTCGCACGGTTGGTTGCGTAGGAGCCGGTTTCTTCCGTGACCACGCCCGGATCGCCTTCGACCACGATGCTGTCGAGTACAACCGGCTCGTTGCCTGCTTGCTGGGCCTGTGCCGTGTCCGAAAGCGCAACAACGCTCGCCATGGCAGTGCCGAGCAGGAGCGCATGCATGACGTGCCGATTGCAATCTTCGCTTTTCCGAGCGTAAACCATGTTCTGAACTATCCCCCAAAGCTCTTGTAAATTATGACCTTTCGGTATCTGAAATTGACAATCATTCGCAATTGATCGATCATTTGCGTGATCGTCAATCCCGTTTGCCCGCTGGTCAGAGCCAATTGTCTCGTCACGGGTAGGTTGTCTCTAATGCTTGATGCAGAGCTCAGTTTTGAAGACCTGTCCCGCCAGGTTGAAGCGGATGCAAGCTTTTACCGGATGCTTGGCAGCACGGGGGAAGAGGCGCCGGCCGTGTTGCGGGGCGGCTTTTTTATCGAGAGCTTCCGCTCCGGATTGCACATCCATGCAACGGATGCGGTGGAGCAGAGCGATACGGTAACGGAGCTCCGCCTCGACCCGCAGGTCTCGGTTTCCATTGTGTTCGCGGGAGCGCCCTTGGCGGCGATCGACGGGGTAGAGCTCGATCTGTCCGTTCCCGATGGTGCGCAGGCGGGCGGGCTCATCTGGTCCGTCGCCAGACCGGCACTGCTGAGGCGCACTATCCGGACCGGTCAGACGGTGAAGAAGGTCAACGTTTCGGTCAGTAAAAGTTGGATCGAGGAATTTCTCGGTCCGGATGTCGGGCAGGATCATGCTGTCCGGCAACTCGCAGAAAGTCATCTTGAGATACACTATTGGCACCCCTCGGCGGATACGGTGCATGGCGCCCGCAAACTGCTTGCATGCCTTGGCAGCGACGGTTTGCTGAACCGGCTTTCGCTTGAAATGCTTGCTCTCGGCGTTTTACGGGATGCTTTCGCCAGTATCGGGCAGCCGGAAGGATCTTCCGAGGACGGTGACCGCGCGGTGCTGGTGCATCGCTATATATTGGACAATCTCGGCGGGACGCTCACGCTGACGTCAATCGCGGCGGCCAACGGGATGAGCGTCAGCACCATGCAGAGGGTTTTCAAGGAAGCATACGGGGTTCCCGTTGTTGAGCATCTCAGACGCGCCCGCCTCGATCTGGCGCAGAAAGCCCTGATAGAAGAGCATTTGCCCATTCAGCAGGCCGCGCATATCGCCGGATATACCTCGGCCGCAAATTTCGCCACGGCTTATCGCCGGTTTTATGGCCATGCGCCATCGGAAGCACGGCGGGGAGGGGAGCAACAGTAAAAGCCCTTATTGTCCGAAGGACAGTCGATTACCGGAACACCGTATGTGACGCTGGAATGTTGTCTTTGCAGACACGGGTAGAGAGTTCCGAGTGGGATCGCAATCGCGGTTGCAGCCAATTGGTCGCCGTATCCTGCAGGATTGGAAGGCTTATCTAGTTGAATTGGTTATTCACAATGCTTTTTCAGATTGTATTTTGTCGTAACAATTGAGTGTGTGTGACCCATAATCGATTTTGTGGATAATGTCCTCATGACTGGGCAGCCAGCAGTTCTCCAAGCTCTTCTTCAGCAAGCAGTCTCGGAGCATGGAGCAGGACGGGTCGCCAAGGCCGAGCCGCTTTACCGCGAAGTTCTGTCTCGCTCGCCCAAGCATCCAGTTGCATTATACCTGCTCGGAGTGCTTGCCCTTCAAGTCGGGCGCCCGGATACGGCGGTCGAGCTGGTTTCTAGCTCACTGGCTGAACAGCCGAACAATGCCGAAGCGCATTATAACCTGGGAAACGCCTATCTCGTCCTCGGTCGCAGTGCTGATGCGGAACACAGCTTCAGGGAAGCAATCCGCTGCCAGCCGGACTATGCAGCGGCGCATTACAATCTTGGAAATCTGGAAATAGGAGCAGACAAGTTGGAGGCGGCTGAAAGCAGTTTTCGAGCCGCTGTTCGATATTCTCCAGATCTTGCCCAGGCTTGGTGCAATCTTGGTTTGGTTCTTGGTCAGCAGGATCGGAACGAGGAGGCTGTCGCGGCCTATCGTATGGGCCTGAGCAAGGCGCCAGGACTCGCCGAGGGACACAACAATCTGGGAAATGCGCTTGCCGGGCTTGAACGCTATGACGAGGCGGTTACGAGCTATCGCGATGCACTTTCGGCAAACGCGGTGTATGGGACCGCGTACCGCAACCTTGGTACTGCGTTGCAGAAGCGGGGCGATGAAAGGGATGCAGACCGGGCGTTCCGGCAGGCCTTGCTTCTTGATCCCGGGAGCGTGGAAAATTGCGTTAATTTTGCCGCCGTGCAGAAAATGTCCGGGTTTTATGAGCAGGCGTTCCGATGGAGCCGTTTTGCTCTGAGTATCCATCCGGGCTATTCCGCGGCTCTGTTAGGGTGCGGGGCGGCTCAATTAGGGATGAAGGAATTTGGGGCAGCGGCCAATTCCTTCAGGTCCGTTATCCAAGCAGACCCTGGGAACGCTGCCGGATGGGGTAATTGGGGCATTTCTCATCAAGAGCTCCGAGACATGGATGCGGCATGGGATGCCTACCGCAAATCGCTCTGTCTGGAGCCCAGAAATATTGTGTTCATAGCGAACAGCGTTCTGGTTTTGCAAAGTTTTCTAGATCTCCCAAAGGCGCTCCAGTTGGGAGCGCGCGGGCTGGCCGTCGAACCGCTTTCGCCGGCGCTCCTTTCGGTCTGGTCCGGGGCATTACGGGCGTCTGGTCATGTAATTGATGCAGAACGCTGGAAACGCGCGGTCATTTGCGTGGAGCCCGGGGACCCGGCGCACTATGTAGAGCTGAATGTGGTGCGGCGCGAGCTCAGTAAGTTGCACGATGCGGAACGAGACCTGCGCCGGGGGCTAATCATTAGGCCCGGTCATACAAGGGCTCTGACGCAACTGGGCGAACTGCTCGCTGAGGTAGGGCGTCTTGATGAGGCCGTTGCACTCGGTCGACAGGCAGTGAAGGGGGCGCCGGACAGCGTTCTCGCTCACCATTCCTTGCTATTCTACCTGCACTATAAGCCGACTCTGTCGACAGCTGAAATGATGAAGTATTACAGATGTTTCGATGAAGCCATCGGCAAGCCGCTCCGTCGTCTCTGGCAGCCGCATCATAACCGGCGCGATCCGCAGAAGCGACTCAGGATAGGTTATGTTGGAGGAGTGTTTTATTGGCATTCCAGTGCAAGTTTTTTTCTCCCTTTATTGAAGAATCATGATCACAGTCAACATGAGATCTTCTGCTATGCGTCCTACTTGCGTGGCGAAGATGATATCACTGAGGTAATGCGCTCACACGCAGATCACTGGGTCCCCACTCTGGGAATGAGTAATGCCGCACTGGTTAAACGTATTCGCGATGACGGGATTGATATTCTCGTTGACCTCTCGGGACATACTAGAGGCAACAGGCTTCGGGTTTTCGCTGAAAAGCCGGCACCTGTTTCGTTCCACTGGCTGGATCATGGTGTGACGACAGGTCTCTCCGCGATAGACTATTTTTTGGGTGATCCAGTGTTTACTCCGGCGGCGGCGGATCTTTTCACCGAGAAAATCTGGAACCTTCCCAAGTCTGTCTTTCCCTTTGAGACCATCGGGTGGACGCAAACAGAAACACCGTCGCCGATAGAGCTGAACGGTTATGTTACCTTTGGCTCGGTTGCCCGTGCGATGAAGCTCAGTGATGATGTTCTCAAAGTCTGGGCGGACATTCTGCATCAAACACCAGGAGCCCGTTTCAGCCTGTTTAATCATGCCTGCCGGGAGCCATCGGTCCAGGACGCTATGGTTAGCCGGTTCGGCCGAATGGGAATTGATCCGGCACGGTTAAATATTGGATTCTGTACGCAATCTCAGGAAGCGTATGCTCAAATCGACATCATGCTCGATAGCTTTCCACATAATAATGGCGTGACAGGGTTCGAAAGTCTTTATATGGGGCTGCCTTCGGTGACTTTGCGGGGCAAGGCGGCCATTGGAACGCTTGGGAGTTCCATGCTGACGCAGATCGGACGGACCGATTGGAGCGCTGAAACGACCGAGGATTACGTTCATATAGCCTGTAAACTTGCGTCTGATCCCCAGGCTTTGCCCGGGCTTCGGGCCAGTTTGCGTGAGGAAATGCGTTCTTCATATGTGATGGACGGTGCCTCTTTCGCGCGGGATTTTGAAGCTGCGTGTCGGGGGATGTGGAAGAAGTGGTGTGCCGAGAGCGAAGCTGTTCTTCAAGAGGGTGGCTAGACACGATGCCCAAGACGCAGCGTGGCGGCATGCGGAGTAACGCTGGCAGATCGATCTGGGCATTCTTCTGGCCGGACGCCGTTCGAATTATCCGCGCAGGCTGGTTTTCGTATAAGTAATTAAATAAATTTTGAAATAAATTGAGCGTCTTGTTTACGTTTTTTTACAATCTTTGATGCTTTTCTCCCTGCATAGGCTGTTTCGCTGAGGTGGAAACTAAATGTTTTAGTTGAAATGCCTCTCGAAAGCCTTCTAGATCGAAAAAATAAAGTCTACGGGGCGGGATACGTGAAGAACATCAATCTATCGACGAAGATTCCAGCGCTCGTTGGAATAGCAACCGCGCTTTCCATTCTGGTGGTCGCATCCTTCAGCTATTTTCAGTCCGCGCATCAGCTTGAAAAGCGCGCGGTCGATCAGTTACAGGCCATGTCGGTGGCGCGTGTCGATGCTCTGAAGACCCTGCTTGATAGCATCCGCGACGATATGCTGATCGTGGCCGCCAACAGCGGTACGGACAAAGCGCTGAACGGCTTCAAGTTCGGCTTCCGGTTGTTTGCCCGGAAGGGCGATCCGACGGAGACGCTGCAGAAGCTCTATATCGTCGACAACCCCAATCCCGATGGCAGCAAGCAGCTTCTGGATCTGGCGGAGGACGGCTCCGGTTACTCCAAATATCACGGCGAAAACCATCCCTGGTTCCGCAGGCTGCAGGAAAGCCGCGGTTATGCGGATGTGATGCTGATCGATTCCGACGGCAATATTGTCTACAGCGTTCTGAAGGCTGCGGATTATGCAACCAGCCTGACTGAAGGCCCGGCGAAGGACACGGAACTGGCGACGGTATTCACCCGGCTGACCGAAAATCCCGAGCCGGGGCAGGTCGTGATGAGTGATTTCCACGGCTATGCACCGCGCGGCGATGCGCCGACGGCCTTCATTGCGACGCCGCTTTTCGTCCGGGGTGAGTTCGCCGGCGGTCTACGCGGCCAACATGCAGATCCCCGAGCCGCAATACGTGGCACAGCCGCAGTCGACCCGGCAGGCACAGTCGAACCGGCAGCCGCAGGCGGTGCGTGTGTCTCAGCCCCAGGCGCAGGTGCGCGTGGTCAACCAGCCCTACTATCGCGCGCAATCCTCTCAGCCGCAGGCTCAGACGCGGTCGTCCGGGTCGTCGCAGCTCACGCGCCGCGACCGGTAAGACCGGCGGGCATCCTGGCAAGGCATTGGGGCCCCCGCTTCGGCGGGGGCCTTTCACGTTGGCACCACCGGGGCAGGGTGCCTGACGTCGCGGCGGGTTTTCGCATCGCGCATCGCCGGAGGGGTTTTCCTGATCCCGCAACGCGGCTAAGTCTGTCCGGCAGCACGAGGGGAGTCTCATGGGCTATAC
>CAKZQS010000052.1 GCA_937141935.1 uncultured Ectothiorhodospiraceae bacterium
GCAGCAGCCCTTCAGCGCCATCCCCCCGGCCGCGATCCCGAAGGATATGATGGAGAGCGACTTCTTCGGCCACGAGCGCGGGGCCTTTACCGGCGCCACCGCGCAGCGGGCCGGGCGCTTCGAGCAGGCCGACGGCGGCACGCTGTTCCTGGACGAAATCGGCGAGATGCCCCCGGATCTGCAGACGCGCTTGCTGCGCGTGCTGGCCGACGGGCAGTTCTACCGCGTGGGCGGCCACGTGCCGGTGCAGGTGGACGTGCGCATCGTCGCCGCCACCAACCAGGATCTGGAAACCGCCGTGGGCGAGGGCCGCTTCCGCGAGGATCTGTTCCACCGGCTCAACGTCATCCGCATCCGCACGCCCTCGCTGCGCGAGCGCCGCGAGGACATCCCGCTGCTGCTGCGGCATTTTCTCAAGCGCAGCGCGGCCGAGCTGGAAACCGAGGTCAAGGAGCTGCTGCCGGAGACCGTGGCCACGCTGCAGGCGCATGATTGGCCGGGCAACGTGCGCCAGCTGGAGAATTTCTGCCGCTGGATCACGGTGATGGCGCCCGGCCATCAGGTGCATGTCGAGGACCTGCCCGACGGGCTGCGCCCCAGCGGCCCGCAGCCGGCGCCGACCGCCGCCGGCAGCGCCGGCGCCGCGGCTCCGGTCGACGCCGACTGGGAGGCCGGCCTGCTGGCCTGGGCCGAGGGCAAGTGGCAGGCCGGCGATTGCGACCTGGTGCCGGCCGCCGTGCGCCGCGTGGAGGAGCGCCTGGCCCGCTTCGCGCTGGACGCCTGCAACGACCACCGCCAGGAG
Source organism: uncultured Ectothiorhodospiraceae bacterium (assembly GCA_937141935.1). Classification (GTDB taxonomy): domain Bacteria; phylum Pseudomonadota; class Gammaproteobacteria; order Nevskiales; family Oceanococcaceae; genus MS8. The sequence goes on from CAKZQS010000052.1 coordinate 803, forward strand.
GCCGCACGCCGCCTGGGCTGGGGCCGCAATACGCTGACCCGCAAGCTCAAGGAATTCGGCTGGAGCTGATTGCGCGGGCGCTGGCGCGCCCCGGGCCTTTGCTAGAATTGTCGGTTCGGTTTTCCCCCCGGACGCAACCATGGCCCATTACCGTGTGCCGCAGCGTGAGCTGCGCTTCATCCTCAACGACGTGCTCGGCTTTGCCCGCCTGAGCGAGCTGCCGGTCTTCGCCGACGCCACGCCCGACATCCTCGATGGCGTCATCGACGAGGCCGCGCGTTTCACCGAGGAGCGCCTGCTGCCGCTGCGCACCATTGGCGACACCGAGGGCTGCAAGCTGGCCGACGGCACCGTCAAGACGCCGCCCGGCTTCACCGAGGCCTACCGCGAATACCAGGAGGCCGGCTGGGTCGGCCTGGCCACCGATCCCGAATGGGGCGGCCAGGGCCTGCCCTACACGCTGGGCAAGGTGGTCGAGGAGATGGTCTGCGCGGCCAATGTGGCCTTCGCGCTGTACCCGGGCCTGACCATCGGCTGCTTCGAGGCGCTGCTGGCACATGCCTCAGAGGAGCAAAAGCAGACCTACCTGCCCAAGCTGGGCTCCGGCGAATGGACCGGCACCATGTGCCTGACCGAGCCGCAGGCCGGCTCGGACCTGGGCGCCGTGAAGACCCGCGCCGAGCGGCTGGACAACGGCAACTACAAGCTCAACGGGATGAAGATCTTCATCAGCTCCGGCGAGCACGAGATGGCCGACAACATCATCCACTACGTGCTGGCCCGGGCCACCGACTCGCCCGATGGCGTCAAGGGCCTGTCGACCTTCATCGTGCCCAAGTACAAGGTCAACGCCGACGGCTCGCTGGGCGAGCGCAACGGCGTCAAGGTCCAGGCCATCGAGCACAAGATGGGCCTGCACGGCTCCTGCACCTGCGTGATGGTCTTCGATGACGCCGAGGGCTACCTCGTGGGCGAGCCCAACCGCGGCATCATGAACATGTTCACGATGATGAACCTGGCCCGCATCATGGTGGGCTTCCAGGGCCTGGGCCAGGCCGAGCTGGCGCTGCAAAGCTCGCAGAACTACGCCCGCGAGCGCATTCAGGGCAGGACGCTGACCGGCGGCAGCGGCCCGATTGCCGACCACCCCGACGTGCGCCGCATGCTGCTGAAGATGCGCGCGCTGACCGAGGGCGCGCGGGCGATGGCCTACGACATCGCAATGCAAGTGGACTTCGCCCACGGTGCCGAGGACCCGGCACAGCGCGAGGCCGCGCAGGACTGGGTGGACCTGTTCACCCCGGTGGTCAAGGCTTTTTGCACCGACCTGGGCGTCGAGTCCGGCCTGGACGCGGTGCAGGTCTACGGCGGCCACGGCTTCATTGCCGAGCATGGCGTCGAGCAGATCGTGCGCGACGCCAAGATCCTGTGCCTGTACGAGGGCACCAACGGCATTCAGGCCATGGACCTGGTGCGGCGCAAGCTGCAGCTCAAGGGCGGGGCGCTGGTCGAGCAGTTCTACGCCAAGGTCGAGCAGGCGCTGGCCGATGCGCCCGACGAGCGCGCCTTCCTGGTGGAGCCGCTGACCCAGGCGCTGGCCGAGCTGCGCCAGACCACCACCTGGCTGCGCGAGCGCTTCAACAGCAACCCCAACGACGCCGGCGCCGGCGCGGTGGAATACCAGCGGGCCTTTGCGCTGGTGGCGCTGGGCTATTACTGGCTGCGCATGCTGGATGCCGCCACCGGCCACCCGGATGCCGACTTCCGCGCCGCCAAGGCCGCCACCGCGCGCTTCTTCGCCCGCCGCGTGCTGCCCGAGGCCGGTGCCCTGCTGACCCAGGTGCGGGCCGGCTCGGACGAGATGATGGACATCTCCATCGACGCGCTCTGCGCGGCCTGAGGCCGGCGGACGGCAGGCATAAAAAAGCCCCGCTTCGGCGGGGCTTTTTGTTGTCGTTAGCCAGCTAGTTGACGAGCCGGTAAACCTCCAGGGCAGAGCCGTTTGGCCCTCCGCTGAAGTTGTTGACCGAAACCGAGTCCACAACAACGCCGTCCTGGGTGATAGTGACCGTGAAATTGGTTGGCACGTCGCCGCTGAAATAATCCACGGCAACGACATATTCGCCCCGTGGCGGATTCTCTGCCCAGAAAATGTTTTCGACCGCGTTCGGCGCATCCTGGTCCCGCCGCTGCGGGCCGGTGCCGTCAATGTCGTCGAAATCCAGCTGCCCACCACTGGCAGACTCACGATTGGTGAAGTCGATCTGCTCGCCAGAAGGCTCCACCACATAAAGGTCGAGATCGACTGCGGCGTCCCAGCTCAACGAAAACTGCAGCGCGCCTGTGCCGACGGTGGCGACGTTGACCTGCGTGCTCGTGGGCTCGGAATTCCGCCCCTGATCATCTTGCGCGGTGAACTGCACATCAAAGCTGCCCTGCTGCAGGTTGGACGGCAGCACGATGTCGAAGTTGATCTGTGCGTCTTGGGCCAGCTTGGCCTGCGACTGCTGCGCCATCGCCGCCTTGGTGCTGGCGCTGGAGACGTCGACCTCAAAAACCGAATCCGAGCCGGTGACCTTCATCAGCAGGGCGGCAATCGGGCTGCTGGCATCAAAGCTCAGGCCGACCTTGGCGGTGGCGCCGTTGGCGCTGGAGACCTCGGCGGCGCTGTTGACCTTGGGCGCATTGGCGTCGGTGGAGGCGGCCGGCAGGTCGCCATCGCGCTGTACGCCCTCGGTGTCGCCAACCTTGACGGTCAGCGAATCCATCACGGCGTTCGAATCGCTGGGTGAGATTGTGGCCGGTGGCACTGGAACGGTCGGGTCGCCGTCGCCATCGCCGCCACCACCGCCTCCGCCCCCACAGGCCGTTAGCGCCATCGAAAATGCGGCCGCAGCCAGCAGTGCAAACTTGTTCATATCCGACCCCCATCGGAACGGTCCCGCGGCGCGAGACCCGGACGACCATCCTAGCGCGTCGGCCGCCGCGCGGATACGGCTACAGCCGCAGCAGCACCGCGCCCCAGGTGAAACCGGCGCCGAAGGCCACGCAGCAAACCAGGTCGCCGGGGCCCACGCGGCCCAGGTCGCGGGCCTCCTTCAGGCACAGCGGGATCGTGGCGGCGGTGGTGTTGCCGTATTTCTGGATGTTGTTGTGCACCTTCTCCGGCGGCAGGCGCAGCAGCTTGGCCACCATCTCGTTGATGCGCAGGTTGGCCTGGTGCGGGATCAGCATGTCCAGATCCTCCAGGCCGAGCTGCTGCGATTCCAGCACCGAGCGCACCACCTCGGGCATGCGCTTGACCGCGTTCTTGAAGACCTTCTGGCCCTCCATCGTCGGGTATTGGCGCCCGGCGTCGAGGTCCGCATGGGTCATGATCTCGGGCTGGCGGAAGCTGGGGTAGGGCATCCACAGGTCCTCGGCGCCGCCGCCATCGGCGTGCACCTCGGAGGCGAGGATGCGGTTCGGCGCATCGGCCTGCGTGCGGCTGAGCACCGCGGCGCCGGCCCCATCGCCAAACAGCACCGAAATCGTGCGCCCGCGCGTGCTCTTGTCCAGGCCGGGCGAGTGCGTCTCCGAGCCCACCAGCAGGATGTGCTCGTACTGGCCGTTGGCAATCAGCGCCTGCGCCATCTCCAGGCCGTAGACAAAGCCCGAGCACTGCTGGCGGATGTCATAGGCTGGCACGCCGATGATGCCCAGCTCGCGGCCCAGGAATACGCCGCTGCCGGGAAAGTAATGGTCCGGCGACAGCGTGGCGTAGATGATGCAGCCGATGTCCTCGGGCTCAAGGCCGGCCTCGGCAATGGCCTCGCGGGCGGCAGGGACGGCCAGGTCGTAATTGCCCTGCTCGCCGCCCTTGACCCAGCGCCGCTCCTCGATGCCCGAGCGCTCAACGATCCACTCGTGGCTGGTGTCCATGACCTGCGCCAGGTCGTGGTTGGTAACGACGGTCTCCGGCACATAACTGCCCAGACCGGCGATGCGGGCGCCGTAGCTCATGGGGCGCACTCCCTCGTGACTATCGGCAGATGTTAACCCGGTGGCGCGAGCGGGTTGGCATACTGCGGGCACACGACAATCGGGCGAAACGATGAGCGAGGTCCTGGAGCTGGAGCGCCATGGCGCGGTGGCCGAAGTGCGGCTGAACCGCCCCGAGCGGCACAACGCCCTGGACTGGCCGCTGTTTCAGGCCCTGGTCGAAGTGGGCGAGTCGCTGGCGGCGCAGGCCGACGTGCGCGCCGTGGTGCTGGCCGGCAACGGCCCCAGCTTCTGCTCCGGCCTCGATTACCCGGCGATGATGGCCGTGCCCGAGGCCTTCCGCGAGGGCTTCACCCGCGCCGAGGGCGCCGAGGCCAATCGCGTGCAGCAGGCCGCCTGGGTGTGGAAGCGCATGCCGGTGCCGGTGATCGCCGCGGTGCACGGTGCCTGCTTCGGCGGCGGCATCCAGCTGGCGCTGGCCGCCGACATCCGCCTGGCGCACGCGCAGGCCCGATTGTCGGTGATGGAAATCAAATGGGGCCTGGTGCCCGACATGACCGGCACCGCCACCTTGCGTGAGCTGGTGCGGCTGGATGTGGCCAAGGAGCTGACCTACAGCGGCCGCATCGTTGAGGGCACCGAGGCCGCGCAGCTCGGCCTGGTGACCCGGGTCGTGGATGAGCCGCTGGAGGCCGCCCGCGCCCTGGCCGCGGATATCGCCGGCCGCAACCCCGATGCCATCCGCCGGGCCAAGCAGCTCTTCGCCGCCAACTGGCAGGAGCCGCAGGCGGCCGCCGCGCTGGCCCGCGAACAGGAGCACCAGCTGGCGCTGCTGGGCAGCGAGAACCAGCGCGAGGCCGCGACGGCCGCGCTGGAAAAGCGCCCGCCCCGCTTCCGCGACAGCCAGGCCTGAGCATGGCCGGCGTGCAGACCACGCCGTGGCTGCACCTGCGCGGGCTGCTGCTGCTGATGGCCGCCAGCGCCATCGTGCTGGCCATCCTGCTGGTGGAGCAGCTCGACGAGGTGCAGCGCATGCGGGTGGCCCAGGCCGAGCTGGAGCATGCGCAATATGGGCTGTTCGACGCCCAGGTCTGGACCGACCACCTGGCGCTGATCGTCAAGGACCGGGTGCGCACCATGGACCTGGGGCCGGCCAACCGCGACGCGCTGGTCAGCAGTTTTACGCGCGTGCTCGACACGCTGATCCGCGAGGTCGAGGTCTACCTGCGCAAGCAGAACCAGCAGGGCGAATCCTGGTGGCAGCGCGTGCAGGGCCGCGTGCGGCAAAGCGTGCAGGACATGCTGGTGGACTTCGACCAGCTGCGCGAAAAGGCCCCCGAGTACGCCGAGGCCGTGCTGGCCGAGCTGGACAAGCCCGAGGCCCGCGCCGAACTCAGCCGCTTTCTGGGCGAGTCGCTGGACGAGCTGGCCGACAAGACCTTCACCGCCGTGGACCGCAGCACGCTGGACGCGATCTACGCCGAATACGAATGCGAGGAGCCCGACTTCTGCCGCGCGCTGCTGGAGGCCAAGCAGGGCCGGCTGGAAGACCGCGCCGCCGCCGTGGGCCTGCTGCTGGTCACGCTGGTGGCGCTGATGCTGCTGCTGGCCGCGCTGGATCAGCGCCGGGCGCAGCCGCTGGACCGCACGGCCTGGCCGGCCGTGTTTGTGCTCATCGGCGCCACCACCCTGATGGCCTGCGGCGTGCTGACGCCAATGATGGAAATCGAGGCCCGCGTGTCCGAGCTGCGCATGAGCCTGCTGGGCGGCGAGATCCTGTTCCTGGACCAGGTGCTCTATTTCCAGAGCAAGAGCGTGCTCGATGTGGTGCTGCTGATGATGCAGGCCGGCGATGCGGCCTCGGTGCTGGTGGGCGTGCTGGTGATGAGCTTTTCGGTGCTCTTCCCGCTGGCCAAGCTGGGCGCCGCGGCGCTGCTGCTGGCCGGGCGCCTGCGCCACAACGCCGTCGTGCGCTTTTTCGCGCTGAAGTCCTCGAAGTGGTCGATGGCCGATGTGATGGTGGTCGCTATCATCATGGCCTACCTGGGCTTCTCCGGGCTGATGGACAGCCAGCTGGGCAAGCTCGATGGCTTGAGCGCCTCGGCGCAGGTGCTGACCACCAACGGCACCGAGCTGCAGCCCGGCTTTTACCTCTTCTTCGCCTTCTGCATGGCCAGCCTGTTCGCCTCCAGCCTGCTGGAGGCCCGGCTGGCCAAGGCCGACGCGGGCGCGGGCCGGAAAGGTGCCAGCGGCAAACGCCGCCCGCCGGCGCCCGCTCAGTCCTCGGGGTCGTAGCCCAGGTAGGGCGCCAGCCAGCGCTCGGCGGTTTCCAGCGTCCAGCCCTTGCGCTGCGCGTAGTCGGCCACCTGGTCCTGGGCCAGCCGGCCCACGATGAAGTAGCGCGACTCGGGGTGGCTGAAGTACCAGCCGGACACGGCCGCCGCCGGCCACATCGCATAGCTCTCGGTCAGCGTCAGGCCGATCTGCTGCTCGACATCCAGCAGCGCCCAGAGCTGGCCCTTCTCGCTGTGCTCCGGGCAGGCCGGGTAGCCGGGCGCGGGGCGGATGCCGCGGTAGCGCTCGGCAATCAGCGCGCTGTTGTCCAGCGCCTCGTCGGCGGCATAGCCCCAGTATTCGCGGCGCACGCGCTGGTGCAGGTGCTCGGCGAAGGACTCGGCCAGCCGGTCGGCCAGCGCCTCGATCAGGATGGCGTTGTAGTCGTCGCCCTCCTCCTTGTAGGCCTGCGCACGCTCGGCGGCGCCAAAGATGCCCACGGCAAAGGCGCCCATATGGTCCTGCAGGCCACTGTCGGCCGGCGCGATGTAGTCGGCCAGGCAGTGCTGCGGCACGCCCTCGCGGTGCACGCTTTGCTGGCGTAGGTGCTGCAGCACCACCGGCCCGGCCGGGCCGTCGAGCGTGGTCTCGTCCGGGGCCGTGCGGCGCGCGGGGAACAGCCCGCAGACGGCGCGCGCCTCCAGCCAGCCTTCGGTCTCGATGCGCTCCAGCATGGCCTGGGCGTCGGCATAAAGCTTGCGCGCCTCGGGGCCGGTCTGCGGGTGGTTGAGGATGTCCGGGTAGCGGCCCTTCATTTCCCAGGTCAAAAAGAAGGGCGTCCAGTCGATGGTGTCGCGCAGCGCGGCCAGCGGGTAGTTGCGCAGCGTGTGCGGCCCGGGCTGGGCCGGCTGCGGCGGCTGGTAGCCCTGCCAGTTCAGCGCCACGCCGCGTTCGCGGGCCTCGTCCAGCGTCAGGTAGCGCTCGCGGCCGTGCTTGCCGGCGTGGCGCTTGCGGATGCCCGTGTACTCGTCCTCGACCTGCGTCATCAGCTTGGCGCGGCCGGTCTCCGACAGCAGGCTCGAGGCCACCGGTACGCTGCGCGAGGCATCCTTGACCCAGACCACGGGGCCCTCGTAGGCCGGGTCGATCTTCACCGCGGTGTGCGCCCGCGAGGTGGTGGCACCGCCGATCAACAGCGGCACATCAAAGCCCTGCCGCTGCATCTCGCTGGCCAGGAACACCATCTCGTCCAGCGAGGGCGTAATCAGGCCGGACAGGCCGATGATGTCCACCTCTTCCTCGCGGGCGGTGCGCAGGATCTTGTCGGCCGGCACCATTACGCCCAGGTCGATGACCTCGAAGTTGTTGCACTGGAGCACCACGCCGACGATGTTCTTGCCGATGTCGTGCACATCGCCCTTCACCGTGGCCAGCAGGATCTTGCCGTTGCTGCTGCGGGCGCCGCTTTTCTCGGCCTCGATGTAGGGGATCAGGTGGGCCACGGCCTTCTTCATCACCCGGGCCGACTTGACCACCTGCGGCAGGAACATCTTGCCGGCGCCGAACAGGTCGCCGACGACGTTCATGCCGTCCATCAGCGGGCCCTCGATGACCTCCAGCGGGCGCCCGCCACGGGCGTCGATCTGCTGCCGGATCGCCTCGGTGTCCTCGATGATGTACTGGTCGATGCCCTTGACCAGCGCATGGGTGATGCGCTCATCCAGCGGCAGCTCGCGCCAGGCCAGGTTGTCCGCCGCCTTTTCGCTGGCCGCCTGGCCGCGGTATTGCTCGGCGGTTTCCAGCAGGCGCTCGGTGGCATCGGGGCGCCGGTTCAGCACCACGTCCTCGACCCGCTCGCGCAGCTCGGCATCCAGGTCGTCGTAAACCGCGAGCTGGCCGGCATTGACGATGCCCATGTCCATGCCGGCGCGCACCGCGTGGTACAGGAACACGCTGTGAATGGCCTGGCGCACCGGCTCGTTGCCGCGGAAGGAGAAGCTGACGTTGGACACGCCGCCGGAGACATGGCAGCCCGGGCAACGCTGGCGGATTTCGCGCGTGGCCTCGATGAAGTCCACCGCGTAGTTGTTGTGCTCCTCGATGCCGGTGGCGATGGCAAAGATGTTCGGGTCGAAGATGATGTCCTCGGCCGGAAAGCCGTTGGCGGTCAGCAGCGCGTAGCTGCGCTCGCAGATCTCGACCTTGCGCTGCTGGGTGTCGGCCTGGCCCTGTTCGTCAAAGGCCATCACGACCACGGCGGCGCCGTAGCGGCGGATCGCGCGGGCCTGCTCCAGAAAGTTCGCCTCGCCTTCCTTGAGCGAAATCGAGTTGACGATGCCCTTGCCCTGGATGCACTTCAGCCCGGCCTCGATCACCTCCCACTTCGAGGAGTCGATCATGATCGGCACGCGGGCGATGTCCGGCTCGGCGGCGACGAGGTTCAAAAAACGCACCATCGCCGCCTTCGCGTCGAGCATGCCCTCGTCCATGTTCACGTCGATGACCTGCGCGCCCGCCTCGACCTGCTGCTTGGCCACCTCCAGCGCCGTGTCGTAGTCGCCGTCCTTGATCAGCCGACGAAAGCGCGCCGACCCCGTGACATTGGTCCGCTCGCCGATGTTGACGAAGGTGGCGGTGGAACTTTGATTCATAAGGGGGTGATAACCACAGATTCCGCAGATTTCACAGATTGCTGGAATGCACGAAACGCTTGATTTGCAAGCTTGGTGCGCCGAAGTTCAGCAGCAGGCCACGCGGCAAACCAGAAGCCTTGAGGTAGTTCAGCACCTGTGCCTGCTCGTTGACACCGACGGCGGACTGGGCCTTCAGTTCGACCAGCAACGCGTCGAAGCAGACGAGGTCGGCACGATATCCCAGTTTCAGCGGCGCGCCCCGGTAGAAAATCGCCAGGCCCACCTCCGACCGAAACGGAATGCGGCGAGCCACAAGCTCGGTTTTCAGCGCAGCGTGATACACGGCCTCCAGAAAGCCGGCGCCAAGTTCCCGGTGCACGGCTAAGGCTGCGCCAATCACCGCATGCGAGCGCGAGTCCCTGCTTTGGCTTAATCGATATCTGTGCAATCTGCGAAATCTGTGGTTCCTCTTCTGTATTAGGCAGTTACGACAAAAGGCTCAAGGCCGGACAGGCGCAGGGCCGGGCGGGGTTCGGGGCGTGGGCGGGGGGGCAGGCCGTCGACGGCAGCCGCGATGGCGGCGATGTGCTCGGGCGAGGTGCCGCAGCAGCCGCCAACGATGTTCAGCAGGCCGGCCTGCGCCCATTCGCGGATCTGCGCGGCCATGGCCTCGGGGCCGAGGTCGTATTCGCCGAAGGCATTCGGCAGGCCGGCATTGGGGTGCGCCGACACGGCGCACTCGGCAATGCGCGACAGCTCGGCCACGTAGGCGCGCAGCTTGTCCGGGCCCAGCGCGCAGTTCAGGCCGAAGGACAGCGGCTGGGCGTGGCGCAGCGAGTGGTAGAAGGCCTCGGTGGTCTGGCCGGTCAGCGTGCGGCCCGAGTCGTCGGTGATGGTGCCCGAGATCATCAGCGGCGGCGCGTCGTCGCCCGGGAACAGCGTGCGCACGGCGTAGACGGCGGCCTTGGCATTGAGCGTGTCGAAGATCGTCTCGACCAGCAGCAGCTGCGCGCCGCCATCCACCAGGCCCTGCGCGGCCTCGGTGTAGCTCTCGACCAGCGTGTCGAAATCGACATTGCGAAAGCCGGGGTCATTGACGTCCGGCGAAATCGACGCGGTGCGGTTGGTCGGCCCGAGCACGCCGGCCACGAAGCGCGGCCGCTCGGGCGTCGCCACGGCTTGCGCCGCCTCGCAGGCCAGCTCGGCGGCGCGGCGGTTCAGCTCGTAGCACAGCGACTCCATCGCGTAGTCGGCCTGGGCCACGCGCGTGGCGTTGAAGGTGTTGGTGGCGGCGATGTCGGCACCCGCCGCCAGGTAAGCCTGGTGGATCTCGCGGATCAGGTCCGGCTGCGTCAGCGTCAGCAGGTCGTTGTTGCCGCGCAGGTCCTGCGGCCAGTCGGCAAAGCGTTCGCCGCGGTAGTCCGCCTCGGCCAGCTGATGCTGCTGGATCTGCGTGCCCATCGCGCCATCCAGCACCAGGATGCGCTCCGCCAGGGCGGCGCTGAGGGCGTTTTGGCAATCTGTGGGCATGGGCTAAGGCTCCTGTCATCCGCGTATCCGGATATGCGGATGATACCCCTCGCGCGCCGCTGCTGCTCGTCACCTGGCCCGCCGCGGCCCATCGGCTTGTCGGCCGCCGCCCGGTCACAGCCCGCGCGCTCCCAAGCCGCCACGGGGCCTGGCGGTATAATCTGCCAGCCAATGGTGGCAAGGTGCGCCCCAGGCGGCGCCGCCGAGGCCGCCACCATCCCAGCAGGAGTTTGTTATGAAAGGTCAACGCAAATGGCGTTGTCTGGTCTGCGATTTTGTCTATGACGAGGCCGTCGGCATGCCCGACGAGGGCATCGCCCCCGGCACCGCCTGGGAAGATGTGCCCGAGGACTGGACCTGCCCTGATTGCGGCGCCCCGAAGTCCGACTTCGAGATGGAAGAGATTTGAGCGGCCTGCTGATCGTTGGCAGCGGCCACGCCGGGCTGACGCTGGCGCGGGAGTGGCGCAAGCGTGACCCGGACACGGCGCTGACGATCATCACGGCGGACGACGGCGCGGCTTACTACAAGCCCAACCTGTCCAAGTCGCTCGCCGGCGGCAAGTCCGCCGATGACCTGGTGACGGCCAGCGCCGAGGACCTTGCCGCCACGCATCAGGCCACGCTGCGGGCGCGCACGCGGGTCGTCGCGCTGCACCCGCAGCACAAGCAGGTGGAGCTGGAGGACGGCGAGCGCCTGGACTACCGCGACCTGGTGCTGGCCCACGGGGCGCGCTGCCGCGAGCTGCCGCTGGCCGGCGACGCGGCCGGGGACGTGCTGCACGTCAACGATCGGCTGGACTACGCCCGCTTCCGTGATGCCCTGCCCGCCGGGGGCCATGTGCTGTTGATCGGTGCCGGTCTGATCGGCAGCGAATACGCCAATGACCTGCTGGCCAGCGGCCACCGGGTCACGCTGGTCGACCCGCTGGCCTGGCCGCTGGGCACGCTGCTGCCGCAGGCACTGGGCGAGGACCTGCAGGCCGCGTTGGCCGAGGCCGGGGCGGGCTTCCACCTGGGCCGCAGCGTGCGCGCCGTGCACCGCGAGGGCGCCGGCCTTGCCGCCGAGCTGGACGACGGCACCCGCATCGCCGCCGATGTCGTGCTGTCGGCCGTAGGTCTGCAGCCCAATGTCGACCTGGCGCGTGCGGCCGGCCTGGATTGCGGTCGCGGCATCCGCACCGACACGCAGCTGCAAACCAGCGCCGCGCACATCTATGCCCTGGGCGATGTGGCCGAGGTCTGCGGCCATGTGCTGCCCTACATCCTGCCGATCACGAGCAGCGCCCGCGCGTTGGCGGCCACGCTGGCCGGCGAGCCGACGCCAGTGAACTGGCCGGCGATGCCGGTCATCGTCAAAACGCCGCTGCTGCCCACCATCGTGTGCCCGCCACCGGCCGGGGCCGCGGGGGCGTGGCAGGTGGAGGGCGACGCGCAGGGCCGCATCGCGCGTTTCGTGGGCGAGGACGGCAGCCAGCTGGGCTTTGCGCTGACCGGCAGCGCCGTACGCGAACGCGGGCGCCTGGCCGGCGAAACGCAGGCTCCGCAGCTCGGTTAGGGGCCGCTGGCCGCTGTAGCAAATACAGCGCATCGTGCCGCAAAGCCTTGGCATGACGGCCGTATTACGGCTAAGTTGCGTTCCGGAGAACATTGGGTGACAGCGTCACCACGTCTGAGGGGACACAAACCATGCCGAATATCGCCTCCCTGGCGCGCTGTGCAAGCGCGCTGCTGCTGGGCCTGTGTGCGCAGGCCGCACATGCGCAAACGCCGGATTATTCCTGTGCCAACGCCACCGAGCCCGGTGGCGGCCGCCACTATCAGGTGGTGCTGGAGTCCGAGGTCGACGGCGTCGACATCAGCTTTGAGCTCTTCGAGCCCGATGCCATCGACTGCGCGCGGATCGGCGAGGGCGGCGCGCACCCGCTGCTGCTGCAAGGCCACGGTTATGGCGGCTCGCGCAGTACCGGCGACGGCAGCTTCGGCAACTATCGGGAGGCGGGCTTCGCGGTCATCTCCATCGACCAGCGCGGTTTCGGCGCGTCCGGCGGCACGGTGCGGGTCATGGACCCGGACTTCGAGGCCAAGGATCTGATTCAGATCCTGGATTGGGCCGAGGACAACCTGGACTACCTGGCCTACCGCGATGGCAACCTGCTCAGCGGGGCCATCGGCGGCAGTTACGGCGGTGGCTACCAGATGCTGCTGCTGATGACCGACCCCGAGCAGCGCCTGGACGCGATTGCGCCGGATATCACCTGGCACGACCTGCGCTACAGCCTGAACCCGGGTGACGTCGTCAAGACGGCCTGGGATTTGCTGCTGTCCGGTGCCGGCGAAGCCGCCGCCAGTGCCAGTTCGCTGCAAACGCTGTTTGCCGGTCGTGCCCCGTTACTCGGCGATGGTCAGGACCCCTTCATCAAGGAAACGCTGGCCCGCGGTGCGGCCACCAACGAATTCCCGCGCCAGGCGCTGGACTGGTTCCGCTACCACAGCCTCTCGCACTGGTGCGCGGCCGCCGACCTGCCGCATATGGAATACCCCTTCTACGAGCCGGACGCGGTGCCGCTGGTGGGGCCCATCGTGCTCGACCCCGCCGGCTTCCCGGGCGACAACGTGCCGCCGCAGGCCGATGGCCGCCCGGGCTTTGGCAGCATGGTCGCGCCGGTCGATGCGGCCACGCATTTCGCCGGCCTGGATGTGCTGATCACCCAGGGCATGCCGGATACCTTGTTCAACTTCAACGAGGCCTGGTGGAATACCCAGTGCCTGCAGGCCGCCGGCGCCGAGGTCTCGCTGTACACCCACAACACCGGCCACCTGCTGCCGGCCTTGCAGGGTGGCGGCAACGGGCGTTGCAATGAGGGCACCTTCGAATGGCTCAGCTCGCGCCTGCTGCCGAACGGCAACCCGGCCCCGCGCGATGAGGTCTGCTTCGCGCTGGGCGACGACAGCACCGTCAGCATGGCCGAGGCCGATGTGCTGGCGGCGCAGCCGGAAGCGGGCCTGCGCGGCGGTGAGGCCGCGGGCTACACGCAGCGCAGCGTGACCAGCGCCGGGCCGCTGCCCAATGGCCCGCTCGCCGTCCCGCAGCTGGCCACGGCGCAGCCCGCGGTGCTGCCGCTGGGCGCCGTGTTCAGCGAAGGCATGATTGCCGGCATCGCGCAGATCGACCTGACCGTCTCCAGCCTGACGGGCGGAAACGAGCTGGTGCAGGACTGCAGCGCACCGGCCATCCCGCTGCTGCGCACGGGTTGCGACAGCGTGCTCTTCGTCGGCCTGGGCGTGCAGCCGGCCGGCGGCGGTGGCTACACGCTGCTGGAGTCGCAGCTCACCCCGCTGCGTGGCCTGGGCCAGCACGACGTGGAGCTGGTCGGCGTGGCCGAGCGGCTGAACGTCGGCGACGAGCTGGCATTGCTGATCTTCTCGGAGCAGATCCAGTTCTTCGGCAGCGTCTCGCGGGATCTGACCATCCCGGCGGTGACGGTGGCCGGCGACGTGGCCCTGCCGATCTACGGCTTTGCCGAAAACGGCGCGCCGGACGCCTTGCTGGCCGGCGCCGTGCTGGGCGAGGCGGGCGTGCCCGCCGATATCGATGGCGATGGCCTGAGCAACGACGTCGACAACTGCCCGAACACCGCCAACGCCGACCAGGCGGATGCGGATGGCGACGGTATCGGCGATGTCTGCGACACGCAGGACAACAACGATGACGACGCCGACGGCGTCGAGAACTTCGAAGATGCCTGCGGCAATACCCCGCCGAACACCGCGGTGGACGGCAAGGGTTGCACCGCGGCCAGCAGCAACCTCGCCGTGACGCTCAGTGCCGACCCCACCGAGGGTGACGTGACCGATGGCCCGCTGACGGTGACCTTCACGGTCACGCCGAGTACCGACGACGAGGACCTCAGCGGCGAGATCACCTACGTCTATTACTTCGGCGATGGCAGCAACTCGGGCGAGACGACCGAGACCAGCATCAGCCACGACTACACCGACGCCGGGCGTTACACCGCCACGGTGGCCGCCAGCGACGAGAACCTCGCCGCGGCCCAGGATTCGGTGGAGATTGTCACCCGCAGCACCGTGACCGTGGCGCCCTCGCGGGACATCGTGATTGATGGCTCGGATCTGGTGTGCACGCTGAACCAGCCGCAGGTGCCGGCCACGCTGACCTGTGATGCCTCGAGCGCCCAGGCGCCGGACGACGCGGTCTACGACTACGACTTTGGCGACGGCAATGGCCGCGTGTCGACCAACCCCGTCGTCGTGCACACCTATCTGGAACCGGGCAGCTACAACGTCACCCTGGAGGTCCGCGACCCGCAAGACCCGACGAACTTCGGTACGGCCGCCGCCGCGGTGAGCGTGGGCGACGTGCAGCAGACCACCGCCCTGCTGACGGTCGCGCCGACGCGCGCCGTTGCCGGGGTCACCGAGGTCACGCTGGATGCCTCCGGTTCGATTGCCGCCGAGGGCACGACGATCGAGGGCTATGAGTTCGACCCGGGTGACGGCAACGGCCCGCTGACGCCCGCGGCAGGCGAAGCCTCGGTGGTCTATGTCTACCCGGAGGCGGGCGAGTACGAGCCCAGCGTCACGGTGACCGACAGCGCCGGCAACACCGCCACGGTCAAGACCCTGGTACGGGTGGACCGCGCGGTGGACCCGAACCCGCCGGGCGAGCCGCCGGTACAGCCGCCGGGCCGGAGCAGCGGCAGTGGCGCCACCGGTGGCCTGCTGTTGCTGGCCGGCCTGCTGCTCGGCCTGCGCCGCCGCCTGCGCTAACGTGCCGGTCGCGCCGCCTGGCCTGCGCGCCGGGCGGCGCGTCTCGGGCCGAGGCCTGGGGCGCTTCGCCGCGGCCGCGCCGTGGGTGGCCCACCGAGGGCCCGAGCCATAATGAGTACAGCCCCCGGCCGCCACAGCGGCGCCGGGGGCTTTCTTTTGCGCCCGCTGCCGCGCGCCCCTGGCGCCGCGGTTGGCTGCGGCGGCCCGACTGACGGGGCTGGCCGGGCAGGCCGGGCGCTCTTGCAGGCCCGGGGCCGGTGGACGGTCGTCGGAGGGTCGGCGGAGGGCTGGCCGACGGCCGGCAGGGCGCGACGGCGGGAGCCGGCGCCGTTGCGGTCCGGCTCAGCCGGCGCCGGCGCCCGGGCTGAGGTCCGGTGACCGGCCTTCGGCACGGTCGGCCAGTATCTGCACCGCCTGGCCGGGCTGCAGGCGCTCGGCGCCGCGGATGGCCACGCGCTCGCCGGCCGCCAGCTCTCCCTCGACGGCAATCCAGTCGCCGCGGCCGGCGCCCAGCGTCACCGGGACCCATTCGGCCCGCCCCGCGCCGTCGATGCGCACCACGCGGTGCCCCTCGCGGCGCAGCACCAGGGCATCGCGCGGCACCAGCAGGCTGCGCTGCGCCTGGCGCTGCGGCAGCACCAGGCTGACCAGCTGCCCGGCCGGCCAGCCGTCGGCGCCGCCGGGCAGGTCCGCGAGCAGCACGAAGGTTTGCGATTCACTGTCGGCGGCCGGGATCAGCGCGCGGATCGTGGCCGTCGCCTCGCGGCCGGCCGCGCGCACGCCAATCGGCAGCCCCGGGCGCAGCGCCTGCAGCCAGCTCAGTGGCAGCTGCGCGCGCACCTGCATCTGCTCGCGCCCGGCGAACTCGGCCAGCACATCGCCGATGGCCACCTGCTCGCCGGCATCCCGGCGCCGCTCCAGCACGACGCCGGCGAAGGGTGCGCGTACCACCATGCGCTCGCGGCGATCCTCCAGCTGCGCGATCTGGGCCTGGGCGATGGCGATGTCGGCGCGGATCAGCTCGCGCTCGGTCTGCAGGTCGTCGAGGTCGGTGGGCGAGACGAAGGCGCGCTGATCCAGCGTGTCGAAGCGCGCGATCTGCTGGCTGATGCGGCGCAGCTGCACCTCGCTGCGGCGCAGCCGCGCCTGGCGCTCGGCCAGGTCCAGCAGCAGCGGGCCGTCGTCGATGCGCGCCAGCGGCGCCCCGGCCGCCGCGCTCTCGCCGCTGTCGAGGATCCACGCCAGCTGCCCGGCCTGTGCGGCCATCACCGTCATCTGCTGGCGCGGCTCGATGTGCGCGCTGAGCTGGGTCAGCACGCCCTGCACGTCGGCGCGCACCTCGTCGACCACCACCGGCGCGGGTGGGGTGTCTGCCGGGCCGCTGGCCAGCGTGGGCGGCGCCAACGCGCTGCCCAGGCCCAGCAGGGTCCAGGCCAGCCAGGGCGCGGGGCGGCGCGTCATCGGGGCAATTGCGGCGGTGGGCATGGCGGGCTCCTCAGGGGGCAGCGGTTTGCGGGGTGGCTTCGACCGGCAGTGCGCGCCCGGCGCCCATGCGCAGCAGGCTGGGCAGCAGCAGCAGCGTCAGCAGTGCCGAGGCGAACAGGCCGCCGACGATGATCGTCGCCAGGCCGCGGTAGATCTCGGCGCCGGTGCCCGGCACCAGCATCAGCGGCAGCATGCCGAACAGGCTGGTGGTCGTGCTCATGAAGATCGGCCGGGCGCGCTCGCGCACGGCCAGCCGAACCGCGTCGTGGCGGCCGTGGCCCTCGGCCTCGGCGGCGCGCGTGCGGTCGACCAGCAGGATGGCGTTGTTGACCACCAGCCCGAGCAGGATCACGAAGCCGCTCATCGTCAGCAGGTCCAGCGACTGGTAGGAAACGCGGTTCAGCAGCCACAGAGCCAGCACGCCGCCGGCGCAGGCCAGCGGCATCACGGCGACGACATACAGCGCATCGCGCGCCGAGCGGAACATCGCGCTGAGGATCAGCAACAGGATCAGCAGCGCCCACAGCAGGTTGCGGCCCATCGCCTGCA
The DNA here is from genome assembly GCA_937141935.1 of uncultured Ectothiorhodospiraceae bacterium. Taxonomy (GTDB): domain Bacteria; phylum Pseudomonadota; class Gammaproteobacteria; order Nevskiales; family Oceanococcaceae; genus MS8. Next base: position 18,045 of record CAKZQS010000052.1, read on the forward strand.
GCGCCTCTTCGAGGCCGTCGGCGCTGCCGCGGTAGCGCACGCTGCCGCGGCCTTCGAGCGCCTCCATCACGGCCGGCTCCACCTCGCTGCGCAGCAGGGCGATGATGTCCTCCAGCGTGCGGTCCTCGGGCGGGAAGATGCGCAGCGTCAGCGTGCGCTGGCCGTCGATGCGGCGCAGTTCGCTGGGCCCCACGGTGCGCTCGAAACGGGCCAGCTCGCCGAGCTGCTGCACGCCGGCCCGCGGCGTGTGCAGCGGCATCTCGGCCAGCGCCTCGGGGTGCGCCCAGGGTTCGGCCTTGAGCAGCATCGTCAGCCGCTCGTTGCCGTCGAAGTACTCGCCGACATACAGCCCGTCGGTATAGGCCCGTACGGCATCGCCCAGCGCCCGTCGCGACAGGCCGGCCTGGGCCAGCCGGGTGCGGTCGGGGTGGATCTGCAGCTCCGGTTCGGCCAGGTCCAGCTCGGGCCGCGCCCGGACCGGCACGCCGGGCAGGAGTTCGCCGATGCGCTCCTGCGCCAGCCTTGCGGCGTCGATCAGCCGATCCAGCTCGGCGCCCTGGATGTCGAAGTCGATCTGCCGGTTGCCGCCCCCGGCAAAGTTCAGCAGCGAGCCGGGGCTGACGAAGGCCCGGGTGTCCGGCAGCCCCACCAGGATCTCCTCGCGCAGCACCCGCATCATCTCGTCGGCCTGCGCCGGGTCGGCCGGGTAGAGCGCCATGCCGGTCCAGTCGCGGTTCCACGAGGACAGGTTGTAATAGGCCACGGCCGGCTCGCGTTCGCCCCGCATGTAGGGCTCCAGCCGCTCGACCACGACGGCGGCCAGGTCCTCGCGGATGGCGCGACCGGAGGCCCCGGGCGGCACGGAGAAGTTGGCCCAGACATTGTCCGAGCGGGCCTGCGGCAGGTAGTCGGCCGAGGGCAGCAGCGACCAGGCCAGCGCACCGGCACCCAGCGTGCAGCCGAGCACGATGCCGGCCCGGCCCGCGGGCTTGGCGGTCAGGCGCATCGCCAGTTCGGTCAGCCGCTCCCATTGGGCCGCCAGCGGGTCGGGGCGGGGGCGGTGCCCGGCGGCCTCGCGCAGCAAGCGGCCGGCGGCCACCGGCAGCAGCGTCAGCGCGAGCAGCAGCGAGAGCACGACGGCAACCGACATCGTCAGGGCCAGGTCGGCGAAGAGCTGCCCCTCCGGGCCGGTCATGAACAGGATGGGCAGGAAAATCGCGACCGAGGTCGCCGTCGAGGCCAGCAGCGCGGGCGCCACTTCCGGCGCGCCGGCGGCGATGGCCTGCGGCAGCGTCTGGCCCAGCTGGCGGCGGCGCACGATGTTTTCCAGCACGATGATCGCCGCGTCCAGCACCAGGCCCACGGCAAAGGCCATGCCGGCCAGCGAGATGACGTTCAGGCTGCGCCCGGTCAGCTGCAGCGTGGCGAAGGCGCCGAGCAGGCACACCGGGATGGCCAACCCCACCAGCAGTGTGGCCCGCCAGCGGCGCAGGAAGACATACAGCACCAGGGTCGCCAGCAGCCCGCCGAGCACGAGGTTGTTGCGCACCAGCGCGATGGCGCGGCGGATATGCACGGAGGCGTCATAGGACAGCTCGATGGCCAGCCCCGCCGCGGCCAGCGGCCCGGCATTGAGCGTGTCGATGGCCGCGTTGACCTCGTCGAGGATCTCGACGGTGTTCGAGCCGCTCTCGCGCGCCAGCGTCAGGTAATAGGCGGGAAAGCCGTTGCGCAGTGTGAAACCGCGCGCCTCCTGCCGTTGCACGCCGACGCGGGCGATGTCGCCCAGCATCACCGGCCGGCCATCGCGGTAGGTGACGATCAGGCTGCCAAGCTCCTCGACCGACACCTGGCCCAGCACACGCACGGTGTATTGGCGGCGGCCGACGTCGGCGAAGCCGCCGGAAACATCGGTGGCCGAGCCCAGCGTCGCCACGACGTCGCTCAGCGCGATGCCCATGGCCGCCGCGCGCTCGGCGTCCAGCGTGATGCGCACGTCTTCGGGGCGGCCGCCCTGCAGGTTGACCTCGGCCACGCCGGGGATGCGCGCCAGCAGCGGCTCGACCTCGCGGCGGATCAGCTCATGAAATTCGGCCGGGTCGCGCGGGTCGTCGGCGCGCTGGGTGCGCACCAGCAGCGAGGCCGCATTGCCGCCGGAAAAATCGTTGCCGCCCATGTTGACCCAGGGGCCGTCCGCGTCGCGCGGCAGCGGCGGGGTCTGCTGCAGGCGGTTCAGCACGTCCAGGTAGGCGCGCTGCATGTCGGCGCCGAAGGGAAAGACGAGGTTGATGCGGCCGTTGCCCGGGCCGATGTTGCTTTGCAGCTGGCGCACGCCGGGCACGTTGCGCAACACGCGCTCCTGCTGCTCGACGATGACCGCCTCCATCTCGCTGGGGGCAGCGCCGCGCCAGTTGGTGAAGACCGTGATTTCGGGCTCTTCGATCGGCGGCAGCAGCTGCACCGGGAGGCCCATCAGGGCCACGCTGCCGGCGGTCAGCAGCAACAAGGTCAGTACGACGCAGGCGGCCGGATTGCGCAGCGCGACGGCGGTCAGATTCATTGGCGATCCCCCTGCGCCGGCGTGGCGCCCCTGCCTGCACGCGCCAAGACGCGCTCCCGCGCGCCGCGAAAGGCCGCGGCGCGATGGGCGCTCAGATCACAGGTAGCGGCAAAAAGTTCCCGCCGCGCGGGCGCTCAGTCCTGGTATTCGGGGACGTAGAGCGGGCCGGACATCTGCGCGTAGTAGGCGGCCAGCTCGGCGATTTCGTCGTCGCTGAGGTTCGTGGCCTGCGCCGCCATGATGGCGTTCTTGCGCTTGCCGCTGCGGTATTCGCGCAGCGCATGGGCCAGGTAGGAGGCGTGCTGGCCAGCCAGAGTCGGGTAGGTCGGGATTTGGCTGACGCCGTCGCCGCCATGGCAGGCGGCGCAGGTGGCGGCGATTTCCTCAACGCTGCGGCTCGGGGCCTCGGCGGTGTCGGCCAGGGCGGCGGCGGGCAGCAGCAGGGCAGCGGCGGTCAGGGCGATGCGCATCGTGCGGGTCCTCGGGTCCGGGTTCAGCGCTGCTGGCTGAGGAAGGCGGCGATGTCGGCGATGTCCTCATCGCTCATCGAAACCGCTTGCGAATGCATCGTGGCGTGCGGGCGCTCGCCGCTGCGATAGGCCTTCAGTGCGGCCTCGAGGTAGGCGGCGGGCTGGCCCCCCACCTTGGGTACGTCGTAGGTCGGGTAGGCATTGGTGTAGCTCGGGATGCCGTGGCAACCCATGCAGGTATCGAACTTCACCTTGCCGGCCGCGGCATCGCCGGCGGCTTGCGCGGACAGGGCGCTGCCGACCAGCGCAATCAGAGCGATCAGACGCATGTTTGTGCAGTTTCGCGGGGGTAATCCCACGAATTTTCGCCCCTGGCGGCGGGTCGCGTCAAACCCGCGGCGGGCACCCGGGCCGGCCGCCCGGGCCAGCAGCCCTGCTGGCTCCGTGCCGGACCGTAGCCGGCGGTGGCGCTGTCGGGCCACGCGGTTATGATCCGTGCATGACTGCACCGGCTTCTTCCTCACCGGTCTCGCCCGCGGCGGGCGCGAGCGCCGCCACCGCGGACGAGCCCCTGACGCTGGCTGCCGTGGACCTGGGCTCGAACAGCTTTCATATGGTGGTGATGCGCCAGTCCGGCGCCGGGCTGCAGGTGCTGGACCGCATTCGCGAGCCGGTCCGGCTGGCCTCCGGGCTGGGGCCGGACAAGCGGCTGACGCCGGCGGTGGAGGCCCGGGCGCTGCAATGCCTGGAGCGATTCGGGCAGGTGCTGCGCGGGATTCCCGCCGCACAGGTGCGGGTGCTGGGCACCAACACGCTGCGCCGCCTGGGGCCGGCCGCGCCCTTCATCCGTGCCGCCGAGCGTGCGCTGGGCAAGCCGGTCGAGGTGATTTCCGGCGTCGAGGAGGCCCGCCTGATCTATGGCGGCGTGGTGCACGCGCTGAACGGCCAGGACGAGCGCCGGCTGGTCGTCGACATTGGCGGCGGCAGCACCGAGCTGATCGTCGGCCAGGGCCAGCGCCCCGAGCTGATGGAAAGCGTGCACATGGGCTGCGTGACCTGGACGCAGCGCTATTTCGCCGACGGCAAGATCACGGCCCGGCGCCTGCAGCGCGCCCGGCTGGCCGCCGCGGCCGAGCTGGACTTTCTTGAGGCGCGCTACCGCCGGGCCGGCTGGGCGCGCGGCATCGGCGCCTCGGGCAGCGTGCGCTCCGTCTGGCGTGTCGCCGCCGAGCTGGGCCATGGCGATGACCACCTCAGCGCCGCCGGGCTGGAGGCCGTGGGCGAGGCGCTGGCCGAGCGTGGGCGTATCGACAAGGTGGCCTTCGAGGGCCTGCGCGAGGACCGCCAGCCGGTGTTCATCGGCTCCTGGTGCGTGCTGGCCGGGGTCTTCGACGCCTTGCGACTGAAGCGCATGGACGTGTCGGATCGCGCGCTGCGCGAAGGCATCATTTACGACCTGCTGGGGCGGCTGCAGGATGCCGACGTGCGCGAAAGCTCGGCTCAGCAGATGGCCGAGCGCTTTGCCGTCGATGGCGCGCAGGCCGAGCGCGTCTGGCAGATGGCCCGGCACTTGTTCGAGCAGGTGGCGCGCGACTGGGGCCTGAGCCGCCGCGAGCACCTGCCCTATCTGCGCTGGGCCTGCCGCCTGCACGAGCTGGGCCTGGCGATCTCGCATGCCGGTTTTCACAAGCACGGCGCTTACGTGCTGGCCAAGGCCGACATGCATGGCTTCTCCCGCCGCGACCAGATGCTGGTGGCGGCGCTGGTGCGGGTGCACCGCGGCCGGCTGGCCCGCGGCGTGCTGGACGAGCTGCCCGGCGACTGGCCGCAGCACGCCTTGGCGCTGGCGCTGCTGCTGCGCCTGGCCGTGGTGCTCTGTCGCGCCCGTTGCGAGATCGAGGGCGTCGAGGCCCTGCGCCTGAGCGGCACACGCGAGGCGCTGCGGCTGACGCTGCCGCCGGACTGGCTGCAGCGCTACCCGCTGACCGTCGCCGACGTCGAGGCCGAAGGCGAGCGCCTGTCGGCCCAGGGCCTGGGGCTCGCGCTGCAGGTCGACTGATACACTGCCGCCCCGGGCCCGCGGGCGACGCGCGTGCCGCGTCTGCGCGACAGGAGTAAACGATGCTGCGGATCTTTGGTGGGGCGGCCCTGGCGGCGACCCTGGTGTTCTTCTGGGGATTTCTGTTCTGGACCGTGCTGCCGGTCGGCAGCGGCGCCGTGCAGGGCGCGCCGGATGGCGCCGCGCTGCAGGCTGCTCTGGATGCCGAGCTGCCCGCCAGCGGCAGCTACATGGTTCCCTACAGCGAGCAGCCCGACAGCGACACCGCCTATCACGAGGCGCATACCGCCGGCCCGATCGCGCTGATTTACTTTCGCAAGAACGGCGCCGAGCCGATGGCGCCCGGCGTGCTGCTGCGCGGCTGGCTGCACGGCTTTGCCACGCTGCTGCTGATGGCGGTGCTGGTGCGCCTGCTGGCCGGCAACGGGGGCTTCGGGCTGCGCTTTGGCATTGCCGCCGGCGGCGGCATCGTGGGCAGCGTGTTCGCCCACCTGGGCGCGCCGATCTGGTGGTACCAGCCCTGGGACTTCGCGCTGACCCAGCTCAGCTATGAGGCCGGCGCCTGGGTGCTCGGTGGCCTGGTGCTGGCCGCGCTGCTGCGCTCGGGCCCGCCCAAGCCCTCGCTGACGCAGCTCTAGCCCGGGATGGCACAGGACAAGACCACCCATTTCGGTTACGAGGACGTGCGCTGGGAGGACAAGGCCCGGCGCGTCGAGCAGGTCTTCGATTCGGTCGCCGGTCGCTATGACCTGATGAACGACCTGATGTCGATGGGCGTGCACCGTGTGTGGAAGCGCTTCGCCATCGGCCTGGCCGCCGTGCGCCCCGAGGACGCGGTGCTGGACCTGGCCGCCGGCACCGGCGACCTGGCGCTGGCCATGGCCGGCCGCCTCGGGCCGCGTGGCCGCATGACGCTGGCCGACTACAACGGCAACATGCTGGCGCTGGGCCGCGACCGCATGCTCAACGCCGGCCACAGCGACGCCACCTTCGTGCAGGGCGATGCCGAGGCCTTGCCCTTCGCCGACGACAGCTTCGACCTGGTCACGATGGCCTTCGGGCTGCGCAATGTGCGCGACAAGGATGCGGCGCTGGCCTCGATCTACCGCGTGCTGCGCCCGGGCGGGCGGCTGCTGGTGCTGGAGTTCTCCAAGCCGCGCAATCCGCTGCTGGCGCGGGCCTACGATGCCTATTCCTTCTCGGTGCTGCCGCGCCTGGGTCAGGCGGTGGCCGACGACGCCGACTCCTATCGCTACCTGGCCGAGTCGATCCGCCGCCACCCCGACCAGGACACGCTGCAGGGCATGTTCGAGCTGGCCGGCTTCGAGCGCACCCAGGTCTACAACCTGACCGGCGGCATCGTCGCGGTGCACCGGGGCTACAAGCTGTGACGCCGCCCGCGCTGCTGCTGGGCGCGCTGGAATCCTTGCTGAACCGGCTGCTGGCGCGGGACCCGCATGCGCTGGCGCAGCTGCAGGCGCTGGGCGGTGGCGTGGTGCTGCGGCTGACCGAGCTGGACTGGGAGCTGGGCGTGTACCCGGTGGCGCATGGCGTGGTGCTGGGGCCGGCCGAGCGCGGCGCGCGCGCCCAGGTGGAACTGCAGACCAAGGCCGTATTCGCGCTGTTGCGTGACCCCCGCGCGGGCCGCGCGGTGCCCGGCATGCATGTGGCGGGCGATGCCGAATACCTGCAACGCTTCGTCGAGGTCTTCCAGGGCCTGGAGGCCGACCTCGCCGGCCTGCTGGAGCCCTGGCTGGGTGAGCAGGCCGCGCCGGCCGCGGCCGGCTTGCGCCGCGTGCAGGGCTTCTTGCGGCGCGGCTTGTCGGGGCTGGAGGCCAGCGGCGCCGAGTTTCTGGCCGAGGAGTCGCGCGACCTGGTGCCGGCTGCCGAGCTGGAGGACTGGATGCGCGAGGTCGAGGAGCTGGATCTGGACGTGGAACGCTTCGAGGCGCGCCTGCGCCGCGTGGAGCGCCGGGCGGGCCACGGCGGCGAGCCGGTCGCCTGATGCTGCGCTCGGGCTCCCAATGGCTGCGCCTGTGGCGCATCTGGCGCGTGCTGCGCCGGCACGGTGTGGACCAGGCCTGGGGCTGGCGCGCCGGGCGCCAGTTTGATGCGCCGCTGGGCGCGCGCATCCGGGCCGCGCTGGAAGAACTGGGCCCGGTGTTCATCAAGTTCGGCCAGGCGCTGTCGACGCGGCCGGATCTGCTGCCGCCGGACATCGCCGCCGAGCTGGCCCTGCTGCAGGACGCGGTAACGCCCTTCCCCGGCGCCGAAGCGGTGGCGCTGGTCGAGCGCGAGCTGGGCATGCCGGTGGCGCAGGCCTACGCCGAGTTCGACATCGAGCCGCTGGCCTCGGCCTCGGTGGCCCAGGTGCATACCGCGCGGCTGCATGGCGAGGAGGGCGAGCCGGGGCTGGAGGTCGTGGTCAAGGTGCTGCGGCCCGGCATCCACGAGCGGGTGGCGCGCGATGTGGCCCTGCTGCACTTCCTGGCCGGCCTGGCCGAGCGCCTGCGGCCCGAGCTGTCGCGCCGGCTGCGCCCGCGCGAGGTGGTGGCCGAATACGAGAAAGTCATCACCGACGAGCTGGACCTGCTGCGCGAAGCCGCCAACGCCAGCCAGCTGCGCCGCAACTGGCTGGGCTCGGAGCTGATCTACCACCCCATCGTGTTCTGGCAGCACACCCGCGCCTCGGTGCTGACGCTGGAGCGCCTGCACGGCCTGCCGGTCGATGAAATCGCGCAGCTGCGGGAGCTGGGCGCCGATTTCTCGGTGCTGGCCGAGCGCGGGGTCGAGATCTTTTTCACCCAGACCTTCGTGCACAACTTCTTCCACGCCGACATGCACCCGGGCAATGTCTACGTAGACCCGGCCAACCCGGCGGCGCCGCGCTACCTGGCGCTGGATTTCGGCATCGTCGGCTCGCTGACCCCGGCCGACCAGCGCTACCTGGCCGAGAACTTCCTGGCCTTCTTCAATCAGGACTACCGGCGCGTGGCCGAGCTGCACATCGAGTCCGGCTGGGTGCCCCGGGAGACGCGGCTGGACGAGTTCGAGGGCGCGATCCGCGCCGTCTGCGAGCCGATTTTCGACAAGCCGCTGAAGGATATTTCCTTCGGCCTGGTGCTGATGCGGCTGTTCGCCGTGGCGCGGCGCTTCGAGATGCGCGTGCAGCCGCAGCTGGTGCTGCTGCAGAAAACGCTGCTGAATATCGAGGGCCTGGGCCGTCAGCTTTACCCCGAGCTGGACCTGATGCGCACCGCCAAGCCCATCCTCGAGCGCTGGATGCGCGAGCGGCTGTCGCCGCGCTTCGCCTTCGAGCGGGTCAAGCCGCAGCTGCCGGCGCTGGCCGATGCCCTGCCGGCGCTGCTGCAGCGCCTGGGCGAAGAGCCGGCCACCGCGCGGCTGGCACGCGAGGTCGCCGAACTGCGCGCCGAGCAGCGCCGGCAGGCCGCGACCCAGGGCTGGGTGCTGGCGGGCAGCGCCGCGCTGGTCGGCGTCGCCATCAGCCTGGGGCTGGATAATCTGGCGCCGCTGCGGGTGGGCGGGCTGCCGCTGTCGGCCTGTGTCTTCGCCGTGGTCGCCGCCTGGTGCGGCCTGCGCGCCTGGCGGGCCGGCCGCGCCTGAGCCCCGCGCCCCCAGTCCTGCTCCGATGAGCCCCGCAGACGAGGCGGCGCAGGCGCGCCGGCAGGCCTATGGGCTGATGCATGCCTGCGTGGTGCTGTGGGGCTTCACCGCCATCCTGGGCAAGCTGATCACGCTCTCCGCGGTAGTGCTGGTTGCCTGGCGCCTGCTGCTGGTGCTGGCGGTGCTGGTCTTGCTGCCGCGTACCTGGCGCGGCTGGCGGGCGATGGCGCCGGCGCTGCGCGCCCGGGCCGCACTGGCCGGGGTCTTCGTGGCGCTGCACTGGTGGACCTTTTACGGCGCGATCAAGCTGGCCAATGCCTCGGTTGCGGCGGCCTGCATCGCCGCGGCGCCGGTGTTCCTGGCCATCGTCGAGCCCTTGCTGACCCGGCGGCCCTTCCAGCGGCGCGAGCTGTGGCTGGCGACGCTGGCGATCCCGGGCGTGTGGCTGGTGGCCGGCGGCACGCCGCCGCAGATGGGCCTGGGCATCGCCGTGGGGCTGCTGTCGGCCTTCCTGGTCGCCATTTTCGGCGCGCTGAACAAGACGCTGGCGCGCGAGGCCGACCCCTACACGCTGACCGCGGTGGAGTTCGTCGCCGGTTTGGGCGTGCTGGGCCTGGGCATCGCGCTGACCAGCCCGGCCGTGCTGCTGCCGGGGCCCACCGACCTGGGCTGGCTGCTGCTGCTGGCGCTGGGCTGCACGCTGGCGCCCTTCGTCATGGCCTTCGTCGCGCTGCGCACGCTGTCGGCCTGGGCCGCCCAGCTGGTGGTCAACCTGGAGCCCGTGTACGCGGTGGCGCTGGCGGCACTGTTGCTGGGCGAGGGCGCGCAGCTGAACTGGCCCTTCTACCTGGGCCTGGCCCTGCTGATTGCGGTGACGGCCAGCGCCGCACGCGCACCGCGTTAGGCCAGCGCCGAATTTGCGCGCGAAGGGGCCGCAGGCGGTCAGGCCGGCGGCTTGCGCGCGGGTTCAGCGCGTGCCGTTGTGCGCGATGACCAGACCCTTGAGCACATTCAGCGCCTCATACAGCGCGAAGTCGGTCTGCGCCAGTTGCAGCGAGGAGTTTGCCGGCGCGCCCGCGCCCGGCGTCGCCGGGTTGGCGGCGTCGCGGGTGTCATTGTCCAGGCGGTTGTCCAGGTCGGCCTCGGTCACCGGCTCGAAGGAGCGCTCGCGTTCGGTCACGTTCAGCGCCGCGATCTCGATGTCGGGCTTGATGCCCTCGGCCTGGATCGAGCGCCCGCTCGGCGTGTAGTAGCGCGCGGTGGTCAGCTTGATCGCGGCATCGTTGCGGATCGGCACGATGGTCTGCACCGAGCCCTTGCCGAAGGTGCGCTCGCCGACGATCACGGCGCGGTTGTGGTCCTGCAGCGCGCCGGCCACGATTTCCGAGGCCGAAGCCGAGCCGGCGTTGACCAGCACGACGACCGGCCGCTCGTCGACCTCGTCACCCGGGCGGGCGGTGAACTCGCGGCCTTCGTTCTCGCCGCGGCCGCGAATCGAGACGATGGTGCCGCTGTTGAGGAAGGCGTCGGAGACCTCGACGGCCGCATTCAGCACGCCGCCGGGGTTGTTGCGCAGGTCCAGCACATAGCCCTGCAACTGCGGGTTTTCCTGCTGCAGCGTGCGCAGCTCGTCGGACAGCGACTCGCCGGTGGCGCCGGTGAAGGTCGAGATGCGCACGTAGCCATAGCGCTCGTCCAGGGTGCGCGTGCGTACGCTCTTGACCTGGATGATGGCACGGGTCAGTTCGATGTCCAGCGGCTTGCGCTCGCCTTCGCGCATGACCAGCAGGCGGATGTCGGTGCCGGGCTTGCCGCGCATCATCTTGACGGCCTCGCGCAGGGTCATGCCCTTCACCGGCTTGTCGTCGATGCGGATGATCAGGTCGCCCGGCTCCATGCCGGCGCGGCTGGCGGGCGTGTCGTCGATCGGGGCCACGACGCGCACGAAGCCGTCGGCCATCTGCACCTCGATGCCCAGCCCGCCGAACTGGCCGGAGGTGGACACGCGCATGTCCTTGAACTCCTCGACGTCCAGGTAGGCCGAGTGCGGGTCCAGCCCGGCCAGCAGGCCGCGGATCGCGTTCTCGATCAGCACCTCGTCCTCGACCTCTTCGACATAGGTCGCCTTGACCTGGCTCAGGATCTCGGCAAAGGCCTGCAGATCGGCCAGCGGCAGGTCGATGGTCTGGTCGTCACGGGCGGCAAAAACGCCGGAGGCCAGGGCCAGGCACAGCCCGAACAGGGCACCAATGCTGACGAGGCCGAAGGCGCGGGGGGAGTTCTTCATAGGGGACTCAGGGCAAGCCCAATGGGTGTCGGGGCTTTGACAGCGAAAACGTCCAGACATTAGCACAGGGGCCGCGCCGCCCCGGGTGGCGCTGACCACAGTCACGCCTGCAGGCTTTGGGCCCTGGCAGCCGGCCTGTCGACTCAGGGCGCGTCGGCGAACCAGACGCGCGGGTCCAGCGATTCACGGCCGCGGCGCAGCTCGAAGTACACGGCGGGGCGCTCCAGCCCGCCGGTTTGTCCGCTGCGAATCACCGCTTCCCCCTCGGGCACGACATCGCCGACGCCGTGCAGCGCGGCCTGGGCGTGGCCATACAGGCTGAAATAGCCCTCGCCGTGATCCAGAATCACCGTCAGGCCGCGCTGCGGCAGCCAGCCCACCCAGGCGACCGTGCCCGGGTGCACCGCGGCCACGGCGGTGCCCGGCGGGCTGCCGACCAGCGTGCCGCGGCTGCGCTCGAGCCAGTTGCGGCTGCCGTAGCGGCGCAGCAGCGGGCCGGACAGCGGCCAGCGCAGCCGCCCCTTGCGCCGCGCGAGCGGCGTGCCGGCGGGCGCGGCGGCGGGGGCCGCCGCGGCGCGTTCGAGGCGGGTGATCAGCTCTTCGAGTTCGGCCAGCCGCGCCTGCGCCCGCTGGCTGTCGCGGTCCTCGCGGTCCAGCTTGCGCTCCAGGGCCGCCAGCACCTCGCGGTGCTCGGCCTCCAGCCTGGCCAGCTGCGCCTCGCGCTGTTTCAGGCTGCTGCGGTCGGCGCGCAGCGTTTCCAACAACTCTTGTTGCTCCGTGCGCAAAGCGGCGCTGCGCGTGGCCGCCCGCGCCAGCTCGGCCTGCAGCGTGCTGCGCTGGCGGCCGATTTCGCGCAGCCAGGCCTGCTGCCGCGCCTGCGCCATCGCGGCACTCGCCGCCCTGCCGGCGTCGTTGTCTTCGGGTCCCGGCGCGGGGCCGGGATCGCGACTGGGTGTGCGACTGGGATCGCCACCGGGCTCGCTGCTCGGTTTGCGACTCGATGGGCTCATGGGGCCGCTCGTGGCGCCGCCGGCCTTGGCGGTCAGCGCGGCCAGCTCGCGCAGCTGGGCCAGCCCGGCCTGGCGCTGGCGCTGCAGCGCCGCGGCTTCGGCGGCGAGGGCGGCCTCGCGCTGCGTGGCGTCGTCGATGCGCGCGTTCAGTGCACGCGCCTGCCGCCGCAGCTCGCCCTGGCGGCGCAGCAGCTTGTGCAGCTGCTCCTGCTCGCGTGCCTGCGCCTGCTGGCCGCGGCGGTGTTCCTCGGCGATCTGCTCCAGCTTGGCGCGCAGCGCCTCGCGTTCGGCCCGCGCGGCCGCCGCCCCGCCGCCGGTGTCGGCGAGCGCGACGCCGCTGCCGAGCAGCGCAGCGAGCAGCAAAGCCCTGGGCGCGCGCGCCAGGACCGGCCGCGCGCAGGCCGGCCTGCGCGGCGAGCCGGCGGGCTGCGATAATGCGCGATGAAATTCGTCAAACATCACCATGAGCCTGCCTGAATTCCTGGCCGAGCAATGGCTGCTGCTGCTGCTCGCGTCCGCGCTGCTCATAGCCCTCATTGTGAATGAATGGGTGCTGTCCAGCCGTAGTGGCCCGCGCGTGGGGCCGGCGGCCGCCGTACGCCTGATCAACGACCGCCAAGCGCGCATCATCGACCTGCGCAGTGCGCAGGACTTCAAGCGCGGGCGCATTCTGGGCGCCGAGAATGCGCCGCCCAACCGCATCGCCGAAGTCGAGGCCGAGCTGCTGAAAAGCCCGGACAGCCCCGTGCTGCTGGTCGACGCGCTGGGTTCGCAGGCCGCCTCGGTGGCGCGCCGCCTGCGCAGCGCCGGCCACCGCGCCGTGCACCCGCTGGGTGGGGGGCTGAACGCCTGGGAGGCGGCCGGCATGCCGCTGACCCGCCAGACCAACAGCAAGAGTGGCAGCAAGGGCGGCGCCAAGCCGGCCAAGGTTGCCAAGCCGCAGAACCGTAAAGAGAACGCCAAATCATGAGCGAAAATTCCACCGACGCCGCCGCGGGCGCCGCGGCCGCGGGCGAGGGCCCGCGCGTCCAGTTGCAGAAGGTGTACCTGAAGGATGCCTCGGTCGAAGTGCCGGGCGCGCCGCAGGTCTTTACCCGGGCCTTCCAGCCCAAGGTCGACGTCGCGCTGAACACCGAGGTGCAACCGCTGGCCGAGTCCTCGCACCATGTGGTGCTGGCCGTCACGGTGACGGCCAAGCAGGACGACGAGGTGGCCTACCTGGTCGAGGTGCAGATGGCCGGCGTGGTCGCCCTCTCCGGCGTGCGCAACGACGCCGAGAAGCAGGCGCTGCTGGGCGCCTGGGCGCCGAACCAGATCTTCCCCTTCGTGCGCGAGGCCATCAGCGACTTCGTGCAGAAGGCCGGCTTCCCGCCCTTTTTGCTGCAACCGGTCAATTTTGACGCGGCGCTGCGCGACCACCTGCGCAAGCAGCAGGGCCAGGCCGGCGCCGCCGGGCAGGAGCCGCCGGTCGCCCACTAGGGCGGCTGCGGCCCACGGGGAGGAGACATGACACAGCCGGACATCAGCGTCTTCGGCGCGGGCTCCTATGGCACCGCGCTGGCGATCCAGCTCGCCCGCAACGGGGCGCGGGTCGCACTGTGGGGCCGCGACGCAGCCGCGCTGGAGCGCATCGGCGCCGAAGGCGTCAATGCGCGTTACCTGCCGGACTGCCCCTTTCCCGAGGGCCTGGAGGTCTGCGCCGACCTGGCCACGGCGGCGGCCGCCGGGCGCTGGCTGCTGGCGGTGCCCAGCCACGCGCTGCAGGCGATGCTGGCGCAGCTGGCGCCCTGCTGGCGGCCGGGCGTGGACATCGTGTCCGCGGCCAAGGGCTTCGCCCCGGACAGCGCGCAGATGCCGCATGAGTTGGTCGCCGCGGCGCTGCCGCAGGCCCGCTTCGTGGCCATCAGCGGGCCCACCTTCGCCCGCGAGGTCGGCCGCGGCGTGCCCTCGGCCGTCACCATCGCCGCGCGTGACGCGGAGCTGGCCGGCGACGTGGCCGAGCAGCTGCACGGGCCGGGCATGCGCGCCTACACCAGCGACGACGTCATCGGCGTCGCCGTCGGCGGCGGGGTCAAGAACGTGGTGGCCATCGCCGTGGGCGCGGCCGATGGCCTGGGCCTGGGCGCCAACACCCGGGCGCTGCTGATCACCCGCGGGCTGTCCGAGATGGGCCGGCTGGCCGAGGCCCTGGGCGGGCGCGGCGAAACGCTGCGTGGCCTGGCCGGGCTGGGCGACCTGGTGCTGACCTGCACCGACGACCAGTCGCGCAACCGCCGCTTTGGCAAGGCGCTGGGGCGCGGCGACGACCTGGACGAGGCCGCCCGCGAAATCGGCCAGGTGGTCGAAGGCGTGCGCAACGCCGTCGAGGTGCACACGCTGGCCGAGCGCCACGGCGTGGACATGCCGATTGCCAGCGAGGTCTACCGGGTGCTGCACCAGGGCTCGCCGGTGCTGGAGGCCTTCCACCGCCTCGCCGCGCGCCCGCAGCGCGCGGAGTAGCGGCGCTACATGCGGAAGCTTTCGCCCAGGTAGACGCGGCGCACTTCCGGGTTGGACAGCACGGCCTCGGGCGCGCCCTCGGCGATGACCTGGCCCTCGCTGAGGATGTAGGCCCGCGAGCAGATGCCCAGCGTCTCGCGCACGTTGTGGTCGGTAATCAGCACGCCGATGCCGCGCTGCTGCAGGTGCGCCACGATCTGCTGGATGTCGCCGACCGCAATCGGGTCCACGCCGGCAAAGGGCTCGTCGAGCAGGATGTACTGCGGCTTGGCCGCCAGCGCGCGGGCGATCTCGGCCCGGCGCCGCTCGCCGCCCGACAGCGCCATGCCCACCGAGTCGCGGATGTGGCCGATGTGCAGCTCTTCCAGCAGCTGATCCAGCTCGGCGCGACGGCCGGCCGCGTTCAGGTCGCGGCGCAGCTCGAGGATGCCGAGGATGTTCTCGGCCACCGTCAGCTTGCGAAAGATCGAGGCCTCCTGCGGCAGGTAGCCGATGCCCAGCCGCGCGCGGGCATACAGCGGCAGGTCGGTAATCGGTTGCTCGCCGAGCAGGATCTGGCCCTGGTCGGCGCCGATCAGGCCCACGATCATGTAGAAGGAGGTGGTTTTGCCGGCACCGTTGGGGCCGAGCAGGCCGACCGTTTCGCCCGGGGCGACGCTCAGGCTGACCCCGCGCACCACCGCGCGGCCCTTGAAGCTCTTGTGCAGATCCTGCGCGGCCAGCGTCACGGGCTGCGGCCCTCGGCGTTCTCCGGCGGCTGGATCACGATACGCACGCGCTCGTTGCCGCCGTCGGCCTGGATGCGGGCCTGCGGGATGTCGTAGCGCACCGACTCGCCCTCCAGGCGGTCCTCACCACGGCGGATCGACGCACCGCCCTCCAGCCGCAGCAGCTCGACGATGGTGGTGTATTCGATCGCGCGGGCCTGGGCGACCACCGGCTGCGCGGGGTTGGCCGGGTCGGTGTACTCGGCGCGGGCCGGGCTGCCGCGCAGTTCGGCGCGGATGCGGCCGCTGTCGGGCTCGCGGGCGATGCGCAGCACCTCGCCGCGCATCACCAGCGGGCCGCGCTCCAGCACCACGTTGCCGCGGTAGATCGAGACATTGTTCTCCTGCGACAGCTCGGCCGAATCGGCCTCGACCGACAGCGCGAGATTCGGGTCCAGAAAGGCCGGCCGATCCTGCGCCAGCGCCGGCAGGCTGGCGGCCAGCGCCAGCAGCAGCGCGCCAAGCAGGCCGTGGCCGGGGCGCAGGCGGGAGGGGCGGCCGGGCCGCAACTCAGGGCTGGTGTTCGACATGCACGTTTCCGTTCAGCGCGAAGCCCCGGCTGGCCAGGTCGGCCTCCAGGGTGTCGGCGCGGGCGGCCACACGGGCCGATTCGACCCGCACCGGAGCCAATGAGACCAGCGTTTGCTGCTGCAGATCCACGCGCAGCGCCTCGGTGTACAGCCGCGCCTGCGAGCCGGGGCTGACCTCGGTGCTGAGCACCACGTCGCCGTGCAGTTCCAGGCTGCGCAGCCCCGAGGGCGCCATGCCGCGTGCGGCCGTCAGCTCCCAGGGGCCGGGCAGGCGCTCGACGGCCACGTCCAGCAGGCGCGCCGAATCGTCCGGGTAATGCGCGACGGAGCTGGCGTTGAGGCTGTGCAGCAGCCGGTCGTCCGGCCCGTAACTGCGGATCTGCGCGCCGCGCAGGAAGTAATCCGGCTCGGTCTGCGGCGGCGCGCTGGGCACCCGCGGCGGGGCCTGCCGGTAGTGGTAGCTGACGCCAACGATGACCAGCGTGATCGCGGCCAGCGGCAGCACGGCCGCCAGGCGGCGCCAGGAGGGCAGCCTCATGCCAGCAGCCACTCGGCCGCCTCGCGCACGGCGCCCTGGCCGCCGCAGCTGGGGCTGACGAAGTCGGCGCGCGCGCGCACGGCCGGGATCGCATCGGCGGGGCACAGCGCCAGGCCCACCTGCTGCATCAGCGCCAGGTCCGGCTCGTCGTCGCCCATCACGCCGGCCTGCGCGGGCGTCAGGCCGCGATCTTCGAGCAGCCGCTCCAGCGTGGGCCATTTGTCCTCACAGCCCCAGTGCTGTTCGGTCACGCCCAGGCTGCGCAGGCGCTCGGCCAGGCCGCCGGCCGGGCGGCCGCTGATGACCACCGGTTCGATGCCGGCGCGGATCAGTTTTTTCAGCCCCAGGCCGTCGCGCACGTGGGTGCTGCGCCATTCCTGGCCGTCGGGGCCGTGGTAGAGCTTGCCGTTGGTCAGCACGCCGTCGACATCGAGCACCAGCAGGGCGATGCGGCTCATGCCACCCCCGCCGCGAGCAGGTCGTGCATGTTCAGCGCGCCGTCCAGGTGCTCGCCGTCGCGCGAGACCAGCAGCGCATTGATCTTGCGCGCCTGCATCTGCGCAACGGCCTCGGCGGCCAGGGCCTCGGGCGAAATCGTCTGCGGCCGGGCCGACATCACCTCGTCGATGCGCGTGCCGTGTACGTCGACGCCCGCCTCGAAACTGCGGCGCAGGTCGCCATCGGTGTAGATGCCGGCGATGCGCTCGCCGTCGAGCACGGCCGTCATGCCCATGCCCTTGCTGGTGATTTCCAGCAAGGCGGCCGACAGCGTGACGCCCAGCGCGACCTGGGGCACCGCCTCGCCGCTGCGCATGATGTCGCCCACGTGCACCAGCAGCCGCCGGCCCAGGCTGCCGCCGGGGTGCGAGCGGGCGAAGTCCTCGGCGGTGAAGCCGCGCGAGTCCAGCAGGGCCACGGCCAGCGCGTCGCCCATCGCCAGCGTGGCGGTGGAGCTGGCGGTGGGCGCCAGGTTCAGCGGGCAGGCCTCCTTGGCCACCGACACGTCCAGGTGCACATCGGCCGCGCGTGCCAGCGTCGAGTCGGGGCGGCCGGTCATCGCCACCAGCGGCACGCCCTGGCGCTTGATGATGGGCAGCAGCGTCGACAGCTCGGCCGTCTCGCCGGAATAGGACAGCGCCAGCAGCACATCCTGCCGCGTGATCATGCCCAGGTCGCCGTGGCTGGCCTCGCCGGGGTGCACGAAGAAGGCCGGGCTGCCGGTGCTGGCCAGCGTCGCCGCGATCTTGCTGCCGATGTGGCCGGACTTGCCCATGCCGGTCACGACGATGCGCCCACGGCAGGCTTCGAGCAGGCGGCAGGCGCGCACGAAGTCGGGCCCCAGGCGCGCGCGCAGCGCGGTGATGGCCTGGGCTTCGGTATCCAGCACGGCCTCGGCCATGCGCAGCAGCGTGGTGTCGCTCATCGAGTCGGGGGCAAGATCAGGGGCGGGCTCAGACCAGCAGTATAGAAATGTAGGCGGCAAAGCTGAGCAGCAGGGCCGCGCCGCCGCGCGGGCCCAGGCGGCCGCGAACGCCGGCCAGCAGGTAGATCGCGATGGTCAGCGCCAGCATCACCGGCACGTCGCGGCGCAGCAGTTCCGGGCTCAGCGCGATGCTGCTGATGGCCCCCGGCACCCCGAACACGATCAGCGCATTGAACAGGTTGGAGCCGAGCACATTGCCCAGCGCCATCTCGACCTCGCCGCGGCGCACGCTGGCCAGCGAGGCCGCCAGCTCCGGCAGCGAGGTGCCCAGCGCCACCACCGTCAGGCCGATGACCAGCTCGCTGATGCCCAGCCCGCGGGCGATGCCGCCGGCGCCCTGGACGAAGAGTTCGGCCGACAGCGGCAGGCCGATCAAGCCTACCACCAGCCACAGCAGCGCCGCGCGCATGCCCAGCTCGGCGGTGGCGTGGCTGCGGATCTCGTCCAGCAGCGGGTCGGGCTCGTCGCCGCTGTCGCCACCGCGCGCGCGGCGGGCCAGCCAGCCCAGCACGCCCACGAACAGCAGCAGCAGACCCAGGCCCTCCCAGCGGGCGTAGTAGTCATCGGCGCAGATCAGCAGCAGCAGCACGGCCGTGCCCAGCACCGCGGGGAACTCGCCACGCAGCGCGCTGCCGGTGACCGGCAGCGGCCGGAACAGCGCGCACACGCCCAGCACCAGGGCGATGTTGGTGATGTTCGAGCCCACGGCATTGCCCAGCGCGATGTCCGGCGCGCCGCGCAGGCTGGCCGCAATGGACACCGCGATCTCCGGGGCCGAGGTGCCCACGCCCAGCACGAAGATGCCGATCAGCATCGGCGACACGCCCCAGTGGCGCACCAGACTGGCGGCGGCGGCGATGAAGCGGTCGGCCGACCAGGTCAGCAGGGCCAGCCCCGCGAGGAGCAGGACCAGGTTGAGCAACATCGGGTGCAAGCCGTCCTCGGCGATTCGAGTCGATCGATATACTGTGCCATTTTTGCACTGCACAAGCGCGATGCCCGCGGCCCTGCACATCGACCAGGTCAGCAAATCCTTCGGCAGCCTGAAGGCGCTGGACGGCGTGAGCCTGGAGGTCGCGCAGGGGGATTTCTTCGCCCTGCTCGGCCCCAATGGCGCCGGCAAGTCGACGTTGATCGGCTGCATTGCCGGGCTGCTGCAAAAGGATGCCGGCCACATTGCCGTGCTGGGCCACGACACCGTTCGCGCCTACCGGCAGGCCCGCCGCCACCTGGGCGTGGTGCCGCAGGAGCTGGTCTACGACCCCTTTTTCACCGTCGAGAAGATGCTGCGCATCCAGGCCGGCTATTTCGGCTGCGGGCGCGACAGCTGGCCGTGGATCGATGAGCTGATCGAGGGGCTGGAGCTGGGCGACAAGCGCGAGTCCACGCTGCGGGCGCTGTCCGGCGGCATGAAGCGGCGGGTGCTGATCGCGCAGGCGCTGGTGCACCGCCCGCCGGTGGTGATCCTGGACGAGCCCACGGCCGGCGTGGACGTCGAGTTGCGCCGCGGCCTGTGGCATTTCACCCGGCGCCTGCACGACGAGGGCCACACCATCGTATTGACGACGCACTACCTCGAAGAGGCCGAGAGCCTGTGCCGCAACATCGCGATCCTGGATCGCGGCCAGGTCATCGCCCGCGAGAGCACCCGCGACCTGCTGGCGCGCCACCCCTACCGTTTCCTCGAGGTCAAAACCGGCAGCCAGACGCTGCCGGAGACGCTGCAGCCGCTGCAGGTGGGCGGCACGCAGGGGCAGTGGGAACTGCGCCTGGACAAGACCCGCGATGACATGGGCGCCGTGCTGGATACGCTGAACAGCCAGGCCGGCGGCATCCGCGATGTGCGCACCCGCGACGCCCGCCTGGAGGATGTCTTCGTCGAGATGACCAGCCGCGAGGCGCGCCGATGAGCGGCCTGAACTGGATCGGCCTGCGCACGCTGCTGGCCAAGGAAATCGGCCGCTTCATGAAGGTGGCCGGGCAGACGATCACCTCGCCGGTCATCACGGCCGTGCTCTACCTGGTGGTCTTCCAGCAGGTGCTGGCCGACCGCGTCGAGGTCTACCCCGGCGTGGACTACGTCGCCTTCCTGATCCCCGGCCTGATCATGATGAGCGTGATCCAGAACGCCTTCGCCAACAGCGCCTCGAGCCTGACGCAGTCGAAGATCATGGGCAATGTGGTCTTCATCCTGCTGCCGCCGCTGTCGGCGCTGGAGATCTTCCTGGCCTTCACCGGCGCGGCGATCCTGCGCGCGCTGCTGGTGGGGCTGGTGCTGTACCTGGTGGGCTGGCTGTTCACGCCGCTGCCCATCGCCGCGCCGCTGCACGCGCTGACCGCGGCCATACTCGCGGCCGGCTGCCTTGCGGTGATGGGCATCATCGCCGGCATCCTGGCCGACAAATTCGAGCACATGGCGGCCTTCCAGAATTACCTGATCATGCCGCTGTCGTTTTTGTCCGGCGTGTTCTACTCGGTGCAGGACCTGCCGCCCTTCTGGGCCCAGGCCTCCGCCTTTAACCCCTTTTTCTACATGATCGACGGGCTGCGGCATGGCTTTTTTGGCTATTCCGACGCCCCGGGCTGGCTGGGCCTGGTGGTGGTGGCGGGCTTTTTGGCGCTGCTCTCGGCCATTGCCCTGACGATGCTGGCGCGCGGCGTGCGCCTGCGGCCCTGAAGCCGGCCGCGCCCGCGGCAGGTGCCGGGTGTAAGCTGTGGAAAACTCAAGACTTTTGGATGTGAGCGAGCATGACGACTGCTGAAGACATTGCCGGCTGGATTCGCGCCGGCCTCCCGGAAGCCCAGATCGACGTGCGTGGCGACGATGGCGCCCACTTCGAGGCCGTGGTGGTCAGCGAGCAGTTCGCCGGCCAGAACACCGTGGCCCGGCACCGCCTGGTCTACGCGACGCTGGGCGAGCGCATGGGCCGCGAGATTCACGCGCTGGCGCTGAAAACGAAGACCCCCGCGGAGGCGGCCGGCTAGCGCGCCATGGATCGCCTCGAAATCGACGGCCCCTGCCGCCTGCAGGGGGAGGTTCGCGCCTCCGGCGCCAAGAACGCCGCGTTGCCCATCATGGCGGCCAGCCTGCTGGCGGCCGCGCCGCTGCGGCTGGCGCGGGTGCCGGCCCTGGCCGATGTGCGCACGATGGGCCGGCTGCTGGCCGACCTGGGCTGCAGCGTGCGCCAGGACGAATCCGACCCGGGGGGCTGGACGCTGGACGCCAGCGCGCTGTCCTCCTGCCATGCCGACTATGAGCTGGTGCGCACGATGCGCGCCTCGATCCTGGTGCTGGGGCCGCTGCTGGCCCGGCTGGGCGAGGCCGAGGTCTCGCTGCCCGGCGGCTGCGCCATCGGCGCGCGCCCGGTGCAGGTGCACCTGGATGGCCTGCGCGCGCTGGGCGCCGAGGTCGCCGTGCGCGACGGCTATATCCGCGCCCGCGCCGAGCGCCTGGTCGGCGCCCGTGTGGTGATGGATCAGGTCTCCGTGACCGGCACCGAGGTGCTGCTGATGGCCGCCTGCCTGGCCGATGGCGACACGGTGCTGGAAAACGCCGCGCGTGAGCCCGAGGTCGTGGACCTGGCCGTGTGTCTGCGCGCGATGGGCGCCAAGATCCGCGGCGAGGGCACCTCGACCATCCAGGTCCAGGGCGTGGGCCGGCTCGGCGCCGCCGAGCACCGCATCCAGCCCGACCGCATCGAAACCGGCACCTTCTTGGCCGCCGCCGCGCTGACCCGCGGCCAGGTCTGCGTGCGCGACACCGACCCGCAGCTGCTGGAGGCCGTGCTGCGCAAGCTGCGCCTGGCCGGCGCCGCGCTGCGTACCGGCGCCGACTGGATCGAGCTGGACATGGGCGGCAAGCGGCCGCGCGCGGTGGACATCAGCACCGCGCCGCACCCGGCCTTCCCGACCGACATGCAGGCGCAGTTCTGCGCGCTCAATGCCGTGGCCGAGGGCGTGGGTGTGGTGACCGAGAACGTCTTCGAGAACCGCTTCCAGCACGTGCTGGAGCTGTCGCGCATGGGCGCCGACATCCGCATCGAGCACAACACCGCCGTGGTCATCGGCCGCGAGGCGCTGGACCCGGCGCCGGTGATGGCCACCGATCTGCGCGCCTCGGCCAGCCTGGTCATCGCCGCGCTGGCGGCGCAGGGCACCACCGTGGTC
The DNA here is from genome assembly GCA_937141935.1 of uncultured Ectothiorhodospiraceae bacterium. Classification (GTDB taxonomy): domain Bacteria; phylum Pseudomonadota; class Gammaproteobacteria; order Nevskiales; family Oceanococcaceae; genus MS8. Next base: position 40,039 of record CAKZQS010000052.1, read on the forward strand.
AACCGCATCTACCACCTCGATCGCGGCTACGAGCGCATCGAGGACAAGCTGGCCGGCCTGGGCGCGGCCGTGAGGCGGGTGAAATGAAGCCGCTGACACTGGCCCTGGCCAAGGGCCGCATCCTCGAAGACACCCTGCCGCTGCTGGAGCGCATCGGCGTGCGACCGCAGCAGGACCTGACGCGCACGCGCGAGCTGCGCATCGCCGCGGAGGGGCCGGTGGGCGCGCTGCTGATCGTGCGCTCCAGCGACGTGCCCACCTATGTCGAACACGGCGCCGCGCAGCTGGGCATCGCCGGCAAGGACGTGCTGCGCGAGCATGGCAGCGGCACGCTGTACGAGCCGCTGGACCTGAATATCGCCCGCTGCCGCCTGTGCGTGGCGGCGCCCGTGGGCTGGCAGCCGCCGCAGCGGCGGCGCTGGCGCATCGCCACCAAGTACGTGCAGCAGGCCCGCGACTACTTCGCCGAGCGCGGCCAGCAGGTCGAGATCATCAAGCTCTATGGCTCGATGGAACTGGCGCCGCTGGTGGGCCTGGCCGACGCCATCGTCGACCTGGTCGACACCGGCAACACGCTCAAAGCCAATGGCCTGGAGCCCATCGCCGAGATCAACAGCATCAGCTCGCGGCTGATCGTCAACAAGGCCGCGATGAAGCTGCAGGCCGTGGCCATTCGCGAGTTCACCGCCGCGTTGGAGGCGCAGCTGGCCCGATGAGCCTGCAGATTCGTCGCCTGCGCAGCGATGCGCCGGAGTTTGCCGCCGAGCTGGACGCGCTGGCCGCCACCGAGCCGGTGGCCGACCCGGCGCTGACCCGCGCCGTGGCCGACATTCTGGCCCGCGTGCGCGCCGAGGGCGATGCGGCGCTGCTGGACTATGCCCGCCGCTTTGACGCCAGCCAGGCCGAATCGGCCGCCGCGCTGGAGGTGCCGCGCAGCGCCTGGCAGGGCGCGCGCGCAGGCCTGCCCGCGCAGCTGCGCGAGGCGCTGGAGACCGCCGCCGAGCGGGTCCGCGCCTATGCCCAGGCCCAGCGGCCCGAGGACTTCTGGATCGAGGATGCGCAGGGCAACCGCTTCGGCCAGCGGCATACGCCGCTGGACCGCGTGGGCATCTACGTGCCCGGCGGCAAGGCCAGCTACCCCTCCTCGGTGCTGATGAATGCCATCCCGGCCCGGGTGGCGGGCGTGGCCGAGGTCATCATGACCGCGCCGGCGCCCGAGGGCGCGCTGAACCCGGCCGTGCTGGCCGCGGCCGACATCGCCGGCGTCGACCGCCTGTTCCAGGTGGGCGGTGCGCAGGCGGTGGCCGCGCTGGCCTATGGCACGCAGACCGTGCCCGCCGTCGACAAGATCGTCGGCCCCGGCAATGCCTGGGTGGCGGCGGCCAAGCGCCAGGTGTTTGGCCAGGTGGGCATCGACATGATCGCCGGGCCCTCCGAGGTGCTGATCATCGCCGACGGCAGCGCGCCGGCCGAATGGATGGCCTGGGACCTGTTCGCCCAGGCCGAGCACGACGAACAGGCGCAGTCGATCCTGATCAGCCCCGACGGCGACTACCTGGACGCCGTGGCCGCGGCGATGGATGCGCTGCTGGCCGAGCAGCCGCGCGCGCAGACCATCCGCGGCGCGCTGGCCGCGCGCGGCGCACTGATTCAGGTCGCCGACCTGGCCGAGGCCTGCGTGCTGGCCAACCGCCTGGCGCCGGAGCACCTGGAGCTGGCGCTGGCCGCGCCGCGCGACTGGCTGCAGCACATCCGCCATGCCGGCGCGATCTTCCTGGGCGCCTGGTGCCCGGAGAGCTTCGGCGACTACTGCGCCGGCCCGAACCACGTGCTGCCCACCGCGGGCACGGCGCGCTTTGCCTCGCCGCTGGGGGTGCATGACTTCATCAAGCGCTCCAGCCTGCTGGAAGTGGCCGGCCGCGAGGGCGCGGCGCCGCTGGCGCGCATCAGCGCCGACCTGGCCCGCAGCGAGGGCCTGCACGCGCATGCGCAGTCCGCGGCCGTGCGCGGGAGCGACTGAGCATGGCCGACTCGCTGTGGAACCCGGCGCTGGGCGCGATGGGCGCCTATGCGGTGCCGGCGGCCGAGGGGCTTGTCAAGCTCGACGCGATGGAGAACCCCTACGGGCTCCCCGCGCCGGTGCTCAAGGCCTTCATCGAGCGGCTGCCGGCGCTGGCCGTCAACCGCTACCCGGATGCCGGGGGCACGGCGCTGAAGGCCGCGCTGGGCCGCGCGTTTCCGGTCGACGCGGCCTTTGCCAGCGTGCTGGGCAATGGCTCGGACGAGCTGATCGCGATGCTGATGCAAAGCGTGCTGCAGCCGGGCGCCTGCGTGCTGGCCCCGGAGCCGGGCTTTGTCATGTACCGGCGCTGCGCCGAACTGCTGGGCCTGCGCTACGTCGGCGTGCCGCTGCGCGAGGACTTCGCCCTGGACCTGCCGGCGATGCTGGCGGCCATCGACCGCGAGCAGCCGCAGCTGGTCTTCGTGGCCAGCCCCAACAACCCCACCGGCAACGCCTTCGCGGCCGCGGAGCTGGCCGAGCTGGCGCGGGCCACGCCGGGGCTGTTCGTGCTCGACGAGGCCTACATCCCTTATGCCGAGGGCGACGGCGCGGACTTCGCCGCCGGCGAAGACAACGTCGTGCTGCTGCGCACGCTGTCCAAGTGGGGCCTGGCCGGGTTGCGCCTGGGCTTCGTGCAGGCGCGCAAGCCGGTCTGCGAGGCGCTGGAAAAGCTGCGCATGCCCTACAACGTCAATGCGCTGAGCCAGGAGCTGGGCCGTATCTGCCTGGAGCAGGCCGGCGCCTTCGCGCCACAGATCGACACGCTGAAAACCGAGCGCGCGCGCCTGGCCCAGGCCTTGGCGGCGCCCGGCGTCGAGGTCTACCCCAGCCAGGCCAATTTCCTGCTGGTGCGGGTGCCGGATGCGGTGGCGGCCAACGCCCGCCTGCGCGAGGCCGGGTTGCTGCTGAAGTGCCTGCATGGGACCCACCCGCTGCTGCGCCAGTGCCTGCGGATCAGTGTGGGTCGGCCGGAAGAAAACGAGGCGCTGCTGGCCGCCTGGCCGGGGGCGCTCTGAGGGCGGTCGTCGCGGCGGCCGCCCATGCTAAAATTTCGGGGTTCCGCGGGTGCGTGCCCGTTCCAATCCACAAGAACTGGCGGGCGAGCGTGCCCGTGTGGCAGAGGTGCCTGAATGAGCACAGCAGGTGTCGACGAGAGTAAGCGTCGCTTTCTGACCTTGACCGGCGTGGCCGTAGGCGGCGTTGGCGCCGTGGCCGCTGCCACACCTTTTTTGGCCTCGATGGCGCCCAGTGAACGGGCCAAGGCGCTCGGCGCCCCGGTGACCGTCGACATCTCCAAGCTCGAGCCCGGTCAGCTGCTGATCGCCACCTGGCGCGGCAGCCCGGTGTGGATCGTGCGCCGCACCGAAGAGATGCTGGCGACGCTGGACGATGTCACGCCGCAGCTCAGCGACCCCGAGTCGGCCGCCGAGCAGCAGCCCGAGTACGCCGAAAACCAATACCGTTCGCTGCGCCCGGAAGTGCTGGTCATGGTGGGGCGCTGCACCCACCTGGGCTGCTCGCCGACCTTCCGCCCGGAATATCCGGCCGAGGATCTGGGCAAGAACTGGTACGGCGGCTTTTTCTGCCCCTGCCACGGCTCCAAGTTTGACCTGGCCGGCCGCGTGTACAAGGGCGTGCCCGCGCCGCTGAACATGCCGGTGCCGCCCCACCACTACCTCGATGACAACACCGTCGTCGTCGGCGAAGACCCGGAGATCGCGTAATGGGTATCCAGGCCAACCCCCATGGCACGACCGGCTTTCTGGGCTGGATTGACGATCGCTTTCCGCTGACGAAGATCTGGAAGGATCACGTCGCCGAGTACTACGCGCCGAAGAACTTCAACTTTTGGTACTACTTCGGCTCGCTGGCGATGCTGGTGCTGGTCAACCAGCTGCTGACCGGCATCTTCCTGGCGATGCACTACAAGCCCTCGGCGGCGGAGGCCTTCTCCTCGGTCGAGTACATCATGCGCGACGTGCCCTTTGGCGACTTGCTGCGCTACCTGCACTCGACCGGCGCCTCCGCCTTCTTCATCGTCGTCTACCTGCATATGTACCGGGGCCTGATCTATGGCTCCTACCGCAAGCCGCGCGAGCTGATCTGGATCTTCGGCTGCCTGATCTACCTGGTGCTGATGGCCGAGGCCTTCGCCGGCTACGTGCTGCCCTGGGGCCAGATGAGCTACTGGGGGGCGCAGGTGATCATCTCGCTGTTCGGTGCCATCCCGGTCATCGGGCCGGATCTGGTGATCTGGATCCAGGGCGACTACGTGCCCTCGGATGCCACGCTGAACCGCTTGTTCTCGCTGCACGTGGTGGCCTTGCCCTTCGTGCTGGTCGGCCTGGTCGTGGCGCACCTGATGGCGCTGCACGAGGTGGGCTCGAACAACCCCGACGGCATCGACATCAAGGAAAACAAGGACGAGAACGGCGTGCCGCGTGATGGCATTGCCTTCCACCCCTACTACACGGTCAAGGACCTGTTCGGCGTTTCGATCTTCCTGACGCTGTTCCTGGGCGTGGTGTTCTTCCTGCCGGACGCCGGCGGCTATTTCCTGGAGAAGCCGAACTTCGAGGAAGCCAACCCGGCGGTGACGCCGGAGCACATCGCGCCGGTGTGGTACTTCACGCCCTTCTACGCGATGCTGCGCGCCGTGCCGGACAAGCTCGGCGGCGTCATCGTGATGTTCGCCGCGGTGCTGATCCTGTTCGTGCTGCCCTGGCTCGACCGCTCCAAGGTGCGTTCGATCCGCTACAAGGGCTGGATCTCCAAGGTGGCGATGATCACCTTCGCGATCAACTTCGTCGTGCTGGCCTGGCTGGGCCTGGAGCCGCCCTCGGACGCCAAGACCCTCGCGGCGCGTGTCGGCACCGTGATTTACTTCCTGTTCTTCCTGTTGATGCCGATCTACACGAAGATGGAATCGACCAAGCCTGTACCTGCGCGGGTGACCTCATGACTGTGCGCCATCTCCTGGCCGGGCTCGTGCTCGGTGCCATCGCCCCGCTGAGCCTGGCCGCCGGTGGCGGCGCGCTGATGGATTACACGCCCGATGTCAGCAACAGCGCGTCGGTGCAGCGCGGCGCCGCCAACTTCATGAACTACTGCTCCGGCTGTCACTCGCTGCGCTTTTTGCGCTACCAGACGCTGGCCGAAGATCATGAGGTGCCCGAGGACCTGCTGGCCGAGAACCTGATGTTCACCAGCGAAAAGCCCGGCGACCATATCCTGACCGCGATGCCCAGCGAAGCGGCCACGGGCTGGTTTGGCCAGGCGCCGCCGGATCTGAGCCTGACCGCCCGCGCTCGCGGCGCCGATTGGGTGTACAGCTTCCTGATGACCTTCTACGTCGACCCGAGCAAGGCCACGGGCGTCAACAACCTGCAGCTCAAGGGTGCCTCGATGCCGCATGTGCTGGGCCACCTGGAGGGCTACAAGGTGGTCGCCGAGGGCGAGCCCAAGGAAGACAAGGGCGGTCACGGCGCGCACAAGGGCCCCGAGTTCGAATATGTGCAGGCGGGTGCGCTGACGCCGAAGGAATACGAGGCCTTCGTGCGTGACATCACCAACTTCCTGAGCTACGCCGCCGAGCCGGGCGCCAAGGAGCGCCACGCGCTGGGCCGCTGGGTGCTGCTGTACCTCTTTTTGCTGATTCCGCTGACCTGGCTGATCAAGAAGGAGTACTGGAAGGACGTGCACTGAGGCGGCCTTCCGGCCGGCCGGCGCCCGCGCGCCGGCCGCGCCCCGCCCGCGTTGCGCCCTTGCCGCTAGGCCCATGGCCCGCATGACCCCCGGCAACACCGGCCTGACGCTGTTCACCGACGCCGATGATCTCGACGGTCAGCGCCTGCGCTGGCTGGTGGCCGAGAAGGGCATCGAGACGCTGCGCCATGTGCCGGTGAGCGCCGGGCAAACCAATGAGGACCTGCTGGTCTTCAACGCCCGCCACGACCTGCCGACGCTGGTTGAGCGCAGCCTGGTGGTGGCCGGCATCGACATCGTGGCCGAGTACCTGGACGCCCGCTATCCCTACCCGGCAATGATGGCCTCGGACCCGGCCGGGCGCGCGCGCATGCGCATGATCCTGCGCACGCTGCAGCTCGACCTGGAAACGCCCCTGCTGGCCAGCCGGCGCCGGGCCAAGGACGTGGACGCCGCGCTGCACCTGTTCGATGACCTGCTCGGGCGGCGCAAATACATGGTGGGAGGCAGCATCACGCTGGTGGACATCTACCTGCTGCCGCTGTTGTGGCGGCTGGGCCATCACGGCCATCGCTGGCCCAAGGTGCCCGCGCTGCACGACTACGCGCTGCGTCTGTCGCAGCGCCCCGCCTTTCGCGCTTGCCTGAACCGGCGCGAGGCCACGATGAGCCTGGAGGCCCCGGCATGATTCCGCGCAAACCCTATTTGCTGAACGCGCTGTGCGACTGGGCCGAGGACAACGGCTGGACGCCGATGATCGTGGTGCGCGCCGACGTGCCCGGCACCGTGGTGCCCACCGCGCAGGTGCGCGAGGGCCAGATCACGCTGAACATCAGCCAGCAGGCGACCCGCGAACGCCAGATCGACCCCGAGGGTGTGCGCGCGCTGGCGCGCTTCGCTGGCGAAATTCAGCGCCTGCGGGTGCCGCTGGAGGCCATCGAGGCCTTCGTGGTGCGCGAAACCGGCGAGGGCACGCTGTTCCCGCCCGAGCCCGAGGCGCCGGCCGAGCAGGGCGCGGATGCTGACCCGGGCCCGGACGCCGCGCCGGACGGTGATACGGAGTCCGGCCCCCGCAGCGAAGACGGCGAGGGCCCCGACGACGAGCCGCCCCCGGGCGGCAGCCGGCCACGCCGGGGCCCCCTGAAGCTGGTCAAGTAGCCCCCCCCCCCCCGCCGGCCGGATTGGCCGGGTCGGCAGGGCAGCCAGCCCCTGCGGGCCGCGCGGCTCAGTCGGGCGGCGGCAGCCCCTTGTCGGGATTCAGGATGCCGGCCGGGTCCAGCGCCCGCTTGACCGCATGCATGGCCGCCAGCGTCGCCGCGTCCAGCTCCAGCCCCACATGGTCGCGCTTGGCCAGACCCACGCCGTGTTCGCCGGAGAGTGAGCCCCCCAGCTCCAGCGTCAGGGCAAACACGCCCTCCAGGCAGGCGTCGTGTTCGGCGGCCTGCGCCGGGTTGGCGCGGTCGTGCATCAGGTTCACGTGCAGGTTGCCATTGCCGGCGTGGCCGAAGCAGACGATGGGGATGCCGTGGCGCTCCGACAGCGCGGCGACGCCCGCCACCAGTTCGGGGATGCGCGACACCGGCACCACCACGTCCTCGTTGGTCTTGTCCGGCGCCAGCGAGCGCAGCCGGGGCGAGAGCGCCTTGCGCGCCGCCCAGACGGCCGCCGCCTCCTCGCCACGGCCGCTGTCCCAGCCGCGCAGCCCCGGGCCGCAGGCGCCCCGCCAGCCCTCCAGAATCTCATCGCTCAGGCTCGCCGGCGCATGGCATTCCAGCAGCAGAATGGCCTGGCAGTCCGGCGCCAGGGCCACATCCTCGCGGATCAGGCCGACGGCGCGGTTATCCAGAAACTCGCAGACGGCAGGGCCCTCGGCGCCGGCCAGCAGCGCGCTGACGGCCTGCGCGGCGCTGGCCACGCTGTCGAACTGCGCCCGCACCGCGGTGCGCGCCGGCGGCAGCGGCCGCAGCAGCAGCGTGGCCTCGGTAATGATGCCCAGCGTGCCCTCCGAGCCCACCAGCAGCCGGGTCAGGTCCAGCCCCACCACGCCCTTGGTGGTACGGCTGCCGACGCGGATCAGGCTGCCATCGCCGAGCACGGCCGACAGCCCCAGGATGTTGTCCCGGCAGGTGCCGTAGCGCACCGCGCGCGGCCCGCCGGCATTGCAGCCCAGGTTGCCGCCGATGCTGGAGTAGGCGGCGCTGGTGGGGTCGGGCGGCCAGAACAGTCCGTCTTCCGCCGCCACCTCCTGGACCTGGGCATTGAGTGCGCCGGCCTCGACGCGGATATAGCGGTCCGCCGGGCGGTACTCCAGCACCCGCTGCATGCGCTCCAGGCTCAGCACCACGCCACCCTCGAGCGGCACCGTTGCGCCAACCGTGTTCGTGCCGCGGCCGCGTACCGTCAGCGGCCGGCCCTGCGCGGCACACCAGCGCACGACGGCCTGTACCTGCGTCGCATTCTCGGCCAGCGCCACGGCCAGCGGCTGGCGCGCCCGCCGCGAATTGTCGAAGCCATAGGCGCAGCATTCCGCCGGGTCGGTCAGCAGCGCGAGTTGCGGCGCCGCCTCACGCAGGCCGGCGAGCGGGTCAGCGGCCATCGAACTGCAGCACGTCGCGGCGCCAGCCGCCGCGCTCGCCGGCAAAGTGCACCAGGTCAAAGCGCATCGGTTCCTCGGCCAATTCCGGGTGCAGGGCCAGGTAGCGCTGGGCGGCCGCCTGCAGCCGCCGGCACTTGTGCGCATCGACGCTGTCGATGGCGGCCACCCGGGCCCCGGCGGCACGGGCGCGCACCTCAACAAAGACCAGCGTGGGCCCGTCGCGCATCACCAGGTCGATCTCACCGCGGCGGCTGCGCACATTGCGCGCCAGCAGGCGCAGGCCGCGGCGCTCCAGCAGCGCACAGGCGCGGTCTTCGGCCTCCGCGCCGGTCACGGCACCGAAACCAGCTCCGGCCGGCCATCGCGGTAGACGGCGCAGGGCAACTGGCGCGAGATGCGTGAACCCTCGATGCGCAGATCGCCACTGGCGCCGGCCAGGCTCAGCCCATTCGGCCAGCCGCCGCCGCGCACCTGGCGCGACAGCAGGTAGGCGTCGTGGCCCAGCGCATGGAAACGCGCCCAGGCCGAATCGCCGCCGGGCTGCCAGCGCTGGAAGCTGCCGCGGGCATCGCGCCAGCCCTCGGTGCTGCCGAGCAGCCAGGGGCTGGTGCAGAAATGCACCCCGTCGAGGTCGCGCTCGACCGCCTCGGGGTCGCCCTCGAACAGACGGCCGCTGGCGTAGACGGGCAGGTCCGCGCCTTGGAAAAACCGAATCTGCGGGCGGATCTGGCGTGCGTCGTCGACGCTGGCGGCGAGATACAGCGCCTGCGCGTCCTGGCGCCGGGTCTGCTCGTATTCCACCCGTTGGCCCAGCGCATTGCGCACCCGCTCGGCGCGGTCGCGGCTGCGCTCCAGCTGCAGCAGCCGCTGAATGGCATCGGAGTAATCGCTTTGGCCGGCGAAGCTGCCGCTGTCCAGCAGCGCGCCGCCCTCGGCCTCCAGCGTCGCGCCCAGCGCCTCGGCCGAGCGCTGCGCCCAGCTCTCCGCCTCGTGCAGGGCCACCAGCTGCGCGTGGCCCTGGCTCAGCGCCAGCCGCGCCGCCGCCGTGGCATCGTCCTCGGGGGGCAGCGACAGGGCCAGCAGCCAGGGGCGCTCGGGGCCGGTCTCCGGCGCGCTGTTCAGCGCCAGGTGCGGCAGCCCGAAGCCGTTATGCCGGGCCACGGCGGCCACGGCCTCCTTCTGCAGCGGGCCGACGATCAGGTCGGCGCCCGCCGCCACGGCGGCATCGAAGGCCGTGCTGGAGCCCTGGGCTTCGGTGTCGTACAGGCTGATGTCCAGCCGGCCTTCGCCATAGCGGTAATAGGCCGCGAAATAGCCGTCGCGGATGGCCTGGCCGGCGGGTTCCAGGCGCCCGCTGAGCGGCAGCAGCAGGGCCACGCGGCGCGGGGCGCTGGCGATGACCTCGCGGGCGCGGGTGGCCAGCTCGGCCAGCATCGGCTCGCCCGGGTGGCCGGGGTATTGCTGCTGCCAGCGTTGCAGCGCGGCGTCGAGTTCGGCGGGCGAGGCCCACAGGCGACGGCCGATCTCGCCCAGCGCCAACCAGCCTTCGGTGCGCGGCTCCAGGCCGCCCGGAGGCCGCAGCCAGAGCAGGTCCGGGGCCAGCAGCAGGTCGCGGATCTGCCGCTGGCGGGCGCTTTCCAGTGCCGGGCCCAGCTCGGCGCGCACGTCGATCAGCGTCTGCAGCGCGGCGACGCCATCCTGCAGCTGGGCCAGGGCCTCGGCGCGGACGACCGCGGTGCGCAGCGCCAGGAGCGGCGCCAGGCCCCGGTCGTTGCGCAGATCCTGGATGCGCGCCAGCGCCAGCAGCGGCTCCTGGCGCAGCAGGTGCCAGCGCGCCTGCAGCAGGCGCAGTTGGCGCTGCTCCTCGGCCGAGGTCAGCTGCGCCTCCAGCCGGCCGATCAGGCGCAGCAGCTCGGCCGGCTCGCCGGCGCGGGCCCAGGCATGCGCGGCCTCGATCAGCAGCCGGCGTTGCTCGGCGGGCTGGCTCTGGGCGAGCGCACGCTCCTCCAGTTGCCGGGCCGCCGCGACGGGGTCGCCTTGCGCCAGCAGGTCCTCGGCGCTGGGCAGGCCCTCCTCGGCGGGCGAGGGGTCCGCGCGGTCACGCTTCGGGGCGCTTTCGCAGGCCACCAGGGCAAGCGTCAGCAGGGTGCAGGCCAGGCCGTGATATCTCATGCGCGCTAGTATGCCGGGCCGCCGGCGCCACCGGGCCCGGCGCATGGGCACGCGACTGGCGGGGCAGCGAGTACGGATGACAGGCACCTTGTATATCGTCGGCACGCCGATCGGCAACCTCGGCGACATGTCCAGCCGTGCGGTGGACACGCTGCGCGCCGCCACGCTGATCCTGGCCGAGGACACCCGCCACAGCGCGACGCTGACCCGGCACTTCGGCATTGCCACGCCGCTGCACGCGCTGCACGCGCACAACGAGGCGCAGGCGCTGCCGGGTCTGCTCGCGCGGCTGCAGGCCGGCGAGACGCTGGCGCTGATCTCCGATGCCGGCATGCCGCTGATCTCCGACCCTGGCTTCCCGCTGGTGCGCGCCTGCCACGAGGCCGGCCTGCCGGTGCGCGTGGTGCCCGGACCGAGCGCCGTCGTCGCGGCGCTGGCCGTCAGCGGCCTGCCGGCCGAGCGTTTCGCCTTCGAGGGCTTCCTGCCGGCCAAAAGCAGTGGCCGCCAGCGCGCGCTGCGCGCCCTGGCCGGCGAGGCCCGCACGCTGGTGTTTTACGAGGCCCCACACCGGCTGGCCGCGACACTGGCCGACGCGGCCGCGGTCATTGGCGGCGAGCGGCCGGCGGCCCTGGCACGCGAGCTGACCAAGATGCACGAGAGCGTGCACCGTGGCGCGCTGGGTGAACTCGCCGCCTGGGCGGCCGGCAAGGGCCCGGACCGGCGCGGCGAGTTCGTGCTGCTGATCGGCCCGGCGCCGGCGGCGCAGGTGCAGGCCAGCGACCTGCCGGATGCCTTGCGCGGGCTGGCCGCGGAGCTGCACGGCAGCATGCCGCCGCGGGCCCTGGCCAAATTGCTGGGCCGGCATTTCCAGCGCCCCAGCGCCGAGGTCTATGCGCTGCTTGAGGCGTTGTCGGCGCGCGGGGACTAGCGGCGGCCGCGGCCCCGGCCGGGGTCGGTGCGGCGCGGCGGGCCCGGGTCCATGCGATTGCTAGAATGGCGGCGGAGAGTCGGCCAGGCAGTCGCGGGCCGCGCAAGCGGTTCGAGGAAAGTCCGGGCTCCACAGGGCAGGGTGCCAGGTAACGCCTGGGGGGCGTGAGCCTACGGAAAGTGCCGCAGAGAGCAGACCGCCTAAGGGCCGCAAGGCCCCGGCAAGGGTGAAAGGGTGCGGTAAGAGCGCACCGCGCTCCTGGCAACAGGAGTGGCAGGGTAAACCCCACCCGGAGCAAGACCGAATAGGGGAGCAATGCTGTGGCCCGCAGTGCTCCCGGGTAGGTTGCTAGAGGGCTGCGGTGACGCGGCTCCCAGAGGAATGACTGCCCACGACAGAACCCGGCTTATCGGCCGGCTCTCCACTTGATTTGGCGCTGAACGCCCCCGTCCGGGGGGCGTCAGCGCACGCGAACCGCGGCGCGTGTCCGCGGTTCGCTTCGTCGGCGGCTGTGCGCCGACGGGCGGGCCGTCCTTGGCCCGCTTGAGGCTACGGAGCCTGGGGTTGGCGCTGAAGGCCTCCGCCTGTGGGGCGTCAGCGCACGCGAACCGCGGCGCGTGTCCGCGGTTCGCTTCGCCGGCGGCTGTGCGCCGGCGGGCGGGCCGTCCTTGGCCCGCTCCAGGCTTTCGCCTGGGTTTGGCGCTGAACGCCCCCGTCCGGGGGGGGGCGTCAGCGCACGCGACCCGCGGCGCATGTCCGTGGGCCGCTTCGCCGGCGGCTGTGCGCCGGCGGGCGGGCCGTCCGTGGCCCGCTCCGGGCTGAGGCCTGGGTTTGGCGCCGTGGCGCCGGTCGGGCCGTTGGGGGTGGTGGCGCCCCCTTTTTCCCCACCGCGGCGGCTCTTCTTCTCGTGTATCGCCTGAAGTGTGTGCCTCAAGTGGTTGTTTATGCACGAGCTTTCGGGCATGAAAATCGCTGGCGAAAGTCGCTCTAAGCCTCTGTTTTCTCAGCAAAAAATCACTTGACCCGGGGCCGTTGCGAGCCTATAGTGGGGCGAAATGGTGTGATGTGGAGTGAAAGGGAAGTCTCTCTGCACAGGTGGAAGGAATGTACAGCGGCAAGAGCGAGCTGACGGTCGATGAAAAGGGTCGCTTTGCGATCCCGGCCCGCTATCGCCCGGCGCTCCAGGAACAGTGTGCCGGTCGGCTGGTGGTCACCATCGACGTCGAGCCCTGCCTGCTGATCTACCCCGCCGACACCTGGAAGGTCTTCGCCGAGCGCATCTTGCAGCTGGCCGAGTTCAACCCGCAGGCCAAGGGGGTGCGCCGCCACTTCCTGGGCCACGCCGAGGAGGTCGAGATGGACCGCCAGGGCCGCGTGCAACTGACCTCGGCCCTGCGTGCCCACGCCGCGCTGGAGCGCCAGGCCGTACTGGCCGGGCAGGGCAACAAGTTCGAGCTGTGGGCGGCGTCGTCCTGGCAGACGCAGATGGACGAGGCACCGATCGATGGGCAACTGCTGGCCGAACTGGGTCTTTAGTCCCGTGGCGACCGACCTTCCGGACGGCGCCCACGTGCCGGTCATGCTCGCGCCCGTGCTGGCGCGACTGGCGCCGCGCGACGGCGGCCGCTACCTGGACCTGACCTTTGGCCGCGGCGGCTATGCCCGGGCGCTGCTGGGCCAGTTCCAGGGTGGCGCGCTGCTGGCTTGCGACCGCGACCCCAGCGCCATCGCCGCCGCGCAGGCCCTGGCCGAAGACGACCCACGGCTGCAGCCGCTGCATGCGAACTTCGGTGAGCTGGCCGGCCACCCCAAGATTGCGCCCGAAAGCTTCGACGGCATCGTGGCCGATCTGGGCGTGTCCAGCCCGCAGCTCGACGAGGCCGAGCGTGGCTTTTCGTTTCTGCGTGATGGCCCGCTGGACATGCGCATGGACACCAGCCGCGGCGAGAGCGCGGCGCAGTGGCTGGCGCGGGTCGAGCCCGGCGAGCTGATCGGCGCGCTGCGCCGCTACGGCGAGGAGCCGCAGGCGCGGCGCATCGCGCTGGCTATCCTGCGGGGCCGCGAGGCCGAGCCCATCACGCGCACCGCCCAGCTGGCCAACATCATCGCCAACGCCGTCGGCGGCCGGCGCGGCAAGCGCACCCACCCCGCCACCCGTAGCTTCCAGGCGATCCGCATGGCGGTGAACGGCGAGCTGGAGGCCCTGGCCGCGCTGCTGGAGCAGGTGCATGGCTGGCTCAAGCCCGGCGGGCGGCTGGTCGTGGTCAGCTTCCACTCGCTCGAAGACCGCGCGGTGAAGCGCATGCTGCAGCAGGGCGCCCGCCCGCGCGCCGCGCACCCGGCCCTGCCCGACCCGCAGCCGCTGTGGGCGCAGATCGGCCGCGAGCTGTGCTCGGAGCTGGAGGCGCAACGCAACCCGCGGGCGCGCAGCGCCGTGCTGCGCTGGGGGTGCAAATGGCCGGGCGAGGGCTGATCGTGTTCCTGGCGCTGTACCTGGCCGTCGCGCTGTCCGCGCTGGCCGTCGTGCGCATGCGGCATGAGGCCCGCCAGGCGCAGTCGCGCCTGACCGAGGCCCAGCAGCGCGCGCAGGACCTCGCCGCCGAGGCCCGGCAGATCGAGCTGGAGCGGGCCACGCTGGCGGCGCCCGCGCGCATCGAGGCCCTGGCCCGGAAGCAGCTGCAGATGCGCACCCCGCCGCAGGTCACGGTGCTACCGCCGGAGGGCGCGCCATGATCGCCACCTGGCGCCTGCAGGCCGTCGCCGGCGGCTTGCTGTTGCTGCTACTGGCCTGCGGCCTGCGCAGCTATGAGCTGCAGGTCCACAAGCAGGACTTCCTGCGTTCCGAGGGCGCGCGCCGTCATGTGCGCGTGCTGGTCGAGCCGGCCCAGCGCGGCGCCGTGCGCGATCGCCACGGCGAGGTGCTGGCGCTGAGCGCGCCGTCGGAGTCGGTCTGGGTCGTGCCCAGCGCCCTGCTGCGCGATGCCGACAAGGTCGCGCCGCTCGCCTCGCTGCTGGGGCGCGACGCGGGCCGCCTGCGCGCCGAGCTGGAGCAGCGCTCGGGCCGCCAGTTCTATTACCTGGCCCGCCAGCAGCCGCCGGCGGTCGCGCGCCGCATCATGGCGCTGGAGGCGCAGGGCGTGTTCCTGCAGCGCGAGTATCGGCGCTATTACCCGGCGGCCGAGGCCGCGGCGGCGCTGGTCGGGCTGACCGACATCGACGGCCACGGCCAGGAGGGGCTGGAGCGGGTCTTTGATGACAACCTGGCCGGGGCGCCGGGCCGGCGACGGGTGATACAGGACAGCCGCGGTCGCGTGGTCGAGGACCTGGCCGATTACCGCCCCGCGCGCAACGGCGAGGACCTGGCGCTGACGCTGGACCTGCGCCTGCAATATGCCGCCTATGCCGCGCTGAAGGCGGTGGCCGAGCGCGAGCGCGCCCGCAGTGGCCAGGCGCTGTTCATCGATGTCGAGCAGGCCAGCGTTCTGGCCGCAGCCTCCTGGCCGGGGGTCAACGCCAACGACCGCACCGACCCGCAGGCCCTGCGCGAGGGCCTGCGCAACCGGGTGGCCATGGATGTCTTCGAGCCGGGCTCGACCATCAAGCCCTTCGTCGTGGCCGCCGCGCTGGAGGCCGGCAAGGTGGCGCTGGACGACACCATCGACACCGGCAATGGCTACCTGCGCGTGCGCGGCCAGGACATCCGCGACCTGCATGGCTATGGCGAGCTCAGCCTGGAGCGCCTGCTGGCCAAGTCCAGCAACATCGGCGCGGTGCGGCTGGGCATGCGGCTGGGCTCCGAGGCGCTGTTCGGCGCCTATCGCGACCTCGGCTTTGGCATGCCCACCGGCAGCTTCGCCGGCGACGAAAGCGGCGGCTTCGTGCCCGGCCCCACGCGCCTGGGCGATACGGTGGCCGCCTTCGGCTACGGCTTCAACGTGACCCTGCTGCAGCTGGCCCGGGCCTGGATGGCGCTGGCCACCGATGGCGCGCCGCGCGCGCCCACGCTGTTCGCCGGCCTGCCGGCCCCGGTCGCCGAGCCGATCTACACGCCGGCAACCGCCCGCGCCGTGCGCGAGATGCTGGCCGCCGTGGTCGCGCCGGGCGGCACCGCCACCCGCGCGGCGATCCCCGGCTGGCGAGTGGCCGGCAAGACCGGCACCGTGCGCAAGGTCGTTGACGGCAGCTACGACGCCGAGCGCCATCAGGCGCTGTTTGTCGGCATGGTGCCGGTCGAGTCGCCGCGCGTGCTCGGCCTGGTGCTGGTCGACGACCCGCGCAGCGAGGACTACTACGGCGGCGAGCTGGCCGCACCGGTCTTCGCCGAGGTGGCCGCCCTGGCCTTGCGCCGGCTGGGCGTGGCGCCGCAGCAGACCCAGGTCGCGCTGGCCGACGGGGGGCGCTCATGAAGCTCGACGCCCTGCTCGCCCCCTGGGCCCTGCCGGTCCCCGCCGGCATCGAGATTTCCGACCTGACGCTGGACAGCAGCGCGGTGGCCCGCGGCAGCCTGTTCTGCGCCGTGGCCGGCGGCCGCCACCACGGCCTGGATTTCGCCGCGGACGCGGTCGAGGCCGGCGCCGTGGCCGTGCTCTACGAGCCGGCCGAGGGCGTGCAGCCGCCGACGCTGCCGGTGCCGCTGCTGGCGCTGCCCGGCCTGCGCGACGCGCTGCCGGCGCTGGGCGCGCATTTTTATGGCGAGCCGGCGGCGGCGCTGACGCTGGTTGGCGTGACGGGCACCGATGGCAAGAGCTCGGTGGTGCACCTGCTGGCGCAGCTGCTGCGTGCCTGCGACATCCCCACCGCCACGCTGGGCACGCTGGGCCTGGATCTTGGGGCGGGCCCGCGGGCGGGCAGCCATACCACGCCGGATGCGCTGCGCCTGCAGGCCGAACTGGCCGCGGCGCGCGATGCCGGCTGCCAGGTGCTGGCGATGGAGGTCTCCTCGCATGCGCTGGATCAGGGCCGCGTGGCCGGCCTGCCCTTCGCCCACGCCGCGCTGACGACGCTGGGTCGCGACCACCTGGACTACCACGCCAGCATCGCCGACTACTACGCCGCCAAGCGCAAGCTGCTGGCCTGGCCGGGGCTGCGCAGCGTGCACGCCAACGGCGACGCGCCGCTGGTGCGTCGCGCGGTGGCGCAGGCGGCCAGCGATGCCGGGCGCGAGGTACCGGTGGCGTGGTATGGCGGCAGCGACGATGCGCGCTGGCGCAGCGCCGAGGTGCGCCCCAGCGCCGAGGGCCTGGCGCTGAGCCTGCAAAGCCCGCTGGAGGCCACGCTGACGCTGGGCCTGTATGGCGACTTCAACGCCGGCAACGTGCTGGCCGCGGCCAGCCTGGCCGAGGCCTGCGGGGCCGCGCCGCAGGCCATCGTCGATGCGCTGCCGACGCTGCGCACCGTGCCCGGCCGCATGGACTGCCTGCGGGCACCGGGCCGGCCCACGGTGCTGGTCGATTACGCGCACACGCCGGATGCGCTGGAGGCCGCGCTGTCGGCGCTGCGCGTGCACCGCCCCGCGGCGCTGCATTGTGTCTTTGGCTGCGGCGGCGACCGCGACCGCGGCAAGCGCCCGCTGATGGCCGCGGCCGCCGAGAAGCATGCCGACGCCATCGTGCTGACCGACGACAACCCGCGCGGCGAAGACCCCGAGCAGATCTTCGCCGACACCCGGGCCGGCTTCAGTGGCCGCCGCCCGGTGCAGGAGGTGCACGACCGCGCCCTGGCGATCCGCCGTGCCATCGCCGCAGCCGGCCCCGAGGACATCGTGCTGATCGCCGGCAAGGGCCACGAGGACTACCAGCTGGTCGGCGGCCAGCGCCGCGCCTTCTCCGACCACGCCATCGCGCGGGTCGCCCTCGACGAGGCCGAGACATGATCCCGCTGCAGGTCTTGCAAGCGGCGCTGCCGCAGGGCCAGTGGCAGGGCGCGCCGCCGCCGGCGCTGGGCGATGCCAGCATCGACGCGCGCCGCATCGGCGAGCAGGGTCTGTTCGTCGCGCTGCCCGGCCGCAACGCCGATGGCCACAGCTTTCTTGCCCAGGCCCGCGAGAACGGCGCCGCCGCGGCCTTGGTCACGCGCTACATCGAGGACCCCCTGCCGCAGTACCGGGTCGCCGATGCGCAGGCGGCGCTGCAGGACCTGGCCACGGCCTGGCGCGCGCAGTGGCATGGCACGCTGCTGGCGCTGACCGGCAGCAACGGCAAGACCACGGTCAAGGAAATGCTGGCGGCGATCCTTGAGGGCGTGGCGCCGGCCTGCGTGACCCGCGGCAACTACAACAACCACCTGGGCGTGCCGCTGACGCTGACACGGCTGCGCCACCAGCACCGCTATGCGGTGATCGAGATGGGCGCCAACCACGCCGGCGAAATCGCCAGCTATGTGCGCTGGGCGCGGCCGGACGTGGGGCTGATCACGCTCGCCGCGGCCGCCCACCTGGAGGGCTTTGGCTCGATCGAGGGCGTGGCCCATGCCAAGGGCGAGCTGTTCACCGCGTTGGGCGCCGCCGATTGCGCCGTCATCAACGCCGAGGACCGCTATGCGACGCTGTGGCAGCAGATGGCCGCACCGGCGCGACAGCTCCTGTTTGGCGCTGGCGGTGATGTCGAGGCGGCCGAGGTCGAAGCCGGCGCCGAGGGCAGCCGCTTCACGCTGTGCCTGGATGGCCAGCGCCGGCCGCTGACGCTGGGTGTGGCCGGGCCGCACAATGTGCACAACGCGCTGGCCGCGGCGGCCGGCGCGCATGCGCTGGGCGTGGACATCGAGGCGATCGTCGATGGCCTGCAGCGCTTTCGGCCGGTCAGCGGCCGCCTGGCCGCGCAGACCCTGCCCGGCGGGCTGCGCCTGATCGACGACAGCTACAACGCCAACCCCGGCTCGGTGGCGGCCGCCATCGGCGTGCTGGCCGCACAGCCCGGCCCGCGGCTGCTGTGCCTGGGCGACATGGCCGAGCTGGGGGGCGAGGTCGAGGCACACCACGCTGCCGTCGGCCGGCAGGCCCAGGCGGCGGGCATCGAGGCCCTGTGGAGCTGCGGCACGCACGCCCGTGCCGCCAGCGCCGCCTTCGGCCCCAACGGCCGGCATTACGACAGCCTGGCCGAGCTGAACGCCGCGCTGCGCGCGCAGGCGGCCGGCTTCGGCGCGATTTTGGTCAAGGGCTCGCGCAGCGCGGGCATGGATGCCGCGGTGGCGGCGCTGCAGCAGGACACCCCCGATGCTTAATCACCTGGCCGCATGGCTGGCCGCCGACTTCTCGCCGCTGAACGCGCTGCAGTACATCACGCTGCGCGCGATTCTGGCGGCGTTGACGGCCTTCGTCGTGTCGCTGCTGCTGGGGCCGCGCTTCATTTCCTGGCTGGTCTACGCCCGGGTCGGTCAGCCGATCCGCGACCTGGGCCCGGAGAGCCACCAGTCCAAGGCGGGTACGCCCACGATGGGGGGCACGCTGATCATCGCCGCCGTGTTTGTCAGCACCGTGCTCTGGGCCGACTGGACCAACAGCGCGATCTGGATCGCCCTGCTGTGCACCCTGGCCTTCGCCGCCATCGGCTTTCTGGACGACTGGCTCAAGCTCAAGCGGCGCAGCTCGGACGGGCTGTCCGCCAAGCAGAAGTACGCCGGCCAGTCGGTCGCCGCGCTGGCCGCGGGCATCGCCATCATGGCGCTGGCGCCCGGCGAGGTCAGCACCACGCTGTTCGTGCCGGTGTTCAAGGACATCGCGATCCCGCTCGGCGCGGCCTTCATCGTGCTGGCCTATCTGGTCATCGTTGGCTCCAGCAACGCGGTCAACCTGACCGACGGCCTGGACGGGCTGGCGATCATGCCCTGCGTGATGGTGGCCGCCGCGCTGGCGGTCTTCGCCTATGCCTCGGGCCATGCCAGCTTTGCCAGCTACCTCGGCATCCCCGCGGTGCCCGGCGTGGGCGAGCTGACGATCTTCTGCGCCTCGATCTGTGGCGCGGGGCTGGGCTTTCTGTGGTTCAACGCCTACCCGGCGCAGATGTTCATGGGCGACGTGGGCGCGCTGGCGCTGGGCGCCGCGCTGGGCGTCGTGGCCGTGCTGGTGCGCCAGGAGCTGGTGCTGTTCGTGATGGGCGGCGTGTTCGTGGCCGAGACCCTGTCGGTGATCCTGCAGGTCGGCAGCTACAAGCTGCGCGGCAAGCGCATCTTTCGCATGGCGCCGCTGCACCACCACTTTGAGCTGGCCGGCTGGGCCGAGCCCAAGATCATCGTGCGCTTCTGGATCATCACGCTGGTGCTAGTGCTGATCGGCCTGGCCACGTTGAAGGTGCGCTGATGCGGACGCGCGGCGACCATGTTCTCGTCTGCGGCCTGGGGCTTACCGGGCAAAGCCTGGTGCGGCGCCTGGGCGCCGAGGGCTATGCGCTGCGCGCCTGGGACTCGCGCGCGGTGCCGCCGCTGCTGGACGCCGTGCGCGCCGAGCAGCCGGGGCTGGACCTGCAGCTGGGCGCGCCGCGCATCGAGGCCCTGCTCGACGGCGTCGACTGGCTGGCCGTGTCACCCGGACTGCCGCTGCAGCACCCGCTGTTGGCGGCGGCGCGCGCACGCGGCCTGCCGCTGGTGGGCGACATCGAGCTTTTCGTCGAGCGTGCCGAGGCGCCGGTGGTCGGCGTGACCGGCTCCAACGGCAAGAGCACCACCGTCAGCGCGCTGGGCGCCATGGCCGATGCGCTGGGCCTGCGGGCGCCGGCCGGCGGCAACCTGGGGCCGCCGGCGCTGGACCTGCTGGACGCGCGTGCCGAGCTGTACCTGGTCGAGATGTCCAGCTTTCAGCTGGAGCTCTGCGAGCACCTGCCCTTGGCCGTCGGCGCCATCTTGAATATCAGCCCCGACCACCTCGACCGCCACGGCACGCTGGACAACTACGTGGCGGCGAAGGCACGCATCCTGCGCGAGGCCGATACCGCCCTGCTGAATGCCGATGACCCCCTGCTGGCGCCGCTGACGGCGCCGGGGCAGCG
This sequence comes from uncultured Ectothiorhodospiraceae bacterium, assembly GCA_937141935.1. Lineage (GTDB taxonomy): Bacteria > Pseudomonadota > Gammaproteobacteria > Nevskiales > Oceanococcaceae > MS8. Next base: position 60,480 of record CAKZQS010000052.1, read on the forward strand.
GCTGGACTTTGGCCGGCCGGCAACGGCCGCCGCGCGGCTGGGCGATGCGCAGTTGCAGCTCGGGCACTGGTCGGCCGACTGGAGCGACCTGCGCCTCTACGGTGCGCACAACCGCGAGAACGCCGCCGCGGCGATGGCCGTGGCGCAGGCGCTGGGCTGGGATCTGGATGCCGCCTGGCAGGCGCTGTGTGCCTTCCCGGGCCTGGCGCACCGCTGCGAGCACGTCGCCAGTCAGGGCGGCGTGGAGTGGATCAACGACTCCAAGGGCACCAATGTGGGCGCGCTGGAGGCGGCCGTGCGCGGCGCCGGCGACGCGCCGCTGATCCTGCTGGCCGGCGGCCAGACCAAGGGTGGGGACTTCGCGCCGCTGGCGCCCCTGCTGGCGGCGCACACCCGGATGGTGCTGCTGTACGGCCAGGATGCCGCCACCATCGCCGCGCAGCTGGGGACCGAGGTCCACAGCCGCTGCCTGCCCGATCTGCAGGCGGCCGTCGCCGCCGCCCGGGCGCTGGCCACGGCGGGCGATACGGTGCTGCTGTCGCCCGGTTGCGCCAGCTTCGATCTATACTCCGGCTATGCGGCCCGCGGCGAGCACTACCGCCGTCTGGTCGCCGAGGGGGCCGCATGACGGCGGCCATGCGGCAACGCGTGCAGCGCCTGGACGGCGAGCTGCTGCTGATCGTGGCCCTGCTGCTCGGCGCCGGGCTGGTCATGGTCGCCTCGGCCTCGGTGGCCGTCGCCGACCGCGCCTGGGGCGAGCCGGAGCGCTATTTCGACCGCCAGCTGCTGTACACCGGGCTGGGCCTGCTGGTGGGCCTGGCCGTGCTGCGGGTGCCGCTGGCGCTGTACCAGCGCTTCAGCTTCGCGCTGCTGGGCCTGGCCCTGGGCGGCCTGCTGCTGGTGCTGCTGCCGGGCGTCGGCGTCAGCGTCAACGGCGCGCAGCGCTGGCTGGACCTGGGCCTGATGCGCTTGCAGGTCAGCGAATTCGCCCGCCTGGGGCTGTTTCTGTACGTCGCCGCTTACGCCGTGCGCCAGCGCGAGGCGCTGCTGGCCGGCGGCTGGGGGCTGTTCAAGCCGCTGCTGCCCATCCTGCTGGCGGCGTTGCTGCTGCTGGCCGAGCCGGATTTTGGTGCCGCCGCCGTGCTGCTGGCCGTCGTGCTGGCCTTCCTGTTCGTGGCCGGCGCACCGCTGCTGCATTGCGCCGCGCTGGTGGCGATGACCGTGGTGGCGATGTACCTGCTGGCGGTCATCGAGCCCTACCGGGTGGAGCGGCTGCTGTCCTTCCGCGACCCTTGGGCGCAGCCGTTCGACGGCGGCTTTCAGCTCACCCAATCGCTGATCGCCATCGGCCGCGGGCACCTCTTCGGCGAGGGGCTGGGCAACAGCGTGCAAAAGCTGCTGTACCTGCCGGAGACCCATACCGACTTCATCTTCGCCGTGTTTGCCGAGGAGTTCGGCCTGGCCGGCGTGCTGCTGCTGCTGGCCGGCTTCACGCTGCTGCTGCGGGCGGGCTGGCGCTTGGCCGGCCGCGCCTACGACGCCGGCGCCGACTTCGCCGGCCATGTCTGTGTGCTGATGACGCTGTGGCTGGTGCTGCAGGCCGGGCTGAACCTGGGCGTCAACCTGGGCCTGCTGCCGACCAAGGGCCTGCCCTTGCCCTTCTTCAGCTATGGCGGCAGCCACCTCTGGGCCTGCCTGATCGCCGTGGCCCTGCTGCTGCGTGCCGGCTACGAGACGGCGCCGGAGACGGGCCGATGAGCGTGCTGATCATGGCCGGCGGCACCGGCGGGCACATCATGCCGGGCCTGGCCCTGGCTCAGGCCTTGCGCGAGCGCGGCCAGACCGTGGACTGGCTGGGCACGGCCGCCGGCATGGAGGCGCGGCTGGTGCCGCAGGCCGGGCTGCCGCTGCACACGATCAGCGTGGCCGGCGTGCGCGGCAAGGGCTGGGCGGCCCGCCTGGCGCTCCCCTGGACGCTGGCGCGCAGCGTCTGGCAGGCCTGGCGCCTGCTGCGCAAGCTGAAGCCGCGTCTGGTCTTCGGCTTTGGCGGCTATGCCGCCGCGCCGGGTGGGCTGGCGGCGGCGCTGGCCGGCGTGCCGCTGCTGATCCACGAGCAGAATGCGCGGGCCGGCTCGACCAACCGGCTGCTGGCGCGTTTCGCCCGTGGGGTCTATGCCGCCTACCCGCACACCTTTGCCGATTCGTCGCGGGTGCGCGTCGTGGGCAACCCGGTGCGCGCGCAGATTCTGGCCCTGCCGGAGCCGCAGGCGCGTGGCGTTGGCGCGCAACAGCCGCTGCGTCTGCTGGTGTTGGGCGGGAGCCAGGGCGCGCAGGTGCTGAACGAGATCGTGCCCGCGGCGCTGGCGCAGCTGCCCGAGGCCCTGCGGCCACAGGTGCGCCACCAGGCCGGACGCACGCTGGCGGCGGCGCAGCAGGCCTACGCCGCAGCCGGCCTGGACGCCGCGCCGGAGGCCTTTATCGACGACATGCCGGCCGCCTATGCGCAGGCGGACCTGGTGATCTGCCGCGCCGGCGCGCTGAGCCTGGCCGAGCTGGCGGCCGTGGGTCTGGCCGCGATCCTGGTGCCGCTGCCCAACGCGATCGACGACCACCAGCGCGCCAATGCCGAGCATCAGGTCGCCGCCGAGGGCGGCTGGCTGCTGCCGCAGGCCGAGCTGAGCGCCGAGCGCCTGGCGGCGCTGCTGGGCGAGATCGCCGCGGCGCCGCAGCAACTGCAGGACAAGGCGACGGCCCTGCGCGCCAGCGCCAAGCGCCAGGCCACCGAGGCGCTGCGCGACGCGGCCCTGGAATTCATGGGAGACCCGCGATGATCGATGCCGACGCCATCAGCAAGATGCTCGACCGGCGCCTGCGCAAGATCGCGCGGGTGCACTTCGTGGGCATCGGCGGCTCGGGCATGGCCGGCATCGCCGAGGTGCTACTGAACCTGGGCTACAGCGTCAGCGGCTCGGACCAGCGCGAGTCGCCGGCCGTGCAGCGCCTGCGCGACATGGGCGCGCAGGTGCGCATCGGCCATGCCGCCGAGGCCATCGAGGGCGTCGACGTCGTGGTGCGCTCGACCGCCGTCGGCGTCGAGAATCCCGAGGTGGCCGCCGCGATGGCCGGGCGCATCCCGGTGATCCGCCGCGCGGAAATGCTGGCGGAGCTGATGCGCTTTCGTTTTGGCATTGCCATCGCGGGCACCCATGGCAAGACCACCACCACCAGCCTGACGGCCACGCTGCTGGCCGCCGGCGGGCTGGACCCGACCTACGTCATCGGCGGCCTGCTGAAGAGCTCGGGCGCCAACGCGGCCCTGGGCGCCGGCCCCTACCTGGTGGCCGAGGCCGACGAGAGCGATGCCTCCTTCCTGCACCTGTCGCCGATGCTGTCGGTGGTGACCAATGTGGACCTGGACCACATGGACACCTACGGCCAGGACCCGCAGCGCCTGCACGAGAGCTACCTGCAGTTTTTGCAGCAGCTGCCCTTTTATGGCCTGGCGCTGCTCTGCGCCGATGACGCCGAGCTGATGGCGCTGGCCAGCCGCATCGGCCGGCCTTTTGCCAGCTACGGCTTCGCCGAGCAGGCCGACTACCGCGGCAGCGGCCTGCGCAGCGAGGGGGCCGACACGCTCTTCGAGTTCTCCGCCCGTGGCGGCGACGCCGTGCCGGTGCGCCTGGCGCTGCCCGGCCGGCACAACGCGCAAAACGCCATCGCGGCGCTGGCCGTGGCCTGCGAGCTGGGGCTGGACCCGGCCCAGGTGGCCCCGGCCCTGGCCGGCTTCAAGGGCATCGGCCGGCGCTGCGAGGTGCTGGGCGAGGTGGCGCTGCCGCAGGGCGGCAAGGCGCTGGTCATCGACGACTACGGGCACCACCCCCGCGAGCTGGAGGCCACGCTGCGCGCCGTGGCCGAGGCCTGGCCGGAGCGCCGCTGCGTGCTGGTCTTCCAGCCGCATCGCTACAGCCGCACGCGCGACCTGTTCGAGGACTTCGCGCGCGTGCTGGCCAACGCGCCGGCGCTGCTGCTCACCGAGGTCTACGCGGCCGGCGAGGCGCCGGTGGCGCAGGCCGACGGCCGTTCGCTGGCCCGCGCCGTGCGCCTGCGCGGCGGGGTGGAGCCGGTCTTCGTCGCCGAGCTCGATGAGCTGCCGGCGCAGCTCGCCCGCGTGGCCCGAGACGGTGACTTGCTGCTGTTCATGGGTGCCGGCGACATCAGCGGCCGCGCCCGCGCCATCCGCGCCGAAGGGCTGCCCCAATGAGCCTGGCGACGCTGCCCCCGTTGCGCGGCGAGCTGCGCGAGCGCGAGCCCATGGCCGGCCACGTCAGCTGGCGCGCCGGCGGCCCGGCGGCGCTGTGGTTCCGCCCCGCCGACGCCGAGGACCTGGCGACCTTCCTGGCGGCCTACGAGGGCGAGGTGCTGCCGGTGGGCCTGGGCAGCAATCTGCTGGTGCGCGACGGCGGCTGGCCCGGCGCGGTGATCATCCTCTACGACGTCTTTACGACGCTGGATATCGACGCCCAGAGCGGCCGCGTCGAAACCGGCGCCGGCGTGCACTGCGCGACGCTGGCGACCCAGTGCGCCAAGGCCGGCCTGGCCGGCGCCACCTTCTTCGGCGGCATCCCCGGCAGCATCGGTGGCGCACTGGCGATGAATGCCGGCGCCTGGGGCGGCGAGACCTGGGAGGTCGTGGAGGGCGTGGAGGTGCTGCATCGCGACGGCCGCCGCGAGCGGCTGGACGCGCAGGCCTTCGAGACCGGCTACCGCCACGCCCGCGGCCCGAGCGAGGCGCTAATCTACCTGGCGGCGACGCTGGCGCTGCGGCCCGGCGGGGATGTGCCGGCGCTGCGCACGGAGCTGCGCGAGATGCTGGCCGAGCGCCGCGCCAAGCAGCCCGTGGGCCAGCCCTCCTGCGGCTCGGTGTTTCGCAACCCCGAGGGCGATCACGCCGCCGCGTTGATCGAGCGTTGTGGGCTCAAGGGCCACCGCATCGGCGAGGCCGAGGTCTCGACCAAGCACGCCAATTTCATCCTCAACCGCGGCGCCGCGCGGGCCGCGGACATCGAGGCCCTGCTGCTGGAAGTGCAGCGTCGGGTCGCCGAATCCACCGGCATCCGGCTGCAGCCGGAAGTGCGCATCGTCGGGGAGGCCGCATGAGCGACCTGGGTCGGGTGGCGGTGCTCTACGGTGGCTGGTCCGAGGAGCGCGCGGTGTCGCTGGACAGCGGCGCGGCCGTGCATGCGGGCCTACTCGAGGCCGGCGTCGATGCCGTGCTGGTCGATACCACGCCGCAACGGCTGCTGGCGCTGGGCGCCGAGGGCTTCGACCGCGCCTTCATCGTGCTGCATGGCCGTGGTGGCGAGGATGGGCATGCGCAGGCGGCGCTGGAGCTGCAGGGTATCCCCTATACCGGCAGCGGCGTGGCCGCCTCGGCGCTGGCCATGGACAAGCTGCGCAGCAAGCGCGTTTGGCAGGGCGCCGGGCTGCCCACGCCGCCCTATCGCATCCTGCGCAGCGCGGCCGAGGCACAGGCCGCGGTGGAGGCGCTGGGCCTGCCGCTCTTCGTCAAGCCCTGCCGCGAGGGTTCGAGCATCGGCCTGAGCCGGGTTGACGCGGCCGCCGACATGGTTGCCGCCTACGAGCAGGCCCGCGCCGGCGACCCGCTGGTGATTGCCGAAGCCGCCGTGCTGGGTGGCGAATACACCTGCGCCATTCTTGGCGGCACGCCGCTGCCGCTGCTGAAGATCGAACCGGCGACGCCCTTCTACGACTACGAGGCCAAATACACGCTGGACAGCACGGTGTACCGCGTGCCCGAGGAGCTGGGCGCGGCGCGCATGGCCGAGCTGCAGGCGCTGTGCCAGCAGGCCTTCGAAGCGCTGGGCTGCGAGGGCTGGGGCCGAGTGGACTTTTTGCTCGATGCGCAGGGTGCGCCCTGGCTGCTGGAGGCCAACACCGTGCCCGGCATGACCTCGCACAGCCTGGTGCCCAAGGCGGCCGCGGCGGCCGGGATGGACTTCCCCACGCTGCTGCGACGCATCCTGGAACACAGCGCGGAGCTGCGCCGATGAGCGTGGCGCAGACCGAAGTGGCGCGCTTCCCCTGGGGCGCGGCGGCGATCGTCGTGCTGCTGGCCGTGCTGATCGGCGGGCTGGTGCGCCAGGGCGCGGAGCCGCTGCGGCTGGAGCTGTATGGCGACTTCACCCGCAGCGGTGCGCCGGCGATTGCCGATGCGCTGGAGCAGGCGCGCCAGGGCGGCTTTTTTGCCACCTCGGCCGCGCAGGTCGAGGCCGCGCTGGACACGCTGCCCTGGGTGGCCGGCGCCGACATCGAATTCCTGTGGCCGGATCGGCTGGCGCTGCGCCTGCGCGAGCACGCCCCGCTGGCCAATCTCGCCGCCGGCGGCGTACTGAGCCGCCAGGGCACCGTGCTGCCGGTGCCGGCGCTGCCGGCGCTGCCCACCGTCAGCGCCACGCCGGGCCGGCTGGATGAAATTGCGGCGCTGCTGCGCGAGGTCGGCGGCGCCTGCGCCGGCTGCGCCGTGCACGGCCTGACGCTGCGCCCCGGCAACCAGCTGGCCCTGTCGCTGGGCTGGGCGCCCGAGCAGCGCGTGGCGGTGGAGCTGGGCCGGCCCGACTGGGCGCCCGCGCTGCGCCGCCTGACCGAATCGGCGCTGCCGGCGCTGCGCCCGGAACTCTCCCGGGTTGCGGCGATCGATCTGCGCTACCGCCATGCCTTCGCCGTGCGCTGGAACGCGTCGGCGACCCCCGAGGAGGATTCATGAACCGTCGCCCGGACGCCAATCTCAGCGTCGGCCTGGACCTGGGCACCGCCAAGGTCGCCGTCGTGGTCGGCGACGTCGGCGCCGATGGCCACGTGCGCGTCGTCGGCCATGGCGCGGCGCCGTCGAAGGGCATCAAGAAGGGCGTCGTGGTCAACATCGACGCGACGACCAAGAGCATCCAGGCCGCGGTGCAGGAAGCCAACGAAATGGCCTCCTGCACGGTGCAGGCGGTGCACGCCAGCATCACCGGCAGCCACCTGGCCAGCCAGAACTCGCAGGGCATCGTGCCGGTGGCCAAGCCGCACCGCGAAGTCACGCCCAAGGACGTCGAGCGGGTCATCAGCTCGGCCTCGGCGGTGGCGATCAGCGCCGACCAGCAGGTGCTGCACGTGCTGCCGCAGGAATACATCCTGGACGACCAGGACGGCATCACCGAGCCGGCCGGCATGTCCGGCGTGCGCCTGGAGGCGCGCATCCACATGGTGACGGCCAGCAAGAGCGCGACGCAGAACCTGCACAAGTGCATCAGCCACTGCGGGCTGTCGGCCAACCGCATCGTGCTGCAGTCGCTGGCCGCGGCTTACGCGGTGCTCAACGAGGACGAGCGCGAACTGGGCGTGGTGCTGCTGGACATCGGCGGCGGCACCACCGATGTGGCCGTGTTCCAGCACGGCTCGATCCGCCATTCCGGCGTGATCCCCATCGGCGGCGACCACATCACCAACGACATCGCCGTGGCGATGCGCGCCCCCTTCAAGAGCGCCGAGGCGATCAAGGTGAAGCACGCCTGCGCCGTACCCGAGCTGCTGGACGGCGAGGAGGACACGGTGCAGGTGGAGGACGTTGGCGACCGCCCGGCCCGCCAGGTCAGCCGCCACATGCTGACCGAGGTCGTGCGCGCCCGCGTCGACGAGATATTCCGCCTGGCCCTGCGCAAGGTGCGCGAGGGCGGCTTTGACCACCCGCTGCCGGCCGGCGGCGTGGTGCTGACCGGCGGCAGCGCGAAGCTGCCCGGGATCTGCCTGCTGGCGGAAGAAATCTTTGAGCGCCCGGCCCGTGTGGGCCTGCCGCTCAATGTCAGTGGCCTGGAGGAGGTCACGAAGGATCCGGCCTATGCCACGGCGATCGGCCTGCTGCGCTTCGGCAAGCAGGCCGGGCTGCCGAGCCCGGCCCCGGGGGGTGGCGCCAGCTTGGCCTCCCGGTGGGAGCAGTTCAAGAGCTGGCTGCAACGCAACTTCTGATTCAAAGCCCAAGCATCCGCAAGGAGACCAAGCAATGCCTACCGACGAAATCTTCGAAGTCATGGAAGCCCCGACGCGCGACGCGGTGATCAAGGTCATCGGCGTCGGCGGTGGCGGCAGCAACACCGTCAACCAGATGGTCGAGGCCGGCATCAAGGGCGTGGAGTTCATCTGCGCCAACACCGATGCCCAGCACCTGCGCCGCTGCAGCGCCGATGTGCTGCTGCCCATCGGCCAGCAGATCACCCGCGGCCTGGGGGCCGGCGCCGATCCCAACGTCGGCCGGCAGGCCGCGCTGGAGGACCGCGACCGCATCGTCGAGATCATCGACGGCACCGACATGCTGTTCATCACCGCCGGCATGGGCGGGGGCACGGGCACCGGCGCCGCACCCGTGGTGGCCGAGATCGCCCGCGAGATGGGCATCCTGACCGTGGCCGTGGTGACCAAGCCCTTCCAGTTCGAGCGTGCCAAGCGCATGGCCGTGGCCAAGCACGGCATCGAGGAGCTGAACAAGCATGTGCACTCGCTGATCGTCATCCCCAACGAGCGCCTGCTGCCGGTGCTGGGCAAGGGCGTGTCGATGCGTGAGGCCTTCCGCGCCAGCAACGACGTTCTGCACAACGCGGTGCAGGGCATCGCCGAAATCATCAACTGCGAAGGCATCGTCAACGTCGACTTTGCCGACGTGAAGAAGGTGATGGGCGTGCAGGGCATGGCGATGATCGGCATCGGCCGCGGCAAGGGCGAAGACCGCGCCACCGAGGCCGCGACCAGCGCGCTGGCCTGCCCGCTGCTGGAAGAGTTGAACATCCAGGGCGCCGAGGGCCTGCTGGTCAACATCACCGGCTCCGACCTGACCATCGACGAATACACCACCGTGATGGAGACGATTTCCGAGAGCGCCTCGGAGACCGCCGAGGTCATCGTGGGCACCGTCGACGACGAGTCGCTGGGCGAGGAGCTGCGCGTCACCGTCGTGGCCACTGGCCTGGACAGCGTGTTCAAGAAGCAGAGCCAGCCCGAGTCGAGCAAGGTCTCGCCGATCAGCGCGCGCCCGGCCGACAAGGGTTACAAGGGCTTCGAGAAGCCGGCCATCGAGCGCAACAAGCCGGCGCCGGCGGCGGCCCCGCTGCCGACGGTGGGCAGTGCGGCGGCCAAGCCTGACGACGGCTACGAGTACATGGACGTGCCGGCCTTCCTCCGGCGGCAGGCGAACTAGTCGGGCACGGCGGGGTCCATCCGGCCCCGCCAGATGGCGCTGCGCGACGGGGAGCATGGGGCTCCCCTGACCGTACGCCGAGGTATGTTGCGTTGCACAAAATCCAGTCAGAGCGTATGATTCCGGCTGGATTGCCGTGTCCCCCGGCCTGCGGGCCGGGGGCCATGGTCCTCGCACTCGCCAGGAACTGAATGGACATACGCCAGACCACGCTGCGCAAAGCGGTGCACCTGACCGGCATCGGCCTGCACTCGGGCAACCCCGTGCGCATGGACATGCTGCCCGCGCCCGCCGATACCGGTGTCGTCTTCGAGCGCCCGGATGGCGCCGAGGGCTGGCAGCGCATCCCCGCGCGCGCGGACCTGGTGACCGAGACCACGCTGTGCACGGCGCTGACCTGCGAGGGCCAGCGCGTGGCCACCGTGGAGCACCTGCTGTCGGCCATTGCCGGGCTCGGTCTGGACAACGTCATCGTGCGCCTGTCCGCGCCGGAGGTGCCCATCGTCGATGGCAGCTCCGGGCCCTTCGTGTTCCTGATTCAGTCCACCGGCATGGTCACGCTGGACGCCCCGCGGCGATACATGATCATCCGCGAGGCGGTGCAGGTGGGCGACGAGGACAAATGGGCGCGGCTGGAACCCTACGAAGGTTTCAAGCTGAGCCTGGAGATCGACTTCGACCACCCCGCCATCGAGGCCGGGCAGCAGGTCAGTGTCGAGCTCGACCCGGACACCTTTGTCCACGAACTTTCGCGCGCGCGAACCTTTGGTTTTCTGCGCGACATCGAATATCTGCGCCAGCACGAGATGGCCCTGGGCGGCAGCCTGGACAACGCCATCGTGCTGGACGACTACCGCGTGCTGAACGACGACGGCCTGCGCTATGCCGACGAATTCGTGCGCCACAAGATCCTGGATGCCATTGGCGACCTGGCTTTGCTGGGCGCGCCATTGCGCGGCCACTACACGGCCTACAAGGCCGGCCACGCGCTGAACAACAAGATGGCACGCGCCGTGCTTGCCAACCCGGCGAGTTATGCATGGGGTACGGTGGCGGCGCCCGCGGACGGGGCGGCGCAGACGCGGGAGGCGGCGCTGGCCGCTAGTTGAAGACGTCGGGTCGAACGAGCACGCGACAGCGCGCTAGACGCAAGTCCTCCCAATTATTTACGATTTCCACGATCTGGCGTTCCCGGTAGCGTAGATCTGCAGCCCACGCCGGGGTGTCGCAGATCAGGATCAGGCTGTCGCTATCGACGCAGCTGACCCGGGTATGACGCGCCAGGGCGTTGGGGAGAACCTTGGAGAGGCATCGATCGATGCGCTGATGCAGAGCGACTCGGTCCCAGATCGAGTCAAGCGCCCCATCCAGGGCGCCCATCAGGGTGCGTTCGTCGCTCACGGAGAGATCCACAGGACATGGAAAGTTTGGGAACCATAGTACGAGGGGCGGGGGCCCTTCGTCAGGCCATGCTGATCAGCGCGGTGCTGCTCGCCGTTGCGGCGGCCTTCGGGGCCGGCCGCTACACCGCCCCGGACCGGCAAATGGTGCTGGCGCTGGGGCTGGGTGAGGTGCGCGATCTGCGCGCCAACCTGGAGCGCGAGCAGCTGCGGCTGGACAGCATCAGCGAAGAAACCGTGGCCGGGCAGATGCAGCTGGCCCGCGAACTGGGCCGCATGCAGGCGAGCCTGGATCGGCTCAACGCGCTGGGGGAAACGCTGGCCGAGATGGCCATGCTGGAGCCCGAACTCTTTGACTTCAGCGCCGACCCGCCGCTGGGCGGCCCGCTGCCCGGCGAGGCGACGCTGGGCGAACTGGCGCCGGCTTATGAGGACATCGGCGCCCAGCTGGAGCTGCGCCGCCGGCAGTTGGACATCCTGGAGCACCTGCTGATGGTGAGCCAGTTGCAACGGCAGAGCGCCCCCTCGGGCTGGCCGGTGGTCAAGGGCTGGATTTCCTCGCGCTTCGGCGTGCGCCACGATCCCTTCAACGGCCGCCGCAGCAGCCACTACGGCCTGGATTTCGCGGCGCCGCAGGGCTCGGATGTCATCAGCGTGGCCGCCGGCATCGTCGTCTATTCGGGCAAGCGCAGCGGCTATGGCAACGTCGTGGAGATCAACCACGGCAATGGCTACGTGACCCGCTATGCGCACAACCAGCGCAACCTGGTTCGGGCCGGTGATCGCATCGAGCGCGGTCAGGTGATTGCGCACGTCGGCCGGTCCGGTCGTGCCACCGGCGCCCATGTGCACTTCGAGGTGATCATGGACGGCAAGCGGGTCGATCCGGCGCGCTATGTGGCCCAGCGCAACCGGGGCTAAGCCGGCCGCCTAGGGACGGGGCCGCCATGGCCCCGTTACAATGCGAGAGTTTGTCACCAGGACGGGGCGCACGCCCCGTTTTTGTTTGTCTATGGCCCAGTTCCTCACCCGTCTCTTTGGCAGCCGCAACCGTCGGGTCATTTCCCGCATGGACGCCCTGGTGCGCAAGACCGCCGCGCTCGAGGAGTCGTTGCAGGCTCTGGACGACGCCACGCTGGCGGCCAAGACCGATGAGTTCAAGCAGCGCCTGAGCGAGGGCAGCAACCTGGACGCTTTGCTGCCCGAGGCCTTCGCCGTCGTGCGCGAAGCCAGCCGGCGGGTGCTGGGCATGCGCCACTTCGACGTGCAGCTGATCGGTGGTGCGGTGCTGCACCAGGGGCGCATCTCGGAGATGCGCACCGGCGAGGGCAAGACGCTGGTGGCCACGCTGCCGGTGTACCTGAACGCGCTGACCGGACGCGGCGTGCACGTGGTGACCGTCAACGACTACCTGGCCCGGCGCGACTCGGCCTGGATGGGCCGGCTGTATGGCTTCCTGGGCCTGTCGACCGGCGTGGTGGTGCACGGCCAGAACGCGGACGAAAAGCGCGCCGCCTATGCCTGCGATATCACCTACGGCACCAATAACGAATTTGGCTTTGACTACCTGCGCGACAACATGGCCTTCCGCGTGGAGGACAAGGTCCAGCGCGGGCATGCCTACGCGGTGGTCGACGAGGTCGACTCGATCCTGATCGACGAGGCGCGTACGCCGCTGATCATCTCCGGGCCCACCGACGACAACCCCGAGCTGTACCGGCGCATGAACACGCTGGTGCCCAACCTCAAGCCGCAGCAGGAGGAGGATGGCCCGGGCGACTTCACCGTCGACGAGAAGACCAAGCAGATCTACCTGACGGAAGAGGGCCACCACAACGTCGAGGAGCTGTTCCTGGAAGCCGGGCTGGTCAACGAGGGCTCGCTGTACGACGCCTCGAACATCATCCTGATGCACCACCTGACGGCGGCGCTGCGGGCGCACCACCTGTATCAGCGCGACGTCGAATACATCGTGCGCAACGGCCAGATCGTCATCGTGGATGAGTTCACCGGCCGCATGATGCCGGGCCGGCGCTGGTCGGATGGCCTGCACCAGGCCATCGAGGCCAAGGAAGGCGTGCCGATCCAGCAGGAAAACCAGACGCTGGCCTCGATCACCTTCCAGAACTACTTCCGGCTCTACGACAAGCTCTCCGGCATGACCGGCACGGCGGATACCGAAGCCTTCGAATTCCAGACCATCTACGGGCTGGAAGTGGTCGTGATCCCGACCAACAAGCCGATGATCCGCGACGATCAGGGCGACCTGATCTACATGACGGCGCGGGAGAAGTTCGAGGCCATCGCCGAGGACGTCAAGGATGCCGTCGAGCGTGGCCAGCCGGTACTGGTCGGCACGGCGTCGATCGAGACCTCGGAAATCGTTTCTGCCCTGCTCAAGCAGAAGGGCATCGGCCACGAGGTGCTGAACGCCAAGCAGCACGAGCGCGAGGCCGACATCATCGCCCAGGCCGGCCGCCCCGGCGCGGTGACCATCGCGACCAACATGGCCGGCCGCGGCACCGACATCGTGCTCGGTGGCAGCCTGGAGGCCGTGTTGGCCGAGCTGCCCGAGGACGACGAGGTCGGCCGCACCAAGGCCCGCACCGAATGGGAAGAGCGCCACGGCCAGGTGCTGGAGGCCGGCGGCCTGTATGTGCTGGGCTCCGAGCGCCATGAGTCGCGGCGCATCGACAACCAGCTGCGCGGCCGGGCCGGCCGCCAGGGCGACCCGGGGCGCACGCGCTTCTACCTGTCGCTCGAAGACAACCTGATGCGGATCTTCACGCCGCCCCGCCTGCAGGCCATGCTCAAGGGCCTGGGGATGGAGGAAGGCGAGGCCATCGAGCACCGCTGGGTGACGCGCTCGATCGAAACCGCACAGCGCAAGGTCGAGGCGCACAACTTCGATATCCGCAAGAACCTGCTCGAATACGACAACGTGGCCAACGACCAGCGCCGCGTGATCTACGAGCAGCGCGACGAGCTGCTGTCCGGCCAGGACGTGCGCGAGGTCGTGGAGACGATCCGCGAGGACGTCGTGGAAAGGATCTTCCGCAGCTATGTGCCGGCCGGCGCGCCGGAGGAGCTGTGGCGCCTGGACGACCTGCGCGAGGCGCTGCAGCGGGAGGTGGCGCTGGAAGCCGACCCGGCGGCCTGGGCGGAGGAGGACAAGACGCTGTCCGACGACGCGATGCTGGAGCGCATCCAGAGCGAGGTCGCCAGCGCCTACGAGGCCAAGCGCGAGCTGGCCGGGGCCGAGCAGCTGGATCATTTCGAGAAGGCGATGATGTTGCAGGTGCTGGACACGCTCTGGCGCGAGCACCTGGCCGGCATGGACGACCTGCGCCGCGGCATCCACCTGCGCGGCTATGCGCAAAAGGATCCCAAGCAGGAGTACAAGCGCGAGGCCTTCGCGATGTTCACCGAGCTGCTGGAGCGCTACAAGCAGGAGGTCACGGCCATCCTGTGCAAGGTGAAGATCCAGCGCCCGGAGGATGTGGCGCCAGCCGATGCACCGCGCCCGCAGCGCGAGATGCATTACGAGCACGCCGACGCACGCAGCCCGTTGCAGCCCGGCGACATCGACCCGGAGACCGGCCAGCCCGTCGAGGGTGAGCCCGCAGCGGGCGCGCCGGCGGCCGCGCAGCCCCGGCCGCAGGGCAGCGCGGCGGGGCGGCGGACCACGGCCCGGCCCAAGGCGCCCATGCCGCCCCCGGTGACCCAGAAACGCGAGCTGCCCAAGGTCGGCCGCAACGAGCCTTGCCCCTGCGGCTCGGGCAAGAAGTACAAGCAATGCCACGGCAAGCTGGCCTGAGTCTCGGCGCAGGCCCCGGCCCGCGCCCGGCCACGGCGCGGGGCTAGGCCGTGGCGGTCAACTGGAATGCCGATGCGCCCTGGCAGGCCGTGCCCGGCGTCGAGCTGGCGGTGGCCCAGGCCGGCATCCGCTATCGCAACCGCGACGACGTGGTGCTGCTGCGCTTCGCCGTGGGCACGACCATGGCCGGCGTGTTTACCCGTAACGCCTTCTGCGCGGCACCGGTGCACCTGGCGCGCGCGCGGCTGGAGGCCGGCCGGGCCTGGCTGATCAACGCCGGCAACGCCAACGCCGGCACCGGCGCCGCCGGCCTGGCGGCGGCCGAGCAGAGCTGCGCGCTGGCCGCGCAGGCCCTGGAACTGACGCCGGAGGCCGTTTTGCCCTTCTCGACCGGCGTCATTGGCGAGGCCCTGCGCGTCGAGCCTTTCGACCGAGCAATGCCCGATCTGGTGGCGGCGCTGGATGCGCAGAACTGGCCGCGCGCCGCCCGCGCCATCATGACGACGGACACGCTGCCCAAGCTGCGCAGCCGCACGCTGACGCTGGCCGACGGCCGCCACCTGACGCTGACCGGCATGGCCAAGGGCGCCGGCATGATTGCGCCGGACATGGCGACGCTGTTGGCCTTCGTGGCCACCGATGCGCCGCTGGAGGCCAGCGCCACGCAGGCCGCATTGCGCAGCGCCGTGGCCGGCTCCTTCAACGCCATCTGCGTCGACGGCGACACCTCGACGAACGACGCCTGCGTCCTCGCCGCCACCGGCGCCGCGGGTGGCGCCCCGCTGCGTGGCGAGGACCTCGCCGACTTCCAGGCCGCGCTCGACGCGCTGCTGGCCGAGCTGGCCCAGGGCATCGTGCGCGACGCCGAAGGCGCCACGCGGCTGCTGACCATCGAGGTCGAACAGGCCGAGAGCCCGGCCGCGGCCCGGCAGGTGGCCGACTGCGTGGCCACCTCGCCGCTGGTCAAGACCGCCGCTTTCGCCGGCGACCCCAACTGGGGCCGGATCCTGGCGGCCGTGGGCCGCAGCGGCCTGCCGGAGCTGGACGTGGGCGCCGTGGATCTGTGGCTGGACGAGGTCTGCCTGATCGCCCAGGGCGAGCCGCACCCGGAGTACACCGAGGCCCGCGGCGCCGCCGTATGCCAGCGGCCCGAGTACACGGTGCGCATCCGCCTCGGCCGGGGCGCGGCCAGTGCGCGCGTGTGGACCTGCGACTACTCCTACGACTACGTGCGCATCAACGCCGAATACCGCAGCTGATGCGCCCCACCGTGCGGGTCGCCGCCGGCGTGCTGCAGCGGGCCGATGGCCGCTGGCTGGCCACGCAGCGCCCCGCCGGCAAGATCGCCGCCGGCAAGTGGGAGTTCCCGGGCGGCAAGATCGAGCCCGGCGAGAGCCCCGAGCAGGCGCTGTGCCGGGAGCTGGCCGAGGAGCTGGGCATCACGGTGCGGCCGCAGGGCTACAGCCCGCTGATTCGCATCGCGCACAGCTACAGCGACCGCGACGTGCAGATGTGGGTTTATCGCGTGCAGGACTGGCAGGGCGAGCCCGCCGGCCACGACGGCCAGGCGCTGTGCTGGGCCGACCTGGCCCAGCTGCGGGTGCTGGACCTGCTGGGCGCCGATGGCCCGATCCTGCGGGCGCTGGCGCTGCCGCGTGCCTTGCCCATCACGCCCGCGAAGGCCGACCTGCCCGCCCTCAAGCGCCTGGCGCGGGCCTGGCAGGCGGCGGGCTGGCCGCTGGCGCGCCTGCGGCTGCCGGCGCTCGGCGATGCCGAATACCACCGGCTGGCCGCCGCCCTGATCGCGGCGCCTGGGCCCGGCTGGATATTGGATCGCGACCCGGAACAGACCCAGGCGCTGGGCGCGGCCGGTTTTCACCTGCGCGGCGCGGCGCTGGCGCAGTGCCGCGAACGACCGGTTCCGGCCACGTTGTGGCTCTCGGCGGCCACGCACGATGCGCCGAGCTGGGTCACGGCGCGGGCGCTGGGCTGCGACTTCGCGCTGTTGGGCCCCGTGCGCGAGACGCCGACCCACCCGGGGCGCGCCGGCATCGGCTGGGCGGCCTTCGCCGACATCGTGGCGCAGGGCGGTTTGCCCACCTACGCGCTGGGCGGCCTGGATCTGGGGGCGGAGGCCCAGGCGCGTGCGCACTGGGGCCAGGGCATTGCCGGCATTCGCTGGGCGCTGCCGGACTAGGGCACCAGCGCCGCGGCACCTGCGGCTGGGTCCGGCCGGGGCGCGTTGGCGGGCGCGGCGCGCGCTAGTCGCGGGCCTCGTCGTCCTCGTCGCGGGTGCCGAACTCATCGAACCACTCGCCCAGGTCCAGTAGCCGGCAACGGCGCGAGCAGAAGGGGCGGTGCGGGTTGTCCGGGCCGCGCAAGGCGGCGCCGCCGCACTCCGGGCAACGGCCACGCGCGGGCGCGCCTGGATGGCCCGGCCCGCGGCCACCGGGGCCGGATTCGTGGGGCTTGGGCGGGTCGGGGTTCAACACCGGCTCAACACAGGGCTACTTGCAGCTCGTCAGCCACCGCCGCGCCCCCACCGTTCGCGTTGCCGTTGGCGCCGCTCGGGGCCTGTCGCAGACGGATATTCATGCGCTGGCGACCGCCGCTGATCTCCGGGTAGCACTGGCTGCTGGGGGGCAGGGCGATGCGCAGCAGGCTGGAGCGGCTGTGGCCCTGCACGGTGCACTGGCCCTGCTCCAGCGCGACCATCTTCCAGTGCGCCCGCGCGCGGATGAGCGCCAGCAACTGCGTCAGCGCCGCTTCATAGCTGGCCAGGGGCGCGGTCCAGGCACGGATGTCGGCCTGCTGAGTGCTCGCGTCCTGGTTCAGCCAGTGGGTGTAGGCTGGCATGTCCGGTGGCGCCAGGCCGCCGGGTACGGTGGCGCGCTGCATCACCGCGAGCAGCAGTTTGGGGATGCGCAGTTGGGTCGCGTCGATGCGCGCCAGCGCCTGCTTGGCCTCCTGCAAGCCGCGCAGCGTGTCCTCCAGCCGGGCGGCGTCGACATCGGGGCTGCGGCGCAGCGTCTCCAGCGTCTCGATCTCCTGCTGCAGCTGCTGCCCCAGCTCGCTCCAGCTGTCCGCGCGCGTCAGCAGGCTGAGCAGGTCGCAGACCACGGCGATCAGCGCGCGGCGCAGCTCCGGCGCGGCTTCCAGCCGCCGGAACTCGGTGAACAGGTACTCCAGACGCAGCGCAGAGCGGACCCGCTCGTTCAGCGGATGCTCATAACAAAGCAGGTGATCGGACACGTGCGGAATCGACGGCCAGGCGAGCGGGCCATTGTGCGGCCAGCCCCGTCCGGGCATCAAGTCAGCTCCCGTCGCGGCCCCCGTCGCCACTCCCGTCGGCGGCTTGGCCCCCACCCGCCAGGTCCAGATAGCGCCGGTGCAGCGCGGCCACCTGTGCCGCCAACGCCTCCGGAGGCCCGCTGTTGTCGATGACGTCATCCGCGCGAGCGAGGCGCTCTGCGCGGCTGGCCTGCGCGGCCAGCATCTGCCGCGCCAGCGTGGCATCGATATCGTCGCGCGCCTGCAGACGCGCGATCTGCACGCTCTCGGCCACGTCGACGACCAGCACGCGCTGGCACAGGCTGTCGAAGCCGCCCTCGATCAGAATCGGCACCATCATCAGCCCGTAGGGCGCCTGCAGCACCTCACGCCAGGCGTGCAGGCCGGCGCGGATGCGCGGGTGCAGCAGCCCCTCGAGTTCGCGTCGCCGCGCGGGGTCGGCGAAGACGTGCTCGCGCATGCGGCGGCGATCGAGCGCGCCTTCGGGGCTCAGAAAGTCGGGGCCGAAATGCTCGACGACCGCGGCCAGGCCTTCGCTGCCGGGGGCGACAACCTCCCGCGCCACCGTGTCGGCATCGATGACGTCGGCGCCCAGGGCGGCGAACTCGGCGGCGACGGTGGATTTGCCCGAGGCGATGCCGCCGGTCAGGCCGATGCACAGGCTCATCGGGGCGCGCTCAGGCTCATCAGGGACGCGCTCAGGCCAGCAGGGCCAGCAGCGTGTCCGACTCCAGCAAATGGATCCAGCCGGCAATGGCGAGGAAGGGGCCGAAGGGCATCGGCTGGTCGCGCTGCATGCGCCGCGCCAGCAGCAGCAGCAGGGCCCAGGCCAGGCCGACCACCGAGGAGAGCAGCACGATCCAGGGCAGGCTCATCCAGCCCATCCACGCGCCCAGCGCCGCCAGCAGCTTGAAGTCGCCGAAGCCCATGCCGTGTTTGCCGGTCAGCAGCAAAAAGGCCTGGTAGACGATCCACAGGCTCAGGTAGCCGGCCGCGGCCCCGATGACCGCCTGCTCCAGCGGGACGAAGGTGCCGGAGACGTTGATCAGCAGCCCCGCCCAGAGCAGGGGCAGCACGATGCTGTCGGGCAGGAGCTGTGTGCGCTGGTCGATGACGGTCAGCGCCAGCAGCGTCCAGCCCAGGCCGATCGCCCCGACGGCCGTCCAGCCCGGCCCAAAACGCAGGCCCGCCCACACGGCCACCACCGCGGCCAGCAGCTCGACGATGGGGTACTGCCAGGAGATCGACTTACCGCAGGCGCCGCAGCGGCCGCGCAGCAGCGCAAAACCCAGCAGGGGCAGGTTTTGCCACCAGCGCAGCGGGGTCTTGCACTGCGGGCAGTGCGAGGGGGGCCAGATGATGCCGGGCGCCTGCTCCTGAGGCGGCTCCAGTTCGAGAAACTCGGCGGCATCGCGGCGCCACTGGGCTTCCAGCGCCGCCGGGACGCGCAGGATGACCACGTTGAGAAAGCTGCCGACGACGAGGCCGACGACCGCGCACGCAAGCAGCCACAGCTCCGGCTGGCCCTGCAGGGCCTCCCAGGCGCCCACGATTTAAACGACCGAGCCGAGCTTGAAGATCGGCAGGTACATCGCGATCACCAGGCCGCCAACCAGCACGCCCAGCACCGCCATGATCATCGGCTCCATGAGGCTCGAGAGCTGATCGACCAAGTTGTCGACCTCGGCTTCGTAGAAGTCGGCGACCTTCGAGCACATCTCGTCCAGCGCGCCGGACTCTTCGCCAATGGCGACCATCTGCGTGGCCATCGGCGGCCAGACGCCCACCTGCTCCATCGTGACCTGCAGCTGCGTGCCGGTCATCACCTGCTCGCGCATTGTCATGACCGCCTCCTCGTAAACGATGTTGCCGGAGGCCTTGGCCACCGACTCCATGGCCTCGACCAGCGGCACGCCGGCGGCGAACATCGTCGACAGCGTGCGGGCAAAGCGCGCCACGGCGGACTTGGATTGAATCTCGCCGACGACGGGCAATTTCAGCGCGATGCGGTCGAGCAGCTTGCGAAAGGCGGGAGAGCGCTTCTTGGCCTGCGAAAAGGAAAAGCCCACCACCGCCAGGCCGCCGAGAATAGGCAGCACGTTGGCCTGCATGAACTCCGATAGTCGGATCACCATCATGGTGAATGCCGGCAGGTCCGCCCCGAAGCCCTGGAACAGCTCCTGGAACTGCGGCACGACAAAGATCAGCAGGATTGCCGTAACAATCATCGCGATCACCAGGACCGCAATCGGGTAGGTCAGGGCCTTCTTGACCTTTTTGCGCAGGGCTTCGGTCTTCTCCTTGTAGGTGGCGATGCGATCGAGCAGGTTTTCCAGCGCGCCGGAGCGTTCGCCCGCATCGACGAGGTTCACGAAGAGGTCATCGAAGTAGATCGGGTGCTTGGCCAGCGCCTCGGCGAGGCTGGCGCCGGCCTCGATATCGCTCTTGACCGACGTCAGCAGTTCGCCCATCGACGGGTTTTCGTGGCCGTTGGCCACGATCTCGAGTGCCTGCACCAGGGGCACGCCCGCAGCCATCATCGTGGCCAGCTGGCGCGAGAAGATGGCGATGTCGCCAGAGGTGATTTTCTTTTTGCCGGAGCCAAAGAGCTCGATGCGCGCCTGGACCTTGACGGCGGACAGACCCTGCTTGGTCAGCGTCAGCCGGGCCTGGGCCTCGGTCGGGGCGTCGATGATGCCCTTGATCTTCGCGCCGCCCTTGTTCAGGCCCTGGTAGTTGAAGCGCTTGAGCTTCTGATCTTTCGCGGTCGCCGCCGTGGCCATCTGTGCTCCCTTCAGCTCGCCAGGACGCTGCCCGGCGGGCAGACACTAGTCAGTCAATGGTGACACGATTCGCTTCGGTCAGCGACGTGACCCCCTGCATCACCTTGGAGAGGGCCGAAGTGCGCAGGTCCCAGATGCCCTCCTTGGCTGACTGGTCAGCGATCTCCAGCGAGTTGCCTTCGCGCATGATGATGCGGCCCATCTCTTCGCTGACCGGCATCACCTGGTAAATCCCGACCCGGCCCTTGTAGCCGTCGGTGCACTGGTCGCAGCCAACGGCCTCGTAGATGCGAAAATCGGGGCTGCTGATCTGGGTTTCGGTAAAACCCTCCTTCAGCAGCTCTTCTTTCGGCACGTCGATGGGCTTCTTGCAGGCCTTGCACAGCCGGCGCGCCAGACGCTGGGCGATGATCAACGTCACGCTGGTGGCGATGTTGAAGGCCGGCACGCCCATGTTCAGCAGGCGGGTCAGCGTTTGCGGGGCGTCGTTGGTGTGCAGGGTGGACAGCACCAGGTGGCCGGTTTGCGCGGCCTTGATCGCGATTTCGGCGGTGTCTAGGTCGCGAATCTCACCCACCAGGATGATGTCCGGGTCCTGGCGCAGGAAGGCCTTCAGCGCGGCGGCGAAGGTCAGCCCGATCTTGGCGTTGACGTTGACCTGGTTGACGCCTTCCAGGTTGATTTCCGCCGGGTCTTCCGCGGTGGAGATGTTGCGGTCGGCCGTGTTGAGGATGTTGACGCCGGTGTACAGCGACACCGTCTTACCCGAGCCGGTGGGGCCGGTTACCAGAATCATCCCGTAGGGCTTGGCCAGCGCGTTCATGTAGAGCTCCTTCTGGAAGGGCTCATAGCCGAGCACGTCAATGCCCAGCTGCGCGCTGGAGGGGTCGAGAATCCGCAGCACGATCTTCTCGCCAAACAGCGTCGGGCAGCTGTTGACGCGGAAGTCGATCGCCTTGGTCTTGGACAGGATCAGCTTGATGCGGCCGTCTTGCGGTACCCGCTTTTCGGCCAGGTCCAGCTTGGACATGACCTTGACCCGTGCCGCGATACGGCCGGCCTGCGAGATCGGCGGCGACGCGACCTCCTTGAGCATGCCGTCGATGCGGAAGCGGATGCGGTAGCGCTTTTCGTAGGGCTCGAAGTGGATGTCCGAGGCGCCCTTCTTGATCGCGTCGAGCAGCATCTTGTTGACGAAGCGCACGATCGGCGCGTCGTCGGCATCGGCCTTGGTCAGGTCGGTCGCGCCGGAACTGCCGCCCTCCTCGCCAACTTCCACGCCCTCGAGGTCGGCGTCGCCCAGATCCATCGTGCCGGCGCCCATCTGCGCCAGCGCGGCCTCCACGGCCTTGTTGAGCTTGTCGTATTCGACAACGATCGGCTCGACGGTCAGGCCCGTCTGGAACTTGATCTCGTCGATCGCATCGACCTGGGTCGGGTCCCCCACACCAAGAAACAACCGCTTGCCGCGGATGCGCAGCGGTAGCGCGTGGTGCTTCTCGACGAGCTTTTCGTCGACTTTCTCCAGGACCTCCGTCAGCACCTGGAAGGACGCCAGATCCATCAGCGGCGCGCCGAACTCGCGGCTGGCGGCCTCGGCAACGGCCCGGGACGGCGCAAGGCCCTTTTCCACGATGTGGCGCGCAAAGGGCATGCGCTCCTTGATGGCTTCCTGCTGTGCGGCACGCGCTTTGTCTTCTGCCAGCACCTTGTCGGCCACAAGCCGTCGTGCCAAGCCGCTCAGGTAACCCTTCGCCGGCTGCGCCTTCCCCTGACTCATCGTTGTCGAATCTCTCTCGCAGTGCGCCAAGCATACTCACCGACGCTGACAGGGCCAATCCCAAAGGGGCCACGGAGGCGCGCTACGGGCGGGATGCAGCGCTACTATGCGCCTTGACTCCCGCTCAGTTGGATGACCTGATGAGGGCCCCCACGGTTTACCTGGCCATTTCGCCCGCCTCTGCCATGACCGGTCCGCGCAGCGCATGACGGCGGCGCAGCCCTACATCGTGTTCGGCGCCCCGGATATCGGCGCGGCCGAGGAGGCGGAAGTGCTGGCCTGCCTGCGCTCGGGTTGGCTCGGCACCGGCCCCCGTGTGGCGTCGTTCGAGGCGGAATTCGCCCGTTACAAAGGTGTGCCGGCCAGCCATGTGGCCGCCGTGAATTCGTGCACGGCCGCGCTGCACGTCAGCATGATCGCCGCCGATCTGGAGCCGGGCGCGGAGGTCATTACCACGCCCTTGACCTTCTGCGCGACCGTGAACGCCATCGTGCACGCGGGTCTGGTACCGGTACTCGCGGATGTCGATCCCCGTACGCAATGCATCGACCCGGACGCGATCGAGGCGGCGATTACCCCGCGCACGCAGGCGATCCTGCCGGTGCACTTCGCGGGGCGCCCTTGCGCGATGGACCGAATCATGGCGATCGCCAGGCGGCATGGGCTGGTGGTCATTGAGGACTGCGCCCACGCTGTGGAAACCCAGTTCCAGGGTCAGCCTGTCGGCACTTTCGGCGAGTTCGGCTGTTTCAGCTTCTATGTCACGAAGAACATCTGCACCGGCGAGGGTGGGATGATCGTCGGACATGACGAGGCGGCCATCGCGCGGGCCCGGGTGCTGGCCCTGCATGGCCTGAGCCGGGACGCATGGCACCGCTTCAGCGACTCGGGCTACAAGCATTATCAAGTCACCGAGTGCGGCTTCAAGTACAACATGATGGATCTGCAGGCCGCCATCGGGCTGCATCAGTTGGCGAAGGTCGGCCCCGCGTGGCAGCGCCGAGAAGCGCATTGGCAGCGCTACCAGGACGCCTTTGCCGGACTCCCGCTGGGCCTGCCGACGCCGTCCTCGCCGGCGGACCGGCACGCGCATCATCTGTATACGATTCACGTTGATGCGCAGGCGGCCGGGATCGCACGCGACGATTTTCTCTCGGCCATGCACGCGCGCGGGATCGGTACCGGCGTGCACTATCTGTCGCTCGCCGAGCACCCGTACTACCAAAGCACCTTTGGCTGGGAGCCGGAGGCGTGGCCGCAGGCACAGCGCATTGGCCGACAAACGGTAAGCCTGCCGCTGTCACCGGCCCTGACCGAGGGCGACCTTGATCGTGTGATCGACGCGACCCACGCACTCGTCGGCGCATGATGCGCGTCGTCGTCCTTGCGGGCGGTAGCGAGATCGCGGCCGTGGCACTGGTCGAGGATTTTCTGGCGGCCGGATTTGAGGTGGTCGTGGTCGCGTTGGTGGCCGACAGTGTGCTCCGGGATGCGGTTCCGGCGCGGCACTTCCACGCCTTGCCCTGGCCGCCCGAAGACCTTGAGGCCACCGCGGACCGGTTGCGGCATATCCTGCGAGAGGCCGCGCCGAATGGCGCGGGCGCGCTGCCGGTGTTCGCCACCGAGGACGGCGGTTTGCGCCTGCTGATGGAGCAGCGGGCCGCTCTTGAGGGCGTGGCCGTGTTCAGCCGGGCGGCGGCGCTGCCCGATTTCGGTGGGCTCGACAAGGCCGAGTTGTTCGAGTACCTGCGATCCGGCCCCTGCGCCGACCTCGTGCCCGCCTTCCAGGTCCTCGGGGACGCGTCCGCGCTGGAGGGGGCGCGCGAGTTGATGCCGCAGGGTTTCGTGTTGAAGCCGGCCCTGAAACCTCACTCCATGCAGGTCGGCGTGTTGCCGGCGAAGGCGCTCTGCGTCCTGCGGCCAGAGGAGCTGGCGCCGGCCCGAGAACTGTTGCAACGCAGCTGGAAGGCGAGCCCGCGCTGGATACTGCAAGCGTGGTTGCATACGCCGCCCCAGGGCGAAACCAACGTCTGGGCCGTGCGCGATCTCGCCGGTCGCGTCCAGGTGATGTGTGTGCAGGAGCGGCGCAAGCACCCGCGACATGGCGGCACCGGCGCATGGGTCGAGACCGCGGGGTGCGAAGGCGTTCTACGGACCGCGACCCAAAGGGTGCTTGACGCGCTGGACTACCAGGGGCTGTGTGAACTGTCGTTCCTGCAGGACGACACCGGTCGGTGGCAGCTCCTGGAAATCAACAGCCGTGCCTGGTTGCAGGTCGGCCTCGCCAGCGTCGCGGGCCTGCCCTTGCCCGCGCTGGCTGCGCGGGCCTTGTGCGGGCAGTCTGTGGACACGGTCGCCGAAGCGACGCCCGGACGCTCCTGGGTGAATGTCGAGCGGGCGCTGCTGACGGTGTTCCGCGGCGAGTACGGGAACTCGCGCTGGCGAGAGCTGAGGACAATCCTGCGGGCGATCGCCTCCGCGCACAGCCGGGCGATCTATGGCTCGAGCCTGCCCGGCGTGCGCTGGCGGTGGGCCCGTCGAATACTGCTGCGCGCCTTCACCGGGACCTGAGAGGGTGGCTGCGAAAGCGCCCGACGTCAGCTCGCAGGTTTCTCGTACAGATGGATGACGTTGTGATAGCGCCAGCGCGACATCGGCGGGTCGCTCGCCAGCGCGCGCAATTCGTGCCGTGCCAGCCACCCATGCCAGGTGCGTGGCAGCAGGCCGTAGCGCACGGCGTAGATGCCCCACCAGCGCGCACGCCGAATGACGCGTCGCTGCACCAGCTGCAGGCCGCAGGCCTCGATGGCCGCGCGCAGCGCGTCCTCGGCGATGTATCGGTTGTCGCCGATTTTCATGTTGTCCAGGACCAGTAGCCGCCCACCGGGCTTGAGCACCCGCGTGATATCGGCGTAGCCGGTGTCGATGCCCGCGAGGTGCAGCACGCGAAGCACGCTGATGAGCGTGATGACCTCCTGGCTCTGGTCCGGGAAGGGAAGGTCGGGCAAGCCACCGGGCGTAAAGGTCGCCGCGGGCACGCGCTCGCGCGCCTGCGCCAGCAAACGCTCCGAAGGGTCAATGCCGGTCACGGCATAACCGAGGTCGACCAGGGACTGGCTCACACGGCCCGCCCCGCAGCCGATTTCCAGCAGGGGTGCCCCATCCCCCGCGGCGAGGACTTCCCGCAGGGCGAGGGTCTGCAGCGTGGTGATGTATGCGTTCTTGTCGCCGCGGTGGTCGTGGGGGTCGGCGACATTGAATCCCGAATCGTCATAGTCGCGGTCGAGTTCGGCACTTCGCCTGCGATCGACTGTCATGGCTTGGCTTCCCGTCCAAATATCCAGGCCAATGCGGCCGTCGTGATGTCGTTGACCAGCAGCCACAGCCGCCCCGCGGCCGCGAACAGGATTTGGTCTTCCGGCGTGTAGCTTTGCGTCAAGGCGAGAAACACGACCTCACGGACCCCCAGGCCCGAAGGTGCAATGACCACCAGAAAGCCGCATAGCCAGGCCAGTGTATAGAGCGCGGCGAGGCGCACCCCCTCGAAGAACGCAAGCGACGACAGCGATTGACCGAAGTAGCCCCAGGCCGCGAAATACAGCAGCCAAGACAGGGCGCCCCAAGCGACACAGCCAAGAATTATCGGCGTCGGAATCTTGGCCATCTGCTGCAGTGTCCGGGCGAGCGCCAAGCTGAGCCGGCCTTGCTGCGGTAGCCGCGCCGCCAACGCGCTCAGGCCGTTACGCCAGCGAAGCAGGGCCACAAAGAGCAGGACCGCGCCCAGCGCCAACGCGGCTATGGTCGCGGGCGCAAGCAACGCGGGCAGTAGCACGGCTGCGGCGGCCACGATGGCCAGACCCAGGTGCACGAGCGCGAGCAGCGAATTCACGCTGACCACAGCACTGCCGGCAATCAGGCCGCGCACAGCGGCAATTTGATAGGCCACACCCCAGAAGCGGCCCGGTACGTGCCGGGCGATGTTGCCGAATATCAGCAGTCTGTAGGTGACCCGGCGGGGCGTTCCCGCGGCAGACTGTGGTCCTGGCGCGACGATCAGCAGGTGAAACTGCTCGGCGGTGAGCAGCAACGCGAGCAGTGACAGACCCCAGGCCAGCAACAGGATGTCGATCCGTGCCTCGCGAACGGAGGCGACCACCTCGGGCCAAGCCTGCGTCAATAGCGCGGCCAGCCAAGCCGTGGCGCCGATCATGAACAGGGTGGCTACGACACGCTGCCACCTGATCGGCCGGGCCCTCACGCGCGCCGTTCCCCGGCCGTTCCGGGGGCTGCCGATTCGCGCGCATGCTGCACTAGCTGCGCGGCGATGGCGTCCAGGTCGAAGATTCGACCAACGGCCTCCAGGTCGTAGGGGGTGTGCTCCCGCGCGGGCTGCGTCGCGCTCCGAATTGCCGCGGCGATGGCCTCGGCGGTGGCCGCATCACACAGGCGGCCCCACCGTGATATCGCGGCCAGCTGGGGCAGGTCGCCCACCGGGGTAGCGATAACCGGGCAGCCCAACTTCACCGCGTCGGAGAAGACAACGGGGATGCTCTCGATGCGGGAGGGAATGAGAAGAAAGTCCGCCGCGAGGATGGCCTGGCGCGCTGCCGCCTTGTCGAGAAAGCCCTTGAGTTGCACGGGACGGCCGCGCGCCTGCAGGGCCGCCACCTCCGATTTCACCCGTGCCTCCAGTGGCCCGCCACCGGCAACGCATACGCTTTCGATGGCATGCCAATCGTCGTCTGTAAGCTGCCCGAGAGCGTCGAGCAGCAGGTCGATGCCCTTGTTCGGGTGCCAGCGCCCCAGAAAGAGCAGTCGATATGGCGGGCTGCATCGCCGATCCGGCGGCGCCCTCCCGATGGCGCGGGTGCTGGGCAGAAAATCGACAGGGCATCCGGCGAACTCTTCGGTCTGCCGCCCCAAGGCATAGCCATCCGCGTATACCGCGATGCTCGCTCGCAGTACGCGTCTCAGCACGGCGCGCGCGCCCGGGATGCGCGACCACGTCCAGATATCGCTGCCGAGGACCCAGCAGCTGTAGCGGCAGCGTAGCGACCACGCCCACAGGCCCGCCGGAACCGCCCACAGCGCCAGCACGAAGGGTGCGTCACATTCGCGCAGCGCGGCGCGCAATTGCGCGCGGCCGGAGGCCAGCGTGCGCAGCATCTGGAGCAGCTCGCGCGGCCTCCACGGACGCAGTGTGGAGAGTGGCGCCGCCGGCGCCCAGTAGCGATGCACCGTTAGCCCGTCCTGGCTTGCAACTGTACGTCGGTCGCCCGGGGCAATGACGCGCACCTGCTCGCCTTGCGCGGCGAGGGTCCGTGCCAGGTCCGCGACGAAGCCGCCCGCCGCCTCGCGACCATCTTCGGCTTGCGGGTAGGAGCTGGTGACGAGGATCAGGTCCGGCATCTGGGTGCGCTGGCGAGAGGGTTTCGGGGGGCGTGGTGCGCGCCGCTCGGCGCGGTTTCGCAGCGGTGGGCGCACTGGCGTGGGGGTGAGATTACGCGTGCGCCGCGCCTTCACGCGAGACCGCGACGAGCAGGTAGCCCGTGGTCAGCGCAGGCCAGGTCGCCAACAGCGGGCTCAGGCACCAGGCCAGCACATTGATGACCGGAACCGCGGGCACCAGGGCGAGCGCCGGGAGCAGCCGCCAGCTGCGCTCGCGAATCGCCTGCAGCAGCGTGCCAGCGAGCGCGAGATTGAGCAGCAGCGCCGCGGCGCGGAGCGGATGTCCCTGCGTGTCGATCCGCATCGGCACCAGGCCTGCGCGAGCGAGGCGCAGCTGCAGGCCGTGACGGGTCAGCCTCTGGAAGTCATGCGGCTCGTCATGTAGCGGGTAGAGCAGCGGCATGCTCAGCAGCAGCCGGCCCTCGGGCCGCAGGCAGCGCGCGATTTCGGCGAGGGCCCGATCCGGCTCGGGCAGATGCTCCAGCACTTCGAGCAGCAGTACGACGTCCAGGCAATCATCCGCAAAGGGCAAGGTTGCGGCATCGGCGAACACGTTCGGACGCGAGGCATAGGCGGCGGCCGTGGTCGGCCAGTCGAGCGCCAGGTAGCGGGCACCATCCGTGATGTAGGGGCGGGTCCACTGGTCGGCGCTGCCAATGTCGAGCACCACATCGCCCGCCGCCACGCTGTGCCGGATCCAGTCGATGCATTGCGCCGGGCCCGGCAACAGAAACTGCGGGTGCAAAGGCGTTCGCCGCAGGGGCTCGAGCAGCCTGCGCAGGGTCGGCATCACGGCTCGTCGGTCGTGCGGCGTTCCGCCGTGGGCGCTGCGTCTGTCGGGCGCACCTGCAGGTGGATGAGGGTAGTGATTTGCTCCGCGAGCAAGCCGAACAGGAAGGTCATCAGGGACGACAGGAAGAGCAGCATGCCCATGTTGGTAAAGCGCTCGTCCGCCATGTAGGTGTACAGGTAGTAGGCCGAGCCGATCGCGAACAGCGCGGCACTCACGGGCGCGAACACCTTGAGTGGCGAGTACAGGGTGACGACCTTGAAGATGATGGTCAGAAAGCGCAGTCCATCCCGGAGCGGACGGATGTGGCTGGGTGCGCCTGCGGCCCGGCGGCCCACGCGCACGGGCACGAAGCGCACGCTGCGGCCTGCCCGGAAATACGCCATCGTCGATGTCGTCGGGTAGGAAAACCCGTTGGGGAGCAGGGGCAGAACCGAGAGAAATTCGCGCCTGCGGAAGGCCCGAAAACCGCTGGTCAGGTCGTCAACGCGGTGGCCAACCAGCAGGCTCGCCAATCGGTTGTACACCGAGTTCGCGCCCCAGCGCGCAAAGCTGGATTGATCCTGGCGGGTCCGGCGCGCGCCCACCGCAAGATCATGGCCCTGCTGGAGCTGCTCGAGCAGTTTGGGGATGTCCGCCGGGTCGTGCTGGCCGTCCCCGTCCATGAAGACGAGGACGGGTTGTGTCGCGGCAAGGGCGCCGCTGCGTACTGCCGCGCCGTTGCCGCGACTGTAGGGGTGCGAGACCACGCGGGCCCCCGCCGAGCCCGCATGGGCGGCTGTGGCATCGGTGGAACCGTCGTCCACCACGACGACTTCACACACATCCCCAATGCGCAGCGCACCGGTCACGACTGCGGCAATCGTGGACTCTTCGTTCTTCGCCGGGATGACTACGGAGACGTTCATTGCAGATTAATTCGGGTGCGGTCGCCAGTTCAGGGCGCAGGGCGATGACTACCGGGCGGACAGCGCCCGCAGCAGGCGCTCAATCGCATTATTGGCGGCCGGTAATGCTGCCCCCGTTCGTGACCGATAGTATGTCGCCTCCTGCGCAAGGTCGGCGGATTCCAGCAGCTGTGCCTGAAGCAGGCTGATGCCGGGCTCCTTGCGTTGTTGATAGGCACGCTCCAGGTGTTCCATCGCGGCGTCCAGATCGCGGCGACCGATGGCCGCCAGACCCAACTCCAGGTAGGCGTGCTGCTTTGCCCGGGTATCGGCGCTGGCTTCCAGCGCCGGCATGAGCGCTTCGCCGATCTCCCCGAGCACGGCGGGCGTCAGCGATTCGCAGCTCTCAGCGACCTCGGTACGCAGATGGCGCAACGATTCCCCTGTGCCTTTCATCAGCCGGGCCTCGCGCAACTGTTCGCCACGCCGCGCGACCTCGGCGGCGGACAGCGGGCCTTGGGCGCAGGCAATCGCGAGTGCCTGCAGCTGATAGGTGGACGCCGTGGGGTCCAGCTGCCTTGCGGTCGCGTTGGCCTTCGCCGACTGCGCAATCTGGCCGGCGTTGTACAGGGTGACTGTGGCGAACTCCCAGGCGCGGGGGGATGTCAGGTGGTCCTCCAGCAGAAACCGCGACAGCGATACGGCATTGCCCCAGGCGGCAGCGGCGACCGCGGTGCCGATGCCGGCCCCGGCGATGAAGAGGGCAAGCAGCGCCATCTGCAATCGGGTTCTCAGATGCAGCAGCAGGCCCGCCAATGCGAGCAGCAGGCCCAGTGAGGGCAAATAGTTGCGGTGCTGAAACCGCAACTCCAGCGGCAGCACCGTGCTCTCCAGGGCATGCCCGAGAAAGAACCACAACAGCCCGAAGGCGATCAGGTTCGGCCGCCGCAGCAGGCTGATCAGTGCCGCCGCCAGTATCGCGAGGACGGCCACGGCGGGCAGCCAGTCCGCGCCCGCCAGCCGGAGTTGGCGCACGGGCGTGTCATCGTGGAAGAAGTCGCCGGCGCCGGCCGTCGGAATCACGATGTCCGCCGCGTAGCCCAGCAGCACGGCGGGTTGCGTCAGCAGCCGCTCACCCAGCGTGTAATCTCGCAGCGCATAGGCATCGGCGATGGCGCCGCTGCTCAAGGCCAGGTACAGGCCCAGCAGCAGCAGGGGCCCTGCCAGCATCACCGCGCTCCACAGGCGCAATTTCAGCGCCGCCGCCGCCGCCGCCGCGGGGCGCGCAGGCAGCGCAATCAGCAGCAGGCCCGCAAGCGCGCACAGCAGGATGCCGCTCTCCTTGGACAGCACGGCCGCCAGCAGAAGCAGCGGAAACAGCAGCCATAGGCCCAGCAGGTGCCGGCGGCCTGGCGCGCTCGTCGTGGTGCAGCGCAGCAGCAGGGCCAGCGCCGCCACCATGCACAGGCTCGACAGAACAGTCATCCGCTGCACGCTGTGCAGCAGCGCAGACACATGTATGGGGTGGAGCGCCCACGCCAGCGCCACCAGCGCGCCCACGACCTTTTCGCGGCCCGGTGCAAGCTGCATCGCACGCAAAAGGCCAACGCAGAGCAGCGCGATCAACGCGCCCGTGGCCAGATGCAGCAGCAGGTTGACGAGCTTGAAAGCGAATGGCGAATGCGGCCAGGAGGAGGCCTGTGCGGCGAAGCTGAGCATCGCCAGCGGGCGCCCCGTCGGGCCGGAGTGGTTGCCGAGAACCAGGCGCCACCATTCCGCGGAAAAGGTGTCGAGCGCGGCCAGCGTCTCGAGAATCCCCAGGTTCGGGTGGTCGTCAAACAGGAAGGGGCCGGACAAGCCCGGCGCATAGACGAGCGCCACAAAGCCTGCGGCGAGGCCGCAGACCACCAGGAAGAGCGGCAGCCTTGCGTTGCGGGCGCCGGTCATGCCGTGCCCGCTAGCACGGCCGTCGGAATAGTTGCATCGAAGCGAATGGGCTCAAGTGCGGCAGCTGTGTGGCAGCAAGCTGATCGGCGCCGTACCACCGGCGCAAAGCCAGCGGATTGAGCCCTCTCCGGTCGACGGCGTCAGTACGACGGTGGTGCCGCGTAGCGGCTCCGCAACACCCGCATCCCGGAAAACCCCTGTGATCACGCCGTCGGTGACGTTGACACTTTCCGTGTAGGTACCGCTGACGGAGATACCGGTCGGGAATCCGTTGGTCCCGCTGTCGGCGCCGTCGAGGCTTCCGGTCGTCAGCCACAGCGAAAGAACTTCGCTTTTCAGGCCACTCATCAGGGACAGCATCTCCGAGGCCTGGGCACGGGCGATGTAGGTCTGATAGGCCGGAATCGCAAAGGAGGCAAGGATGCCGATGATCGCAACGACGATCATCAACTCAATCAGTGTGAAACCTTGGTTTGCAGATCGGCTGCGCATGCGGTTCACCTTCGGTCGGTAGCCGGCAAAAAAAAACCCGTCCCAAGGGACGGGTTTTTTCGAGATCAGCGTGTGCTGACCAGATCCTATGCGGTCCGCTTACGGACGGCAGTTCGACGGGCGGAACTTGGCCGGCATCGTGCCGCCGGTGCAGGTCCACTGGATCGAGCCGCCGCTGGTGACGTCCGGGGTCAGCACGATCGTGGTGCCTTGCAGGCCGGAGGCCACGGAGCCAGCGCCCTTCATCGTCGCGGTGATCACGCCGTCAGCAACAGCAACCTGCTGCGTGTAGGTGCCGGTGATGGAGGCGGCGGCCGGGATGCCCTGCGAGCCGGTGTCGGCGTTGGTGAACACGCCTTGGTTGGCGTAGATGTCAGCCACGGTCGCCTTCAGGCCGGAGGTCAGGTTCACAGCTTCCGAAGCCTGCGAACGGGCGATGTAGTCTTGGTAGGCCGGGATCGCGATGGCGGCCAGGATGCCGATGATCGCAACAACGATCATCAGTTCGATGAGCGTGAAGCCCTGCTGAACTTTTTTCATGAGTGGGTCCTCAATTGAGTAGCAAACTTGGTTGAATTGGTTGCCTTGCATGCAGGCCCGGCCTTTCAAGCGACAAGCGTGCCAACTTTGGAAAACAAGTATAATCAGTGGCTTGGGGTTTGCGGCGCAGCGGTGATTGGTGCGCAAAGCGTCAGAAACTGACAAAAAATGTCAGTTTTTGCCGCTATCCAGACCCAGCTTCTTGAGGCGGTAGCGCAGCGAGCGGAAGCTGATTCCCAGCCGCTCGGCGGCTCGGGTGCGGTTCCAGCGGGTGGCCTCCAGCGCGGCGAGAATGCGCGCGCGCTCCGCCGCCTGCAGATCCTCGTCGATGTTGCCGCTGGCGCTCAAGGCGCCGGCGCCGTCCGGCGGGGCGGTACTTGAGGGCGGCTGCGCCGCGACGGTCGGAGCCGTGTCTTCGTGCGGCGTGTCGCTCAGGTGCAGGTCGGCCACGTCAATCGGGCTACCCGGGCTGCGCAGTGCGCAGGCGCGTTCCAGCAAGTTGTCCAGCTCGCGGATGTTGCCGGGGAAACCATAGCTGCGCAGCCGGTCCAGGGCGGCGTCGGTGATGCTCGGCCGCGGCATGCTGTGGCGGGAGGCGATCCGCGCCAGCAGGTGGTTGCACAGCTGGGGCAGATCGCCCTGGCGGTCGCGCAGCGGGGGCAGCGCCAGCTCGATGACGTTCAGGCGGTAGTACAGGTCCTCGCGAAGCGTCCCGCGTTGCACCGCCTGCTGCAGCGGCCGCTGGGCCGCCGAGACGATGCGTACGTCGACCGGGTGCTCCTGGTGGTCGCCTACCGGGCGCA
Organism: uncultured Ectothiorhodospiraceae bacterium; assembly: GCA_937141935.1. GTDB lineage: Bacteria > Pseudomonadota > Gammaproteobacteria > Nevskiales > Oceanococcaceae > MS8. The sequence continues at coordinate 93,705 of CAKZQS010000052.1, forward strand.
CTGCGCGCTCCTGCAGCGCCCGCAACAGCTTCACCTGCATCGCCAGCGGCAGATCCACGACCTCATCCAGGAACAGCGTGCCGTGATCGGCGGCGCGGAACAGGCCCTCGCGGTCGCTGCTGGCGCCGCTGAAGCTGCCCTTGAGGTGGCCGAAAAGCTCGGACTCGAACAGTTCCGCGGGGATCGCACCGCAGTTGACGGCGACGAAGGGGCCGTCGCGGCGTGGGCCCTGCAGGTGAATTTCGCGCGCCACGAGTTCCTTGCCGGTCCCGGACTCGCCGCAGACGAACACCGGCGCGTGGGTGCGGGCCAGACGCTCGATCATCGCGCGCAAATCCTGCATGGCCGCCGAGGTGCCCACCAGCTGGCTGGGCGTGCGGCCGCGGTTGCCGTCGGCGGCGGTTGTTGACCCGGCCGGGCCCTGGCTCGCGCGCTGCCGCCCGGGGCGCAGCGCGTCCTCGACCAGCCGGCGCAGCAGATCCAGGTCGACCGGCTTCTCCACATAATCAAAGGCGCCGGCCTTCAGCGCGGCCACGGCATCCTGCGCCGAGCCATAGGCGGTGATCACGGTGACGGGGGTCTGCGCCTGATGCCGGCTGATCCAGCGCACAACGTCCAGGCCGCTGCCATCCCCCAGGCGCATGTCGCAAAGCACGAGGTCGAAGTCCTCGGTCTCCAGCAGCACCTCGGCTTCGCCGACACTGGCGGCGGCCTGGCTGTCGAGCCCCATGCGCCCCAGCAGGATTTCGACGGTCGCGCGGATATCCGGTTCGTCGTCGACGACCAGCACGCGCTGCCGGCTCATGCGCGGGCTCCGCGCGCCGCGGGCAGCCGCAGCAGCGCCTGGGTGCCCGGCGTCGCCGTGCCTTCCGGCGGGGCGCCAAACACGATTTCGCCGTCGTTGGCGCTCATCAGTTCGCGGCACAGCGTCAGGCCCAGGCCCAGCTTGCCCTCGCCGTGAAAAGCTTCGAACTGGCTTTCGGCCCCGGCCGGCAGGGGGTTGGTGCCGTTGTCAGCCACGCCGATCCACACCCGCCCGTCCGCATGCGGCCCGCAGGCCAGCAGCAGGCGCAGCCTGCTGCCGCGTGGCGGTCGCGCGTGGTGGAGGGCGTTGTCCATCAGGTTGTTCAGGCACTCCGCCAGGTGGTCCGGGTCGACCAGCGCCGCGGGGCCGGTCTCGTCCAGCGCGGTGTCCACCGCGGGCAGGCTGTGTTCGCGCGGGGGGCGGTAATCCTGCAGCCATTCGTGCAAGAAGGCGGCGACGGCCACCGGCTCGGGGCGCGGCTGGATCGGTCTGGCCAGATCATAGATGCGCTCGATGACGCGGTTCAGGCGCCGGGTCTGGCGCTGGATCATGGCCAGCAGCGTCGTGTGCTCTTCGGGCGGGGCGTCGCGCAGCAACTGCGCGGCGTTGCTAAGCGCCGCCAGGGGGTTACGGATGTCGTGCGCCACGCCGGCGGTCAGCTGGCCCACCGCCGCCAGGCGCGCCTGCTGGGTTTGCCGGGCAATGTGCTCGGGGTCATCGACAACAATCAGCAGCAGCGGCGGCTCGCCGGGCAGGTGCACAAACTGCGGCCAGACCATGCGCCCGTTGCTCAGCGCCACCGGGCGAAAGATCGCGTTCTCCGGCCCGGCCTGAAAGGCGCGCGCCGCCGCCCACAGGGCCGGCTCGCGCTGCGCCAGCGGGCGCCGGTCGTGCTCGTGGCTCAGCAGGCCGATGCTGGCCGCGTTGCGCAGCAACACGGTGCCGCGGCTGTCGGTGACCACCACGGCGGCGTGCATGCGTTCGACGGCCTCGGCCGCCAGCGCGCGCATTTGCCCCAGCGAGGTCGAGGCCAGGCGGGCAATTTGCTCGTCGATGCGGGCGCGCTGCGCCACGGTGTGCGCGAGCAAGGCCACCATGAAGAGCAGGCCGCCCAGAATGCCGGCCTGGGCCCAGGCACCCACATGGGACGCGTCGTCCTGGTTGAGCCGCCACTCGATCGTCAGCAGCAGCAGGCTGGCCAGCGCGGCCGGCAGCGGCGCGGCGCTGCGCGGCAGGAACAGCGCGCCCATCGCCACGGGCAGCACGAACAGGGTGCCCAGGCCGCCGGCCAGGCCGCCGCTGAGGTAGGTCGCGACGGCAGCCACGGCCAAATCGCAGAGTAGGTGCGTCGTCACCAGCGCCAGCACGCCGAACAGGCGGCTGCGGTTGGCGGCCAGCAGGATCGCGCCAGCCAGCGTGTAGCCGAGCAGTACCGGGGTCAGCCAGGTCAGCGCCTCAGTGCCGATATCGGGCGGCCGCCAGGGGCTGTGAATCAGCCACAGCAGCGCGCCGGCGATGCCGATGCGGTACAGCGCCCAGGCCTCCAGCAGGCGGTCCGCCGCGAAGCGGGCCGGTGCCGTGCCGGCGTCAGTCGTCGGGAGCATGTTCTTCGCAATAGCGGGCGGCGCCACGGGCGTAGCCCTCGTCCGCATGCAGGGCGCGGCCGCAGTGCTGGCAGCGCGCGCCGTCCTCCAGGGCGGCGCGTGGTCTGTCGGGCGCGACGGACCCACGACGCCACCACCAGCGCAGCAACAGGAAGGCAACCGCGGCCAAGATGGCCAGCCGCAACAGCACTAGGAACATGCTCGTCTTTGCCGCGTCCGGGGGCGATACGTTAGATTCTCTGCCCCCAAATTGCAGGGTCAGGGAACCGTCCTTTAAATGAATCTACATGAATACCAGGCCAAGGCGCTGTTCAAGCGCTTTGGCATCCCGGTGCCGGGCGGCCAGCTCGCGCGCTCGGTCGACGAGGTGCGCGAGAAGGTCAGCGCGATGGGTGGCGGCAAGGTCGTCGTCAAGGCCCAGGTGCATGCCGGCGCACGCGGCAAGGCCGGCGGGGTGAAGCTGGTCGATAACGCCGACGCCGCGGCCGAGGTCGCCGGCGGGCTGCTGGGCAGCAACCTGCGCACAATCCAGACGGGGCCGGAAGGGCTGCCCGTGCACAGCGTGTACCTGGAAGAGCCCAGCGACATTGCCCGCGAGCTGTACCTGTCGATGCTGGTCGACCGCAGCCGCGAATGCATCGCGATCATGGTGTCCCCCGACGGCGGCATGGACATCGAGGCGGTGGCCGAGGAGACGCCGGAGCGCATCCGCACGATCTTCATCCACCCCGCGGCGGGTCTGCAGGGCTACCACGTTCGCGAGCTGGGCTTCTTTCTGGGCCTGGAAGGCGAGCAGATCAAGGAGTTCGGCAAGGTGTTGAAGGGCCTGTACGGCATCTTCACCGACTGCGACGCTTCGCTGGTCGAGATCAACCCGCTGATCGTCACCGGCGATGGGCACCTGATGCCGCTGGACGGCAAGCTGAACATCGACGACAACGCGCTGTACCGGCAGCCCGAGATCGCCGAGCAGCGCGACGAAACGCAGGAAGACGAAGCCGAGCGCGAGGCCAGCAAGCATGGCCTGAACTACATCACGCTGGACGGCGACATCGGCTGCATGGTCAACGGCGCAGGCCTGGCCATGGCCACGATGGACCTGGTCAAGCTGCACGGCGGCCAGCCGGCCAACTTCCTGGACGTCGGCGGCGGCACCACCAAGGAGCGTGTGGCCGAGGCCTTCAAGCTGATCACATCCTCGGGTGAAGTCAAGGCGATCCTGGTCAACATCTTTGGCGGCATCGTGCGCTGCGATCTGATCGCCGAGGGCATCATCGCCGCGGTCGAGGAAGTCGGCCTGCAGATCCCCGTCGTGGCCCGCCTGGAAGGCACCAACGTCGAGCGCGGCCGCGAACTGCTGGCGCAGTCCGGCTACAACATCACGCCGGCCACCGACCTGACGGAGGCCGCGAAGACGGCCGTCCGCCTCGCGGCCAGCTAAGGGAGTCCCATGAGCATTCTCGTCAACAAGGACACGAAGGTCATCGTCCAGGGCTTCACCGGTAAGCAGGGCACCTTCCACGCCGAGCAGTCCATCGCCTACGGCACGCAGATCGTCGGTGGCGTCACCCCCGGCCGTGGCGGCCAGGTGCACCTGGATCGCCCGGTGTTCAATACCTGCGCCGACGCCGTGCGCGACACCGGGGCCGACGCCTCGATGATCTACGTCCCGGCGCCCTTCGCGGCCGACGCGATCCTGGAGGCCGCCGACGCCGGCATCAAGGTCATCGTCTGCATCACCGAGCACATCCCGGTGCTGGACATGGTCCGCGTCAAGGCGCAGCTGAAGGACTACCCCGACACCGTGCTGATCGGCCCGAACTGCCCCGGCATCATCACGCCGGACCAGTGCAAGATCGGCATCATGCCCGGCCACATCCACCAGCCCGGCAAGATCGGCATCGTGTCGCGCTCCGGCACGCTGACCTACGAGGCCGTCTTCCAGACCACCAACATCGGTCTGGGCCAGTCGACCTGCGTGGGCATCGGCGGCGACCCGGTGCACGGCATGGGCTTCATCGACGTGATCTCGCGCTTCGAGAAAGACCCGCAGACCGAAGGCATCATCATGGTCGGCGAGATCGGTGGCTCCAAGGAAGAAGAGGCCGCCGCCTACATCCAGGCCAATGTCAGCAAGCCGGTCGTGGCCTACATCGCCGGCGTGACCGCGCCGCCCGGCAAGCGTATGGGCCATGCCGGCGCCATCATCTCCGGCGGCAAGGGCACCGCGGACGAAAAGTTCAAGGTGCTGGAAGAGGCCGGTGTGTCCACCGTGCGTTCGCCCGCCGAGCTGGGCGCCAAAATGGCCGAGCGACTGGGTTAGGCGCGACTTCAGCCACGTACAAAAAACCGGCCATCAGGCCGGTTTTTTTATGTCTGGCTGTTCGCCGTTCGTCGGGGCCAGCGCTGTCGGCCGGCGCCGTCGGGGTTAGTTCAGCGCCGGCGGCTCGGCCAGCGCCCCGGCGGCCTGCGGCGCCGCGGGCGGTTCCGGCTGACTGGCATTGGTGGCGATCAGCAGGCGCATGTCCGCCGCCTGTTCCTCCAGGCCCAGCTCCGTGTAGCAGTCCTCCATCAGCGCCAGCGTCGGCAGCGCCTGGCGGGTGTCGCGGAACAGCTCCAGGATTTCCAGGCCACGGCGCACGGCCGCCACGCAGGCGCCGCGGCCGCGGTAGTAGTCGGCGATGTTGAAGTGATGCAGCGCGATGCGCTCGCGCAGCCACAGCATGCGCCGGCGGGCATCCGCGGCGTAGACGCTGTCCGGGTAGTTGCGCAGCAGGCGCCCGAATTCCTCGAAGGCGCGGCGGGCGTCGACCGGGTCGCGGCCGCTGGCGTCGATGTTGAAGCGATCCAGGATGTCCGTCGCGCTGGCCTCGAAGTGGATCAGCCCGCGCAGGTAGAGCACGTAATCGACGTGCGGATGGCGCGGGTGGGCGCGCAGAAAGCGGTCCGCCGCGGCGATGGCCGCCTCGGTCTCGAAGGCGCGGAAGCGGGCATAGATGCCTTCCATCTGCCCCTGGGTGGCTTCGGCCGTGAAGGGGTAGCTGGCGTCCAGCCGCGCGTACAGCGACTTGGCGGTCGCGTAGTCGGCCGATTCCAGCGCCGAGCGCGCCGAGTTGTAGATTTGCCGCGCATCGGCGCGGGCCAGGCGGCGCTCGTCGACTTCGGGCTGGAAGGGGTTGGTCGGCGGCAGCTCGTCGCCCCGGCTCGCACAGCCGGCGGTGGCCAGCGCCGCCAGCATTAGAATGAGCAGGCTCGGTCGCACGCGAAACACTCGTTGATCAATCAATCCCACAGTATAGACAAGGCCGCCGGCGAGATTGCTTGCGCGGTTGGCGAAGATCAGGCCGGACGCCGTCTGGACCAGGTGCTGGCCGCGCATGCCTCGCAGTTCAGCCGCACCCGTCTGCAGGCCTGGATCCGTGCCGGGCACCTGCAGCTGGATGGCGCGGTGTGCACCCAGCCGCGCACGGCCGTGGAGGCCGGGCAGCAGCTCCGCCTGCGCCTGCCGGACGAGGCGCGCACGCAGCAGCGCGATGCCCCGCCGCCGCCCGCGCAGGCCGAGGACATTCCGTTGCAGATCGTGCACGAGGATGCCGACCTGCTGGTCATCAACAAGCCGGCCGGGCTGACCGTGCACCCCGGCGCCGGCCAGGCCCGCGGCACCTTGCAGAACGCGCTGCTGCACCACCGCCCCGCGCTGGAGGCGCTGCCGCGCGCCGGCATCGTGCACCGGCTGGATAAGCTGACCTCCGGCCTCCTGGTCGTCGCGGCCCACCTCGAGGCGCACACGGCGCTGGTGCGCGCCCTGGCCGCACGCGAGGTGCATCGCGAGTACCTGGCGCTGGTCTGGGGCGAGGTCATTGCCGGGGGCACCATCGAGGCGCCGCTGGGCCGCGACCCGCGCGATCGCCGCCGCTACGTCGTCAGCCAGGGGGGGCGCGACGCGATCAGCCACTATCGCGTGGAGCGGCGCTATGCGCGGCATACACTGCTGCGCGTTCAGCTGGAGACCGGGCGCACGCACCAGATTCGGGTGCACATGCAGCACCGGCGCTGGCCGCTGGTCGGCGACCCGGTCTACGGCCGGCGCGGCGACCCGCTGCGCGCGCAGCTGCCGCGGCAGGCGCTGCATGCCACCGCGCTGGGCTTCGTACACCCCGGCGATGGCCGCGACTGCCGCTTTGAGGCGCCCCTGCCCGCGGACATCGCCAAGCTGCTGAAGAGCCTCCCGGCCGCCTGATGAGCGAGGTCATCGAGCTCGGCGTGCCGGGCGTGCAGGCGCGCCTGAGCACCCGAACCGGTGGCCACAGCTCTGGCCCCTGGGCCGGCGCCAATCAGGGCCGGCTCAGCGGCGATGCCTGGCCGCTGGTTGCCGCCAACCGCGCCTGGCTGGCGCGGCGGGCCGGGCTGCCGGCGCCGGCGCAGTACCTGGCGCAGGTGCATGGCAGCGAGATCATCGAGTGGGCCGCGCGCCGCCGCTTCGTGGCCGGTGAGCCGCGCGCCGATGCCCAGCACACCGAGCGGCCGAATTACCCGCTGGCCGTGCTGGCGGCCGACTGCCTGCCCGTGCTGCTGTGCGATGCGCGCGGCGAACGGGTGGCCGCGGCGCACGCCGGCTGGCGCGGTCTGGCCGCCGGCATCCTGCCCCGCTTGTTGCGCGAGTTGCGCGCGCTGCTGCCGGCGGGCCGGGGCCTGCACGCCTGGGTCGGCCCGGCCATCGGCCCCTGCCATTTCGCGGTGGGCCCCGAGGTCGCGCGCGCCTTCGGCCCGGCGTATGCGGCCGCCTTTCGGCGCGACGAGGCGGGGCAGCTATATGGCGACCTGCCGGGCATTGCGGCGGCGCAGCTCTCTGCCGCGGGGGTGCAAACCCGCGTCGATGGGCGTTGCACCCACTGCCGGCCCGAGCAGTTTTACTCGCACCGCCGTGAGGCCCCTTGTGGGCGCATGGCGGCGGTGATCTGGCGCGAGGGCCACAGCCGCGAAAGTTGCTGATCCCCGCGGCCTTTGCCAGAATCTGCGCTAGAGAACCGTAATGCCGCGTGTCGCTAGGGGCCGTGGCGATCAGAACCGACGACAATCAGGGAGAGAGACAGTGGCGAAAATCTTGCCGCGGATTTCAGCCGCCGCCGTTTGCGTGGCCGCAGCGATGCCGGCCCAGGCGCTGGAATTTTCGATTGGGGACGTCTATGGGTCGGTCATCAGCTTCTTCACCGTGGGCGCGACGATGCGCATGGAAGAACGCGATGAGGACCTGATCGCCAAAATCAATCTCGACCCGGGTTTGTGCACGCGCACCAACTGGACCACCGAGGGTTACCGCTCGACGCCGGAGCCGGTCTACCCCGGCGCGCAGGGCGACGACATCGGCAGCACCTGTAACGGTACCCAGGATCCGAACCTGAACCGCCGCTATGTCGATGCGCCGGGCAGCTTCAACATCAACGGCGACAACGGCAACATGAACTTCGAGCAGTACGACATCGTGTCGGCCGCGGCGAAGCTCAATACCAAGATCGACGTCTCCTGGAAGGGCTTCAACCTTTTCGGCCGCGGCATCTGGTTCTTCAACGAAACGCTGGTCAACTTCGACGAGACGCGTTTCGACACCACGCTGCAGCCGGAAACCCTGGCCCTGCCCGATGAGGTCGAGACCCAGTTCGGCAACGACTTCCTGTTGCAGGATCTGTACGTGTCGACCTTCGTGCCGATCGGCGATCGCACGCTGTCGATCCGCGTCGGCCGCCAGGGTCTGAACTGGGGCGAGTCCACGGCGCTGCCGCTGAACTCGATCAACACGATCAACCCGCCCGACCAGCGCTTGGCGCGCATGCCGGGCTTCGATCTGGCCGAACTGTTCCGCCCCGTCGGCATGGCCGTGTTCGGCCTGGACCTGACGCTGAACCTGTCGATGGAGGCCTTCTACCAGTACGAGTGGGTGCCGGCCGAGATCGACGCCCCGGGCACCTTCTACTCGACCTCCGACGTCTTTGGCGGCACGGATGAGGACGGCAATTACGCGATGCTGTCTTTCGGCAAGGCGCCGGAAGACCCCTACGGTCTGTACGAATCGCAAGACAACCCCGAAGATCCCTTCTCGCTGGGTTCGGCGGGCAGCCGCACGATCTACCGCGTCAAGGATCGCGAGCCGGATGACGGCGGCCAGTACGGTATCGCGCTGCGTTACTTCGCCGAAAACTTCAACAACGGCACCGAGTTCGCCTTCTACTTCGCGAACTACCACAACCGCCTGCCGTCGGCGAGCTTCTTCGCCGCGGACAAGACCTGCGCCGATACCGGTCCCAACGGCCCCGCGAAGAACACGCTGGAGCTGGCGATCAACTGTGGCGCCGGCCAGGGCGATATCGGCACGCTGCAACTGGCCGAGGAGCCGCTGCCGGTCGACACGGCGCAGCTTTTTGTCGAATACGCCGAAGACATCCAGATGTACGGCGTGTCCTTCAACACGACAATCGGCAACTGGGCCTGGTCCGGCGAGTACAGCTTCCGTCCGAAGATGCCGATCCAGGTGCACTCGGTCGACCTGGTCTTCGCCTCGCTGCAGCCGGCCTTTCCGACCAACAACATCAACCTGACGGACCTGGACCTGACCACCAGCCTGCCGATCAGCGACCCGGGCCTGCTGGCGGCGCTGACCGACGCCGTGGCGCCGATCCTGTCCGGGGCGGGGCGCGAACAGATCGTGTTGCCGGGGCGGCGCATGGCCGTGCCCGACTACGTCGAGACGATCTACCGCAACAACCCCTACGACCCGGAAGACGAGTCGCGGCCGGATAACTACTACATCCGCGGCTACGAGCGCCTGCCGCTGGGCCAGCTGACCACCACCTTCCTGAACACCATCGGTGGTGACAACCCGCTGAAGGCCTCGCAGATCATCGTGATCGCCGAGGCCGGCCTGACCCACGTGCTGGACTTCCCGGATCTCAGCCGGCTGCAGTTCCAGGGTGCGGAGACCAACACGCACGCCTCCGCCGGTGCCGATGGCACGCAGAACTCGATCGAGGACAGCGCCGCGCAGACCGACGCGCTGGACACCGAGGGCAATGGTGACGAGGAGTGCGCGCGCCGCGTGTACGACGGCGGCGCCTTCTACGACCCCTACGAGGCCGAGCCCTGCCGGCAGAACCCGACCGCTCAGGACCCGGACAACTTCGGCGACGAGATCTCCTACGGCGTGCGCTTCATCAGCCTGATCCGCTACCAGGATTTCATGTTCGGCGTGAACTTCGAGCCGCTGATCGGCGTGTTCTACGACATCTCGGGCGTGGCCCCGGGTATCGGCCAGAACTTCTCCGAAGGCAACGTCACCGGCCTGTTCGGCCTGCGCTTTGACTACCTGTCGAAGTGGTTCACCGAGCTGCGCTACACCTACGTCGACGGCGAGGACAACGCGCGCCGCGACCGGGATACGTTAGCCTTCACACTGCGCTACGAATTTTGATTCGGGGCCGGCGCCTTGGGGGCGCCGGCCACCGCACAACTCGCGACGGGGAGACAGGGACGATGAACAAGCGCCTGGGGTTCTTTGCGGCATTGATGCCGGCAGCGGCGCTCGCCGTGGGCATAAGCAGCGAAATCTCGCCGCAACCGGCGGAGATGATGCCGCTGGCCGACGAGTCGGTCGTGCTCGATGTGACCGACACCGGCAAGCGCCTCGTCGCCGTCGGTGAACGCGGCCACATCCTGGTGTCGCTGGACGGCGAGACCTGGGTGCAGGCGCCAACACCGGTGCGCGCCTACCTGACCGCGGTGGATTTTGCCGACGACAACAACGGCATGGCGGTCGGCCACGACTCCACCATCCTGCGCACCCGGGACGGCGGGCGCAGCTGGATCGTGCAGAACTTCGAGCCCGTTGTGGATCCGGAGGTCGAGAGCGACGAGCCCTTCCTCGACGTGCTGATGCTGGACACGCGTCGCGCCTGGGCCGTCGGGGCCTACGGCAAGCTCTATCGCACCGACAACGGCGGCGAGACCTGGGAGGACTTCGAGGATCCGATCCGCGAGGACGCCTGGCACTTCAACTCGATCACCCGGCTGAACAACGGCGACCTGTTCCTGGCCGGCGAGTCCGGCACGCTGGCCGTGTCCAGCGACAACGGCGACTCCTGGGAGGCCATCGAGTCGCCCTATTCCAGCACGCTCTTCGATGCGGCCGCCGTGGGGCCCGAGGGGGTGCTGATTGTCGGCTTGCGCGGCAACGCCTATTACACCGCCGACCCGCGCGGCGGCGAGTGGTCCAAGCTCGAAACCGGCGTCGAGGATTCGCTGATCGGTGCCGAACAGCTGGCCAACGGCGAGGCGATCATGGTCGGCATCAACGGCATCATCCTGCGCACCCGCGCGGCGCTGAGCCATGTCGAGCGCATCGACAACCCGCAGGGCATCACGCTGGCTGCCGTACAGCCGCTCAAGAACGCCCTCGTCGTGGTCGGCAATGCCGGCCCGCAATTGATCGCAAACCCTTAAGCGGAGCCGACCGGCATGGCCAACACCCCGAACAAGAAGACCTGGACGGACCGCATCCTCGCCGTCATCGAACCGCTGGTGTACGGCCAGCGGATGCTGATGCTGGGCATCCTGATCGCGCTCACCGTGTTTTTCGGCTGGCAGGCCTCGCAAACGCGGGTCGACGCCGGCTTCGAGAAATCGATTCCGCTCGAACACCCCTACATGAAGACGCTGAAGCAGTATCAGCAGGACTTCGGGGGCGGCAACACGGTGCTGGTGGCGCTGATCCAGGAGGACGGCGACATCTACAACGAGGAGTTTCTCTCCACGTTGAAGAATGTCACCGACGAGGTCTTCTTCCTGGAAGGGGTCGACCGTTCGCGAGTGTCCTCGCTGTTCACGCCGGATGTGCGTTTCACCGAGGTGGTCGAAGGCGGCTTCGCGGGCGGCAACGTGATCCCGGCCGAGTACGCGCCCAACGAGGAGATGTTTGACCTGGTGCGGGCCAACGTCGGCAAGGCCGGCATCATCGGCCGCTACGTCACCACCGAGCAGAACGGTGCGATGGTCTTCGCCGAACTGCTGGAAACCGACCCGGTCACTGGCGAAAAGCTGGACTACCGCGTGGTCGCCGACAAGCTCGAGGAGATCCGCCAGCAGTTCGAAACCGAGGACGTCAAGGTCCACATCGTCGGTTTTGCCAAGGTCATTGGCGACGTCACCGACGCGGCGCTGGAAGTGGTCTTCTTCTTCATCCTGGCGCTGCTGATGACGGCCGCGCTGCTGTGGATCTATACCGCGTCCTTCAAGCTGTCGATGGTGGTGCTGGTCTGCTCGCTGGTCGCGGTGATCTGGGAGTTCGGCCTGCTCACGTCGGTGGGCTACGGGCTGGATCCCTTCGCGATCCTGATCCCCTTCCTGGTGTTATCAGTTTCGACCAGTCACGGCGTGCAGTACGTGAACGCCTGGGTCGGCGAGGTGGACAAGGGCGCCGAGCCCTTCGAGGCCTCGCTGGAGACCTTCCGCCGCCTGGCCATCCCCGGCACCACGGCGCTGATCACCGACACCGCCGGTTTCGCGACGATCTACCTGATCCCGATCGACATAATCCGCGAGATGGCCGTCAACGCCGCCTTCGGCATGCTGGCCATCATCGTCACCAACAAGGTGCTGGCGCCGATCTGGCTGACCTATGTGCGGATCGACAACATCGAGGAGTTCCGCAAGAAGCAGCTCAAGCGCGAGGAAATGGGCGATGGCCTGTGGCGCTTCATTGCCAAGATCTCGCGCCCCGTGCCAGCCGCCATCACGCTGCTGATCTCCGCGGTGCTGCTCGGCTGGTCGCTGTACAAGTACGCGGACCTGCAGGTGGGCGACTCGCAAGAGGGCGTGCCGGAGCTGCGGCCCGACTCGCGCTACAACCAGGACTCGCGCGCCATCGTCAACAACTTCGCGATTGGCGTGGACATCCTCAAGGTGATCGCCGAGGCGCCACCCGAATCCTGTATCGAATATCCGATCATGGAGGAGATCGACCGCTTCGCCTGGCGGATGGATAACACCGAGGGCGTCAGTTCGACGATCTCGCTGCCGCAGGTGGCCAAGATCGTCAACGGTCAGTTCAACGAGGGCACGCCGAACATGGCCGTGCTGCCGCGGAACAAATACGTGATGGTGCAGGCCATCACGCCGATCCCGACCTCATCGGGCCTGCTGAACCCCAACTGTTCGGCGATGGCCGTGCTGATCTTCACCGAGGATCACCGCGCCGAGACCATCAAGCGCATCGTCAACGAGGTCAAGAAGTTCAACCAGGAGAGCGACGCGGCCTTCTTCGCCCGCCCGGACATCGAGGTCACGCCGGAGTACTGCGCCGAGAAACGCAGCCTGCGCGACAAGTCCTGGGAGGCGCGCCGCGATGCGGATCTGCTGCAGACCCGTGCCGAAGAGGTCGGCGATGTGTCCGAGGAACGCCTCGAGCAGGTGCAGGCCCGGGCGGACGAGCTGACCGACAAGCACGAGGCCATGGACCAGCGCTGCCCCATCGACTTCGCGCTGGCCACCGGCAACGTGGGGGTCATGGCCGCCACCAACGAGGTGGTGAAGGAGAAGGAACTGGAGGTCGTCGGCTACGTCTACGTCGTCATCGTCATCTTCATGTTCCTGTCCTTCCGCACCATGTGCGGCGTGCTTTGCGTGGTGCTGCCGCTGTCGCTGGTCTCGGCGATGGCCTATGCCGTGATGGCGGTGCTGGGTATCGGCCTGAAGGTTGCCACGCTGCCGGTGGTGGCGCTGGCCGTGGGCATCGGTGTCGACTACGGCATCTACATCTACTCCACGCTGATCGACGGGCTGGGCCGCGGACGGACGCTGGAGGAGGCCTTCTATGACACGCTGCACAAGACCGGCAAGGCGGTGATCTTCACCGGCATTGCGCTGGGTGGCTCGGTGTCGACCTGGCTGCTCTCCGACCTGCAGTTCCAGGCCGACATGGGCATCCTGCTGGTGTTCATGTTCACCGCGAACATGTTCGGCGCCATCCTGGTCATGCCGGCGCTGGCCCGCTTCCTGGTCCAGCACCGCTACCACCGCGAGCAAGCCGGCGAGGCCAGCTAGGCCCGCGCGGCGCGTATTCGCACTCGGCGTCCCGGCCGGCTGACCGCCGGCCGGGACTAGCCAGGCTGCTGGTGCGCGGGACAGGGACGGCTGTAGATTCGCCGCTCGGGCCAGCGCAGCGCGCTCAGCCGACCACCCCAGACGCAGCCGCTATCCAGGCCCCAGACGCCGTGCTCCGGCCAGTACACGCGCCCCAGCGTGGACCAATGGCCGAAGGCGATCTGCAGTGCGCGATTGCGCCGCTGCGGGTGGGCGAACCAGGGCCACAGCGCGCGCGTCTTGGCGCCCGCGCCGATGCCCTCTTTGGATTCGAGTTCGAGCCGCCCCTGCGCGTCGACATAGCGCATGCGCGTCAAGACATTGACGGCATAGCGAAAGCGCGCGGCGCCGGAGAGCTGCGGCGTCCACAGATCCGGCTCGTCGCCATACATCTGCGCCAGCGCCGGCAGCGCCTCCGCGCCGCGCAGCGTTGCGGCCACGCATGCGGCCTCCTGCCGAGCCACGTCGGCGGTCCACTGCGGCGCCAGGCCCGCGTGCACCATCGTCAGACCCTGGGCCTCGACCAGCAGCGGCTGGGCCTGCAGCCAGTCGAGCAGCGCGCCGGCATCGGTCGCGCCGAGCAGCTCGCGTGCCGTGGCTCCCAGCTTCGGGACGGCCCGCCGCGCCTGCGCCAGCACGGCGAGGTCGTGGTTGCCCAGCACGCAGCGCAGCGGCCCCCGCCAGGCGCGCAGGCGGCGTAGCATGCCCAGCGAGTCGGGTCCGCGGTTGATCAGGTCGCCGCAGATCCACAGCTCGTCGCGTGGGCCCGGCGCCAGGCTCTCGAGCAGGGCCTCGAAGTCCGGGCGGCAACCCTGCAGGTCGCCCAGTACATAGAGGCTCATCGGCCGCGAGGACCTGGCTTGCAAATGCCGCAGGGGCTCGGGATCATGAACTTGACGGCCTTTGACGAATTTTTGACATCGGGTTGCCGAGCATGGCGGTCCAAAGCCCGTAGTGGGCGATTACCGTTTGAGGAGAGTGCAATGCACAGCCGCTTCGCAAGAATGTGGAAACCGGTCGCGCAGCGTCAACAGCGCGGTGCCACCGTCATCGAATACGCGCTGGTCGCCGCGCTGATCGCGATCGCCGTGGCCGCGGTCATGGGCCCGCTGGGTTCCGCGATTGGCGACAAGTTCGAGGAAGCCGAGACGACGATTACCGGCGGCGGTGGCGGCGGCGGCGAATAGGCCCCCCAGGCATGAGCCCGATCGGCGGTAGCCGCGCCGCCCCCGAGCCTGCGCGCCCGTCGCGCCAGCGGGGCGCGACGGCCATGGAATTCGCGCTGATTTTCCCGCTGCTGTTCGCGCTGCTCTACGGCGTGGTCGTGTACTCCTATGTCTTCGTGCTGCAGGAGTCCATCACCTATGCGGCGCAGCAGGCCGCGGCCAACGCCATCAGCGTTGACCCCGCCGTGGCCGGCGACGCCTATGTCGACACCGTGCGGACCCGCGTGCGCGCCGGCGCCCGCGCGGCGCTGGACTGGCTGCCCGAGGCGCAGCAGGAGCGCGTGCTGGGCAGCGGCGGCGAATCGGTGCAGGTCGATCTGGTCAGCGACCCGGCCGGGAGCCTGGTCGAGGTCCGCCTGCTGTTTGGCCTGGCCGGCATGTTCCCCGCGGTCAGCCTGCCCTATGTGGGCGAAATTCCACCACTGCCGGAGGCGCTGACCGCAACCGCGACCGTGCTGGTGGGGGAGTCGGGTTCCTGAGCCCGGACCATGCCGGCGGGCGCAATGCTATTGTGAGCGCTGCGCGTGGGGCCGCCCCGCGGCCTGGCGCCGGGGAGGCCGATTCCGCATGGCAGTGTTGAGGTCACAATGAGTGGGTCGGGATTGAAATACGCCGCGCTGGCGGCTGTCGTACTCGCGGTGGTGCTGGGCGTGCTCGCCTGGCGCGCCACAATCCAGGCCACCGAGGCGGCCAAGCAGGAGGCGCTTGCCCAGGCGCGCGCCCAGCAGCCGGCAGCGCCCGAGCCGCAGGCTCTGGCCGTCGTCGCGCTGCGGCCCCTGGCGGCCAACCGCCCGGTTCCGGCGGAGGCGGTGGCCGTCAAGCCGCTGTCCGTGACCCCCGATCGCTATTACACCGCCGTCGAGGACGTCGTGGGACGCGTGCCGTTGCTCGACGTCGACGCCGGGGCGCCCGTGACCCCGCGCTACTTCAAGGAATCCAATGTCCTCGCGCGCCTGATCCCCGAGGGCCATCGCGCGCTGTCGCTGGAGGTCAGCGACGTTATCGCCGTCGGCGGCTTCGTGCGCCCGGGCGATCGCGTGGACATGCTGCTGTACCTGCGCGACCAGCAACAACAGGCGCAGTCGCGCGTGCTGCTGCCCGATGCACTGGTGCTGGCCTATGAGGAACGCATCATCGAGCGCCCCGAGGGCCTGGACGACGAGGGGCCCGGTCGCACCCAACGCGGCCGTTTGCGCACCGCGGTGGTCGCGGTGCCGGAGGACCAGCTGACCCGCGTCATGCTGGGCGCCAACGTGGGCGACCTGCGGCTGGCCCTGCGCCGGCAGGCCCCGGATCTGGCCGAGCGCGAAGGCACGCTGCCGGTGGGCGCGCCGAGCCCGACGCCGGCCGTGGCCGTCGAGCAACCCATCACCCTGGCCGAGCTGGCCCGGATCCCCACCCCCACACCCACGCGCGCGCCACGGCCGCAGGCCTACACGGTCGACGTGTTCCGCGGCGGCGATGTCAGCCGGGAGGCCGCACGATGAGGGCCCTGTTCCTATCCACGCTGCTGGCGCTGCTGTGCACGGTGCCGGCGCAGGCCGCCACGCCGCCGCCACCCGGCGGGGTGCTGACGGTTGAGGAGGGCACGCATCGCATTCTGCGCAGCAGCCGGGTCAAGCGCGTGGCTGTCGGCGACCCCGACGTCGCCGATGTCGATGTCGTCAGCGCCGGTGAGCTGCTGATCACCGGCAAGAGCCAGGGCGTGACCTCGCTGCTGGTCTGGCAGGCCAGCGGCGGTAGCACCGCGTACAAGCTGGTCGTCGTGCCGGTCGAGAATCCGCTGGAGCAGGCCCGTGACCCCGAGGTCGGGGCCGCGCGCATCGGCAAGGGCCGGCTGGATGGCCAGTTCAGTTCCCTGTCCGGCCACGCCCAGGCATTGGCCCGGGCTGGTGAGGACGCGCGTGACGACAGCGTGGTGACGCTGCCGGGCCAGGTGCTCACCGAAATCCGCATCGCCGAGATTTCGCGCAGCACGCTGCGCCAGTTCGGTTTCAATCTGCTGCTCAACCGCCTCGACGGCTCGGTGGCCGTCACCCGGCCGGGCACCCTCGGTGGCGCCTCGCTGGGCCCGCCGCCGAATGGCGAGAATCCCTTCACCTCGCCGGTGGTCTTCGAGTCCGACTCGGGCTTCCTGCCGCTGCGCAACGCCTTCAACATCGTGCTGGGCAATGCCAGCCGCAACGTGCTCGGCTTTTTGTCGCTGCTGGAGAACCAGGGCCTCGTGCGCACGCTCGCCGAGCCCTCGCTGGTGGCAACCAGCGGCCAGACGGCGAGCTTCCTGGCCGGCGGCGAATTCCCGGTGCCGGTCAGCCAGGGCGGCGCCAACGCCGGCATCTCCATCGAGTACAAGGAGTTCGGCGTGCGCCTGTCGCTGACGCCGACCGTGCTTGCCCGCGATCGCATCAGCCTGCGGGTGGCCCCCGAGGTCAGCGAGCTGGACTTCAGCGCCGGCGTGTCCATCGGCGGCACCTCGGTGCCGGCGCTGGCGGTGCGCCGTACGGACACGGTGATCGAGCTGGCCGACGGCGAAAGCTTTGTCGTCAGCGGCCTGGTCAGCCGCAACATGATGGCCAACGTCGACAAGGTGCCCTTCCTCGGCGAAATCCCGATTCTCGGCGCCTTCTTTCGCTCCAGTCGTTACGACCGTGAAGAGCGCGAACTGGTCATGGTGGTCACGCCGCACCTGGTCGACCCGATCCCGGCCGGGGCCGAGCAGCCCGAGCTGCCCGGCGCCGATTACGACGCCTACGACCCGGAGTTCGGCGAGCTGCTGTTCGAGGAGAAGGGCCGCTTCACGTCCGGGCTGAGCCGCTGAACATGCTCTCCGTTGCCCTGATTGCCAGCGATCCGCTGTACGCCAGCTGGCTCGCCGACGTGCTCGGCGAGGATTGCGAGCTGCATTGGCTGCGCCCCGATGACCCCGAGGACCCGGCCCTGGTGCAGCTGCAGCGGCTGGAGCCGCCGGATGCCGTGCTGGTCGAGCCCAATGCCACGCTGATCCGCGACGTCGCCAACGCAGGCGTCGCCCTGGTGGCCGCCGTGTCGATGGACAGCCCCGGCGATAACGCCATCACGCTGATCCGCTCCGGCGCCGCCGACCTCTTCGTGATGGGCCGTGACGATGGCGAGATTCGCAGCCGTCTGGACACGCTGCTGCGGGCGCGCCTGCAGCAAGCGCTGCCCAACGAGCCCGGCAGCGGCCGCCGCCAGGCCGACCTGACGCTGCTGCTCGGCCCGGGCGGGCATGGCGACCTCAGCTTCTGCGCCGTGCACCTCGCGCTGGCCCTGCTGCAGGAGGTCGCGCCCGGCGAGCGCGTGCTGCTGCTGGACCTGGCCCTGCCATGCGGCTCGGCGCTGGTGCACCTGGACATGAGCCAGAGCTATTCGTTGCTGGACGCCGTCAACGACACCTACCGCTGCGATGCCAACCTGATCGACAGCGCCTTCGCCCGCCACGGCAGCGATGGCCTGTACCTGCTGACGTTGCCGGAAGACCAGATCGGCCCGCCGCCGGTCGGCGAGGTCGAGCTGGCCGCCTTGCTGCCGGTGTTGCGCGAGCATTTCCGCCATATCGTGCTGTGCAGCGGGCCGCATTGGCCCGCCAGCGTCTCGACCGCGCTGCTGCGCGAGGCCACCCATGCCGCCTTGGTCAGCGATGGCGGCATCGTCAGCTCGCGCGCCACGCGGGCCTTCCTGCAGGCGCTGCGGCAGGAGGATGTCGCGCTGTCCGGCCTGGGTCTGATCTGCGACTCGGCGCGTGGCGTGCAGGCGCTGGATGCGCCCAACCTGGCGCGGCTCCTGGAGCTGCCGCTGTGGGAGGATTTGCGCGGCAGCCCGCAGATGCGGGCCAAGGCCGTCAATCGCGGCGAGCCCCTGTTTCAGGTGGCGCCGCGCGACGCCACAGCGCGCAGCCTGCAATCGCTGGCCCTGCGCCTGCACCGCGGCGTGGCGCCGCAGCAGGAGGCGCCGGCCCAGGGTTTCTGGGGTCGCCTGATCGGCGCCTGAGGCATCGCGCGTGGCCGAACTGATCACCGCCTCGGGCTCGCGGCCACAGCGCGCCAGCGCCCAGTACCTGCGGCACAAGGCCCAGCTGCATCGCGCGCTGATCGCGCGGCTCGAGGCCGACAACCTCAGCATTGACGACTGGAGCGAGGCGCGCCTGCGGCAGTGGATTGCGCAGCAAACCCAGACCCTGGTCGCCCGCGAACGGCTGGCCGTCAACGCCAGCGAGCTGCGCCAGCTGGGCGAGGACATCCTGCATGAGCTGGTCGGCTTCGGCCCGCTGCAGCCATTGATCGAGGACCCCGAGATCGACGACATCGTCGTCAACGGGCCGCGCAGCGTGTTCGTCGAGCGCCGCGGCCGGCTCGAAGAGGCGGCGACGCAGTTCGTCGACGACGATCATGTGCTGCGGATCATCCGCCGCATCCTGGCGCCGATTGGCCGCCGCATCGACGAAAGCACGCCGATGGTCGACGCCCGCCTGCCCGACGGCAGCCGGGTCAATGCGGTCATCGCGCCGGTGGCGCTGGACGGGCCCAGCCTGTCGGTGCGCAAGTTCCGCGCGCAGCCGCTGACCGCCCAGGAGCTGGTGCGCAATGGGGCCATGAGCCAGGAGCTGGCCGACTACCTGCGCGAGCAGGTGCAGGCGCGCGCCAGCATTGTCGTGGTGGGCGGCACCGGCACCGGCAAGACTACGGTGCTGAACATGCTCTCGCGCTGGATCGCCGAGGCCGAGCGCATCATCACCATTGAGGACGCCGCCGAGCTGCGCCTGGAGCACCCGCATGTGGTGCGTCTGGAAACGCGCCCGCCCAACTTGGAGGGCGCCGGCGAAATCAGCGCCCGCGACCTGGTGCGCAACGCCTTGCGTATGCGCCCCGACCGCATCGTGCTGGGCGAGGTGCGCTCGCACGAGGTGCTGGACATGTTGCAGGCGATGAACACCGGGCATGAGGGCTCGATGACCACGCTGCATGCCAACTCGCCGCGCGACGCGATTCACCGCCTGGAGCTGCTGGCCGGTTTCGCCGGTTTCGCCGGCGACACGGCCAATTTGCACCGGCAGATCGCCTCGGCAGTGGACCTGCTGGTGCATCTGCAGCGCTTCGCCGATGGCCGCCGCCGCCTTGGCGGGGTCAGCCGGGTCGAACTCGATGGCGAGCGCATCGCGCTGCGCGAGATTTTTAGTCTCGACGCCGATGGCGTGCAAACGCAGGACCAACGCGCATGATGCTGGTGCTGCTGTTTGCGATGACGCTGCTGCTGCTGGCGGCCGCCGGCCTGCTGTGGTGGCGTGCGCGCGAGCTGGGCCGCGAGCAGGCCTTTTACCTGGGTCGGCGCGCGGGCCGCGGCGGCGTGGTGCAGGGCGGGCGACCCCAGCCGGACGTGCTCAATCGCATGCTGCAGGGCTTCGTGCTGCGCGCGGGCATCGATGCCGAGCACCTGCCGCGCTGGTTCGCCCCGGCGCTGGGTCTGGCGCTGCTCGGCGTGCTGCTGCTGGCGCTGAGCTTCGGGCTGGTGCTGGGCCTGTTGGCGCTGCTGCTGCTGGCGCTGGCCGTGTTTATCTGGACGCTGGCGCGGGAGTCCTCGCGCCAGCACAAGATGCGTGAGCAGCTGCCGGGCTTCTTGGAGCACATGATGCGCGTGCTCAACGCCGGCAATTCGCTGGAAGAGGCGCTGGCCGCCGCCACCGCGGACTGCCCCGAGCCGCTGGGCAACATCTTTCGCCGGGTGTCGCGCCAGGTCCGGCTCGGCGCCGCCGTCGACGAAACCCTGACCGAAGTCGCCGAGCTTTCCGGCCTGAAGGAGCTGCAGGTCATGGCGCTGGCCACGCGCATCAACCGGCGCTTCGGCGGCAGCCTCAAGCGCATCTTCCGCAGTCTGGTCGCCGCGATCCACCAGCAGGATGCGGCGCGCCGCGAAATGCGCGCGCTGACGGCGGAGACGCGGGTTTCGGCCGTGGTGCTCGCGGCGGTGCCGGTGCTGATGATGCTGTACATCCTGTCGCAGAACCCCGAGTACTACGCGCAGATGTGGAGCGACCCCCTGGGCCGCGGCTTCATCTTCGGCGCCGCCCTGTTGCAGCTGGCCGGCGTGGGCATCATCTGGCGCATGCTGGCGCGCGCGGGGCAGGAGGCATGAGCGCGCCCTTGCTCGCCGTCATGGCGGCCGCCTGCCTGGCCCTGGCGCTGTTCGCCGGGCTGCTGCTGCTGGCCCAGCGCATGCGCAGCGAGAACCTGCAGCAGCGCTTCGCGGCCGTGCCCGGTGGCCGCGCGGCGCGGCGCGGTGGCAATGCCGTCTGGGCGCAGCTGGCCGAGCAGGGCCGGCAGGTCGATGCGCTGTTCGACGAGCAGGGCGAAACCGAACGCCTGCTGCTGCAGGCCGGCATGCGCAGTGCCGGCGAGCGTACCCCCTATTTCGTCGCCCAGATCCTGCTGCCGCTGGCCGCCGTCGTTGGCAGCGTGCTGGCCATCGCGCTGAACTGGTTCGAGGGCGATACGGTCGACAAGCTGATCCGCGCCTTTGTGCTGGTGGCGCTGAGCCTGCTCGGGCCGCGCTGGTGGCTAAAGCGCCGTGCACGTGCGCGGCGCGCGCGGCTGCGTGGCGAGGTGCCGATGCTGATCCACCTGCTGGCGCTGCTCTTCGACGCCGGCCTGTCGCTGCGCCAGGCGCTGTCGACGCTGACCGCGGAGGGCGCAATGGTGCTGCCGCACAGCAGCCGCGAACTGGGCGCCGTGTTGCGCCAGCTGGAGGCCGGCGCCGAGGTCGACGAGGTCATCCGGGCCACCGCCCAGGCGCTGGAGGTCACCGAGCTGGCCAGCGTGCTCGCCGTGCTGCAACAGGTGGATCGTTACGGCGGCGAGCTGCGCGCGCCCTTGATGGACGTGCTGGAGCTGGTCGAAAAACGCCGCGAGCTGAGCCTGCGCGAGCGCGTCAGCGCCCTGTCCGGGCGCATGACCATCGTGATGGTGCTGTTCTTCTTCCCCGCGCTGCTGATTTTCGTCGCGGGCCCGGCGGTGCTGGTCATCCTGGCCGCCCTGGGGGCCAACTGATGTGGGCCAACTGATGCGCGCCGCATGGCTGTGGCCGCTGGCGCTGCTGCTGGGCTGTGCCCAGCTGCCGAGCACGGTCGAGGAGCTGGCCCGGCCGGAGGAGCGCCGTGTGCTGCATGGCGAGCTGGTCCACGACATGCTGGCGCAGGGGCGTGCCCACGCGGCCCTGGCGCACCTGGAGGAGCTGGAGCGGCAGCAGGGCGAGCTGGATGCCGACCAGCGCCTGCTGCGCGCCGAGGCCTACTACCGCATCGGCGAGACCGCCGCCGCCGCCGCCGACTATCGCAGCCTGACCGACGGCCCCAAGGCGGGGCAGGCCTGGCATGGGCTGGGCCGGATCGCGACACCCACCGACCTGCGCGCCGCCCTGCAGGCCTTCAACCAGGCCGTGGCGGCCCGCCCCACCGATGCCGCCGTCCGCAACGACCTCGGCTACGCGCTGCTGTTGGCCGGCCGCGCCGCCGACGGTTGCCGCCACCTGTACACCGCCCATGAGCTGGCCCCGAATCAGGCCCGAGTGGTGGCCAACCTGCTGTTGTGCGAAGGTCTACGCGGTCGCCTGCAGGCCAGGGAACGCCTGTTGCAGGTGCACGGATTCTCCGCCAGCGAGCGCGAACAGCACGCGCAGCAGCTGGTCGAAATGATTGCCACGATTCAGGCGCGCCGCGCCGAAGTCGCCACCCCGCCCCCGGAGGCCGAAGGATGACCCCACACCGCTCCCGCACCGCCCGGGGCCTGCTGCTGGGCCTGTTGTTGCTGCCGCTGGCGGCCATCGCCGACGAGGCCCCGCTGCTCGGCGAGCAAACCCGCGACTGGCTGAGCCTGCAGAAGGCACAAAAGCCCGAGCAGGGCAGGCCGATGACCGGTGAGCAGGCGAAGCTGATCTACCGCCGCTATGTGCAGAGCTTCGGGCGCGAGATTCCCGAACAGCTGCGTCGTGAAGATGGACCGACGGCCAGCCAGTAGGCCCCGCTGGCAGGGTCGGCCGCGGCAGCGCGGCGCGGCGGCGATTTTTCTGGCCGTCAGCCTGATCGCGCTGCTGACCGCCACCGGCTTCGCGCTCGATCTGGGCCTGCTGTACACGGCCCGTGCCGAGCTGCGCAAGCAGGCCGAGCTGACCGCGCTGGATACGGTGCGGGTGGCCGGCGGCTGCGTGAACCCGGATCTGAGCGGCGGCGACCGCCAGCAACTGGCGAACAGCGCGGCCGCGGCCAGTCTGGCACGCTCGGACAGCAGCGCCGCGCTGGTCGGGCCGGTGCAGCTCGGTGACGAGGTGCTGGCCGGGCCCCTGCGTCGCTTCGTGCCGACCTCGCCCACCAATGCCGACGCGGTCTCGCTGACGCTGCAGCGGCCGCTGCCGCCGCAACTGCTGCCGCTGCTGCCGCGCGAGGACGGCGCCCGGCTGACGGCGACCGCCGAGGCGACCCGAGCCGCCATCGCCTCCTTTGTCGTCGGCTCGCGCCTGGGCAGCGTCAGCCCCGGCGAGGTGGCGGTCCTCGGCCCGCTTCTCGAAGGCGTGCTGGGCAGTGATCTGCCGCTGGATCTGGTCAGTTATCAGGGCCTGGTGGACAGCTCGGTGCAGCTGGTCGACGTGGTGGCGGCCTCGGGGCTGGAGACGCTGGATGCGCTGCTCAGCGAGGACTTCACGGCCGCAGGCCTGTTGTCGACCCTGGCTGCGGCGGTGCTGGATATCGGCGACACGGTGGCCGCGGGAGCGATCCAGGCCATTGCCGATGCCGCGCCGGCCACGGCCGCCGTGCCTTTTGCCGAGACGCTGGGCCTGCCAAACGATCTGCCCGCCAGCGCCCAGGACGCGCGCGTGCAGAGCTTCGACATCGTCCGGGCGGCGGTCTTCAACGTGCAGCCGGTCTTCAGCCTGACGCCGGATATCGTGATCCCCGGCGTGCTCAGCCTGCGCCCGGAAATCACGCTGCTCAGCCCGCCGGCGCTGGGGGTGGGGCCGGTGCGCCGCAGCGAGGACGGCACGCCGCTGACCCGTGCCGTCAACCAGCAGGCCGCCGTCGCGCTGCCGCTGGAGGTCGACGTGCTGGGCCTGCCGGCGGTGCGCCTGAACCTGCGGCTGGAAGCCGCCGAGGCCGAGGCCACGCTGGTCGACACGCATTGCGCCAGCGCCGACGATCGCGAGAACCGTGTGCTGCTGATCGCGGAAACGGGGCTGGCGCGGCTGCGCATCGACGACAGCGAGCCGGTGCTGAACCTGACGATTCCGCTGCCGATCATCGGCAACGTCGGCGCGCGGGTCTACGCCAGCGCCGAGGCCGACATCGGCAGCGCCGGCAGCTTTGGCCCACGGACTTTCCGCGGGCCCTTCAGCACCGACCCGGAGGACCTCGAAGCCAACACCTGGACGGTGGCGACGCCCCTGGCGGATACCCTGCGCACGGCCACCACGTCCCTGGCGAACGACCTGAGCCTGCGCACGGAGGTGGATCTGCCGCTGCTGGGGCCGGTGGTCGGCGCCATCGTCAATCCGGTGCTCAACGCCACGCTGGCCACGACGCTCGGCCTGCTGGAGCCGGCCATCGAAGGCGTGGTCGTCGCGCTGGTGGACCCGGTGCTCGACCCGCTGGTGCGCAGCCTGGGCATCAGCCTGGGCGGCGCCGACATCACGGTGATCGACTTCGAGGTTCCGCCGCCCTCCCTCATTGCCGTCCGCTGACGCGGCCGCGCCGCCACCGGGCCGGGGGACGCCGGGGCTGAGCCGACGCCGCCGGCCGTGCGCCGCGCGCCGGCCCGCGCCCTGGCTGCCGGTACTGCTGCGGCGGCTGCTGCCTCTGCGGCGGAGCCGGCATACTGAACGCGCGACCACCGGGGGGCATCGATGCTGCTGCCGCGCCTAGCCTTGATTCTGGCCTTGCTGCCGGGGCTCTATGCCCTGGCCTTGGGCCTGGGCGCCGCGCCCACGGCCGGGGCGTTGGCGCAGCGCGCCGCGTTGGAGCAGGGGTTGGCGGAGCTGGACGCCGCTCGGGTCGGCCGCGCCCGGCTGGCTGAGCTGGCGCGACGGCACGGCCTCTGGGCCATCGAAATCCGCGACCGTGCCGGGCAGTCGCTCGCCGCCTGGCAGCGCCTGCCGCTGGCCCGCAGCGGCCTGCTCGGGGCGCCCACGGCCTGGGTGCACCCCGGCAGTGGCGCGCGCGTGCTGTGGTGGTCGGCGCGTGGCGGGGTGCTCGGCGGCGCCTTGCCCTGGCTGGGTTTAGGCTGGTGCGCGCTGATGCTGCTTGCCTTGTGGAACCTGCGCCGGCCGGCCCATGCGCTTGCGCCGCAGCGCCTGCCCGCGGCCACCACGACGGCGGCGCCCACGCTGCGGCCGCGTCTGCGCGTGCTGCTCGATGCGCTGCCCGGGGCCGTGGTCGTCGCCGATGCCCAGGATCGTGTCGTGCGCATCAACGCACGGCTGGCGGACTGGCTGGGCCGCAACCCGCGCGAGCTGCGCGGCCTGCCGCTGAGCCAGGCCCTGCCGCTGCGCGATGCGGCGGCCGCGGCCGGCGCGCCGCCGCCCTGGCGTGCCGGCGAGGGGCGCCTGCCGCGCGGCGAGGAGGCGGTGCTGGAGGTGCCCGGGGGCACGCGCCGGGTCAACTGGGCCGCGGCCTATGCCCCCGATGGCAGCCTGGCGCTGGCCTTGCTCGATGCCAGCCGGCCCGAGGCCGAAAAGCGCGAAAGCGAGCTGGGCCTGCTGCGGCACATCGTGGACGCGCTGCCCGTGGGCATCCTGGTCACCGATGCCAAGGATCGCATCCGCCTGAGCAACCGCACCGCCGCGCGGCTGTTCGCCTGGGCCCCCGGCGAGCTGGAGGGCGAGGCCATCAGCAAGCTGATGCCGGTGCCGTTCTTGAACCAGCCCGACATCCAGCTGCGCGACTACCGCGCCCGCACGCCGCAGGAGGCGGCCGAGCAGCCCAAGGTCGTGGGATGGCGGCGCGACGCGACAACCTTCCCGGTCGGCCTGCAGGTGGAAGACCTGACCGACGACAGCGGCGGCCTGTTGCTGATCATCGAGGATCGCACCGAGGCACAGCAGACGGCCGCGGCGCAGTCCCGGCTGGGGCGGCTGTTCGAGCAGACGGCCGAAGAGGTGCTGATCCTCGATGCCCGCTCGTTGTATGTGCGCGAGGCCAATCGCGGCGCGCAGGAGAACCTGGGCTTCAGCCTGGCGCAGCTGCGGCGCATGACGCTGTTCCACCTGGCGCCCGAGCTCGACAGCGTGGCCACCGACCCGCAGCTCGCGCGGCTGCGCGCCGGCGAGCAGCGCGAGCTGCGCCTGAACACCCTGTTCGCGCGCCAGGACCAGACCCGCTACCCGGTGGCGCTGAGCCTGACCTGCTCGCGCGAGGAGGAGCCGCCGGTGCTGATGCTGCTGGCCCACGACGTGACCGCGCTGCGCGCCGCCGAGAGCCGCCTGGCCTGGATCAGCGGCCACGACGGCCTGACCCGCCTGCCCAACCGCAGCGCGGCGATGGAGGAGCTGGCCCGGGCCGCCGCCGAACTGCCGCAGGCCCAGATCGCGCTGGTTGCGCTGGACGGGCTGCGCGAGCTGAACCTGGAGCATGGCCACGAGCAGGGCGATGTGGTGATCGCCAGCGTGGCCGAGCGCCTGGAGGCCGCCTTCCCGGACGCGCGGCTGATGGCGCGCTGGAGCGGCGCCGCCTTTGTGCTCCTGCTGCCCGAGCCGCCGCAGGGGCTGGATGCGGCCCTGGGCACGCTGAGCCAGCCGGTGGAGCTGCCGCAGGCGACGGCCCTGCCGGCCGTGGCGCTGGGGCTGGCGCCCCTGCGTGGGCGCCTGGAGCCCGCGCTGGCGGAGGCGGCGCGAGCGCTGGAAGAGGCGCGGCGCGGTGGCGGCGGCTGGCGCGGCGCCGCCTGAGGCCTAGTCGTCCTTGGCCTCGGCCAGGTGCACCGCCAGCAAGTCGCAGCAGGAGGCGTGCAGGATGTCGTCCTCCGAGTGATTGAACCAGCAGGCGAGGCCATGTCGCTCGTGCTTGCCGAGCACGATCAGGTCGATGTCCCAGTCCTGCGCGCAGCGCGGAACCTCGGTGGCCAGGTCGCCCTGCAGCACCCGGGCATGGTCGGCGTCCACACCGGACTGCTCCGCCCAGCGCTGCATGCGCTCACGCGCCTGCGTTTCCAACTCGTCGGCCAGCACCAGCGGCGTGGCCAGCATGGCGTCCTCGGCGCCGCTGACCGGCATGAATTCGACCACCTGCAGCAAGTGCAGGCGGGCGCCAAAGTGGTCACGGGCCTGTTGCGCGCGCTCCAGCACGCGTTCGGCGTCGGGGCCATTGCCGAGCAGGCAGAGCAGACGCTGGTACATCGCGGAACTCCTTGATGCGGGGCGGTTCAGCCGTCCCCGGCAGTATAGCCAGCCGCATCCACCGCCGAGGCCAGGCGTAGCCAGTCGGCGCAGCTCAGCACCTCGGCGCGCAGCCCCGGGTCGATGTCCACCGCCGCCCACAGCGCGGCCTCGACCCGGCCCGACAGCGCCTTGCGCAGCGTCTTGCGCCGCGCGCCAAAGGCCTGGCGCAGCAGGCCGTCCAGGCTGCGTGGCAGCTGCGGCGCCGGGTCGTGGGGCAGCACGCGAATCACCTGCGACTGCACTTTGGGAGGGGGGAAGAAGGCGCCGGGCGGCACGTCGATCAGCACCTCGACGCGCGCGCGCAGCTGCGTGGCCACCGACAGCCGGCCCCAGGCGGCGGTGCCCGGCTGCGCGGCCATGCGCTGTACCACCTCACGTTGCAGCATCAGGTGCAGGTCGCGCACCGGCGCCGGCGTGCCGAGCAGCGCAAACAGCAGCGGCGTGGAGATGTTGTAGGGCAGGTTGCCGATGACCCGCAGCGGCGTGGGCGCCAGGGTGGTCCAGTTGACCTTCAGCGCATCGCAGGCGATCAGCTCGATGTCCTCGCGCCACCAGGGCTGCTGTGGCAGCCAGGCGATCAGGTCGCGGTCGATCTCGACGATGCTGAGCCGGCAGCCGCTGGCCGCCAGCGGGGCGGTCAACGCGCCGCGGCCGGGGCCGATCTCGACGATGTGATCCTCGGGGCGCACCGCGGCTGCGGCAAGAATGCCGTCGATGACCCGGCGGTCATGCAGAAAGTTTTGCCCGAAGCGTTTGCGCGGCGGCGCGGGGGCACTCACGTCGTGCCTGGGTCGCTGGCCGCACCCGCACCCGCACCCGCACCCGCACCCGGGGCCGTGTCCATGCCGGCGCACAGGCTCAGCGCCAGCGCCTCGGCCGCCTGCAGCGAGCCCGGGTCGGCCACGCCGCGGCCGGCGATATCCAGCCCGGTGCCATGGTCGACCGAGGTGCGCACGAAGGGCAGGCCCAGCGTCACATTGACCGCCTGGCCAAAGCCGGCGTATTTCAGCGTGGGCAGGCCCTGGTCGTGATACATCGCCAGCACCGCGGCATAGCCCTCGAGCCGGCGCGGCGTGAAGATCGTATCCGCCGGCCAGGGGCCTTCGGCCAGCACTCCGGCACGGCGGGCGTCGGCGATCGCCGGGGCGATGATGCGCTGCTCCTCGTCGCCGAGCAGCCCGTCCTCGCCGGCATGCGGGTTGAGCCCGCACACCGCGATGCGCGGCTCGGCCAGCCCGAAACGCGTGCGCAGGTCCTGATCCAGGATGCGCAGCGTGCACAGCAGGTCCGCGCGTTCCAGGGCATCCGGCACCGCCCGCAGCGGCAGGTGCGTGGTGGCCAGCGCCACCCGCAGCGTCGGCGCCGCCAGCAGCATCACGACCCGCGCCACGCCCGCCTCGCGCGCGAGATATTCGGTATGCCCGGAAAAGCCGGGCTCGGCCTGCGCCAGCGCGGACTTTTGCACCGGGCCGGTGACCAGCGCGCCGGGCGCCTCGCCCAGCCAGTGCACGGCGCGGCGCAGCGCCGCCAGCTGCATCGCCGCGTGCTCGGGGCGGCACTGGCCGGGAATGGCCGGCACCTCGGTCGGCAGGTCCTCGACGTACAGCACGCCTGCCGGGGTAGCGACGGGGGTCGCCGGCACCGGCTGCAGCGTGATCGGCAGGCCCAGGCGTTGCGCGCTGGCCTGCAGCAGGGCGGCGTCGGTCAGCGCCACGCGGCAGCCTGGGCTGGCCTGCTGGGCAATGCG
This sequence comes from uncultured Ectothiorhodospiraceae bacterium, assembly GCA_937141935.1. Classification (GTDB taxonomy): domain Bacteria; phylum Pseudomonadota; class Gammaproteobacteria; order Nevskiales; family Oceanococcaceae; genus MS8. Next base: position 122,640 of record CAKZQS010000052.1, read on the forward strand.
CAGCAGGCATTCATGGCCAATGCCGCCGGGCTCACCCGGCGTGTGCAGCAGCAGCGGGGCGCGCATTCGTCCCGGCGCCGGGCCGGCCCTAAACGGCGCCCGGTTCGGGCTGGTATTCGACGTAGGCCTCGTCGCGCAGGCGCCGGGACCAGGCCTCGAACTCCTCGCCGACCTTGCGTCGGAAGATGGCTTGGCGCACCTGCTGGCGGCGCAGGTCATCGCTGCGATCGCGCTCGCGCCGGTCCAGCACCTCGGCGACATGCCAGCCGAAGCTGCTGCGGAACACCGGGCTCAGCTCGCCCGGCTGCAACGCATCCAGGGCCTGCTGGAAGGCCGGGTCGAAGGCGCCCTCGGGCTTCCAGCCCAGGTCGCCGCCCTGGTTCTTGGAGCCGGGGTCCTCGGAGTGCTCGCGGGCCAGCGCGGCAAAGTCGGCGCCTTCGCGGATCTCGCGGCGCAGCTCGCGCAGCCGGTCCTGGGTGGCCTCGGCATCGCGCAGCGGGTTGGGCTGCAGCAGGATGTGGCGTGCGTGCACCTCAGGCACCAGGGCCTCGGCATTGCCGCCGCGCCGGTCCTCGAGCTTGAACAGGTGCCAGCCGCCGGGGCCGGCCAGGGGCTCGCTGACATGGCCGACATCCATCTGCGGGACCACGGTGGCCACGATGCTGGGCAGCTCGGTGCCGCGCCGCCAGCCGAGCTGGCCGCCTTCGATGGCGGTCGAGGCGGCGGAGTGCTCGATGGCCAGTTCGCGGAAGCTGCGCCCCTGGGCATGGGCCTCGCGCAGCGCGCGCGCCTGCTCCAGCGCCGCGCGGCGCTCGTCGGCCTGGGCGCCTTCGGGCACCGGCACCAGGATGTGCGCCAGCTGGTATTCGGTGTCGGCATCGGCCAGCCCCAGGCTCAGCGCGGTATCGACATCGCGCTCGCTGACGGCGACGCGGCTCTCGACCTCGCGATTGCGCAGGCGGCCCAGCACCATCTCCTCGCGCACCTGGCGGCGCAGGTCCAGGTAGCTCAGGCCATCGGCCCGCAGCTGCCGGGCAAAGGCATTCAGGCTCAGGTTGTTACGCGCGGCGAGGTCGGCCATCGCGCGGTCGACCATGTCCTCCTCGATTTCGATGCCGGCCTGCTCGGCGCGTTGCAGCTGCACGCGATTCAGGATCATGCGGTCGAGCAACTGGCGCTCGATCTGCGCCAGCGGCGGCAGCGGGTTGCCCTGGGCGGCGTATTGCGCCGCCAGCGTGTCGTAGGTGCTGCGCAGCTCGCTGGCCAGAATCACGTCGTCGTTGACCTTGGCCACGATGTAGTCGACGGGCTCGTTCTGGGCGTGTCCGGCGGCGCTGAGCAGCAGGGCCGCCAGCAGCAGAAGAATGCGGTGTGTCATCGGTGTAATCAGAAACTCAGTGTGTCGCGGTCTACCAGTTCGCCAAAGCCCCGGCCAAACTGGCCCAGGCCCTTGAAGGCGAGCTGGACGAAGACCCCGGTGTCGAAATCGTCGGCCGAGCCGTTGACGAAGCGCCGTACGCCAGCGGTCACGCCCCAGCAGCAGCTTTGATAGCTCAGGCCGGTCAAGGTTTCCAGGCTGCGGCTTTCCTCCACCGACCAGGTCCAGCGCGCGGCGCCGCTCCAGCGGCCGCCCAGCGGCCACAGCGCCAGCGTGTCGAACTGCTCGAACAGCTCCCGCCGGAAGCGGTAGGCCAGCTGCAGGCGTTGGCCCCGGCTGCCGATGTAGCGGCCGCCGATGGTGAGCGCATCCAGCTGCTCCTCCTGGGTATTGTACTGCCCCGCGGCCCGGCCGCGGATGCCGTTGGCGGCGTCGACGTCGACCTCCGCCAGCCAGTCCGAGCTGCCCTCGCGGCTGCCCTCGGCGCCGGGCAGCGTGACCTCACTGTCGGCCAGGCGCAGTTGCAGGCCCACCCGCAGCCGCGCGCGGCGGATGCCGCTGGCCGGGTCGAGCAGGCTGCTTTCGATCGAGGGCACCAGCGTGCTTTCGTCGCTGATGCGGTCGATGCCCGAGAAGCGGTTGCTGGCGCGCAGCTGATCCAGCGAGAAGTCCGGCAGGCTGGTATCGAAGACCGGCAGCGCATCCTGCTCGCGATGTGGGGTGTAGATGTAGTCCAGGCGCGGCTGCAGCGTTTGCACCAACCCGCCGGCCAGCGGCCGACGGAAGCGCAGCCCCGCGCCGGCGCGCAGCGTGGGCAGGTCGCGGCGCAGCGAGCGGCCGTCGTCGAGCTGGTAGTCGGTGACCCGCCACTGGCCGCCCAGGTGCACCGACCAGCCCGGCCCGTCCGCCTCCCAGCGCAGGCCGGCCAGCGCGTCGCTGCGGGTGTCCTCGCGGTCGTCGGCGCCGCTGAAACGCACGACCTCGATGCGCGCCAGCGGGCGCAGGCCATGCCAGGCCTCCAGCGGCCGATACTGCAGGGCCACCTCGGGTTCGCGGGCGAAGACCTCCGCCGTGGGCTCGCGGGTCAGCAGCTGGAAATCGACGACGCGCGTGCGCGCGAGCAGATCGGGGCTGGGGCGCCAGCTCAGTTCCAGGCGCCGTTCGAGCACGGTCGTCGCCGAATCGCCGCCGCTCTGTCCCAGGTCGCGCAGAAAGTCGATATCGCTGACATCGGCATAGTCCAGCTCGACGCGCACGTCGCGGAACAGCCGTGCGTCGACCTGGGCATAGCTCTGCGCGCGGCGCTCGCCGGTCTTGTCGTCCTCGGCCAGGTAGCGTGCGCCGATCAGGGCCTCGCCGCGCCGCCACAGGCCGCGGGCCTCGCCGCCCAGCAGCAGGCCGCGTGCGGCCATCCACTCCGGCGTCAGCGTCAGGTCCGCCTGCGGGTGCAGGTTGAGGTACACCGGCCAGCGCAGGAAAAAACCGGTGGAGTCGCTGCTGCCCAGCTTGGGATACAGCAGGCCGGTCTGGCGGGCATCGCCGACCGGGAAGCGAAACCAGGGGACATACAGCAGCGGCACGTCGAAAAAGCGCAGGGCGACGTTGCGCGCGGTGCCCTGGCCGCGATCCGCGTCGATTTCAATGCGCTCGCCGTGCAGGGCCCAGGCCGGGTCATCGCCGCCGCAGGTGGTGTAAACCACCTCCTGCAGGCGCAGCTCATCGGGGGCCAGTTGCAGGCCGGCCGCCCGGCCCCGCCCCCCGCTGTTTAGCATGAAGCGCGTGTCGTCGAATTCGGCCTGCTCGGCCTCCAGCGCCAGCCGGGCGGCACCCGCCTCGATTCGCGTTTGCGCGTTCTGGTAGCGCAGCGCGCCGTCCACGCGCGCCTGGCGGGCGGGGTGGTCGTAACGCATCTGCTCGGTGGCCAGGCGCTGCTGCGCATAACGCAGCAGCACACCGTCTTCCAGGGTCGAGACGCCGTGGGCATCCAGGAACACCTCGCCCGCCTCCAGCGTGATCATGTCCGCCGGCGTATCCGGCAGGTCGATCGACCAGCGGGCACCCGCCGGCTCGGGGCAGACCTGCGCGCGCGCAGGCGCCGCCACCCCGGCCGCGAGGGCGATTGCGTACACTGCGGCGGCTTTTCGCAAACTGTGTGTCAAGTGAAGGATTCCGAGGGCGGTGCCGGCCGGGAGCGGGCGATGCGGGACTGGCTGGATGGCCACCTGCGCGCGGCCTCGCCGCCCAGGCCCGCATCCAGCGACGCCAGCTTCCGCCGCTATTTTCGCATCGATAGCGATGGCACATCCTATGTGCTGATGGATGCGCCGCCGGCGCAGGAAGACTGCCGCCCCTTCGTGCACGTCGCACGCTGGCTGGCCGCCCAGCGGCTGCCCGCGCCGCGGGTGCTGGCCGAGGACCTGGAGCAGGGTTTTTTGCTGCTCAGCGACCTGGGCGCGCACACCATGCTGGACGTGCTGCATGCGGCGACGACGCCGGCCGCGGCGCTCTATGACCATGCGCAGGAGCTGCTGATCGCGCTGCAGGGCGCCGACCAGCGCCGCACGCTGGAGGTGCCCGATTACACGCCGGCGCTGCTGCAGCGGGAAATGGACCTGTTTCGCGACTGGTACCTGCGCCGCCACCGCGGCCTGGACTGGGGCGCCGCGGAAGAGGCGGCCTGGGCCGCGCTGTGCGCGCTGCTGCAGGCGGACATCGCGCAGCACCCCCGCGTGCTGGTGCATCGCGACTACCACAGCCGCAACCTGATGCATCAGGGCGCGGGGCGCGTGGCCATGCTGGATTTCCAGGACGCCGTGCGCGGTTCGGTGTGCTATGACCTGATCTCGCTGCTGCGCGATTGCTATTGGCAGCTGGACGAAGCCGAGTACCGTGCCCGTGTCGAGGCGTACTTCTTGCAGGCCCAAAGCATGAGCATCTTGCCCCGTACCCTGCGCCTGCCCGCCTTCCGCGGGCATTGCGAACTGATGGCCGTGCAGCGCCACCTGAAGGCCAGCGGCATCTTCGCGCGCCTGAACCTGCGCGACGGCAAGCCCGGCTACCTGGCGGACATCCCGCGCACACTGGGCTATGTGCGGGCCGTGTGCGCGCGGCGCCCGGAGCCCGAGTTGGCCTGGCTGGGTGGGCTTCTGGAGCGCGACGGGGTGGCGGCATGAGGGCGATGGTGCTGGCCGCGGGGCGCGGGTCACGGCTGGCGCCGCTGACCGACGAATGCCCCAAGCCGCTGCTCGAGGTCGGCGGCATCACGCTGCTGGAGCGCACGCTGCGCAGCCTGGAGACGGCCGGCTTTGAGCGCATCGTGCTGAACGTGTCCTGGCTGGGGGAGCAGATTCGCAGCGCCGTTCGCGCCCGCCCCGCCGGCGGCGCGGAGGTCGTGATCAGCGACGAGGGCGAACTGCGCCTGGAGACGGGCGGCGGCATCTATCGCGCGCTGTCCCTGCTGGGCCGACGGCCCTTCGCGGTGGTCAACTCCGATGTGCTGACCGATTTCCCGATGGCGCGGCTGGCCGACCAGATCGAACGCTGGCCGGCGACCCGGCTGGCGCATTGCGTGCTGGTGCCCAACCCGCCGCACAACGCCGGCGGCGATTTCAGCTGTGACCCCGACGGCCACCTGCACAACGAGCCGCGGCTGACCTTTTCCGGGCTGAGCGTGCTGCACCCGTTGCTGTTCGACAGCTGGGTGCATGGCAACGTCTACCCGCTGGCGCCGCTGCTGCGCGGCGCCGCCGACGAGGGTCGCGCCAGCGCCGAGGTCTGGCATGGCTACTGGAACGACGTGGGCACCCGCAAGCGCCTGATGGAGGCCCGCCGCGTGGCCGGCTCAACCCAGCTTGCGCACCCCGCCGGGCCCGGCGACTAGCACGACGTCGGCGGGTCGTGCGGCGAACAGGCCACAGCTGATGACCCCGGCGATCTGGTTGATTTCGCGCTCCAGGGCCGGCGGGTCGGTGATCCGCAGGCCGCGCAAATCAATGATGAGGCCGCCGTTGTCGGTCGTCACGCCCTCGCGCCACTCGGGCATGCCGCCCAGGCCCACCAGCGCGCGCCCCACCAGCGAGCGGGCCATCGGCACGACCTCGACCGGCACGCCGAAGTCGCCCAGGACCGGCACGCACTTGGCCTCGTCCACGATGCACACGAAACGTTCGCTGGCCGCGGCCACGATCTTCTCGCGCGTCAGCGCGCCGCCGCCGCCCTTGATCAGCCGGCGGTGCGCATCGCATTCATCGGCGCCGTCCACATACAGCGGCAGCGGGCCGGCGCTGTTCAAATCCAGCACGCGGATGCCGGCGGCCTCGAGCCGCTGGCTGGTCGCCTCGCTGCTGGACACGGCGCCGTCGATGCGGGTCTTCATCCGCGCCAGGCCATCGATGAAATGGTTGACCGTCGAGCCCGTGCCGACCCCGATGACCATGTCATCTTCGACATATTCCAGGGCCGCCTCGGCCACCGCTTTCTTGTGCTCGTCCTGGGCGCTCATGGCACTACCGCATGCGTATCAGGCGCCAGATTCTGGCAGATCAGGCGGCGCCCGCGCTGTCGGGGCGCGGGCCAAAGAGGCCGGTGCCCACCCGCACCAGCGTGCTGCCGGCCCGGATGGCGGCCTCCAGGTCGGCCGACATGCCCAGCGACAGCGTGTCGCAGTCGGCTGCCAGCGCCGCCTGCAGCGCGGCCACCGCGGCGCAGCGCTCGTATTGCAGCGCGGGCTCCTGGCTGGGCGCGGGGATGGCCATCAGGCCGCGCAGGCGCAGGCCGGGCAGCTCGCGCACCAGCGCCGCCAGCGCATGTGCGCCCTCGGCATCCACGCCGCTCTTGCTCGCCTCGTCGTCCAGGTTGACCTGAATGCAGACATTCAGCGGGCCGCGCTCCGGCGGGCGCTGCTGCGACAGGCGCCGGGCGAGCTTGGCGCTGTCCAGCGTGTGCAGCCAGTCGAAGTGCTCGGCGACCTCGCGCGACTTGTTGCTTTGCAGCGGCCCGATCATGTGCCACACCACGTCATCGGGCAGCTCCGCCTGTTTGCCGCGGGCCTCCTGCACGTAGTTTTCACCAAAGTGGCGCTGGCCCTGGGCATACAGCGTGGCCAGCGCAGCGGCGGGGTGGCGCTTGCCCACCGCTAGCAGCGTGACGCCGGCCGGGTCGCGGCCCGCCGCCTGGCAGGCGCGTTCGATGCGGCTCAGCACGGCCGCGCGCTTGCTGGCCGCGGCGTTTGCCGATAGCTTTGCGGGGTTGGTCATCGCTTCGAGTTTGGGAGAGAACCGGGAATGGATATCGCGCAGCTTCTGACCTTTGGCGTCAAGCAGGGTGCATCCGACTTGCACCTGTCGGCCGGGGTCGAGCCCATGATCCGGGTGGATGGCGACATGCGTCGCATCAACCTGCCGATCATGGAGCACAAGGAAGTGCACGACATGCTGTACGACATCATGAATGATCGGCAGCGCAAGGACTACGACGAATACCTGGAAACCGATTTCTCCTTCGAAATCCCGGGTGTGGCGCGTTTCCGGGTCAACGCCTTCAACCACAACCGTGGGGCCGGCGGCGTGTTCCGTACGATTCCCTCGAAGATCCTGACGCTCGAAGAGCTCAACGCGCCGAAGATTTTCGAGCAGATCTCGAACACGCCGCGCGGCATCGTGCTGGTGACCGGGCCGACGGGTTCGGGCAAGTCGACGACGCTGGCGGCGATGGTCAATTACATCAACGAGAACCACTACGGCCACGTGCTGACCGTGGAGGACCCCATCGAATTCGTGCACGCCAGCAAGCGCTGCCTGATCAACCAGCGCGAGGTGCATCGCGACACGCTGGGCTTCAACGAGGCCCTGCGCAGCGCGCTGCGGGAAGACCCGGACGTGATTCTGGTCGGCGAGATGCGCGACCTGGAGACGATCCGCCTGGCGCTGTCGGCGGCCGAAACCGGCCACCTGGTCTTTGGCACGCTGCACACCAGCTCGGCCGCCAAGACCATCGACCGCATCGTCGACGTCTTCCCGGCGGCCGAGAAGGAAATGGTGCGGGCCATGTTGTCGGAGTCGCTGCGCGCCGTGATCTCGCAGACCCTGATGAAGAAGCAGGGTGGGGGCCGCGTGGCCGCGCACGAGATCATGATCGGCACGCCGGCGATCCGGAACCTGATCCGCGAGAACAAGATCGCGCAGATGTATTCGGCGATTCAGACGGGCCAGCGCGAGGGCATGCAGACGCTGGATCAGAACCTCAAGGAGATGGTGCGCCGCGGCGTGGTCACCCGTGAGGTGGCACGCAACAAGGCCGCGAACAAGGCCGACTTCTCCTAGGCGGGAGCCCCCGATGCAAAGAGACGCCGCAATCCGGCTGATCCAGCAACTGCTCAAGGTGATGAAGGAGAAGGGCGCCTCCGACCTGTTCCTGACTCGCGGTTTTCCCCCGGCGATGAAGATCGACGGGCAAATGACGCCGGTGATGGACCAGACGCTGACCTCGGAGCAGGTGGCCTCCATCGTGCGGGCCCTGATGAACGACCGCCAGCTCAAGACCTACGAAGAGCAAAGCGAGTGCAACTTCGCGATCTCGCCACAGGGCATCGGTCGCTTCCGGGTCAACGCCTTCGTCCAGCAGGGCTACTCGGGCGCGGTGCTGCGCACGATCGAGACCGACATCCCGGACTTCCACAAGCTGCAGCTGCCGCAGGTGCTCTCCGAAGTCATCATGGAAAAGCGCGGCCTGCTGCTGATGGTGGGCGGAACCGGCTCGGGCAAGTCGACCTCGCTGGCGGCCATGATCGGCCTGCGCAACAAGAACACGCGCGGCCACATCATCACCATTGAAGACCCGGTGGAATATGTGCACCCGCACCAGGGCTGCATCGTGACCCAGCGCGAGGTGGGGGTGGACACCGACTCCTGGGAGGCGGCGCTGAAGAACACGCTGCGCCAGGCGCCGGACGTGATCCTGATCGGCGAGATTCGCGCCAAGGAGACCATGGAGCACGCGATCAACTTCGCCGAGACCGGTCACTTGGCGCTGGCCACCCTGCACGCCAACAGCGCCAACCAGGCGCTGGACCGCATCATCAACTTCTTCTCCGAGGAGAAGCGCGAGCAGTTGTTGATGGACCTGTCGCTGAACCTCAAGGGCATCATCTCCCAGCGCCTGCTGCGCAAGGAAGGCGGGGGCCGGGTGGCTGCCGTCGAGGTGCTGCTGAACTCGCCGCTGGTGGCCGACCTGATCTTCAAGGGCGAGGTGGGCAAGATCAAGGACGTCATGACCCGCTCGCGCGAGCAGGGCATGCAGACCTTCGACATGGCGCTGTTCGAGCTCTTCGAGGAGGGCAAGATTTCCTACGAGGAGGCGATGCGCAACGCCGACTCCAAAAACGAGCTGCGCCTGCGCATCAAGCTCGAATCCAAGCGCGCCTCGCAGGACCTGCATGACGACGAAACCGTCGGCCGCATGGCGCTGCTGGAGGACGAGGAAGAGATCGGCTCGCGCCGGCCCGGCCGCAGTGGGGGCCATTGATGGAAAAGCTGCTCCCCTATCTGCGCCTGGCAGTGGAGAAGGAGGCCTCCGACCTCTTCTTCACCACCAACTCGCCGGTCATGATCAAGGTGCACGGCGAGTTCTACGCCGTGGGCAAGTCGCCGCTGGCGGCCGAACAGCTGCGCAGCCTGATCCACAGCATGCTGACCAGCGAGCAACGCAAGCTGCTGGAGGAATACCTGGAGCTGGACCTCGCCACCGAGGCCGGCGGCATCGGCCGTTTTCGCGTCAATATCTTCCACCAGCGCGGCCAGCTCGCGATGGTGATGCGCCTGGTCAACAGCGAGGTGCCCACGCTGGAGTCGCTGCGCATGCCGCCGGTGCTCTCCGAGCTGATCAACAAGAAGCGCGGCCTGCTGCTGATGGTGGGCGCCACCGGCAGCGGCAAGTCGACCACGCTGGCGGCCATGCTGAACCACCGCAACAGCTCGCAGACCGGGCACATCCTGACGATCGAGGACCCGATCGAGTTCCTGCACCCGAACCGGCGCTCCATCGTGAACCAGCGCGAGATCGGCCAGGATTCGCACACCTACGCCGCGGCGCTCAAAAGCGCGCTGCGCGAGGCGCCGGACGTCATCCTGATCGGCGAAATTCGCGACCGCGAGACGATGGAGGCGGCCATCCAGCTGGCCGGCACCGGCCACCTGTGCATCTCCACGCTGCACGCCAACAACGCCTATCAAACGCTGCAGCGGATCATCAACATGTTCCCGGAGGATCTGCGCGAGCAGCTGTACCTGGACCTGTCGATCAACCTGCGCGCGGTGATTTCGCAGCGCCTGATCAAGCAAAAGGATGGCAAGCGCTGCGCGGCGCTGGAGGTCATGATCAACTCGCCCTACATCGCCGACCTGATCGCCAAGGGCGAGGTCGACACGGTGCGCGAAGCGATGGCCGACAGCTCGGATCGCAACATGCTGACCTTTGACGACTCGCTGCTGGAGCTCTACCGCGAAGGCCGCGTCGACAAGGACGAGGCCCTGTCCAACGCCGACTCGCCCGCCAACCTGGAGTCGCGTATCGCCTTCGGTTAGGCGCGGGTTCAGCCGCCCGGCGGTCCGCCTATCCGGCGGCGCCGACCGGGCCAAAAAAAACGGCGCCATCAGGGCGCCGTTTTTTTGGGGTGGCGTCGGGCTCAGGCCGCCGCCTGACCCTGGTCGTCGTCCTCGTCGTCGCCATAGGCGGCGGCGAGCGCATCCGGGTCGATCGCCTCCTCGTCCTCCTCGGGCAGGCGGAAGCCGGAGACCGACTCGCGCAGCTGGCCGGAGAGGTCGGTGAGCTGGCGCGTGTTGCGCGCCGTCTCGTCGGCTGTGTTGGCCGTCTGCCCGGCCAGCGTGGCCAGCGCGTCGATCTCGGCGTTGATCTCGCGCGTCGAATCGAGCTGCTGCGAGGTCGTGCCGGTGATCCGTTGCACCAGGGCCGCGAGGTCGTTGGCGAACTGCTCCACCTTTTCCAGCGCCTGGCCGGCCTCCTCGGCCGAGCTGGCGCCCGTGATCACGTTGGTGGTCGAGCGCTCCATCGACACGATGGCCTCGTTGGTATCGGCCTGAATGGTCTTGACCAGGCCCTCGATCTGGCGCGTGGCGTCGGCGGCGCGTTCGGCCAGTCGCTGCACCTCGTCGGCCACGACCGCGAAGCCACGGCCCGCCTCGCCGGCCATCGCCGCCTGGATGGCCGCGTTCAGCGCCAGCGTGTTCGTCTGCTCGGCAATATCGTTAATGAATTCGATGATGTTGCCGATTTCCTGCGAGGACTCACCCAGGCGCTTGATGCGCTTGGAGGTGTCCTGGATCTGCTCGCGCAGCGATTCCATGCTCTCGATCGAGCGGCGCACCGTTTGCCCACCACTGCGCGCCGTTTCCAGCGACAGCTCGGACTGACGGGACAGCGTTTGCGCTTCCTCGGCCATGCCCTGCACGCCGCGGTTGAGCTGTTCGATCGACTCGGCCGCCTTCTCGGCCCGGGTCGTCTGCTCGCGCGCCGAGCTGTTCAGCCGGTCGGTGCGCTGTAGGGTGTCGCGGGCGGCGTCGGCCACCTGCGTCGCCGAGCGCTTGATCGTGCCCACCAGGTTGCGCAGCGTGTCGATGGTGAAGTTGATCGAGTCGGCGATGGCGCCGGTGAAGTCCTCGGTCACCGTCGCGTGGGCCGTCAGGTCGCCGTCGGCGAGGTCGGCGATCTCGTCCAGCAGTCGCAGGATGGCCTCCTGCTGGGCCTGCTCCGAGCGCTCGGCCAGTACCGAGCGGCGCCGCGCCGTGTACAGGAAGATCAGCACGAACAGCGTCAGCAGCACAACTGTGGCGGCGCCGAAGTAATAGATGAACTCCGGCTTGACCGGCCGCGCCAGCGCGAAGGCCGTCAGCTCGTCTTCCACCGCGATGGCCGCGCCGATGACGGCGGTGCCCAGCTGCGGCAGCGAGGCCGCGGCGGCCTGCACTTCGGTCAGCTTGCCGCCCTGGCGGGTCAGGCCGCTCATCAGCGACTCGACGCTGCCGATGCGCTGGCTCAGCTCGCTGGCGGGGTCACTGCCGCTGCGGGCGAGGTCGTCGAGCAGCTCGCGCAGCGTGCCGTTCATGCCGGCAATGGTTTCGTCGGCGTCGCGGCCGGCGCCGGTGATCCGCAGCGCCTCGGCGCGCAGTTTTTCCAGGCCCACGCGGATCCGCGAATAGGCCAGCAGCCGCGCCGTGTTGGCACTGGACTGGCGCAGCTCTTCCTGCTCTTCCTGGGCCAGCGCCTGCGCGGCGTCGGCGACCCGGCGCAGTTCGAAAATGCTGCGCTCGGCCAGGTTGAAGGTGCCGCGGGCGTCCAGGATCTGGTTGGTGGCGTCCTCCATCGGCAGCCAGGCGTCGTACACGCCTTCCATTTCCGCCGCCGCCGCCGGGGGCAGCGGGGGCACCACCTCTTCGGTGACCGCGCCCATCGCATCGCCCCCTTCGAGCGCGAGCAGCGTGTTCAGCACGTTGTCCTGCGCGCCTTCCAGCGCGCGGAAGTCCGGCGACAGGCCGCGGGCGGCGTTGTCGCCCACGTTGCCCAGTTCGGTGACCTGCACCTGCAGGCTCTGCACCAGGTTCAGCCATTCGCGGTCGCGGAAGGCGGATTGCTCGGTGTAGAAGTAAGAGCCCAGGGTCGCGGCCAGTGCCAGGCCCGCCAGTACGAGCAGAAATAGCTCGCGTCGGCTCGTGATTCGCTTGCTGCCTTTCGCCATCGGTGCTGTCCCCTGTCTCCTGTGTCGGCGCGGTCATCTGGCGCCGCGCTCTCGTCTCCCCTGTGCCGCCGCCGGCGGCCCCCTGCCTAGCCCTTCAGGGCGGCCTTGAGCCGCGCGGACAAGTCGGAGGGCTTGAAGGGTTTGACGATGTAGTCGGTGGCGCCCTGGCGCTTGGCCCAGAGCTTGTCGGTTTCCTGTGACTTGCTCGAGCAGACGATGATCGGCACGTCCTTGGTGGCCGGGTCGCGGGTCAGCGTCCGGGTGGCCTGGAAGCCGTTCATGCCGGGCATGACGACGTCCATCACGATGACATCGGGCTTTTGGGCCTTGGCCTTGGCAATAGCGTCATCGCCGGAGCTGGCTTCGGTGATCTGGTAGCCCTCGCCTTCGAGGTGCTGGCGCAGGCGCAACAGCTCGGTCGGCGAATCATCAACAATCAAAACGCGGGGCATGTTTTCTCCCTCAATCCATGCGCGACGGGCCCGCCGCCCATCCCCAGTGTCCGGGTCCCCCCGCGTATCAGGGGGTCGCAAATATCGTGCACTCTCCACCGATGATGACGCCGATGGGGCGTCCCCGCAACGTCGCACCCCACCAGGGGCTGTTCGACGTGGCGCTGACGCGGGTCTGCGCGGCGTACTGCCAGGCGGACTCGGGGTGGTACAGCACCCCCATGGGCGGCTCTTCGGGCCTGATGCCCATGATAGCCGCTGGGGCATGACAAGTTGCGGACAGCCGGCGCTCCAGCGGCAGCGCGTCCAGCGCCGGGTCCTGCAGCAGCAGCGGCAGGAAGCTGTCGTAGCCGGCGGCACCCGCGGGCACGCCGGCCAGCGGTTGCAGGTAGGCATCCGCCGGGTGCGGGCGGTGGTCACAGCAGATCGCGTCCAGCGTGCCGTCGGCCACGCCCTCACGCAGCGCCTGGCGGTCGGCCGCGCCGCGCAGCGGCGGGTCCAGGTGCCGGCCGCGGCCAAAGTCGCCGCGCGCGCCGGGCTCGGCGGCGGCCAGCAGCAGGTGGGCCAGGCTGGTGTCGGCGCTGATCGGCAGCTGGCGTTGCTTGCCCCAGCGGATCCAGGCCACGCCCGCCGCGGTGGACACGCGGCCGATATGCACGTGGCAGCCGGTCTCCTCGACCAGCGCCAGCAGCGTGCCGATGGCCGCGGTTTCGGCGGCCGCCGGGATGCCGGGCAGGCCGAGGTCGGAGGCGGCGGCACCGGCCCCCACCAGGCCTTGATGCAGCGCGGCGTCGCGCGGGTGCAGGTGCACGGTCATATCCAGGCCGGCGGCGTAGCGCAGCGCGTTGAGCAGCACGTCGGCCGGTGGCATCTGCCGCAGGCCCTGGCCCAGGCCGGCCACGCCGCTGCGGCGCAGGCCGTCCATGTTGGCCAGCGAGCGACCCTCCAGGCCCGCGGTCAGCGCGCCCAGCAGGCGCAGCCGCGCGCCATTGGCCGAGGCGGCGCGGCGCTCGATCCACTCGATGGTGGCCGCCGAGTCAATCACCGGGTCGGTGTCCGGGTTCAGCAGCACGGTGTCGAAGCCGCCGCGCCGGGCGGCGCGCAGCTCCGAGCCCAGGCCGGCCGGGTGCGGCGGCCCCGGCTCGCCGAGCCGGGTGCTGAGGTCATGCAGGCCGGGCAGCAGCCACAGCTGGGCGGGGTCCAGCGCGGCCGGCCACTCGCAGCCGGCGGCCAGGCGCAGCGGCGCGTCCGCCAGCGCCGCGACGGCGGGGTCCAGCACGCGGACGCCGGCCAGCCGGTCGGGTGCGGGGCTCATGGGCAGCTCTCCAGGATGGTTTCCATCACCGCCATACGCACCAGCACGCCGCTGCGGACCTGGTCGAGGATCAGCGAGCGCGGGCCATCGGCGACTTCGGAGGCGATCTCCACGCCGCGGTTGATCGGCCCCGGGTGCATCACCCAGGCGCCCGGCCGGGCCTGCGCCAGCCGCGCCGGGGTCAGGCCATAGCGGCTGAAGTATTCGCCGGCGCCCGGCAGCAGCGGGCCGCGCATGCGCTCGTTTTGCAGGCGCAGGGCGACGACCACGTCGCTGTCCGGCAGCACCGCGTCGAGGTCGCTGCCACAGTGGATCGCCGGGTCCTCCGGCATCGGCGGCAGCAGCGTGGGTGGCGCCACCAGGTGGATGCGCGGGCAGCCCAGGATGCGCAGCGCGCGCAGCAGCGAGCGCGCCACGCGCGAATGCAGCAGGTCGCCGACGATGGTTACGGCGCCCTGGGTGAAGTCGAAGCCGCGCTCCCACAGCGTGTAGGTGTCGAGCAGGGCCTGGGTGGGGTGCGCATGCCAGCCATCGCCGGCATTCAGGACCGCCGCGCCGGAATGCAGCGACTCGGCCACGCAGGCCGCGGCGCCGCTGTCGCCGTGGCGCACGACGAAGAGCTGCACGTCCATCGCCTCCAGCGTCAGCAGCGTGTCGCGCAGCGTTTCGCCCTTCTTGGTCGAGCTGCGGCCCACGTCGAGGTTGAGCACGGTGGCGCCCAGCCGCCGTGCCGCCAGCTCGAAAGCCGAGCGGGTGCGGGTGCTGTCTTCAAAGAACAGTGTCGCCACCGTGCGCCCGGCCAGGCTGTCGCGGCTGGCCACGCCATGCTCGCCCACCCGAAAGCCGCGGGCGCGCTCGAACAGCGCCAGCAGATGCTCGCGGCGCAAATCGCGCAGGTCGAGCAGGTGGCGCAGGCGCCCCGCGTCGTCGATTTCGCGCGCCTGTGGCGCCCGCCCCTCAGTCATCCGCCGTCCCGTAGGTATTGGTCCACGATTTCCGCCGCGGCGAGGCTGTCCTCCTCGCCCGGGCGCACCCGCCAGTTCTTCGCGCCGCTGGCCCGCGCGTCGCGCAGCGTGCTGGCCGCGCTGCGCGAGGTCAGGCTTTCGTCGACCCAGCGCACGGGGCGCGCGAAGCGCTGCTCCAACTCGGCCGCGAAGGCGCCGATGGCCTCCAGCAGGGCCTCGGGCGTGTCCGGCCCGCCCGGGCGGCCGACCACCAGCACGTCGGGGTGCCAGTCGGCCACCACGCGGCCCAGCGCGCGCCAGCCGCCCTCGTCGCGCGGGCAGCGCAGCGCCGGCAAGGCGCGCGCGGTGCCGGTCAGGGCGTTGCCCACCGCCACACCGACCCGGGCGCGGCCATAGTCGAAACCCAGTGCAACGCTCACGCGTGGCCGGTATGCGGCGACAGGTTCAGCGGGTCGATGCCCAGCGCACCGGTGGCGGCGGACCAGCGCAGGTTGGTGTCGGTGTCGAAAACGATGGCCTCGTCGACGGGCGTCGACAGCCAGGCGTTCTCGCCCATCTCGCGCTCGAGCTGGCCGGCATCCCAGCCGGCATAGCCCAGCATCACGAGAAACTGCTGCGGCCCCTCGCCACGGCCGATGGCCGCCAGGATGTCGCGCGAGCTGGTCAGGCTCAGCGTGTCCGAGAGGTGCATCGTCGATTCCCAGTCGCTGCCATCCCGGTGCAGCACGAAGCCGCGCTCGACATTGACCGGGCCGCCCCAGTACACCGGCGCCGGGCTCATCAGGTCCAGCCCCTCGCAGGGCAGTTCCAGGTGCTCGAGCATCGCCGGCAGTTCGAGATCCATGGGTCGGTTGATCACCAAACCCAGCGCGCCGTCGTCGTTGTGCTCGCAGAGCAGTGTGACGGTGCGTTCAAAGGGGGTTTCGGCCAGATTCGGCAGCGCGATCAGAAAGCAGTTGCGCAGTGCCAGTTGTGTCATGGCGGCAGTATCCCGCCTGGGCTGCCCGCAGGCAAGGCGGCTGCCTTGCGTTGCATGGCCTCCAGGATGCGCGCGGCCAGCAATCCGGTCAGCAAACCGGCCGCCAGCGCGGCGCCCTGCAGCAGCGGCAGCAGGCCCAGCAGGCCCGGATGCGGAATGAACCAGCTCCAGGCCAGCCAGAACTGCGCCTGGATGTGCGCGCAGGCCGCCAGCACGCTCAGGCCCACCGGGCCGGGCGCCAGCCAGCCGCCCGCGCGCCGCCCCAGCGCCCCCAGGCCCAGCGCCGCGACCGCGGCCAGCCCGCCGGCCAGGCTGAGCCAGAAGGTCGGCGCGAACAGCGTGCCCAGCACCAGCCCGCTCAGCACCACCCGCAGCAGCGTGACCACCACGGCCGCACGCCAGCCATGCCGCAGCAGCACGATCAGCGTGACGATGTTGGCCAGGCCGGGCTTGATGCCGGGCACCGGCGAGGGCAGGCCGGCCTCGAGCACATGCACGGCCGCGGCCAGCGCGGCGAAGCGCGCCAGGCGCGCGTCGCGCAGCGCGCTGGCGGCCTCAGCGGTGCCAGGCATCGATGCCCTCCGTGGCCGCGCCGGCGATGTGCAGGCTGATGCGGTTGGGCACGCAGGCGGTGGTGGCGCCGTGCCGCGCGTGCGCGCCGCTGCGGATGCACAGCTTGCGCTGGCAGGGCGAATCCACGAAGGCGATGGCGCCGTTGCGGATGCGCAGCCTGCTGACCCCCAGCGGGCCGCGGATCGCGTGATCCGCATCCTGGTGCAGCGGCAGTTCCAGGCGTTGCTGCGGCCCCTGCACGATGGCCAGTTCGGCACTGCCACCCGGCGTCCACAGGCGCCAGAGCAGCAGCGCCTCCAGCGCCAGCGCGGCCGCGACGATCAGCAGGTCAGCCGGGCGCATCGCGCCAGCGCAGCCGCGCCTCGATGGCCGGGCTGGCATGCCGCTCGCCCTGGCTATCGATCAGCATCCAGGCCTCGATGCCCAGCGCCGCGGCCACGGCGGCGGCCTCGTCCGGCCCGGCCACGAAGAGCGCGGTGGCGCCGGCGTCGGCCAGCACCGGGTCCGCGTCCAGCACGGTGGCCGAAATGGCGCGGCGCGCCGGGCGCCCCGTGGCCGGGTCGAGCAGGTGGTGGTAGCGCTGCCCTGCGTGCTCGAAATAGCGCTCGTAGTCGCCGGAGGAGAACAGCGCCTCGCCATCGGCCAGCGTCAGCGTGGCCACGGCCGTCTCGCGGCCGGGCTCGCGCGGGTCGCGCACGCCGATGGTCCAGGCCCGCTGCGGGTGACGGCCCAGCACGACGAGGTCGCCCCCGGCGTTGACGATGCCGTTGGCCACGCCGGCCGCGCGGAGCTCGGCGGCCAGCTCGGCCACCGCCTGGCCCTTGGCGAAGCCACCGGCATTCAGCCGTGCGCCGGCCGCCGGCAGGCGCACGCGCTCGCCCGCCGCGCTCCATTGCGCCGCACACCAGCTCGGCGCGCGCGCCGCGGCGATCTCGGCCGCCGTGGGCGGCGTGCTGCGCATCCGGGTTTCGTCTTCAAAGCCCCACAGCCTCACCCAGCCGCCGATGGCGGGGTCGAAGCGGCCGTCGCTGGCCTGGCACCAGTCGCTGGCGCGGCGCAGGTCCGCGCGCAGTGCGGCGGGCACGGCGGCTTCCGGCTGTGTGGCCAGGGCGGCGTTCAGCTGGCCCAGGTCGCCCTCGCGCAGCACGCTCCAGCGCGTGTCGAAGGCCTCCAGCCGGCGGCGCAGGCGCCCCTCGAGCTCGACCAGCGCGGTGTCGCCCAGGTCCTCGGCGATGGTGATGCTGACCAGCGTGCCCAGCGCGAAAATCTGGATGGTGGACAGCGGCGCCGGCCCGGGCCGCTGGCTGAGCACGGCGCCGAGCAGCAGCGCCGCAATCAGCGCCGCCGGCAACAGCGCCCGCTTCACCGGTCCGCGGCGGGCTGGCCGGCCTGGGCGGCGGCGATGAAGGCCTCCCACAGCGCGCCGCTGACGTTGCTGCCGTCGGCGGCCTCGATCTCGCGCACGCAGGTGGGGCTGGTGACATTGATTTCGGTCAGGTGCTCGCCGATGACATCCAGCCCGGCAAAGACCACCCCGCGCTCGCGCAGCCAGGGGCCGACGCGGGCCGCGATGCGCCGGTCGGCCTCGCCGAGATCGCGCACAACGCCGCGGCCGCCGGCGGCCAGGTTGCCGCGGCTTTCGCCGGCCGCGGGGATGCGGGCCAGCAGTCGCGGCCAGGGCTCGCCATGGATCATCAGGATGCGCTTGTCGCCATCGGCGATCTGCGGCAGGTAGCGCTGCGCCATCGCCGGCTGGGTGCCGCCGTCGGTCAGGGTCTCCAGCACGACGCTGAGGTTGGGGTCGTCGGCCCGCAGGCGAAAGATCGAACGCCCTCCCATGCCGTCCAGCGGCTTGAGCACCGCCTCGCCCTGCTGCTGCACGAAGGCCCGCAGCGCGCTGCCGTCGCTGCTGGTGATCGTGGGCGCGCAGAGGTCGGCGAAGAGCGAGATCGCCAGCTTCTCGTTCCAGTCGCGCAGCGCATCCGGCGCGTTCAGCACGCAGGCGCCGCGCCGGCCGGCCAGCTCCAGGATTTGGGTCGCCCAGATGTAGCGCGGGTCCACGGGTGGGTCCTTGCGCATCAGGATCCAGCGAAAGCCCTCCAGCGGCCAGCTCTGCGCCGGCTCCACGCGGTAACAGGGCGTTGCGTCCAGGTCGACCCGCAGCGCCTGGGCCGCCACCCGGGGGTCGCCGTCGACCACACTCAGGTCGCTCAGCTGGGCGGCGTAACAGGGCAGGCCGCGCCGCTGGGCCTCGACGATCAGCCCCAGGCTGGTGTCCTTGGCGGGCTTCAGGCTGGGCAGCGGGTCCAGCAGCACCAGCACCGCATCGGCGGGCAGGCTCATGCGGCGCGCTGCTGGGCGCGCTCGATCTCGCGCGCCGCGGCCAGCACGGCCAGGCGGGCCACGACGCCGGCGGCATAAAAACGATTCGGCGGCGCGTCGCAATCGACACCCGGGTCCGGCGCGGCGCAGCTGTCGTCGATGGCGAAGGGCTTGAAGTGCATGCCCGGCGCGTTCAGCGACTCGTCGGCCCCGCGGTCGGTGTGCACGCGATAGAAGCCGCCGACCACGTGCTGCTCGATGCAATAGAACACCGGCTCGGCCACGGCGCCATCAACGAACTCGGCCGTGGGGATGCCCTCCTGCAGGATCACCTGGCTGACGCTGCGCCCCTTGGTAGCCGCCATGGCCTTGCGCTGCTTGCGGTTCAGCGCGCTGACGTCGTCCACGCTGCGTGCCACCATCACGCCCATGCCGTAGGTGCCGGCATCGGCCTTGATGACCACATAAGGCTCGGCGTCGATGTCGTGCTCGGCGTACTTCTCGGCCGTGCTGGCCAGCAGTTGCTCCACGTTGTGCGCGATGCACTCCTCGCCCTCGCGCTTCATGAAGTCCACCTGCCCGCAATTGCGCCACAGCGGGTCGATCAACCAGGGGTCCAGGTCGAAGGCGCTGCCGAATTCGCGCGCCACTTCGGCATAAACGGCGAAGTGCTCGGACTTCAGGCGCCGGTTCCAGCCGATCGAGGAGGGCGGCAACAGCGGCTGCTCGACATCGCTCAGCAGCTCCGGCAGCCCGCCGGCGAGGTCGTTGTTGAGCAGCACCACGCAGGGGTCGAAGTCGGGCAGCACCAGGCGCCGGCCGTTGCGCTGCAAGGGCTCGACCCGCAGCGCGTGGCCGCTCTGGCTGCGCAGTTCGGCCGGCTCGCGCAGAGCGGGGTCGGCGCTGCCGATGCGCACCTCGTAGCCGGCGCCGGCCAGCAGCTGCTGCAGCCGGGCGACGTTGTCCAGGTAATAGAGGTTGCGGGTGTGGTTCTCCGGCACCAGCAGCACCTGCGAGGCGCGCGGGCAATAGCGCTGAATCGCCGCCTGCAGGCAGCGCCGCGCCAGCGGCGCCAGCGCCGGCGGCAGGTTGTTGAAACCGGCGGGGAACAGGTTCGTATCCACCGGCGCCATCTTCCAGCCGGCATTGCGCAAATCGATGGAGGCGTAAAAGGGCGCCTGGCTGTCCAGGAAGCGCCGGTGCAGCCAGGCCTCGATGTCCGTGTGCCGTTCCAGGCAATGGGTTTCCAGCGCGCGCAGCGGCCCGCTGGCGGCGCTAATCAGGTGCGGGGCATGTATCACGCGAGCATCCGGCTGCCGACATAGGGGCGCAGTTTAGCGCCCCGGCCGGGCACGGCGCCGGGGCTTTCTTGGGCCGCACATGCGGATGTGATACAAAACTGCGCATTCAATGCTTGTCCCGGAGCCTGGGGCTCGGGGCACTCGTGCCACCTCAGGGGGAGTCATGGCTGGGGCCGACCTGCAAGATGTTCACGTGATGATCGTGGACGATTCGAAAACGATTCGACGCACGGCGGAAACGCTGCTGCAAAAAGAAGGGGCCCGCGTCAGTACCGCCAACGACGGATTCGAGGCCCTGGCGATGATCGCCGACACGACGCCGCAGCTGGTGTTTGTCGACATCATGATGCCGCGCCTGGATGGCTACCAGACCTGCGCGCTGATCAAGAGCAACCCGCGCTTTTCCGACACACCCGTCGTGATGCTGTCGAGCAAGGATGGCCTGTTCGACCGCGCCCGCGGCCGCATCGTTGGCTGCGATGCCTACCTGACCAAGCCGTTCAGCCGTGACGAGTTGCTGGGCGCCGTGCGCGAACAGCTGAGCCGGGGCTGAGCGCCATGGGTCTGTATGCCGAACTGCTCCGCGTCAGTGGCGAGTACTCGCGCCAGGACGGCCTGGCGGCCGTGGACGAGGACTGGTCCGGCATCGGCTTTCGGCTGGGCATGCATCGGTTCATCGTGCCGCAGGCCGAGGTGGCCGAGGTGCTGTCGCCGCCACGGCTGACCCGCGTGCCCGGCGCGCCGCCCTGGGTCTCGGGGCTGGCGAACCTGCGTGGCACCGTGGTGCCGCTGTTTGATTTGGGCCACCTGCTGCTGGGGCAGCCCACCGTGGCGCACAGCCGCAATCGTTATCTCGTGCTGTCGGATGCCGACAACCCGGCCGGCCTGCTGGTCGACGCCGTCAGCGGCCTGCGCCGGCTGGCGAACGCCCAACGACAGACCGCGGACACCACGCGGCTGCCGGTCGAGCTGCGCCCTTATGTGCGCGGCGAATTCCATATCGGGGAGGAACAGCGCATCGTGTTTTCGCTGCGGGCCGTGCTTGAAGAGCGGCTCACGGCGCACGTGTAGCGCGGAGTGATGGGGATGACAGGCGAACACCGACAGGCGGATCTCGGGCGCGGCTTGCGCTGGGTCCGTGGCGAGATCGACCAGTCGCTGGAGCGCGTACGGGGTCTGCTCGCCGGCGTCATGGACGACGAGCGCGACCCGGGCAGCCTGGCGACGGCCGTGCCCGAACTGCGCCAGGTGGCCAGCGTCTGCCTGGTGGCGCGCTGCCACGGCGGCCAGCTGCTGGCCTGGCAGATGGCCCACAACCTCGACCTCGCCGCCCGCGAAGCGGGCCAGGATGCCGAACGTCAGCTTGAGGAGCTGGTCGGCGCCAGCTTCCTGCTCGGCAAGTACATCGCCGTCGTGGTCGATGGCGTGCCCGACCACCCGCTGGCCGCCTTCGACACCATCAACACGCTGCGCCAGGTCGCGGGTCAGGAACCCTACAACCAGGCGCAGGCGCTGGCCGCCTCCTGGCGCTTGGCCAACACGCTGCGCCTGCCGCCGCTGCAGGAGCAGCGTTCGGCCGAGGCGCTGGCTCAGCGCGCCGCCAAGCACCTGCCGGTGCTCAAGCAGGCCGTGGGCCTGATACTGCGCGAGCCGCAGCACCCCAAGGCCTGGAAGGTTCTGGGCCAGGCCAGCCAGCAGTTCGCCGCGGTCACCGCCGGCGCCGCCGAATGGGCGCTGTGGTCGCTGACGCGCTCCGTGGCCCAGTTCGGGCCGCGGCTGCCGGAGGCCGCGCGGCCGCGCGTGGCCGACCTGCTCAAGCGCCAGGTCGCGCTGCTGGCCCATGCCGGCAAGGCGCCGCCGGAGAAGCTGGAGACCACCGCCGGCAGCCTGCTCGCCGGCTGGGTGCTGCTGCTGCTGCGCCTGGATCGCAAGGGCAGCCTGTCGGCCAGCGTGCTGCAGCCGCTGGGCATCGAGCGCGAGTCGCTGCTGCCCAGCCGCATGGCCGTCATCGACGAGGCGATGCGCCGGCCGGGCGAGGATTCGCTGGCCGCCGTGCTGCGCGCCGTGCAGCACGACTTCACCGAGCTGCGCGACGAGGTCGAGGCGCTGCAGCGCGACAGCGAGCGGCCCAACGAGGTTATCGATGCCACCTCCGCGCGCTTCAAGGCGCTGGCTTCGGCCTCGCGGGGCCTGGGCGACGAGGATCTGGCCGAGCGCATCCGCGAGGTCGGCAAGGACTTCGTGCGCCTGAGCAAGGCGCCGCAGGAGGACCCCGGCTGGGGCCCGCTGGCCGAAGCGCTGCTGCGCGTCGAGCAGGAGCTCAACGCACGTCTGCTCAGCCGCCGTGACCGCGCGGCCACGGCCGCCAGCAGCCCCGCCGCCTTCGAGGCCCAGTCCTCGATCCTGCGCGAGGGCCTGATCAACCTGACCCGCATGAAGACCGAGGTCGACGCGCTGCTCTCCAGCGGCCGCGAAGACCACGCGCAGTCCGCCGCGGCCCACGCCAGCGAATTGTGTGGCGCCCTGACGGTGCTCGGCGACCCGCAGCTGTCGGCGCCCTTCGAGGGCCTGCGCGGCGTGATGCGGCGGCCGGACTTCGCCGGCCTGATGGGCCACCGCAGCATCGTGGCCAGCTTCGCCGACGCGATTGCCAGCGCCGAGTACCTGCTTGAGGCCCTGCGCGACGGCGAGACCGACGTGCGCGCCGAGCGCGAGCGCCTGGAAGGCTATGTGCAGGCGCTGCAGCAGGCCGTGGACGGCGGCGGCGCCGACACCGAGGTCGTCGAGCAGACGCCGGTGGCCGTGCCGGATGCGGCCGAGGTCGACGACGACCTGCGCGAAATCTTCCTGGAAGAGGCCGCCGAGGTTCTCGAAGAGCTGCGCCGCCACATTGGCCCCTGGCGCGACCGCGGCGGCGCGGACGAGCTGGTCGAGATCCGCCGGGCCTTCCATACGCTCAAGGGCAGCGGCCGCATGGTCGGCGCCACCGACATCGGCGACTTTGGCTGGTCGATCGAGAACCTGCTGAACCGCTGCCGCGATGGCGACCTGGAGGCCACGCCCGAGCTGAGCGGCGTGGTGGTCGACGCCGTCGAGGCGTTGCCCGACATCATCGAGCGCTTCCGCCAGGGCGCCTCGGCGCGCGACCTCGTGGGGCCGCTGCTGCACCGGGCCGATGTCCTGACCGGCGCCGCCGGCGAGGATGACGACGCCGACGCGGAGCTCCGCGAGGTGTTCCTGAAGGACGCCGAAGGCTTCGTGGCCGAGCTGCGTGCGGCCGGGAGCGGCATCCCCCGCAGCACCGAGGTCAATGCCTGGCATTCGCTGCGTGGCGGGGCCGCCGCGGTCGGCGCCGAGCGCGTCGCGCAGCTGGCCGCCGCCGCCGAGCACCTGTGGTCGCAGGCCTCGCTGGTGCAGGTGCCCGTGCCCACCGAGCTGCAGCAGCGCGCCATCGACAGCGTGGGTGCCGAGATGGCGGCCCTCGCCGGGCAGGCGCCGGCCGATACGGATCTGGACGCGCTCGTGGAATCGCTGCGCCGCGCCGGCGATGCGCTGCTGGAGCAGTCCAGCGCGCCGGTGCAGGAGCAGGACCCGGAGCTGCGCCTGATTTTCTGCGGCGAAGCGCAGGATCTGCTGGAGGAGGCGGAGACGCTGCTGGGCGACATCAGCCCCGGCCGTGCCGAACCGCAAAAGGCGCTGGAACTGCAGCGCGTGTTCCACACCTTCAAGGGCAGCGCCCGCATGGCCGGGGCCGAGGGCCTGGGCCAGCTGGGCACGGCGCTGGACGAGCAGGGCAAACAGATCGTCGCCCAGGGCGGCACGCTGTCGGCCGAGGCCATCGGCCTGTTCCGCGCCGGTGTGCAGGCGGCCTGGGCGCTGGTCGATGCCTTCCAGGCCGGCCGCGACGAAGATGCGCCGGATCTGGCCGAGCTGGGCCGGCGCGCGGCGGCCGAGCAGCCGGCCGGCGAGAGCCCGACCGCCGAGGCCGAGGCCGAGGCGCCCGTGGCCCCCGCCGCGGAGCTGGCCACGCCCGCCAAGGTGGTGGAGCCCCTGGACGACAGCGTCGACCAGGAGCTGCTGCAGATCTTCCTGCCCGAATGCGACGAGTTGCTTGACGACCTCGACCGCGCGCTGGCCGAGATCGAGCAGCACAGCCCGGCCGATACGCTGGACGCGATGTTCCGTGCGCTGCACACGCTCAAGGGCGGCGCCCGCATGGCCGGCCTGTCGGAGCTGGGCGAGGAAGCGCACAGCCTGGAGACGCTGGTCGAGAAGATGCGCGCCGAGAAGGGCGTGATCGATGCCCCGCGGCGCAGCGAGCTGCAGCAGCGGGTGGACCACCTGCGCGGTCTGCGCGACGCGGTGGGCGACGCCCTGGCCGCGGCCTCGGGCGGCGCCGGTTTCTCGCCGACGGCCACCAGCACCGGCCTCGACATCGACCCGACCGAGACCATCAGCATCGCCGCCGCCGAGGGCGCGGCCGACCCGGCCGCCCGGGCCGGGGACACCGCGCGGGTCGCCGTGCAGCGCCTCGACGGCATGCTTGCCGAAGTGGGCGAGATCAGCATGTTCCGCTCGCGGCTGGAGCAGCAGCTGGTCGGCCTGGGCGGGCAGCTGCGCGAGTTCGACCAGACCATCGAGCGCCTGCGCAGCCAGGTGCGCAATCTGGAATCGGCCACCGATGCCCAGGTGCAGGCGCGCACGCGCCGGCAGATGGAAGAGGGCGACCGCTACGAGGACAACTTCGATCCGCTGGAGATGGACCGCTACACGCGGATGCAGGAGCTGACCCGCTCGATCACCGAGTCGATCTCCGACCTGGGCTCGCTGCATCGCACGATGCGCGAGGCCGTGGGCGAGAGCGAGGCCATGGTGCTGCAGCAGGGCCGCCTGAGCACCTCGATGCAGGAGGGCCTGCTGACCACGCTGGCCGTGCCCTTCGCCCGCCAGCAGGGCCGCCTGGCCCGCGTGGTGCGGCAGACGGCCACCGAGCAGGGCAAGCAGGCCCGGCTCGAAGTCGAAGGTGGCGAGACCGAACTGGACCGCAACGTGCTCGAGCGTATCGTTCCGGCCATCGAGCACATCCTGCGCAACAGCGTGGTGCACGGCATCGAGTCGCCGGAGGCGCGCCGCGAGCAGGGCAAGGCCGAAGAGGGCGTCGTGCGCATTCGCCTGCGCCGCGAAAGCAACCGCATCGGCGTCGACATCATCGACGACGGCGGCGGCCTGAACCACGAGCGCATCCGCGAGGAGGCCGTACGCCGCGGGCTGCTGGCCGCCGATGCCGAGGTCACCAAGGCGCAGATCGCGCAGTTCATCTTTGAGCCGGGCTTCTCGACGGCCGAGTCGGTCAGCCTGACGGCCGGCCGCGGCGTCGGCATGGACGCGGTGGCCGCCGAACTGCGCCAGCTGGGTGGCGCGATGGACGTGGGCAGCACGCCCGGCCAGGGCACGCAGATCACGATCCGCCTGCCCTTCTCGCTGGCCATCACCCAGGCGCTGCAGGTGCGCGCCGGCGAGGACTACATCGTTCCGCTGGCCTCGATCACCGGCGTCGCCCGGGTGCCGGCGGCCGACATCCTGCGGGCGCAGGCCGAGGGCCGCCGCTACGACTACGGCGGCAGCGGCTACGAGATTCACGAGCTGTCGGCCGTGCTGGGCCGGGCCTCGGCCATCGAGGAGCAGGGCTACGTGCCGGTGCTCTTCGTGCGCGCCGGCGGCGATGCCGGCGGCGGCCGCAACTTCGCGGTCATCGTCGAGCACCTGCTGGGCACCCGCGAAGTGGTGGCCAAGAACGTGGGCCGGCAGGTCGCCTCGGTGCCCGGCATCGGCGGCGCCAGCATTCAGCCGGATGGCCGCGTCGTGCTGATCGTGGACCTGGCCGAGCTGATCCTGGACCGCGAGCGCCGCGGCCTGCGCGGCGAAGTCGAGGAGGCCGCCACCGAAGAGCGCGCGCCGCTGATCATGGTCATCGATGATTCGATCACCATGCGCCGCGTGGCCGAGCGCGTGCTGACGCGCGGTGGCTACCGCGTGGCCCTGGCCAAGGACGGGGCCGATGGCGTGGCCCAGCTGCAGACCACGCGGCCCGATGCGGTGCTGCTGGATATCGAGATGCCGCGCATGGACGGCTTCGAGGTCGCCAGCTTCATCCGCCACAACGCCGAGCTGCAGGACGTGCCGATCGTGATGATCACCTCGCGCAGCGGCGAGAAGCACCGCCGCCATGCGGCCGAAATCGGCGTCAACGGCTATCTGATCAAGCCCTACCAGGAGCAGCAGTTGCTCGGCGAGTTGCAGCGACAGCTGCGCGAGCCGCAACAGCTGAGCGTCGGCGCGTGAGCAGCAGCGAAGTCCACAGCGTGCTGCTGAGCGTGGGCGAGGCGATGCTCGTCGTGCCCGCGCCCAGTCTTGTCGCCGTGGTCAACCCGAGCTCGATGTGGGCCCTGCCACAGCCCCAGCAGGGCTGCCTGGGTACGGTGACCACCGACCACGGCACCGCCGCGGTGATTGCCGGCGAGTCCCTGCTCGGCCGCCAGCCGGCGCCACTCAACAACCGCTGCCGCATCGCGCTGCTGCGCCCGCCGGGCTTGCGCGAAAGCTTTGGCGTGCTGGTGCGTGCCTACCCGCTGGTCGTCAGTCTCACCGAAGCCGCCTTTACCCCGGCCCAGCGGCCCGAGTCGCTGCCCGAGGAGGGCCTGCTGGCGGTGGGCATGGTCGGCCGCCGTTTTGTCTGCCTGCCGGATCTGCCCTGGTGGGCGCATCGCGCCCGCGACCTGATGTCCGCGCACATCGCCCAGGCGCGCGGCGAATTCGACGGCGACAACGCCGCCGACACGCCGGCCAGCTAGGCCGCGCGCGGCTCCAAACCCATTGCCGCGGGTGCGCGGCGCCTAATAGTCCCCCTGCAGCGCCGCCAAGGCCGCAAGCGCAGCCGGCCCGGCGTGCTCGGTGCGCAGGATGCGTGGCCCCAGCCGGCAGCGGCGCAGGCCTGCCGCCTCGGCGCGGCGCAGCTCGTCCGGGCTGAGCCCACCCTCCGGGCCCACCACGACCGCCAGCGGTGCCTGCCAATCCAGCCCCGCGCAGGCCGCGCGCAGCGGCGCGCCCTCGGGGTGCAGCAGCAGTCCCTGGCGCGGCGTGGCCAACCAGTCCTGCAGGCTGCACAGCGCGCCGAGCGCGGGCAGGCGGCTGCGCTCGGCCTGCTCGGCGGCGCCGAGCAGCAGCCGCTGCCAGCTCTGCTGCTTGCGCGCCACCCGCTCGCCCTTGAGCTTGACCTGTCCGTGCTCGGCCAGCACCGGCTGGATGCTGTGCGCGCCCAGCTCGACGGCGGCGACCGCGGCCTGCTCAAAGCGGTCGCCACGCGCCAGCGCCTGCACCAGTATCAGTTGCAAGGGCGATTCGCGGTCGATGCGCCGCGGCGTTTCGGCCTGCGCGCTGCCGCCGCGCGCATCCAGCGCGGTCAATCGGCCCGGCGCCTCGAGGCCCTGGCCGTCCCAGAGGCACACGGCGTCGCCGGTGCGCCGCCGCAGCACGGTGTACAGGTGGTGCGCCCGCTCGGCCTCCAGCGGGATCGGTTGGCCGGCCCGCAGCGGGGCCGGCACCAGCACGCGCGGCACGTGGGCCATCGCTAGTCCAGCTGCTTGCGCAGCACCTGCGAGGCGCGCTGCCAGTTGTACAGCTCCTGGCGCGAGGCCGGCAGGGCCTCGGGGCTGCTGACCACGAAGCCCTGCTCCACGAACCAGTGCACGGCGCGGGTCGTCAGCACGTAGAGCTGGTCAATGCCGGCGGCACGCGCGCTCTGTTCGGCCTGTGCCAGCAGCGCGGCGGCGCGGCCGTCGCGCTGCCACTGCGGGTCTACGGCCAGGCAGGCCAGCTCGGCGCAGCGCGGCGCCGGCAGCGGCAGCAGCGCGCGGCAGCCGATGATGGCGCCGTCGCGTTCCATCAGCGCGAAATGCTCGATGTCCAGCTCCAGCTGCTCGCGCGAGCGCGGCACCAGCACGCCCTGCTGCTCCAGCGGGGCGATCAGCCCGAGCAGGCCGGCGATGTCGTCGATGGTCGCCGGGCGGATGGTGTCGCTGACCTGGGCGCTGACCAGCAGGCCGCCGCCGGCCTGCGTATACAGCTCGCCCAGCACCACGCCCGGCCGGTCCAGCGGCAGCAGGTGCACGCGGCCGATGCCGGCGTCGCAGGCACGCCGCGCCAGACTGCGCTCGGCCTCGGGGATGTCGGCGTAGTCGTCCAGGGCCGCGGGGGTGCATTCGCCCGCCGGAATCTCGCGTGGGCTCAGCAGCAGCAGCTTGTCGGCCTGCAGGCTGGCGGCGGCGGCCACGGCCAGCTCCTCGCTGCGCAGGTTGAAGCTCTCGCCGGTGGGTGAGGTGCCGATGCAGGACAGCAGCACGATGCGCCCCTGGGCCAGGTGGGTGCGGATCGAGTCGGCGGCGATGCGCCGCAGCTCGCCGGTGTGCTGCATGTCCACGCCGTCGACGATGCCGGTCGGGCGCGCCGTGACCAGGTTGCCGGACACGACCTCGACGCGGCGGCCGCCCAGCGGCGTGCGCGCCAGCGCCGTGGACAGCAGCGCCTCGACCTCGTGGCGCAGCGCGCCGCAGGCCTGGCGCACGCAATCCAGCGTGGCCGCATCGGTAATGCGCAGGTTGTGGTGCAGCCGCTCGGGGATGCCGGCCTGTTCCAGGCGTTGCTGGATCTGCGGGCGGGCCCCCAGCACCAGGACCAGGCGCAGGCCCAGGCCATGCGCCAGCGCCAGGTCGAATAGGTGCGCGGCAAAGTCCTCGCGCAGGGCCGCCTCGCCGGGCAGGTAGGCCACGCAGGTGCGCCCCTGGTGCGCGTGGATGAAGGGCGCGGCCTGCCGCAGATGCTGGGCGAAGTCCTGGCTCATCGCGCGATGGAGGCGGGCGAAACGGGGGCGTGCGCTAAAGTAGCACGATGACTGAAACCGATTGGAACCAGCTTGAAGCGGCGCTGCAGGCGCTGGAGTGCGATGTCTCGCCCGCCGGCGCCCATGGCCAGCTCACGGCCCTGGGTTGCCGCGTCGAGGCCGCCCCGCCGGACCTGGGCCTGGCGGCCACTGGCGAGGACGCCGTGGCCTGGGGCCAGGTGCAGGAGCTGCGCCAGCAGACGGCGCAGCAACTGGCCGGCCACGACCTGGGCTTTTCGCCGCTGCTGCCGCCCGATGACGAACCCCTGCAACGGCGCCTGGAGGCCCTGTCCGAATGGGCCGAGTGCTTCGCCTTTGGCCTGAGCCTGCCCGGCGCCTTCGAGCCTAAAAACCTGAGCCACGACGGGCGCGAGTGCCTCGAGCATGTGCTCGATATCACCCGGCTCGACCCGCTCGATGACGAGGCCCAGGGCCCCGAGGCCGAGGAGGCCTATACCGAGCTGGTCGAGTTCCTGCGCATCGCCGTGATGACCCTTTACGTGGAGTTTCACAACCTTGAGCAATCCCCCTCGCATTCCGTCCACTGAGTTCGCCGCGCGCCGTGCCGCGCTGGCCAAGGCCCTGGGGCCTTCGGGCGTCGCCATTGTCTTCGCCAACCAGGAGTGCACCCGCTCGCGCGACACCGAATACCCCTTCCGCCAGGACTCGGATTTTCGCTACCTGACGGGCTTCCCCGAGCCCGAGGCGGTGTTGGTGCTGGCGCCCGGCCACGCCGAGGGCGAGACCACGCTTTTCGTGCGGCCCAAGGACCGTGAGCGCGAAATCTGGGATGGCTACCGCGCCGGCCCCGAGGGCGCGCAGGCCGACTACGGCGCCGACCGTGCCTTCCCGCTGGAGGCGCTGGACACCGAGCTGCCCAAGCTGCTGGCCGACCGTGAGGTCGTGGCGCACACGCTGGGCGTCAATGCCGAACAGGATCGCCGTGTGGCCGGCTGGCTGAACGCGGTGCGCGCCCAGGCGCGCAATGGCGTGTCGGCGCCCAACCGCACGCTGGGCCTGGATGCGCTGCTGCACCCGATGCGCAAGCACAAATCGGCGGCCGAGATGGAGCTGATGCGCCACGCGGCCGAGGTTTCGGCGCGCGCGCATTGCCGCGCGATGCGCGAGTCGGCGGCCGGTGTGACCGAATACCAGCTCGCCGCGCATATCCACCATGAGTTCGCGCTGGCGGACATGGAGCCGGCCTACGGCACCATCGTCGGCGGCGGCGCCAATGCCTGCGTGCTGCACTACATCGAGCGCGGCGCGCCGCTGGCCGCCGGCACGCTGTGCCTGATCGACGCCGGCGCGGAGTACCAGGGCTACGCGGCCGACATCACCCGCACCTTCCCGGTGGATGGGCGCTTCTCCGCCGAGCAACGCGCCGTGTACGAGGTCGTGCTGGCCGCGCAGCAGGCGGCCATCGAGGCCGTGCAGGTCGGCGCCGACTGGCTGGCGCCGCACCGCGCGGCGACCCGCGTGCTGACCGAGGGCCTGGTCGCCCTGGGCGCGCTGGAAGGCGATGTCGACGCGCTGATCGAGCAGGGCGCGCAGACGCGCTTTTTCATGCACAAGACCGGCCACTGGCTGGGCCTGGACGTGCACGACGTCGGCAGCTACCGCGAGGCCGATGGCAGCTGGACGACACTGGCACCGGGGCAGGTGCTGACCATCGAGCCGGGCCTGTACTTCGCGCCGGACAACCCGCACACGCCCGAGCGCTTCGCCGGCATAGGCATCCGCATCGAGGACGATGTGCATGTCACCGCGCAAGGGCCCGAGGTGCTGACCGCCGGGGTGCCCAAGGACCCGGACGAGATCGAAGCGCTGATGGCGCGCTAGGTCGCCGTGGCCGCCGACTGCGATGTGCTGATCAGCGGTGCCGGCCCGGTCGGCGCCACGCTGGCGCTCGCATTGCACGCGCAGGGCCGCGGCTGCCAGCTGGTTGATGCGGCGCCGCAGCCCGTCCAGGGCGACGACCGCTCGCTGGGGCTGACGACCGGCTCGCAGCGGCTGCTGGAGGGGCTGGGCGTCTGGCGCCACCTGCGCGGCGCCCAACCGATCCGCAGCCTGCACATCTCCGAGCGCGGCCGCTTCGGCCGCAGCCACATCCACGCCCGCGATCATGGCCTGGATGCGCTGGGCGCCGTGGTGCCCGCGCAGCAGCTGCACGACGCGCTCGCCGCCGAGCTGGCGGCGCGGCAGATCCCGCTGCAACGCCCGGCCGCCATCGCGCGCATGCCGCTGGCCACGCCGGAGGCGGCGCCCACGCCCGCCTCGGCGCCGTGTTCGGCACCCGCGCCGGCGCAGGCCCCCGGCTGGCGGGCGGTCTGGCTGCAGCAGGCGGCCGAGGACGAGGCCCCCGCACTGCGCGCCCGCCTGGTGGTTGGCGCCGATGGCGCGCAGTCCGCCGTGCGCACCGCGCTGGGCATCCCGCGCGCGGTGGAGGACTACGGCCAGGTGGCGCTGGTGACCCAGCTGGATGCCGCCCGCGACCCGCAGGGCTGCGCCTACGAACGCTTCGACCCCGGCGGGCCGATGGCGGTGCTGCCGCGTGGCGGGCGCCGGGTGGGCGCGATCTGGATGCTGCCGCGGCGGCGCGCCGAGGCCTTCGCCGCGGGGCCCATCGAGGACTTTGTCGCGGCCTTCCAGCAGGCCTTCGGCTGGCGCCTGGGCCGGCTTCGCGCGGCGGCGCCGCTGCTGCGCTGGCCCCTGAGCCGGGTGCGGGCGCGGCGGCTCACTGGCCCACGCGCGCTGCTGATGGGCAACGCCGCGTCCGCCTTTCACCCCATCGCCGCACAGGGCTTCAACCTGGCCCTGCGCGATGCCGCGGCACTCGCCCGCGCGCTGGGGGATGCCCCCGACCCGGGCGCGGATGCGGTGCTGGCCGCCTATGAGGCCTCGCGCCAGGCCGACCACCAGCATGTCGAGCGCCTGACCGATGGCTTGGTCAAGCTGTACACGCAGGATCTGCCGGGCCTGAGCCAGCTGCGCTCGCTGGGGCTGTACGGCCTGGAGGTGGCCGCGCCGCTGCAGCGACGCCTGGTTGCGCGCTCGGCGGGTCTGGTCGACTAATGGCGCTGGAGGCGCAGATCGCGGTTGCCGGCGGCGGCTGCGTTGGCGCCCTGGCGGCGGGCTTGTGCGCCGCCCAGGGGGCTGCGGAGGGTGCGCGGGTCCTGCTGGTGGACCCGCAGCCGCCGCTGGCGCCCTTGCCCGCGGAGGCCGAGCCGGCCGCGCGCGTGGTCGCGCTGGCCCCGCGCATCGAGCAGGCGCTGCGCGCGGCCGGCGTGCCAACGACGCCCTGGGTCGAGCGCAGTGGCCAGGTGCGGCGCATGCAGGTGCAGGCCGCCGGCCGCGGGCAGATCGAATTTGGCGCGGCGGAGAGCGGCGGCGAGCCACTGGCCCGCATCGTCGAGGTCGGCGCATTGCAGCGGGCGCTGGAGACTTGGGCCGAGGCGCAGGGCGTGCGTCGGCTGGAAGACCGCGTGCAGCAGCGTGTGGCCGGCGCGCCGCCGGCAGGCGAGCCCCCTGCGTCGGCGCTGGCACCGGCGGTAGCGGCGGCGCCGTCAAACCTGACGCTGGAGCTGGCCTCCGGGCTGCGGCTGAGCGCAGGGTTGTGGCTGGCCTGCGACGGCGCCGAGTCGCGCCTGCGCCGCCTGGCGGGCATGGACCTGGCACGACGCGACTATGGCCAGGCCGCGCTGGTGGCGCGGCTGCGCTTTGCCGAGGCGCCGGCCGACTGCGCCCGGCAGACCATGGGCATCGACGGGGTGCTGGGCGTGCTGCCGCTGGCCGATGGCAGCCACAGCGCCGTGTGGTCGCTGCCGGCCGCCAGCGCCGCCCACTGGCGCGGGGTCAGCGGCGCCGAGTTCGCCTCCGGGCTGAACCTGGCCCTGGGCGCGCCCTGGGGCGAGGCCACACTGCTCGGGCCGCGTGTCCAGTTCCCGCTGCGCGAACTGCATGCGCCGCGGCTCGATGCGCCCGGCCTGGCGTTGCTTGGCGACGCCGCCCACACGGTGCACCCGCTGGCCGGCCTGGGCCTGAACCTGGGCCTGGCCGATGCGCTGAGCCTGGCCGACGCGCTGGCTGGCGCCGCCGGGCGCGGCCGGCCGCCGCAGGACCCGGCGACGCTGCGCCGCTGGAGCCGGGAGCGGCAGGCAGCCGTGGCGCCCTATCGCGAGTTCATCAACCTGCTCGCCGGGCTGGGCGAGCGCCACCCCTGGGGCTGGCGCGGCGTGGCGGCGGGCTTTGGCCTGGCCGATGGCCTGGGGCCGCTGAAGCAGCTCTTCGCCGAGCGCGCGCGCAGCGGCTCCCTGGGCTGAGAATCGGGCTGAGAGTTGGGCCGGGTGTTGGGCTGCGAGTCGAGCTGGCCTGCACCGGGAGTCGGCCTGGGCGCTGGCCCGGCTGCTGGCCTGACCGGCGCCAGCCCGGTATCATGGCGCCTCGGTCGGGTTCGCCCGACCGGGCTGCGGGAGAGTGTGGCCCTCGGATTCGTTCGGAGGTCCACCGCCGAAGGCGCAAACCGCCCGGAATCGCTCAGGCACCCGTACCGCGGCCCGGTGCTTCGCCACGCGAATGCAACCGACTCTGGAGAGCGACCGGCCCGCGTGCCGGTACACCGAAGGGGTTCACACTCTCAGGTGCCAGGACAGAGGGGCGGCGACTTCGCTTCATAGCAGGACCCTCGCCGTGACCCAGCACACCGTACTGTTCCAGACCCATGTCGACGCCGGCGGCCGGATGGTGGATTTCGCCGGCTGGCAGATGCCCTTGCATTACGGCAGCCAGCTCGAGGAACACCATGCCGTGCGCCGCGGCGCCGGGCTCTTCGACGTCTCGCACATGTGCGCCATCGACCTGCAAGGGCCGCAGGCCGAAGCCTTCTTGCGTGGCCTGCTGGCCAATGACATCGGCCGCGTCGCCGACGGCCGCGCGATGTACAGCTGCATGCTCAACGCGCAGGGCGGCGTGATCGACGATCTGATCGTCTACCGCCGCGGCGCCGAAGACTTCCGCCTCGTCGTCAATGCCGGCACCGCCGAGAAGGACATCGCCTGGATCGAAGAGCAGGCCGCCGAGGCCGGGCTGGCGCCGCAGGTGCGCCGCGACCTGGGCATCCTGGCGCTGCAGGGGCCGCAGGCTGCGGCGCTGCTGCCGCAGGCCGGTCTGGATGCCGCGCTGAGCGAGGCCGCCGTGGCGCTCAAGCCCTTTGGCTGCGTCGGCGCCGGCGACACGCTGCTCGGCCGCACCGGCTACACCGGCGAGGATGGCTTCGAGATCATCGCCCCGCTGGAGACGCTGCCGGCGTTGTGGCAGGCGCTGACCGCTGCCGGCGCGCAGCCCTGCGGCCTGGGCGCGCGCGACACGCTGCGCCTGGAGGCCGGCATGGCGCTCTACGGCCAGGACATGGACGAGACCGTCAGCCCGCTGGCCGCCGGCCTGGGCTGGACGGTGGCCTGGGAGCCCGCCGAGCGCGACTTCGTGGGCCGCGCCGCACTGCAGGCGCAACGCGAGGCCGCAGATCAGCCACGGCTGGTGGGCCTGGTGCTCGAAGACCGCGGCGTGCTGCGTGCGCACCAGGTCGTGCATACGCTGGCCGGCGAAGGCGAGATCACCAGCGGCGGCTTCGCGCCGACGCTGGAGCGCTCGATTGCCCTGGCCCGCATCCCGCGCGCCGCGTCGGCCGAGCCCGGCAGCGAGGTGGAGGTGGCCGTGCGCAACCGGCGCCTGCGCGCCCGCATCGTCAAATACCCCTTCGTCCGTCACGGACAAAGCAAACTCGATTAACGCCCAGCGAGGACGCCCCATGTCGAATATTCCCGCCGAACTGCGCTACACCAAATCCCACGAATGGGTCCGCGTGGATGACGATGGCACGCTGACCATCGGCATCACCGACCACGCCCAGGACGCGCTGGGCGACCTGGTCTACGTCGAGGTGCCGGAAGAGGGCGCCAGCGTCGAGGCCGGCGAGGCCTGCGCGGTGGTCGAGTCGGTCAAGGCCGCCTCCGATGTCTACGCGCCGGTCTCCGGCAAGGTCATCGAGGGCAACCCCGCCCTGGCCGATGCCCCCGAAACCATCAACGACGACGCCTACGGCGCCGGCTGGATGTTCAAGCTGCGCGGCAGCGTGGACGGGGCCGAGCTGATGGACGCCGCCGCCTACGAGGCCTTCGTTGCCGCCGAAGGCTGAGCCACTCTTTAATGGCACGCGGGACACCAACAGTGCGCTGCGGCGTAGCCGGATATGGTGTTGCAGCCGCGCCACGCCTGACCGCGGGCTGGTGAAAGTTGGTCGCAATGGGCGCCGCATCCCGCGAGGGGCCAGGCGCCGGACCGGGCGGACCTGCGGGGCCGCAATGAACCCGTCCATGGGGGCTAATCGGCGCCATCCATGGCGCCAATTGCCCCGCAGGTCCGCCCGCTCCAGCGCTAACCCGTTGGCGGCAGCCCGTCCGTGGAGCCGGAGACGGCTTGCGGAGGATGTCGGCGACAGGACGTCGCCGATCAAGCGGCAGGAGCGATTTCGCGTTCCGGAGCAGGCCGTCTCCGGCTTCGCCGCGCCGTCGCTGCGGGCGGTTGGCGACATGTGTGCCGGGCCAATTACAGCGGAGGGCGCCGCAAGTCCCTCCCCGATTTCCACCGCGTCTTTCAGGACGAACTGATGCCCTTCATTCCGCATACCCCCGAAGACACGCAGGCCATGCTCGCCGCCTGCGGCGTTGACAGCACCGAGGCGCTGTTCGACGAGATTCCCGCGCATCTGCGCGTGCGCGAGCTGGATGGCGTGCCGCCGCAGCTGTCGGAGATGCAGATCACGCGGCTGATGAACCAGCGCGCCACGCAGGACGGCATGCCGCTGAACTTCGTCGGTGCCGGTGCCTATGAGCACCACATCCCGGCGGCGGTCTGGCAGATCGCCACGCGCGGCGAGTTTTACAGCGCCTACACGCCCTACCAGGCCGAGGCCAGCCAGGGCACGCTGCAGCTCATTTACGAATACCAGACGATGATGGCCAGCCTGATGGGGCTGGAGGTCAGCAACGCCTCGCTGTACGACGGCGCCTCGGGCCTGGCCGAGGCCGTGCTGATGGCCGGCCGCGCCAACCGCAAGTCCAAGTCGCTGAAGGTGCTGCTGCCCGAGTCGCTGCACCCCTATTACCGCGAATGCGTGCAGGCCATCTGCGCGCTGCAGGGCTTTGAGCTGGTCAGCCTGCCGCTGCGTGCCGACACCGGCACCACCGACCACGCCGCGCTGCAGGCCCATGCGGGCAGCGACATCTGCGCCGTGGTGATCCCGCAGCCCAACCTCTTTGGCCAGCTCGAGGATGTCGACGCGCTAACCGACTGGGCGGCCGCCCAGGGCGCGCTGTCCATCGCCGTGGTCAACCCCACCTTGGCGGCGGTGCTCAAGCCGCCGGGCGCCTGGGGCGAGGCCGGTGTGGACAT
Source organism: uncultured Ectothiorhodospiraceae bacterium (assembly GCA_937141935.1). Lineage (GTDB taxonomy): Bacteria > Pseudomonadota > Gammaproteobacteria > Nevskiales > Oceanococcaceae > MS8. The sequence goes on from CAKZQS010000052.1 coordinate 159,056, forward strand.
CGCCTGTGGCGACGGCCAGCCGCTGGGGGCGCCGCTGTCCTCCGGCGGGCCCTACTACGGCTTTCTGTGCTGCAAGCAAAAGCACGTGCGGCAAATGCCCGGCCGCATCGTGGGCCGTACCGTCGACCTCGACGGCAAGCCCGGCTACACGCTGACGCTGCAGGCCCGCGAGCAGCACATTCGCCGGGCCAAGGCCACCTCCAACATCTGCACCAACCAGGGTTTGGTGGTGACGGCCAGCACCATCTACATGAGCCTGCTCGGCCCGCAGGGCCTGGCCAATGTGGCCACGAGCTGCCTGGAGCGCACGCGCAAGCTGGCGCAGGCGCTGTGCGCGATCGACGGCGTGGAGCGCGTGTATTCCGGCGCCTACGGCCACGAGCTGGCGCTGCGCCTGCCGCGGCCCGCGCAGCCGGTGCTCGAGGCGCTGTCGGCGCGCAACATCATCGGCGGCTTCGCGCCCGGCCGGCACTACGCCGACATGGACGACGTGCTGATCGTCTGCGCAACCGAAACCAAGACCGATGAGGACATCGCCGCCTATGCCGCGGCCCTGAAGGAGGTGCTGGCGTGAGCACGGCTGCTGAACCCCTGATCTTCGAACACACCAGCCCCGGCCGCTACGCGACCGCGCAGGCCCCCGCCGCCCAGCCGCTGCCCGAGGACATCCCCGCCGGCCTGCGCCGCGAGGGCGCGCCGCTGCTGCCCGAGGTCTCCGAGCTGCAGGTGGTGCGCCACTACACGAGGCTGTCGCAGCAGAACTTCTCCATCGACACGCACTTCTACCCGCTGGGTTCGTGCACGATGAAGTACAACCCGCGGGCCTGTAACAGCCTGGCGATGCTGCCGGAGTTCCTGCACCGCCACCCGCTGGCGCTGCCGGACCACAGCCAGGGCTACCTGGCCTGCATGTACGAGCTGCAGGAAACGCTGAAAAGCGTGACCGGCATGAAGGGCGTGTCGCTGACGCCAATGGCCGGCGCGCAGGGCGAACTGGCCGGTGTGGCGATGATCCATGCCTACCACGCCGCCCGTGGCGACACCGCCCGCACCGAGATCATCGTCCCCGATGCCGCCCATGGCACCAACCCGGCCACCGCGATCCAGTGCGGCATGAAGGTGCGCGAAATCCCCACCAACGCCGAGGGCGATGTGGATTTCGAGGCGCTGGAGGCGGCACTGGGCCCGCAGACAGCCGGCATCATGCTCACCAACCCCTCGACGCTGGGCGTATTCGAGCGCCGCATCGAGGAGATCGCGAAAAAGGTGCACGAGGCCGGCGGCCTGCTGTATTACGACGGCGCCAACCTCAACGCCATCCTCGGCCAGGTCAAGCCCGGCGCGATGGGCTTTGACGTCATCCACATGAACCTGCACAAGACCTTCTCCACGCCGCACGGCGGCGGCGGGCCGGGCTCGGGTGCGGTGGGCGTGTCGGCGCGGCTGGAGCCCTTCCTGCCCACGCCGCTGGTGGTTAAGGGCGGCGATGGCTACCGCTATGCCGACAAGGACGAGCGGCCGCAGTCCATCGGCCGGCTGTCGGCCTTCATGGGCAACGCCGGCGTGCTGCTGCGCGCGTACATCTACGCCCGCATGCTCGGCCCCGAGGGCATGCGCCGCGTGGGCGAGTTCGCCACCCTCAACGCCAACTACCTGATGACCCGCCTGCGCGAGCGCGGCTTCGACCTGGCCTTCCCGGGCCGGCGCGCCACACACGAGTTCATCGTGACGCTGAAGCGGCAGAAGCAGGAGCTGGAGCTGACGGCCACCGACGTGGCCAAGCGCCTGCTCGACCACGGCTTTCACGCGCCCACCGTCTACTTCCCGCTGCTGGTGCCCGAGTGCCTGCTGATCGAGCCCAGCGAGACCGAGGAGCGCGACGTGCTCGACGCCTTCGTCGAGGCCATGGTGGCGATCTGGGAGGAGGCCAAGGCCGACATCGACAAGGTCAAGGGCGCGCCCTACACCATGCCCGTACGCCGCCTGGACGAGGTCAAGGCCGCCCGCGAGCTGGATTTGCGCTGGCAGCCGGCTTGATTGTGAGAGGAACCTCTGGCGCATCTATCCGGTAGGTGCGCCTTCTTTTCGACTGCGTGACCCGTTTGCTGGCCGACCACGTGCGGCGCGTACTGCCGAACATTGGGCGCGTCGAGACCGCACGGCTAGGTCGGCATTGCTTGCGTCGACTCACCCAGCGCGTGCGCGTGGGCGAGCAGCGCTGGAATGCGCCAGGGCGGTGACCGACCCGGGCCTCTCGCCCCGCCGCCGTCGCGCACCCGTGATCCACGTGCTCGGATGCGCCCGGCGCGGCCGACCTAGCCGTGCGACGCCGCAAACGGCATTGCTAGGTAGGGTAGGTACTCTTCTACACCCGGGTTAACGGTGGTGAACGCGCACAGTAAGCCACCATTCCTGCAAAGCTCGGTGCGCTGAGCTATATGTCTCTGCGCTGTTCTAGGGCCGCAGAGCGAGCCCTTCGCCGGCGAAAGGGCAACATGTTGCGTCGAAACAGTCCGGAGGGGGGAAGTGTTGGTTGAATGCAGGTCGCCATCATTTCCCGCGGCGGGAATCGTGCTTGCGCTCGCGCTGTGCCTTGCGGCGTCAGTTCTTCTCGGCTCCTGCGTCCCGTTCGTCGTCGGCGTGTTTGGCTTGTTGGTTCCCAAAATTCTTGGAAGCGGCAGTGCAAAAACGCATTTGTCTTTTGGGACTGAGGGCCTTGTGTTTCGGACCCCCGTTTCTACCCAGTTGATGCGTTATCGCGATGTAACAAACGTTCGACTGCGTGGAAACGCTTTGGTGGGCAAAGAGGTGCACCTCAGAGGACGATGTGACGTAGATCTCAGCGAAAGTCGGGTACTTGTGCGTGACGGGATGGCTCTACCCGATACTTTCGTGAAGCCCATCGAAGAAGTTTTCGATGAGATTCGGAAGAGGGTCAACGGCTAAGCGGGCACTGACGAAGGATTATTGGCTGCGACCGCTTCACAGCCGCCGAAACCCGCCACCTCGAATGGCTCAACCGCCTCCGCCAACAGCCAGCTCCGGCCATGGCAATGCGACTCGGGCTCTGTTGCCGTCGATACCGGAAGTGGAGCTGTGGCGCTCGGGTGCGTCTGGAGGGTGCGGGTGAGGTGCCTGACAGAATCGCTCCCCGAAATTCTTGCTAAATTATCTCGCTGAGTTCCAGCAAGTGGGGTTCTTGTGTCAATGGCGTTGCTGGGTGCGCTGGTGTTAGCCACTGCGTGGTTAACAATGAGGTTGATTGCTATTTCTGCGAGCCGGGGAGTCGCGCTCGAAAGTTTGGGAGTGAAGCTCACTGTATTGCTGATGCACGTGGCTCAACTCGCGCTTTGCTGGATATTTCTCAGGACTGGTAATCATGAAGGCGCGAGTTTCGTTTTAACGGCAGGCCTATTGTTGTTGATTCTGATGTATGCAGTGGTGGGCGTGCTGATTCCCAGACGGCACTTCGCCGAATACCTGCGCTTCGGATATCGCCGACTCTTGGAGCAGGGGCCATCGCAAACAAAAGAATGATTCGGAGCCGCTGTTGCCGCGAGGGGGTCGCATTCGTTTTGTTGCTGCATCATCTTGGGTTTCTTCGGTTCATTCGTCGACAAGCCAATTCTTAAGGCTGCTTGCCGGAACAGGGGTGACCGCCATATTTGATGAGCTCCGCAATGGAAGGGTGAAAGCCTGTGAAAACGATGGCCAATGAATATTGCGATAGATGCGCGTGAGCTAAGGCGCCTATACGCCCTCAATGCGGTAGGGGTGATTTTCGGTGCGCTCTTCTTCGCGGTTGGCGGATGGGTTCCCTTGGTCCTGATGTGGGTGCCGATGCTGTTCTACAGAAAATGGATACTGTCAAGGGTGCGCATTATTGCCTCTTTAGGCGGAATCTGGCTGGTCGCTATTGCCGTACTGGCTGCCGCGGTTTCTGGTACTGGTTTACATATAAAGATTTTCTGAAGCGCCGAAAGGACGGGTCCCAGCTTCCTCCTGCGCCCGCGCGTTTCTATTGTTTATGCCGGCTCAGCTCGGCTTGGGGTAGCTCAGTTCAGGCGTCGCGGGGCGGCGTAGAACCCGGATATCGTATTGGCGCATGAAGGCACATGGGGTTTGGCGGCATGGGCTAGGCTACGGACGCCCACTTCATTTCCGCGGCAGCCACCACCAACGACGACACCCAACGTGTTCAGCTCGCCCAGTAGATGGGCACCCAGGTCAGCGCCCTGGAGCACCGCATTCTGGAAGTGCTCTTCACCGACGACAGCAACCCCGGCGAGGCCGTCTCCACCGTCTAGGCGCTCTCGACCGCCGCCGCCCAGGGCCAGACCCTCTACACGCTGGATGCGAGCAACATCCACTACCTGGATCAGATCACCACCACCGAGCAGATCAAGACCGACATCCGCAACGGCGTCCACGCCGGCTTCGTCGCCACCATCCACGAACAGCCCGTGAATATCGGCGGCTGGATCGGCACCGGTTACTCCCTGGTGGACCCCCTCACCGGCTCCGGCGCCTACCGGATTGGGGGTGGGGAGAATGGGGGGAAGCTTAAGCGTGGGGGAATATATGCAATCGCTGCCGTAATATTTATTAATATGGCGAGTATTTATATTGACTCAATCCTACTTGTGGCCGGGATGTCCTCCGCTATCAGCGGACTGGGGGAGGATTGCGATCCGCTTCTGACCGTAGCATTTGCTACACAACTTTTGCTTTTGCAAGCAGCAGCGATAGCCGCCTTCGCTGCAATGCCGTTACTCGTGGGTGTGGTTATGGGGATAATCATGGACAAGGTGGTTAGCAAAGTGTATGAATCGCAGCGTGCTTATTGTAGGAGTCAATAATGCTTTCCCGTTGCCCGGTGTGTGGACGATACCTAGGGCCCAACTGGTGGGACAAGGAAAGCCGTCGGTGTCCCTCATGTGCGTCTCGGGTCTCGGATGAAAAGCTAAGCCGGTACGCGCTAAAGGCCGTCGCAATATCTTTATGTGTTTTTCTTCCGGGATGGTATATACGCGCACAGGATGTCACTAATCCCATAGAAGAATGGGCGATAAGGGCGGCGGGTGTTCTAGTCGGAGTCGGAATATTTGTGATCTTTGCTAAGTACTATCACTCTCCTGAACAGCACCGTGATCTTGCGGAAGAGTTCCACGATTGATGAAGACGCCGGCACGGTCAGCGGCATCGACCCGGCCCTGGTCGAGAGCCGCTTCCAGAGCTATCTTGACCAGGTGCAAGCGCATATCGACACCGAGCACCCCGACGCCACGGTGGGCGAGGTGATCGGCACGCGCAGCATCCGCCCCCGCACGGCCCCGGTGCTGGCCGCCTCGCTGCCCTACCAGCCGGTGGCGCAGGCCGCCCCGATCAGCGTGCTGCCCGACAGCCTGCGCGGGTATTACGAGTATCGCTTCTACGCCCACCCGCGCGACCGCCAGTACGACAGCCCGGCCTTCGTCTTCCGCGACAGCCTCCCCAACCTCGCCAACACCCGCCTGAGCCTGTCCTTCACCCCGGCCACCGACGACGACCGCGAAACCATCGAGTCCTACCTGCCCGAGCCCGACGCCAACGGCGAGATCGACCCGGAAGACCTGCCCGACTCGCTGCCGGGTTATCTGATCAACCTGACGGCCGAGTTTCGCCGCGATGGCGAAGTCATCCACACCGCCGGCCCCTTTGCGATGGGCACCGAGCTGGCCGCGACCACGAGGATCACCCGCCTGACCGGCGGCATGGCCCAGGCCACCAATTATCCCGTGGCCGGCGAATTTCACGCCCTGGCCATCAACCTGCCCGGTGGCAGCGGAGAGAGCCTCACCGCCATCCAGGATCGCCTGACCGCCACCCAGGCCAAGCTCGCTGCCGAGCAGTTTGAGACCCTGACCAAGAGCGATCTGGTCGGCGATCTCCTGACGGCCGCCGCCAACGGCTACTTCGCCGCCGCCAACAGCCAGCTCGCGCTGCTCAACCGCACATCCACCGGCCAGCTACTCGCCCAGCCCGGCTTCGGCGCCGCCAACACCGTCCTGAACCCCCAGTACAGTTATGGCGCGCCCCGGCGCGTGGCCTTCGCCGGCCTTGGCGTGGACATGGACGCCTATGTCATGTCCGCCGTAGACACCACCAATGACGACCAAAGCCGCATCCAGCTCGCCCAGCAGATGGGCACCCAGCTCAGCGCCCTGGAGCACCGCATCCTGGAAGTGCTCTTCACCGACGACAGCAACCCCGGCGCGGCCGCCTCCACCGTCAAGGCGCTCTCCACCGCCGCCGCCCGGGGCCAGACCATCTACACCCTGGATGCCAGCAACCTCCACTACCTGGACCAGATCACCACCACCGAGCAGATCAAGACCGACATCCGCAACGGCGTGCAGGCGGGCCTCGTCGCCACCATTCACGAACAAACCGTCAATATCGGTGGCTGGATCGGCACCGGCTACTCCCTGGTCGATCCACTCACAGGCTCCGGTGCATATCGGATTGGGGGTGGGGAAGATAGGGTGTTTTTGAACATCACAGAGGATCAGACAAAGGTGTTTTTCACGGGCGCTGTGTTGGAAGGGGCGGTCGGCGTTCTTGGGTATTTGAAGGAGTTCTCAGCCGGTGGTATCTTTCTGAGCGCAACAGGTATTACGGATGCCCTTTCTGCTATAGCGACAGAATGCGCCGGAAACGAATATATGGAGTATTACCTGCAGCGGTTTGTTTTGCTCTACGCTCTTGTGGCGGCGCTTTTCGTATTCGCCACCCCATTGGCTGCCTACTTTGGGGGGGGCTTTTTGCGACATTGATGATAACTGCATTGCAGAACGCCGTCGTGCGAAGATGTCAAGGAGCCTGAGGGTGGGATCAATGCGTGAGTCTGAGTTTAAGCCGGAAAAGCTAATTTGTTTTGCGATCTCCCTGTTCATGGGCGTCTTTTTTTTCGCGGCCGCATTCATTTTTTTGCAAGATTCGCAGCCTCCCGGCTGGGACGACTGGGCTTTTACTGTGGCGGTTGCACTGGTGGGTTTTATAACGGCTCCCTATTTCGCGCTGCTGATGTGCGCGACAATGAAAGTCACCCAAGGCGAATTGCTTGTTCGGATAGGTACGCGGCAGATGCTATTTGAGCATGTGAAAGTGGCTAGCCCCAACCTCGTCATCGCCGGCCGAATTCCCATCATGCTTCAGGCTGGTCGGATTCCGCTGTGGCGCCCGAGTCTCGGGGTCAAACGCTTCGTCGATGCCGGTCTTGCCGAAGCAGCGGATGTCTGACACGGGCGCCGCGATCGGGCGATTGTTGTAGTAAGCAGTGAGCGCTGTGCTAGGTGTAATCGAAGAATACTTTAGCTTGCCGCGGCGCTTGGGGAGGCTTGTTGTGATAATGGCCGCCAGCATAAATGTGCAGTTTGCAATCATGACGTTACTGGGGGGCATGCTCGCGTCGGGCGAGCCGTAACGCGATTCGTAGCTGCACTTTGGCGAAGTGTGCGGGAAAACGCTCGTCGAATGGCCTGCGGACTGGACGTGCCAAACTGTAGCTGTGAACGATGATAAAGCGCGTAACCCACGTGGCCGCCTTCGGCTCGCGTACTCATTGTTATTAGTCGAGTTATTCGCCTACGTGCCCTGGGCCAATCGTTGGTTGAGGCGAGCCTCGGGGGGGGGGCTTTCCAGGTCGTGCTCTTGGGCCTCATGGCTGCTTGCGTTTTTTTACGCACGCGGCATCTCTGGGTAGTTGCCCCTATCGTCTCCGGCGGGCTTTGGGGTGAATGCGCTGCTGCTCAGAAGCGCCGCATAACGTGATCAGGAATCATGGCGGTCGCAGCCGATGAGAACGAGTAGCGCGGCGGTCATCGGACCGGGCTGTCAACGCGTATGGCTTGGACACGGCGCGACGGTTACGCCTGTGGCGTGCCTGAGATCCGCTCCAGAGGCGAATGGTGACGTCATCCCCCGTGAGTTGGCCTCGTATACTCTCGCGCGGAGTGGTGGCGATTTAGTCCGCCATCGAGGGCCTCTCGGCTTGGTCGCAGCGCTCGCGCTGGTCGAGCGCGTGCTTCTCTCCCTCCGATGGCGCCGGTCTGGATAGGGGTTCGCCCCTGCCCTGATGCAACGCCGCTCTCAATATTTCCCTTCCTAGCCGGACCTAGAATGACAGCGCTGATTACGGGCTCGATGGCCTACGACACGATCATGGTCTATCAGGGTGAGTTCGCCGACGCGATCCTGCCCGACCGTGTGCACATGCTGAATGTCGCCTTCCTGGTGCCGGAGCTGCGCCGCGAGTTCGGCGGCTGCGCCGGCAACATCGCCTACAACCTGCACGGGCTGGGTGGGCAGGGGCAGGCGATGGCGACGGTGGGCGCGGATTTTGTGCCCTACCGCACGCGCTGGGAGGAGCTGGGCATTGACCGCTCGCGGCTGCTGACGGTGCCGGACAGCTACACGGCGCAAGCCTTCATCACCACGGATTTGAAGGACAACCAGATCACCGCCTTCCACCCGGGCGCGATGAACGAGGCGCACCGGCAAAGCGTGCCGCGCGACGCCGGTATCACGCTGGGTACGGTGTCGCCGGACGGCCGCGAGGGCATGCTGCAGCACGCGCGCGAGTTCGCCGCGGCCGGCATCCCCTTTCTCTTCGACCCCGGCCAGGGGCTGCCGATGTTCGACGGTGCCGAGCTGCGCAGCTTCATCGAGCAGGCCACCTGGGTGGCGGTCAACGACTACGAGGCGCAGATGCTCAGCGAGCGCAGCGGCTGGTCGCCGGCGCAGATCGCCGAGCAGGTGGAGGCGCTGATCATCACCCGCGGCGCCGAGGGGTCGACGATCTACACCGATGGCGGTCAGGTCGACATTCCGGCGGCCCAGCCGGAGGCGGTGGTGGACCCCACCGGCTGCGGCGATGCCTACCGCGCCGGCCTGCTCTACGGCCTGCAGCGCGGGCTGGACTGGGCACAGACGGGTCGGATCGCCAGCCTGATGGGCGCGATCAAGATCGCCAGCGCCGGCACGCAGAACCACGCGCTGTCGCCGGAGCGGGTGGCGCAGCGTTACAGCGCGGCCTTCGGCGAGGATTTCCCGGGCTGAAGCCTTTGGCCGGGCTGAGCCCATCGCCTGCCGGGGCGCCGCCCCGCCGCGTCAGTCCGCCGGCCCCAGCTGCACCACCACCGGCGCGTGGTCGGAGGGGCGCTCCCATTTGCGCGGCACCTTGTCCACCTTCCAGTCGCGCAGGCGCGCGTGCAGCGGGGCGCTGAGCAGGATGTGGTCGATGCGCAGGCCCAAGTTGCGGCGGAAGGCCGCCTGGCGGTAGTCCCACCAGGAAAAGCGGTCGTGGCCGTGGCGCTCGGGGTCGAAGGCGTCGCGCAGGCCCAGCGCCAGCAGCGCATTCAGGGCCTCGCGCTCGGCTTCCGAACACAGGATGTTGCCCTCCCACTTCTCCGGGTCGTGGGTGTCCTCGACGAAGGGGGCGATGTTGAAGTCGCCCATCACGGCGACCTGGGCGTGGTCGTGCAGCTCCTGCTCCAGCCGTTCGTGCAGCTCGGCCAGCCAGCGCAGCTTGAAGTCGTATTTGTCGCTGCCCACGGCCTGGCCGTTAACCACATAGCAGTTGACGACGCGCACCTCGCCGACGGTCGCGGCGATGACCCGCGCTTGGCCGTCGGAGAGCCCGGTCCACACCTCCACCGGCGCCGGCTCGCGTGCCAGCAGCGCGACGCCGTTGTAGGTCTTCTGGCCGTAATAGACCACCTGGTAGCCCAGTTCCGTCAACGCCTCGTGGGGGAAGCTCTCGTCGACAGTCTTTGTCTCCTGCAGGCCGAGCACATCCGGCTGTTCCAGCGCCAGCCATTCGCGCACATGGTCCAGGCGGGCCTTCAGCGAGTTGACGTTCCAGGTGGCGAGTTTCATGGCGCGGGCGGGCAGGGGCGGGGCGCCATTGTGCCGCAGTCCGGCGGCCGGCCGCGGCGAAAATTGAACCATATTCAGAAAATAGAATATTATTCACAAAATGAACGCCATTCCCCGCAAAGAGCGCGAGCGTGCCGAGCGCGAGCAGCGCCTGCTCGACGTCGCCTATGGGCTGATTCGCGAGCAGGGCCTGGTGGCGCTGCAGATGAGTCAGCTCGCGCAGGCCGCCGAATACGCGATGGGCACGCTGTACAGCCACTTTTCCTCCAAGGAGGATCTGTTGCTGGCGCTGGCCGTGCGCAGCGGCGAGTTGCGCCTGCAGCAGTTCGCCAAGGCGGCCAACTGGCTCGCGCCCACGCGGCAGCGAATGATGGCGCTGGCGATGGCCGACTGGATCTTCATGAACGGCCACCCGGAATACGCGCAGATCGAGCAGTACGCGATCTCCGAGGTGGTCTGGGAGCGCGCCTCGCAGGCCCGCCGTGACGCCTTTACCCACTCGCGCGAGCCGATTGGCGAGGTGATCTGGGGCATCGTCGAGGATGCGCGCCGCGCCGGTGATCTGGGCGCGGACAGCTTCGTCGTCAAGGAACTGCCATTTGGCATGTGGACGATGTTGATCGGCACCCACCAGCTCAGCCACGCCCGCGGGCTGCTGGAGCACTTCCAGATTCACGAGCCCTACCACCTGATGATCCGGCACCTGTGTGTCTGGCTCAACGGGCTGGGTTGGCAACCCCTGCTGGACCCCGGCGACGAGGCGGCGCTGGATCAGCTGTGCGCGCGACTGCAGGCCGAAGTTTTTCCGGAGAGCAACGAATGAGCGGACCCTTAGCCCGGTTGCTGGGCCCCCTGGCCCTGCTGGCCCCCCTGGCCCTGGCCGCGCAGCCCGCGGGCCCGGTGCCCACGCCCGCGGCGGCGCCGGTCCCCGGCGACCAGCTGACGCTGACCGAGGCGGTGTTGCTGGCCGAGCAGCGCGACGCGCGCGTGCCGGTGTCGCTGGCCATCACCCGGGCCGACCTCGCCCGCGCCCGCCTGGAGCGCGCGCCGCTGCTGCCGCAGCTCTCGGCCAGCGCCAGCGTGGGCTACAACACCCAGGAGGTCGACAGCGAGTTCTTCCCCGCCGTCGACGAAAGCTACCGCGACACCACGGCCGCGCTGGAGCTGCGCCAGGCCGTGTTCCGCTGGGACATGCTCAGCCGCTGGGATCGCAGCGACCTGCGCGCCGAGCTGGCCCGCATCGAGGAGCACGGCCGCGTGCAGGACTTCCTGGCCCGCATCGTCGATCGCTACAGCGCCGTGCTTGAAGCCCGCGCGGCGCAGGAATTCGCCGAGGCCGAGGCCCGCAGCCTGGCCGAGGAGCAGCGCACGATCCGCGACCGCGAGTCCGTGGGCCTGGCCACGCGCACCGGCGTACGCGAGACCGAGGCCCGCGCCGCGCTGGCCGAGGCCGAGTTGATCGGCGCGCAGGATCGTGTGCTGGAGGCCGAGCAGGCGCTGGCCGAGCTGATTGGCCCGGGCTACGCACCGCCGCAGCCGCTGCCGCCCAACCCGCCGCCGCTGGGCACCGTGACCGAAGGCGTCGAGGCCTTCGTGGCGCTGGCGCAAACCCAGGCACTGGAGGTGCAGGCGCTGGCGCTGCGCCGCGCCATCGCCGAGTCCGAGGTCGCCTCGGCCAAGGCCGAAGCGCTGCCGCAGCTCGACCTGATTGGCCGTTACAGCGACGACGATTCCAGCGACTCGCCGCTGGGCCAGCAGCGCGAGGCCAGCCGCATCGCGCTGCAGCTCAGCCTGCCGATCTACTCGGGCGGCGCCGCCCGCCACGGCCTGCAGGCCGCGCTGGCCGAAGAAGACAGCTTGCGTGCGCAGCTGGATCTGGCCCGGCGCCAGGCCGCGCAGGAGGCGCGCAACGCCTGGCGTGCCGTCGACACCGCCTACCGCCGGCTGGCGGCGCTGAGCGCCGCGGCCGACGCGGCCACGCTGGCGCTGCAGGCCACCCGCGATGGCGTGGAGATTGGCCGGCGCACGCAGCTGGATCTGCTGGCCGCGCAGTCGGCCGAGCTGCGCGCCCGGCGCGACCTGGTGCTGGCCCGCTATGCGCTGCTGCGCGCGCTGACCCGCCGCGAGGCCGCCATTGGCGACTTGCGCGGCGAGGACGTGGCCCGCTTGCAAACCCTTTTTAACCGTCGCGTGAGCGGCGCCGATACCCGGCAGGACTGACCCGATGAAAAAACGCATGACCCTGATGCTGCTCGCCGTGGCGCTGGTCTTCGGCGGCATCTTTGGCTTCAAGGCTTTCGTCAACTCGATGATGACGCAGGCCTTCGACAACATGCCGCAACCGCCGGCGACGGTCAGCACCGCCACGGCGCAGACCATGCGCTGGGCGCCGCGCCTGGGCGGCGTGGGCAGCGTGGTGGCCGACCAGTCGATCCAGCTCAGCGCCGAGGTCGGCGGCCGCGTCACGGCAATCCACTTCCAGTCCGGCGCGCTCGTCGAGGCCGGCGCCGTGCTGCTGGAAATGGATGCCGCGCTGGACCGCGCCGAGCTGGACAGCCTGCAGACTCAGCTGGCCTTGGCGCGCACCGAGTACGAGCGCATCGCCACGCTGTATCGCCAGCAGCGCGTGTCCAAGTCCGAGCGCGACGCCGCGCGGGCCGAGCGCGATGCGCTGGCGGCGCAGGCGGCCGCGCGTGAGGCCACGCTGGCCAAGAAGACCCTGCGCGCGCCCTTCGCCGGCCGCGTCGGTATCCGCCAGGTCAGCCTGGGTCAGGTGCTGCAGCCGGGCGAGGCCGTGGTCGAGCTGAGCAGCCGCGAGCCGATGCATGTGGACTTCACGCTGCCGGCCCAGCAACTGGGCCAATTGCGTGAGGGCCTGCCAGTGCAGGTGGCCCTGCGCGCCGGCGCGGTCGAAGCCCTGCCGGGGCGGATCACCGCACTGGCCAGCAGCGTCGACGCGCAAACCCGCAACCTGACGCTGCGGGCCACGCTGGAGCGCGTGCCCGACAGCCTGCTGCCGGGCCTGTTCGCCGATGTCACCGTGCTGCTGCCCGAGCAGCGCGAGCGCGTGGTGGTGCCGCAGGCGGCCGTGCAGTTCAACCCCTATGGCGACACCGTCTTTGTCGTCGTGCGCGAGCAGGGCGAGGGTGAGGGCGGCGGCGAAGGCGCCGAGCCGCAGCCCGTGGCCAAGCAGCGCTTCGTGCAAACCGGCGAGGCGCGCGGCGACTTCGTGGCCATTACCGAGGGCCTGGAGGCCGGCGAAGAGGTCATCACCACTGGCCAGCTCAAGGTGCGCAACGGCAGCGCGCTGGTGATCGACAACGACAACGCGCCCACGCCCGAACAAAACCCCACGCCCGCCAACTCCTAGAGCGGCGGCGCAAGCGGAGCTACGCATGGCCTTCACCGACATCTTCATCAAGCGGCCCGTGCTGGCCAGCGTGGTCAGCCTGTTCATCCTGCTGCTGGGCGTGCGCGCGATCAGCGACCTGAACGTGCGCCAGTACCCCGAGCTGCAGAACGCGGTCATCACCATCTCCACCGTCTATGTCGGCGCCGATGCCGACCTGGTGCGCGGCTTTATCACCACGCCGCTGGAGACCGAGATCGCCAGCGCCGAGGGCATCGACTACCTGTCCTCGGTCAGCCTGCAGGGCGTGTCCTCGATCAACGCCTACCTGCGCCTGGATGCCGACCCCAACGAGGTGCTGACGCAGGTCGCGGCCAAGGTCGACGCCGTGCGCAGCGAGCTGCCCGAGGGCTCGGAGGAGCCGACGATCACGCTGGCCGTGGGCGAGACCACGGCGGCGATGTACCTGTCCTTCTATTCCGAGGTGCTCAACAACAACCAGATCACCGACTACCTGGTGCGCGTGGTGCAGCCCAAGCTGGCCACGGTGCCCGGCGTGCAGCGGGCGCAGGTGCTGGGCGACCGTACCTTCGCGATGCGGGTGTGGCTGGACCCGGCGCGGCTGGCGGCGCATGACGTGACGGCGGCCGAGGTCTACAACGCGCTGCGGCTGAACAACGTGCTGGCCGCGGTGGGTTCGACCAAGGGCAGCCTGCTGTCGGTCAGCCTGAATGCGCAGACCGACCTGAGCACGGTCGAGGACTTCGAGCGGCTGATCGTGCGCCAGACGGATGGCGGCACGGTGCGGCTGCGCGATGTGGCCGATGTGCGCGTGGGCGCCGAGAACTACCAGACCTCGGTGTCCTTCAACGGCCAGAACGCCACCTTCATGGGCATCGAGGTGGCGCCGGACGCCAACCTGCTCGATGTCATCGAGCGCGTGCGCACCCGCTGGCCGGAGATCACGGCCGACTTCCCGCAGGGTCTCGAGGCCTCGATCCCCTACGACTCGACCCGCTACATCGAGAACGCCATCGACGAGGTGCAGGCCACGCTGATCGAGGCCCTGCTGATCGTGGTGGTTGTGATCTACCTCTTCCTGGGCTCGCTGCGCGCGGTGATCATCCCGGCCATCGCCGTGCCGCTATCGCTGGTGGGCGGCTGTTTCCTGATGCTGCTGGCCGGCTTTTCGATCAACCTGCTGACGCTGCTGGCCATGGTTCTGGCGATTGGCATGGTGGTCGACGACGCCATCATCGTGCTGGAGAATGTCTATCGCCACGTCGAGGACGGCATGCAGCCGCAGGCCGCCGCCTTGCGCGGCGCGCGCGAGCTGGCCGGGCCGGTGGTGGCCATGACGCTCACGCTGGTGGCCGTGTACGCCCCCATCGGTTTTCTGGGCGGGCTGACCGGCGCGCTGTTCGTCGAGTTCGCCTTCACGCTGGCCGGCGCGGTGCTGATCTCCGGCGTCGTGGCGCTGACGCTGTCGCCGGTGATGTGCGCCAAGCTGCTCAAGCCGCACGACAAGGGTGAGGCGAGGGGCTTCGAGGGCTGGCTGGATCGCCAGTTCGGCCGCCTGGAGGCGGCCTACCAGCGGCGCCTGCATGGCGCGCTGAACACCCCCAGCGTGCTGCTGGTCTTCGGCCTGCTGATCCTGGGCTCCTGCTACTTTCTCTACGTCAGCGCGCCGCAGGAGCTGGCGCCGCAGGAGGACCAGGGCGTGATCTTCATGCTCTCCGAAGGGGCGCCGAACGCCAACCTGGACTACACCGAGAAATACACCGAGGAGCTGTGGGGCATCGCCCAGGCCCTGCCCGAGGTCGAGAACTACTTCCTGCTCAACGGCGTGGGCGCCGGCGGCGGCGCCGCGGCGGGCAACAGCGCGATCTCCGGCATGGTGATGGCGCCCTGGAGCGAGCGCGAGCGCACGACGCCCGAGGTCTTCGAGGAGGTCAACGCCAAGATCGCCGGCGTCTCCGGCCTGAAGACGGCGGCCTTCATGCCGCCGGCGCTGCCCAGCGGCGGCCAGGGCTTCCCGGTGGAGTTCGTCATCGGCACCGTGGGCCAGACCGACCGGCTCAAGGAGATCGCCGACCAGCTCGTGCAGCGCGCATTTGCCAGCGGCAAGTTCATCTTTGCGCAGAGCAACCTGAATATCGACCGGCCGCAGGCCCGGCTGGTGATCGACCGCGAAAAGGCGGCGAGCCTGGGGTTGTCGATGCAGGACATCGCCGCCGAACTGGCCGCGATGATGTCCGGCGGCTTCGCCAACCGCTACAGCGTGGCCGGGCGCAGCTACAAGGTGATTCCGCAGGTCGAGCGCGCGGCGCGGCTGAACCCCGAGCAGTTGCTGGATTACCGCATCCGCACCGCCAGCGGCGCGCTGGTGCCGCTGGCCACGGTGGTGTCCATCGAGCAGCGGGTGCAGCCGCAATCGCTGAACCGCTTCCAGCAGCTCGACGCGGCCACCGTCTCCGGGGTGCCGCGGCCGGGCGTCACGCTGGACGAGGCGCTGGGCGTGCTGGAGCAGGCGGCCGATGAGCTTTTCCCCGCGGGCTTCAGCCGGGATTACGCCGGCCAGTCGCGCCAGTTCAAGAGCGAGGGCGCGGCGCTGGTCGCCACCTTCTTCCTGGCCATCCTGGTCATCTACCTGGTGCTGGCGGCGCAGTTCGAGAGCTTCCGCGACCCGCTGATCATCCTGGTCACCGTGCCGATGTCGATCTGCGGCGCGCTGATCTTTGTGTCGCTGGGGCTGACCACCGTCAACATCTACACCCAGGTGGGCCTGGTGACGCTGATCGGCGTGATCTCCAAGCACGGCATCCTGATCGTGGAGTTCGCCAACAGCCTGCAAAAGCAGGGGCGCGAGAAGCGCGCGGCCATCGAGGAGGCCGCGGCCATCCGCCTGCGGCCGGTGCTGATGACGACGGCGGCGCTGGTCATCGCGATGCTGCCGCTGTTGCTGGCCAGCGGGCCGGGCGCGGCCTCGCGCTTCGCCATTGGCCTGGTCATCGCCACCGGCATGACCATCGGGACGGCCTTCACGCTCTTCGTGCTGCCGGCGGTCTACCTCTACCTCGGCCAGGACCTCAAGGGCCAGGCCGCGGATGACACGAACCCGGATGCGCCCACGGACCCCGATGCGGCCCGGGCCCTGCCGCCCGGCCACAGCCCCGAGCCGCTGCCGGCGCGCTAGGCGGGCCGGGCCCGGGCCGCATCCAGGCGGAACAGGCGCGCCGCATTGGCGCTGGTCTGCGCGGCCAGCGCCTGCGGTGTGACCCCGCGGGCCTGGGCGATGACGCGGGCGGTCTCGGCCAGGTGGGCGGGCTCGCAGCGGCGCGACTTGGGCCGGGGGCGCAGCGTGCGTGGCAGCAGGTAGGGCGCGTCGGTCTCGATCAGCAGGCGCTCGTCGGGGATGTCGACCACCGCCTCCAGCAGGTGCGCGCCGCGGCGTTCGTCGCAGATCCAGCCGGTGATGCCCACGTACAGGTCGCGCTCGATGTAGTCGGCCAGCTCCTCGCGCAGGCCGGTGAAGCAGTGCACCACCACGCCCGGCAGGCGCGGCAGCCAGGGGTCGAGCTGGGCCAGAAAATCCGCATGCGCGTCGCGCTGGTGCAGGAACATCGGCAGCGCGTGGGCGGCGGCGATCTCCATCTGCGCGGCAAAGCAGTCACGCTGCGCCGCGCGCGGCGACAGGTCGCGGAAGTAATCCAGCCCGGCCTCGCCCACGGCCACGATGTTGCCCTGCGCGGCGTATTCGGCATAGCGGCGCGCGTGTTCCTCGCCCCAGTCGGCGGCGTGGTGCGGGTGCAGGCCGGCGGTGGCGTACAGCTCCAGCCCCTCGCGCCGCCCCTGCTGGGCCACGGCGTGGGCGCTGCTGTCCAGGTCGCTGCCGGTCAGCAGAATCCGGCCAACGCCGGCCTGGGCCGCGCGCTGCAGCACTTCGGCGTAGTCGTGTTCAAAGCTCTCGTGCGCCAGATTGGCGCCGATGTCGGTCAGCATGGGGGTGCGGAAGGCCAGGCGGGCTGCGCAGTCTAGCGAGGCCGCGCATTCCGGCGCAGGCCCGACTCGGCGCGGGCATCGGCGCTGGCATCGATGCAGCGGGGTGGACTGCTAGACTGCCGAACCGCCATGCCCGGAGCCGCGGGTGCACGACCACTTCACCGATATTGCCAATGCCCTGGTGCTGATCCTAGCGCTCGGGGTGGCCGCGCAATGGGTGGCCTGGCGCCTGCGCATGCCCGCCATCGTGCTGTTCTGCGTGGCCGGCGTCGTCTTCGGCCCGGTGCTGGGCATGGTGACGCCCAGCGAGACCCTGGGTGACATCTTCCGGCCGGTCGTCTCCCTGTGCGTGGCGGTCATCCTCTTCGAGGGCGGGCTCAGCCTGCATTGGCACGAGCTGCGCACCGCGGCCGCCGGGGTCAAGCGGCTGGTGTCGGTGGGGGCCATCTTCAGCTTCGGCCTCGGCGCGCTGGCGGCCCACGGCATCGGCGGCCTGAACTGGCCCACGGCACTGGTCTTTGCCGCCATCACCATCGTTACCGGCCCGACGGTCATCATCCCGATGCTGCGCCAGGCCAAGCTGAACAAGCGCACGGCGGCCTACCTGAAGTGGGAAGGGATCATCAACGACCCCATCGGCGCGCTGGCGGCGGTACTGCTGTTCCAGTACTTCGTCTTCGCGGGCCAGGGCGAGGGCTCGGTGCTGGGCGGGCTGGGCCTGGCCCTGGCCGCGGCGGTCTTCGTCGGCGGCGGCGCGGCCTGGGTGCTGATCCGGGCCTTCCATACCGGCGGCGTGCCGGAGTTTTTGAAGGCGCCGGTGATGCTGGCCGCGGTGCTCGTGGTCTTCGTAATTTCCAACCGCTTCCAGCACGAGGCCGGCCTGCTGGCCGTGACCGTGATGGGGCTGGTGCTGGGCAATTCCGATTTGCCGAGCATGGACGAACTGCGCCGCTTCAAGGAATACGTGGTGCTGATCCTGGTCTCCAGCGTCTTCGTGATGCTGACGGCCGACCTCGACCCGGCGCTGATCGGGCGCCTGGACTGGCAGATGGTGGCGCTGATCGCCGCCGTGATGTTTGTCGTGCGCCCGCTGGCCATCGGCCTGGCCACCATCGGCACCGACCTGGGCTGGCAGGACCGGGTGCTGCTGGGCTGGATCGCGCCGCGCGGCATCGTGGCCGCCGCCGTGGCCGGCGTGTTCGGGCCCGAGATGCTGGCGGCCGGCTACCCCGATGCGGAGCTGCTGGCGCCGCTGGTCTTCGCGCTGGTGATCGCCACGGTCATCGCCCACGGTTTCACGATCCGGCCACTGGCGCGCAAGTTCGGCCTGCAGGTGCCGGCCAACACCGTGATGATGGTGGGGGCCTCGCCCTGGACCTCCGATCTGGCGCGCATGCTGCACAAGGAGCTGGAGCTGGCGGTGCTGCTGGTCGACAGCTCCTGGCACCGGCTGCGCGAGGCGCGCCTGGCCGGCGTGCCGGTGCTCTACGGCGAGGTGCTGAGCGAGGGCGTGCAGCGCTCGCTGGAGCTCTCCGGCATCAGCTGCGTGCTGGCCGCCACCAGCAACGATGCCTACAACGCGCTGGCCTGCCGCCACTTCGCCGCGGATCTGGGCCACGAGCGGGTGTTCCAGCTGGCGCTGTACGGCAGCGACGAGCAGGACGACCGGGACACCAAGCGCACCGTGGCGCGGCCGCTGACCGGCATCCCGGCCTTCGACGAGGATGCCCACTACGAGGACCTGTGGCGCAAGCAGGTGCAGGGCTGGACCTTCAGCAAGACGCGCATCACCGAGACCTACAGCTGGGAGAGCTACCTGGCCGACATCTCCGGCAAGGCCTTGCTGATCGGCGTGTTGCGCGGCCGCCAGCTGCTGCTGCATGCGCCCAAGGCGCCGGTGCGGCCCAAGCCGGGCGACACCGTCATCAGCTATGTGCCGCCCGAGGACACGCGCGCCGCGCAAAAACGCAGCAGCCCCAAGCTGGAGGCGGTGGATGCCTGAGGCGCACAGCCTGGGCCAGCCCGGCCGGGGCCTGTATGCCGGACCGGCCGGCGCGATCGAGGTGGTCGAGGAGCATCCGCGACAGGGCGCCGCGCGGGCGCTGGCGCTGATCGCCCACCCGCACCCGCTGTACGGCGGCACGCTGGACAACAAGGTCGTCTACACGCTGGGCCGCGGGCTGATGGCCGCCGGCTGCGCCACGTTGCGCTTCAACTTTCGCGGCGTGGGCCATAGCGAAGGCACGCATGACGAAGGCCGCGGCGAGGGCGAGGACCTGCTGGCCCTGGCGCAGGCGCTGCGCGTGGCCTACCCCGGCCTGCCGCTGCTGCTGGCCGGTTTCTCCTTTGGCTCCTTCGTGGCACTGGCGGGTTGCACGGCCGCGCAGGCCAGCGGCGTGCTGACGGTGGCGCCGCCGCTGTTCTACGCCGGCGATGCGCCCACGCCGGACCCGGGCGCGCCCTGGTGGCTGATCCACGGCGACGCCGACGAGGTCGTGGACTGCGCCGACACCCAGCGCCGCGCCGACGCCGCCCCGCGGCCACCGAGCCGGCGGGAGATCGTGCCCGGCGTGGGGCATTTCTTCCACGGCGAGCTGGGCCGCGTGCGCGACTTTGCCCGCGCCTTTGGCGAGGCCTTGCTGGGCTGAGCCCGGCCGGCAGGGGGGCGAGGGTGGCGCTGTCACGCGACGCCCCTACAATGGCCGCTTTACCGTCAACGCGCCTAAGCTCATGCTCCAGTTCCGCCGCCTGCTGACCGCCCTGCTGTTCGCCACCGTCGCCCTGCCGGCGGCCGCCGATGACATCGACTTCCCGGCCGTGACGCCGGGCAGCCAGCAAGACTTCGAGCGGGCCATGACCGACCTGACCGCGGCCTTTTCCTTCAAGCCGCTGGCGCCGGCCGAGCCGCTGGGCACGCTGGGCTTTCATGTCGGCGTGATCGGCAGCTACACCGGCATCGAAAACGAGGATGCCTGGCGCAGCCTGACCGGCGAGGACTTTGAGGACCTCGGCGTGCTGGCGCTGGCCGCCGGCAAGGGCCTGCCCTTTGGCATCGACGTCGGCGCCTTCCTGGCCGATGTGCCCAACAGCAACGTCAGCCTGTACGGCGCCGAGCTGCGCTACGCCATCAGCGAGGGCGGCATCGCCACGCCGGCGATCGGCCTGCGCGCCGCCTACACCAAGCTCGAAGGCATCGACGAGCTGGACTTCGACACCAAGAGCCTGGACCTGTCGATCTCCAAGGGCTTTGTGATGCTCACGCCCTATGTCGGCATCGGCCGCGTCTTCGGCACCGCCACGCCCAATGGCATCAACTCGCTGGCCGAGGGCGGCGACCTGGAAGAGGCTGATGTCAACGAAAACAAGTACTACGCCGGCGTGCGCTTCTCGCTGCTGCTGATCAAGTTCACCGCCGAGATCGACCAGACCGGCGACAACACCAGCTACGGGCTGCGCGCCTCCTTCGGCTTCTAGCCCAGCCAGCCGGCTACAGCGCCAGCAGGCGCGCCGTCAGCCAATAGGCGCCCAGGCCGCAGACGGCGGCCTGGGTCCAGCGCGTGGCGTGGGGGCGCCGCTGGCGTCCCAGCCACCACCAGGCCGGCAGGATCAGCGCCAGCTGGCCCAGCTCGACGCCCAGGTTGAAGCCCAGCAGCAGCGGCCACAGCCGCGGCGCCTCGCCGGCCTGCTCCAGCACGGCGCCGGCAAAGCCAAAGCCGTGCAGCAGGCCAAAGCTGGCCGCCAGCAGCAGGCCCGCGGCGGCGGCGCCGGTGGGCGGGGCGGCCTCGTCGGCCAGGCGCCGGTGGGCCAGCGCCAGCAGCGCCAGACCCGTCCAGATCGCCCACTCCGCCGGCAGCAGCAGCACGCCGACCAGCGCAATCAGCGCGATGACGGCCACGGCCGCAGCGCGCTCGCGCCGGCTGGCGGCCGGCAGCCCGACATAGACGATGCTGGCGGCAATCGCGCCCTCGACGATGTTGGCCGGCGGCCGTAGCCCGCCCAGCACCGACAGCAGCAACGCCGCGCTGTGCCCCAGCGTGAAGCCGGTCACCAGCGCCACCAGCGCGCCCAGGCCGCGCGCCAGCAGCAGCAGGCCGAGCAGAAAGGCCAGGTGGTCCCAGCCGCCGGCGATATGCCACAGGCCCTCGAGCAGCGAATGGCCGAGCTGCGCGGCGGCCGAAGGCGGCGCCCCCACGGCGATCTGCCGGCGCTCGCGGCTCAGCGTTTGCGGCGCGCCGTCAACGCGCGCCAGGAGCACATGGCCGGGCATGGCCGGCAGCCAGTCCAGGCGCAATTCGCGCGGCGCGCCCGGGCAGGCGTAGTCCCAGCGCCAGAGCTGCTGCCCCTCGCCCAGCGGCTGCGTGTGCAGCGGTCCGGCGCGGCAGGGCCCATGGCGGCTGTGCAGCGCGCTGCGCTGTTGCAGCCACGCGCCCAGCGCCTGCGGGTCGGCGGCCTGCGGTAGGTGGCGAAAATCCTGTGGGCGGGCCTTGATCTGCCACTGGGCGCCGGCCTCGGCCAGCTCCAGCGTGGCGGCTGACAGCGTGCCGCCGGTGTGGGCCGTGGCCGGCGGGGCCAGCACCGCCAGCAGCAAGGCCGACAGCAGCAGGGGCAACCGGGTCAGCCGGCGCGGCAGCGGCCCCCTCACGGCGCGGCGCGGCGCAGCAGGTCGGCCTGCTCCTTCAGCGCCGCCAGCGCCGTGTCCAGCTCGGCCTCGCGCGCGGCCTGCGCGGCCCGACGGGCCAGCAGCGCCTGGTCGATGTCGGCGTAGTCCGGCTGCGCGGCGGGCTCGATGGCCGTGATCTCCAGCCGGTACCAGCCTTCGCCGACCGCCTGCGGGGGGAGCGGCCCGGGGGCCGGGGCGGCGAAGACCGCCTGCGTCAGGCTGGCCCCCAGCCAGCGCTGCAGCTGCCGCGCATCCAGCGCCTCGGTGGGCAAGGTCACCGGCTCGCCCTGTTGCCCGGCGGCGGCCGCCTCGGCGCTGGCATGGCGCCATGCGCGCAGCTGGCGCCGCTCGGCCTGGCGGAACAGCTCCGGCTGCGCGGCGTAGAAGGCGCGCAGCGCGGCCTCGTCCTGTGGTGGCGGCTGCACCGGCGCCAGCGCCTGCATCGCCGCCTCCACCAGCCGGCCACGCACCCGCGGCAGCGTGTGTGCCAGGCCCAGGTCGCCGGCGAGCTGCAGCAGCAGCTCCTGCTCGATCAGCGTGTCCAGCACGGCCGCCTCGCCGGCGGCGTCCAGCGGCTCGCGGCGCGCGCTGTTGGCCGCGTCGATCGCACGCTGCCATTCGCGCATCGGGATGCTGCGCCCATTGATGCGCGCGGCCTCTTCGGCTTCCAGGCCGCGCTCGGGCGCATGCCGGGCGATGCCGGCCAGCGCCAGCAGCACACCGGCGCACAGCGCGATCCAGGGCAGGGCGGGCAGGTATGCTGGGGTCCCGGAGGAAGACCCACGGCGGGGGAGTCGCATGCTGCGCACGCTGTTCAAGTACCTGGCGATTTTCGCATTCATCCTGGTGGCCGGTGCGCTGGTGCTGCTGTGGCACGCGCCGCAGGGGCGCCTGGAGCAACCGGGGCAGGTGTTGCCCCAGGCGCGGGCCCCGGAGCTGGTGGCCGCGCGGCAGGCGCGCGAGTTGGCCGATGCCGCCCAGCTTGGCGTCGAGGCTGGGGGCACGGTGCTCTTTGGCGACCTGCACGTGCACAGCACCTATTCGATGGATGCCTTCCTGTGGAGCCTGCCGATCATGCACGGCCGCGGGCTGCACCCGCCGGCGGATGCCTGCGACTACGCACGCTATTGCTCGCAGCTGGATTTCTGGGCGTTGACCGACCACGCCGAGGCGCTGACGCCGCGGCACTGGTCCGACACGCAGCAAATGGTGCGCGACTGCAACGCGCAAACCGACCCCGCGCAGCCGGATCTGGTGACCTTCCTGGGCTGGGAATGGACCCAGGTCGGGCAGACGCCCGAGGACCACTACGGCCACCGCAACATCGTGTTGCGCGAAACGGCCGCCGACAAGGTGCCGCCCCGGCCCATCACCTCCGGCGGCCTGCCGCTGAAGCACATGCGCCGGCGCACGCTGTCGCCGCTGGAGGAGGCCGTGGCCCCCTTCCTGTACCCGGCGGAGGCGCGGCAGCAGCTGCGCGACCAGTTCGCCAAGCAGGCCGAGCTGCGCGCCGCGCCCTATTGCGCCGAGGGGCTGGATACCCGCGACCTGCCGCGCGATTGCGTGGAGTCGGCCGAAACCCCGGAGGCGCTGTGGGAGAAGTTTCGCCAGTGGGGCGGCGAGGTGCTGGCCATCCCCCATGGCACCGCCTGGGGCTTCTACACGCCGCCCGGCTCGCGCTATGACAAGCAGCTCAATGCCGCCCAGCACGACCCGCAATACCAGCGTCTGGTCGAGGTCTTCTCCGGGCATGGCAACTCGGAGGAATACCGCGACTGGCGCGCGGTGGAATACACGGACGCCGGCGTCGCCGTCTGCCCGGAGCCCAGCGCCGACTACCTGCCCTGCTGCCACCGCGCCGGTGAGCTGATTCGCGAGCGCTGCGCCGACCCCGGGTCGGCGGAATGCGGCGCGCGGGTCGAGCAGGCCGAGCGCGATTACCTTGCCGCCGGTGTCGCCGGCCACCTGGTGGTGCCGGGGGCCGAGCCCGAGGATTGGCTGGCCTGCGGCCAATGCACCGATTGCTACCTGCCGGCGCTGAACTACCGCCCCGGCAACAGCGTGCAGGCGATGCTGAGCTTGTCGGACTTCGCCCAGCGCGAGCCCGACGGCGACCCCGAGCGCTTCCACTTCGGCTTCATCGCCTCTTCGGACAACCACGCGGCGCAGCCCGGCACCGGCTTCAAGGAAACCGGCCGCCACTTCCAGACCGAGGTCTTTGGCCCGGCCGATGCGCAGACCCGCGAGCGCTTCTCCGATGTGGCCAAGCGCGAGGGCCAGCAGGCCGAATCGGTGCCCTTCGACCGGCGCAACACCGAGTTCAACCTGTTCCAGTACGCCGAGGCCGAGCGCCTGGGCTCCTACTTCTACACCGGCGGGTTGGTGGCGGTGCACGCGCAGGATCGCAGCCGCGACGGCATCTGGGAGGGCATGCAGCAACGCCACACCTACGCCACCTCCGGCGAGCGCATGCTGCTGTGGTTCGACCTGCTCAACGGCCCGCAGGGCGCGGTGCCGATGGGCGGCGAGGCGGCGCTGACCCAGGTGCCGCGCTTCCGCGTGCGCGCGCTGGGCGCCTTCGAGCAGCAGCCGGGCTGCCCGCAATCCAGCATCGATGCGCTGGGTGCCGAGCGCATCGCCAGTCTCTGTGGCGGCGAATGCGACAACCCCGGCGATGTGCGCAAGCCCATCAGCCGCATCGAGGTCGTACGCATCCGCCCGCGCGTGCTGCCCAACGAGCGCCAGGCGCCGCTGATTGAGGACCCGTGGAAGGTGATCGACTGCCCGGCCACGCCGACGGCGGCGGGGTGCACGGTGGAGTTCGAGGACCCCGACTACGCCCGCCACGGCCGCGACACGCTGTACTACGTGCGCGCCCTGCAGCCCGAGGAGCCCACCATCAACGGCGAGCAGCTGCGCTGCGAGGAGGGCCCGGAGGGCGAGTGCCAGGCCGTCGACATCTGCTATGGCGATGCGCGCACGGCGCTGGACGACGATTGCCTGGCGCCGGCCGCCGGGCGGGCCTGGTCCTCACCGATTTACCTGGATTTCCCGCAGCGGCGGGGCTGAGCCAGGGCTGCGGCCGGGCGGATCCGAGGCTGATCAGGGGCTGACGCGGGGCCGATCAGGGGCGCGCGGCCGGCGGTCCCAGCCGCCCGCCGTGGCCCGCGTCCTCAGTCCTCCTTGGGCTCGCCCCAGAGCTGTTCCAGCCGGTCGTCACGGCCGCAGCGGCTGCGGTAGAAGCGATAGCGGATCGCGTGCTCGCGGTAATAGTCCTGGTGGTATTCCTCGGCGCGCCAGAAGTGCCCGGGCTCTTCGATGGACACGTGCACGGCGGGGAAGCGGCTGCTGTCCACCACCCGCTGCCGGCTGGCTTCGGCGATGCGCCGCTGCTCGGGGTTCAGCGGCATCAGCGCGGCGCGGTATTGGCTGCCGCTGTCACAGAACTGCCGATTGGGCGTGGTCGGGTCGACGTTCTTCCAGAAATGCGCCACCAGCGCGGCGTAGTCCACCACCTCCGGGTCGTAGTGCACGCGCACCACTTCGGCGTGGCCGGTGCCACCGCCGGTGACCTGCTTGTAGCTGGGGTTGGCCAGCTCGCCGCCGGCATAGCCGCTGATGGCCTCCTTGACGCCGGCCAGCTTTTCGAAGTCGGCCTCCATGCACCAGAAGCAGCCGCCGGCGAAGATCGCGGTGCCGGGCTCGTCACCCACCTGGGGCGGCTCGCCGCCGGGCGTGGGCTGGGCGTACAGCGACGGGCCGGCCAGCCCGGCGCCGAGCAGCACCGCCGGCAGCCACCACAGTCTGCGGCGCATCAGCCGCGCAGCTCCGGCAGCGCCTCGCCCTGAGGCACAAAGCGCAGCGCCACGCCGTTGTTGCAATAGCGCAGGCCGGTGGGCTCGGGGCCATCCTCGAATACGTGGCCCTGGTGGCCGCCGCAGCGCTTGCAGTGGTATTCGGTGCGCGGCAGCAGCAGCTTGAAGTCGGTCCGGGTGCCCAGGTGGCCCGGAATCGCGTCGTAAAAGCTGGGCCAGCCGGTGCCGGACTCATACTTCCAGCGCGACTCGAACAGCGGCAGGTAGCAGGCCCGACAGATGAACTGCCCCTCGCGCTTCTCGGCATTCAGCGGGCTGCTGCCGGCGCGCTCGGTGCCATCCTCAAACAGCACGCGAAAGGCCGCGGGGTCGTCGAGCAGCTCGCGCCACTGCGCCTTGCTGCGCTCCACGGTTTCGATCGGGCCGTGCTCGGCCTGGGCCACGCGGCTGTTACCTAGGCCCACGGCGGCGGCCAGGCCACCGAGTATCTGGCGTCGGGTCATCGGGCTGTCCTCTGGCGGTTGCGTACGCTCGGACCTTTATACGGCGCGCGACGTTCCCGCGGATGCCTGGGGGCTCGATGCGCAGCCGGGCGGGCGGCGCGACGCCGGTCGCAGGCTAGGTTCCAGGCCCGGGCGGGCTCGCCCCGGTCGGGCTAGCTCGGGTCGAGCTGCAGGGCCTCGCGCAGCAGCGGTTGCACCTGCGGCGCCGACAGCAGCGCCAGGTGGCCGGTATCGGCCAGCACGCGGCGCTCGACGGCGGGGCCGTCCAGCGCGTGCCGGCCCTGGGCGCAGAGCCCGAGCGCGCTGGCCAGCGGCACCAGGTCATCGCCGCGTGCCGCCCAGGGGTCTGCCGGGGCCTGCGCATCGCGGGTGGCGCCGATCAGCCAATGGCGACCGCGGCGGCTCAGGCGTGTGACCTGGCGGCAGTCGGCGGTGTCGTCGGGGCACTGCCGGCCCTGCCAGTCGGCCTCGACGATGTTGCCGTGGCGCAGGTCCTGGATGCCCTGCGAGCGCAGGTTGCCCAGGCGCATGAAGGGCTTGGTGTAGGGCGACACGGCCAGCAGGCGGTTGGCGTGGTTGCCGATGCGCTCCAGCGCCGCGCCCTGATGCGGCGAGCCCAGGTACACGGCGGCGCGCAGCCGGCGGGTCCAGGCGGCGTTGCCGGCTTGGGCCAGCGCGCTGCGGATCAGCAGCCCACCCATCGAATGACCCACGAGCCACAGCCCGCCCAGCCGCCCGGCGGCCTCCTCGGCCGCCAGCCATTGCGCCAGCGCGGCCCCGTTCTCGGAGATGTGGCGGCCGCTGTTGTAGCGCAGGTAGGCCACCTGGCGGCCGGCCGTGGTCAGCGCCTGCGCCAGTTCGTGGTGGGCGGGGTTGTCCCAGGCGCCCTCGGCCATGCACAGGCCATGGGCGAAAAGCACCAGGTCCGGCGCCGTCGCCGGCTCGTTGCCGGCTTCGTCCGCCGGGCGGGGCAGCACCTGCAGCGGCATGGCCAGCGCGTTGCCCTGCGCCTGCAGGCGGTCGCCGAGCACGCCGTTCAGCGCGGCCTGCACGGCCAGCCATTGCGCCGGGGCCTGGGCCGGCAGTGGCCGGGTGGCCGTGGCGAAGGCGCGCTCGACGCCGGCAAAGCCGGTATCAATGCAGTCGTAGACCAGGCCCGAGATGCCGCCGAGCCGCCCTTCCGGGCGCTGTGCAAAGGGCAGCGGGGCCTGCTGGATGGTGCCATGCATGCCCCGCACCAGCGCCAGGATCTCGCGGGCCAGCGTGCTGCCGGCCTGGCCCACGGCGGCGCCGCGGTGGACCCAGGGCAGCGCTTCGCCGGCGCCGGCGGCGACCGTGGCGCTCCAGCGCTGCAAGCGGTCCAAGGCGTCGGCCGGGCGCTGCTGCTGCGATCCGGACTCATCCCGGGGCGCATTCTTGCGCGCCGCCGCGTCTTGCGGAGCCGGGGCGCGGGCGTGGGGGGCTGTGACCATGGCGGAAGCGGGGGCGGGGGGGCAGAGTTAAAGTAAACAAGTGTTCACAAACAGTCAAGCTTGTACAGGGTCGACCGGTGCCGGGGCACGCGTCGCGGGCCGCGTTGCGCCCCGCCAAGCCCGCTGACCCCCGGCCGACCCCCGGCCGCAGCGGACGCTGGGCACAATGGGCGGATGGATAGTCCCGAGTGGGCCGTACAGGCCCTGCCCTGCGACGACGGTGCGCAGCTGCGCCTGTGGCGGCCCAACCTCGCCGAGCGGCCGGCGCGGCTGCACTTTGCCCATGCCACCGGCTTTCACGCCCATACCTATGCGCCGCTGTTCGCCGCCCTCGGTGCCGACCTGCCGCTGGCCGCCTGGGACATGCGCGGCCATGGCCATTCGGGTCCGGCCGGCGACCCCAAGCGCTTCGCCGGCTGGGCCCGCTATGCCGCCGACCTGGGCGGCTGGCTGCGCGCGCAACCGGAGCCGGTCTGGCTGGCCGGGCATTCGGTGGGGGCCACCGTCAGCGCGATGGCCGCGGCGGCGCAGCCGGAGCGCGTGGCCGGGCTGATCCTGATCGAGCCGGTGCTGGTACCGCCGCTGCCCGGCCTGCTGCTGCGCCTGGGGCAGCTACTCGACCGCCCCAATATCACGCCGCTGTCGGCGGGGGCGCGGCGGCGGCGCGACCGCTTTGTCGACCATGCGCAGGCGCTGGCGGCCTGGCGCGGCCGCGGCGCCTTTCGCAGCTGGCCGGAGGAATGGTTGCTGGCCTATGTGCGCCACGCGCTGGAGCCGGACCCGGGCGGCGCGGGCCTGCGGCTGCGCTGCCGGCCGGAGTTCGAGGGCCGCAGTTTCGACCGCACGCTGGCCTGGCCCTGGGGCCTGCTGCGCCGGTTGCCGCAGCCGCCGCTGGTGCTGCTGGGCGGCTGCGCGCAAAGCACGACCGGTGAGGCCTCGCGGCGGGCGCTGCGCCGCGTGCAGCCGCGGGCGCGTTTGCGCGTCTGGCCCCAGGCCAGCCATTTCCTGCCGATGGAGCACACGGCCGAGGTGGCCGCGGCGATCCGCGCGGCGATGGCAGACGGGCGCGTCGCCGACGCCTGAGCGCGGCGGTGGTGGCGCGCGGCCTCAGGCCGCCTGGCGCTCCAGGCCGTCAACGAATTCGGCGATGGCGGTCGCCACCTCGGCGCTGGCCGACAGCGGTGCCCAATGGCCGGCCTCGATGTCGCGCGTGTGCAGCTGCGCCACCCAGGGCTGGACCGCCTCAAGCAGCGCCGCCGACACGAAGGGGTCGTGGCGTGGCCGTATCAGCTGCACCGGCAGTTGCGCCTGGCGCGCGCGCGGCCGGCGCAGGCAGGGCAGCACATTGGCCCGGTACAGCCGCACGCCGGTGGCGCCGTCCTGAGCCTGTGTTGGCGATGCGGGGATCGGGTGGCGCTCCATGCGTGTCAGCAGGCGCGGCCAGGCCCGCCCCAGGCCCACCCGCCAGCCCACGGGGGCGAGCAGCGGCAGGTGAAAGAGCGCGATGTACCAGGAGCGCCGGGCCTGCGCGACCACCGCGCCGCGCCCGCCCGGCCGGGCCCATTGCTGCGCCAGCCAGTGGCCCACGTGGTCCAGGCAGGGCCCGGAGATCGAGCTGAAGCTGGCCAGGCGCGCGGCCAGGGCCGGGTCGGTGGCCGCTTCCCAACTCTGGATCGAGCCCCAGTCGTGGCCCACGAGGTGAATCGGTGCGCCGTCCTCGAGCGCATCGAGCACGCAGGCCAGATCGGACATCAGCGCGCTGAGGCGGTAATCGGCGGTGCGCTGCGGGCGGGTGGAGGCGCCGGCGCCGCGCACGTCGTAGGCCGCCACGCGGAAGTGCTGCGCGAGGCGTGGCGCGACGGCGTCCCAGACGTGGCTGCAGTCGGGGTAGCCGTGCACCAGCAGGATCCAGGGCGCGCCGGCGGGGCCGTCCCAGCGCCGCAGGTGGATCTGCTGACGGCCGTTGCTCAGGCGCTCGCTGTGGCCGGCGACGGGGGTGGGGCGGGGCGTGCTCATAGGCGTGTTCAGTGAATCGAGGCGGAGGAATCCGGGCGGGCTGGCGGGGCGTGCAGGGCCAGCCATTCGGTGACGGCCGCGGTGAAGACGGCCGGCTGCTCGCGGTGCATGAAGTGGCCGGCGGCGTCCAGCGTGATCAGGTCCCAGGGGCCGCTGAAGGCGCGCTCGCCGTGGGCGAAGCCGGCCGCGCGCATGCAGCCGTCCTGCGCGCCCGCGACCATTCTCGTGGGCACGCGGGTGCGGGCGAACACCGTGCGCAGCGCGCCCGGCGGGGGCCGTAGCAGCGTGCGCGGCAGCGCGCGGTAATAGGCCAGCGCGGCCTCAGGCCCTTCGGCAGCCAGCGCCGCCTTGACCGGGGCGATGTCCGCAGGCGTAAAGCGCCAGCCCGGCGACCAGTCGCGCCAGAGCTGTTCCACCAGCGCCCAGTCACTCGCCGCCAGGCGCCGCTCCGCGTCCGGGAACTGGAAACGGGCCATGTACCAGGAGTTGCGCAGCTGGCGCGGGTGCGGCCGCAGCAGGCGCGGGTGGGGCACGGCCGCCGCCACCAGGGCGCGCAGGCGCGCGGGAGCGATGTTGGCCGCACAGTAGCCGGCCACCGCGCCCCAGTCGTGGCCGATGACGGCGGCGTCGTGCCGGCCCAGCGCATCCAACAGGCCCAGCACGTCGCGGCCCAGCCGCGGCACGCTGTAGTCGCCATCCGGCGCGGCTGCGCTGGGCGGGTAGCCGCGCAGCGCCGGCGCCAGTGCGTAATAGCCCTGCGCCGCCAGCTGCGGCAGCAGCGCCTGCCAGGTGTGCGCCGTGTCCGGAAAACCGTGCAGGCACAGCACCAGCGGGGCCTCGGGATCGCCGGCCTGCAGCGCCGCAAAGCGCAACCCGTCGACGTCCAGATGCAGCCAGTCCGACATTCCCACCCCCAAAGCGGAACCGGGCGCAGTTTGACAGAGCGCGGCGACAGGCACAAAGTGCGGAGCCGTACTACGTACAGGAGAGAGACATGGCCTGGCGCTCCTGGCCCTTCGCCCCCCGCAGCGAGCCGGTGTTGATTCGCGGCCAGGCCGTGCGCTCGCGCTTTCGGCCCCAGCGCCCCGCGGCCCTGGACGATGGCGCCCCGGCGCCGGAGGGCCCGCCGGCCTGGGAGCGGGTCAGCCGCCGCGCCACCGGCCGTTTGCGCCTGAAGGTCACCGCGCTGCGGGACGAGACCCCGCTGGCGCGCAGCATCGAATACGCCCGCGTCGACGGCCAGCCGCTGCGCTGGCAGGCCGGCCAGCACCTGACCCACTGCCTGCGCCTGGACGGGCGCGAATACCGCCGCCCCTATTCGCTGTGCCACGCCCCGGGCGGCACGGTGGCAGTGACGGTGAAGCGGCTCGACGAGGGCAAGGTCTCGGGCTACCTGACCCGCGAGCTGGCGGTGGGCGACGAGGTCGAGGTGCTGCCGCCGGCCGGCGATTTCCTGCTGCCGGCGCAGGCGCCGGCGCGGATGCTGCTTCTGGCGGGCGGCTCGGGCATTACGCCGGTGCGCGCCCTGCTGGAGGCCGCGCTGGCCTTGCCGCAGCCGCCGGAGCTGTGGCTGCTGACGGTCAACCGCAGCGCGCAGGACACGATCTTTGCCGCCGATCTGGCGGAGCTGGCGCGCCGCCACCCCCGCCTGCACTGGCTGCGGCATGAGGACGAGCGCGACGCTGTGCTGGACGCACCGGCGCTCGCCGCCTTGCTGGGCGAGGTGCCGCCCGATGCGCCCGCCTGGCTCTGCGGTCCGGCCGGCCTGATGGCAATGGCGACGCAGGTGCTGCGCGAGCGCGGCGATGCGCCCATCTTCCGCGAAGAATTCACCGCCGCGCCCAGCCCGGCCGCGGACAGCGCGCAGCTGGCGCCGCAGCCGGTGGTGTTCACCCGCAGTGGCCGCGAGGTGCGCACCAAAACCGGCGAGTCGTTGCTGGAGGCCGGCCTGCGCGCCGGCGTGGCGCTGGACTATTCCTGCACGGTCGGCGGCTGCGGCCACTGTAAGGTGCAGCTGCGTCGCGGCGAGATGCAGATGGACGAGCCGCATTGCCTCAGCGCTGCCGAGCAGGCGCAGGGCTGGCGGTTGTTGTGCGTGGGCCGGGCGCTGGGCCCGCTGGAGCTGGAGGCATGAGCGGCGCGGCGCCGCAGGCTCGCGAGGCACCCGCATTACGGCTGCGCATGCGCGAGCTGGAGGCCCGCAGTGGCCTGAGCCGCGAAACCATTCGCTATTACATCGCCGAAGGTTTGCTGCCCGAGGGCGAGAAGACGGCGCGCAACATGGCCTGGTACGGGGCCGAGCACTTGCGCCGGCTGACGCTGATCCAGCAATTGCAGGAGGAGCACTTCCTGCCGCTCAAGGCCATACGCACGATCCTGGCGCAGCAGCCGCAGCACCACTTCAGCGCGGCGCAGACGCGCGTGCTGGCGGCGGTGCGCCGGCAGCTGCACAGCGAGCAGGCCAAGCGCGCGCCGCAGGCCGAGTCCGTCGGCGCGCTGCGCGCCCGCCTGCCGATCAGCGAGGACGACTGGCGGGCCATCGTGGCCAGCGGCCACGTGGAACTGGACGCCGTCGAAGGCGAGGACTACGTGGGCCCGGAGGACGTCGAGCTGCTCGAGTCCTGGGCGCAGCTGCGGCAGGCCGGTTTGTCCGCCGAGCGCGGCTTCCACGCCGGCGATCTCGACGCGCTGCAAACCGTCGTCGAGCTGCTGCTGAACCAGGAGCTGGCGCTGTTCGAGGCCCGGCTGCAGGACCTGCGCGAGGAGGAGGGCCAGGCGGTCTTCGCCAGCATCATCCCCGCCATCAATCGCATCTTTGGCGTGCTGCACGCACGGGCCGCCCGCCGTTTTGTCGAGACCCACTACGCCGCTGGCAATCAGGAGTCCGCATGAGCAACCACCCCGCCTTCGTCGGCATGCCCATGAGCGCGCGCAACCGCGTGACCGAGGTGCTGGAAACCATCGACATGGTCGCGCAGATCAAGAACCCCGCGGTGGCGGTCAGCATGACGCCCTCGGCGCTGCGCGGCCTGGTGCGCAAGGACGGCAAGCGCAAACCGCATGCGCAGATGCCGGCAAAGCACAGCACGCACTTCGACCTGCGCTACGAGCTGGGCTTCCCGGAAATGCTGGAGCTGTACCGGCGCGCCGTGGACAACCAGTGGGATGGCGACCGCGACCTGCCCTGGGACACCGACGTGGATCCGCTGCACCCGGACACGCCACTGATCGCGCCGGAATGGCAGCTGTATGGCGGGCTGGAACAGTTCGGCATCAAGCTGAACCAGCGCGAGGCGGCCGAGCTGGCCTACAGCCAGGCCACCTGGATGCTGTCGAACTTCATGCATGGCGAGCAGGGCGCGCTGTACGCCTCGGCGCAGGTCACCGAGTCGGTGCGCTGGCTGGACGGCAAGCTCTACGGGGCGACGCAGGTCATGGACGAGGCGCGGCACCTGGAGGTCTTCCACCGCTATCTCGATACCAAGCTGAACAAGATCTACAAGGTCAACGACAACCTCTTCGTCATCATCGACGATCTGCTCACCGATTCGCGCTGGGACATCAAGTTCCTGGGGATGCAGATCATGGTCGAGGGCCTGGCGCTGGGCGCATTCGCCACGCTGCACAATTGGACCCGCGAGCCGCTGCTGCGGCAGCTGCTGAAGTACGTGATCCAGGACGAGGCGCGGCATGTGCACTACGGCGTGCTGGCCCTGCGCGACCACATCACCACGCAGCTCTCGCCGGCCGAGCGGCGCGAGCGGGAGGACTGGGCCTTCGAGGTCGCGGTGCTGATGCGCAACCGCTTCATGGCCCACGAGGTCTACGAGGAGTGGTTTGAGGGCACGATCACGCGCAAGCAGTGGAACGAC
This sequence comes from uncultured Ectothiorhodospiraceae bacterium, assembly GCA_937141935.1. Lineage (GTDB taxonomy): Bacteria > Pseudomonadota > Gammaproteobacteria > Nevskiales > Oceanococcaceae > MS8. The sequence goes on from CAKZQS010000052.1 coordinate 192,663, forward strand.
TTCATGCTCAACGTGGAGTCGATGCGCTACTTCCGCCACACGATGTTCAAGCGGCTGGTGCCCAACCTGGAATACATCGGCCTGCTGTCGGATCGCATGCGCGCGCACTACGAGCAGGCGGGGATGCTGGAGTTCGTGGGGGGCAAGAACGCGACGCAGTTGTCGGGTGAGGAGATGGTGGCCGAACTCGAATAGGTTGGGCCTTCGCTGGCGCTGGCTATGGCTATGGCTATGGCTATGGCTATGGCGCTTCGCGGTCTGGCCGCTCCGGCCGCCCAGGGACGTCTGGGGGCTCCTGCACTTCTCGGCGCCATCCATGGCGCCGAGACCCTGGTCGGCCGGAGCGGCCAGACCTGATAGGGAACAGCGGGGTTTTGGTCGCGTCGGCCTTGAGGTGGTGGTGTGGGGAGTGCTCGTGCGCCGGGGGCGCACATTGCGGGGCGACTTTGCGCTTTCATCCGGGCTGGGTAGCCTTGGCGCTATGACGAATCACGCGACTCGCTGGACTTGCCGGTTCTTGCTGCCCGGGCTCTTGCTGGCGCTTGTGGCCTGCGGCGGCGGGGGGCGGCCGTTGCCGGCGGGGGCGGAGTTGTCGGTGTGCCCGGCGGAGCCGGGCGGGGGCGCTTTGCCGGCCACGCCGCTGGCCGATTACGGCTGGGGGGCGGCCTTTGCCAGCGATGCGCTGGAGCATGGGCCGCTGCTGCCGCGCTGTACGGCAGGGGGCGGTGGCGTGCTGCGGGTGGCGACGCTGAACATCGCCGGGCTGCGTGACGCCAGCCTGGCGGACATGGCGCTGGCGCTGCGGGCGCTGGATGCCGATGTCATCGCGCTGCAGGAGGTCCGGGTCGGCGGTGACTACGGCCACCAGGCGGCGGACCTGGCGCGGGCGCTGGGCTATGCCTGGGTCTATGCGGCCGCGGCGGACTTGCCTTACACCGGCGCCAGTCTGGGCAATGCGCTGCTGGCCCGTAATGGGCTGCTGGCGGTCGGGCGGATCGACCTGCGGGCCACGGGGCAGCTGGAGCCGCGGGTAGCCACGCAGGCGCTGGCCTGCCTGGGAGGGCAGCCCGCGCGGCTGTTGAGCCTGCACCTGGACATCAACGAGGACAGCCCGCCGCAGCAGGCGCAGGCGCAGCAACTGGCGCAGGGCGTGGGCTGCGCCGTTGGCGAGGACCTGATGGTTCTGGGCGACTTCAATGCCGAAGTGGGCTCACAGACCCTCGCGCCGATCGAGGGGGTCGGCCTGCCCGATGTGGTGGCGCCCTACGACACGCAAAGCACCTACAGCACGGGCGACACGCGCATCGACCTGATCCTGGCCGATGCGCCGCTCGCCGCGCGGGTGCGCGGGGCGCGGGTCATCGAGACGGGGCTGAGCGACCACCGTGCGGTGCTGGTGGAACTGCAGCCCTGAGCCGGGCCTGAGACCGGCCTGAGACCGGCCTGAGACCGACCTGAGGCGCGCCGTGCAGCGCCGCGCCGGGTGATTTCGCGCGCGGGGCTGGCGCCTTGCTGCCACCGCCCGGCCAGGCTTCGACCCTAGGCCGGCCCCTGTCAGCCTGGCAGCGGGATGAACTCTTCGCTGTCGCCGGGCACGCGCGGGAAGCGGCCGCCGGCCCAGTCGCGCTTGGCCTGGGCAATGCGGTCGGGCCGTGAGGACACGAAGTTCCACTCGATGTAACGCCGGCCCACCGGCGCACCGCCGATGAGGGCAATGCGGGCCGCGGTGCGGGCGCGCAGCAGGGTGGCGGGCCCGGGGTGCAGCACGGCCAGCGCGTGCTCGGGCACGGCCTCGCCGTCGATCTGCGCGCTGCCGCGGGCCAGGTACACCGCGCGCTCGGGCGCCTCGGGCAGCACCAGGCTCTGGCCGGCGGCAAGCTCGGCCTCGACATAGAGCGTCGGCGCATAGGTGCGCACCGGCGAACGCAGGCCATAGGCCGTGCCCATCATCACCCGCAGCGGCACGCCGTTGACGCGGGTGCTGGGGATGTCGGCGGCGGGGTAGTGCAGGAACTCCGGCTCGGCCTCCTCGTCGTCGGCGGGCAGGGCCAGCCACAGTTGCAGGCCGTCGAGCCGGTGCGCTCGCGCGCGCTGCTGCGGCGTTTCGCGCTCGGAATGCACGATGCCGCGGCCGCAGACCATCAGGTTGATATCGCCGGGACGGATGGCCTGCTCGCTGCCCAGCGAGTCGCGATGCAGGATCTCGCCCTCGAAGAGGTAGGTCACCGTGGCCAGGCCGATGTGCGGGTGCGGCCGCACATCGATGCCCTGGCCCGCGGCGAAGTCGGCCGGGCCCATGTGGTCGAAAAAGATCCACGGGCCGACCATGCGTTGCTGCGCGGTGGGCAGCGCGCGGCGCACCGAAAAGCCGCCCAGCGGCTTCTCGCGCGGTTGCAACAGGCGGGCGATGGCGCCGCCGCTGGCGCCCTCGGGGCAGGCGCTGGTGGTGTCCGGGGCGAGGTTGCTCATGGGCCGGCTCAGGCGATGGGCTTGCGCCCGTTGTAGCGGGCGCCCGCGGCGGGGGCAAGCCGGCCACGCCCAGTTCTGCCACCATGCCCGCCACCCCCGTACAGGCCGCGCCGATGTCCCAGACCGCGCTCTACCCCGAAATCGAACCCTATGCCACGCAGATGCTGGAGGTCGGCGACGGCCACACGCTCTACGTCGAGGAGTGCGGCAACCCGGAGGGCGAGCCGGTGGTGTTCCTGCATGGCGGTCCGGGCGGCGGCTGCACGCCGGAGGACCGGCGCTTTTTTGACCCGGCGCATTACCGCATCGTGCTCTTCGACCAGCGTGGCGCGGGGCGCTCGACGCCGCATGCGCACCTGGAGGCCAACACCACCTGGCACCTGGTCGACGACATCGAGCGCATTCGCGGCGCGCTGGGCGTCGGCCGCTGGCTGGTCTTCGGCGGCTCCTGGGGCTCGACGCTGGCGCTGGCCTATGCGCAAAGCTACCCCAAGCAGGTGAGCGGGCTGATTCTGCGCGGCATCTTCACGCTGCGCCGGCGCGAGCTGGAGTGGTTCTACCAGGACGGCGCCTCGAGGCTCTTCCCGGACTTGTGGCAGGACTACCTGGCGCCGATCCCGCCGGCCGAGCGCGGCGACCTGATGGGCGCCTACTACCGGCGCCTGACCGGCGACGATGCCCAGGCGCGGCAGCAGGCGGCGATCGCCTGGGCCGTGTGGGAGGGCAGTCTGAGCAAGCTGGCGCGCGACCCCAACCTGGTGCAGAAATACGGCGGCGACAGCTTTGCGCTGGCCTTTGCCCGCATCGAGTGCCACTACTTCGTGCACGGCGGCTGGTTCGAACGCGACAACCAGCTGCTGCGCGAGGCGCGACGCCTGGCCGGCATTCCCGGCGTGATCGTGCAGGGGCGCTATGACGTGGTCTGCCCGGCCGAGACCGCCTGGCTGCTCAACCGCGCCTGGCCGGAGTCGCGCCTGGTGATGGTCGAGGACGCGGGCCACAACTCGCGCGAGGCCGGCATAGCCGCGGCGCTGGTGGAGGCGACCGACGCCTTTCGCCAGGGCGCCTATTAGTTCGGCGCGGCGCTCGCGGCAGGCATAAAAAAACCCGGCCGAGGCCGGGTTTTTTGTGGGCGGCGGCCTTAGCGGCGGCGGCCCTGGCGCGCGATGCGCACCATGTTCTGCGTGCGGAAGTGGTTCTTGTCGAACTCGGCTTCCTCAAACAGCGGTTGCTCGTTGGACAGCTCCATGGCCAGGTAACGGCCGGACTGCAGGTCGTACACGATGCCGCCGGCCGGGCCGATGCTCTTGAGCCAGGGCAGCATCACCGAGTGGTATTCCTGCACGCGCCAGAGCTGATCCCGCGCGTCGTAGATGTCCACCAGCGCGATGGTCCAGGAGTCCTCGTCCACGTAGAAGGTGCGGCGCTTGTAAATGTGGCTGGTGCCCTCGCGCAGGAAGGAATCCACCACCCACACGCGGTGCAGTTCGTAGCGCAGGTTGTCCGGCACCATGTGCCGGGCCTGGGTCAGGTCGGCGTAGCTCTTGCGGTTGTCGACCAGCTCATAGGCGTTGTAGGGGATGTAGATCTCCTTCTTGCCCACCAGCTTCCAGTCATAACGGTCGGTGGCGCCGTTGAAGACATCGAGCTGGTCATTGGTGCGCAGGCCGTCCGAGCCGGTGCCCGGGTTGTCATAGGCGACGTTGGGGGCGCGGCGTACACGGCGCTGGCCGGGGTTGTACAGCCAGGCGCGGCGGGTATCCAGCAGCTGGTCCATCGTTTCGTGCACCAGCAGAATCTGCCCCGCGATGCGCGCCGGCGCCGTGGTCAGCTGCAGGAAGTAGGTCATCACGTTGTCCAGCTCTTCCGGCCGGGCATCCGGCAGGTTGTAGGTGAACAGCACGTCTTCCTGCAGGTGCAGCTCGGTGTAGTCGCCATTGGTCTGCACGGCGAGCTGCGTGTTGTAGCGCGTGATGGACTGGCCGCGGTAGCGCGTCTTGTGGTTCCAGATCACCTCCTGGCCACTGCCCGGGATCGGGAAGGGCACGCCGGTGATGGCGTTCACCAGCGACTCGCCGAAGTTTTCCAGGCGCGCGTCGGTGGCGTTCTTTTTGGTGGCCTCGTAGTAGAAGTCCGGCGCGTGGTAGCTGCGCACCGACTTGTACACCGGCAGGCGGAAGGTGTCGTAGGTCTCGAGCATCGCGAGCTGGCCCACACTGAGCTTGTCGCGATATTCCTCGTAGTTGTTCTGGTCAATGACAAACAGCGGCCGCTGGTCGCCAATGCCGGGGTAGCTCTCCGGGTAACGGCGGCGCGCCTCGGGCACCGGCGTCCAGTCATAGCCCCCGTCCCACTCCGGAATCGCGACGCTGGGGTCGGTCTTGCCGTTGCCCGCCTTTTCGGCGCCGGTGGGGGTGAGATCCTGGCCCAAGCGGGCGGCTTCTTCGGCGCTGACGGCCGCGTGCGCAGCCATGCCCGTGCACGCGAAAAACGCCACGGCGGCCTTGCAGACAAAATTGGTCACGTTCCTGGTCTCCTCGTGGCCCTGCTATTGCTCTTCAAGGCAACGCTTTGGGCCGATGCGTCGAACCCCTCGACGGCGCTACCTTAACACTGCCGTCAGGCCGGCGGAAGCCGCTGTGATCGCACGGCGGCAGGGCCCTTGCGGGGCCGGATGGCTAGTGCCCGAGCAGGTTGCGAACTTCGTTCCAGCCCTCGTCGTCATAGCCGCCGCCGTCGGTGTAGACGTGCAGATCCTCGTGGGCGAGATCCAGGGCGCCGTCGTAACCGCTGGGGCCGTTGGTAGGGCTGGCGCCTAGCTCCAGCCAGCCGTCGTGGTCCAGCTCGGCGACGCTGCCGTCGTAAAACTGGATTTCGATCGTCTCGCTGGCAAAGTCCAGCGCGACCACCTCGAAGGGGTCGGATCCGACGCCTTGATACCAGGCGCCGACTTCGATGCCCTCGAATATGCCGATCATGGGCCTGCTCCTCCTGACGGGGCCCGCCCGACACGGGGGCGTCGGGCAGGGGGTCTGTGGTGCTGCAATTCCGGTATACGCCGCGTGCAGCGCACATGCAAGACCCCTGGCGGAAGCGCTTGAACCGCGGCGATTTTTCCGCCGCGGGTTGTGGTGCCGTCGTTGCTATCGCCGGCAACCAACTGATTATGCGCGGCTTATGCGCTCAGGGCGCCGGGTTGGGCTGGCCCGCGTGAATGGTTTCGATCGCCTCCAGCAGGCTGGAATCCAGCGTCAGCGCGGCGCTGGCCAGGTTGGCCTCGAGCTGGTGCATCGTGGTGGCACCGATCAGGTTGCTGCGCAGGAAGGGGCGGCTGTTGATGTAGGCCAGCGCCATCTGCGCCGGGTCCAGATCCCGCTCGCGCGCCAGCGCGACATAGGCCCGGGTCGCGGCCTCGGCCTGGGCATTGGTGTAGCGGGCAAAACGGCTGAAGCGGGTCAGGCGGGCGCCCTCGGGGCGGGCGCCATCCAGGTACTTGCCGCTGAGCACACCGAAGGCGAGCGGCGAATAGGCCAGCAGGCCCACGTCCTCGCGGTGGGCGAACTCGGCCAGGCCGACCTCGTAGCTGCGGTTGAGCAGGCTGTAGGGGTTTTGCACAGACACGATGCGCGGCAGGCCCTGTTCGCGCGCCAGGCGCAGGTACTCGGCCACGCCCCAGGGCGTTTCGTTGGACACGCCGATGTGGCGGATCTTGCCCTCCTGCTGCAGCGCGGCCAGCGCCTGCAGCGTTTCTTCGATGGGGATGCCGTCGTCACTGCCGGGGGTGTAACCGAGCTGGCCGAAGAAGTTGGTGCTGCGCTCCGGCCAGTGCACCTGGTAGAGGTCGATGCAGTCCAGGCGCAGGCGGCGCAGGCTGTCCTCGCAGGCTTGGCGGATCTGCGCGGCATCCAGCCGCGGGCCGCCGCGGATCCAGTCCATGTTGGTCGAGCGGCCGGTGACCTTGGTGGCGATGACCAAGCCCTCGCTGCCGCCGCGGCGCGCCAACCAGTCGCCCAGAATCTCCTCGGTGCGGCCCTGGGTCTGCCCGCGGGGCGGCACCGGGTACATCTCGGCCGCATCGATCAGCGTCACGCCCGCCTCGGTGGCGCCGTCGAGCTGCACGAAGGCGTCCTCCGGCGTGTTCTGCTCCCCCCAGGTCATGGTTCCCAGGCCGATCAGGCTGACCTCGGGGCCAGCGGCTCCCAGGCGGCGGGTGGGCATCGACTGCGGGCTCATGCGGGAGGCTCCTGTGCGGGGGGGATGGGGGGCGCCGCGACCGCGGCCTCGGCCTCGGCCTCGGCCTCGGCGCGCAGCAGTGCGCGGCGACGGTCGAGCAGGCCGGCGACCACGGCGCGCAGCACCAGCTCCATGGCCAGCGCACCGTTGGCACCGGGCACCACCAGGGTGTTGGGCCGCGAGGTCCAGGCGCCGCTGACCATCGACAGCACATAGGGCAGATCCACCGGCACGGCCGAGGGCCGGGCGACGCGGATCACCATCATGCTTTCCTCGGCGGTGGGGATGCCCTGCGCCGCGAAGGGGTTCGAGGTATCGACCAGCGGCACCCGCTGGAAGTTGATGTGGGTGCGCGAGAACTGCGGGATGATGTAATTCACATAGTCCGGCATGCGCCGCAGGATGGTGCGCGAGATGTCCTCGGCGCTGTGGCCGCGCTCTTCCATGTCGCGGCGGATCTTCTGCACCCACTCCAGGTTGATGGTCGGCGTCATGCCGATCAGCAGGTCCACATGCTGGGCGATGTTGTGGTTTTCGGTCACCACGCCGCCATGCAGGCCCTCATAGAGCAGCACGTCGGTCTGCGCCGGCAGCGGCGCCCAGGGCGTGAAGGTGCCCACCTCGCCGCCGTGCTCGGCGGCCTCTTCCACGCTGTGCAGGTAATGACGGCTGTGGCCGCTGCCCTGGCGGCCGTATTCCTCGAACAGCGCCTCCAGGCGGTCGAAATGGTTGGCGGCCGGGCCGAAGTGGCTGAAGTTCTCGCCGCGGATCTTGGCCCGCTGGATGCCGGCCTGCATCTGCGCCCGGTCATAGGCGTGGAAGGCATCGCCGTCGACGTAGGCGGCCTTGGCGCCAAGCAGCGCGAAGAGCTGCTCAAAGACCTTGCGCGCCGTGCTCGTCCCCGCCCCCGAGGAGCCGGTCACCGCAATGATCGGGTGGCGCGTGGACATGCTTAGCGGCGGCGGTAGGCGTAGTCGGCGACGCTGTGGCCCAGGCGCAGGCCGCGGGCCTCGAAGCGGGTCAGGATGCGTTCGGCGCAACGCGGCGCCGTCTGGCCTGCGCCGTGGACATTCTCCAGCGCCGGGTGGGCCTCCAGGTGCTCGCGCATCCATTCGGCGTAGTCCGCCCAGTCGGTGGCCGCCAGCAGCTCGCCGCCGGGGCGCAGCACGCGCGCGAAGTGGTCCAGGTGGGCGCGCTGGATGATGCGCCGCTTGTGGTGGCGCTTCTTCGGCCAGGGGTCGGGGAACCAGACCTGGATGCGATCCACGCTGGCCTCGGGCAGGCGCTGCTGCAAAAACTCCAGCGCGTCCTGCGTGCACACGCGCAGATTGGTCAGCCCGGCCTGCGCGGCGCGATGCAGCAGCTGCCCGACGCCGGGGCGGTGGACCTCCAGGCCGATGAAGTTGCGCTCGGGTTGGGCCTGGGCCTGGGCCAGCAGGTTTTCGCCGGCGCCAAAGCCGATCTCCAGCACCGTGGGCGCCTCGCGGCCGAAGGCCTCCGCCGGCGCGGCGCAGCCCTGTGGCCAGGACCAGTGCGGCAGCAGCTCCTCCAGCGCGCGGGCCTGGGCCGCCGTGACCCGGCCCTCGCGGCGCACGAAGGTCTGCACGCGGCGCATGAACACGCCGCCGCCGGCTTGCGCCGGGCTGTGGTGCTGCGCGTCGCTCAAGTCGGGCTCAGGCCGTCCAGTGGCGAGGAGGCGCTGGCGTAGCGGCGCCGCGGCATGCGGCCGGCGCGAAAGGCCAGCCGCCCGGCCTGGATCGCATCGCGCATCGCCTGCGCCATCAGCACCGGGTCGCGGGCCGCGGCGATGGCCGTGTTCATCAGCACGCCGTCGCAGCCCAGCTCCATCGCGATGGCCGCATCCGAGGCCGTGCCGACGCCGGCATCGACCAGCACCGGCACCTTGGCGTTCTCGACAATGGTCAGGATGTTGTAGCGGTTCTGGATGCCCAGCCCCGAGCCGATGGGCGCGGCCAGCGGCATCACCGCCACGCAGCCCGCCTCTTCCAGGCGCTTGGCGATAATCGGGTCGTCGCTGGTGTAGACCATGACCTCGAAACCGTCGGCCACCAGCGCGTCGGCGGCCTCGAGCGTGGCCGGGATGTCCGGGTACAGCGTTTTGGCATCGCCCAGCACTTCGAGCTTGACCAGGTTGTGCCCGTCCAGCAGTTCCCGGGCCAGCTGGCAGGTGCGCACCGCGTCCTGCGCCGTGTAGCAGCCGGCCGTGTTGGGCAGGATCGTGTAGCGGTTGGGCGGCAGCACGTCGAGCAGGTTGGGCTCGTCCGGGTTCTGGCCGATGTTGGTGCGGCGGATCGCCACCGTAACGATTTCGGCGCCGCTGGCCGCCACCGCGGCCGCCGTTTGCGCCAGGTCCTTGTATTTGCCGGTGCCCACCAGCAGCCGCGAACGGAAGCTGCGGGCGCCGACCTTCAGCACATCATCCATGCTCATCCTCCGCCGATGGCGGTCACGATTTCGACGCGGTCCTCGCCGCGCAGCTCACGCTGGGCGTGCTGCGAGCGCGGGACAATCGCGCCGTTGATTTCGACGGCCAGCCGCTTGTCGGCCAGCCCCAGTTGTTCCAGCAGGCGGCGCAGGGTCGTGCCCTCGTCAAGCGCGCGCGCCTCGCCATTCAGCGTGATCTGCACTGTGGGTCCTCCAGCGGCCGGCGGGCAGGGTGCCCGGCGGCGTCAATCCGGCACCGGCGGGGCCGCGGCCGGGGCTCGGGGCCCGTCCGCGCCGGCGCGCCGTGACAGCGGCCGCTCCGTGCCCCCCGCGGCAAGCTTTCGCGCAAGGCGGCGGGAGCGGGTGACAGGCAGCCCAGAATCGGCAGCAAAGCCGATCTGCACGCGCGCAGCGCGCCCGCAGGGCGAGGGCCATGGAGGGCCCGAGTGCACCCACGTCGCCACCATCGGTAAAAGCTCTCGACATCGATTGCCCGTGGAGCGGGTGATGGGAATCGCCGAATCGGCAGGAAAGCCGATTCGCACGCGCGCATCGCGCCCGCAGGGCGAGGGCCATGGAGCGGGTGATGGGAATCGAACCCACGTCGCCAGGATGGGAACCTGGAGCTCTACCATTGAGCTACACCCGCGCGAGCGGGCTCATTATGCCGTGGCGCCCAGCGGCTGTCGCGCCGGGGCGGGCGCCAGCCGGCGCGCGGCCGCGAACAGCAGCAGGCCATAGAGTGCGGTGCCGGCCAGCGTGTTGCCAAAGAAGGGCAGGGCCATCAGATAACAGGCCCACAAGCCCTCCAGGCTGTGCGCGTACATGCCGGAAAACGCCCACACCGCGAGGTTGCTGAGCACAAAAAACACCAGGGCGCCGGCCAGGCCGTGGCCAGCGATGCGCAGTGCCGGCGACTGCACGGCGATGCGGTGGCCGAGCAGCGCGACGACGGCCAGCGCGGCGTACACGGCCAGCAGGCTCTCGTGCCAACCCAGCCACAGGTCGGTCAGCAGCATCACGGCCAGCGTGACGCCGATGGCCAGCATTCGGCTCGACAGCGCGGCGCCACAAAACAGCGCCAGCGCAATCACCGGGGTCAGGTTGGGCGGGTGCGGCAGCAGGCGCGCGGCGGCGACCACGGCGACCAGGCCGAGCAGCAGCGCCAGCGGCAGGCCGGGGCGGCGGGCGGCGGGTGCGGCAGGAATTTCGGACATCGGTGGGGATCGGTGCGCAAAGCGCTGATGGTACTGCAACCGGGCCTGCCGACCGGGGGACTAGAATGCGTGGCATTGCCAGGAGACGGGGACCGCTTGATGTCGCGCATAGTTGTACCGCCGCCCGCGAGCCCGGCCCGGCGCGGCCTGGGCCGGGCGCTGCTGGGGGGATTGCTGGCGCTGCTGGCGGCCTGCGAGGGCGGGCGCGAGCTGGCGCCGGTGGCCGTGCAGGCGCGCGCCGGCGCGGTGCCAGCCCCGGGCCCGGCGCTGCTATATGCCGCCCCGCCCCCGGCGCCGCAGCTGGAGAACACCGGTCCCTGGAGGGCGGCGCCGCTGCTGATTTCCGGCGCCTCGGCCTATGTCGACGGCGAGTTCCTGTATCAGGACTGGCTCTTTGACGACCACGGCGCCGATGGCGGGCTGCCGGACCCGAATGCGCCGGCCGGCGGCCTGGCCAATGGCACGCTGGCCGACAATGTGTTCTCGCGTTATGCCGGCAGCTATACCTACCCCAGCGACCCGGCCTACGCGCACAACGCGGCCGACCTGGTCGAGTTTCGCGTGCGCAGCGTGGCCGAGGGCGTGGCCTTCCGGCTGACGCTGAACACCTTGCTGGACCCGAACCTGGTGGCCGCCACGCTGGCGCTGGGCACCACCGGCGAGCCGCGGCCGCTGCCCGGCGGCGCCAACCTCAGCCTGGATCACGCCTTCAGCTTCACGCTGGCCGAGCGCCGCGTGGTGCTACGCAACGCGGGGGGCGACACGCTGGCCACGCTGCCCCTCGCGGTGGACCTGCGCCGCCGCCAGCTCAGCTTTACGCTGCCGCGCGGCGTGCTGAACATCGGCGACTCGGTGCAGTCGCTCTGGCTCGGCGTGGGGCTGTGGGACGCCGAGGCCGACCAGTTCCGCATCCCCGGTTTCACGCACGATGCCGAGACGCCGGGCGGCGCCGGCACGCTGGCGCAGCCGCCCGCCTACTTCAACCTGGCCTTTCGCTTTGCAGAGCCGCAGCCGGATATCGCCGGCGGGGCGGGCGTGGTGGCGGTGATCCAGCCGCGCTGGTGGCGCGACGCCGCGCAGGCGGCGGCGCTGGCCGCCGGCGATGCCGAGGCCTTTCGCGTGCGGGTGGACTTCGGCAAGCTGCGCCGCGGCGTGACCGACATGCAGTTCGACGAGCCCGGCGGGGTGCCCACCCATGGCGCGATCAACCGCATCTACGCCAGTCGCTTCGCGGCGGGGCAGGGCATCGACTACGGCGCCGCCTGCGGTGGCGCCGATGGCTGCTTTGGCATCCTGCAGGGCCAGCTGCTGCCCTATGCGCTGTATCTGCCGGACCGGCCGCAGCCGCCCGGCGGCTGGGGCCTGACCCTGCTGCTGCATTCGCTGGCCGGCAACTACAACCAGTACGCGGCCAGCGCCAACCAGGCGCAGCTGGGCGAGCGCGGGCGCGGCTCGCTGGTGCTGACCCCCACCGGCCGCGGGCCGGACGGCTGGTATGTGGAATATTCCGGCGCCGATGTCTTCGAGGCCTGGGCCGACGCGGCCCGCCACTACCGCATCGACGCCGACTACACGGCGATCAGCGGTTATTCGATGGGCGGCCACGGCACCTTCCGCCTGGCCACGCAGTTCCCCGACCTCTTCGCCCGTGCGCAGACGGTGGTGGGTCCGCCGGCGGTGGGCATCTGGCTGCCGCCGCTGGACAACCCCGGGCCGCAGGCCAACACCTTCCACAACCTGGCCTCGCTGTACCACGTGCCGATCCAGAGCTGGGTGGCCAGCGCCGACCAGCTGGTGCCCTACCCCGGGCCACGGCAGCAGGCCGACCGGCTGTTCGAGCTGGGTTACCGCGCCGAGTTCTGGACCTTCGCGCCGGCCGAGCACCTGACGCTGGCCGCCCACGACCAGTACGCCCCGGCGGCCGAGTTCCTGGGCGATGCCCGCGTCGTGCGCAAGCCGCGCCATGTGGTCTATGTGCGTAACCCGCAGATGGATTTCCCCGCCGCGGGCATCGTCGCCGACCATGCCTACTGGCTGTCCGATATCCGCGTCGCCGACCCCGATGCGGGGGTGGGCGTGGTGCGCGCCGAAAGCCTGGCGCTGCCGCCGGCCCCCGAACCGCGCTCGGCCGAGCGGGCTACCACGCCCGGCCTGCTGACGCCCGGGACCTACGGGGCCCTGGGCTATGTGGCCGAGACGCAGACCTGGGGCGCGGCGGTCACGGGCTGGGCACCGCTGGATGGCCTGCGGCTGAACGCCAACAACATCGCCCACGTGGCGGTGGACATGGCCGCGGCTGGCTTGAGCTGCCGCGCCGCGATCGAGGTCAACAGCGAGCGCGCCGTCGCCGTGACCCGCCTCGGCTGCTAAGGGCGGTTTGCTGGCTGCGAGCCGGGCGCTTGGCGGCTACAGCCAGCCGCGCAGGCGGGCCAGCCACAGCGTGCCAACACCGGCGGCCAGGGCCAGCGGCAGCAGTGCCGCGGCCCGCCATTGCAGGCTGCGCCGCAGTTCCGATTCCCTGCGGCCGGAAAGCACATAGTCGCGGCCGTCGGGCGGCCGCTCCAGCACATGCACGCCGGGTGCCAGGCTGCGCTCCAGCAGCACGCGGTCGACCTCGGCAATGGCCTGCTGGCGGGCCGCTTCCCATTCTTCAGCGTCGATATGGCCGTCGCGGTTGGCGTCGTACTCGCGCAGCAGCCGGCGCTGGTCGGCCTTCAGCGCGCGCAGCCACTCGGCCACCTCGGCCCGGCGGTCGAAGTCCTGGGCCTCGGCCGTCTCGCTGCGCAGCCAGCCCAGCGCATAAAGGTCGGAGCCCAGCGTCAGGCAGCGCTCGGTGTAGCGGTAGCGGCCGCTGGTCTGGCCCAGGCCGCCCTGCGGCAGGCCGCGTGGCGGGCGCGGAGAGGGGCCGCGCCAGCAATGGCGCCGGTTGGGGTAGATTTTGGCGCCGCAGGGATCCACGACGACCTCGCCGGTTGCGTCCTGCAGCGCGAACAGCTCCTGGCTGCGCGCGCTGGCGATGGTGCTCCAGGCGGTGCGCGAGCTGGAGTGGCCATGCTGCTGCCGGAGCTCTTCGATGCGATATTCCCACCACACGCAGCGGGTCTGTGTCAGCGGCGCCAGGATGCGGTCTTCCGGCAGCCAGTGGCCATTGCCCTTGAGCTCCACATAGCCCTGTGCCGCCGAGCGGATTTTCGAGGTGGGGGTGCCGGCCATCAGCCGGACGCGGCCCAGTTTGCGCCACCACAGCCAGGCGCAGCCCAGGCACATGGCCAGCCCCAGCAGGGCGAAGAGCAGCGCCTCGTCGGGGCTCAACTCCGCCGCGGCCTGCGCCGCCGCGCTCACGGCCCCGCGTCCTAGGCGAAGAGGCTCTTGATGTCCGGGTCCTCGAGCTCGGTGGCCGAAAACTCCAGCAGATCCGCCGCGCCGAAATTGAAGCCACGGGCGATCAGCACGTCCGGAAACTGCTCGATGCGCACGTTGTTGATGTTGACCGCCTCGTTATAGAACTCGCGGCGGTCGGCGATGGCGTTCTCCAGGCCCGAGATGCGGGCCTGCAGCTGCTGGAAGGACTGGTTGGCCTTCAGCTCGGGGTAGTTCTCGGCCACCGCGAAGAGCTGGCCCAGCCCGAGGCGCATCTGGCTTTCGGCCGCGCCCACGCCCTTGACGTCGCCGCGGTCGCGCGCGGTCTGCGCTGCCGCCCGCGCCAGCATCACCTTCTCCAGCGTCTCCTGCTCGAAGTTCATGTACTGCTTGCAGGTCTCGACGAGCTTGGGCAGCTCCTCGTGGCGCTGCTTGAGCAGCACGTCGATGTTCGACCAGGACTTGGTGACCTGATGCTTGAGGGTGACCAGGTTGTTGTAGATCAACACCGCATAGAGCAGGCCTGCGATGACCACCCCCCAGAACACCCATGTGCCGATGTCGGCCTGCGCCGCCTCGTTCATGGGACCCACCCCTCGTGTGCTATACCAAAACCCGAGTTTAGCGAAAGGAGAGGGCATGGCGCGCGACATCGATTGGCTGGTCATCGGCGGCGGCAGCGGGGGCATCGCGTCGGCGCGGCGCGCCGCGCAGCATGGCGCGAGCACGGTGCTGGTGGATCCCGGCCCGCTGGGCGGGACCTGCGTCAATCGCGGCTGTGTGCCGAAGAAGGTGATGTGGCACGCCGCGCAGCTGGCCGAGATGCTGGCCGATGCCCGCGGCTACGGCTTTGCCGTGGACAGCGGCGGCCTGGACTGGGCGGCGCTGGTGCGTAAGCGGCGCGACTTCATCACCCGGCTCAATGGCATCTACGACAGCAATCTGTCCGCCCATGGCGTGCACTGGCGCCAGGGGCACGCGCGCTTCGTCGACCCGCAGACCGTCGAGGTCGGCGGCGAGCGCCTGCGCGCCAAGCGCATCCTGATCGCCACCGGGTCGCGGCCCAGCTGGCCCGACATCCCTGGCGCCGAGCACGGGGTGGATTCGGATGGCTTCTTCGACTGGGAGGCGCAGCCCGACCATGTCACCGTCGTCGGGGGCGGCTATATCGCCGTGGAGCTGGCCGGCGTGCTGCGCGGCCTGGGCAGCCAGGTCACGCTGCTGGTGCGCGGCGAGCGGCTGCTGCGCGGCTTCGACCACGACCTGGCGGCGATGCTGGAAGAAACGATGCGCAAGGACGGCATCGGCCTGCGCCTGGGCACCACCGTCGAGGCGGTCGAGCGCGAGGGCGACACCCGCGTGCTGCGCCTGGGCGACGGCAGCCAGCACCGCTGCGATGCGCTGCTGTGGGCCACCGGCCGCCAGCCGGAGGTCGAGGGCCTGGGGCTCGACGCCGCCGGGTTGGACCTGGAGCAGGGGCGCATCTGCGTCGACGAGCAGCAGCGCACGCAGCAGCCGCACATCTACGCGCTGGGCGATGTCACCGGCGGCATCGCGCTGACCCCGGTCGCGATCGCCACCGGGCGCCGCCTGGCGGATTGCCTCTTCGCCGACCAGCCGCAGCCGACCATCGACCCGACGCTGGTGCCGACGGTGGTCTTTGCCCACCCGCCCATCGGCACCGTGGGCCTGAGCGAGGAGGCCGCGATCGAGCTCTATGGCGAGGCGCAGCTGCGCTGCTACCGCTCACGCTTCAATGCGCTGTACTTCGGCGTGCTCGAGCACAAGGTGCCCAGCCTGGTGAAGCTGATCTGCGTGGGCGATGAGGAGCGCGTGGTCGGCCTGCACACGATGGGCGTGGGCTCGGACGAGCTGCTGCAGGGCTTTGCTGTGGCGATGCAGTGCGGCGCCACCAAGGCCGACTTCGACCGCACGGTGGCGATCCACCCGACCGCGGCCGAGGAGCTGGTGACGCTGCGCTAGGCCGCACAGGCACGCAAGACCGGCACGCAAGACCGGCACGGGAGGCCGGCGCAGGTCGCCCCGCGCCCGGAGCGGCGCGCGCCTGGGGCTGCTTGCCGGCAGCCGACGCGCGGTGGGGCGACCCTAGTCGCGGTTCAGGCCGCGGCTGCCGATGTCGCGGCGGCAGTGCATGCCGCGAAAGCTGATGGCATCGGCGGCCACATAGGCGCGCTCCTGCGCCTGCGCCAGCGTATCGCCCAGGCCGCAGGCGCAGAGCACGCGCCCGCCGGCGGTCAGCACGGTGTCGCCGTCGGCGCGGGTGCCGGCGTGAAACACCTTGGTTTGCGGGCCCAGGTCGGTTTCCAGGCCGCTGATCACATCGCCCTTGGCCGGGCTGGCCGGGTAATGCTCGGCCGCCAGCACCACGCCCACGCAGCTCTGTTCCGTCCAGCGCAGGGTCTGCGCCTCCAGCTCGCCATCCACCGCGGCCTCGAGCAGGCTCAGCAGGTCGGACTCCAGGCGCATCAGGATCGGCTGGGTTTCCGGGTCGCCCAGGCGCACGTTGAACTCGACCACCTTGGGCGTGCCGTCCGGCGCAATCATCAGCCCGCAGTACAGAAAGCCGCGAAAGCGCCGGCCCTCGGCCGCCAGGCCGCGCACGACCGGGCGCATGATCTCGTCCATCACGCGGGCCTGCAGGGCGTCATCGAGCACCGGCGCCGGCGAATAGGCGCCCATGCCGCCGGTGTTGGGGCCGCTGTCGCCGTCGCCGACGCGCTTGTGGTCCTGCGAGGAGGCCAGCGGCAGCAGGGTTTCGCCATCCACCACCGCGATAAAGCTGGCTTCCTCGCCGGGCAGGAACTCCTCGATGACCACCCGGGCGCCGGCGGCGCCAAAGCGATTGCCCGAGAGCATGTCGCGCACCGCGGCCTCGGCCTCGGCGTAGTCCTCGGTGACCACCACGCCCTTGCCCGCAGCCAGGCCGTCGGCCTTGATGACGTAGGGCGGGGCCATATTGGTCAGGAACTGCAGCGCGGTGGCGGCGTCGTCAAAGTTGCCATAGGCCGCGGTGGGCACCTGGTGCCGGGCCAGGAAATCCTTGGTGAAGGCCTTGGAGGCCTCCAGCTCGGCCGCAGCCTGGCGCGGGCCGAACACGCGCACGCCGGCCTCCTCGAGGCGGTCGACCAGCCCGGCCGCCAGCGGGGCCTCCGGGCCCACGACGACCAGATCCACGGCCTCGTCGGCGCAGAGCCGGACCAGGCCCGGCAGGTCCTCGGCGCCCACGTCGACATTGCGCACGCCCGCTTCGGTGGCCGTGCCGGCGTTGCCGGGCGCCACCAGCACGCTGCCCGCACGGGGGCTTTGCGCCAGTTTCCAGGCCAGGGCATGCTCGCGGCCGCCGCCGCCCACCACCAGGATGGTCTGTTTGTCAGTGCTCATGGCGCGCAATGGTACCGGCAGCGGCGCGCCGCGGGCGTCATGGAATCGTCATGGTTTGGTCATGGGGGCTTCACGGCGGGGGCCTAGCGTGTCCAGGCATGAACAGTGAAAGCGACAAGCGCAAGGCCAAGACCCGGGTTCGCACGATCTGGATTTCGGATGTGCACCTGGGCACCCCCGGCTGTCAGGCCGCGGCACTGGCCGACTTTTTGGGCCGCCACGAGTGCGAGCAGCTCTACCTGGTCGGCGACATCATCGACGGCTGGCGGCTCAAGCAAAGCTTTTACTGGCCGCAGGAGCACACCAACGTCGTCCGCAAGGTGCTGACCCGCGCCAAGCGCGGCACGCAGGTGTACTACATCACCGGCAACCACGACGAGTTCCTGCGCAAGTTCGTCGACTACAAGCTGGACATCGGCAACATCCGGCTGGTGAACGAGGCGATCCACGAGACCGCCGACGGGCGCAAGCTGCTGGTGATGCACGGCGACATGTTCGATGTCATCACCCGCTACCACCGCTGGGTGGCGATGGCCGGCGACACGGCCTACAACGCCATGATGTACGCCAACCGGCACTTCAATAACCTGCGCCGCCGGGTGGGCCTGCCTTATTTCTCGCTGTCGGCCTATGCCAAGCAGAAGGTCAAGGCGGCGGTGAACATCGTGACCGAGTTCGAGGATTCGGTGTCCCGCGAGTGCGAGCGCCGCGGCACCGACGGCATCGTCTGCGGCCATATCCACCACGCGCAGATCCGCCGCATCGGTGACATCGAGTACCTCAACTGCGGGGACTGGGTGGAGAGCTGCACGGCGCTGGTCGAGGACTTCGACGGCCGCATCTCGGTCGTGGAATGGCCTAACGAGGCCATTGGCCGCAAGGCGCCGGGCGCCGCTGCCGACAAGCGTGGCGGCCGCAAGACCGCGGGCGCCACCAAGGTTGTTCCGCTGCCCGAACGGGCGGCCTGAGCCCCGTCAAGGAGACGCACGATGCGCACCCTGCAATCGACCCTGGCCGTGATGCTGCTGAGCCTGGTGTTTTCGCTGCTGGAGTTCGTGCTGCAGCAGGCGCGTCGCCGCCGCGGCACCGAGCCCGGCGAGCAGGCCTACGCCATTCACTGAGCGCCCGCAGGGGCCACTGCGCGGCCGCGCAGGCCGCGACTTGGCGCCCGCCCGGGCGCCACTGGCGGTTTAGCTGCTGCGCGCCAGGTTGCGGGCGCAGAAGTTCACGATATGGCGCACGGCCTCTTCGGCCACGATGATGCGCTTGTCGTCCTTGCCCGGCTCGCGCACCCACACCGCCTCGGTGCCGGGGTACTTGCCATCGGGGTGGTGCCGCGCCATCACCAGCACCTCGCCACGCCCGCCGCCTTCCGCCTGCGCATGAAAGCTGACCGTGATGCTCAGCTCATCGCGTGCGATCGTGAAGTAGCGCAGCCGCTGGTGGCCGGTAATCGACTCACGCAGTTCCTTGGCCGCTTCCAGCACCGCCGCCCAGGCGGCATTAGCCTGGCGCCGGGTGGCGTTGAAGGCATCCGCCGCGGTTTCGCGGTGCGTCTGGATGGACTGGATGGTGTCCTCGAGCTGATTCAAGATGGAGCGTTTTTCGATCATGGTGGGCGTCCGTCGCGGGCAGGGCCGCGTGGGAGGGGCATCCAGGCTGGGTCTCCGGCGCCGGTTGCGGCAGCACTTACACTGCCATATTTGGTCCGCCAGATGACAGCCTGATGTCGAATCCGACCCTGCAATCTTTGCACCACGGGGAGTTTCTGGAGCTGCAGCGCCGGGGCCACTGGGAGTTTGTGCGCCGCCGGCAGGGCAATGGCGGCGCCGCCTTCATGGTGGCCACCACGCCCGCGGCCGAGCTGGTGCTGGTCGAGCAGCTGCGCCTGCCGGTCGAGCGCCGGGTCATCGAGCTGCCCGCGGGCATCGTTGGCGACGAGGACGCCGGTGAGACGCCGCTGCAGGCCGCGCACCGCGAACTGCTGGAGGAAACCGGCTACCGCGCCGGCCGTGCCGCCCCGCTGTTTGACGCCCCCACCACCGCGGGCCTGAGCTCGGAGTGGAGCTGGTTCATCCGCATGTGGGAGCTGGAGCGGGTGCACGAGGGCGGCGGCGTAGGGGACGAGGACATCCGCACCCACGTCGTGCCGCTGGCCGGCATCGACGACTTCCTGGCCGCGCAACGCGCGCAGGGGCGGGCCGTGGACCTGCGCATCGCCGCCGCGCTGTACTGGCTGGGTGGGCCGCTCGATCCGGCCGCCCAGGGGCGCGCCTAGAAGCCGGCGGGCCGCGTTGCAATGCCCCCCATGCTGCTTTAGCGTGGCGGGGTTTCCCCCCGGCCCTGCTCATGTCTGCTACCGCCAGCGATCCGATCCACGACCAGGCCGAGGCGCTCTCGGCCGCCTCCCGCCGGCCCTTCCCGGCCTCGCGCAAGATTTATGTCGAGGGCTCGCGGGCGGACATCCGCGTGCCCATGCGCGAAATCGCCCTGAGCAGCACGCGCAGCGCCGATGGCCTGCTGCGCAATGCGCCGCTGACCGTCTACGACACCTCCGGCCCCTTCCAGGAGCCGGCGGCCAGCATCGACCTGCGGGCCGGGCTGCCGGCCCTGCGCGCCGGCTGGATCGACGAGCGCGGCGACACCGAGCAGCTCGACGGCCCCAGCAGCCGCTTTGGCCGCGAGCGTGAGGCCGACCCGCAGCTTTCTGGCCTGCGCTTTGGCCACCTGCGTCCGCCGCGGCGCGCCCAGGCCGGGGCCAATGTCACGCAGATGCATTACGCCCGCCGCGGGATCATCACGCCGGAGATGGAGTTCGTGGCGCTGCGCGAAACCGCGCGCCTGGACGAGCTGCGCGAGCAGTACGCCGCCAGCGGCTACCTCAAGCGCCACGCCGGCCAGGGCTTTGGCGCGAACCTGCCCGAAGTCGTCACGCCCGAATTCGTGCGCGACGAGATCGCCGCAGGCCGCGCCATCATCCCCAACAACATCAACCACCCCGAATCCGAGCCGATGATCATCGGCCGCAACTTCCGGGTGAAGATCAACGCCAACATCGGCAACTCGGCCGTGTCCAGCTCGATTGCCGAAGAGGTCGAGAAGATGGTCTGGTCCACCCGCTGGGGGGCCGACACCATCATGGATCTGTCGACCGGCAAGCACATCCACGAAACCCGCGAGTGGATTCTGCGCAACTCACCCGTCCCCATCGGCACCGTGCCGATCTACCAGGCCCTGGAAAAGGTCGACGGTGTGCCCGAGGAGCTGACCTGGGAGCTGTACCGCGACACGCTGATCGAGCAGGCCGAGCAGGGCGTGGACTACTTCACGATCCACGCCGGCGTGCTACTGCGCTACGTGCCGCTGACCGCCGACCGGCTGACCGGCATCGTCTCGCGCGGCGGCTCGATCATGGCCAAGTGGTGCCTGGCGCACCACCGCGAAAGCTTCTTGTACACGCACTTCGACGAGATCTGCGAGATCATGAAGGCCTACGACGTGGCCTTCTCGCTGGGCGACGGCCTGCGCCCCGGCTGCCTGGCCGATGCCAACGACGCCGCGCAGTTCGGCGAGCTGGAGACGCTGGGCGAGCTGACCAAAAAGGCCTGGGAGCACGACTGCCAGGTGATGATCGAAGGCCCCGGCCACGTGCCCATGCAGCTCATCAAGGAGAACATGGACAAGGAGCTGGCCGACTGCTTCGAGGCGCCCTTCTACACGCTGGGCCCGCTGGTCACCGACATCGCGCCGGCCTATGACCACATCACCAGTGCCATCGGCGCCGCGCAGATCGGCTGGTATGGCACCGCGATGCTCTGCTACGTCACGCCCAAGGAGCACCTGGGCCTGCCCGACCGCGAGGACGTGCGCGACGGCATCGTGACCTACAAGATCGCCGCCCACGCCGCCGACCTGGCCAAGGGCCACCCGGGCGCGCAGCTTCGCGACAACGCGCTGTCCAAGGCGCGCTTCGAGTTCCGCTGGGAGGACCAGTTCAACCTGTCGCTGGACCCCGAGCGCGCCCGCGAATTCCACGACGCCACACTGCCCAAGGAGGCGCACAAGGTCGCCCACTTCTGCTCGATGTGCGGGCCCAAGTTCTGCTCGATGAAGATCACGCAGGACGTGCGCGACTACGCCGACGCGCTGAAGCAGGGCGAAGAAGGCATGGCCGCCAAGGCCGAGGAATTCCGCGCCACGGGCAGCGAGATCTACCGCAAGGCCTGAAGACGCCACCCGCCGGCCGCCTCGCCATCCCGCAAGGCCGCCTCGCCTTTTCGGGCGATGCGGCCGCGCCCCTTGCCTGCCCACACTGGCGCTGACTTGGGCGCGAGGCGGTGGCATGCGGGCAGGACAACGCAATCAACACGGCGGCGGCACGTCGCGGCTGGCCATGGGGCTGGCTCTGGGCGCCGCGCTTGCGCTGGGCGCCTGCAGCGAAGGCGGTGGGCCGGGCGCGTCCGAGATGGCGATGCCTGTGCTGCCCAGCCCCTCGTCAACGCTGGCGCCAGACCCCGCCACGACGCCGACCCCCGCTCCGGACGCAAGCCCCTCACCAGCGCCCGGCCGTGGTGACGGCGGCGGCGCGGCGCGCACCATCGAGGGCGTGCTGACCAAGGGCGTGACCGAGGGCGCCACGATCGAACTCCGCGCGATGGGCCCCGACGGACGCCCGGCCGGCCCCGTCCTCGCGCAAGCCCAGACCGACGCCGAAGGCCGGTTCGTCTTCGTGGGCCTGCCCGAACAGGCCCTTTATCACGTGCAGTCCTGGGGTGGCCGCTACGTGGACGAGGCCACGAACCGGGGAGGCAACCGGGGAGGCAGCGGGGGCGGCAATAGCGGTGGCGAAACCCGCATGTTCGGCGAGCGCGAGGGCTTCGAGAGCGTCGTGCTGCCAGGCCAGACCCGCGTCCCGGTCAATCTGATCACGCAGAGCATGCTGGTTCGCGCGCGGGCGGAGTCGGAGACGCAGTCTCTCGCGGCCGCGGGCTTCCTCCGTTCAGCCGCGGCCTTATTCCGGGACATGCTCGGCGTTCACCCGCTGGATGTGCTCCCGGCCGATCCGGCACGGCCTGCGGGCACACCGGACGAGTTGCGCTACGCCAACGTCCTGGGGGGTATCGCGAACATGCTGGCCAAGCTGGAGTCGCATCTGGGGCTGCAGGCACCCGGTGCACTGCTCCCGCGGGTCGCCGAAGACCTCTCGGATGGCAAGGTCGACGGTGCGTTTTTCGGCGCGCCGATCGTCGTCTTCGATGACGGTGAGCAGTCGCGAATTTTGCCGGCCTCTGCGATCAACCAGGACATTCTGGCCTTCTACCTGAGCAACCCGGGCGGTTTTGGCAACGCGCCACCGCCGGGTTTTGTCTTCGACGGTGACGTCGCGGCGGGCCTCCCCTTCCAACAGCCCGACAGCCTGCTGACGAATCAGAGCCCGCAGGCGACGGACGACAACTACGTGCGCAGTGCCGCGCAGGGCGGCACGCTCAGCGTCCCGGCGGAGGAGGGCCTGCTCGCCAATGATCAGGATGCCGATGGTGCGCCCCTGACTGCCGTTCTGGAATCCCCACCGGCCGCGGGCGATCTCAGCCTGAACGCGGACGGGTCCTTCACCTTTGAGCGACCGCCGGGCGCGGAGGCGTTCACGACCAGTTTCCGCTACCGCGCCTATGACGGCGAGGCCTATTCCGCACCCGCCGAAGTCTCGGTACTGATGGGCGCGCAGGCGCGGCTGCTGCTGGGTAATGTCACGACCCCCGGCAGCGGCACGTTGGGCAGCCGCGTTGCCGAAGGCGACGATGGCGCGATCACCCCCTTCGTCCTGCCCGTGGCGCTCTCGGCCCCCCTGGACTTCGACCTGGACGTGCGCCTGCGAGTCTCCAATTCCCGGGCAAGTCTGTCGACGGATGGGCCCAAATCTGCGAGCGCGAGCTCCGTTCAGCTCTCGGATCTTGGCGAGGGGTTTACGCCGGACCGGGTCATCGCCACGGGTGCCGACGGGGTCGAGTTTGCCTACCCGAGCTTCGAAAAAGACATCGCGCTCTTCTTCCCGGCGGGTTCGACGGCGCCCCTTGTGCCGGTGGTCGTTCCCATCGCCGGGGATGCGCAAAGAGAGCCCAACGAGTTCTTTTACGTCGCGTGTGCCAAGCCTCCGCATTGCACGGACCCCGTCATTCCGGTGCGTGGTCATATCAACGGAGGCTCGGTGTCCGAGGGCGGCGTGGTCGTCTCGGAAAGCTTCAGCTACGCAATCGTCAACGTCGTCAACGACGACTTCGACCAGCCCCCCTCCGCGAAGGATGATGTTGTCGAGGTCGTGTTTCTCGGGGAGCCACTGGCCATCGATGTCCTAGCGAACGACTCCGACCCCGAATCCGACCCGCTGCAGATTGCGTCCGTCAGCCCGGCCGAGAACGGCGGTAGCGCGACCGTTGCGGAGGGGCGCATCCACTATCTTCCGCCAGAGCCCCTGCCGGACTTCGATCGCTTCACCTACACCGTGTCCGATGGCGCGTCCGCGGCCGTTGCCACGGTGAGAATCAACCTGCTGCCCCCGCCCCCAGCCGACCCGGACGCAGATGGGCTCGACACTGCGGTGGAGGTGGAACTGGGCACGGACCCCAACGATGCCGACAGCGACAACGATGGGCGGAGCGATGGTGACGAGGTCAACGGCGACCCGGCGACCGACCCCCTCGATGCGGACAGCGACGATGACGGGCTCAACGATGGCGAGGAAATCGGCCTTGGAACGAACCCCAATGCGCACGATACCGACGGCGATTTGCTCACGGACGGCGATGAAGTCCAGGCCGGTACAGACCCCACCGACCCCGACAGCGACGACGACGGGGTGCGCGATGACGAGGAGCTCGTCAACGGCACCAACCCCCTGCTGGCGGATACCGACTTCGACGGGTTGAGCGACAGCGAGGAGGGCGCGCTGGGTACCGACCCCACGAACAGCGACAGCGACGGGGATGGCCTGACGGACGGCCAGGAACACAACCTGTTCAACACGAACCCGCGCAATCCGGATAGCGACTTCGACGGCGTGCCCGATGGCTTGGAAAATCAGATTGGCAGCAACCCGCGGCGGCAGGATACCGACAGCGATGGCCTGATCGATTCCGAGGAAATCAGTCGGGACGGCGACCCCAGCAACTACGACCCGGGCGCCGGCGATACCAATCCCAGCCTTGCCGACAGCGACGCAGACGGCTTGAACGACTCGGCCGAGGTGTCGCTGGGCACCAACCCCAATGCCGCCGACAGCGACGGCGACGGGCTGACCGACACCGAGGAACTCGGTCGCGACGGCCAACCCTTCACCTATTTCCCCGCGGGCGGCGATACCGACCCGAACGTCGCCGATACCGACGGCGACGGCCTCAACGACGGCGCGGAGCACGCCGTCGGCACCGATCCGCACCTGGTCGACAGCGACGGTGACGGCCTGCGCGATGGCGAGGAGGTCCACACGCACGGCACCGACCCGCTCAACCCGGATACCGATGGGGACCAGCTCAGGGACGGGCGGGAGGTCCAGCTGGGCAGCAACCCCCTGGATACGGATTCCGACGACGATGGG
Organism: uncultured Ectothiorhodospiraceae bacterium; assembly: GCA_937141935.1. Taxonomy (GTDB): domain Bacteria; phylum Pseudomonadota; class Gammaproteobacteria; order Nevskiales; family Oceanococcaceae; genus MS8. The sequence continues at coordinate 217,380 of CAKZQS010000052.1, forward strand.
CTGAATGATTCAGCCGAATTCGCGGCGGGCACCAACCCCAACGACCCTGACTCGGACGGCGACACCGTCAGTGATGGTGATGAAGCCGCCCAAGGCACGGACCCCCTGGATGCGGACAGCGACGACGATGGCCTGGACGACGGGGCCGAGCGCGGCGCCAACAGCAACCCGCTGCTCGCGGACACCGACGGTGATGGGCTGGACGATGGGGTGGAGGTCCTCACACTGCAGACCGACCCCACCAAGGCGGACAGCGACGCGGACAGCCTGAGCGATTTCCAGGAGGTCAATCGCGATAGCAACCCCGGCAACTATGACCCGGCAGCGGGGGATACCAACCCCAATGCCGCGGACAGCGATGGGGATGGCCTGGATGACCCCGCAGAGTTGGCAGCGGGCAGCGACCCGCAGAAGGAAGATACCGACGGCGACGGATTGAACGACGCGCGGGAGGTCGACATCCTGCTTACCGATCCAACCCTGGCCGACAGTGATGCCGATGGTCTGACGGACTTTGCCGAGGTCAATCGCGATGGAAATCCCAATGACTACGACGCCGGCGCTGGCGACACCAACCCGAACGCCGCCGACTCGGATGGCGATGGCCTCAATGACGGCTTGGAGCTCAACACGCTGCAAACCGACCCGCTCAGCGTCGACAGCGACGGCGACGGCCTGAGCGATTTCGAGGAGGTCAATCGGGACGGCGACCCCGGCAACTACGACGCGGCCGCGGGCGATTCCAACCCCAATGCCGGCGACAGCGACGGCGACGGCCTGAACGATGGTCTCGAGGTGAACACGCTCGGAACAAACCCGATGGCCGGCGACAGCGATGCGGACGGCTTCTCCGATTTCGAGGAGGTCAGCCAGGACGGCGTGCCTGAGGACTACAACGCGGCGGCCGGCGACAGCGACCCGAACGACCCGGCCAGCATTCCGCAACGGCCGCCCACCGTCAGCGGTGACCTGACCCTGAACATCCCGGCCGGGGGTGTGGCCACCGTGTTGCCTGCGGATCTCAGGGTGACCGACCCTGAGCAGGCTGCCGCGGATATCAGCATCACGTTGAACGGCGGCCTGGGGTGTGGGGAGCTCAGGCGGGATGGCGTGTCCACCGCAACCTTTACCGCGGCAGAACTGGCCGCCGGCCGGGTGGACGTCAGCAGCCAGGCCGCAACCAACTGTACCGCTGGCACCAACCTGAATCTGGCGCTGACGGCCGATGATGGCGTGGGTGGCCTGACCACATTCAACTTGGACCTGCTGATCTACGAGTTCAGCGTGAGTGCGACGACGCCGGCGTCCAACAGCGTCGGTGTCGCGGCCACGATCGCGCCCGCGGTCGTGTTCAGCGACTTGCTCGATGCCGCGTCGGCGAACAGCAGCATCGCGTTGCGATCCCAGTCACGCGGTGCACTGGCTGTGGCGGCATTCAGCGCGAATCCCGCGGGCGACGGGGTCACCGTCAGCCCTGCCATGCCCTTCCTCGCGGGGGAAACGATCGAGCTGGGCCTGACGTCCTCGGTGCTGTCGGTGACGGGCGGCGCGCTGTTCCCTGCGCATCTCCTGCAATTCCGGGTGGCCTCGGGTGGCGATGGCGACGGGGTGTTCGCCTCCTTCAACACGCCAGTCAATATCGAACACCGGTATCTGGCGATGGGGGACCTGGATGGAGACGGGCTGGAGGACCTGGTTCTTGACCGCCGCTATGCCCTGTCCAACGGGGACGGAAGTTTTGCAGCCGCCGTCGAGTTCAACGCCGTATTTGCCGGCTCGAACGGTGTCGGCGTCGTCAAGACAGCGGACATCGATAACGACGGCGACATGGACCTGATCAACGGGCACGACGGACGATTCCAGGTCGGAATCAACGACGGAAGCACCAACTTCACGGCTGGCCCCGTCCTGAACCTCTCAGCGGAGTTCGGCCATGTCGTGGATGTACAGCCGGGGGATATGGACGGGGATGGCGATCTCGACCTGGTGACCTTCGTCAACTTTCCGGCCAGCAGCAACATGACAGCGCTGGTGCTGCTCAACGATGGCTCCGGCACCCTGAGCAAGCACCCGAATCAGGAGCGCTTCTTCCCGACGAGGAACACGGACCTGGGCGGCATGGCCCTGGCGGATGTGGATAACGACGGCGATCTTGATGTGGTCACCGGCAGTACCTCCACAAGCTTTACCTCGGACGTGTTCGTCAATGACGGCGCCGCGACCTTGTCTCGGGGGGCGCCCTTCGGAGCCACCGTCAGCTTTGGGCGTCGGGAATATGTGGTTGTCGGGGACCTCAACGGTGACAGCTATGTCGACGCGGTTCGCCTCTTGGGCGAACGCCGTACGGGCTCGGGGTCCTATGTCGGGGATGCCCCCGCCCAGGTGTGGCTGAACAATCAGGACGGTACCTTCAGCGCCCACCCCACGGCTCCGAGCTTTGGGTCGTTCAACGGATATTCCGCGGCCCTTGGCGATCTGGATGCCGACGGCGACCTGGACATCGTTGTGGGTGTTGCGGACGCCGGGAACGGGGTGCCGGCCCAGGATGATGAAGTCTGGCTCAACGACGGAGGCGGGACCTTCACGCAGGCCGGCGTCGTGCCACGTGGCGGGAACGCGTCCACCTATGTCTTTATGACCGACCTCGACGGCGATCAGGATCTAGACGTGTTGACCAACTTCACCGTCAGCAACGGCTTTGGCAGCGTCACCAGCTTCGAAAACCAAGCCGGCACGCCCTAAGGAAACGCTGATTTATCAGCGTTGCCGTGCGGGCCATGGATGGCCCGCCGCGGAGCGGTGCGCAAGCCATTGATTCGCGTGAGGCGAGTGCGGGGTGTGCCGCACTCGACGTAGCGCAGACAAGTCCTGGACGGACTTGTTCAGCGCTTCCCTAACAGGGTCTGCCGCGGCGTCAGCCCCCCGTCGGCACCTCGAGCACCACAGCCACGCCCGGCTGCGCCGGCTGCACCACCAGCTCGGCGCCAATCTGCACGGCCCGGTGGCGCATATTGCTCAGGCCGCGGCCGCTGGGTGCGGGTGGCGCATCCGGCGGCAGGCCGCGGCCATCGTCGCGGACTTCCACCCGGATTCCGCCCGGCCGCCGCGTGCAGCTCAGCGCGATGTGCGTGGCCCCCGAGTGCTTCACGGCATTGGTGATGGCCTCCTGCACGATGCGCATGACTTGCAACGTATGCGCCGGGCCCAGGGTGACGCTTTCCACCGCGTCGTCCACGTTCCACTGCAGCTGAATGCCGGCCTTCGCGAGCTGCGGCGTCAGTCGGGCGCGCATGTTGGCCAGCGCCAGCGGCAGCTCACCCTCGGGGGACTCCATCGAGTCGATCATCAGGCGCAAATCGTCCAGTGCCTGCTTCAGCGCCAGGCGCACCTCCTCGGCCGAATACTGCCCGCGCTGCACCAGGTACAGCGTCGACACCAGGTGCCCGCCCACGCCGTCGTGCATGTCGCGCATGATGCGTTCGCGCTCCGAGCGCAGCGCGCTCTCCCGCTCCACGGCGCTGAGCCGGTCATAGGCGCGCCGCGCCTCGTCCACCTTTTCGGCCACCCGCTGCTCCAGCTCGCGGTTGAGCACCTCGGAGGCATGCAGCGCGCGCACGAAGCGGCGCACCAGCATCCAGGTGAAGACCATCACGGTGACCGGTGGCGCGTAAATCAGATAGTGGCCGTGCTCGCGCGAGATCAGCCCGCTGTTCAGCAGGATGTCGTGCACGCCAAGCACGAGGATGGCGAGCCCCGAGTAGGTCAGCCAGATGATTTCCTGATCGCTGCGGCCCCACACCGCGCGGGTCATCTTGATGGCCGGGTCCAGCCCCAGCAGCCACACGAGCGGGGTAAAGGCGCGCAGGCCCCAGTGCGAGGCGGTGGCGAAGTCCGGCAGCAGCAGGGCGGCGGGCAGCAGCGTGTACACCACGGCCAGGGTCCGCTCGTAGCGCGGCTGCGGGGCGCCCAGAAAGCGGTTGATGAAGATCACGATGCCCAGCACGAACCAGCCCAGGGCGGCAAAGCGCACCAGCACGACCCAGGCCTGGGCATCGAAGGGCGGGGCGACCACCTGGTAGTTCAGCAGGTACAGCAGCCACAGGCCCGCGGTGATGCTGAACCACAGGTACATCGTCTCTTCGCGGCGGAAGTACCACAGCGTCAGCATCACGCCGCACAGCGCCAGCGTGGCGATGGTGATTACGTTCATCGCGCCCACCCGCAGCCAGTAGCGCTGGGCGTAGTGCGGCTCCAGCGCCGCCATCGGCCCGACCACCGGGGCGGGCAGAAAGCCGCTGCCGGGCGGGTCGCTGTGCACGTCGATCCGCAGGCGGTTCTCGCCGGGGCGTAGCAGGTGCTCCGGCAGGCCAATGAGCTGCGGCCGGTTGTGATTGCGCGCCATCGGCGGCCCAAGGCTGCCGGTATCCGCGACGCGCTCGCCGTTGAGCCAGAGCACCAGGGTGTGGTGCACGCTGGACAGGTACAGCCCGGTGGGCCCCTTGCTGGCCGCAGCATGGTCAAAGCCCAGTTCGTAGCGCACCTGCGCGGGCCGGTCGGCCAGCTTGCGCCAGTCGTGCGGCAACGCCACCGCACCATAGGCGCCGGTGTCGGCGGTGGCCAGCGCCTGCGTGCCCGGCGGCGGCGGCCGGTGGTGCAGGGCCACAATCAGGCAGGTGTAGGCGGTGAGCGCGGCCGCCAGCAGCAGCGTGCTGTGCAGAACGCGCCGCGCACGTGCCGCAATCATGGCTGTCGCGGCGGCGACAGCAGGCCGAGCTGCATGGCTTCGTACACGGCTTCGCCGCGCGTGCGCACGGACAGCTTGCGGTAGATCTGGCGGATGTGGGTGCGCGCCGTGTGTACCGAAATCGCCAGGCCCTCGGCGATTTCCGCATAGCTGTAGCCCTTGGCCACCAGCTGTAGCACCTCCGACTCACGCGGCGTCAGCAGGCTTTCGGCATGCGGCTCCGGGGCGAAGCGGCGCAGCAGGTGGCGGGCGATCGCCGGGCTGATCGGGCTCTGGCCCTGCACCAGCTTGTGTATGGCCGCGGCGATGTCCTCGAAGTCGGCATCCTTGATCAGATAGCCGGTGGCGCCCGCCTCGATGGCACGCATCACGTGCGCCTCATCCCCAAACACAGTGATGACCATGGCCTGCAGCCCGCCTTCCGGCTGGCAATAGCGGCGGATCAGCTCGCTGCCGTCGCCATCCGGCAGGCCCAGGTCCACCAGCAGCACATCCGGCGGGTCGGCGGCCAGCCGCGCCTGGGCCTCGGCCAGGTTGCCCACGGCCGCGCACAACTCCAGGCCGGCATCCGAGCGCACCGCATCGGCCAGCCCGGCGCGCGTGCTGTCGTCGTCCTCCACCAGCAGCACGCGGATACGTCGTGTGGCTTTGTTCTCCACGCCTGCAACCCCCGCGGCGCCTTGTTCCCCGCGTGCAGCATAGCTCAGCGCCACGGCGCCGCCGCTGGCGGCCGCGGCGGCGCGCCGCGCCAGCGCCGCCTAAGATGGGCCGGTCGCGCAGCCCCCGTGGCCGCGTTGCCCGCGGCGCGCGACAGTGAGCAAACCCGAGCCCAGTACGCGCCCCCATGAGCGAAGCAATCAACTGCGTGGTGTACCGCTGCCGGCGACAGCCGGAGATGTACCTGTACCTGCGTGCCGACCTGGACCCGGAGGGCGACACGCTGCCGGCGGGCCTGCGCGAGCGCACCGGCCGGCTGGAGGAGGTGATGCGCCTGGAACTGCACCCGCAGCGGCGCCTGGCGCGGGTGGATGTGGCGCGCGTGCTCGCCGCACTGGCCGACAGCGGCTGGTTTTTGCAGTTGCCGCCGCCGGAACTGATGGCCAACCGCCTGCACTTCGGCGACTGAGGCCGCACACGGCATAATCGCCGGCAGCACACAACAGGGGGATTGCGCGATGGACGCACGCACGGGCGGCAACAGCCACAGCATCATCATCGGTTATCTGCTGTGGATCTTCGGCTTCATGGGCGCGCACCGCTTCTATTACGGGCGCACGCTGACCGGCATCCTGTGGTTCTTCACGCTGGGCCTGCTGTTCATCGGCTGGATCATCGATCTGTTCCTGATCCCCTCGATGGACCGCGCCGCCGACCGCCGCTACCTGGACGGCGACATCAACTACAACCTGGCCTGGGTGTTGCTGACCTTTCTGGGCGTGTTCGGCATCCACCGCTTTTACATGGGCAAGTGGATCACCGGCCTGATCTACCTGCTGACGCTGGGTCTGGTGGGGCTGGGCGTGCTGTACGACTGGTGCACGCTGAACGACCAGATCGACGATCTGCACCGCGAGGAGGCGATGGGCTGAGTTCGCGGTGGGCGGGGCCGGCCATTGGGAGCCAGCGGCCCGGCGGCCAGCCCCAGCGGCTACCATAGGGCCAGCGCGCCAAGCACAGAGCGCGCAGGACCTTGGAGTACACAATGAACCATCGCATTGCCTGGGTGCTGGCTGGCGCCCTGGGTCTGGCCGCGCCGGCACAGGCGCTCGAACACTACACCCTGCCCGCCGTGGACCCCGCCGCCGTGCTGGCGCAGGACGCCGCCGCCGGCAAGAACGACCGCTGGCGTTATGCCGTGCCGGTGCCGGTGCAAATCCGCACGGCCACGCATGGTCTGTGGTCGACCCGCGACGACGGCAGCCGCGAGTGGGCGCTGCGCGTGCAGGCGCCGGGCGCCACCTCGCTGAGCTTTCACCTCAGCACGCTGCGGCTGCCTGCGGGCGGCGAGCTGGAGCTGCGCAGCGCGCAGGATGTGCAGCGCTTGGGGCCCGCGCAGCGTGGCGCCACCTGGACGCCGGTGCTGCGCGGCGACACGGTGGACCTGCGCCTGACGCTGCCGGCCAATGCCTCGCACGCGCTGACCATCGCCACGGCCTTCCATGGCTTCCGGGGCTTTGGCGCCAAGGACACGGTGACCAAGTCCGGCGAGTGCAACATCGACGTGGTTTGTCCCGAGGGCGACGCCTGGGGCGATGAGATCCGCTCGGTGGCGCGCTACAGCATTGCCGGCGCCTTCTTGTGCAGCGGGCAGATGGTCAATAACACGGCCGGCGACTTCCGGCCGTTGTTCTTGACCGCCAACCACTGCGTGCAGACGCCGGCCGAGGGGCCGACGCTGACCTTCTACTGGAACTACGAGACCTCGACCTGCGGCGGCACGCCTGACGGCAGCCTGGACCAGACCACCAGCGGTGGCGAGGTGCTGGCCGGCTCCTTCCTGGCCACCGACTACGGCCCGGACTTCACGCTGATCGAGCTCGGCGAAACCCCGCCGGCCGAATACGGCGTGTACTGGGCTGGCTGGGACAACCGCGACTACGCGCCGGTGGGCGTCAGCACGATCCACCACCCGGCGGGCGACGAAAAGCGCATCAGCTTCTATTTCGGCCAGACCGAAATCACCGCCTACCTGGAAGAGGAAGGCCAGGCGGATTTGCTGGGCCAGGTCGACACCCACCTGCGCATCGAGGACTGGGACCTGGGCACCACCGAGGGCGGCTCCTCCGGCTCGGGCCTGTGGACGCTGGACGGCCGCCACATCGTGGGCCAGCTCTCCGGTGGCTTCGCCTCCTGCACCTCGCCGACGGCGGACTGGTACGGGCGCATGCACACCAACTGGTTCGGCTTCCCGGGCGAGCTGACCAGCCTGGCCACGCACCTCGACCCCACGGGCTCGGGCGTGGAGGTGCTGGATGGCGCGGACCCGGCCGCCCCCGCGGCGCCCGAGGCGGAGGCGCGCGCGCAAGCTGCCGGCCGCAGCGGTGCGCTGGGTGGGCTGGCCCTGCTGACGCTGCTGCTGCTCGGCGCACGCCGGCGGGCTTAGCGCCCGCCGGGCCGGGGTGCAGCCGGCCAACCGTGGGCTAGAGTGCGCGCCGCGCCTGCGCCGGCGGCTGGCCGGCCCAGGCGCGGTAGGCGCGGCTGAAGGCGCTTTGCTCGGAATAGCCGCAGAGGTGGGCGATCTCGGCCAGCTGCAGCCGCGGGTCGCGCAGGTAGCGCTGGGCCAGCTCCATGCGCGTGCGCGTCAGCAGTTCGCGCCAGCCCTGGCCGCTGCGCGCCAGCGCGCGGTGCAGGCTGCGGGTTGATAGCCCCAGCGCCTGCGCCACCGCGGCCTGGGTGGGTGGGCCATCGGGTAGTTGTCGCGCCAGCTCGGCGGCCACGCGCTGCACGATGGCTTCGCGAGGCGGCAGCGCTTCGAGCATCTGCCGCGCCTGGCCCTCCAGCACCGCCCGCAGGCTGGGGTCGGGGTGCGCCAGCGGCGCGGCCAGCAGCGCCTGCGGCAGGCGGACCCGCGTATCGCGGGCGGCGAAGTGCACCGGCGCGCCCAGCGCCTGGACATAGGGCGCCACGTCGGCCGGCCAGGGGTTGACGAACTGCACGGCCAGCGGCGGCTGCGGCGCCGCGGCGATCTGCCGCATCAGCGTCAGCAGCGCGCTGATCGCGCATTCGTCGACCAGTGGGCCGGGCCGGCCATATTGCGTGGTCCAGACCAGCTCCACGCTCTGCGGGCCGGCCTCGACCCGCAGCGGGTTGAAGTCGTAGACCAGCCGCTGGTACTGCTCCAGCCGGCGCAACGCGCCGCCCAGCGTGCCGCAGGCGTGGAACAGATAGCCCAGCACGCCAAAGTGCGCCGGCCGTATGCGCTGGCCCAGGCGCAGGCCCAGCAGCGGGTCCTGCAACTGCGCGGCGGCGGCCTGCAGCCGCCCGCGCCATTGCTGCATGGGCAGCCGCGCCGGCGGTGGCTCGGCGCCCGCGTCCGAGGCCAGGCCCTGCTCGCGCAAATACTCGTCCAGCAGCCGGGCATAGGCGCCGGGTACAAAGCCGGGCAGGGCGGGGGCGGCGTCGGACATGCGGGCGGGCGGCGGCCGGGGCATGGCCGAAAATGTCAAAAACTGTCGGTCGCGGTCAAGACAGCCGGCGGTCGGGCGCGCAAAATGCGGGCAGGTATGACAGATCCGGGGTGTGGCGATGACGCTGGACGCCTTGCACGCACTGATTCAATCCGCCTTCGGCCCGCACATCGACTGGAAGGCCGTGGTGCTGACCTTCATGACGCCGATATTCCTGATCGCCTTCGCAATCGAATGGCGGGTCATGAAGCGGCGCGGCGAAATGCGCCAGTTCCAGCTGCGCGACGTGCTGACCAACATGGGCCTGGGCGCCAGCTACAGCGTGTTCGAGTTGATCGCCCACACGCTGGTCACCGCCTTCGCCGTCGCCTGGTTCTGGGAGCATCGCTTTTTCACGATCCCGGTCAACGTGTGGACGGTGCTGCCGATCTTTTTCGCGGTGGAGTTCTGCTACTACTGGTTCCACCGCGGCAGCCATCGCATCCGCTGGTTCTGGTCGGCGCACGTCGTGCACCACACCGGCGAAACGATGAACATGTCCACGGCCATGCGCCAGAGCCTGCTGTATTCGATTACCGGCTGGTGGCTGTTCTTCATGCCCTTGGTGCTGCTGGGCGTGCACCCGGCGGTGGTCTTCTTCATGTACGGCGTGGACCTGGCCTACCAGTTCTTTATCCACACCGACAGCGTGGGCAAGCTGCACCCCTGGCTGGAGTACTGGTTCGACACGCCCTCCAACCACCGCGCCCACCACGGCCGCAACCCGCAATACATCGACCGCAACTACGGCGGCGTGCTGATCTGCTTCGACCGCTGGTTTGGCACCTACGTCGAGGAAGACGAGCCGGTGGATTACGGCATCCCGCTGCACCGCCAGCCGCGCAGCGGCAATGTCTTCGTGCTGAACTTCCACGAATTTGGCGACATGTGGCGCGATGTGCGCCGCCCGGGGCGGCTGCGTGACCGGCTGGCCCACCTGTGGCGACCGCCGGAATGGGAGCGCAGGCCGCTCGCCAACGACAAGGCCGGAGGCGCTGTCGCACCCCCGGCCTGAGTCTTCGCCAACGGCGGCCGCGGCTGCGGCCGCGCGACGACGGCGTGCGGGTGGGGCGCCGGCAGGCCGGCACCCCGCCGCCTGCGCCTACTTCAGCAGGATGAACTCGGCGTTCTTTTCCAGCGTCTTGCTGCCCACACCGCGCACCTGGGTGAGCTGCGTCGGCTCGCTGTAGGGGCCGTTCGCCTCGCGGTGGGCGACGATGCGCTGGGCGATGACGGGGCCCACGCCGTTGAGTTCGGCGGCAAGCGTTTGCGCATCGGCGGTGTTGACGTTGACCGGGCCGGCGGCGGCGGCGGTGGAGAGCAGGGCGGCGGCGGACAGAATCAGAGCTTTGAACATCAGAAATCTCCTCGCGTAACAGCGACTTGGGCTTGGTGTCGCGGGCCTGTATGGCCGGCGTGAGCAGAAGTACGCGAGGGGCAGGGCAAAGCGGACACGCGCAGGGCCGCCCGGCGACTGGCACCCGGAGTGGCGCGCGCCCGCCCTTAGGCCGCGGGCGGGGCGTCGGCGCGGGCCCTAGCAGTGATGCCGCGCGTGGTGGTTGCGCTCGCGGGTGTGGCGCTCGATGGCCTCGAAGTTGGCCAGCAGGGTCTCCGGGCCCCGCGGGGGCCGGGCGAACTGGCGGGCGAGCTCGGGGCCGCGGGCGCGGAACTCGAAGCTGTCGACCACGCGAAAATCGCCGCCCAGGCTTTGCCGCCCTTCGTCGCTCAAATCCACCGGCGGCGCGCCGAGGTATTCGCCACGGATCACGCGGCCCTCGACCCGGTAGCGCGCATAGCCCACGCCGATGAACTGCCGCGCCGACCAGCTTTGCGGGCCGTCCTCGTCGAACAGGCGGATCGAGGCCCCGCCGGTGCCGACCATCATCTGCACATAGCCCAGCGGGTTGGCCAGGCCCAGGCCCATCGGCACGCTGCGCTGGTACACATGGTCGTGGCCCACCAGCAGCAGGTCCACGCCGTAGCGCAGCAGGATGTTCTCCTCCAGCGCCACCAGCGAGGGGTTGGCGGGGCTGCGACCGATCTGGTCCGTCCAGATCGTGAAGTGCTGCATCACCACGATGAAATCCAGCTGCCCGGCGGCGCGGCGCGCGGCGGCCAGCGCCAGGTCCGTCTCGATGGCCAGGATCTCCTCGGGCAGCGTGGCGTCGTTGATCAGCGCGCCGGCCGTGGTCACCAGAAAGTGCACCCGGTTGTAATCGAAGGAATAAAAGGTGCTGCCCGGGTTGCCGCCGAAAATCTGGCTGCTCATCGGGTTGGGGTGGGTGAAGCGGTTCTTGAAGGTGCGGCCGGCGTCGTCCTCCTCCTCGTGGTTGCCCGGCGCCGCCATCATCACGCGCTGCGCGAACAGCGGCTCGTTCTGCGCGAACCAGGTATCCCAAATCGGCTGGTCGCCGTTGGCATAGCTCAGGTCGCCGGCGAGCAGCAGCAGGTCGCTGTCGTCGGCCAGCACCTGCCGGCTCAGCGCCTGCGCGCGCGCCGAAATGCCGTGGTCGCCGAAGTGGGTGAAGCGAAAGTCGCCGCTGGGCGTCGGGGCGACCACCTGCACCGGCGACCAGCCGGTGGCCTGCGAGCCCACGCGGTAACGCAGCGGCCGCTCCGGGTCGATGTTTTCGGCGGTGGCGCGCAGCGTCCAGGCCTCAACGCCGGGCGTGGGGTCCGCCTGCGCCGGCACCCGCAGGTTCATCGGCGTGGTCTGAATTTGGGCGGCATCCATGCCGGGCAGCACGGCGTCGAACTCCAGCACCGCGCCGGCGGGCGGCTCGGTGCCGTCGTGGAACCAGGTCACGCTGCGCGTGCTGGCCGCGTCATTGCCCAGGCTCACATGCAGGCCGCGGGGTGCGCCGGCCGCCGCCCCCCGGGGTGACAGGCCCGCAGGCGCCATGCCGCGGCCGCCTTCCAGGCAGCCGCTCATGGCCAGCGTGGCGCCGCCGGCGCCCAGGGTCTTGATCAGGTCGCGACGGTTCATCGGGCGCTCCTTGCCACAGTTCAAGCAACCACCCAGCATGCGTCGCGGCCATTGCAGGCCGATGACAGCCCGCCGATCGGGGCCGGCTGCCCCCTGCGGCGGGGGGCGCCGTAAACTGCAGCGATGGGTCGGGTCATCAGCAAGGGATGGGGGGGGCTGGCAGCGGCGGTGGTCGCGCTGCTGGCGGCCGCTGTCTGGGCGCCTGCCGCCAGCGCCGCAGCGCCGGAGCTGCGCGCCGCGCGGGCGCTGCTGGACCCCAGCCGCGAACTGGGTCTGGCGCAGGTGCGCGCCGCCGATGCGGCCGGCAACTTCGCCCCGGCCGCCGAGGTGCTGGCGCACAGCGGCCCCAGCCGCGCCGCGCACTGGCTGGCGCTGGAGCTGGCGCCGCCGGCGCAGCCCGAGCCCTGGGTGCTGCTGGTGCCCGGCCATGCCGAGCTGGCCCGCATCTGCGTGTACTGGCCACGCCGCGGGGGGCGCGACAGCCGCGACTGCGGCGGGCTGGACGCCTGGCCGGACAGCGCCTGGGATGGCGGCTACCGCTTCGCGGCGCCGGGCGACATCGACTGGCAGCGCCCGGTGTACCTGCAGGCCTGGAGCGAGAGCTGGATGCGCCTGCCGGTGGCGCTGCATGCGCGCGACGCGCTGGACCGCCGGCAACGCGCGCAATCCTTCGCCTGGGGTGCCTATTACGGCGGCATGGCCATCCTGGGGCTCAGCGCGCTGCTGGCCTGGATTTACCTGCGCCTGGCGGTGTTCGCGCTGTTCGCGCTGCACCTGGGTACCGCCACGCTGGCCTTTTTGTGCTGGCAGGGCTGGCCGCTCAGCCAGCAGTGGTGGCAGGCGCCTTGGTGGGCGACGCATGCGCCGCCGCTGTTGCTGAGCCTGTTCGTGGCCAGCGGCGTGCTGTTCTACGGGCGCTACCTGCGCCTGCAGGCCAGCCTGCCGCGGCTGCATCGGGCCTACACGCTGCTCGGCCTGCTCGCGCTGGCCAACGCGGTGCTGGCGCTGCTGCTGCCCGGCTGGGCCTACCAAACGCTAGGGTTGCTGGCGCCGCTGTTCTGCAGCCTGACGTTGCTCTTTGCCATCGTCGGCAGCCTGCGCGGCGACGCTGCCGCCTTGCAGGTGGTGGCCGCGATGGGCCTGCTGCTGGCCGGCGCGGCGCTCAAGGGCCTGGAGGCCTTTGGCCTGACCCCCTTGCAGCCCAGCCGGGTCAGCGATTTGCTGCGCCTGGGCGTGGCCCTGGGCGGTGTGGCAATGGCCTTCGGCCTGGGCCAGCATGCGCGCGGCCTGCGCGCCGAGCGTGACGAGGCCCGCGAAATGGCCGAGGCCAGCCAGGCGCTGGCCCGCCGCCTGGCCGACCGCGACGAGCTCAGCGGGCTGCTGGTGCGGCGCGCCTTTCTGGAGCAGGTGGACCGCCACGATCCGCCGCTGGATCTGGTCGTGGTGCTGCACCTGGGCGGCACCTACGACTACGAGCGGCTCTACGGCGCCACCGCGCTGGGGCTGCTGTTCAAGCATTACGCCGAGCGGCTGGTCGAATGGGTCGAGGAGCCGGCCGTGCTCGGCCGCGCGGGGCCGCTGAGCTTCACGCTGGCGGTGCCGGCCGGGCGCATGTCCGAGCGCGCGCTGGAGGATCTGCGCCAGCGCAGCGAGCGCGTGCTCTACGCCAACAGCAGCGAGCTGTCGCTGCGTATCGGCGTGGCCCGGCTGGCGCGCGCCGGCGGCAGCGCCGCGTTGCGCCAGGCCGAGAAGGCCGTCTGGCGGGATGTGGGCGACCGCCCGCCGCGGCTGGAACCGGGCACGCCAGTGGTGGGCGAGCAGGCCGCCGAATGGGTGGTGGACAACCCCGATCTGTGCCTGCACTACCAGCCCATCGTGCCGATGCAGCTGGGCGCGCCGATGAACTGCGAGGTGCTGCTGCGCCTGCAGCGCCGCGGCGAGCTGCTGTACCCCGGGCAGTTCATGTACCAGCTGACCGACCCGCAGCGCATGCGCACGATGACCGACCAGCTGCTTGACGGCGTGTGCCGGCAGTTCTCGGCCTGGCGCAAGCAGGGCCTGCCGCTGGGCCGCGTGGCCGTGAACCTGTTTTCGGCCGACCTGGATGACGCGCAGCTGGTGCCGCGCCTGCTGGACCCCCTGCGCCGCTACGGCCTGAAGCCCGCGCAGATTTCGCTGGAGGTGCCGGAGACGACGCTGGTGCGACACCTGGCCATCGCCCAGAGCACCTTCGACGCGCTGCGCGCCGAGGGCTTTCGCATCGCCGTGGACGACTTCGGCGCCGGCTACACCTCGGTGGCCTGGCTGCGCCAGTTGCCGGTGGATGTGGTGAAGCTGGACAAATCGCTGATCGATGACCTGCCGCGCTCGCCCGAGGCCTGCGCCGTGGTCGATACCTTGCTCGGGCTGGCCGGCAAGCTGCGCATCGCCGCCACCGCCGAGGGCGTGGAAACGCCGGCGCAGCTCAAGTACCTGCGCGAGCAGGGCTGCCACTACGTGCAGGGCTACCTGATGAGCCGCCCGCTGGACGCCGAGGCCTTCGCCGCCTGGGTGCGCGACAAACACCGCCAGATCCGACCCGCCGGCCCTGCGCCGCGCTGACCCCGACCCGACCAAGGAGACCTTGATGAAGAAGATCCTGCTCGCCCTGCTGCTGCTCGTGCTCGCCGCGCTGGGCTATGCCCTGCTGCAGCCCGAGACCGCCGCCCAGCGGCTGGTTGCGCTGGAGCGCGCCAGCAACGGGCTGGAGGAGCGCCGCGTGCAGGCCGCCGGCATGGAATGGCCCTATCTCGTGGGTGGGCCCGAGGGCGCCCCGGTGATCCTGATGATCCACGGCTTCTCGGCCGACAAGGACAACTGGACCCGCTTTGCCGGCCACTTCACGCAGGACTATCGCGTTGTCGCCCCCGACCTGCCGGGCTTTGGTGAGCAGGTGCGGCGCGAGGGCGGCAACTACCGCCTGGGTCGGCAGATCGAGCGGCTGCACGCCTTCACCCAGGCGCTGGGGCTGCAGCAGTTCCACCTGGTGGGCAACTCGATGGGCGGGCACATCACCGCGCTCTACGCGCTGGCGCACCCGCGCCAGGTGCTGAGCGCCGGGCTGTTCAACAACGCCGGCATCGTCTCGCCCGAGCCCAGCGACATGCAGGGCCAGCTGGAGCAGGGGCGCAACCCGCTGCTGGTGGACTCGGTGGAGGACTTCGACCGCGTGCTGGCCTACACGATGGAGCAGCCGCCCTTCATCCCCTGGCCGGTCAAGCCCGTGATCGCCCAACGCGCCGTCGATGCGCGTGCCTTCAACGCCTACATCTACGAGCAGATCAAGAGCGACCGCGCCAGCGGCCTGAGCGGCCGGCTGGGGCGGATCGAGGCGCCGGTGCTGATTTTGTGGGGCCGCCAGGACCGCCTGCTGGATGTCAGCAGCGTCGCGGCGATGCAGGCCGAGCTGCCCAGCGCGCGCAGCGTGATCCTCGAGGACACCGGCCACCTGCCGATGATCGAGCGCCCGGAGGAGACGGCGACCTACTACCGCGCCTTCATCGAAGGCCAGGCGCCGGCCGCCGCCGCCAACCGCGACCCGCGCGACTAGCCCGCATCGCCCTCCGCGGAGTCGGTGTCGCCCTCCGCGGGGTCGGTGTCGCCCTCGGTCGAGTCCGCGTCGCCGGCTGCGGAGCCGGCGTCGCCGTCGCGCTCGCGCGGCCCGTCCTCGTCCTCGGCCTCGTCCACCCGGCGGCCCTCGCCGCGGCTGAGCCGCGCGGCCTGCAGCACCGCGCCGTCGTAGCGGCCCAGGGCCAGCACGGCGGCGCCGGTTTGCAGCCCGGCGTAAAACTCGCTGCGTTGCAGGCGCTGCTCGCCGTCGTCATAGCGGGTCTGGGCGTTGTCCTGCACCGCCAGGCCCAGGATCTGCAGTCGGCCCGCGGCGGCGTCGACCGCCTCCAGCGCGCCGCCCGCGGCCAGCGCCGGGCCGGCGTCGACGGGCTCCAGCAGCAGGGCGCGGATGCGTCGCGCGGCGGCGTCGTACCGGCCGACGATGCTGACCACCTCGCCGCTGCGCAGCTGCGCGCAGCCCGGGCTGTCCTCGTCGGCATCGTCGCCGTCCAGGCGCGTGTCCGCGCCAACGGCGACCAGCAGCCCGTCGGCGAAGCGCAGGGTGCAGGCGCCGGCGCTGTTGCCCGCCTCGATGCCTTCGATGGGCGCGCGCAGCAGCGCATCGGGTGTGGCGGGCAGCGTGACCAGCCGCGCACGCAGGCGGCTGGCCGCGTCGCCATTAGCCGGCTGTGCCTCGACCTCCACGCGCAGGCGCTGGCCCAGGGCGAGGTCCGCGCAGCCACCGCCGCTGTAGCGGGTTTGCGCGTCCAGGGCGATGCTCAGGTCGCGCAGTTGCAGGCGCCGCTGCGGGCAGCTGCCGCCGAGCGTTTGCACCGTGCCTTCGAGCGTACGCGGCGCCGGCGGCTCGCCGTCGTCGTCCTCGTCCAGCGCCTCCAGCTCGCGCAGCGCATCCGCGCGCAGCACGCCGTCCGCGAAGCGACCGCGCACGGCGACGCGGTCGCCGTTTTGCAGCCCCTCGTCGAGGTCGATGCTGGCCGCGGCGGAATAGTCCACCGGGGTGCCGCGCAGCGCGAAGCGCAGCGAGCCCGTGTCCACCTGCGTGGCCACGCCGCTCAGCACGGCCTCGGCCTGCGCCGGGCGCCGCTGCAGCAGCGTGGCCAGGATCTCGCCATTCGCCTGGCGATAGCCGCTGACGCGCAGCCGGTCGCCCACCTGCAGTGCCGTCAGCGCCAGGCGCGCGCCCTGCGCGTCGCGGACCCGGGTCAGGTCGTCCACGCGCACGACCTGGCCGAGCAGGCGCAGGCGGTCGCCGTCGACGGATTCCAGCGGCGCCTCCAGCAGGCTGTCGAAGGCCACCGCCTCGACGGTGGCGCCGTCCACGCCGAGCAGCGCGGCCGGCAGCCGCAGCTCGACCACCATGCCCACGGCCAGCGCGTCCAGCGGGGCGGGTGCGCCATCGAGCGTGATCGTGGTGCTGGCGTCGGTGGTGTAGCGGGTGCCCGCCACGCGCAGGCTGCCAAAGGCCTCGACCTCGCCGCTGACGACGGCCGACTTGGGCGAGCCGGTGCCGCTGATATCGGCCGAGCTGCCCTTGCAGGCGGCCAGGCCGGGGAGCAGGGCCGCCAGCAGGCAGGCCCGCAGCCAGGTCGGGAGGCGGGGGGAGGGGGAGTTAGTCATCAGCATGGTCGGAGCCTCCGGGCGGCGGCTGGTCAAAGACATACAGGCCCGCGCCGGCAAAGCGGCCGCCTTCGGCGCGGTCCTCGGGGGCCAGCTCGCGGTCGAGCGCCAGCAGCCAGTCCTGGCCGCGCTCGGCCACGAAGGCCTGCAACTTGTGCACCCCGGCCGGCGACAGGTGATCGAAGCTGACCTTGCGCTGGAAGCGCGGCGCTTGGGGCCGGGCGAGGTTGTGGTCGATGGTGTCGATCAGGGCGGCGACGTCGGTGCCCAGCAGGCCGAGCTTGGCGGCCGCGCCGGCGCGGGGGATGTAACCCTCGGCCAGCAGTTCCAGGCGCCCGTCGGCGCGCTCGGCGACCAGATCCAGGTGGCGCAGCTCGCGCAGCACCGGCATCGGCGGGATGTCATTGGCATAGGCGCGCACCAGCGCCTCGAAGCTGGGGGCCGGGCCCTCCAGCGGCAGCAGCGAGGGGCGGCCGTCGCTGGTGCGAAAGGCCGGCTCGCGCACCCAGGCCGCGACCACCCGGGCGCAGGGGTTGCTGGCCTGGACATCGAGCGCCGCCGGCTGGGCCAGCACGCGGGCCACCTCGCGCCGGTTCAGCCCGGTCAGCAGCGCGATGCGCGACTTGCTGGCCGGCCGCGGGCTCAGGCTGAACTCGGCCTGCGCGACCTCCACGTAGCACTGCTTGGCCAGCGCGGCGAAGTCCTCGTAACTGACGCCATGGCGCAGCAGCAGCCGCGCCAGGGCCCGCAGGATGCGCCGCAGGGCACCATGGGTGGAACGCTGGGTCGTTTCGTCCATATTTGCGAGTCTACGCCCAAATAGTTTCCGCTGTCACGGGTTCAAACTCCGAATTAGGAATTTGTCCGGGGCTTTGCAAAATCAATATTTGGGCGTAATGTGCCAATTGTGCACTGACGCACGTCACTCAGGATCTCCCCATGACGCCTGTAAGCCCCCCACTCTCCAAGCCCTTACTGGCTGCGCTGGCGGCCGCCGCGCTGGCCGCCTGCTCCGGCGGCTCCGGCGACGGCGCCGGCCTTGGCGCCGAGTCGCCTGCCAACCCCGACCCCGGCGCGGGCGGCAAGGCCGCGCTGGTGGCCAGCGGACCCATTGCCGGCTTTGGCAGCGTGTATGTCGGCGGCACCCGCTTTCGCAGCGCCAATGCCGACATCCGCCTGAACGACCAGCCCGCCCGCGAGGCCGACCTGCAGCCCGGCATGGTCGTGGCCGTCTTCGGCGACCTCGACGACGACGACCCCAGCCAGGGCGAGGCGCGACGCATCGAAATGCGCGACCTGCTGCGCGGGCCGGTCAGCGCAATCGATGTCGCGGCGCAGCAGCTCGAGCTGCTGGGCACGCCGGTGCAGATCGACGAGCGCACCGTGCTGCGCGGCTTCGCGCTCGACAGTCTGGCGCTGGGCACCGTGCTGGCGGTCTCCGGCGAGCGCCGCGACGACGGCAGCGTGCTCGCCCGCTTTATCGGCACGCGGCCGCAGGCGGCGTCCGAGGCGCTGCTGCGTGGGCCCGTGGCCGCGCACGACCCGGACCGGCTGCAATTTGATCTGGGTCGCGTGCGCGTGGACTACAGCGGTGCCAGCGTGCTCGAACTGATCGATGGCCTCAGCGATGGCGACCTGGTTCTCGTGCACGGCCGCATGGACGGCGCGGCGTCCTCGGATACGCCGCCGACCGACGCCGCGCCCGACCGGCAGCCGGTGTTTCTGGCCGAGCGCCTGCGCGAACTGGAGCGCGACGAACCGCCGGCCGACCGACCCCTGCGGCTGCATGGCCGCATCCACGCCGTCGAAGGCGGCGGGGTCTACCGCGTGCGCGAGCGGCGCTTTGCCGTGGATGACGCCACCCTCTTCCGCTTTGGCGGCGTCGAGGACCTGGTGCGCGGCGCCGAGGTCATCGTGCTGGGCCGCGCCGACCCCGAGCGCCGGTTGCTGCTGGCCGACCAGGTCGCCGTGCTGCCGCGCGTGAACGCCGCGGTCGAGGCGCAGGTCGAGCGCATCGATCGCGAGGCCCGCACGCTGACCGTGCTCGGTGGCCTGGAAATCTTCGTGCCGGAGTTCGCCGGCCATGGCCGCACCGATGATGCGGCGACGGAGGCCGCGCGGCGCAAGGACAACGACGATGACGACGAGTCCGGCGACGACGAGTTTGGTGACGACGGGCGGGCGGACGAAGACGACGACGCGCGCAACGACCGCCGCTTCCGCCTGGCCGACATCGAGCCGGCGCTGGCCGTGCGCGTCGTCGGCCACTACGCCGATGGCCGCCTGGTGGCGCACCACATCCACCGCTCGCGCCTGCGGCCGGGCCGCGCCTTCGTCGGCGGCGAGCTGCAGCGCATCGAACCGGACACCCAGCGTTTTGCGCTGCTGGGCCTGGCGGTGCAAAGCGACGAGCGCACCCGCTTTGGCGAAGGCGGCGCCGCCGCCTTCTACCGCAATGCGGCCAGCGGCGACCGGGTCGCCGTATACGCGGCCTGGGACGGCAGCACCTTGCTGGCCCGCCGGGTGCGCCATGGCGCCGCCGACACGGAGGGCGACGACGAGGACGACACGCCGCCGCGGCTGGACCGGGTTGACCCGGAGCGCGACAACGAGGAGGTCGACGACGAAGACGCCGCGGATGACGCGGCCGGCGACGGCGATGCCGCCCCCGCGCAGCCCAGCCCCAGCAACGGCGCCGGTTAAACCCGGCCCGGCAGGATCAGGGCCCCGCCTCTGCGGGGCCTTTTTGTTGCTGCGGCCTCAGTCGCCGGCGGGGCCGCGAGCCTTGCCGGCGGGCTTGGCCGGCCGCGGCCCGGCCTTCTTGCCGGCGAATTTCCCCGGCTTGGGCCCCGGGCCCCTGCCGAACTTGCCCGGCGCGCCGGGCTTCTTGCCCTTGCCCTTGCCCGGGCCCTTTCCGGGGCCCTTACCGAAGCCTTTCCCGCCGCCCGGCCCCTTGGCGAAGCCGGGTTTGCCGGCACGCTGCGGCCCGGGGCGGGGCCCCTGCGGCGCATCGCTTTCGTCCTCGGGCGCGCCGTCGTCGCTGCCATCCAGCCGGCGGATGCGCAGCTGCTGGCCGGAGACCCAGGTCTTTTTCAGCGTGCGCAGGATCTCCTTGGGCATGCCCTCGGGCAGCTCGATGTGGCTGTGGTCCTCGCGGATGTCGATGCGGCCGATGTACTGCGGGTCCAGGCCGGCCTCGTTGGCGATGGCGCCGACGATGTTGCGCGGCTCCACGCGGTCGCGGTGCCCCACACCCAGCCAATAAAGCTCCAGCGGCGGCTGGTTGGGGTCGCGCGGCGCGCGCTCGGGGCGCGGGCCGCGGTCCGGCCGCGGGCCACGCTCGGGCCGGGGCCCCTGCTCGGCACGTTCGCGCTGCGGGGGCGGCGGGTCCAGCAGCAGGGGCTGGCCGTCGCGCAGCAGCACGGCCAGCGCGGCGGCGATCTCGGCCATACCGTGCGGACCGTCGGCCTCCAGCTCGGCAATCAGCCGCCGGTACAGCGGCAGCTGCGGGCTCTCGTCTTCCGCCTCCAGCACGCCGGCGATGCTCTGCTTGAACTCGAGCATGCGGCGGTCGTTGATTTGCTCGACGCTGGGCAGCGTCATGCGTTCGATGCGCTGGCCCACCGTGCGCTCGATGGCAAACAGCATGCGCCGCTCGCGCGGCGCCACGAACAGCACCGCCTCGCCCTTGCGCCCGGCGCGGCCGGTGCGGCCGATGCGGTGCACATAGGACTGCGTGTCGTGCGGGATGTCGTAGTTGATGACGTGGCTGACGCGGTCGACGTCGATGCCGCGGGCCACGACGTCGGTGGCCACCAGCACGTCCAGGCGGCCGGCGCGGAAGTGCTCGATGGCCTGCTCGCGCTGGCGTTGGTCCATGTCGCCGTTGATGGCCACGGCCTCGTGGCCGCGCGCCGCCAGCCGCTCGGCCAGCTCCACGGTGGCCAGCTTGGTGCGCACGAAGACGATGACGCCGTCGATCTCCTCGCCTTCCAGGATGCGGGTCAGCGCGTCCAGCTTGTGCATGCCGGACACCGGCCACATGCGTTGCCGGATCTTCGGCGTGGCCGTGGGTTCGGGTGTGATGGTGATGCGCGCCGGGTCGTTGAGCTGGGTCTCGGCGATGCGCTGGATTTCGCGCGGCATCGTGGCCGAGAACAGCGCCACGCGGCGCTGCGGCGGCGTGCGCGACATGATCTCCTCGACGTCGTCGACAAAGCCCATGCGCAGCATCTCGTCGGCCTCGTCGAGCACCAGCGTGTTCAGCCCGCTGAGCTTCAGCGTGCCGCGGCCCAGGTGGTCGATGACCCGGCCGGGCGTGCCCACGACGACGTGCACGCCGCGCGCCAGCGCGCGCAGCTGGCCGGTGTAGGACTGGCCGCCATAGATCGGCAGCACGTGAAAGCCGGGCAGCTGGGCGGCATAGCGCTGCAGCGCCTCGGCCACCTGGATGGCCAGCTCGCGCGTGGGCACCAGGATCAGCGCCTGGGGCTCGCGCCGTTCCAGCTCGAGCTGGCTCAGCAGCGGCAGCGCGAAGGCGGCGGTTTTGCCGGTGCCGGTCTGGGCCTGGCCCAGCACGTCGCGGCCCGCCAGCATCTCGGGGATGACGGCGGCCTGAATGGGGGAAGGTTGCTCGTAGCCAACGGCGTCGAGCGCAGCGCGGACCTCGGGGCGTAGGCCGAGGTCGGCAAAGGCGG